>CAZAZQ010000001.1:0-155574 GCA_964489705.1 uncultured Ignavibacteriales bacterium
GTATGCCGCCAACTTTTCTTTGAATTCGCTTTTGGCGATGTCCGAATCGAGCACGCCGTTGTAGGCAATGGAGATTTTACCGGTTTCCTCCGAAACCACCACCACCACCGCATCGGACAATTCCGAAACCCCGATAGCCGCCTTGTGGCGCATCCCGAACAGCTTTCGATAGCGGAGATTGGTCGTCAACGGCAAAGAAGCCGCCGCCGCCACGATATATTCCCCGGCAATAATGACGGCGCCATCATGAAGAGGGGTATACGGAGTGAAAAGCGTAACCAGCAATTCCCATGAAAGCTCGGCGTTCATTTCCTTACCCGACTCGGCGTAATTCCGCAAACCGGTGCGCCGCTCAATAACCATCAAGCCGCCGTAGCGCAGCTCCGCCAGACGCAACGCCGCCCGGGTAACCTCTTCGAGGGATTTCTTCTGCTCCAGGGTCACAAAACGCCGAAACAACCGACTCTGCCCCAACTGCGCCAGCACCCCGCGCAACTCCGGTTGAAACACAATCACCAACACGATGAGCCCGAACGTCGCCAGATTGGAAAAGAGCCACGTCACCCCTTCCAGTTGGAACCAGTAAGCAATAAACGCCACCCCGAAAATCAAGAACAAGCCGACGATAATCTGAGCCGAGCGGGTCCCTTTCATGAGCTTGAGGACCTGGTAAAAGATGAACGAGACCAGCAGGACATCGAGCAAGTCCTTGAACCCGAAGCGTATGAATTCGTATTGGAAAATCGTCATACCGTATCCTTAATCGCCTGCACTACCTTCAAGGCTTCTACCGTTTCGGCAACATCGTGTACTCTTACTATATCGGCGCCGTTGATGACCGCCGTTACCGCTGCGGCAAGAGAGCCGCCCAGCCGCTGGCGGGCTTCCGTGACCACCGGATGAATCATTCCGATGAACGACTTTCGCGAGGCTCCTATCAATAACGGGTAACCGAGCCGCTTGAACTCCCGCAAGTGCGCCAGAATTTCCAAATTGTCCGACAGCCGCTTCCCAAAACCGATGCCCGGATCGAGGATGATATTGCTTTTTTCAATGCCGTACTCACGGCACACCGCCACCCGCTCGCTAAAGAAGCGGACAATCTCCCCGACGCAGTCTTCGTAAAACGGATTCTTCTGCATATTGCGGGGCGTTCCTTGCATGTGCATAAGAATGACCGGAACCCGCCGCTCGGCAATCAACGCCGTCATCTCAGGGTCAAAACGCAGCGCTGAGATGTCATTGACGATATCGGCACCGGCGTTGAGCGCCGCTTGGGCAGTCGCGGCTTTGTAGGTATCTATCGAAATAGGAATACGGCTCTGTTTGCGCAGTTCGGTAATAACCGGCAAGATACGAGCCATCTCTTCTTCCGCCGACACCGGTTCGGCACCGGGGCGGCTCGATTCCCCACCGATATCGATGATATCCGCTCCTTCCCGCTCCATCTGCAAGGCATGAGCGACCGCCGCGGCAACCGAAACGAACTGTCCTCCATCAGAGAAAGAGTCGGGGGTCACATTCAGCACCCCCATAACCAAAGGCCGGCTGTAGGACAGTTCTCGCCCGTCGGCTAAAGATGTTGCCGTTGCCGGGGCATTCGATTGTCGGGCGATTTCTTCCGTCATGTTACCTCCATCCGTATAGTATCACTATCTTCCCTCTTCACGCAAGGAAATAAACGCCCGCCGGGTGCTTTTCTCTTATGCCTGCCGCGAAAAAACCACGCGCCCGCCCAGAATAGTCATAGAGGTTTGGCAGGTCAGCTCAAATCCGATAAAGGCGGAGTTTTTCGAGCGGGAGCGGAAGCTGTCGGCGTCAACTACCCAGCGCTTGTCGGGGTCTATGACGGTAATATCCGCCGGGGCGCCATGCGCCAAAAAGCCGCTCGGCAAATTGAGAATCTGCGCCGGGTTGATGGTCATCTTCTTGATGGCATCCGCCCAACTCAAATAGCCCTTGTCGATGAGGAAAGTCTTGATGACGCCTAATGTCGTTTCCAAACCGATCGTGCCGGGAGGCGCTTTATCGAACTCGCAGTCCTTTTCCTCCGCCGAATGAGGAGCATGGTCGGAGGCGATACAGTCGATGGTTCCGTCCACTAATCCTTCTATCAACGCTTCCTGGTCTGCCGGGGTCCGCAGGGGGGGATTTATTCTCAGGTTTGTATTGAACTGTTTGCCGATCTCCTCGTCGGTCAAAACTAAATGATGCGGCGTCACTTCCGCCGTCACCTTCACCCCTTCCGCCTTGGCTTTGCGAATTGCCTCGACCGCCCCTCTGGTGGTGATATGCTGAAAATGGAGACGCCCGCCGACCATCCGGCAGAGAGCGATATCCCGCAGGACGGCGATTTCTTCCGCCACTGCCGGGGAACCCTTCAAACCCAATCGCGTCGATTGAAACGACTCGTTCATCACCCCGCCGCCGCAGAGATACTGGTCTTCGGCATGTTGCATCACGGGAATGTCGAACATCTTGGCGTACTCCAACGCCCGCCGCATTATTTCCGGATTCTGGACGTAGTTCCCATCGTCGGTAATCGCCACCGCCCCCATCGAAACCAAGTCGCCGATTTCGGAAAGTTGTTTTCCTTCGATATCTTTGGTAATCGCCCCCACCACATAGACTCTGGCATCGGCGTCTTTTCCCCGGTCTTGGACAAACTTCACCGTTTCCTGGTTATCGATGCGCGGGGTGGTGTTGGGCATACAACATACGGAGGTAAAACCGCCCGCCGCCGCTGCTCGGCAACCGGAGGCAACGGTTTCCTCATCTTCCCGTCCCGGCTCCCGCAGGTGAACATGAATATCAATCAACCCCGGCACGACAATTTTCCCATCCGCCTTGACCACCCGCTCCGGCGGCAGAGCGGCAATTTCTTTTTGAGCTTCGGGCGTGTCGGCAACAACTTTGTCGATTACCCCATCCTTAATAAAAACATGAGCAATCGACCCGAAGCCCAATGCCGGATCGATGACCTGCCCTCCCGCAATGACCATATCATATATCGCTTCACTCATTGTTCACCTATCTCTTTCTCTCCTTTTCCGCGCAACAGGTACAATATCGCCATGCGGACGGCTTGCCCGTTGGTGACCTGATCGAGGATAACCGAGCGCTCCCCATCCGCCACATCGCTGGTAATCTCCACCCCCCGGTTCATGGGACCGGGATGCATAATGGTGTAATTGTCGTTGAGACGTTTCAATCGCTCTTTATTCAAACCGAACAGCTTGGTATATTCCCGTTGAGAAGGGAAAAGCCCTGCCTGTTGCCGTTCCAACTGTATCCGCATCACGTTGACGACATCCGCTCCTTCCAGCGCCTCATCGAGGTTGGTATAAACGTCACAGCCGAACTTTTCCACTTCGTACGGCAGCAGCGTCGCCGGACCGCAGAGCGCCACCGACGCTCCCATCGTCTTCAGCCCCCAGATATTGGAGCGAATCACGCGGGAATGTTTGACATCCCCGACCAACACCACCCGCAAGCCGTCCAACTTCCCGTACTTTTTCCGAATGGTGAACATATCCAGCAAGGCTTGAGTGGGATGCTCGTGAGCCCCGTCACCGGCGTTGATGACGTTGGCGTCCATGCACCGGGTCAGGAAATACGGCGCCCCCGGCGAGCTGTGGCGAACCACCACCATATCTATTTTCATCGCTTCGATATTTTGCACCGTGTCCCGGAGGGATTCTCCTTTTTGCACGGAAGAAGTGGAAGCGGAAAAATTCACGATGTCGGCTGAGAGCCGTTTTTCCGCCAACTCAAAAGAAATCCTCGTTCGGGTGGAAGGCTCGTAAAAAAGATTCAGCACCGTGATACCGCGTAAGGTCGGTACCTTCTTGATGGTTCTGTCCAAAACCTCTCGAAAGGTTTCCGCCGTATCCAGGATGAGAGAAATATCACTTCGAGGGACTCCTTCCAAGCCTAAGAGATGCCGTGAACTCAACCGACTCATTTTCCGTCCTCCCCGCCTGCTTTCTGTTTCTCGCTTGTATCGGGCGGGACAGTGGCAGCTTTGCCGCGCACGACGTACACCCGGTCCTGCCCTTCTTTTTCTTTCACTTCCAACACCACCCGATCCGTTTTGGCGGTGGGAATGTTCACGCCGACGTAATCCGCCTTGATGGGCAATTCCCGGTGCCCTCTATCCACCAGCACCGCCAACTGAATCGTCCGTGGGCGACCGAAGTCGACTATCTGGTCAAGCGCCGCCCGGACCGTTCTGCCGGTAAAGAGAACATCATCAACCAAAATCACGTTCCGGTCGACGATGGGAAACAGTATTTCCGTCCTTTGCACAATCGGCTGGTCTAACTTAGAGTGGACATCATCGCGATAGAGACTGATATCCATCAGCCCGACCGGCACGTCAATCCCTTCCAGGTCTTTGATTATCTTGGCGATGCGCTTCGCCAAAAAGGCGCCCCGCGTTAGAATCCCGATAATGACAATGGATTCCGCCCCGGAATTGCGCTCCAAAATCTCGTGGGCGATACGGGTCAACGCCCGGCTGATTTTTTTCTCGTCGAGAATCGTATCTACTCGTTCCGACAAAGAGAACCTCCTGTCGATCTATGGATGAAAGTATAATTGATTTCAGATGTTGGGCTGATGTAGGTAAGGTATAGTTTTTGTATCATCGTTAACCTTTTGTGACCTCACAGGATCACATTAAAAGGTGAAAATTTATTCTGTTATCCGACGTGATTTTCGGCACACGCTCCAAATGCTCTTTTCTCACGCACCTAACGATAGAATAACTTTTTTCTTCCGGCTGTCAAGCCATATTGTCGAAAACTTCTTTTTCCTCCGGCGGCGAGACGATTCCCTTCCAGAAACCATCCCGGAAAAACTCCGACTTCGTCAGTTCCAGCCACTGGGCATTGCTTTTCAAGTAGAGCACTTTATCGGCCAGTCTCCGAATAATACTCCCGTCATGGGATATTATCACCATCCCTACGCCCTGCCGTTTGAGCGTCTCCGCCAACAATAAAAACCGCCCCACCCCCTCCTGATCCAGCCCGCAGGTCGGTTCATCGAAAATGACGAATTGGGGGCGCATTGACAAAACCACGGCAAAAGCCAACCGCCGTTGTTCTCCGCCCGAGAGAGAAAACGGGTCTTTGGCGGAAAACTGCCTCGGCTCCAGCCCCACCATGGCAAAAAACGAATCGATCTCCGCTTCGGCAAGTTTCCGCCCCAAGTTCCGGGGACCGAAAGCAATTTCTTCGGCGCAGGTGGGTAGGAAAAACTGCCGCTCAGGCTGTTGGAAAACCGCTGAAACCCGGCCGACAATGTTTTCCGGCGGCACTCGTTTTTGTCGGGAGTTGAGATATTCGATTGTTCCTTCGGTCGGCGTAAGCAAACCACACAAAAGCAACCCCAGGGTGCTCTTCCCAGACCCGGAAGGACCGACCAGCCCCACAATTTCCCCGCGTGACAGCTCGACGTGAACATTTTTCAAAATCTCCTGCCCGCCGGGATACTGAAAGCCGACTCTATCGAGAACAATTTTCTCAATGAAGGAGTCTTCTTCTTTGGCTGTTTTCGCTTGAAAAGAAGGGACAACAAGCTTCTTGTGCGGGGAACTGTCATATCGCAACCCCGTTTTCAGGCAAAAATTCTTATCACGTAAAATCGCCTCCGGCGAGCCGTCGGCGGCAATCTTCCCTTCTTCCAACACAATCAAACGGGAATAGCGGCGAGCTGCTTGAGGGTATTGGGTGATATGAATTTGTATCATGGAGGGATTGTGCGAGCGCAGTTTTTCCAGTTCGTCCATCAAGACCGCCTTGCCCGGCTCGTCAAGAAACGAATCCGGCTCATCGAGAATAAGCACCGGCGGACGGCTGACCATTATCGATGCCAAAGCGACGCGTTGTTTTTCCCCGCCGGAAAGTTCATTGGTCAGGCGCTTCCGGAGATGGGTAAGGGAAAATCGTTCGAGGGTTTCGTCGACTATCTTTTCCATCTCGGGGATGGTAACACCCAAATTTTCAAGGACGAAGGCGATTTCTTTTTCCACTGTGAGAGAAATAATTTGATTATCCGGATTTTGAAAAAGAATCCCCACCGGCAAAAGTGAGTCCTTCTCCACGTCGATTGAGAGATGACCCTGCGATATTTCGATCAGCCCGGCAATGATTTTCGCCAAGGTCGTCTTTCCGGAGCCGTTGGCGCCCATGAGACACACCGCTTCGCCGGAGAAAATATCGAGCGAAAGGTCATCGATGACGGGGGCGGTGTCATCCGTGTACCTATATGTGACATGAGTCAGTTGTATCATGGCTACAAAAAAAATTATGCCCTTAAGTAAGGGCATAATCAAAGAATCTCAAGGTATTTTCTTTCGGAGGGTGTTGTCTAACTTTGCCGGGGATTCTTTTGTGATGCTCCCTCAACTTTTTTGTCAGTACCTTTCGGGGGAGTCTCTTTGGTTGTCTCCTCCGAGCTTTTCGTAACACTCGTGGGAGCACCTCTCCCTTTTTTCTTATCCCCTTTCAACATCGAATAAATCAATGCCGGCGGCGTCACAAGAGTGGTGACGACCACCATAATGACCACCGCCGAATACGTACTCGATGAAATCACCCGTTCGCCGTCCAAAATCAGTTTCGAGCCGATACCGGCAAAAATCAACCCGACTTCGCCTCGCGGTATCATTCCCAAACCGATCGCGATCCGGTTGGTCACTTTGTCGAAAATCGCCAGGGAGCAGGCTTGCTTGCCGATAATCGCCGCCAAGGTCATCGTCGCGGCGAAGCCGAGGATTTCGACATGGGCAAAGGTTCTCAAATCCACCATCATTCCCATGCGGACAAAGAATATCGGCACCAAGAACGTGGCGATGGGGCTGATAAGCTCTTTGATGTCGAGCTCTCCTCTTTCCTTAAAGCCTTTGAAGTGCACATCCTCCAAGATAAGTCCGGCGGCGAAAGCGCCGACTATCGGCGCCAACCCGACTTCTCCGGCAATGTACGAAAGCAAGAAACAGACCAACAAGCTGAAGGAAAGCATTACCCCCTTGACCTTCATCTTGAAGCCCAGATTGAAATAATGCGGCAAGATAATCGAACCTATTACCACGGCACCGACAATGAAAATCACCGCCTTGGAGATAATCCACAAGACCGCTGCGGAACTTATCCCCTCCCCCGTTCCCGTTGCGACGGCTGAAATAATACCGGTCACCACCGCTAAAATGACCAACCCCAAAATATCATCTATGACGGCTGCCCCGAGAATTATTTTCGCTTCCCGGGTATTGATTTTTCCTATATCCTTCAAAACTCGCGCTGTGATGCCGACGGAAGTTGCCGTCAAGGTTGCCCCGATAAAAATGTGGACGTAAATCGATTCTTCCGGTAAAAAGAGGGCGCCCACTCCCCATCCCAGGAAGAAAGGAGCAATAACCCCAAACACCGCCACCATGAACGATGCCAACCCGACCTTCATCATTTCCTTAACAGTCGACTCCAGCCCGGTTTCAAAAAGGAGAATTATTACCCCCAGCTCCGAGAGAATCTCGAGAGTGACGTTGCTCTTGAACGACTCGAAGCCATGAAATCCGACGAGACTGAGGTTGCCGATAATAATTCCGAAAATCAGTTCTCCCAAGACCGCCGGCTGGTGGAAGCGTTCGAAAACGTCGCCGCCGAGCTTCGCCGCCATCAAAATAACTATCAGTTCAATGAGCACCACCAACACCGAACCGCCGTGCCCGCCGCCCGATTCCGCCGCCCCTTCCCCGCCGGACGCAAAGGCAAAACCGTAAAACAGGTAGACGCTGGCGACCACAAAGAAAATCCACAGTCTCCGTTCTGTCAGAATGCGCATACTCCCTCCATCAAAAAGCTCCACGTGTTGCGGTGGAATATCGCCGTATCAGAAATTTCTTCGCCGTCATCTTTTCGACTCACATAAAACGTTTAGAAATTATCAGCTTGTTCGGTGTCGGACAAGTAGTTTTTCGCACTTTTTTTCACAATCTATACCGCCCCCACAGCCGGACGACACACCTTCCTCAGAGCCGAAAAACCCGGAGAAAATGCGGCTTTTTCCGAGACCGGAAAATGTACCGATTTCTCTTCTTAAGCGAAAAAGACAAAAAACCTTACCGAAAGTTGCCTCCTCGGCGTTGCCGTCCGATAATCTTTTATATATATTCGTGCCGACAGAATAGACAGGAGAGTGATGGTATGAGTGAATCAACTCGGGTAAAAGCAGATATCGTTCCCTACACTTCGGAGTACTCCAAAGTTGTTCTCTCCTGGATTGATACCGAAGAGACGTATAAAAATGTCTGCCGCGGCACCAACTTCCCTCCTCCCGACGATTTGGTGGACAGTTGGCAGCGGGAAGGAATTTCCTCGTACCTGCTGTTTTCCACCGGTAAGCCGGTAGCCTACGGCGAGCTGTGGAACCGGCCGTTGGAATTGGCAATTGAGATTGCCCACCTTATCGTCGCTCCGTACAAACGTTCCCGCGGATACGGTACCAAGATGCTGGAGCTGCTCTACCAACGCGCCGCGCAGCGCCCAAATATCACCAAAGTGATTCTCAATTTCTTCGACGGCGACGAAATCGCTCTCGGATGCTACTTGAAAGCAGGCTTCGAATTGGAAAGCACCACGCGGACAACCAGCGGCCTCCGCATGGTACGATTGGTGGAAAAAGGAAACAAATAGAACGGTCTTATAGGGATGATTGCAATCATATACCAAAGACGAAAGGACAATGGGTATGTCTGAGTATAAGAATGTCATTGTGGAAGTGAAAGAGTCAGTGCTCATCATTACTATCAGCCGTGAGAAAGTGCTTAACGCCTTAAATCGTGAAACCCTCGCCGAGCTACAAAATATTTTCAACCACTACTGGTCGGATGACAACATCAAGTGCGTTATCCTTACCGGTGCGGGTGAAAAAGCTTTTGTCGCCGGAGCGGATATCAAGGAAATGGTGCATTTGAACGTTCTCGAAAGCACCGAGCTGGCTGCCAACGGTCACTTCTTGATGAAAACCATCCAGTATTTCCCAAAACCGGTCATAGCGGCGGTGAATGGTTTTGCCCTTGGGGGAGGGTGTGAATTGGCTTTGGCGTGCGATATTCGTCTTGCTTCCGAAAATGCAAAACTGGGACAACCGGAAGTAAATTTGGGCATCATTCCCGGCTACGGCGGCACCCAACGACTGCCGCGCTTGGTCGGCAAGGGGAAAGCGATGCAGCTTATTCTCACCGGCGAGATGATAGATGCCAAGGAAGCACATCGGATCGGGTTGGTGGACGAAGTGTATCCCGCCGACCAACTGATGGACAAAGCGATGGAAATGGCGAAAGTAATCAGCGCCAAAGGTCCGGTGGCGATCGCCACGGCAAAAGAGTGCATCAATCGCGGTTTGGATATCAATCTTTCCGCGGGCAGCGACTTGGAGAAAGCCAACTTCAGCCTGCTCTTCAGCACCGACGACAAAAAAGAAGGGATGAATGCTTTCCTGGAAAAGCGCAAACCGCAATTCAAGGGACATTGAGCATAACCATCAAATCCCACAGAATAAATGACTACCATGTCGAGACGATTCCGGCATGGTAGTTTCTTTTTTCAAGAGGACAGATAAGAGGATCATTCCCCCATAGAGGGAAATAGAGGGAAGGAGGTAGACTTTCCTTCCCATCAAGCATTACCGGCGCCACTGCGGTGAGACAGGCGTTCTCATGTCCCCCTTAAAAATAACCCTGCTTCCTGTGGGTTCTTTGGCAATTATGGGAATTTGAGAAGTTGGAATCCCAACTCACCTCTACGACTCGGTATCGGACAGCTTTTTCGTTTCTACGTTGGCTGATTCATCCTCGGCGGTTTTCTTCCGAACCACCGTCTGACGAGCCCGGGCGATAATAAAGGTGATGTCATCGTTGGGTTTCACAAAACCGGAAAAATCATCCAGCTCGCTGACAATGGCTTCGCTGACGGTATTTATCTCCGCTTTTGCTTTCCGTTCCATTTGCAGTCGAAAGAGCTCCAGCAAGCGCTTCATGCCGTACTGTTGCCCTTCCCGATTGGTAGCCTCGGTGATCCCGTCGGTAAAGATGAAAAAGGTGTCCCCTTCGGCAAGAGTGAGGCGGATTTCCTCCAACCGTTCTTCAAAAGAAACGCCCAAGGTTGACGGCATCCCCAACGGCATCCCAGCCGGGTTCAAAGTGACGATTTCTTTGGTGGCGGCGGTATAGAGAAGCATCGGGTTATGTCCGGCGGAGACGAAGTTCAACTCCCGGCTTCCGCTTTCGTAAATGGCAAGGAGCACGGTGATAAACATTCCCTGCGGGATATTTTTTTGAAGGTAATTGTTCACTCGTATCAAGGTCTCTTTTGCCGAGACGGCGTTTTCCGCTTGAATTTGAATCACCGTTCGCAACATTGACATGACCAGCGACGCGGGGACTCCCTTGCCGGAAACGTCAGCCACCGCCAAGCAATACCGCTGCGGATCGATAGCGAAAATATCGTATAAGTCCCCCCCCACCGTTGACGCGGCACGATAAAACGCATCCACTTCCAACCCCGGCACTTCCGGCAACCGCCGCGGCAGGAGGGCTTTTTGAATTTGCGAAGCAACTTCTATTTCTTTTGCCATTTTTTCCCGAGCGATAATATTTTTCCTATCCTGACTCAGGCGCGTCATCATTTCATTGAAGGCGCGGGATATTTCAAAAAACTCTTCCGCTCCTTCCAGCGGCAGCTCCGTTTCCAGGTCTCCGGAGGTAAAACGGCGCACCCGGTTGGTTATCTTTACAATCGGCTCAACGAAATAATTCGAGAGGAAATAAATTCCGACCACCCCGAACAGAAGTAAGACCAACGTCAACAACCCGATTTTCCATCGGGCGCGTGCCAGCTTTTCGCGAATCTGCTCGGACGAGTAGGCAACGTGGACATAGCCGATGTCCTTGTTACCGGTTCGGATAGGTGTAATGAGGTAATTCAACTGCGTTTTCCCCTGGTTGAGGCGTTGCGGGACTCCCAACTGTCGGGGGTTTACCTTCGGCGGAACATGGTACGGCTTTTGGATATTTCGAATATCCTCGGAGTGAGCCAAAATCATACCAGCCGAATCGGTCAACACAATCAACCGCAACTCTGGGTTGGCGCGCAGGTAGCTGACGATAAGCTCATCGAACTCCACGTCCGACCGCCGGTTGATGACATATCCCGCCGCTTGATCGGCAATGGTCTTTGCCAAGGCGTTGACGGTTTCATCGAGGTGGGTATAGAGATGGCGGGACGTGCGGGTGTCAATGTAATAGTATGCCGCTCCAATGATGGCGAAGACAATCATAAACGTCCACAGGGAAAACTTCACTCGCAAAGTCAGCAGCCGCCGCAGAAAGGGCCGACTGGTTGGACGGGAGGGCTCAATGCGCTTTATCATGCGGAGTTCGTTGAAACCAGCCGCCGAAATGTACTCGACTGAGTCCATGATTTTCTTTATCATGTAAAACCCCAGTCCCCCTTTTCGCCCGGACTCGACTAACTGTTCCAAATCTATCCGCCCGGCACCTTCGGCATGGAACGACCGCCCGGTGTCTATAAGGGAAAAGACAATAAGCTTTCTGTAGACCACCACCCGCAGCCGAATGGTACCCTTTTCGTACAAGTAGGCATGGCGGATGATATTGGTCGCCCCTTCCTCAATCGCCAGCAAAACCGCCGTGATGTCCCGGCGCCTCATGCCTGCCGCAACACAGCTCTCCCGCACCGTACGCTGAATGCTGTCGAGGTACTTCTCTTCCGCAAGAAACTCGGCGCTAATCTCTTTTATGGGACGGCGAAACATACCGATGAAAGTAGCAAAGTTTGAAACGTGAGTCTAACAAAAAACACCTCCCCCTACTCCGATTCCTGCGATTTCAAACGCAACCGGGCTTGCTCCAGGTTGTCCAAGGTCTTGCTGTTGTTCGGATATGCCTGCAAAACCTCTTCCCATGCCTCGATTGCCTTTTGATACTCCTTGTTTCTCATGTACCGCAATCCGTCGAGGTACAATTGCCAAATCACCTTGTCCTTTTGGATATCTTCCAAAGTCGGCGGTTTCGCCAACGCTTTGTCGATTTTCCTGATATATTCCAGCGCCACCGGCTCGGTAGGATCAATCGCCAAAACCGCTCCAAAGCGCTGACGGGCGTCACCGTAGCGTCCTTGCTTGAAGGATTGAATCCCGCGTTTCAACTGCCGGGTCAAATCAATATGCTGAGCGGCAGCTTTTTTCGCTTTTTGAATCTCCACGTTTCCGGGGTCGAGTTCCAAAATTCGGGTATACGCCTCGATAGCGGTCAAGTAATCACCTTCCTGCTCCGCAACCCGAGCCACCTCGCGATTGACCGCAATTTCCGAGGTTATGGCATCTTCTATCTCGAGTTTCAGCTTCCTGGCTCCGGCATGGTTCTTATCGATGTCAAAGATAAGGTTCAACATATCCAGCGCCGCGGCATAGTATTTCTTGGCGAAGAACGACTTCGCTTGGGTGTAGTAGTTGTTGATAGTTTGTTCCATTTCGAGGGCAGTTTCCCGCAACTTCCGCTCCCGCTCCCGCTGGATTTCCCGAATCCGTTCGATGGCGGCGATGGTGCCGATTATCTCCTCGTTGTTTTCGTCAAAAGCCAGCGCCCGCTGGTAATAGGTCAAAGCGGAGTCCAAACGGAATTGCTCGTAGAAGGTATCCGCTTTGGTTTTGAACTGTTCGAACTGGCGGCGACGTTCGTCTTCCAAAAGGGCTGAGCCGCGCAGTTGTTCTTCTTGCAGTTTCCGCTGTTGTTGCTCTTCAATAGAAGCGCCGATAAGCCACGAGACCGAAAAACGATGACTGTCGTCGATGTAATTGAGAAACTTGTATGCATAGTCAACTTTTAACCGGTGATAGAGCAAACCGGTGCCGAACGAAAAGTTGTCCCGATCGTAGCCCATGCGGAGGAAATACTTCTTATCGAACCTCAGCTCCGCCCCGACGTGCAACTTGGTCGAGCGGTTCTCGACCTTGTCGAGGTCAAGCGCAAGAGCGAGCGCCACGTCTTCCCTCACGGATATCTCTCGGAGGGAAATACCGCCGTACACCGTCAACGGCGTCAGCTCCGAAGTGGTATCGAGCTTGATGGATGCCGGAATCATATCACGGAACATAATCCCCGCCGAAAGATTTTTATACAAACGTGCCGTCATTCCGAAGTCGAGCCCGACACCGTAGTCGGAGTAGACATCAAGAGTCTGGTTGACAATTTTCAAGCTTACCCCCATGGAGATTCCTCCTCGAAGACGTCGCCCGTACGACAAGAGCAACTGGGAGGTGGAATAACCAAACGTCCCCGATTCTGCAAAGTTGCTGCGTCGGATGATGTCATCCGTTCCTATTCTCATAAAAGCGGCGCCGAACCCGCCCAAGGAGAGAGAAGGATACACCCATGAGCCGAAGTCACATACCGTCCCTTCAAAAAGCGACATGTGCATGAACGACGCTTCTTGGTATTGCAGCGACGACAAACCGGCGGGATTGTAGAAAACAGCGGAAGCATCGTCCGCCAAGGAAGTGAACGCTCCTCCCATCGCCAGGGCGCGGGCACCTGCTCCGACGGAAAATGGTGACTCCGTTCCGGCATCTCCGGCATACGAGGTTACCGCTATACCGAAAAGAAAACTCCAGATAAGTAAACGCAGCATTCTCATTTGACCACCGCTACTTTCATCCGGGCATACTCGCCGGTACGAACAACTTTAATCGATACGATATACACACCGTTTCTCACCATGTGCCCGGCATTGTTCCGTCCGTCCCACATTATCTCGTTCTCACCGGCGGCGGTTCCTTCCGTCCCTTCCAGCAGATCGCGCGCATACACTTCCTCACCGGTCAGAGTAAACACCCGAAACTCCACCGAGGAGGGTTGTTCCAACTCATACGAAAAACGTGCTTCCCCGACTACCGGATTGAACGGATTGTTTTCGACGAGAAATGACTCTTTCAAGCTCTTGCCCTTGATGACATACACCCGTGAAATCAAATTCTCATCATCAATCGGCGAAGTAAGTTCCGCCGGTTGTCCGGCGTTCGGTCCTTCCCGGAAAAGTACGGAAATATGATGCTTTTCAAGCGTCAGCACAAAGGTTGCCGGCAATTCATCTCGGAACTGAGCGACAAAAGCAATTGTCCGCGTCTCCCCCGGCTCGATGATGAAATTATCGAAATTCGACAAGGCAAAGCCATTAAAAACAATCGTCTGAGATACCGGGATACTATCTTCATAGAAGTGTGTAGCGTTCGGATCGATAATCTCTTCCGTATTCGCCGGCAGACCGTCCGACCGCCTAAAGGTCAAAGCAATCTTGGACAAAAACACGCTTGTCAAGGGAGAGGTACCGTTATTCGTCAATCTCAAGCAGAAGAGTTCTTTCCGAGAGCCCGGCAGGACAAGGTTGGAAGTGGTCAACATTGGCTCGACATAGACGTCGGTTCCTAACGTCACCACGCGGATATCAAAAGCAAACGAGGTGTCATCATTCACGACGAGAGCGGGAGCCTGAACGTTCAAGTCCGTGGGACGTTCGATCAGCGAAAAAGCAAAGGTAACGGTCGTGTCAATCATCGGCGCCGTAAAAGAAAGCGTCAGCGGCTGGTCGGGAACGATAGTCCCTTCAATGGGATCGAACATGCCAAAGTAAACGCTGTCGGTAGTCAGGCGAAAAGTTCCTTCCGAGACGAAAGAATGTCCGCTGTTGGACAGCTCCACGATAAGCTTGAAATCTTCCCCTTTCCCTACCAGGTAGTCGGTCACTCCTTCCAAATGGTAGCTCAACTGTAACCGTGCCGGGTCTTGTACGACCACCAGGACCACGTTGGAGTCGGAAGGATATTGCTCGATATCTGTCGACACAACATCGGTCTTGAAAATCTCCCCGGCATTTGCCTCCGTCGAAGCTATGACATCGAAAATCACTTGTACCGTATCATTCGGTGCGATAAACGGAATGACCTGCAGAGAATCAAACTGCGAGGCGCCGTAACTTCTCATGCCCAACTGCAACGAATCAAGAGGAGTAGCGGACAAATTCGCCACCCGACAGGAAATTTGAAACGGCTGGCTGGTGTTGACATACGGCGCATTGGGAGCGATGATATCCATATCTACAATCTGCGCTGAGGGACGTTCTCCGACCGTCACCACCGCGTCGTCAAAAGTCGTCTCAAAGAGAAGAGTGTCTCCGACACCGGGAATAACGACCGGTAAGGAAAGGTGTACCTGTAAACTTTCACCTAGCTGGTTCAGCGGAATGAAAAGTGAGCCGGATTCAATGTGATTCTCGCCGGGATAGAGAGAGTCTCCTGTTAGGAAAATGTTCGTCGTACTCAAGAAATTACTGCCGCTCACGGTAAACTGCGCCTCGCCCAAAGCAACCGCGACAGGGAAATCGTTTGCCAGCTCGATATCGAAACCAAACGAGGTCTCGGTTCCGGCGAAAATCTCAAGCGGGGTAAGTGACTGCGGCACGTAGCCGAGCTGAAGCTCCGGCAACAGGTAGACCGAGTCGTTAAGCGGAACGGACAAATCGAAAGTAATGCTGCCAAAAGTCAACTGATAATCAAAATCAATCCCCAACCATCCCGGTTGAAAAGCCGTCCCCGGCGGGACTACCGCAGGAAGGTCGGAGTAATGAATAACGCTATCCTCGAAGGAGACATATTCCGGTGAGCCTTGGTACATAACTTCAGTGGCAGCCCCTTGGGTAAAGGCAATCGTCACATCGGTACGGTCAATGCTGCCGCTAAAGCCGTCGGCGTCAATCTCGAAGGAAAACGAAAACGCCCGCCCGGGGTAGACCGTATCCGGCTTGAACGACGAGGATACAACCTCGAAAGTATACGGTTGAATGACGATGACGGGATGGCGGTAACCGCTGCGTGTGGTGTAGGTGTTACCTCCGATGGTATAGTCGGAAGCAAGCTCGAAAACTAAGGTATCTTCAAAAACCGACCCCGGCGCCGCCGGTAAGGGGACGGCAACGGTATCGATAACCCCCAGCGCATGGGGAGTAAAAGAAACCTCCGAGGTATCACTGCCTGATGCAAAAGTAACTTTCAGAGAAGATGTCAGGGCAGTCAACGTCCCGTTGTTTTGGACAGCGACGTATGCGGTATTGTCGGCATCAGCATAAATCACCGTGAGCGGCAACCCCAAGGCGCCCATTACTTGCAAAATGTCATACCCGTTGAAGGAAACGGTGACAGGGGCTGAGCTTATCGCATTGTTCACGGCAAAAAGCGTTACCTCTCCGGTCGAACCGAGGAACGTTATTCCGGCGTCGGTTAAAGAAATCGTCCCGTCAACCAGTAAAGAAGAATCGTTGATGACATCGGGAACACACATCCCTTGATCGGGGACAATGCCGATCGGATTGTCGGCAAGAGAATAATTCGTCACGAGATTGTCGTACTCATCGTACAGCGTTACCGCCGCCGGGGCTATAAACGGCTGCCCCACCACTTGCGATGGGGAGACGACCAAATCCAGCCGCGACAAGTCCCTGGGAACAACGGTAATGAGCCCCGAACGTTGTTGGAAACTATCAGCCGTTACAATTACCTGTCCCACGCCGACCCGCTTTGCCTGCAAGACAGATCCGCTCAAGACGCCGATGGAATCATACTCCGGAGCAAGCGACCACTGAAATTCAACATCGGCAATTGGGTTGCCGTACCGGTCGCTTCCCACCGCGGCAAAAGAAATAACATCCCCCGCCTTGATGACCGTATCACCGGCAGGGATTATCTCGACCGACGCCAGCTCGGCAGGAATAATGGAAAATTCGCCCGATAACGACGGCCCGGCGACAATCGTGCTGTCGGCATCGAAAGCGATCCCCATCACTTGATACCGTTCGGCAACCAGAGGATTCCGAATCGACTTAAAAAGAACCGAAACTGTTACCGTATCACACACAGGAGGAGAAAAACCTCGCTTTTTGAAGTACAGAGGGGAAAGAGTGACGGAGACGAGGTTCTCGTCCGTCCAGAAACCCGTTACCCGGTAACCGTAGTAAGGACAATCATCCAGCACCTCGACCACTTCAAGCCGGGATAAATCGTAACCTTCCGGAAAATTAAAAGAATATCCCCCATAGCCAAGCAGTTGAAAAGCATCTTCCGGCAAAGCAAAGCGAATCGTGTAAAAGGTCGTGTCACCCACTACGGAATCGACTGCCAACACCTGGAAATTTTCAAGGGAAGCTTCACCGCCGGCTTGCGAGGAAGGATGAAAATGCTTGGAAAAACCATGTGAAGAAGTCTGTTTTGCCGTCCCTTCCCAAACAAAAACGCTCAGGAAGGAAAAGAATGTTATTATCGTCAGCTTGAATATCTTCATTCTCCGGCAACAGTCCTTCTTTTTACAGGTCCGCAACAATTAATAGAAAAAAGCAAAGGGTGTGCCTTTTTTGAGCAATGATGACAAATTTATTCGGCAAGTAAGACCGACTCGAAAAGAATCAACTTTCAACGTTCTAAGGTATTCCGTTGGAACAAGTTAACCTAACGTATCGCATAAAAGAAACCTCCGATGAGAAAGATTCTTTTCAGCTGCGAAAAACTCCTCATTGGAGAGAGGTATATTGTGTAATCCGTTGCACTATTCACGCACGCAGATTGCAACTATCCGTCAAAATTATGGACTTAATTGGCTTATCTTTTCCGCTGCCGTGACGGTGTTGGACATGAGCATGGCGATGGTCATCGGTCCCACTCCGCCCGGGACAGGAGAAATATAAGATGCTTTTTCCACACAAGCATCGAAATCCACATCCCCAACCAAACGGTACCCCTTGGAGCTTTCCGGATCTTCCACGCGATTGACCCCGACATCGATAACAACTGCTCCTTCCCGAACCATGTCGCCGGTGATGGTTTTCGGCTTGCCGACGGCGGCAATGAGAATTTCCGCCCGCCGGGTAATCTCGGCGAGATTTTTCGAGCGTGAATGAGCGACCGTCACCGTGGCGTTGGCAAAGTCGGCTTTTTGCATAAGCATGGCAGCCAGCGGCTTACCGACGATGTTGGAGCGCCCAACCACGACCACTTCTTTCCCCGCCGGATCGAGGTGGTAATATTCCAGCAGTTTGATGATACCGTGCGGGGTGCACGGGAGCAAGCCAGGTCTGCCCAACAACATCAATCCGACGTTATGAGGATGAAAGCCGTCGACATCTTTTTCCGGCACAATGGTCAGCGTTACCGACAGCTCGTCTA
The DNA here is from genome assembly GCA_964489705.1 of uncultured Ignavibacteriales bacterium. Taxonomy (GTDB): domain Bacteria; phylum Zixibacteria; class MSB-5A5; order GN15; family FEB-12; genus CAZAZQ01. The sequence goes on from CAZAZQ010000001.1 coordinate 18,289, forward strand.
TGTGGCTGGGTAAGGGAGATTGCACTAAGATTCCATGAATGTTCGGATTGTCGTTCAATGAGGTGACAATTTCCACCAACTCCGCTTGTGAAAGGGTTGCCGGTTTTTTGACGACCTCGGAATAAAGCCCGAGCTTTTTGCACATTTTCATCTTGCTTCTCACATATGTTGCCGACGCCGGATCGTCTCCCACCAGTACCGCCGCCAAACCGGGAGTAACGCCCTTTTCTTTCAATCGTTCGATTCTCGGCGTCAACTGGGCAAAAACGCTTGCCGCAACCTCTTTCCCATCAATCAATTTCGCGCTCATTCTTATGTAATCCTTTACATGTCGGGGAAAGCAGTTTCCGGGGAAAAATTCTCAATGTCAAAGTCAAAACGAAACCGCTTTATCTCATGTGCTTTGCCCGTTGCCGGGTCGATTTTCAAAAGCACTCCCGAAAGTTTCACATCTTTTTCCGCCGTGGTGAACCGTTTCGGCATGCCGGTTAAGAAACGCTGGAGCGACGGCTCTTTCTCCATTCCGATAATGGAGTCGTGGGCTCCGGTCATGCCCGCATCGGTGATATACGCCGTCCCGTACTCGGTGATACGCTCATCCGCCGTTTGGACGTGGGTATGGCTGCCGATAATCGCCGACACTTTCCCATCAAGATAGTACAGCATGGCTTGCTTTTCCGAGGTCGCTTCGGCGTGGAAATCCAAAATGATAATGTTCGTCTCCCGCTGGAGAGCTTGGAGCTCCCTATCGGCGACTTGGAAAGGGCAGTCGATGTCCTTCATGTACGTCCGCCCCATCAAGTTGAGGGTGGCTATCTTCCAATTTCCGACGCTGTCGATATAGGAACCGGCACCGGGTGCCCGGTCGGGATAATTGGCGGGACGGAGCAGCTTGGCGTTTTCACTGAAGAACTTGATAATCTCGTACCGGTCCCAGATATGGTTACCGGAGGTTTGGATATCCACTCCGTAGGTGAAAACCTTGCGCGCCATCTCCGGCGTAATGCCGAACCCGCCGGCGGCATTCTCCACGTTGGCGATGACGTAATCGACCTGGTATTTCTCCCGCAACGGCTTTATCATGTGCGCCGCCGCTTGCCGCCCCACTTTCCCGCAAATATCAGCAATGAAAACAATCGTTACCAGTTCCATCTCTCATCTTTCTCTCAGGGGCTCACCTTTTGACAGGGAGGTCACCGCCTTCCACTCTGTCGCATGGTCAGTCCTCTTACTTCGCATACTCGGTAGCACGGGTTTCGCGCACCACCGTGACTTTAATCTGCCCCGGATACTGCATTTCTTTTTCAATCTTCTCGGCAATGTCACTAGCCAAGATCGACGTTGCCAAGTCATCGAGCAGTTTGTTCTCTACAATGACCCGCACTTCCCGACCGGCTTGGATGGCATACGCTTTCGCCACTCCCTTGAAGCTGTCCGCCAATTCTTCGAGCTGCTGCAAGCGCTTGATATACGCCTCCAACGGCTCGCGACGCGCTCCGGGACGAGAGCCGGAGATAGCGTCAGCCGCCTGCACCAACACCGGATAGGGCCCGACCATCGGGACATCGCCGTGGTGAGATTCGATGGCGTTGATGACACTTTCGTGTTCTTTGTACCGCCGGACGAAGTCGGCGCCGATCTGGGTATGGGTACCTTCGGTTTCCCGGTCAATCGCTTTACCGATGTCATGCAGCAAGCCGCACCGCTTCGCCAACGCCGCATCGAGCTCCAATTCCGCCGCCATCAAACCGCACAGCATAGCGACTTCTTTGGAGTGCGCCAAGACGTTCTGCCCGTACGAAGTCCGGAAGTGAAGTTTCCCCAACATCTTGATGATGTCGGGATGCAAACCGTGGACTCCCAACTCGAAACAGGCTTGCTCTCCGGCTTCCCGAATGATGACTTCCATCTCTTTGCTCGCTTTTTCCACCACCTCTTCGATTCGGGTCGGGTGGATTCTGCCGTCGGTGATTAACTTTTCAAGCGCCATACGGGCGATTTCCCGACGTACCGGGTCGTAGCCGGATAAGATGACCGCCTCCGGCGTGTCGTCGACAATGACGTCAATCCCCGTAGCGGTCTCGAACGCCCGGATATTTCTCCCCTCCCTGCCGATAATCCGCCCTTTCATTTCGTCGTTGGGCAGATTGACCACTGAGACGGTGGTCTCCACCGTGTGATCGGCGGCGCACCGATAGATGGAAGAAAGAATTATTTCTTTGGCTTCTTTCTCCGCATCCCGTTCCGCCTGTTCGCGGATTTCTTTAATATATGCCGCCGCTTCCATCTTGGCGGCATTAATCATATTGTCCATCAATTGCTTTTTGGCTTCTTCGGGAGTCATCTGGGCGATTTTCTGCAACTTCTCGTTTTGCTCGCGAATAATTCCGTCCAGCTCCTCTTCACGGAGAGTTATGCCTTTCTCCCTTGCCGTTAACGTCTTCTCACGAGCCGTCAGTTCCCTATCCCTCTCCTGGAGGAAACCCAACTTCTTCTCCAAGGACGCCTGGCGTTCCTGAAGCCTTTTTTCGGTATTTTCCAATTCCCGGCGCTTCCGCTCCGCTTCGCGTTCGACTTCCCCTTTCCGTTTCAGCCATTCTTCGCGAGCTTCCAGCGCCGCTTCTTTCCTCTTGATTTCCGCCTCTTTCTTCGCCTCCTCCACGACGCGGGCAGCTTCGCGGGTAGCGTTCTCCAACCGCTTCTGAGCGAGACGACGGGCGAGGAACCAAGAGAGGAGAAACGAAACAATGCCAACAGCTATCGCTATTGCAACAAAGACCATCACATCATTCATCTTCATCCTCCCATCCGGTTCACCCGGATGTGTTCCATCTATGTAAAAATTGCGGGGATGAGAAAATACAGGGCTTGTGGCTGGGTATCTGTATTATTCGGAATCGACCGGGATGCTGTCTGATAAAACGTCGTTCAAGCCGGACAACACCTTGTCCAGCGTTTCGTTTACGTCTTTTTCTATCAGGGTAATCTGGTCATTCTTTTCCAGCAACTCGGAAGCCATCGACAATGCCGCCAAAATGGCAACCTTGTCACGAGCCATCACCCGGCTCGCCCGGGAGGCTTCCTTCATCTTTGAATCGACATATTCGGCGACCCGAGTAAGATGGGCGGGATCTTCAACCCCGGCAATGGGGTATTCCTCACCAAATATATGAACGATAACCTTATTTTCACTCATAAATACAGATGCCCGCTTCCACTTGCGTTTCAAACAGCCTGTCTTTTCTTATCCTGCTTACTCTCAATAAGTTATATTCGCCTATCTATTCTTTGTCAACAAAAAACTCATTTATGCAAACTTTCCAGCTCTTCCAACCGGTCCAGGATGGAAATGAGCTTGCTTTTTACATTTTGAGCTTTGTCGGCGTCTTTCAGTTTGAAATTATTATACTCTTTTTGAATACTACTCAACTGCTCACGCAGTTTTTTGTTTTCTTCTCGTAATGAACGATTCTCTTGTTTGACGTGTTCAAGAAGCGTCAAAATTCGTTCAACTTTTTCCCTCAACGGATGGTCTTCGCCCTGCATTTATTTATCCCTAATCTCAGCGTTAAATCTCTTCTTTAAGTTGGCAATAACTTTATTTTGCATTTCATCCACTTGCTCGCTCGATAAACTCCCTTCGCGAGAACGGTACGTAATCGCAATGGCAACCGATTTCTTCCCTTTCTCAATCTGCTTGCCGGTATAGACATCAAAAATCTTCACCGCTTCCGCCAATTCACCGGCGGTTTCTTTCACCACCGCCACCAACTTCCCGGCAGGAACATCCCTCGCCACCACCAGGGCAATATCCCGCGGTGCCGCCGGATACTGCGGGAGGGGATGATACTCGATTAAACCGCCTTTCAGTGAAAGTAGTTTTTCCAACTCCAACTCTAATATATACACCGGTTGCTTGATATCAAGCTTTTCTACAAGTGAAGCACTCACCTGCCCTATCATGCCGCACTTCTCACCGGCAACCGAGAGGTCATACGAAATATGCTCATCCAAGTACGGGTAGGCTTGCGGTTCAAAGCGAAGTTCCCCCCAACGGAAGTGTTCCGTCAGATTTTCCAACCCGCCGGTCAAATCGTAGAAATCCAACGGACGCGGCTTCTGCCTCCAGTTGACCGGCGTTTCTCCCGTGACCGCCATGAGTAGACGGGACTCTTCCCGCCACGAGTCACCGTTGGTCGGCGGGAAATAGACTTTGCCGATTTCGAATAACCGTAAATCCAGGTTGCGATGCGCCACATTATGTTGAATAACCGACAACGCCGTTTGTACAAGAGAGTTGCGCAGGATATTCAACTCTTTCGAAACCGAGTTAATCACTCGGACAAAGGGAAGACTGGGATGAAGCAACTCCGCCATCCGCTGCTGCGCCAAGCCGTGCCCTTTGATCTCGTCAAAACCCGAACCGGTCAAAATGCGGCGGATTTCGTTCTGCACATCATACCACTCGTTCCGCGGCGTGTATAACGCTCCGATATTCGTCACGGCGTCAGGGATGGCATTGAATCCCTCAATGCGGGCGACTTCTTCAATCAGGTCGATTTCCCGCTCGATGTCGGGACGGAAGGTCGGCACGGTAACCTCAAAGACTTCCGATTGTTTGACGGAAAATTCCAAGTTGGTGAAAATCTCCGCCATCCGCTCTTTCGAAAGCGACGTCCCCAACACGGCATTGCACCGCTCAGGACGGAAAGATACCGTCACGGGCTCGATTTTTTTAGGGTAATTGTCGACGATACCGCTGCGCACCTCTCCCCCCGCCAATTCCTGCATCAGGAAAGCGGCGCGATTGATGGCATACTCTATCCCGTTCGGGTCGGCTCCTTTTTCAAAGCGCATCGACGATTCCGAGACGGTATCGAGCACTTTTCGGCTTTTCCGAATCACGGAAGGATTGAAGTACGCCGCTTCAAGCAGAATACAGGTAGTGTCGTCTTCCACTTCCGAGTTCAGTCCGCCCATCACTCCACCTGCCGCTACCGGCTCCTTACCGTTGGTTATCAACAGCACGTCCGGGGTTAGCTCATGTTCCCGCTCGTCGAGCGTGACAAATTTTTCTTTCGGTCGAGCCCGTCGTACCACCACTTCGTTAGAGCCGAAGCGATCGAGGTCAAAAGCATGTAAGGGGTGCCCCGTCTCCAGCATGACGAGGTTGGTGATATCGACGATATTGGAAATCGGGCGAATCCCCGACATCAACAGCTTCTTCTTTACCCACCACGGGGAAGGACCGACTTTGACATTTTCAATAATACGGGCGGCATATCGCGGGCATGCATCTACATCGTCGATTTCCACCCGAATGACATCCGACGCCTTTGCCGAAGCCTCGTGTATTTCGAACGTCGGTCTTTTGACGGTGGTTGACGCCAACGCTACCATATCGCGGGCGATACCAATTGCCGACATGGAATCGGCACGGTTGGGCGTGAGTTCAAACGTCAAAACGTAATCGTCAAAATCAAGATATTCCGCCAATGGCTTTCCCACGGGAGCATCCGGGTCGAAAACCATGATGCCGGAGTGGTCCTGGGAAATACCCAACTCCCGCTCCGAGCAAATCATTCCGTACGAAACCGCCCCGCGGATTTTGGTCTTTTTCAAAACGATGTCACCGGCGACCTTGGCTCCAATCATGGCAAGCGGCACTTTTTGCCCGACCGCTACGTTCGGCGCTCCGCAAACACTTTCAATGATTTCCGAACCGATATTGACTTTTGCCAATTGCAGCTTCGAGGCGCCTTCTATCGGCAGCAACTCCACAACTTCCCCGACGACTACCTTATCCATATACCGGGCGGCATACTCGATATCCTCACACGCTGTCCCGCAAAGCGTCAAGCGATCGGACGTTTCTTCCACCGACCAGTCCAAACCGGTCAGCTCTATGAGCCACTTATACGATATCTTCATCGTTACGTAAACTGCCGCAAGAAGCGGACATCATTGTTAAAGAACAGACGAATGTCGTTAATTTTGTATTTCAACATGGCTATCCGTTCGACACCCATGCCGAAAGCGTAGCCGGTATATTTCTCGGGATCATGCCCGGCTTTTTCCAGCACAGCCGGGTCAATCATGCCGCAGCCCAAAATTTCCAACCAACCGGCGTACTTGCACACCTGGCATCCCTTGCCGCCACAGAGGAAACATTGAATATCCACTTCCGCCGACGGTTCGGTAAAAGGGAAAAACGACGGGCGGAATTGCAATTTCAAATCTTCTCCGAAGAACGCCTTACAGAACGCCACCAACACCCCCTTGAGGTCAGCCATCGTCACCCCTTCGTCGACCAAGAAGCCGTCGACTTGATGAAAGGCGATGTGGGCGCGGGTGGAAATAGCTTCGTTGCGGAAGCACAAACCGGGCGTGATGATTTTCATCGGCGGCTTACGCTTCTCGAGCTCCCGTGCTTGGACGGGCGTCGTATGGGTCCGCATGAGCCTGCCGCCTTCGACGAAGAGCGTGTCTTGCATGTCACGGGCGGGATGGTCGGGAGGGAAATTCAGGGCTTCGAAATTGTAATAGTCGGTTTCCACATCGGGACCGTAGGCGATCTCAAATCCCATCCCGTAAAAGGTCTCGCAAATTTCATCAAGGACTTGGTTGATGATGTGTGTAACGCCGAGATACTGACCTGTCCCAGGAAGGGTCGGGTCAAAAACGATTTCTTCTTTTTTGGGGGAAAGCCTTTGTTTGGCGAGGTTCAAGCGCTCTTCAATCAGGGCGCGGCATTTGTTTGCCGCCGCGCCGACCTGCTTTCGTTCTTCCAGAGAAAGGGCTTTGAGATTCTTCAGAATAGCCGTAATAGAGCCCTTGCGCCCCAAGTAGGCGACTTGGAGGGCTTTCAGCGATTCAAGCGAGTCAACTTCTTCTATCCGTTTGAGAGCCTCGTCTTGAATATGCGCAATCTCATCGAGCAGTGACATACGGGCTAATGACCGCTATTGACTCTCACCCGTTGCCATCTTCGCCAAATTGGTAAATGTCGCCATATCTCGAGCGGCGATGTCGGCTAACATCTTCCGATCGATATTGACACCGGCTTTCTTCAAACCGGCAATCAGCGACGAATAGTTGGTCCCGCACATTTTAGCCGCCGCCGAAATGCGCGTTATCCAGAGGGAACGGAACTCCCGCTTCTTGTTTCGGCGATCACGGTAGGCGTATTTTAACCCTTTATTAACGGTTTCCAAAGCGGTGCGGTACAGTTTCCGACGGCCGCTGTAGTTTCCTTTTGCCTGTTTCAAGACCTTTTTATGACGCCGTTTGGCGGCAACATTATTCTTCGCACGAGGCATGGTTTTTCATCTCCTTTTGCGCTTCCACTCGTTTACGAACGGTTCACCTTCTGTAAACTCGGTTCCGGGTACCGATCCGGTTTCGGACGTACTCACGGTACGTGCTAATACGGCAACATCCGTTCCACGCGCTTTCGGTCGACTTTCGACACCAAGCCCGTTTTTCGCAGTTGCCGACGGCGTTTCGGACTCATCTTCGTCAAGATATGAGTCTTGTACGCCTTATACCGTTTTATCTTGCCGGTCGCCGTCTTCTTAAATCGCTTGGCGGCGCCGCGCTGGGTTTTCATCTTCGGCATGTATGTTCCTCTGTTTCTTTCTCGCTTTTTTTCTCTCTTCTACTCCGTCGGTTTATCCGACGATGCCATCTCCGACTTCTGTTTCTGCTTTTCGCTTTCGCCGGCTTCTTTCTTTTGCCGATGTCGCTTCAGCACCTCCGACTTGGGCGCCAACACCATCGACATGTTGTGCCCGTCAAGTTTGGGCGGCGCCTCCACATTGGCGACATCCGCCAGCTCTTCTACCACCCGATCAAGTATTTTTCTCCCTTGTTCGGTATACGCCATTTCACGACCCCGAAACATGACATACACCCGGACTTTACTGCCGGATTCGATAAACTCGCGCACATGTCTCGTCTTAAAGTTGAAGTCATGGCTGTCAATTTTCGGCCGGTACCGCATTTCTTTCAATTGGAAAGTATGCTGCTTCTTCTTTGCCGCCTTATCCTTCTTGGAAAGCTCGTACTTGTATTTCCCGTAGTCAAGGATGCGGCAAACCGGCGGACGGCTGTTCGGAGCAACTTCAACCAGATCCAAACCCAACGATTTCGCCCGTTCCAGAGCCTCGCTCGTCGGTAAAATGCCGATTTGTTCGCCGTCAGGACCGATCAAGCGAACCGGCGAGACGCGTATCTGGTTGTTGATCCGTAAACTCTTACTAGCTATACAATCCTCCTCTTATCACTAAGCGTTTTCCGCCAACCCCTTCCGTTCAATTTCCGTTTTCAAAAGGGTAAGCGCTTCATCTATCTTTTTTGAACCGATGTCTCCCTCACCGTGTCGGCGAACGGAGACCGTTTCCGCTTCCGCTTCTTTCGCGCCAATAATAAACATATACGGGATTTTTTGCAATTCCGCATCGCGGATTTTCGCTCCGATTTTCTCCGAGCGCTCATCCAAAACGGCGCGTATGTTTTTCTCTTTCAAAATTTCGACTACTTTTTTACCGTAGTCGTTTATCTCATCGGTGATCGGCAAAACCTTCACCTGAACCGGTGCCAACCATAGGGGAAAGTTACCGGCGTAATGTTCAATCAGAACACCAAAGAACCTTTCTATCGAACCCAGCAGCGCCCGATGAATCATAAACGGTCTTTTCTGGCGTCCGTCGGCGTCAATATAATACAAGTCAAAGCGTTCCGGCAAGGAAAAATCAAACTGTATGGTCGAACACTGCCATGCTCGATTCAAGGCGTCCTTGATTTGAATATCGATTTTCGGTCCGTAAAACGCGCCTTCCCCCTCGTCGATCTGGTATGCCAAACCGGTCTTCTTCAAAGCGGCTTCCAAACCTGCCTCCGCCCGCCGCCAACTTTCCTCGTCGCCGATAGCTTTTTCCGGCTTGGTCGACAAGAAAACGTCGTAATCGGAAAAGCCGAACGATTTCAATATATGAATACAGAAATTCAAAATCCAAACCAGCTCTTCTTCCATCTTGTCCTGAGTGACAAAATGGTGGGCGTCATCCTGAGTGAAACCGCGTACCCGCATCAAACCATGCAACACCCCGGCGCGCTCGTAGCGGTAGACCGTCCCCAACTCCGCCCAGCGGAGAGGGAAATCCCGATATGACCACAAGCGGGATTTGTACATGTGAATATGAAAAGGGCAGTTCATCGGTTTCAACTGGTAAAACCGCTCGTCCACCTCCAAAGCGCCGAACATATTCTCTTTGAAGAAATTGTTATGGCCGCTCTGGTCCCACAATTCCTTGTGGGCAATGTGGGGACTATAGACCAAATCGTACCCCGCCTTCAGGTGCTCTTCCCGCCAGAAGTTCTCAATCTCGTTTCTGATGCGGGCACCTTTGGGCAGCCACAATACCAGTCCGGCGCCGACTTCTTCGGTTATGGTAAACAGCTCCAATTGCTTGCCCAATACCCGGTGGTCACGCCGTTTTGCCTCTTCCATTCGATGGAGATACTCGTCGAGCATCGCCTTTTTGGGATAGGAAACGCCGTAAATTCGCTGCAGCATGGGTCGTTTCTCATCTCCCCGCCAATAAGCGCCGGAAGAGGAAATCAGCTTGAAGGCTTTAATCATCCCGGCGTGCGGAAGATGGGGACCCCGGCATAAATCCTCGAAGCCGCTTTGCCGGTAGAAGCTCACTTCTCCGTCTTCGATTTCTTCGAGGATTTCGACCTTGTACGGATTCTCCTTGGCGCGATAAAACTCGATAGCTTCCTGACGGGAACGGTTAAACCGCTCAAAAGTCACATCTTCCTTGATGATTTCCGCCATGCGTTTTTCGATGCGCTCCAAATCTTCCGGTGAAAACGGCTTTTTTACGTCGAAATCGTAGTACCATCCCTCGTCAATCGGCGGACCGATGGCGGGTTTGGCATCGGGGAAAAGTTCGACCACCGCTTGCGCCATGATATGGGAGCTGGAATGCCAAAACACTTCCCGTCCTTCCGGGTGTTCGAACGTAAGAATCTCCACCGGGGCATTCTCGGAAATCGGTGCCTGTATGTCGTATACCACGCCATTGACTTTCACCGCGATGGCTTCCTTCGCCAAACGCGGAGAAATCGAACGGGCAATCTCATACCCGGTGATGCCGGGTTCGAAATCTTTGACCGTTCCGTCTGGAAAGGTAATCTGTAGCTGAGCCATTCTTCTTCCGTCCTTACGATAAAAGCGGATTACCAGGCGCGCCGACCCCGGGAAAACCCGCTAAAAAATGGTGGGCGATACTGGAATTGAACCAGTGACCCCTTGCATGTCAAGCAAGTACTCTAACCATCTGAGCTAATCGCCCAACCTTATCTCTGTTGCTTGGCAACATACCAATAATGTAAACATTAATTTTACCATAATGTTCGACGAATGTCAACGGTAATCTTGCTCAACTTCACGAAAATATGCAATTGAAATACGGGGAAATGCCAAGAACGACATTCGAACCCGCTCGGACGACACGGATGAACACGCCTTAGGTGATTCCCGCCATTTGCATGAAGGTTTCCGCCTTGAGATACTCCTCCCGGAGGGCTTCCCCAATGTCGACCAAGTTCTCTTCCGAAAGCTGGAGGAACTCCAAAACGCCGGGCTGCAAGCTCCCGATGAGGTACGCTTCTTCCTCGTCATAAAAGGTCTTTTTCGCCAGATAATCTCCCAAATGAACCAGGTAGGTAAGGGGGCAATCGGTATCGTTCAGTTGGGGGACGTGATGGAAGGTAATCGCATCTCCCAAAAGCTGGGGCAGTTTCCACTGGACGGCTAAGAAACCGCCGATTTGAGCGTGGTTGTACCCCAAAATCCGCTCTTCGATTTCATAATCCGAAGAGTGCTTGTCCCCTTCCCGTTCCGCTTTCAATTTCTTGTATTCCTCGACGAGAAAGCTCGAGATAATCATTTTTCCGATGTCATGCAGCAAACCGGCGGAAAACGCCGTATCCGGGTCGACAATTCCTCGGCTTTTGACCCTTTTCGCCAAAATACGGGTGCAAAAGCCGGTTGCCAGAGAATGGCGCCAGAAACTTTCCTGAAATTCCTGATCGACGTTTTTCCCCTTGAACATATCCAGCACCGAGGCGGAAAGAACCAGATTTTTTATCGCCTCCAAACCGACAATCACAACAGCCTGCTTGACCGAGACCACCTCCCGCGACAAGCCGTAGAACGCCGAGTTGGTCAACTTCAGCACTTTCACCGACATCGCCGGATCTTCCGCCAAAATAGAAGCGATTTGTCCGGCGGAGACTTTCGGATCTCTGATGACCTTTTGGATTTGGTGAAACACAATCGGCGGGGTGGGAAGATTCCGAATGTTGCTGACCACCCGTTTGACTTTGCTATCGACTGTTGATGTTGCTACCGTCATGGTTCTTCCTCAATCTCGTTATTGTCCTCCATTGCCTTCCCCAGTTCATCGGCTAACCGGTCGGCGATTCGCCGTTTGACCTCCGGCTGGTCGTAATACCCGGAACGAATCCGGGCGCGAATGTCGTTCAAGCGGGCGAGTTTCTCGGCGTGCTCGATAGCCGGAAGTTCCCGCCGGGCGGCATCCGCTAGTTCCGCCAACCGTTTTCGCGCCGCATCGGAAATCTCCACCCGATCGCTCGACGGCTGGGATGGCGAAACAACTTCTCTTTTTCGATTCTCCGCCTCACGGGGCGCTTGTTCCGGTTGTTCTCTACGCACGGGTCCTATTTCCATCTGTCTTCACCTTACCTTCCTATATACGGTGAACTTGCTTTGTCTATATCCGGCTCGGCTCTGTTTGCCGAGTCTTATTGTTTTCCATCGACAAACTGCGGCGAGGGGTCGGCTTCACGGATATACTGCAAAATCTTTTCGCTGTTTTTCAACTCTCCCAGCTCCATCTTAATCCGCTCGTACCGTCCTTTGAGATATTCCTCGCTCTCGGCAACCAAGGTCATATTCTTTTTTACCATCGTCACGATGCTGTTGACCAGCTTCTTGACCTCCGGCATAATCGCCACCATTTGAAACGCCTGCGGATACCGCTTTTTGAGAGCGGCGACCTTTTCTTCCGATTTCTTGATCCGAAGCCGGTTCCGCTCGATTTCGGTAAAGAGATCCAGCAGGTGCTCGTCGCTATTGTACTTGAGCAAATCCCGCTGCCGGTCCAGCATGATGTACAGCGATTGGTAAAACGAATATTCCTCTTTCAGAACGAAGATGAGCTCCCGTTCCACTTTTTTCAGAACATCGTAGTCCATATCATCCTTTGCTACGCCGACTCACTCACATGGCTTTGCGGCTCTCCGGCGGTCATCTGCGTTTCGGTGCCGCCGTTTCCTTCACGACGTTTCAGCTCAACCCAGCCGAGACGCACATTGTTTAATATATTAATGTTATCGTCAATTATCGTTAAATCTTTGGTTGCCTCCGCCACCGACACCTGGTTGAGGATGAAAGTGTACAACTTCCCCAAGTTTTCGGCGATTTCACCGCCTTGTTCCGGGTTGAGGGTGGTGTAGAGGTGTGTGACGAACCGCTTGGCTTTTTGCAGTTGTTGGTACCCCTCCTCCGCATCGTTCGCCTCATAGGCGTTTCGCGCCGCGCGAAAAGCCGCCAGCGCACCGTCGTACACTTGAATGATAAGGTCAAGCTGCGACTTGCCCAGCGTTTCCACCTTCCGATAGGTTGATAATTTTCCTTCCATGAACCCTCTTTTTGTTTCTGGTTATGTTTTCGATTTACCGGCTAAACCCCAGTTGGTATTCAGCCCGGCTAATTGACTGGTAAGAAACTGGCTTTGCGCATTGAGCTCTCCCAGAGCGGATTCCATTTCGTAAAACTTTTTCAACAACGACTCACGCCGCATTTCCAACAGCTCTTCTTGGTCGTCAATGCGTTCTTGAAGCATGTCGATTTGCCGTTGGTACCCTTTGATGCGACTGTCGAACAACCCTTCACCGGTCTTGGTGAAGCTGTCGACCATGTCGTTCAGTTGGGCGGCTAACCCCTTTGAGATAGTAATGGTGCCGTCCACGCCCGAAGAAACTTGGGAGGCATCCATGGTAATCCGCAGCTTCAGCCCGGCGGTCGTCTTGTTGCCTTCTTTCCCGATGAGGAGCTGTCCTTTGCCTTCCGCCGGTTCGCCGTTGATAGTACCGTCGACGTCACTGCCGACATGGCTGGTACCGTTCGCCAAACCTAAAATGACATAGGCGGAGCTGCTGATGGAGGTGACAATCTGTACTTTGGAGTTCGAGCCGTAGGTCGAGCTTTCAAAATTCAAGTACCCTGTTCCGTCACCGGTCGACACCCACTCTACCGTCAAGCCGCGCTGGCCAATACTGGCATCTTCGTCGATTTTCGATTGTATTTCCTCCACCAGTTCGTCGGCGCTGGTATACGTTTTCTCGGTCAATACCAACTCTCCCGAGGTCAACCCATCGACGATGAATTTCAGCCGGTTGTTGGAACTGTCGAGCGTCAAAGGAGTGGTCGCGGGGTCGGTAATGCCGGAACCCTGGAAACGCCCGTGACTGGCGGCTCGGATGATGTCAACTTCGTAATCCTCCCCCGGCACCGTTTCTTCCGTCGCCGAGACAAATTCAATCAGGCTGTTGGTCGATGTTCCGGCGGTCGTGAAAAGTTTGATGACATCTTCAAGGTTGTTTTGCAACGCTTCATCCAACCGCGAGCTTTTCACAAGAGACAATTCGCCCGAGGCGGTGGTATGAATACCGAGGGAATACAAGTTTATGTACTTCCCTTCCAGCCCTTCCACACTCGAGCCTAAAATACTCCGGAGCGAATTTTGCATGATTTGGAGAGTGAAGTCACCGAAAAGCACCCCCGCTTCCTTCGACTCCGGATCGTAACTGTTCTGGTCGTCGATAAATTCGTTGACGTCATTGTACTTGGAAATAAAATCGTTGATGGCGTCTTTTATTTTGGAGGTGTCAAGATCCGTGCTGAGAGTCACACTCTCCCCTGCCGCCGTTTCTTTCAAAACCGTTACGGACAAGCCGCCGATTAAGTCCTCAAACGTATTGGTGTCGGAGGTGACGATAATCGGGGACCCGCTGCCGCCGTTGGAGCCGATGGCGATACGGGCATCGGATGCCTCTTGGAGGACGGGAGCGAACGTCGAAACTTGGAAGGTATCCCCCGCATTCAAGGTGCCCGAGGAGAAAGACAAAGTCAAGCCGTCCGAACCGGTGCCGGTCAACGCTACCTCGGTATCGGCTTGCGTCACAGTGATGGTTCCCGAATTGGTGCCGTCGGTCCAATTGATAGTGATGGTATCGGTACCGACCGTCTGACTGCCGGAACCGGCGACGGTAAAGGTGTAAATTTTGTTCTCCGAGCCGGTGTAGGAGGCGCTGGAACCCAAGGTAATCTGGCTATCTGAAGCCGAATTCATATTGATGAGCTCGGGGTCGTCAAACGAAGCCGTTTCAAAATCAAGGTTCGCCCCGCCGGTCAACTGTGAGGTGACATGAATCTGAGAAGAAATACCGGTTTTGTCCGACGTCAAAATCAATCGGTACGGATTGGACGAGGAACCGTCGTTGATGATAGATGCGGTCACGCCGATATCGGCGCTGTTGATGGCATTTTTGATTCCCACTAACGAATTGTTGGTCGCATCAATCGTAATAGCGTGAAGGGAGCCGTCACCGACGCTGATATTGATAGTCCCCGTTCCGAAAGAAGCCAACGATTCGTTGGCGAACCCTTGGCTGGCGATTTGATGGTTGCGCGCCAAGGAAAGAATTTGAATGTCGTACGAACCCGCCCCGACCTTACCGTCGACCGTGGCGGTCAGATACGAATCGTCAGAAATTTTTGTTGTCGACGCTTCAAAAGTAACCCGCTTGGACAAGCGGGACAACTCCGTCTGCAAAGCAAGAAACTTCGCCTGCAGCGCCTTCAACGTTGTGATGGTGTTGGTTTTGGTGGTTTTTTCGGCTTCGAGGAGATCGACATTGCGGCGTTCATACGCCAAAATAGCGTCGACAATTTCTGCGGTGTTCAGCCCTGAGTTGATTCCGTCAATTGAACTAAGACCCGGCATATGAACTCCTGTAGGTTATGACCTCAATGTCTTTTTCGTTCTCTGCTGTCTTATTTCCCCCCGGGGGAAGTTTCCTTCCCCCGGAGAAATTCTATGCGTCCTCTCTCTTTCTTATCCGAAGAGGGAGAGAACAATCTGCGGAACCTGGTTGGCTTGCGCCAGCATCGCCGTACCCGCCTGCAACAGAATCTGATTCTTGGTGAAGGTGGAAATCTCCTTCGCCATATCCGTATCCCGAATGTTGGATTCGGAAGCGGTCAGATTCTGAGCGGCAATCCGCAGGTTTCTCAAGTTCGACTCCAGGGTGTTCTTCTGGAAGCTTCCCAGCGTACCACGAGTCGTCGAGACTTCGTTGATCGCCTGGTCAATGACCCGCTGGGCATCCTGGGCACCCTGAACGGTGGTCACGTCGATATCAGCCAGCGAGCGGAACATGTTCCCCGGCAGGTTCTTGCCCAGGGTGGACGAACTCATGTTGCGCAGGCTGATGCGAGCCGTCTGACCGACGTTGGCACCGATTTGGAAGACCAACGACTGGTCGGTGTTGTTGATGGTCTCGGTACCGCCGGAAGAGGTCAGGTCGTAGTTCACCGTGATGGATTCACTGCGATCGGCGTTGTAGACGATGGTGTCGACCCCAGCCGTGACGGAAGTCGCCGGACCGCCGTTGAGACGGACGTCGAACTTCGCCGCTTTGACATCAAGCAACAAGCTGCCGACGTTCACGCCGGTTTGGGCGTTCGCAACGGTCAAGGTGATGGTGCCTCGGCCGCTTTCACCTGCCGCCTTGTTCCCGATGGTAATCTCTGAGGTTGAACCCCAGCGGACCGCCGAGATGGAGGTGGTGTAGTTGTCGAAGCTGATCAAAGCATCAGTCCCAGAGTTTGCCAAGCTGTCGGGAGTGAATTGGAGCACATTCTCCAAGTCACCGGTGCCGCCGCCGACGGAGTTCAACTTAATCTTGTAGGAAGAACCTTCGTCGCGAGTCGCCAACTGAATCTGGTCGCCGTTGACCAACGTCGCGTCGATGTCGGAGATCGTCCCGCCGGAAACCGTCCCGAAGGCGGTCAACAACGCCGCATCCAACGCACTCACCAACGACGACAAGGAAGAATACGTCCCTGACGCCAAGGTGACCGTTTGCGTCACGGTGCTGTTCTTGACAGTGGTCGCGGTGATGCTCAAATCCCGTCCGGACTTACCCCGAACGTCCTGCGACGCAATCGAGAACAGAGCCGAGGAGGCGGTAGTGGAGGAAGCGTTGGTCTTCATGGAATACTGCGCCCCGGCATTCGCCGCGGTGAAGCGCAGGTAGTTGCCGGCTCCCGCCGTACCACTGGCGACGATCTTACCCGCCAACGCCGTATTCAGGGCGATCTGGGTGTTGAACTTCGCCGCAATGGTGCTGGCGTCATCGCCTTCTTCGACACTGATCTGAATGGTCTGCTCGCCGGTCACCGCTTCGCCGTTCTCCTGATAGTTGAAGACGACGGTGTAGGTTCCGACGTGAGACGCCGTCGCCACACTCAAGGTAGCGGCAGAAGAAATCTGCGCATAGGTCGCCGTGGTCGCAATGGTGAGGTTATTTCCCCACGCATCGGCGATGGTGATCTGACCGGAGGTCTTCTTCGCCACATCGGAAGCTTGGAGGACGTCGAGGTTGTGAATCTTCTCTTCGAGGTTGTACGGATCGCCATCGGTGTTCGCCAAGCTCAGACCGAGCGAGGTGGTGTTCAACGTCGCCGTCGGGTCAGCCGTCTTGGTGGCGCTGATGGAATGAATGCCGGTTGTCAAGTTCGATTGACGAATGGTCAACTGGGAGCTGTTGGCACTGGTGATGGTCGCCACATTCGCCTTGGAACCATCCAGCAGCTTCTTGGTACCAAACTGGGTGTTCGAAGCAATACGATCGATGGTCTTGATCGCATTGTCGATTTCCGCTTGGTCGGCAGCCAACTGATCGGCGTCGTTGAAACCTTCGTTCGCCGCGTGAATCGCCAATTCTCTCATAGAAATCAGCAGATTGTTGATTTCCGTGAGCGCGCCTTCAGCGGTCTGAATCATGTTAATGGATCCCTCGGAGTTTTCGATAGCACGATTCAATCCTGCTATCTGCGCCCGGAATTGTTCGGAAATCACCAAACCCGCCGGACTGTCTGAACCCTTGTTAATGCGGAAGCCCGAGGACAACTTCTGCATTGAATCGGACAGCGCGTTGGTCGTAAGGACCAAGTTACGATGAGCGTTTAACGCTGCCAGGTTGTGGTTAATGCGAAGTGCCATATGTTCACTCCTCCTTGATTATTTTAGGGTATCCGTACCCGTTTTATGTTAGTTAGTGTTATGCTCAACATATGCCACTTCCAATGTTCTCATATTTCGCAGGTGAATATCCATTTACCTACGCCGGTTGTTCGTATGAATCTGACCCTCCTTCGTTGATGCTTGAGTTCGCCACCCAATTTTGTTCCACGCTTTTTCTTACCATCTACATCGGCAAAATCCGTAACTACTTAAGAAGTTTTGCGGAATAACTTTGGGGAAAAATTACCCCTCCCGAACTTTTTTCACACCTTGCCGGCAGGCTCGGAAACCTCCGCCAACCGCACCCGAGCCGGCTCGAAATTCGGATCAATTCGAAGCGCCCGTCGGTAGCCCAAAACCGCCGAATCCCTATGTCCCATATTGAGATAGCACTCAGACAATTTGTACAGGGCAACGGCATCATGCGGAGAAGAATGGAGGAATTTCTCGTAATACGGAATAGCCTGCTCGAAACGACCGGCACGGGAATAGAGATCGCCGATTATATGGTAGGTGTCATACTCCGAGGGCTCCAAATGGGCGAATTTTTCAAAATTTTCGATGGCTTGGCTGATTTTCCCGATTTTCGCCTGCACTACCCCCAAATTCCGGTACGCCACGGTCGGCGCCGACGGCAACGAAAGCGCCTGCTGATAATGCTCTTCGGCTTTTTCCCACTGCTCGGCACGATAGTAACAGTTGGCTAAGTTGTTCAACAGTTCGCCGTCCTGTTCCTCATTCTCTAATAATGAGCGGTAGACCTCCGCCGCTTCTTCATATCGCTGCTGGCGAAAATAGACCTCCGCCAACTGCCGCCGCGCTTTCGCAGCCGTTTCTTCCGATTGGGCTGCTTGCTGGAAAACTTCAATCGCCCGCTCTTCTTCCCCGCTCTCCAGAAGGAACTTGCCGAACGACATCAAAACGGAACCGTCGCGGGGTGCCGCCGCCAGGGCTCGCTCGAACCACGGAGCGGCTTCTTCCTTTTTCCCGCTCAAGAAAGCCACTTCCGCCAGCCCCAACATTGCCGGTATTGAGTCTTGCTCGAGCTCCAATTTCTTCTCGAAACAGCGGCGGGCTTCCTCGTATTCATGCTCGTACAGGTAAATCCGCCCCAAGCGAATCGCCGCATCCATAAACCCCGGCGATAGGTGGAATACTTTGCGATAATACTGCCGGGCTTTCTCCAGCTCCTCGGTATGCTCCGCCGCCAAACCCAACCCGTAATAGGCGGATGGTAGACTGCGGGGATGAAGGATGATGATATTGTCGGTCTCGCAGGTTTCGTTGTAGCGGGCTTGCGTCTCGATATACTTGTGATAGTACTCTTGTGCTTTCTCAAACAGCTCCTGCCGGAGATAGATATGCCCCAACAAAAGCAACGCATCGAGGTAATCCGGCTTGAATTTGAGGACATCCAGGCAATAGCGCTCCGCCTTGTCGTAGTCTCCAAGCACGAAGTACACCCACCCCAACTGGTGGTGAGTCATAATATGGATATGTCGTTCCGAAGCAACGTCAGGATGAGTCAACTCCAGTGCCCGTTGAGCGGCGTCAATAATCTTTTGCGCATTTTCCGGATGCTCCTCCACCCCTTGACCGCGCAAGAGCTGAGCATAATTGAACAGCGCAAAAGCATTATTAGGATCTTCGGCAATCTGTTTTTCCAAAAGTGCCTTGGAGCGCTCCATCTTGGCTTGCATCTTTTCCGGCGAGAGTCCGTAGCCGTAGTGCTTCAAGCGAATCCCTGCCCGCATGATGGGTTCGTTGTCGGGAGGGATAAGCAAATTATGGACGATACCGGTGTATCGCAAGTTCAGCCGCCGTCGGAAAAAGCGGATAGACGGCAAGAAGGTCACATGCTCTTCATCCTTGCCGGTAACGTTGAAGACGTTGATGGAAATAATGTTGTACTCGTTCTGGTTGAGCACTTTCTTGATAAGTCCGACATCTTCGGGGTAAATTCGCTCGTCGGCGTCGATAATAAAAATCCACTCTCCGGTTGCTTGCTCAATGGAATAATTCCGATGCTTGGAAAAATTACCTTCCCAGGGTTGATGGAAGATCTTCGCTCCGTATGACTTAGCGATTTCCACCGTCTTGTCGGTGGAGCCGGTATCGACGATGATGATTTCATCCACCCAATCCCGAATCGAGTCCAAGCATCCCGGGAGCAGCTCTTCCTCGTTCTTGACAATCATACAGGCGGAAACGGTTGCGTTCTGCTCTTGAACTTGAGCCAACATCCGCAGCTCATGCACCTGCCGACATTTCTCCAACCCTTTTTGAATAAGGCGTTCCGCCGCCTGTTCCTCTCCTTGTTTCTTCAAAAGATTGGCGAGATTGATATACGGGAGGTGATTGCCCGGGTCGGCTTTGATGGCGGCTTCGAAATTTTTCCGCGCCTGTTGCAATTCTCCCTGCTCTTGGTAAGCGGTACCGAGAATATTGTAGAGCTGGTCAATCGACCTGCCGGTAAAGGAAAAATCCTGCGGGGCAAGGGAACCGCTTTTGATACGTTTCCACAGCGAAACAAATCGCTCCCCCATCTCGATGGCACGGGTGAACTCTTTCAACGAGACGTAGACATAACTCAAGAGGTAATAAAAATCCAGCGACTGAGGATATTCTTTCAAACCTGCGTGCGCCGCTTCTTCCGCTTTGACGAAATCACCCCGGTGAGCAAAGCCAAAAGCCCGGAGCCGATGGTAGTATCCCCGCAGGAATCGATCGGAAAACGGGAAGCGCTCTTCAAGCTCCCGGAGCACGTCAAGGATTTTGTCTTCTTCGTCGTTGCGCAGGTAGAATTCCGCCAGTTCCAACCGTGCTAAGATATCCTCGGGCTTCGTCTCCACCGCCTTGAGAAGATGCTCGTGAATCTCAGGCGGGAACTCGGTGCGAAGGGTGTAGCGACGCCGCGGTGATGGGGAGCGGCGTTGCCGTTTCTTGGGATTTTTCTTCTTTGCCTTGCTCATGAAGACTCTTCCTGTAACGAGACACTTTTCCCTTCCAGCACGGCAGAGAGCAAGCGCTCTATTTGTTCTTGTTTTTCTTCTTGGTTGTAGCGTTCCACAATGTACTGCCGGTTGCGTCGAGCCAGCTCATGCTTGTCTTCACGCTCCAAACGTTGAAGCAAACGAAGGCAATCATCCGGGTCGGAAAAGAGGTATTCTTTCGGGTAGATATTGGCGGCTCCGTACCAGTCATGAATCAACGGCAGCACTCCCGATGCCATCCCCTCGGCAATGGAATAATGAAACGACTCAAACAACGAAGTCGACATAACGTAATCCTTATCGGCATACCACGAGGGCATGTCGTCGACCCAGCCGTAAAAGGTTATCGGGAGAGGGTTTTCTTTCAGGAAATGTTCAAAGTAAATTTGGATTCTCGGATCTTGGTGCTGCCCGGCGATGTGAAACGTGTACTCGTTGTCATAGCTGTGGATTTTCTTGAAGCAGTACAACAAAAGCGCCGGGTTTTTCTTGTAATTGATGTAGCCGACCGAGGCTATTTTTTTGCCGTATTTCTTTTCGGAAGGAATGGAAAATTTGGCAGTGTCGACGCCGTTATGAATAATCGTCACCGGCACCTCAGCACGAACTTGGCGGCGGAAAATCTCTTCCACGGAACGGTTGACGAACACCAAGGCATCGACCTTGCTCCAATCGACCTTGCTCGGCATATCCGTAAAGGCTTCATAGCTATGCAAGCGGCAGATAATCGGACAGCGTTTCGGCAGCTTGGTGGCTTCAATGAGAAGAACATCACACCACTCGAACCACGCCACCTCCGCCCATTCCAAAAGCTCGCGCATTTCCTGAGCGGAAGTTCCTTGAAAAAGGCGAGTAGTGTTATCTTTGGAGAGGCGCTGAATAATATCGGTTATGAACGTTTGCTGGGTGGCAAAAAAGGCAATTTTTTTCCCTGTGAGTCGGTGGGTAGCGGCTGATGAACGGGAGAGCCGTGAGATATTCTTTTCTTCTGACGATGGAGCCGTCGCTTGTGCTTTTTCAAGCTCTTTTTCCCACTTTGTAATATCAGCTCGCGAGGAGTTGGTGAGAGCCGGTTGTTCGGCGTTGAATTTCAGTAACCGTTTCCCCTCATCGTACCACCGATGCTCCAGCGCATACCGCATCGCATTCTCTCGAGCTTTTTGAAAATTCGGGTTCACCTCCAGCGCTTTCTCGAACGTTTGGAAGACCTGCGGGATGTTCTGCTTATTCATCCAAACCACCGCCAGGTCGTTGTACAATTCCGCTTTGGTCGGATGTTTGGCAATCAGTTTGTTTAAGGTCTCTGCCGCCTGGTCAAAAGCATTGTTTGCCATATACACTAAAGCCAAGTTGTATGCGGCGTCGTAATGATCGGCATCTCGGGAATGGGCTCGCTCGAGATGAGCAATCGCTTCCTCTTTTTTCCCCAGCGTAAACGCCATCAACCCCGCCATCATTAATGTGTCAACGTCAACCTGCTCAAAATGCGTCAATCGAACGACCAGCGGATACGCCCGCTTGAGGTCATTTTTTTCCAACAAGCGGTTGGCTTGATGAGTCAGTTCTTCAAATGAGAGCTCCGAAGACGACACCGGAGTGTCCGCAACTGCAATATCGTGTATTCTCATGAGGAAAATCCCATTTCCTTTCTGCCGGTTATTTCATTATGCCGAGAGGGTTCCGCCCTTCTCAATCTCTTTGACGTTACACCTCCACCAGCATTTCTTTTTCCGTCTGCGGTTCATCTTCTTCGACGGCTTTGATGGCATCGAAGACATAGTGCTTGACATGATAGTCGGAATTCACCAACACCACCTGCTTGGCACGGTTGTTCTCGGTGTTGATAAGGATGGGACCTTGCAAATTCACCGACATACGGCGAGGGTCTTCGGGAATGGTGACAATGACGTACGTTTCCACCTGCTCGGCGTCGGTAATCATCAAGTCGGCAAGCTCTTTGGAATGAACTTCAATACGATAATGCTCGAAGAAGATGACCGGATTCACGACGATAAACGCCACCTGCGGATCCTCGAGCGATTGGAGCCAGAGGAAAGGACGAAATTCGTCGTTTTCCACCAGACAATAAACACTCAACCGCTCAAACCCGAGAATGGGTTTTTGCATGCGGATAATTTTATCCTCCGGTACCTCAATCATTCCAAATCGTGCGGTTTGAACTTGCATACGTCACATCCCCTATTTTGCTACCTGAGAAAATCCAGCAGCGTCGGTTGTATTATCTTGGCACTGGCAATCAACGAAGCCCGGTAGTTGTTTTCATACGTTGCCAAATCGGTTATCAATTTACTTATATCGGCATCTTCGACTTCGCTCAGCAGCTTGGTAAAGCCCAAATCAAGGTCGCTCAAGCGGGCGTGGGTGCCTTCCAGCCGGATTGCCCGAGCGCCGACCGCGGCGCGGTGGTTCAAGAGGTTCTGCATAGCATCATCGAGGTTTTGTAAAAGCATGGAGGTTCCCTCTTGGTCGTCGTTGCGTAGGGCATTCACCAGCACCAACATGGTGCCCATCATATCGCTGGAACCGAAAATGCCCAAGTCCTTCGCGGTCCTGCTGTCCGCCACATCTTCAACGGTCAATGAGCGGGTGGTGTCGTTGTTGACTATCTGTATCCCCCGTCCGGATTCATTAATGGAAGCGGTGATGTCCAACCCGGCGTTGTTGACGGCGTCCAGAATATCTTGAACGGTGGTGATGGTGGGGCTGCCCAAATCGATTGTCCGGCTCTCATCGCCATGCCAGATGACAATCCTACCCATATTAAAGCCGTTACCGGCGTTCAAACTCGACACCAGTGAAGTCGTCAACAACCGCGGATCCAAATCGCTGCCGGCGAAGTCACCGGTAAACTCTCCCAAAATCCCCAAATCCGCCGCCGTCGTTCCGGTGGTCTCTTCGATTTTGAAACTCACCACCGGCGCCAGGTCACTGCCGGTCAAGGTCGGGTCGATATCGCCCAAAATGCCCAAATCGGCGGCGGTGCGGGAAGTGGAATCAAACTCCTCAATATGGAGACCCAGCGGAGTGCCGTTGGTATCGACAATCTCCAAGCCGGTACCGGCGGCGTTGATTTGCATCGTGACGTTTGAGACACCCGCCGTCATCATGGCGGAATTAAACGTGCTGATAATATCTCCAATGGTCGCCGCGGAAGAGAAATCAACCGTGACATTAATCGCCGCTCCATCGGTAACCATGATTTTGCCCGGCTGGAGTTCCACGCCGTTCCCGCTGTTGAGCTTGTCCAAAGTGGTTACGTCGGAGATCAAGCCGTTCTCCGTCGTGTCGAAAAGGATATTGTTTTTCTCGCGCCCGATGACGGCTTGAAGGTTGGTAATCCCGTCGGCGGCAAGCTGGGTGTTGATTGCCGTCAGGACATCATTAATATCGGTCGCTCCGCTGATGTCTATGGTGGAGGTGATGCCCAAATTCTGATCGGTGATAGTAAAGGTGCCGGTAGTAAGGTCAATGCCGTCGCCGTTGTGCAGATCCGCCAATAGGGTCGTTCCCTCGATACCGACGTTCAAGTCGGCATTCTCTCCCAATACCGAGAGCTGACTGAGAAACACTTCGCGCGCCGTCAGGTTGATGTCCATCCGCGAAGAGGTGTCAATCTGAAATTGCAGACGGCCGTCGTCACCGGCATAGACGACCCCGTTGTTGGAAGCGACCAGACTCTTAGTATTGATGCGGTGCCCGGAAAAGATATACTTATCTTCCATCTCGCTGTTGGCTAACTGTACCAACCGCTCGAAAATCGACTCCACTTCGTTCGCCGAGCCCTGCCGCGCCACTTCATCGTAAACCCCGTTGGACATCGCAACGCCGATTTCTTTGGCGCTGGAAACCAAATTTTTCAATTCTCCGAGGATACTGTCGTACGACTGCATCCAGTTCAAGCCCTGGGTGATGTTCTTGCGATACTGCTCGTTCTTTTTCAGTTCCGTCCGATAAATGAGGTCGCGCTGGGTGCCGATGGGATCGTCGGAAGGGGTGTTGATTTTCCGCCCCGTCGAAAGCTGCATCTGCATCGTCAGGAAGCGCCGGATAGAACGCTGCATGTTAAAGACGACGCGATCGTTCAACATACTGGTCGTTATCCGCATCAGCGCACTCCTTTACTCTTTCGTGACCGCATTTTCAATACCACTCTCACCGGGCGGCATCCTCGTCCCCTTTGCGGGGGCGTTTTTTGCCGCCGGGCTTGTCTTTGTAATCAATCTTCGCCCCGCTCGTCCGACCGGGATCTTTTTTCTTGATCTTATCGCGAATCAAGTTTACCATGCCGACCAGATCCTCCTTAATCGACTTCGAGGCTTTCCGGTTCTCCTCTTGTATCCGCACGTAAATTTCTTCACGGTGGACCACCACCTCCGGCGGCGCCTCAATGCCCAGTCGCACCTGCCGTCCGTGAATGCCAAGGACGGAGACTTTTATGTTGTCGCCGATGGTAATTGATTCACCTAACCTCCTTGTTAGTATGAGCACACCACCCTCCGTGGTAATTAAATGTTAACACTTCACACTCGTTTTATTATCGTCCAACTATGCCCATTTTTTTAATCACCACATCCAATGCTTCATCCATGGTGGTGATAATTCGCGCCGCCGCATCGTAGGCATGTTGGTACTTCACCATGTTGGTCATTTCCTCATCCAAAGAGACCCCCTCCACCGACTGCTTGGCGTTCAACACCTGTTGCACCAACAGCTCGTAGTTGTCGGAAAACGACTTCGCTTCGTGCGTTTCGACTCCCAAGCGTCCGATAATGCCGTTGTAGTAGTCGCTCATGGTGGTCGTTCCGTCGACCATAATGCGTTGATTACGCAAATCTTGAATCGCCAGCGCAATAGCGTTGTCGCCCGGTTCCCCGCTTGCCGAAGCGGCAATTAACGCCGGGTCAGCCGCCACCTCCGCATTGAGCTTGATATTCGCCGCATCGGTGAACGTGGTATCAAAAAAGTCCAAGCCGGTCGTTCCGTCCAAGCCGTACCCGGTGCGATGAAGAGCGTTGACCTGCTCGATAAGGGTTTGCGCCAGCAGGTCGAGCTCATCCAAATAACGGGGAATGATATCATCACGGGCGTCCAGCAATCCTTTGAGTTTTCCGTTGAGGTTCTTGATTTCCAAGCCGCTGTTTTCCCAGACCAGCCGATGCTTGAGGGTACCGTTGTCGTTGTAGGATTCAGCAGTAATGTTGACCGAATCAGAGCCGTCGACCACCGCCAACGCGCCGATCATGACCAAGACTTCGCCGTTGTCCTGCTCAATAGTATTAACATCCACCAGCTCGGAAAGTTCGTCGAGTAAACGGTCCCGGACGTCACGGAGGTCGTTGGCACGCTCGCTGCCCAACTCCTGGGATTTAATTTGCCGGTTTAATTGAGCGATTTCGGAGGTCAAACGATTAACGTCCTGAGTGATGGCAACCAAATCCCGGTCGATATCGTTGCGGAGGCTGTTGAGCTGGGTCGCCATTTCGTGGAAACGGTTCGTCAGCAACTTGGTTGACTCCAACAACGCCATCCGGTGACTGATGGAACTGGGGTTGGTCGACAAATCAGACCACGCATCCCAGAAATCGTTCATCAAATCGGACAGGGTGTTATCGTTCGGCTCGTTGAACAACGCCTCCATCTGGGACATGATTTTATCTTTATATGTCCACTGTCCCAGCGACTTGTTTTCCTTCCGGAATTGCTCCCCGAGAAACAGGTCCCGCACGTTCCGGATATCCGTCACCGTAACGCCGGTGCCGATGGCGCCGATGGCGTTGATTTCGGGATAGGTCGACGTAATCCTCACCCGCTGACGGCTGTAGCCGGGGGTGTTCACATTGGCGATATTATGCCCGATGGTCTGCAAATATATTTGGTGCGACAGTAACGCCCGTTTGCCGACTTCCAATCCTTGAAACAATCCCGGCATCAAGCTCTCCTATCAACGGCGACATGCGCCACCGGTTCGGTTGTTCCGCCCGTCGGAGCATACGCTCCTTCCGGGGTATGAATGCGGGAAAGCATCTCCATCGTTTTGGCGATATACTCCCGCGAACGATTCAACAGCATCGCATTCTGATTGCGGACGGTGGTGATTTTGTCGTTCAACTTCAATATCACCTCCCGGAGCTTGGAAAGGCGGTCGGCGTGCTCTTCGTCAACCATTTCCAACAACCGGGAGACATTCAGATCCCCTTCCACCGCATTTGCCTGCTTTATCTGCTCGATAAGTTCCTCCCGCTGTCGATTGAGCAGGCGGCTTTCTATCAACTTTTCCCGCTGCCGCTCCGTCACTCGATTGAGGCCCTCCACATCGTTCTCCACCAGCATCTTTTGCTGCTGCTCGAGCAATTCGAGAAACGACTCAAACAGAGCCGCTTCTTTTCCCAGGATGTCAATCAATCGGTCTATCATGCCCCAATCTTCTTGATTCATATCGTGTTCCCATTATCGGTCGTTTTCCACTCGCGCTTTAGCTGTCGCTGCCGCGTGAAGACGGCGATGCGATGCGAGAATACCAGTCACTTTGTCCACATAGGTGCGGGTCTCTTTGAACGGGGGGATGCCGCCGTGCCGTTCCACATTCCGCGGTCCGGCGTTATACGCCGCCAATGCCAAGCGGAGATCACCGAAACGCTCCAACAAGTCCTTGAAGTACTTGCTGCCGGCAAGAATATTTTCCCGCGGATCGAAGGCTTCCTTCACTCGGTAATCCTGCATGGTCGAGTCGGTCAGTTGCATCAACCCTTTCGCACCGGCGCGGGAAACGGCGTAGGGATCGCCGTTCGACTCGGCTTTGATGATGGCATAGATAACGGAGGAATCGAGCTTCGTCTCGCGCGCCGCCTCTTCAATGATATCGCCAAAACGAGCAAGAATCGGGTCGGTGGGAGAGGTGGTGCGGGAAGAAGCCGGTGAGGAGGCGGACGAAATTTTTCTGAAAGGAGTCCTTTCCGGAGAAAGCGGAATCGGCTTGGGCGAAGAAAGAGGCAGTTCCTGCTTGTGCCTCGGCAAGGGGATCGAATGAATATCCGGGCGAGAATCTTTCAGCTGCTGAATCGGCTTTTCTTCCGCTTTTTGACCGTACTGCACTTCAAGCACTTTCTCCAGCGATTGATACAGGACTTCCGAAATGGAGCCCTGCCCGCCGCGCGCCATCTTTCGAGCCAGTTCCATGTCGAACATTTGCATGAAAGTATCTTTGCCCAAGTTGTCCGAAAACAGTGCCCCTTCGTCAGCGGTGTCTTTCGGGATGGTTTTGCGCATGGTTTTCAGCAACTGGTACAAAAAGAGAGACTCAAACTCCTTGGTCACCTTCCGCAAGCGTTGTTTTTCCGTCTCAAGATCGGCGGATTCCGAGCGCTTGAGGTTTTCCAAACCGGTCGTCGGGAGATACACCCCCGGCATTATTTTTGAAACGGGAGCCGTCATGGTATCCTTACAATATGATTAACTCCGCTCGGAGAGCGCCGGCTTGCTTGAGAGCCTGGAAAATGGCGATGATATCCCGAGGGGTCGCTCCGATTTTGTTCATGGCGTTGGCGATATCGGAAAGATAGACCTCTCCTTTCAGATGCACCACCCGAGCTTCTTGCTGCTCGACGCTGATTTGTGACTCTTGCGTGACGACCGTCTCTCCGGCACTGAAGGGCTGGGGTTGCGAAATGACCGGCGAGGACTGAATGTTGACCGTTATGGTGCCGTGGGCAATCGCCACCGGTTCGATGGTCACGTGCTGTCCCGCCACGATGGTGCCGGTCTTTTCGTTTATCACAACCCGCGCCGTGTTGTCCGGAACGATTTCCAGTTGGCCGATATCGGAGATGAATTTCATTCGGGCAGCCGGTTGTGCCAGAGAATCAGGAATCATCACCCGAATCGTGCCGCCGTCCACCGGCAACGCCACCACCCCATAGATGATATTGATACGCTCGGCGATACGGTGAGCGGTAGTGTAGTCGGGATCATGCAAGGAGAGAAACAATTCCGATTCGTATTCTTCCAAGTCTTCCAGCGGACGAGTGATTTTTCCCCCTCCCGGTACTCTGCCGACCAACGTGTAGTTGTTTACAATTTTGTTTTCATCAATTTGGACATTAAACCCGCCGATGGAAACCGGACCCTGAGCGACGGCTCGTACCACCCCATCAGGTCCCGCCAAGGGCGTCTGCAACAACGTTCCTCCCTGAAGCGAAGAAGCATCACCTAACGAAGAAACGGTGACATCGAAATATGAACCGGCGGTTTGGAAACTGGAAATCCGAGCTGTGACAATTACAGCGGCGACGTTTTTCACTTTCACCTTGTTGACATCAACCGTCAAGCCCATTCGTTCCATCATGTTGACCAACGATTGGGTGGTAAATTGCGTCCCGGTCCCGTCACCGGTGCCGTCCAGCCCAATCACCAAGCCGTATCCGATGAGGTCGACTTCTTGTTTGTTTTGAAAGGCGCAAATATCCTTGATGCGCACTTTCCCGGCGGTGACGGTTACACCAAGGGCAAGAACCGCCACACCGCCCCAAAGAAACCCTTTCCACCATTTCCCTGTCGATTGAAACACGCGAGCCATAACATTCTCCTAAAACAGCCAATTGAGGAATCGCATCAACGGACCGGGCCGAGAACTGGTATTGGCATTTCCCTTGCCGGTATAATGGATTTCCGCATCGGCAATCAGGTATGAATCGATGGTGTTGTTGGAAGTAATATCTTTCTGCCGCACCACGCCGGTAAGGGTCAGGGTTTCCCTATCACCGGAAATACCGATAGTCCGGGAACCTTCCACCACCAAGTCACCGTTGGGCTTGACCTCCACCACCGTCACCGACATTTTCGCCCGCAAGCTCCCGTTGCGGATGTTTTCCCCTTTCCCATCATGGGTTCCCTTGCTGCTGCCGCTGATACCGAACAGCGGCAGGAACCGCAACGTCCCGGTGCCGGGTCCTCCGCTGGTGCTGAACTTAGTAGTCTTTTCGGTCTTGGTCTGCACCTGTTGGGAGGCTCGGTTCTGCTCGTAGATGAGCACCGTCAAAATATCGCCCACTTCGTGAGCTTTGATGTCGGTAAAAAGCGACTGATTCTTGCCGAAATCATCACCCCGCAACTTGAGGGTAAACGGCAAAAGCAACAACACCAGTAAAATGATGACCGTTTTTTTGTACTTCATATCTTGCACTCCCATGCCCCGGTTGTCACGGGTCTACCGCGACGACCGAACCGTCAACGACCCGAGCGAGGATAATCTTGCCCGAGCCTTTATTTTTCACCTTCACATAATCCCCCGCCATCCCGGTTTGCAACGCCACCCCGACCGCTGTTATCCGACACAACCCGTTCACATAAACAATCGAGACTTCTTTCCCTGCTTCGATATCGGGAATCGGTTCAATTGCCGCCGCGGTGAGAATCATCCCTCGGCGCAGGTTGCGGCGGGCGCGGTAGCCCTCAATTTCGGTGATATCTTGAAGGGGACGTTCGTGAAGATTGGTAACTTCCATACGGCGGAGGGTAAGTTTGTCCGCACTCAGCGGCTCGTGACTGCGGATTTTCTCAGCCACCGTGAGTACCTCCGCAAACTGCTTTATCTTCATTCGTACCTGCCCGCTTTCCACCTCTTTGCCACCGTCCCAGACTTTGACGTTTACGCTGAACAGCCCCAGCGGCTCTTTCTGCGTCAGGGGATAAATGGTGATATCATCCGGCGAAACGGTCGGCGTCTTGAGCCGGTTGGAAAGCACCTCTATCCGGTAGGTGGAGGTGTCCAGACGATACATGGCAAACATCTTCTGCACAATCGCCTCGTCGCACGGCATCGGCGGCGCGGCGGCAAAAGCCGTGATCATCGTCAACAGCCAGAGCAGTATCGAAATTTTAAGCCAGCGCATGAGTAACCTACCTCTTGAGATTGTTGGCAATTCCCGCCATATCGTCGGCGGTTTGAATCGCCTTGGAGTTGATTTCATACGAACGCTGGGCGACAATCATATTGACCATCTCGTCGACTACTTTGACGTTGGACATCTCGAGGTATCCCTGATCAATCTGCCCCAACCCGTTCTGAGTGGGAATGTCGGTAATGGGGTCGCCGGAAGCTCCGGTCGGTACCAGCAGGTTGCGACCGATTGCCATTAACCCAGCCGGATTGATGAACCGCGCCAATTCCAGTTGGCCGATTTGAGACGGTTCTTCCTGACCGCTTATCATCACCTCCACAACGCCATCGGAGCCGATGGAAATGGAGGTCGCATTTTCCGGCACGGTGATTTCCGGAAGAAGGTAGAACCCGTCGCTGGTGACAATCCGCCCGTCGGCGGAGAGCTTGAAAGCTCCGTCACGGGTGTATGCGGTGGTGCCGTCGGGATATTGTACTTGAAAAAAACCGTCGCCGGAAATGGCGAGATCGAGCGGGTTGCCGGTCGACATCAGGTTCCCTTCGCTGTAGTGACGAACCGTCGCTGAGACTCGGGTTCCATACCCGACCGCCAAGCCGGTGGGCAACTCGGTGCCGATAGCCGAAGCACTGCCGGCGCGGCGGTAGTTTTGATAGAGAACATCTTGAAACTCCACCCGGCTTTCCTTGAAGCCGGTGGTGTTCACGTTCGCCAGATTGTTGGCGATGTTATCGACGTTCATCTGTTGCGCCGCCATTCCGGAGGCAGCGGTACGCATTGCTTTTATCATCCTATCGTACTCCTCCTATGTGTCCCACACATTTGTTCCCACACGGCTAACTCCGCTTGCCGACCCGGTTAAAGAGATGTTCCAAAGAACGATCCTGGGTCTGCATAGCTCGGGCGTTCGCCTCATATTCACGAAAGGAAATAATCATGTCGATCATTTCCCGAACGATATCCACGTTTGCCGTTTCCACGTATCCCTGCCGAATCGTCGAGGTCGTCACCGGAATGAGCTCCGCCGAATCGGGAAGAGCATACATTGAGTCCCCGATTTTTTGCAGGGCGGTCAAATCCTCCACGGTCTTGGGAACTATCCGACTGACAACAAAGCCGTCTACTTCCACCTCGCCGGATTGAGAGACCGTCACCTTGCCGTTACCGACTTCAATCGGTCCTCCTTCACCCAACACCAACGCTCCGCCGGGGAAAATGAGAAATCCGTCGCTGTTGACGGTGAACGAGCCGGCTCGGGTCAACGCTCGGGTGCCGTCCGCCAGCTCCAGCGTAAAGAAGCCGTCTCCGTCAATGGCGAGATCCAGCGGGTTGCCGGTCTTGTCGAAAGCCCCGGGGGAATAATCGGTGTAGAGCTCGTCGACCATAGGCTGTTCCCAATCGGACCTTCGGGGAGCCATCTTTTGTTCCGCCTTCGAGAGCTCTTTGGTAAAGAGCATATCCCGCTTGAAACCGGGGGTGCTGACGTTGGCGATATTGTTTGCCGTCAGCTCTTGCTTTTTTATTCTGGGAATCATCCCAGACGCCGATGTATACAATCCTTTAATCACACTATCCTCCGCTTTGTGGTAAAGCATCTCGTATGCCAAACTGACAAAGTCGGTTCTATTTCATTGAGGGACACTTAGTTAGGGATGTGACGGCGCCGTCGTGCGGACGCTTTTCCGCTCTTTTGAGGGAAGGAATTTCTTGACGGGGAGGAAATATTTTCTGGAAATCTATTCGTTCAAACGGGCGTATTTTGCTCTGGTGCGGTCAATCAACTTGTCTACCGCAGCGTTGAAATGCTCTTCGTTGCAGTACTCGCCGTTTGATTTACGGTACAAGGGACAGTCGGTCTTGTAACCGAAACATTTCAGCTCTTCGGCAAGGTAACACGCCTTGATATAGGCGCATCTTTCAGCTTTTTTCAGTGTCTTCCTATGCCGCATGAGGGAAATATCGGCAAGAACCCTTGAAAATATGAGCTTTTCCGGCAGAAAAAATACAACTGTTATAGTTATATTTCCGTTTTGCCATGAAATTGAATCTCTTTGCAACCTCGATACGGGCTGCGGAAAAACCGCTTGCCTAACGACGGCGGGAATATTATATTCTGAAGAATTAAAGTAGTGGACAATCAAGTACTTACAGCACCTTTACACGTCCAAACCTAAGAGTGTAGAGAAAAAAATCTTTTAAGAGCAATTTGCACTGTTTTTGCTATGTCTTCTTAGAAGAAGAGGATTACACTATGCGCAGAAAAATCTTGTTTTTTATGACCTTTCTCCTTGTTGCCGTTTCGACGGGATATGGACAGCAATTTCGGGATGATCCCGGCGTCCTCGATACGGTGTATATCGATTCGGTAGTGAGTTTCAACATCGACGGATCGGGGATTGTCCCGGTCTACTTTTACAATGACGAACCCCTCGCCGGAATTGAAGTGACTCTTATCTGGGACTCTCCCGACATCGTCCTCGATTCGTTTTCGTTCGTCGATTCGCGGGTGGCACAAACCTATTTCCACGGCTATTCCACCGATACCAACACCGTCATTATTTACAGCTTCCCTGTGTCGCCCGAACCTCTTATCCAACCGGGCAACGGCTTGTTGGGGAAACTTTATTTCTCTTACCAGTTGACTATCACTCCACAGCTTGTCACCATCGACAGTGTGACCATCATCGACAATGACGTCATGCACACCGTTATGTTCTCCGACGAAAACAACAACGCCTTCAAACCCCAATTCAAAAAAGGATACTTGGATATTCAAGAGTACACCAGTTGCTGTATCGGAGACCGGGGGAATGTCGACAATGACGAAAGCGATTTGGTGAACGTTGCCGACGTTACCTATTTGGTTGCGTTTCTCTTCCAGGGCGGCGCAGAGCCGGTCTGTACCCCCGAAGGAAACGTCGACGGTGACCCAGACGAACTGGTCAACATTGCCGACCTGACCTACCTTATCGCTTTCCTCTGGCGCGGCGGAGATCCACCTCCCCCATGCCAATAAGCACCGCTGCATAGAAAAGCAAACCAGCCTTCGGCGCCTTTCGTCGAAGGCTGTTTTTTGAAAAAAATCAAAAAAATTCCTTTTTCTTGCGCGGTTTATTCCCGGCATTATCTCCAATGCCGCCTTTTGTCTGGAGAAACATATCCATTTTACGAATTTGAAGGCGCCGATTCGTAAAAAGCTAACCCATCTTAACCTTATGCCGCCGAATTAGTTACCGCATCCGCCCTCGAAATTCGTAAAAACAATTCGTAAAAGCTCTGGTCGGTTTAGGTGTTATGACAGGAATTGACGCTCTGGCGGTTTCGCTATCCCATTGTCTTACACCGAATTACAAAATACTATGCGAATCGAATGCGATTGGCAAGCTATTTGCATAAAAATGCAATGCGAAAGGTGAGTGACTGCAATGCGAAGGTGTTCTATTCGCACTCCTTTTGTTGGTTGGGTTGAGCGGTTGGTGGAGTTCGGGCATTTGCCACCCCCCTCATAATGCCCGCAGGAAGGGAGCAGGTTTTGGGACGGACCTGCTCCCGGGAAAAAGACGGTGCGAAAGCAGAAGTGACCGAATGAATCAATTTGAGAACACAATGCGAAAGATACCAAGCAATTACAAATACATCCACACGCAAACCTTAACCTCACAAAAAGGAGAACAAGATGAGAAAAGCTGCTATCCTGTTGAGCGTTGCTCTCTTCGGTGTGATGCTGCTTTCAGTGAGTGTTTACGCTGGCAGCACCGATCCCAACAAGCCGAAACCATGGCTTGATGACACCAGTTGGGGCGATCCAGTCCACAATAGCGGCGATGACACCGGTTGGGGCGTGCCAATTGACCGAGTGAGCGGCAAAAACAGCGGTTCCTTTGCCACCGGCAGTACCGACCCGAACAAACCCAAGCCGTGGCTCGATGACACCAGTTGGGGTGAGCCGGTCGACCAGGGCGGTGACGACAGCGGTTGGGGCGAGCCAATTGTCCGAGACTATGGAAACAACAGCACTCTAATTGACATCTTCTTTCAGTATTTCTTCCTCAAGTTTTTATCAGGGGATGGAATAAAATAGGAGGTTTGTCTTATACCCCGGGTGGCGGGTACAAAATGCTCGCCGCCCACCATATGAAGAGGAAATAACCGTAAGCCTTTAAGCCAAACAAAGGAGAACAAGATGAAAAAAGCTGCAATTCTGTTGAGCGTTGCTCTCTTCGGTATGATGCTGCTTTCGGTGAGTGTTTACGCCGGCAGCACCGACCCCAACAAGCCGAAACCATGGCTCGATGACAGCGGTTGGAGCGACCCGGTCGACCATAACGGCGACGACGGAAGTTGGGGCGAGCCGACTGACCGAGTAAGCGGCAAAAACAGCGGTGCTTACGCCACCGGCAGCACCGACCCGAACAAACCCAAGCCGTGGCTCGATGACGGCAGTTGGGTTGAGCCGGTCGACCAGAGCGGTGATGACGGTGGTTGGGGTGATCCGGTGCACAGAAGTTGGAAGCGCTTTCACATTCAGTCGTTGTTGTTCGAGTTTTTTCTCTGGGGTTCGGTGAGGTAGCAGGGAAAGGTCGGGTTCCTTTTTGCCGTGAGCGGGGAGCCCGACCTGAGGTAACGAGAGAGCAAATGGGCAACACACGCATGCGTGATTTCGTGTCAACATTAACCAAAAACCTAAAGAAGGTCTGGTACAAACCTGCCACCACTATCTCTCTAACGGCAGTAACGGTAGGGAAGATCCGGTACGGATCTGCCTTTATTCCAATGTCTACTTGACAGGGAAGCTTACAACATATATTCTTATGAATATTAAAGTCATAAGGAGATCGTCTATGAGAATAATTAATTTATTTTTAAGTACCCTTCTTATCTTTTTTTTTCTTCATGTAGCAAAGATAAAACAGAATTTGAAGTAGCAGAGAGAACATATTATCAAGGTGATATTTCAAAGGCAAAACAATTATTTGAAGAATTTATTAAAAATTATCCCACAAGTAAGTGGAGAAACAGCGCCGAGAACGAACTTAATAAATGCCAAAAAATATTAGATAATTTTGATCAAATAAAAAAGTTAAGAAAACAAAAAAATTATATTAAAGCTAAAGATTTGTACATTGAAATATATAAATTAAACTCAAGTATAGTTGATACACATAAAGTATTTTTAGAATTAGACAGCTTAAATTATATATATGAAAATCAGTTTCTTGTTGATCTTTCAAAATTTTTGTTAACTATGAATTCTATCTCCAAAATTTTTATTCTTGGAGTTTATTACCTTGACAATAATTTATCTGAAAATTATTACTTCGCTAAAGCAATTGATCAAGTAATGTCATCTGATGAAGCAAAAAGTCTTCAAGATAGTGTTTTATTTTACTACCAAAAAATAAAACTACCACCAACTAAATATGCTTCTTGTGTTAAAGAAATTGAAAATTCATATAGATCATTTAATGAATTAATTAATACTTTAAATAACCTACAAAATTATAGCAGATTTACACTACGACAACAATTAGCAAAATTAGATAATAGTATAAGCTCTTCTATCAACAATCTCGCAATATATTTACCAAAAGATAACTAGCAACGGTGGGAAGTTCCAGAACGGATCTGCCTATTTTTATACACCTTATCTCTCGGCTACCTACCCGAGTAAATAGTGTCAGGAGAAATCCACTTGCAAAACAGAAAGAGTTTTTCTTATCTTCTCAACGAAGTAACGGTAGGGAAGATCCGGAACGGATCTGCCTTCTTTGATATTTCCCCCCGGCAGGTCTCTTTCGAGACCTTCCCTACCGAACGGATAGCGCACATAAGTCGGTAGTGGGGTAACGGATGATGGTATTGCTTTATCTTAACATAATTCTTTTCTTGGCAGGCGTGGTGTGCCTGTTCAAAGCATGGCGAATGCAAGATCCTGAACATCCCCTCTTCACATTCAAAAAATCCAAACTGAACCCTCGACACTGGGACTGGAAGGCTTTTAGTAACAATAATCCAGCTTTCCGATTGGGGATGTTGGGATCGGTTTTGCTGACTTTAAGCGGTTTGATGGGTGCTATCTTTTGGATTGTAGTGGCACCCTGAGGGTGACTTATTGATAAGCGCGGTCGGGAATCCTTTCCCGAGCGGATCTTTGCGAGGAGTAGTAACGGTAGGGAAGATCCGGTACGGATCTGCCTCTTTGATATTCCCGTCTGGCAGGTCTCTTCGAGACCTTCCCTACCGAACGGATGGTGCACATAAGTCGGTAGCAACGGTAGGGAAGATCCGGTACGGATCTGCCTCTTTGATATTCCCGTTTGGCAGGTCTCTTGCGAGACCTTCCCTACCGGACTGCACGCACCAAAAACGCTCCAGACGTCGCCGATCGGTCACAAAACCAGAAAACCTCTTGAAAGAGAACAAGATAGAAGCAAAACACACGCTAAAACTTCCCTCTTGATCTCCGAGATCGTATATACAAAAATCCATTCTTGTTGTGAAAATAACTCTTGACAAACGCTATAAGTGTTTTATTTTACTTACAGTTAAGTGAGGAGCGTGTGATAGGTGGGAACGTAAATAGGACGATATTTAATAATTGCTGTTTCCCGAGAGAGTGCATCAAGTTTGTAAGGCGGGGTACATGCTTCTCATCCCACGAGCCTATCTTTACGCTCATTATTAACGATAAGCAAGAAGGTTTGATATGAAGCGATTGATAACGCTTGTGCTTATAATCTCCTTTAGTGTAACCATCCTATCCCCCACACTATCCGCCGTCTGCCCTGATCCAAACTGGCGTCCTCCCTGGCGTCAAACTATCGAGGAAATACAACAAGGGGATGATACGG
Organism: uncultured Ignavibacteriales bacterium; assembly: GCA_964489705.1. GTDB lineage: Bacteria > Zixibacteria > MSB-5A5 > GN15 > FEB-12 > CAZAZQ01. The sequence goes on from CAZAZQ010000001.1 coordinate 55,452, forward strand.
GGTGGGGAGAACCAGTAGATCAGAAAAGGGATTTTCCAAAGCCATTTCTCTTTATAAAAGATGGGATATCCTACTTTATTATTTTGCTGTTAAATTCAGCCAACCCTGAACAGCCGAGCAACGATGAAGACAAAAGCTTCACAGATATTGACAATAGCAGAAGAGCTAATCCACAATAGACATTTTCCTGAAGCTCTTCAAGCACTCCGGTCATGTGATGTTCCTTCTTTAGATGAGAAGGAATATGGTGAATATTGTATATTGTTGGCTGAGGTTAATCTTTTCCTTGGAAATTACTCAGTAAATGATTTAATTGAGAGTGCAATCGAAGTTTTTCGCCTTGATGCTACAACCGATAGGTATCCGAAAGCAAAATACTTACGAGGATGGCTTTTGTCATCGGTTGGGCAATATGCCGAAGCTAAAGAAGCTTTGATTGAAGCCCACATAAACTACGTGCGTTGTCGTGACCACAAAGGAATTGCAAGATCATTAAATCGTCTCTCGTACGTTTATTTTCAATTAGGTGACATTGACGCTGCCATAGAAAGTTTAGAAAAGTGTGCAAAACAATATCATCAGGTTGATGATATCTCAAACGAATCTACAGTCTTAATGAATCTTGCTGCTCTTTGCTTCAGAGCAGGGAAATTACAAAAGTCAATTTCATTATATCATCAAATTATCGGGCAACTCGAGGGGAAAGATATATTAATTGCATTTTATAACTCTTCTATCCCCTACGCACTCAAAGGGGATTACAAGACAGCGTTGGAAACCATCCAAAAGACGCAACCGGAATTGCAGACCTACGTCAGAGACCAAGCGATCTATTATGAGAATTTAGGGTTGATATCTATCCTGCGGGGCGACTATAACCGTGCGGAAAACGCCCTCAATGCCGGTCTGAAGATGTCGCTGGAGATAGCGCCCGAATCGTCGCTGGTCTCGCAAATCAAGCGGTTGTTGGGAGATTTGTACGTCGCTACAAGGAAGTGGCGGTTGGCGGAAAAATTTGCGCGCGAGGCGCTGGCGGTGGCGGAGAAAATCTCCGAGCGAGTGGAAATCGCGGCATGCTATCGGATCTTCGCGCAGATCGAACAGCACAAAAACGACGACGAAAAAGCCCGTATGTGGTTTGAGCGGGCAATCGATATATTCACGCAAATAGGGTCGCTTTACGAGCTGGCGGTGACCCGCTACCTGGCGGCGACATCCGGCTTGTACGAAAGCGGCGAACGTACGGCGATGCTGTACTTGGCGCGGGAATACTTCCAATCGGAAGAGGTCAGCCATTACGTCGAGAAAATCGACGCGCAACTCCGGCGGATCCATATCCCGAAGCGCACCCCCGCCAACAAGAGCGGGTTCCCCTGCCCGAAGGTCATCGCCGTAAACAAAGAATTCCGGGAAATCTTGGAGCTGGCGAAAGAAGCCGCCCGTTCCGAGCTGTCCATCCTGCTGACGGGTCCGACCGGCACCGGGAAAGACATTCTCGCAGAGTTCATTCATTACCACAGCGGCAGGACGGGTAAGTTCGTCAAAATGAATTCCGCCGCCATCCAGAACACTCTGATGGAGTCGGAGCTGTTCGGCAGCACACGCGGTGCCTTCACCGGCAGCAAAGACCGTATCGGTTTGCTCGAAGAAGCGGCGGATGGGACCTTCTTCCTCAACGAAATCGCCGACTCCTCTCCGGAAGTTCAAGCAAAGCTCTTGGAAGCGCTGGAATTCCATCATGTGAAACGGCTAGGTGAGAACAAAGTGCGCAAAGTGAACTTCCGGCTGATCACCGCCACAAACCGCGACCTCCTCGAGCTTATCGGCAAGGATCGCTTCCGTGCCGATCTTTATCACCGGCTCAACGAAATCAACATCGACCTCCCGCCGCTAAAAGACCGCAAAGAAGACATCCCGATGCTGACGCGTCATTTCCTTACTTTTGCGGGCTTCGACTTGACCGACGCCACCGAGAAAGAGCTTGACGAGCTCGGCAGCATCTTCATGCGTCGCATTTGGCCCGGCAACATCCGCGAGCTCAAAGCCGAAATTCAACGGCTCTGGATGATGGCGCGCGGCGATATAAAGAAAATCATCGAGTACGCCCTCAAGCGCAACGAGGACATCGAGCGGGAAGAACTGATAACAGCGCTCCAAATGGCGGGCGGGAACTATGTAAAAGCGGCGAAGATTCTAGGCGTCAGCGAAGGAACCATCCGCTACCGCATCAAAAAGTACAAGCTGGGAAAAACTAAATAAGCCCCTCTTCCCTTTTCCAAAAAACTTCAAGCTTTGTAAATGTAGGGCAAGTCTCGAAGAGACCTGCCAAAAATTAAGAAGCAATAGGTCTGTCCTTGACCCCTTCTATCTGAAGCTATCGGCTCTCCATTTCGCTCTTGACCCACTCGATGTAGTCGGACAAACCGTCGGAAAGCGGCAGCGAAATAATTTCGGGAATATCATAAGGATGGTGCTCGACGACCCAGGCACGCAATTCGTCAAAGCGCTGCCGGGTAGTCTTGACAATCAAGAGCGCTTCTTCGTCATGCTCGACCTTGTCGTCCCACCAGTAGTACGACTCAATCTTGGGAAGGATATTCACACACGCCGCCAAGCGATTTTCCACCAAGCCGCGGGCAAGCTCCTTGGCTTCGTCCCGCGGCAATGAGATAAACACCACCCGGATATTTTCCATTATTTGCTCACTTCCCGTTTGAGTTTCTTTTCGATTGACGCCACCTTGCCGGTGAGGCGGTTGCGCGCCCCTTTACGGTCGTCCATTGTCAGCACCATGTAGACTCGGTCGTGCTTCTTTCTCAACATCAGACGCGCCTTGTTTATTAACGCCATGACGGTATCCCAGTCGCCTTCGATAATCGTGGACATCGCCGTCAATTTGTACGGCAACCCGGACTTGTCGATGAGGTCGATAACTTTGGCGACATCCTCGGAAACCGAAGCGGTCCCTTTACTCGTCGGAAAAATAGCCAACTGAAACAACATCGCTACTCCTCCTGTAAACGTTCGGGATACAAAGGAAACTTCTCACATAACGCCGCTACTTCCTTGGCGATTTCCGCCAACACTTCGTCGTTGCGGCGATTTTCAATCGCCCGGTGGATAAACTCAGCTATCTGTTCCATCTCCGCCACCCCCATTCCCCGCGTCGTTACCGCCGGTGTCCCGATGCGGATCCCGGAAGTTACAAACGGTTTCTCAGGATCAAAAGGAACGGTATTCTTGTTGACCGTAATTCCCGCTTTGTCCAACGCTTTCTCGACTTTCTTGCCGGTCAGCTTCGGGATGTCAATAAAAGACACCAGCATCAAATGCGTATCGGTCCCTCCGGCAACCAACCGATAGCCGCGCTTCTTGAGCGCCTCGGCTAAGGCTTTGGCGTTTTCGACGATTCGCTTTTGATATTGCTTAAACTCATCGGTTAAGGCTTCCTTGAACGCCACCGCTTTCGCCGCAATAACGTGCATCAAGGGACCGCCCTGGATACCGGGCATCACCATCCGGTCTAAATCGGCGGCATATTTCTCCTTGCACATCACCACTCCCCCACGCGGCCCGCGCAGAGTCTTATGGGTAGTGGACGTAACGAAATCGGCATACGGTATTGGCGAGGGATGCAGTCCGGCGGCTATCAATCCGGCGATATGGGCAATGTCGACCATCATGTACGCCCCGACCGCATCGCAAGCTTCGCGAATCTTTTCAAAGTCCCAAAACCGAGGATATGCCGACGCCCCCGCTACAATCATTTTCGGCTTTACTTCTTTTGCCTGCTCGATGAGTTTGTCATAGTCGATGACTTCCGTTTCCTTGTCGACCTGATAGCCGACGAAGTCGAAGAGAAATCCGGAAAAGTTTATGGGGTGCCCGTGGGTTAAATGCCCGCCGTGCGAGAGGTCGAGTCCCATCACCTTATCACCCGGTTTGAGAACCGTAAAGTAGACCGCCATGTTCGCCTGCGAGCCGCTGTGGGGTTGGACATTGGCATGTTCACACCCGAACAATTGTTTGAGCCGCTCACGAGCGAGGTCTTCGGCAATATCGACATATTCACAGCCGCCGTAGTAGCGTTTGCCGGGGTAGCCTTCGGCATACTTGTTGGTCAGCACTCCCCCGGCGGCTTCCAACACCGCTTCGGAAACGAAATTTTCCGAAGCAATAAGCTCTAATTTTGTCGCTTGACGGTTTGTTTCTTTGACGATAGCATCATATATTTCCGGGTCGACATCTTTAAGATATGACATAACATTGCTCCATAGTTTTGCCGTACTCTTTTGACATAATGTAGCGAAAACTTGGCGATGGGTCAAATGAATACCAAACCGACAATCGTGGTCAGCAAATGCCTCGGCTTCGCCGCTTGCCGCTATGATGGTGGCGAAGTGGCAAGTGAACTCATTGCCAGGCTCAAGCCGTATGTGACCTTCATTCCCGTTTGCCCCGAAGAAGAAATCGGGCTCGGGACGCCACGCGAACCGATTCTCATAACTTTGAACGGCAACCGCCGCCGTCTCATTCAGCCTGCTGAGAGAAAAGAGCTTAGCGAAATCATGAACCGCTTTGCCGAGGATTTCCTCGCTTCGTTGAAGGAAGTCGACGGGTTCATTTTGAAAAGTAAATCCCCCTCGTGCGGTATCAACGATGTCAAATTGTTTGCCGACGAAAGCGCCACCAAAGTCGTCGGCAAAGGGTCGGGTTTTTTTGCTGAGGCAGTACTGGAGAAATTTCCCCATCTCCCCGTCAAAACGGAACGACGACTGCAATCATACGCACGAGAACGGGAACGCTTTTTCGAAAGAATCTTTGGACGTAAGGACTTCCCCTTTTAAGGCGGAAGAATTTTCCTTTTCTCTACGTTTCCAATGCCATGATGGGCAACTTCACTCTGACTCTGGGAGTTCAATATCACTTCCCTTCTTATTTGCTCTCTAACTGCGAAAATCCTAAAAGAAAAACCGGGAGTGAGTTACTCCCGGCTTCGTATATCGCCTTATCCTCCTGCCGGAACGGCAAAGGAGGCTTAGTACCATTTCGGGACAAACTTGTAGCCGTAGCTCAAGACACCGTGATGCCCTTCCGTCTGGATACGGCGGAACTCGATACGAACTTCCATGCCGATTTCGACTTTCTCGACATCACAGTCGGTCATCTGACCCATCAAACGGGTGCCGTCCGTCAGCTCGACGATTGCCAGCGCATACGGCGCCAGATCGCCCCACTGACTGGGGGCAGTGCGGATGACGGTATAGGTCATCACTTTGCCCGTATCGGGAAGCTTGACCGTTTCCGAAGCGGTGTCGCCGGTTTCGGGGTCAATCGTGCGCGGCGGGAAATAGGTCTTACCGCTTTTGGTGAACTTCGAGGCTTCCAACCGGTACCGCTGGGGATATTCACGCCAATTTCGAGAACTAAACATACTCATCATGCCACCTCCATAATATGCACCACCGACGACGCTCCGGAACCGCCCATATTCTGGGTCATTCCGAGGGTGGGAGAATTGGGAATCTGTCTGCCGTTTTCCGCTTGACCGGTCAACTGCTTGTAGACCTCAATCACCTGCGCAATGCCGGTGGCACCGACGGGATGTCCCTTGGACTTCAGACCGCCTGACGAATTCACCGGAAACGTGCCGTCCAGCGCCGTCTCACCGGCAAGAGTCGCCGGTCCCGCTTTGCCGGGTTCGTAGATGCCCAACGACTCCAACACTACCAGCTCAGCGATAGTGAAGCAATCGTGGACTTCGGCAAATTGAATATCCTTGATGGTCTTCCCAGCCATTTTCAGGGCACGCTCCGCAGCCAACGTGGTCGCTCGGATAGTGGTGATATCGTCGCGTTGCGCCAGTTGAATGGTATCGGTCGCCGCTCCCGAGCCGAGGACTTTAATGTAGGGTTTGCCCAGTTTCTTGGCGATTTCCTCGGTGGTCACGATAACCGCCGCCGCCCCGTCGGTAATGGGAGAACAATCGAGAATCCGGAGCGGATCGGCAATCATCACCGATGATTCCACCTGCTCGCGGGACACTTCAAAGGGATACTGCGCCACCGGATTTTTGGCACCGTTCTTATGGTTTTTCACCGACACCGCGGAAAGCATTTCGCGGGTGGTGCCGTACTTTGCCATATGGGCATGAGCCATCATAGCATACAAACCGGGGAAGGTGGCACCGTGGAAAACTTCGTACTCTTGGTCTGCCGCCGTCGCCAGAGCGAAGGTAGCTTCATCCCCGGAGCAGTCGGTCATTTTTTCCACGCCGCCCGCCATGACGATGTCGGAGACTCCCGCCGCCACCTCGATGAACGCCTGACGAAACGCCAGCCCGCCCGAGGCGCACGCCGATTCGACCCGCGCCGCCGGCAAACCGCGCATTCCCATATAATCCGCCAACAAGGCTCCCAAGTGCTCTTGCCCGACGAACAAGCCGCCCGACATGCACCCGACATATAATGAATCGATATGGTCAACCCCAGAATTGTGAATCGCTTCCATCGCCGCATCGACAAAAAGCTGCCGCAGCGACTTCCGCCAGACCTCACCCCATTGACTCATGCCGACACCAACAACACATACATCTCTCATTGCAATCGTCCTCCTACTTGTTCATGTGGATTTTGTGCCGGAACTTGGCATAGGTCCCGTAATCGAGATAGATGAGGTTCTCATCGAGAAGCTTCCGGGTATGGACCGCTTTGTCTCGCACTTCCTCAATCCGGTCGGTAACTTTCCAAATAAAGGCATCGGAACCGGCACCCGAACCGAAGGAACACATCAGAATCAAGTCGCCCGGCTTCGCCACGTCGAGCGTCGCAGTCAAACCGATGGGGGAAGCGCCGGAGTAGGTGTTTCCCAATGTCGGCGAGAGCCACCCGGGGTTGATTTGTTCTTGAGTAAAGCCCAGTTGGAAAGCGACCCGCTGAGGGAATTTCCCGTTCGGCTGGTGAAAGACGGCATAGGTGAAATCTTTCGGCGTCAAACCGGATTTTTTCAAGATGGCGTTGGTCGCTCCCTTGGTATGAGCGAAATAAGCTTCCTCGCCGGTGAAGCGACCCGTGTGTTGCGGGTAAAATTCATGCTCCCGGCGCCAGAAGTCGGGGGTATCGGTCATGTACGAATGCGTATACAAACACTCGGCGATGAGCTGTTCCGTTCCCATGATGAACGCAGCCGCACCGGCGGCGGCGGAAAACTCCAGCGCATCCGACGGCGCCCCCTGAGAGGTATCGGCGGCTATGGCGAGAGCATATTTCATCTCCCCCGCTTTCACATGGCTCATCGCCACGTACATTCCTTCCGAACCGGCTTTGCAAGCGAATTCCAAATCGGCACAGTGGATATCCGGAGTCGCCCCGATAGCTTCGGCAACGGTCGTGCCCGACGGCTTCACCGCGTACGGATGCGACTCGGAACCGATGTAGATGGCGCCGATTTCTTTCGGGTCGACATGCTCGGCTCGTTTGAAAGCGTTTTTGGTCGCCTCAACCGATAAGGTAATGGTATCCATATCGGGGGGAGGAACCGACTTTTCGCGCAGCATTAATCCTTTTTTGTAGCTGGGCGCATCCGCTCCCCACACCTTGGCGATTTCTTCGACCTTGATGCGGTGGCGAGGGAGGTGCGCTCCGTAACCAACAATTCCTACCATAGTAAACCTCTTGTATTTCAGTTCATTCGGCACGTTATCTTCAATTCGTATTAATTGGATATAATACAGCCATCGCCGGACAAACACAAGCCATATCGTCGTCAGTCGAAAAATTATCCCCCACTTCAAGCGAATCTCGAGAGTACGCTATCAAGGGACAAGAAAAACACAAAAAATCCGGCAGGTTCTTCGCAAGAACCTGCCGGAGACTTGTTTCACAAAAGCTGGATTTTTCGTCAGGGAGTCGGGGGAACGTAGGGAGGGGTTTCATCCTCCTTAATCACTCCCTTCTCGACCAACGAGCGGTACCAGTTGGGATGGTGGTGCTCCGCCCACTCTTTGGTCACGTAGCCGTCTACCAACACCCGCCAGGTTCCCGGGTTAGCGATGGTTCCCAAGTAGGCATGAGAGAGCACTCCGGCAATAAGGATAAAGCCGACCAAGTTGTGAATCGTCGATGTGACGCAAATCCAGGAAAGCGGGAAGGACGACTTGAAAATCAACATCACGCCCGTTATCCCAATGATAATGCCGAAAAACGACGTATACCAGTAGAACAACTTCTGCCCGGCGTTGAAGCGACCGGCAGGGACTTCTCCTTTATAGCCAAGGTATCCGCCCAACCGTCGAACCCAATCAATGTCGTAGGAAGCAAACAAGGCATCCTTGAACCACAAGCCAATCCCCAAAATCGTCGTGATAATAAAGACAATCCCAGCAACAATATGGAACGTCAGCATTTGTTCCGCCGAGCGGAAAAGCAGGTCTTGCCAATTCGCCCAGTTAAACGCCATAATCAGCCCTGATACCGATAGAATAATAAATGCCAGTAGCCGGAAAAGGTGTACCGACCGCTCGGTTGCGGAAAACCGCTTGACTTCGCCGGAATACGGGACAAACGGAATCCGCTTGGGCCCGTAGCCATGGTAGTGTACCGTAATCAAGAAAATAACAAGGATGATAGAAACACTGACCAGCGGACTGAGAATCTCTTGGTGAAACGAATTAATGGCAAAAGCAATGGGATTGCATCCTAACGCCCGCCCGATATGTCTCGTAACTGGCTTGCCGTCTTCTCCGTACAGATCGTAGACCCTGTCCCCTTTGAAGAAATGGGCATCCTTGGCGTGGCAATCCTGACAGCCGTTTGCCCCTAACGCCTCACGGGCGGGAGCGACATTGTGACTAATAGAGTAGTTTACACACTCCGGTGTCCCATAGTCAAGCTCAGCTAAGTTTCCTTGCTCATCAAGGTGGTATACCTTCCCTCCCTTTACCAGAACCGGATGAATTTGAGTAAAACGCTTGTTATCCTTCAAAGATTCCGCATACGCGTGCAACCCCGCGATAATTTCTTCTTTGCGGTTGACTTCAGGGATACCGTCATCATTATCATCGGTGACTTTGTCAGAGAATAACTCCCACCCTTTTCCCTGTTCCTTCAACCACAGAGGGTAGACAATGCTGTCGACCAGATTTCCCCACCAAATCACCACCATGCTGTTAAACGGATATATCTTATTTCCCACCCAACGCTCATATGCCGGTTTCCACTCGGCCTTTTCGCCAAAAGACGTGGCTTCGGGAGGATTAAAGTAAAATACTTGCTCGCCGGTTGTGGATTCAATCCCTTGGATAGTAGAGCGATGGAGCTTGGGAATGTGACATGACTCACAAGCAATGACTTTCAAATGAGAGGGTCTTATCTTGGAGTGACGAGGCACAGTCGCTCCCAAATATCCTTCCATATGACATTCTTCACACGTCTTTATCGTACCGTCAAGGCTGTCAGCAACCCGAGAAGAACTGGCGTTTCCTTTTGCAAACTGGTGGTCAGGTCCACTGGGGTGACAGGCGGCACAACTGATGTCTTGCCCGTTATGGACATCGGGATTAAAAATATCATTCCACGAAAAACCGCGCTTCCGAGAATCGGTTTGCCCGTGGCAGAAAATGCAGTTATCGTCCGGTGGCGGCCAAGACATCTTTAAGGAAAGAGAACCGTCTTCGTTGAAAAACCGCCTGTTGTAAGTAACCGAAGGCTCATCGCCGTTTGCCACCGAGCCTTCGATAAGTCCCAACCGTGAACCGGCAACTACCGCCCACTGGTAATTCCCCATTGTCAGTTGCTCAACCCGGGCATCATAATCGTACCCCTCCATATGGCAGATAAAACAATCCGCCTCAACCACTCCGCTCTTATCCCAGTTGCTCTGATAGTAGTCGCCGTCCAGGGTGTTACGGAGCTCGGGGTTCTCGCTTAGATATTCATCATACCGATTCCCCTCTCTGTCATATTCCAAACCACCCCCACCGGGATGACATGCGCCACAGGGAGGAAGAGAGCTCTGCTGCGAAAAGCCGACAAAGTCATATACCGACAGATCAATCTCTTCCTCAAAGTCATTATGTTTTTTGGCTAATTGCCGGTCATACATCGGGCACCACTTCCCCATCATGCCGTCGGATATTTGCCACGGTTTCCCCTCAGGAACGCCGAAAGTGTCGCTGACCACATCCCAGCCCATTTGGAAGTGGAAGCCGGAGGTAATCTCCTCGTAGTCATGACACATGCCGCAGGTCTGTTCAGTACTGAACGGCTGGTGGGCATTATCGCCGGTCATGGGGTTGATTTCGTCCCCGTTTTTATCCAAGAGGAAAATAGCCGGGTGCTGGCTCATTCCCGACGCGGCAAACGAAAACACTAACGCCAGGACCATAACGCCAAGCAAGGGGATTTTCCTCCCGAAGAAAAAGCGTAAAGCGTGAAGAGAACTAATCACCATACAACTCCTTACATCAATACGTCATCGATAACCGAAAATCTCCGCATATATAATTAAAATAATGAGTGCCAAGCCTATCAGTAAAGCAATTGTCCCAAAAACCCGAATGCCGTTGACTACAATCGGCGGTAACGGTTCGACCAAGTGTTTCTTGATTTCCCGCGATTTTACAAGCTGGGAGTATTCCCGGGGTCGGTCATGCTCCAACTCTTTAAGAGGAACGCGGCCGGTAAAGATAACCGTATCCATAGGGAATTTTTCCGGGCGGAAATGAGTATTGAAAAAGTGAACGGTAAAGATAAAACCGGTCGCCAATAGCGCTTCATCCGAGTGGATGATACTTGCAACGTTGATAATCCACCCCGGCAAAAAGCGGGTAAAGAACTCAGGGAACCACAACATCAAGCCGGTCGCTCCGATAACGGCAACTCCCCAGAACACGGCGAAGTAGTCGAATTTCTCCCAGTATGTCCATCTGCCGTACGCCGGACGGGGACCTAAGCCCAAGAACCACTTAATCGTTGCTTTCAGGTCTTGCCAGTCGTTTTTGTTTGGGAGCATTGAGTTCTCGCTGAAGAGTATTTGTCTCCAGCTCTTTTTGCTCCGTCGCTTGTTATAAATCAACTCGCCTATGTGAGCAAAGAAATATCCGAAAGTCAAAATCGCACAAATACGATGAATGTATGCTGCTGACTCAAAGCCGCCCAACATACCAGACAACCATTTCGCCCAGCCCAAGTAAGAGAACTTCAGCGTCATGCCGGTCATCGCCAAGCCGAGAAAACTTACTACCATCGTGACATGTAACACCGAATGGAACGGCTTGAACCGACGGTACTCCAAGCGTTCCATGCCGACCTGACGAAGTTCTTTATGCTTTTTCATCATCTGCCACGAACGAGGCAACCAGAGTAAGGTATGTGTCCCGGCTAATACAAACGTCACCACCAGCAGAATGGTCATAAACCAAAAGGTGTAGTAAAGAATCGGATACTTGGTACGATCGTGGTGGGTGGCATGAGTCAAATAGCCGGCAAACTGACGATGCGAACCGGGGTGACATTGCCCACAGGTCTCAACGATATTTTGATGGGAGAGACGAGAGTTCGGATCATCCGGCGGGAGGATATCATGAGCGCCATGACAATTGTAGCACTTTGCCGCTTTGGCGTAGCCGAGTTTGGAGCTCTTGCCGTGAACCGTCTCGAAATACGACTCGGTCACATCTTCGTGGCAGCCGCCGCATTTCTCGAGAATCTCCTGACGGAAACGGTCGGTATCGACCCGCTCGATAGTATGGGACTGGTGACAATTGGCACAGGTGGGCAGCGGCTTGTCCGTCTTTGCAACGGTGGGAGAGTGAATGCTTTTGGCAAATTTTTCGTAAATCCCTTTGTGACACTGGGCACATGTTTTCGAAATATTGTGGGGGGCAACACTCGACGCTGAATCGCTCTTCGGCAGTTCATGGTGAGCGGTGTGACAATCGGTACACATAGCGGTCACCACCAAGCCGCTTTCCAGAAGCCCTTTCCCGTGGATACTGGAAGTATAATAATCCGTAACGCACACTTCCCCTTTCCTCGCCCGGCGTTTTCCCACGGTCCCCGATGCAGTGTGACACTGACTGCACAGCGCCGGGACGTTGGTCGGGAACGTAGGGGATGATTGGTCTTTGTGTCCCTTCATGCCGTGTTTGCCGTGACAATCAATACAATCGGGGGCTTCGGGATCGCCGCGGTCGACCAGTTTGCCGTGGGTGCTGGTCATGAAAGTTGCCACCACCTCACTATGGCAAATGGAACAGTCTACTTTCGGGATAACCGTTGTACAGGGACGCTTCAGCCCCGGCGTGGCACCGGTATGACATTGGGCACAGGTAACGCTTCGATGGATAGAATTATGAAACTCCACCGTATCGACGGAGAGCGAAACGGTATCGCCGTCAACCACTTTGAAGATATCCGGCTTGGCGTGACACTTCAGACACTCTTGATTCGAGATGCCTTCCTTGTAGTATACCCGGCGGATTTGATGCGGAGAGTGACAATCGACACAAACCGGAACTTTGTGCGGTTCTTTTTCCCACAACTCTCCCCGAATGACTTTTTTATGAACTTTTTCAATCTGCCCGTGACACTTTTGACAGGTGCGCGCGACATTGTCTCGATGAATACTTGACTGAGGGTCATTGTGGTTGCGGACATCATGAGCGGTATGACAATCGCTGCAAACCGCACTGACCATCAAACCTTTCTTAAACAGCCCTTCTCCATGGATCGACTGAGAGTAGTGAGAGAGGATTGAATCTTCCGGGATGTCGTACTCTTCGGTAATCGGCGACCCCTCTTTATGGCAGCGTCCGCACATAAAGGGAATATTGAACTTTGCCACCCGCGCTTCAGGGGAGTGAGCACTGACAATATCGTGTGAGCCATGGCAATCCCAGCAACGCGGCGCCAATTTCGCGCCGGCGTGGACGGCTTTGCCGTGTAACGACTGGTCGTATTCCTTCGCGATTTTTTGGTGACAGCGAGAGCAATTGACCCCTCTCTCCCCGACATCTGAGCGGGAAGGCGACATAACGGTATGGTGCCCATGACAATCCCAACACTGGGCGGCAGGTTGAGTGCTTGGCGGTACAATTTCTCCGTGAATACTGTGGGCATACTCCTCGGTGACGTCATCGTGACAAGTGCTGCAATCAACCGGTTCCACGTCCTCGTCGTGAGGATAATCTTCCGTCCCCGCCAAATCGGCATGGCATTCCACGCAGTCCATTCCGGCATGGACGGAAGAATCAAACGCCGCCGCCGAAACGTAAACAGAGAATTCCTCACCCAGACTATTGACGCCGGTTAGTTCTTCATCTTCATGGCAGGAGAGACAGGTTTCGTTATCATCCTGAGCCGTCGCGGAACCTAAGGAAAAAACCAAGAAAAAGAAAACAGATGCGCTAAGGCATCTGAATCTTTTTACCATCCCAAGCCTTCGCATCTTCTCATCTGTCCCTATCGACCCAAATTCTCACGTTAATTTAGAGTCGTGCCGCTTTTCGGGGCGGCACGACTTCCCAAGGGAGGAGAATACCACAAGAGGAGGTCAAAAGTCAAATCTTATTCCTGAACGAATCAGAAAATATTTTCCCGATTCAATACCGTAAATGTAACCGGTATCGTCGGTCAAATCCGCGTAATCGACGTCCGCGGTTACGGTTACCCGTGGAGAGACTTTAAGTTCGGTTCCAAACGTCAGTTGCATGAGCTTGTAATCCAAATCGGAGTAGGTGTGCATTTCATTAAAAGTGAAATCCTGATGAGACAATGCTCCGTTGAGGCGAGAGGAAATGTCGGGCATGACGACCTCTTTTAACGAACCGGTCGACATATTGTAGTTTATCGTCGCGTGGAAACGAAGCTTACTCGTTGCCAGATAAGAACTTGTCAGGTAGACATTGTGAGCCTTGGACTCATAGTCCGCCATGGTGTACATGGAACCGTAGTGTTGATACAAAGTGTCCAAATCGCCATTGACACGCACGGTGTCATAAAAGATATGGCCACCTCACCCGTCGAACAAAGCGACCGTCACCGGACCTCGGGATTTATAGTAATTATAGCTGTATCCGGTCGTTACCGCAAAGCGCTGATTGGGCGTAACCGTAAGATTAACATTCGGTTGAAGCGAGAAGTGGTTCACGTCAAGAGAGTCGAGATCGCCGTTTTTGTCGTAGGTGGTACGAAGACCGAAATTAAAGGAATATTTCATGTCCGGTTTATACATCGCTTTGATTTCAAACCGGTGCAAATCTGTGGGGAAAGTCGTTATGTCCTGATACCGGAGGTCTTCCCGCTGATAGTAGAAAGAATAACCGTTCCATTTCGGCTCGAGAACATACCGTCCCATCGCTTCAAACAAGCCTTTCCCGCTGGTGAACGGGTCTTTTGTTTTCTCAAAGCGGTATTTGAACATGCCGGAGAATTTCATCCCCTTGCGATACCGAGCCTTCAGTTGGCCGATGAGCGTGGAAGAGGTCTTGTTGGCTCCCTGTTCGGGGTAATCGTAGCGTTTGATACTGTGGAAACCGCCCAAAAGCGAAAGAGAGAACCGCGGGTTCAACCGCATGTTCACTTCCACCGAGGCTTTGTTGTCCATTCTATCTAACGACGAGTAGCGGGTATAATCGAAATCGACCGAGTCTCCTTGCGGACGCCAGACCGGCAGGTCAATCAAGGTATCGTCGGCATTTCTTTTTACCACTGCCACCTTCGCATACAAGCGCGTCTTCGGGGAAAGCGGAACGGTATAATTCACCGCCCCCGAAACGGCGTTGGTTGACAGCGAGGTCTTCTTGTTTTCCGCCTTGCTGTAACCGAAAGAACCGGCAAAACGCCCCTTACCGACGTTGCCGTTTACTTTCACTTTGTGCGACATCTTCTCCGTTTCGGGATAGATGGAATAATTCACCGTGGTATCTTCGAAAATCATCCGAGAGCTGAATTCAGGACCGGCGCCGCCATGACCGGGGTGAGCGGCAGAGTCGTAGTAAATCATCAGATCATCGGCACTAGAGGCAAACTTGTGGTAGCCGAACATATACCCAAAATCGAAATTCCCAGCCTCAGCCTCTATCCCAGCATCAACCTGATGAGTCGCCTTGTCGATGCCAGTCGTTTGGGAGGCCAGGTGACAACTAAAGCAGTGATCGGAGGCGATTTTCTGCTCTTTCCCTTTTTCGAGAATAGAACGATGCGCCGCAATAAAGCGGACTCGGTTTTTTTCGGACAGAAGCAAACTTACTTTGGTGAGAATCTCTTTTCTGTCTTCGTAGTAATCGGCATTCGGGTCGGTTATCTCATGAGTGAGAATCTTTCCCCCCGGTGCGGAGGTCTTCCATTCCCGGGTTTCCATATTCTCCAAGAGGTCCTGCCCCTGCTTATGAATCAGGGAACGAAGCTGCAGAGAGACATTCAACCGGTCACCCTTGGTGGCGGTAAACTTTCCATCGATGTTGTACTCGTCGTAATAATGCCCGCTGAACGTATAGTAACCGTCACCTTTCAGGGCGTTGAAATCAAACATAAATTCCGGGAGAAACTCACTGTTGCCGATGTTGTACTCCCCGACTTTACGGGTGTAGTCTTGAAAATCGGTATAATGTGAGCCGACCCAGAACCAGTAATTATAGACAGCTTCCTCATTCTCTTCCGCAGAAAGAGCCAGGGCAACAGAGAGGATGAGCAAGCCGGCAATGAGCAACATTTTCATCATCTTCATTGGCGCCTCCTATCGTGTTAATGCTGATCCCTGGCCTGATATGGTCTGCGAAGGCAGATCAGAGCCGTGGACTTCGGTGTGACATTGAGTGCACTTAGTCAAAAAGCCCTTCTTCCAGCCATCCGGCGTAGACGTGCCGTTTCGGCTCGGATCGAGGGGAACCGTAAAGTCACCGTCCACTCCTTCCACGGTAGCGTGGAAGTGCATCGGGTGGCAGTTCAAACACAATGCCGGTTCGCTCTCTTTGAGCAGATTATCGGCGATCGAACCGTGCGGCGTATGACACACCATACAGTTCTCGTTAACCGGGGCGTGTTCGAACACAAACGGACCTTCCTTCTCGGCATGGCACGTAAAGCACAACTCCCGTTCCGGGTCGTCCAGAGCCGCAGTCCCTTGGGAACCGTGCAGGGCATGGCAATCCTCACAGCTTACCTTCCCTTCCGCTATCGGGTGGTGGGAAGGCATATAACTTGCTGACCGGACGTCACTATGGCAGTCGTAGCACAGCTCCGGCGTCTTCTTTTTGATGGATTGCGCAAACGTCCCGTGAATGGTATGACAGTCGGCGCATGTCACTCCCGCCGCACTATGGGCGGTAAATGACCATTCACCGAACTGGTGCCCGGTATGGCAGGTGAGGCACAGCTCTTTCCCGCCGCTTTGGTCATGATTCGCCGGGTTGATGATTAATGCCGGGTCGCCGTCTTCAACATGGGCGGCGGCGGAACCGTGGCATGACTCGCAGCTATTGTCCGCCAAACGCGAATTTTTGCTGAAATACACGCCATGAGGAGCCTGAGAAAAGGCTTCCACAATTTCATCGTGGCACCCCGCACAGACGTCATTCGGCACTCCAGCCGCAACCGCCGCCGAGGAGACAAACAGGCATCCCGCCAGCATCATCAGCCAGACCGTCAGGTTTGTTTTTTTGTTCGGACCGTCTCGATTCAATCGATACATGTTTCCTCCCATAGTTAATTAGTTAACGTTCACTAACTTCCTTCCTTCAAACTCAATCTTCTTCTCATTTTCTTTGTAATCACAGAACTTTGCGATCAACCCCTTCCGACACACTCTCCTTATGCTTTCAACCCTCGCACGTAAATGGGAACGTTGTTCGCCACTACTTCGGAGGGCTTATACTCTTTTCCTTGGAATCCCTTCCACAAAGTCTTCCCCAACGAGCAGTCGAAGACCATCCCGATAAAACAGCGGGCGGTAATATCGTTGCGCTTTTTTATAATTTTTTTCTGTTTGTATAATTTGTTCAATTGCTTGACAAGGAACCGGACGTAGGCACCACGGATAATGTCATACACCGCTTTGGCTTTTTCGTGGCCTCCCAATGCCGAAAAAAGCAAATGGCGGTAGAGATCCGCATGGGCGGTGAAAAAGTCGATAATATGATGAGCCAAGCTAAACAGCAGGGTTTCGAGGTCATCTTCCTTTTCCAACCTTTTGAACAACCCTTCATAATCCAGGCGCGTTCCTATGGAGTCAAGCACCGCATCGTAAATGGCTTCCTTTGAGGGATAATGCCGGTACAACGCCGGCTCGGTAATCCCGCACGCCGCAGCCAGTTGTTTGATAGTTACTTTATCGTACCCTTGGAGGCTGAACAAGCGGGATGCTTCTTCAAGAATCTGCCTTTTTCTGTCCGTGACGGCTACTCTCATAGTTTTCCCTATAGTTATTGTTCACTAACATATAAAGCCGGCTGTTATTGTCAAGAATTAATTGCCGGCTCGGGGTACAATTTTGTGAATTTTCTCACATTTTTCCCTCAAAATAAGGGTAGATGAAATTCACTTTCATATAATTTAACCCATAGCACTCGAGGGCGAACTTTATTATACTACCGCCCGAAGGAAAGTTCATAATCGTGAAGATGAAACACTACTGATAGGACGAGGATAACATGAAAGATGTAATCGTACGCCTCTTGCCGGAAGTAAACGAAATACAAGACGCTTCCCTCCGAGACAAAGTTATCGCTTGTTGGGAAGAAGCCATCAACTTCCGCGGCTGGACGGAAGAACTCTTGCGCGCCATCCCGTTCACCCTTTTGGCGGAGAATGTCACTATTCCCTTTATCGACCACGTCCGCGCCGTGTGTCGGATGTGCATAGCGGTCAACGAGGTCCTTTCGGATATTCATCAGGAACGGAAAACCCCGGTTAAGCGGGATTACCTGATTGCCGGAGCGCTCCTTGCCGATGTCGGCAAGCTGTTGGAATTTGAAATTGTCGATGAGAAACCGGTGAAGTCAAATTACGGCAAACACATCCGTCACCCCTTCAGTGGGGTGGGGCTGGCGTTCAAACATGGTGTGCCGTCGGAAGTAATGCACATCATCGCCACGCACTCGAAAGAAGGCGCCGGAGAAAAGCGCCTCCCGGAGAGCATTATTTTTCACCATTGCGATTTCATCGATTTCGAGTTGGTGAAGGGATAACAAGAAAAATCCCTCGACACAGAGGAAAAAAGTGTAAGGATAAACAGAAAAAGCAGTCGGCAAACAGTAGGAAGGAATCACAGCTCGTGGGACAGAATTTAGTAGAGAAAATCGCTCAGCGCTATGCTATCGGCTTGGCGAAAGACCATATTGTACACAGCGGGGATTACCTGTCTATCGCCCCCGCTCATGTCATGACGCACGACAATACCGGTGCCGTCATTCCCAAGTTCCGGAGTATCGGGGCAACCAAAGTCGCCAATCCCCGCCAACCGGTCTTTGCCCTCGACCACAACGTGCAGGATACCAGTGAAGCTAACCTCGCCAAGTATGCCAAGATTGAATCTTTTGCCAAAGAAATGGGGGTGGACTTTTAC
This sequence comes from uncultured Ignavibacteriales bacterium, assembly GCA_964489705.1. Classification (GTDB taxonomy): domain Bacteria; phylum Zixibacteria; class MSB-5A5; order GN15; family FEB-12; genus CAZAZQ01. The sequence goes on from CAZAZQ010000001.1 coordinate 74,013, forward strand.
CCAGCCGGGCGCGGTATCGGCCATCAGATTATGTGTGAGGAAGGCTACGCCTGGCCCGGGACGATGGTAGTCGCTTCCGACAGCCATTCCAATATCTACGGCGGTTTGGGTTGTCTTGGCACCCCTATCGTTCGAACCGATGCGGCAGCTATTTGGGCAACGGGACAAACCTGGTGGCAAGTCCCGCCGGTGGCAAAAGTCGAATTAACCGGGAAACTCAGACCGGGCGTGACCGGGAAGGATGTTATCATCACTCTCTGCGGGTATTTCAACAATGATGAAGTGCTCAATCATGCCATAGAATTTACCGGCGAAGGCGTTAGCTCACTCTCGGTTGACGAACGGCTCACCATTGCCAATATGACCACCGAATGGGGCGCTCTGGTAGGTTTGTTCCCTATTGACGAAGTGACGTTGGCATGGTTGGAAGAGAGAATCGCTTTCGTCGAAAAACGAGGCTTGCCGGGTGTTCCTTCCGATGCGGACGGCAAAGGGAAACATCCCCGGCTGAATCGGGAACGCTTGGAAGAATTGCGCGCCCATATCCCCGCTGCCGACCCCGACGCTTTCTACGCCAAAGAACTGACACTCGATCTCTCGACCGTCAGTCCCCATGTCTCAGGACCCAACCACGTCAAAGTTATGACCTCGGTTGCGGAGATGGCGAAGAAAAAAGTTCGAATCCACAAGGCATACCTCGTTTCATGCGTGAACAGTCGGGTTTCCGATCTTGCCCAAGCCGCGGCGGTGATGAAAGGAAAAAAAGTTGCCGAAGGCGTAGAATTCTACCTTGCCGCCGCTTCCAGCGAAGTGCAGGCGGAAAGCGAGCGGCGCGGCGATTGGCAGACACTTTTGGAAGCCGGAGCTATCCCTCTTCCCCCCGGCTGCGGTCCCTGCATCGGCTTGGGTAAAGGGCTTCTGGAGGATGGTGAGGTCGGCATTTCCGCCACTAACCGCAACTTCAAAGGTCGTATGGGCTCCCGCAATGCGGAGGTATACCTTGCTTCTCCCGCTGTTGTAGCGGCTTCGGCTCTTGCGGGCTACATCACCGCACCTGACGAGCTTTCCCCCACGGAAATAAGCGGCACGGTTCACAGCAACCCGAAAGTCGACCAAACGGTAACCGCCGCTCCTATTCTGGAAGGCTTTCCGAAAGTAATTGAGGGAGACATCATCTTCTGCCATCAGGACAACCTCAACACCGACGGCATCTACCCCGGCAAATACACGTACATTGACGATTTCACCCCCACGCAGCAAGCTGAAGTCGTGATGGAAAACTATGACCCCGAATTTACGTCCCTCGTCAAGGAAGGCGACATTCTCGTCGGCGGCTTCAACTTCGGTACCGGCAGTTCCCGCGAACAAGCGGCGACGGCACTGAAATACCGCGGACTCCGCTTAGTGCTGGCGGGCTCCTTCAGTGAGACATACAAACGAAATGCTCTGAACAACGGCTTTCTGGCAATCGAAGTGCCTGCCTTGGTCAATGACTTGAAAGAAAAGTTCGGAACGGAAAAATTGACCGTCGCCACTAATCTGAAAGCACGGATTGACTTTTCCCAAGCGAAAATCACCGTCGACGGAAAAGAATATCGCATTAGTCCCATCGGCATACCGGCTCAAGAACTCATTATCGCCGGAGGACTGGAAAACTGGGTGAAGCAAAAAATCACCTAATCGTGACGCCGAGCCGGAAAGCAATCGGGTCGGGCAGGACAGGAAACGTCAGCGCTTTTTGACAACCTGGAGGGCGTCGACTAACAGACGGTACGGCGTTTTCTCCGAGTTGGCACGGATAGCGGTGTAACATTGGGAGCAGGTGTTGTGTGCCGTAAATTTCTTTTTCATTTCCTCCTGGGAATCATACTGTTCCCGAAACATGCCGCAGGGGGTTAACTTCCCCCACGGACCCACAATCAAAAAGCGCCGTCCCGCCTGACAGTTCGGTTGGCCGCCGCGTTCGAAGAAAGAAATCATCTGGTGAAGCGTCCACTCGGAAGTCAAAATAGGGTAGCCGTCGTTTTTCATCTCCACCAGGGTGCCGACAATTTTTTTCAGTTCGTTGAGTAACTCCGGAGTACGAAACAAGTAGTGCTCTTTGCCGGTACGCAAGGAGTTATACGCGCTGAAATTGACCGCTACCCCCCACTCTTTCGCCAGTTCGGCGATTTGCGGCAGATCACGAAAATTATCGCTCTGGACGACGCACGCCAAAATTATATCCTCATTCCCCTGCTTTGACAACGTTTGACACAGGCTGGCGATATGCTCGAAATTCTTTTTCAGATGGCGAAATTCGTTATGTCTGCCGTCGGGATAATCAAGGGAAAAAGAAAACTGGTCAATCCCGGCTTTTCTCAGTTGACGGTACTTCTCTTCGGTCATCAGGGAGACATTGGTAGTCAGAACAAACACCGGCACCTCGTCCCGCTCTCGCATGGCGGTAATAATTTCTACTATGTCCTTGCGCAGCAAGGGCTCTCCCCCCGAAATCTGAGCCACGGCGGGACGCAATTTCGTCAACCAGTCGGCAAACACCTCCGGTGCCAGACGTGGTTCTTTGACGTAATCTCCCAAATCGCAGTGCTCACACCGAGCGTTGCAATTGTATGTCACTTCAAAAGATACCGTCACCGGTTGACCGACGAGAATATTGCGGGCAGTCCGTGCGGCGATTTTGATCTTTCTTGCAGTAGTGAGTCCGGACATCCTTGTTTCCCTGAAATACGACGCTGTCTTCTATGGACAACCGCCTTCCTTTTTTGCTTCACTCTTTCCCGAAAGTGAATACCGCTATCTCTTCACCGGAAAACATACTACATTTTCAAAAAGAAGAGAATTCAAAAACAATTCTTGCATATTTTTTTCTATTCCTTTTAATAGGTCTGGGAGAACAGAGGAGCAAGGAAATACTCTCCCCCAGCCGGTCCGATGCTGTTTTGGTAACCTCAATAATAGTTATTGGTCTGGTGGATACATAAAGGAAATAAGACGGGTGACGTATGTCCCCCTGAAGAATAACAATAACTATCTCACGAGGTGACCATTATGGCACAGGCAAAAAGCGGCGACACGGTAAAAGTCCATTATACCGGCAGGTTTGAAGACGGAACTGTTTTCGACAGTTCCCGAGAGCGGGAGCCGTTCGAATTGACGCTCGGTACCGGCGATGTCATCCCCGGTTTTGAAAACGGCATTATCGGGATGTCCACCGGCGAGACAAAAACCATCTCCATCCCGCCGGAAGAAGCGTACGGACCGGTACGGGATGATTTGATTATCTCCGTCCACAAGGAGAATTTCCCGGAAAACATTACTCCCACGGTGGGGCAACAGTTACAGCTCAGACAACCCGAAGGGAACCTGATTAACGTCGTCATCACCGAGATCGACGGCGACAATGTGACATTGGATGCCAATCATCCTCTGGCGGGAAAAACCTTGGAGTTCGAAATAGAACTGCTTGAAATTGCCGAGTAACGACAAGCCGCTCTTGGGGGAGCAGTGGAAGGGTACACGTTGAGGGGAAATCAGGAGAAAAAGGAAAAGTTTTTTCCTTTTTTTCTGCATTTTTTTGAGCGCAAAATGCTTGATGACCTCAACTCCTTTCAAATAAACAAGATATCGCTTCAACTATTTCGGAAAACCGTTTGACATGACTGGAGAGCCGATATATATTCGTTAATTATTTTTGGCGTGGAATACGTCTATAAAAAAACGAACGTGAGGTTTATTACATAAGGAGTTGTGAGAATGAAATGGTCTTTGCCATTAAGTGTTGTTGTGTTGCTCCTGTTTGCCATGAGCGGAGTGGCACAAGATCAAACCACCCAAGACATTGCCAAACCCTATATTGAAAGATATAAATTCGATTTCTCCGGCGGTGGGGCGCGCGCCGAAGGAATGGGAAAAGCCTTCATCGCCATTTCAGATGATATTACCGCCGGGAGCTGGAACCCCTCCGGGCTTTATATCCTGGAAAAACCGATTGCCTCCATCAGCTACGGCTCTTTCATTCCACGCGGTTCTTCCAGCTCGACGCTCTATGGAAACCTCTTTGAGCTCGACCACGACGGTTCCTATAAGGAAATCACGGCTTTGAACTTTATCGCCCCCGTTCGCATTAAAGGGCATCACTTTGTCGGCTCGTTCAATTATACGCGGAATTTCGACGACTACAGCAGTTTCGGCTATACCGCCACCAATGCCGGCGACATCATCATCAACAACATCACCACCTATCATTTCACCTCGGATGGAACATACACGACAACCTTCCACAGCGGCTTGAATTCCATCAACTTCGGCTTCGGTACCCGGGTGTACAAAAACCTGGCATTCGGTGCCAGCGTGAATATTTATACCGGGCTTTCTACTCGGGAGCAGAATAACCTTGTTATGACCGACTATATTCCGGTACGGGCAGACCTTGTCCAGGGGCTACGGACAATGACGACCACCACAGTCATCGACACGAACAAATTCTCAGGCTACAACGTGACACTCGGCTTCAAACTCAACGGCGATCAGTTGGACGCTGGTTTGGTCATTCGCACTCCCTTCTCTTTGAACGTGAAAACGGGGCGATCAATATATGTGATAAGTAAGAGCGCCGGTCTGGAAACGGGAGATTTCCTCACTACCGAGACCGACACGACTTACTACGATAATCTTCTGGTCAAGTACTACATGCCCCTCATGATCGGCGGCGGTGTTTCGTATCAAGCGTCGGAAAACCTGTTGGTAGCAACAGAAATGGAATATCGTCCTTTCGCTTCCAAACAGGTTGACGTTCGTGACTCCTTAAAAATCGATCCGGGCGGAAACAACATCGAATTCTTCACGCGGGTAGACCCGGAATGGAACAACGTGCTCATCGTGCGTGCCGGTGGGGAATTTCTGAAAGAAACCGAGTATGGTATCGTTCCTCTTCGCGCCGGTTTCGGTATCGCTCCGATTCCCGCACCCAATATCGATTTAACCGGAGCGAAGACTTCATCGAGCGGTTTCTACTTCTCGTTCGGCTCCGGTATTCATTGGGAACAAATTCATCTTGACTGGGCGTACACCTATTCTTCGTACAAAACGACGGTGGGCAACATAGAAGATAACAGCAACAATCACCACTTCAACTTTACCTTTACGGGGTACTTCTAAACGAAACACAAAGGCAATGACCGAAAAGGAAACACGCCTCGGGTAAAGGAAAAGAAAAGCAGTGTGAAAGGTTCGCAACGGTCTGTTAATAAAATGAGTGTGAGCGCCGATAACGACGCAGACGGAACAAGTTTCTTTTTCAGGAGCGCTTGATGTACGGAAAAACGAAATTAACCAAAAGGCAGATAAAAGAAGACAAGTTCACTATCTTCATGCTCAGCGCCAAGAACCAGCTTCTTGAGAACTGGCAGTATGTCGTCATTGGTATCGCCGCGGTAGCGGTGGCAATTGTCGCTATCGTGTACTACGTCAACGCCCGCCAGGCAAAAGCCCAACAAGCCGCCACGCGGTACGCCCGTGCTCTGATGGATTACCACAGCGGCAACAGCCAAGTCGCTATTATGGAATTGACTCAGGTAGTTGAAGAGTACGGCGACGACGACGTGGCGGAGCAAGCCACCTTCCTTTTGGGAAACATCAACTACGAAAGCCGCAACTATCCTGAAGCGATCCGTTTTTATGAGCAGTACTTGGCGAAGTATCGAGAAAACAAGCTGAATCGCGCCGCAGCGTTAGCGGGGATTGCCGCCTGTTATGAAAACCAAGGGAAATTCCAAGAAGCGGCGGAAAAGTATGTCGCCGCCGCAGAAGAGTATCCGGACGGGCCGTTGGTTGGTGATTACTACTATTCCGCGATGCGGAACTTCCTCGAAGTCGGAGATATTGATCAGGCGAAAAAGTACCTTGAGCTGGTGAAAGAAGAGTACAAAGACACAGACCGCGCCAACCAAGCGCAACGATTGTTCAGTGAAAAAAGCCACACCTAACTTTCTGCCTCACGGAGCCGTATCTTGACCGATCACGCTCCCCTCAAGGTTGCCATTCTATGGCACATGCATCAGCCGAATTATCAAGAGCCCAACACCAAGCAGTTGATTCTGCCGTGGGTTCGTCTCCATGCCACCAAAGACTACCTCGATATGCCGTTAACGGCGGCACAGTATGAAAATGTCCGAGTTACGTTCAACCTCGTACCCTCGCTCATCGACCAATTTCAGCTCTACCAAAACGGCGGCACCGACCGTCACCTCGAGCTTTCGAAAATCCCGGCGCATGAACTGACCGAGGAGCTCAAGCGGGAAATCCTCAATACCTTTTTCTGCTCCCATCCGCCGCGAATGATAGAGCCGTACGAGCGGTATTACGAACTGTTTCGCAAATTGAAGAAAAATATGGGCGACCCTATCCTGCCGGCGCTGTTTACCTCCGAGGAAATGAGAGATTTGCAGGTCTGGTCGAATTTGGTATGGATAGACCCGATGTTTCGGACAGAAGAACCGATTAAGTCACTTTTCGACAAGCAAAAGCAGTTCACCGAAGAAGAAAAACATGCCTTGCTGGAGTGGCAGATTGCTCTCATCGGGCGGATAATTCCGACCTACCAAAAGCTCTACAAAGAGGGCAACATCGACATCTCTTTCACCCCGTACTATCATCCTATCCTGCCCTTGCTGTGCGATACGGAAGTTGCCCGTGAGGCGCTTCCTTCCATCACTCTCCCCCGCCACCGATTCCGGCACCCCGAAGATGCCGAGCGGCAAATCAGCATGTCGAAGGAGCTTTTCCATTCCCTGTTCGGGCGGGAAATGGTGGGGATGTGGCCATCGGAAGGCTCGGTCTCCGAAGAAGTGGCTCACCTTCTCATCAAATCGGGCATCCGATGGGCGGCAACGGATGAAGAAATTCTCTACTATTCGCTGAAAAAATCCGGCTTGGAAACAACCGCTCACACCCCGCACGCCGTCTATGAATACGGTCCCGGCTTGAAACTCTTCTTCCGCAATCACGCTTTGTCGGACCGCATCGGTTTCGTTTACTCCGGCTGGGATGCCGACAAGGCGGTAGCGGATTTCATGATTCACTTGAAAAATATCCGCTCGTCCTTGATAGAGAGAATGGACACGGCGGTAGTTCCCATTATCCTTGACGGTGAAAATGCCTGGGAATACTTCCCCAACGACGGGCACGATTTTTTGAACGAGCTCTACCGCCAGTTCGATACCGACCCGGAAATCGAAACCGTCACCATGACCGAGGCGGCGCAATCCTTGCCCGCTATTTCTTTGCCCTCCCTTTTCGCCGGTTCGTGGATAAACCACAACTTCCGTATCTGGATTGGCCACGAAGAGGACAACAAGGCGTGGGATTTGCTCGCTGAGGCACGAGAGGCGGTCATTCAGTTTGAAAAGGAACACCCGGATGCCGACCGGGAAAAACTGGCGGCGGCATGGAAGCAAATCTACATCGCGGAGGGTTCCGACTGGTGTTGGTGGTTCGGCGACGAGCACCTCGGACAAAGCAACGAAGAATTCGACCGCATCTTCCGTCGCCACTTGACCGCCGTCTACGAGTTACTCGACTTGGAAGTTCCTTTTGAGCTGCTCAGTCCGATTCACAAGGGGGTTACCCTACCTTCCTACACCCTGCCGGATAGCTTGCTCACCCCGATTATCGACGGCAAACGAACGCACTTCTACGAATGGGCGGGAGCAGGACGGTTCGATTGCAGCCGCGCCGGAGGAGCCATGCACCGGGTAGACCGCTACCTGGACAAGATTTTCTTCGCCTACGACCATGAGTATTTTTACGTGCGAGTCGATTTCTTGGAAGAAGAAGCGATAAAAAAACTCGCCGAGCTGAAATTTCTATTGACTTTTTTCACCCCGGCGATAAAAAATATAGAAATCATTCTCGGCGAGGAAGCAGCTCCATGCCGGGAAACGGAAACGTACCGCTATTGCCTGGACAAAGTGTTGGAAATCGCCGTCAAGCGGACGTACCTATGGGAGGACGGTTTTGGAACCATCGGACTGAAAGTGGAATTGTTCAAGGGACGACAGCTTTTGGAAACTCAACCGGAGAAGGAAGCGATTACTTTTGAGGTATACCAGAAACAGAAAGAATTGTTTTGGCCTACGTAGGCGGAGATAGAAGAGTGTGAGTAAACACAAAGGCGGGAGAAACCATGGGAGACTCTTTTTTCAAGAACGATACGACGGAAAAACCGAGCGGTGACATCCCTCACTTGGAGGACAATTTGTCCCAAGCGAAGCCGGAGGGAAACGACTCCACTGCCGGTGCGGCGATGGACGAAGGACGCCTGGGAGCGATCCTTTCCTACCTCCCGTTTTTATGTTTCATCCCACTTTTGAATATGAAAGACAACCGCGAAGTGCTGTTTCATGCCCGACAAGGAGTAATCCTTTTCCTGATTGAGTTGGTTGCCGTGATTTTCCTTATCGACGGGATTTCCGATTTCATTTTCAAAGTCATCCTCATCGCTGCCCTGGCGTTCTCTGTGGCGGGGGTTTACTTTGCCTTTCAGGGGAAAAAACGGAAGTTCCCTGTCATCGGTGACATCGCCGAAAAAACCAAGCTCTAAGAGACGGTACAAAAAACGCTTACGGTAAAAGCCAACCTCACAGCAGGTTGGCTTTTTACTTTTCCGGAATACACTTTTTCGAGAAGGCTCAATCGCTTAAGATAACGATTTCCTCGGTGATTTTTGCAGGGAACGGCTTGTCTGCCGGAATGACCGCTTCGCTTCCCTTGATAAACAAACCGAAAATAAACAAGTAAGAAAGGAGCTTGCGCCCTTTCCCTTTGGCGCGAATCGTTCCCGTGCCGTCTTCGGTTATGGCTTGGAGTTTGATTTTCTTGTCCCCTTCCGCCTTATACGCTCCGTCCGGCTCCAAGCCGACCAGCACTACTTCCACTTCACCGGGCTTGCCGCCCCGCCCTGCCGGTTTGACCGATTTCACCCGCGCCGTACCGACGGCACCATCCTTCACGACGATAATGCCACCGTAATTAATCGCTCCGTGTAAACGAATCGGGATAATATCTCCCGGGGCGACATATTTGGACGATACTTCCTGATCAAAAACCACCTGGACTTCCGTTCCGGCGGCGAGAATAACATCCGCTTTCGCTTTCGCTGCGAAAAACATCACCAGTAAAAAAACGAATACTTGCCCAACGCTACGAACATATTTCTTGCTCATTCTGTTCTCCTCTCATTCCGTCCCAACCATAACGTTTTTTTAGAACTTAGGCAAGTCATCATTCGGATTCTTGTCAAAACTTATGGCGATTTTCTTCCCCGAGGGAAAAGTGATTTCCCCGTTCATTTCAAAAAGAGCCAACTTGTCGTCCAATACCTTCAGCTCGGTGGGGTTCTTCCCCCACGTCTCATCGGAAGGGTTGACATGATTCTTGTCAAGCGCCAGATAAATGTGATCGCCGGCTCGCCAGGTGATACTATAAACTTTTCCCCCTTTCCGGTACAGGTTTCCGACCTGCCAATCACCGGTCTTGCCGTTTTTCTTGACCATGATGTGGAGATGGTAGCCGTCCGGACAGTAGGTCAAGCTGAAGTTGTACTTCCGTCGGTCGGTCAGGAACCGATTGGCTCGGCTCAAATAGGTCTTTATCCGCTCGACATCCTTCTGACGGGCGGGATTGCTTGCCAGCTTCGCTTTCAGCTTTCTCAATTTTTTAACAGCGGTAATCAAGAGGTAATGCGGATCGCGACGGCTGTTGATTTCATTTATCAAGGCATCAAGTTCCCCCCCGGCTTGCTCGACCACCTGTACCTGCCGTTCTTCAATCAGGTAGCCTTTGGCGGCATTTTTCAGCGCCTTACCCAGAGCAATTTCACCACTGCTGAGGTCTGTGCCGAAGAAACTGCTGTCGCTCTCCACCTGCTTGACCACTTTCTGCCACGCTTCTTTGGAAGAGCGCTTCAAGGCTTCTTTGAAAAGTCCCCACAACTTCCACGCCCGGTTACTGCGCGCGAACAAAACCGATGAGGAATCCATTGTCTGGTATTGCCGCAAGGCTTCTTCCAAGCTCTTCTGCTCCGGTGTCAACCGAACGCTGTCGGCGCTCAAATCAACCGAGGGCCAATTCTTCTTGTCGTTGACAATCGCCGCCATCCCCTTGATGGTTTTGTCCAGTTTGCGAAGCTCTTCTCCGAGGATATCCTTGTCGTAAAGACTGCGGATACGTTCCGCCGGAACCAAGAAGCGGTCAAAGAGCCATTTCACCGTCCAGGAATTCTGGTATTTTCGATAAGCGGTTTTAATCTTCCGACGCTCTTCGGAAGTGGCACCGGCACGGCTTCCCCCGTACTGGGCAAGGATATTGTCTTCCGCCCGCACCGTCCGCGGCAACAGCCAGTTGAAATGGTAGAGGTAAGGGGCAGAGAAAACACCCACCCATATCAGACTCGCCAGCGCGACATACTTTGCCGCCGCCCGGATTTTTTGAATCCGCCGGTTGCGGACAATCGCCCGGAGCATCCAATAGAAAGGCGCTTTGACGCCGATGGGAGTGATTTTTGCCGGAGGGGCGTAAATCGAGCGGCCGATGTCGGTGCCGATTTTCTGCGGTGTCTGGCCGGTATTGGAAACGAAAAATATCTGGAAATCGAGCGTCCGCCCGACCACCACCTTAAGAAACTCTTTGAGCTTGACCAGAATGTTTCTTACCGAGCCCGCCCACTCTTCGTTCGAGGCAATCTTGTTGCTGGTGAGGATGCGGTCGAGAAAGACTTCGTAGTCTTCGGCAAGGAAACTCTCATCCTCCGGGCTGATAAGCACCGTTTGCGTGTCGGAGGAGAAACCGGGCAGGATATCCGCTTTGGTGACAACGAGAGCAATCGGTATCGGCAAGCGTCGATGAAGCGGCGCCAACCGTTCCAGCATATTCACAAAAGAGGCGACGTGCGCTTGGGTCTGGGCATCGGAGCCGAGCATTTTGGGGTCGTAGAAAAAGAGGATGCCTTGAGCGCCAGCCATGAAGTCGATGACTTTGTCGGCAAGCTCGTGCTGTTCGGCAATGGAAACCGCCTTACCGTCGTAGTCGTAGCTGACGACGGAAATCTTTTTCTTTCGGTCCAAAATGGCATTGAAGCGGAGAACTTTGTCCCCCTTGGTCGGGTCGGGGAATTTTTTCTCTTCCCGAAGGTCAACGACGGTTCCGACCTCGGTGGTCGAACCGATCCCCCAAATCGCCCGGTAGTTGGCAAGAAGTTCATTTGCCGTGGCGCTGTCGGTAACCGCTATTTGCAGGTCTTTGGAAACCTTGCACTCCTCGTTGAGAACGGTAAAGTATACTGTTTTCCCCGCATTGGCGTGACCGTAAATGCCTACCCGCACGCCGGAGGGCCATTGATAGCTGCCGGTCGCCGCGGCGCCTTTCCCTTTTGCTTCCGATGCCTTCTTAGCACCCTTTTTGAAAAACTTGAACAGCTTCCCTATCTTCACAATCCGCTCACATCCCTGTTACATACGCTGGTTGTCATGTTACTTTCCCATACTCTTCTGCATCGTTTGCGAACGCTGCTGGAAAATTTCAAACTGCCGGTGCGAGTAATCCTGCCATTTCCGAGGGACGTACCACGCCACCAAAAGGAAAAGAAGAATTATCACCCCATAAAACACAAAAGCCGGATTTCGCTGGGTCATAATCAAGCGGAAATACCGCCAACTGGAAAAGGCTCCTTTGAGCTTCCCCAACAAGACACTGCCGAGGTTTTTCACTTTTGACCAGAAACTGGTCTCCACCAGGTAGCGCCACTCTTTCAACAAGTGCTCATAGAGGCGGCTTTTGTGCCGCAACTTGTTGAAAGCATCAATGCGCATAAGATGGAACTCCAGCGAGGATCGCTCCGTAAGAACGTCACCGCCCAGTTGCAACCGCCGCCGCGCCAGCTCAAGAAACTTCATCGGCTCCGACATCGCCTGAAACTGTTCCGGCGTGAGGTCGACCTTCACGCTCTTCCCAAAGGTATTGAGATAACGCGCTATCTCATCCAAGAGAAAAGAATGGAGGCGGAAATTGTTGTTCAGGCTTCCTTCCTGAAACAACAACGGCGTCAGGTGATTTTCAAAGAAAGGGACATCCTGCTTAATCGCCCGCACCCCGCGGCAATAGCTGTAGGCTTGATTCGACTGTCCGTCGATGTCGGCTTCCGATTCGAAAAAGGTAATGAGTATTTGCAATGTCAACTGACGCAGGTCAGAACTGGTCAACGGATGCTGTTTGAGCTTTTCCAAGAAGAACCGGTCGAGTTCGATGGCTTTGTCGCGCTGCTGTCGCAACGCCTGAAAAACCGCTCCGATACCCTGGTAGGTTTGGAGGAAGGCTTCCGTTTCAAATTCGGCATAGTTCGTCTCGTACGTCTTCAAGTACCGAAACAAATCTTCCACATACGATATTACCGCTTTGTCACCCGTCATATCCGTATCTTCCTTACAGCGCGTACACGATTAAATCCATCTTCCCCAAATCGGCAAACTTGCGGGCACCTTCCTGTGCCCCACGGAAAATCAACGTCACCTGATACACTGACGGTGATTTCAGCATATCCTGCGGATGCAGCGCCACTTTGTTTCCGAACGTCACAGTATCGACTTCTACCGGATCGGTCTCCCCCAAGCCGCGCGCTTCGTTCAACCCCAACCGGACTTGCATATTCGTCCACTCTCCGGCGGTGAAAAGGTCCTTGGAAAGCAAGATAACGGTGTCGGACATTGCCCGCGGTTCGGCGACGCTTATCACAAGGTAACTCAACTCCCCCACCTGCTCGACACGGCTTTCCTTATAGTCAACCACCCGGTAGGTCTGCCCGCGGTAGGTCAACGTATCCGTCGCGACAGCTTGCTCGCCGAGTTGGTCGCGCTTGACTTGCGCCAAAAAGCCCAACACCTCCCGGATATTGGCGAGAATACCGTCGATGGCATGAACATGCTTCCCCAGCTCGGTGTGGTCGTAATCGGCTAACAGAAAACTTTCCACCTCGGCGACAAAACGTCCCACATCCGAGTTCATTTGTTTGACGAAAAAGCGCTCGTTCAAAAAGTCCTTCAAACCGGGATTGAGATTCAACAAGGTGGTGAATATCCGAAACAGCTTTTTGAAGTAGAGCACCATATCCAAGGGATGGAAAGCATTCTTCCCGATACGGAAATCGTCGAGAGTCGACGAGAGATATGCCGCCATTTGAAAGATGGTGTTTCGGAAAGCGGTCTGGAGACCGGTCTGCTCCCCTTTCAGCACGCCGCCGCTTGCCATAGCGGCATACGCCCGCGAGGACAAGGAGAGAAGGTTTTCCAGTCTATTGCGAAACTCCGCTGTCTTTTGCGCCAACCGTTCTTCGGCGTTGACCGTCACACAGGGGGGGAAATACCGTTCGGAGAGTCTCGGCTCACCGTCAGCGAGCGTGACTTCGGCAATCTTCAGGTACTGTCCCTCCGGCAAAGCGGGCGGCTGACCGAGGGTAAGCACATAGTTGCCGGTCAGATAAGGAATCCGCGGGATATCCTCCTGAGGATCCGGTTCGCCGACTTGCTTTTTCTCCGTCGGATTGACGCCCAAGTACACGGCAACGGACGAAGCGCCTGTTTCCAACTCAGCGGCAGGAGCACTCTGGTTGCTTTCGTTTATCTCTATGATAAAACCGTCCGGGGTAATTGCCTGGCAGCGGCTTACTTCTACCCGCAGGCGGTTACCGTTTTTTACAAGGTTCATGCTCAACGCCGGTTTGCCGGAGGACGATTTCTTTGTCAACCCGTATCGGTCTCCGCTCTGCAAGGCATACCAGCGCGTCAATTCCTCAAAATATTTCTCTTGGTCTTTGAGATGCTGCTGGGTTACCAGCATCCCATCGACCCAATTTACGGAAAACAAGCGTACGTCACTCATTATCTTGCCTCAAGAATTTCCAGCAGAATTTATGTCTCAATAATTTCAATGTCAACTTCAATACCCTTCGAGAATGTTCCTTCCTTCGTTATACATACGAGGAATATCCCAAATACCCTCGCCGGTCTCTTTTCCCCAACGAGAACTTCCGGCGGGTCGTTTTGAGTGTGATACGGTAATCCAAGTTATTCGGCATACAGACACTCAACAGCCACTCCAACAATCGTCGTTTCTCCTGCCCGGGGAGAAAGTCCGGCACTTCCTCCGGGGGAACATCGCGCACCTGGACTTCATAGCAGGAATCCCACTCCCGAAATGACCTCCCCAAGACCATATCTTTCCCCACCCGGCAGAGCCCCCTGCCCAAGCGGGTGCGGAGAGTGACGGGAATCTCATAGTCGGAAGGGACATTTTCTACAATACGCACTTCATGCTTCAAGAAATACCGCAGGACCTTTTCGACAAAGAGCGGGTTCCCTCCCCAATTATGAAAATCAGGAAAGACCGACGCCCAAAACATCAGTTCGGCTACCGGTGAGGTTTTCTGTGGGGTAAAGTCGAGCAGGTGCAAAAATTTCAACAAGTGCGCCGGTTCCACCGAGCCGAACGAGTATTTCAAAGATTGATACAGGGTGATGGCTTCGTACCGAATAACCGCCGCATCGAAGGGCGACATAAAAATACGGGCGCTTTCTTCCCACGTCGTTCCTCGCTCGGAACCGTTCGTCAGCCCATAAAAGAACTGGTACGGCATATAATCGACGGCACTGGGGTAACCGACCTTCAGAACCACCGGCGTGTCATCGGTCAGTACCGTGCCGGGAGCGGGAGACTGCTCCTGCACTTCTCCGCAGTAGTTCCGATATTCCCCAACGGCAAGCAGACGGATGCGGTGAACATCAACGCCTAATTTTGCCAGCACGCCCAACGCGGTGGCATAGTGAAAAGGGTGGTGCCGATCACAAAAATTCGGCATCCGTTGGTCGGGCGCAGGGTTCATCGTTTCACCACCTCAATCTTGAACTGCGTGTTCACCGGCGAGCGGGACTTCAAAAAAGCTTTCAGACGTTCCTGCAACAGGCTGACTTCATCATCGGAATGGAACGCTCGGGCTTCTATCGCCACCTTCACAACCACACATCGCCTCACTCCCCCGTCAATCCGTTCGATTCCTTTTTCACAGGTTACCGAGCCGATGCGAGGGTCAAACGTGAGCGCCCATTTTTGTATTTCGGAAAAGGTCAAGGCTCGGTCACGATTCCGCAGCCGAATGGAGGCTTCGCGAATGATTTGTTCTTCCGTCATGGCTGGAATCGCCCCGGCGGTGGGAATAACATTTTCCACCGCCGCGATGCCGGGATGGCTTTCGTACAGTTCGACAATTTTTCCCGCCGCAATCGCATTTGCAGCCGTACCGGCGGTCACGGCATAGGTAACGGAGAGAGAATCCGGCGGAGCTTCGATGGAAGCGGAAAAATCGAACCAGAGCACCAGCTTGCCGTTTCGCTCCTCCAAGGAGTAATAGCGCATCGTATCATCCGTCTGCATCTGTCCGATGCTCATATACTCCCGACCGTGGGAATCGACCACCTCCGAAATTTCCAAAATTTCTTCCCGCGGCTCCGGGAGTTCCAATTCCACCAACCGGCTCCCGCCGGTATGTTTGAAGAGCTTGAGCTCATTTTTGTTCACGGCGATAAAGCAATCGAAGCAAATATCAAACGGCGTGAAAAGCTTGCTCCTGTCACCCCCGGGAGGCAAATCGATACGCAGCCAATAGAGATTTTGCTCAAATGGGGTGGTATCGATTCCGCTTTTTTTCATGAGCCGGGACAACTCATCACTCAAAGGACCGGTTTCCCAGGTCACGGCAAACGATTCCGGAAGCAGGG
Organism: uncultured Ignavibacteriales bacterium; assembly: GCA_964489705.1. Taxonomy (GTDB): domain Bacteria; phylum Zixibacteria; class MSB-5A5; order GN15; family FEB-12; genus CAZAZQ01. The sequence goes on from CAZAZQ010000001.1 coordinate 89,834, forward strand.
CAAAACTGTCCTCCAACGGCTTGAACAGCTCGGCGCTCGTGCGCAACGCTCCCCAATCCCTGCCGTTTCCAGCGTCGACCACTTGTTCGATACCGCCGGACTTTCCGGGACAAAAGCCATTGTCTTCGTAAAAGTCGCCGCGATGTGAGCTAGGGAACCAGTACCCCCATCGCAGTTGCTTTTGAACTTCCGGCGGAGCGTTCAAAAAAACGGTCGCGCCCGCCAAATCCGCCGGGTCACCGAGGTACTCGAAGGCGGCGTAAAGAGAATTTTCATTCCCTGAAGTTTCTTTGAGGGGTGAAATCGACTTACTCCCGTCCGGGAGAGGGTTAATAATGGTTACGGTCTCCCCGAAACGCAGGAGAATACCCACCCTGCGCAGGGAAAAGATTTTTTCCGTCTTGAGGGAGGAGAAAAAAAAAGTCTGCCCGCCTTCACGTTTTTCCTTGTAAAAAAAACGGACGTGCGGGTCAATTTCCACGACCGGATCAGCCGCTTGGCACCGCATGACCGTAAACGCCGGGACGGGCCAGCGCTTGCTTTCGGGGGAAAGCGCTTTTATCAATGCTCCGGTGGCAACTTCCCAGGTGCGGTCAATACGTTTATCTATTTTTGCCAGTTGGTCGGCATACAACTGAAGCAACATACGGACAATCGGATCGAGCCGTTCGGGGGACTCGGGGATTTGCGCATCCCAGGCTCGCAGTTGGCGATACATCTCGGTAAATATCTGTTCGGGAGAGCGTGATTTTTCCATAGTCAAATGCTGTTCTCAGTACCTTTTTACGTTCACACCTTTTCTTCAACCTAACGAATAACTCGCTTCGAACTTTTGCTCCTCGCCCTGCTCGTCACGATAATTTCCGCTCACTTTGACAACAATCCCTAGAGCCCGCGGCTTGGCGGTATTCATCCCCACAAAGGAGACGGAAACATTGTACAACCGCTTTTCAAACTTATCGATGGCATTTCGGAGATTGGCGCGGATCTCCGCTTTGTTGGCAACCACAATATCGGAGAACTCCTTCTCCCAAATTTCGCAGCCGTATTCCGGGGCAAACGGTAACATGCCCGGACGCGTGCTCAACAACAACCCAACGGATAGCCGCAGGGACTCGAACAAATCGGTTCGGGGAAGGTAGCCGTTTCGGAAGATGAGAGGAAGCGCCAAGTATTCCATATCACCCGTCAGTTTATTTTCACCATGGTGCCTTTAATGGTTACGACAGCCCCGCCTTCAAGGGTAGCGTTGATTCCGGCTTTGATGTCGTAATTCATTCCCCCTTCACTCTTCAAATTTCCGCCCGCTTTTATTTTCATATCCTGACTGCTTTCCAGATTCATCGCCGCCGCCGACTTCACTTTGATATCGCCGGACGTACTTTCCAAACTGATGGTCTTCCCTTTCAAACTGATGTCCCCCTCACTTTCAATCGTGATTTTGGGACCGTCCAACGAAAGGGTTATCGCATTTTTCTTATCTTTTTGGACGATGACGATAACTTCCGAACCGTCGGTATCATTGAAATAAATCTCATTGCCGCTCTTGGTGCGGAAGAGCTTCAAGTTGTTGTCCGAACCGCTCCATCCCACCGGGTGACCGTCCAACGGCGGGACATCTTTCCCGTTGTAGAGGCTCCCCAAAACGAGCGGCAAGTGCGGGTCGCCATGCTCAAAGCCAACCACAACTTCGTCACCCACCTCCGGCAGACAGAAAAAGCCGCGCTTCTCTCCGGCGTGCGGAGTCAGCACCCGCACCCACATGACAGGCTGGGCAGGCAAACCTTCCTTAGTGTACCAAGGGAATTGTACTTTAATCCGTCCCAGTTTGTCGGGATCATCAGTATCCACCACCACGGCGACTTGAATATCAGTCAAGTGGGGAACGGAATAGCTTCGCTCCGGAAAAGCGATATCCAACGGGGTGCACGTGAAGGTGTTATGGTACTTGCCGCTTTCATCAAATGAATGGACGACCGATTTTACCCAGTAAAGCCCGTCTAATTTGTCCATACCGGTAATCTTGACACAGCGCCCAATGGTCACCGCCGGGATAACCGATTCCCCTCGGCAGGTCACTATCTTCCCCACCGAACTCTCGCGAATCAACTCCAAGGTCTTGTCCAGATCCGCCTGACTGCCCGATTTCAAACCGGGAACAAAATGGGCGTCGGGGTAGAGCTTTTGCGAAGCTTCATACGAAATCTTCGACAGCTCGGACAAGGAAGTCCGCAACGCTCCCGAGGTGGTGCTTTCGTAGATTTCCTTTTTGGTATAATTAAAACTTTGAGCGCCGACTTTTTCGATGCCGGTGCCCAATCCCATGACAAATTCTCCCAATGACTCCCGCCAGACGAGCTCCTCGGTGCGAGAGCTGGAGGCTTTCCCGACGCAGAACTCTTTACCGTCGTAGTACGCAAACATGCCGCTGCTTGCCGCCAGTCGCATCAGGTAACCGTAGTCTGTTTCCCGGTACTGCACGCTGTACGCCAACGTTGCCGAGGCTTCCTCCACCGTTCCGATGGTAATGGGATACTTCCGTAAGACGGCGCTTATAATGTCGCCGGCACGTTCCTCATGGTGGAGCGTGTTTTGCTTCGCTCCGTCAAGGGTAATGGTCGGACTATGGGCGGTAATCAAGACCGTATTTAACCCGTCGATGCTGTTGTCCAAGCTCACTTGGGTAACGACCCCGATAAACTCCAAAGAGCGGGACGAATCAACCATCCCGCCGATGGGAGTAATCGTCACCGCAATCGTTTTGCCCAGAAACGAGGCAAACACCGTCGGATCTTCAAAGTCCTTCTCCGCCGCCGCTTTTCCAAGCTGACGGAGACGAACCTTCAAGAGATGGTGAGTGTCGATATACTGTTCCAACGAGACCGACGAGACATCGTGTTTTATCTCTTGGTCGTCGATGCGGATGGTACATTCCGCCGACGTTTGCAGGACTGCCATAATTTCTTTCCGATGAAGGTACCGCCCGGCGCCGGGTAAGAATCACTTTCCTCCCGGCGCCGGTACCGACGCTTCGGTTATTCTTCCCAACGGTTATCTATTTCCGCATCACCCACGCTGAGCTTGTGGCAGGAGATTTCGAAATACTGGTAAATCTGGTCATCCGGCCGTTCTTTCACGTGGGGGATGTGCTCTTCAAATTTGGTGATAAACCCTTCCTCCCACTTCAATTCTTTCATCGTGGCATCGTCGGGATTCTTGAAGGTCACTTTTCCCGATTTCCAATTCGGTTTGCTGGTATCCATCGCCCACCGGGCAATGTCGACGTTCCCATCCGGATCGGACTCGATTTTTATCTTAATCGTTCCGGCGTGGGCGCGGTCGGTCGGACGCCCGGTTTCATCTTTGGCGGTGTAGAGCTCGTACGAGACCTCATACACGTTTTTGTACGTGACCCCATCAATTTCAAGAACTGGTCGTCGTGCCATCGTTTCACTCCTTTAATTTTTTGTTTCGAGTAGGTATTCGGTATACTTCTTCTTTCTTTGCTGTTCCACCGTCGTCTCTCCCTTTGGACACAGCAAAAGGAGAAAACACACCCGCAACATCCGAAGCGGTTACTTATCCTTCACCTTCGTCTGGTTGTCTTCGTTCCAGGCGATGAATTCGATGTTGAAGGTACGAGCCGGATACTTCGGATTCAAAGACACCTTGATGTCGATTTCCTGCCGCTTGCGCATCTCTTCATCGGCGAAGATTTCGACCTTGTAGTCTTGCAGGATGTTGTCCCCGCCGGTAATCGCCTTCATAAACTTGTCGATATCCCGGCGCATGGTGTCGATGAACTTCTGGTCAATCACGGAGAAGGTCTGCTTGTTCAGGTAATTCCGCAAAGTTTTATAAACGTAATCGTAGGTGCGGCGGATGGAGTAAACGTTGAACGTCTCCTTAGTGTACAAAGTCGACGCTCCCATCGCGACAACCGCTCCTTCGAAGTTGACCATCGGATTGACGCCTTTTTCGTTAATCTTGCTCGCATCCGGCTGGTTGGCTTTGAAACGCAGGTACTTCGCGTCGGCGATTTTTCCGTGCTTAAAGCCTGCCATCGGCTGCTGCATCCCGACCGTCACATCGCCTTGATACATCTTGCCGGCAACAGCGGCTGACGGAGGAATCCACATATCTTCATCCTCGTACTGATTGGCGCTGCGTGCAAGAATGTAATTGGCAAACACCGACACATACTGCTTGTAAGTGTCGATACCGGGGAGGTTTGCATACGCCGGATCTTCGAGCATATCCATCACTTCCTCGAACTTCTCGAAGTTCGGCAGGTCGGTCATGATGTGAATCTTGTTGGGAAGTCCCAGTTGTCGGGCGACGGTGTCGATGTTTTCGACACTGCCCAGATAACCGGGGATGACCGCCATCGAGAAGCAGTCCTTGATGCTCCACTCGCGATAAAGATCGGAAACCGCTTTGGTCAGCTCTTCGAACTTCTCTCGGTCGTCGGGATCGGTCAGCTCCTCGGCACTGATATTGGCAAACCACGCATTGACTTTCTCGTCCGGCTCCTGTTGCGCGTTGGCAAAGAACTTGTCAATCGCTCGATAGGTTGCCTCCAGCTCGCGGCTCGCCTGATGCACCTTCTTCATGTTCTTCTCGAGGTTGGCTTCCAGCTTGGTCGCCTGCTCGTTGAGGCTCTTACGGATTTCATCGATGTCGTCCGAACGAGACAGATTGTCCACCCACACTTTGAGGCGCTCCCGGAGGAGCTTGCGCTGGGTGGCGAAATCTTTTTTGGTCAAAAATTCTTTGCGCTGGAAATCTTTCTTCGGGTCCAGCCATTCTATCCCGCGAACCAGATCCCCGTCAGCCGTTTTGAACGAGGGGAGTAACGTCGCCAACTTGCTGAAGTCTCCGAACGAATCGCTCAGAATGGCGGCAAACTCTTCCTCAGAGACCTTCTCAGCGACGGCTTCTTCTTTTTTGGCTTCGACAGCTTCTTCCGCCTGCGGTTGCATCTGATTTTTTTCTTCTTCACCCATTACCGTTCACCTCCCTTCCTCATTCGCTGAGAAGATCAATGTAGTAGCGTGCCGCCTTCAAGAGAGCCTCTTTCTTTTCTTTGTCTTTCAGAGCCTTCTTTAGGGCGTTGTTCTTTTTCAACTGCTTGTCCAGATCCGCCATCATTTCCTTCTGATAGTAGGTCCGCTGAAGCAACTCGTTCTTCTCAATCAGCTCCTTCGAAGTGAAGTCTTTCATCGAGCGAATCTCAAAAGTCGCCATGACCGGTTCCCCTTCCACCGTTTCCAACTCAGCGGAGAAGGAAGGACGGAACTTCTCGAACACTTCTTTGAGATTGTTGCATCTCACCGGCGTGACATCGGGATCTTCCTCGTTGTTCAAACGCGCGATGTAGAGCAACTTGTTGGACGGGAGGAGCTCTACGGGTACCGAATCGTCTCGCTGTACCCGCTCGGTTGCTCCAAGAATGAATTTCGCCATCTATGCCTCCAATCGGCTAAAACACACGTTACTTCTTTTCTTCTTCTTCTTTGACAAACACATAGCTGTCGTCTTGTACCTCGATACGAAGACGATCGCCGGGGGATATGGTGCCGGTGATAATCTCCACCGACAATTTATTAATAATATCCTTTTCAATTATTCGCTGGATAGGCCGAGCTCCCAATTCGGGAGTATAGCCGTCCCGCGCCAGCTTGCTGCGAGCTTCCGGACTCAAGGTGGCAGTGATGTTTTGATCTTTCAAGAGGGAGGAAATCTGCTCAAACTCCAAACCGGCGATGACTTCTACTTGCTCTTGCGTGAAGGAATGATACACGATAATATCATTCAACCGATTGAGAAATTCGGGACGGAACTTGGAAAAGAGAAAACTGCGCACTTCTTCCATATTGACTTCTCTGCCCTCGCGGTCGGCTTCGAGAATCTTATCCGCCGCATAATTCGATGTCAGGACGACGATACAGTTGGAAAAATCCACCGTCCGGTTCTGTCCGTCAGTCAATCGTCCGTCGTCAAGCAGTTGCAAAAGCACGTTAAACACGTCCGGATGAGCTTTTTCGACTTCATCAAATAATACAATGGAAAACGGCTTCCGTTTCACCGCTTCCGTGAGCACACCGCCTTCTTCGTAGCCGACGTACCCCGGCGGAGCGCCTATCATTTTCGCCACCGAGTGCGGTTCCATAAACTCCGACATATCCAGCCGCACCATAGCGTTCTTGTCGTCAAAGAGAAACTCCGCCAGCAACTTGGGGAGGTACGTCTTCCCGGTGCCGGTAGGTCCGAGGAACAAAAACGACCCTACCGGACGGTTCGGCAGTTTCAACCCGGCGCGGGCTTTGCGGATGGCGTTCGCCACGCTCTTAATCGCTTTCTCTTGACCGACAATTTTCGAGGAAAGGAACGACTCCATATTGATGAGGCGGTCTTTTTCCGCCGTCAGCATTTTCGACAACGGAATACCGGTACGCCGAGCCACTACCGCTGCGACATCGGAATCGTCAATGGTCGGCTCGAGCGATTCCACCACCGCCTTCAAGGATTGAAAGCGTTCTTTCTTCTGTTGGAAATCCTGTTTCAGCTCTTCAAGATTCATTCTTTCCGGTATCATTCCGTCACTCCTGTCAAGGCGTCCACCCGATGTCCCCAGAGTTCTTGCAACCGATCCAAGCGGCGGGAGAAATCCTCGTACGCGGTATGAAGTCGCTCAAACGCCTCGGCGTCCTCTTTGGGGTCTTTCCCTTCGCATGCCGCAATCAACTTTTCCACTTCCGTTATCTGCTCGGCAAGCTGCGGGACAATATCTTTGGCGAATTCCTCCTTCACGCTGAACTCGGAACCGGCTTCATCCACCAAATCAAGCGCCACGTCGGGCAGGTTCCGCTCACTGAGATAGCGGCGGGCGAACTTCACCGCTCCGACTATCGCTTCCTCGGTGTACGTAATCTTATGATGATCTTCATACTTGGACAAAACGCCGCGTATGATGCGCACCGCTTCTTCTTCATTCGGCTCTTCGACTTTGATTTTTTCAAAGCGCCGGTCGAGAGCTTTGTCCTTTTCGAGATACTTGGTGTATTCTTCTTCCGTGGTGGCACCGATAAGGCGGATTTGCCCGCGGGCAAGCGCCGGTTTTATCAAGTTGGCGGCATCCATTCCTCCGCCGCCGCTGCCCGCACCGGCGATGGTGTGAATCTCGTCTATGAAAAGGATTATCTTTCCGGCGGACTTGATGACCTCCCCCACCAGCGCCTTGAAGCGCTCTTCAAACTCCCCTTTATACTTGGCACCGGCAATCATCGAGCCCATGTCGACTTCCATCACCTTCACCCCTTCCAGGGCTCTCGGCACTTTGCCGTCGACTACCGCTTGGGCGAATCCTTCGACGATAGCAGACTTGCCGACACCCGCTCCACCGACCAAGACGGGGCTGTTCTTCCGGCGCCGGAGGAGAATTTGAATCAACTGCTGCAATTCCTTCTCGCGCCCTATCATGGGGTCGAACTCGCCCGCCGCCGCTTGGTTTGTCAAATCCACACAGTAGCGAAGCGTTCCGGCAACCTCTTTCTTCTTCTCGCCGGCGGGCTTCCCTTCCGCCGGAGCGGCGGACGTTATTTCTTCAACCGATTTGCTCTCGGCAATAGCTTTGTAAATATCTTCCTTGGTGATATCGAGCTTATCGCGGAGGTAGGGAGCGAGCTTGGACTTAGGGTCGAAGATAGCAATGAAAATATGTTCCGGCTCTACCAAGGGGTCGTAGAGCTTGGCTTTTTCTTCAATCGCCTGAGTCAATACCTCCTGCACGGCAGGGCTGATACTGAGATTCTCCCGCGCTATCGACCGACTGGACTGCTCCTTCAAATACTCTTCCGTGGTCGCTTCGATAAAGGCGGCGCTTTTGCCCAGTTGATTGAGAATCGACTCCACCTCCGTCCCTTCGTGCCGCACCACGGCGATGAGGAGATGTTCTATTTCAATCTCCGGATGACGAAACGTTACCGCCACTTCCTTCGCATTTTTAATGATAACTCGTGAATCTGACGAATAATTGGCTATATCCATATAACCGCTTTTCAGTTTATGGCTTCGGCTTGCCGTTCACATTTTCCTGGTACTCAATAAGCACCGCTGCAGAAACTCCCGGCTGGTACTATTGAGCCATTTTCCCGCAAAAGTCAACAATTATATTATCGGCATTATCCCCCAAAATAACAACCCTTTATCGCATGAAAGGCGAATTTTTCCATGCGACCCTTTTTCGAGTGCGAACGAAATGCGACGAGCTCACAGCTCCTCTTCCAGCTCTTCCAACGCCTGCCACTTTTTTGTCTTCACCGCCCGTTCAATCTCCGCATCGCGCTCTTTGTCCGACATATTGAGAAACGCCTCGACGTTCACCAAGTGGGTTTCCTCATCCTCCAAAGCAAAGAGCTTCCGCATCATCAAATAGGCTTTGTCGCACACCCGCTGGGTCACCGGCTCTTCCTCTATCTCCACAGCCATCACTTTCGGCTCGACCACGGTGGTGTCTTTGAGCATTTCGTCAAGTATCTTGACGAGGCGAGCTCGGTCGGCAAGATGAAGGTCTACCGCCAATTCCATCTCCCACACCGCATCCTCGGGATTCGAGAGGTCGATTTTTTCCACCAGCGGTTCAAAAGCGAGATGTTCAAGCTCAAGCAGCACCGCGGCGGCATTCTCGCGGTCTTTTTTATCCTTCGAGTGGAGAAGGTCTACTATCTTCCGAGGTTCTTTCAAAGACTTTTCCCGCACCCGTTGTGCCAAGCTCTCGAGCGCTTGGACATCGTCGGGATCCAGCTCGTGAACGGCGGTTTCAATTCTTTTGTACACCACGTTATCTTCCTTTTTATGATTTTCACTGCACCCTAAACCGATTATGCTTATTAAAAGCACACCAAACATTGAAAGGACATAGCCCCTTCGCATTTCCAGATTGAAAGGTAACTTTGTCCTTTTCCCTGTCTTAGCCATTCTTTCCCCATTCAATAAATACGAAACACTTCCCGCTCCCGGCGCAACTGCCGGTTGGCTCTCCTTTTAGCGTATTCATGGCTTTCCCACCAATGGCGCGGATTGTTCGGCCGCGAGTATGCCAAGAGATGATGGAGCCAATAGCAAGTAGCCTTATAGGTTGCGGGAGCGGTGGTAAAATACGCAAACCTATCGGTCGGTGGTCGGTTCCGCTGCCAACCTTTATATTCCGAACGTCTGACAATGTGCCAAAAGTGCGTGCGGGAACTGCATCCAAAGTGACAGAAGGTGCGACAGCGCATGTTCACCGAACCGAGATCATACGGTCTTGCTCCCGTATCCTCCCATCCTGCCACAAGAATAATATGCTGTTTCCGTTCGCGTCGCAACCCGTAATAGCGATCATCCAATGAGCGGTATGCCGGGTGGACAAAGCTGCGGAGCTCTTCCGGAAGAGTAAACAAACGCCAGCGGCGCCGGGCGTAGGGATGTCGTTGGTAAGGATGGCGATGTCGCCGCGCTGGGATTTCATCCCCTTCCGCCAGGGGAATAAACGTGTACTGATGGTGTTCTATATCCGACAAGGGAACGGGGACATAATGGTAGCCAAGGCGGAACAAGCCGTTATCATCGGTGGTGCCGCTTTCCCATTGCTCACCGTGTTTATCGGCAACACCGCTATACTGGTCGAAACATGCTCCCCGCCCGTAACGGGAATGTCCATCGTAAACAACTATCACCCCTTCCGTTTCCAAAGCGGTCTTGAACTCGCTTTTCTTGTCCACCGCTCGAAGTCGATAACGAACTCGCTGGGCATCGCTTACGTACTCAGCGTTCTTTCTATCGGAGTCGACTTGAAAATCACTTCCGAATTTCATCTCCAAATACTGGAAAGGAGTGTATTCTTCAAAACCATCGAAAATTTGGATGAGCTCATCTGCAATCCTTTGATCCGACCATCCTCGACGCAGCCACCCGGCTTCGACGATACTATGCCATATACGCCGCCGAAATGGGGTATCGGTCCTTCGAAAAGAGCTGGCATCTGCTCGAAGAGCCTGAACATATTCCCTCCGTACTTGCACATGATGATTGACATCGGATTCATGCGCTTCTATCCCCGTTGCAATAACAATCCAACGGGTCTCATAGGGACGAAATACCGTTATCGCACCGGTCGTCGTCCGATGTCCTTCTCCGCTCATGAGACCCCTCCCTGTTGTGAGTGAGGAACCACCCCGGGAGCATCAGGAAATTCAACCCGGCAGGGACCGGGCGGGATATCTTCCAATCGTGCTCTCCCCGTGTCGTCCAATCGACCCTCCTGACGACTGCCGTCCGGAAGGGTAACAACATAGCGCTCGTTCGCTCGCGGCGTCCCGTCTTCATCGAGAAATTGAATTTCCAGCCAATCCTTGAAGCGAAGCAAACCCGATTCCTGCTCAACACCAAACTCGGTATCCTCAACTGTGACGGTGAAAAAATACTCCGGCGGATTGTATTCATTGCCGTATTGTTGGAGCTCTTCTTGCGTCGGGATTTCGTCGGTATCCTCGTGGTATTCGTATTCCCATTTCAGCTCTATTCGCTTGTTTATTACCTCCACCGGCAACTCAACGATTTTATCATGGGCGCCGTCGCGGTCGTATTCGTAAATCGTCACGATAACTTCCTCGTGATCGCGAAGCCCGTTCACGTCAGCCGTCAAAGTCAAAACATCACCCCGCCGTGCCTCCGTCGCATTCCAGGATAAATTGAAGACTTCCACCGGCGGAAAAACGGGAATGCGGTTGGACTCACCTTCTAGGTCATTTTTGGGAAGTTTTACCTCAAAGTACACTTCATCACCCAACTCAAGATCGTCGGGGATATCGAAAAAACCAATGTACTTGTTGCCGCGGATAACGTCCTTAATTTTCCCCAACTTTTCGCCTTTTTCACTCTTCCCTTTTATTTTTATCGGGGCTCCCTGCCCAACCAACGCCGTCACCACTTCAAAAGAGGCACGTCGTCCGGCAATGGCTTTACCGCATCGCCAACTTGCCGAGATTAAAGACGGCTCCAACTCGATTTTTTCTTCCGTATCCGTCGACTTCGAAAACTTCAATTCCATAGCATACTTTACGGCAGCGAGAGCGGCTCGAAGGAGCGAATCATTTCATCCACCGCCGCTCCGAGGGTTTTCAAGGTTTTCTTGGTAAAGTTGGCACTGAAAGTATAAGCGACTCCATCACGAATCATGTAGACCAGCTTCTGATAGGTCGCTTTCCCTTCCGGCGGCACCCATTTGTACAACGCTTCATACACCGCCACTCCGTTGGGAAGAGTTTTCTCTTCTTCTTTGAGCAGTTCGGCGGCAGGCATCGTTTCAATCGCATGGTCGATGCGTTCGCGGGCGTACTCCGCCACTTCATCGGTATCAAGCTGTTCATCCACCGTCAACGTCAAGCTGTGCAAAAGACCGCCCTCCTCGGGTCCCATGAAATAGTGCACGGTTCTGTCCTGCCATCCGTCGGCAAGGTTGATACGAAACTGGTTATTGGTCGGTAACGACGCCATATCTCCTGTTTACTCCTATTCTTTTCTTCCTACCACGCCGGCGAGCGGCCATAGTGTGAGCTATCATACAAGTTGGGTACCACCATGTCACCGTTGTTGTCTCGCAGCGGACGCCGGACTTCCACCCGTCGACGATACCCTATGTACAGGACGCGGTAAATACGCCTCCGTCGGCTGACTTGACGACGAATTTGCCACTGCCAATCATCAACAGTGGTATGGTACGTTTCTTCCCCAGAAGGGAACTCGGCTCGCAGGTCAGCCATTAACGCTTCTCGTCCTCGAGGAGGAATTTCCTGGTACTCAAGAGTAAAGCGGAAACGTTCGGTTCTATCTCTTCTCTCCCGTTCCCCTCGATGACGAAGAAGATTCCGCCACTCCGCTTCATCTATGCCGGCATGAGGATATAGTTCCTGGAAACGTCGAATACACTCTCGTTCATTGGGAGAACGCCGACCGGGAACATAGAAAAAAAAGAACTCCTTGAAATACTCCCGCTGCAGCCGCAATCGCCCTCTACGATACCATTCATACGCTTGCAAATATTTCGGCGCATATACATACGCGTGTCCACCAAAAAGCTGTCTGATTCTATCCAAAAGCGTTTGATTTCCTCCAATCACACATCCACGAATCACAATCCTTGAGCGATTATCCAGCACTTCTTCCCCCGGTGCTGTCAATCGGGCGTCATTTCCCTGCTGATTCAAGACATTTACATCCACATACCGATACGGTTCATGAGGATCGGAAAACAACCGAATCATCCACTGGTTCACATTGGCATGGCTGACGATATTCACCTCTCCCCATCGCCCTTCGCCGTATTCCGCCAAGTTCTGTTGGCTACTCAAATAATTAAGGATTGCTTCAACGCTGGAACGACGTATCAACCCGTCGGGACGCCGCTGGAGAAAACGTTGGGCTGCTCTAAAAAACCCGTTTCGCCCCGTAAGAAAGGTTATCACCGGCCGCTGCGGGGCTCCGGCTCTACCATAATTTCTCACGAACACCGGCACCGGCGTTTTATACTCTACCTCAACCAACCGACGTCTTCTCCGTATCCTCCCCCTGACTTCCAAACCGATTTCCATTTCCTCCCCTTCCTCTCGGAGGCTGGAATCGGGCACCGGCAGTTGATATTCTGTATCACTCCCATGAAATTTCAACTTAATTGTTGGGGCATTATTTCGCGTCCCTCGCTCCAAGCGATGCGTCTGTACCTGAAAACGGCTTCGCTCAATGGTTCCGGTAAAAACGGCTATAGGATCGTCTTGATTATCTAATTGTTCCGCCATCGTATCCCGACGATAGCGCCACGAATCCATTTCCAGCAGAATCACCGTGACCTCTTCCGCCGTCCGGGGAGAAAAAAAGCGCACAGTGACAACATCATTTTCTGGGTCCCGTACTATTCCCGGCTGAAGGGAGACTCGAAACCGACTCATTCCGCCAACTCCTCCCATCCCCCTTCATCAACCGCATTCAGATCCAGCTCTTCTTCATCTTCGTATTCCGGGAAGTCTTCTTCCGAAATGTCTTCCTCGTCGACAAACAAGAAATAACCGGGAATACGGAGAGGGTAGCGCTCTGTTTCCACCGGAAGACTGGGCACCCACGCCTCCCCCTCAAATCCTTCCAATTCAAGTCGATATTCCCCAAGGGGAACATTTTCATGAGACACCAACCCATCTTGAGCGGTTCTTCCTTCCAATACTCTGTCTGGGGTGATATGAATTCGATAGGAAAGATTTGCCAACGGCACCTGTCCGGAGTTACTCAAAAGCACCACCGATATATGCCCCGGCAGGGCAACAAACGAGCGAGTTTGGCGTTTGATACGTTCTGCTCTTTCTGAGTTCATAACACTCAGTTACCCATAAGCTGGTTCCGTTCATTCCTCATCAGGCGCTCCGTAGTCGGGGAATTGAACCGTCCATTTCCCCGGCGGCACTTTCTCAATCTTTTTATACCCATTGGAGTCCAGCTCACCCTCACGCACTTCCCCATTGGAAAGAAAAACACGGTAGCGCGCCCCGCCAATCGCATTCCCCTCTCCGTCTTTCAAGTATAGCTCGATGAAATCCTTATATTCCAACATCGGCGAGCGGGTGCTCACGCTTCCGATTTGAACCGTAAAGTAATAAGAAGGACTGAAGTATTTCTCGGTATTAGTAACGGTTGTTTCGGTCTCTTCTTCCTCTTCGTCAACAAATTCGTATTGCCACTCTGCCTGAACTTTCCCATTCTGAACCGCAAGATCATCGAAGACTTTTATGCTTTTGTCCGGCACGTTAGTACTCCGCTCGAATATCTCAAGCTTCGCCTTCGTCCCGTCTTCAATGCCGACCGTCTCCACCAGCATCTTGACCTTTTCACCGTTACGGGCTTTTTTTGCCGACCATTCGGCTTTCGTTATCGCATGAAGGGCTATCTCGTGGCTGCCTTCTTTGACGCCGCTCTGTTTGATTTTCCCGAACGTTACTCCTTCATACGTCTTGTTGTCGGGGGTTTTTACTTGATAGCCGACCCCGGCAATCGGTTTGCCAGCTTTATCGACTACCTTCACATCCAAATAGTGGTTTTCCTCTTCAACCTCCTGCGACTCTCCTCCGCTTTCTCCGTCGGCGGCACCTTCACTTTGTCCTGCCACACCGCCCCCACCTCCGCCGCCGCTGTCGCCGATAAGCACCGTCGGACAGCCCATAGCAATCGTATCCGGCGGTCCGGAGCACTGGCACATATCTCCCACCCGTGCCGCCGGTTTGTTGCCGATGAGTACCGTCATGCTGCCCATAAGGATCGGTCCGCCCACATGCGGTGGTGGCGGGGTACCGGGATTCAGCATCGGACAGACGTGCATATCACCCACTCGCGCCGCGGGTTTACCGCCGATTAAGACCGTCGGTTCACCGACCGTAATAGTCCCGCCGTGGGCGGTCGTATCACCCATTCTGGCTGCCGGTTTGCTCACTCTTTCCTGTCCTCGTGAAGGTTTTACAATGCTTACAACGTAATAGTATAATCGTCACATTCAATAGTCAATAAACAGTTTTCGCAAAAAGAAAGGGTGGACTCATCAACGATTTCCTCTTTACGTGAAAGCGACTTTCAAAAGATTTCTTTCTGCCGCCATAAGATTTTACTTGAATCGCATGCTTCGAAATGCTACTTCATTAAGTGGCATGGTTATCCACACTGCGTATTTCAAAAAACTTGCGGCGGTCTGGTTGTTTGCTATCGCTTTCGGCTATCTGGAGGCGTCGGTTGTTGTCTACTTGAGGAATTTGTATTACCCTGACGGATTTTCCTTCCCTCTGGTTATCATCCCCTCGCATCCGCTAGTGGTGGAACTTTTCCGTGAGTTATCCACCCTCGTGATGTTGGCAAGCGTCGCTTTTCTTGTCGGTCGAAGATTCTGGGAGTGTTTTGGTTATTTTATCATACTTTTCGGTATCTGGGACATCTTTTTCTATCTCTGGCTGAAAGCGACCATCAATTGGCCCCCCTCGCTGTTTACCTGGGACATTCTCTTTTTGCTTCCTATCCCGTGGATAGGTCCGGTCATAGCTCCGGTATTGGTGTCGGTATTAATGATAGGGTGCGGGACAATGCTCACATATAAGTATGCGACAAAAGCTGACTATCGTTTTCAGCCACCGCTCCTTGCATGGCTTTTGTCGCTGGCGGGTATCGCGGTGATTCTATACTCGTTCATGTATGACACCGCCGCCACTTTCCGGCAGCAGCTTCCCCAACCGTATCCGTATGCTCTTTTGGTAATCGGTTTGCTTTTGCTTTTGGGGGCGTTTGCAGTTTCGTATCGTCGGTCGAATAACGAGAAAAACTAAGCGGGGAAAATTTTGCCCGGATTGAGCAGGTTGTCCGGATCGAACACTTCTTTGAAATACTTCATATACTTGAGCGTAACGACATCGAACTCCAAACCGATATATTTGCTCTTCGCCAAGCCGATACCGTGCTCCCCGGTGAGCGTCCCGCCCAGCTCGACAACCTTTCGGAGAACCTTTTCTATCCCCTCGTCAATCATGCGCATCTCTTCGTCGGTACCGGTCTGAGAAAGGAAACTGACATGGATATTACCGTCACCGGCATGACCAAAGGTGTTGATGCGCAGGGGACTGGTGCGGTTCATTTCCGCCACAAACTCGACCAGCGCCGGAATTTGTGAATTGGGGACGACCGTATCTTCCGAAATCTTCGCCCGGGCGGCGGCTTTGATGGCTTTGGACACATTCCGCCGCACTTGCCACAAACTCTCGGCTTTCGCCGGGTCGTGCTCAATGCTAAGCACCGAACAATGATTTTTCTTGCAGAAACGCTGGATTGCTTCAATTTGCTGCTTGACATTCTCGCCGGACGTCTCAATCAGCAGCGCCGCCATCCCTTTTTGCAAATGGTCGGTCTGCTCGTACTCTATCGAACATGCCACCGCATCGGCGTCGATAAACTCCATCACGGTCGGAATAATCCCTTCGCTGGTGATGTCGGTCACGGTCTGGGCGGCATCGCGGGCGTTTTCAAAACCGACAAGAATAGTCGCCCCCACCGACGGAGTTTCGATAAGGCTCAAGGTGATTTCCGAAATCACCGCCAGTGTCCCTTCCGAACCGACCAAAATATCTCCCAACGGCAGACCGCGATTGCCGTTATAACAGCCGGTCAAAAGAACTTCCCCTTCAATGGTAACCGCCCGCACTCCCAGGACGTAATCTTTGGTCACTCCAAACCGACGGCAACGCAATCCACCCGCACACTCAGCGATATTCCCGCCGATGGTGCACTCCTCGTAACTGGCAGGGTCGGGAGGGTACGTAAGATTGTATTTCTCGGCGGCGTCTTTGATTTCTTTGGTAATGACGCCGGGACCGCAGACAGCCCGCTTGTGCTCCGGGTCGATGTGCAAATGATTTATTTTCTCCGTCGAAAGGACAATTCCTCCCCGAACCGGCACACATCCGCCGGAGAGCCCGGTTCCGGCTCCACGAGCCACAATCGGTATCTTATGCGTACGGCAAAAAGTCACCGTGGCAATGATATCAGCTTCCGACTCCGCCAAAACGATTGCTTCCGGCGTAGCTTTTTCTTCGGTCGCATCTCGGAAGTAATCTTCTTTATTTGCTAAATCGGTATTCAACGATGAAGGGGATTGCAAACGGGCTGCCAACTCCTGTAAGTCATACGAACGCATAGCATAAATGAAAAGCGCCGAGCTATGACTGTCAAGAGCGGACGGGGGATATTTTTGCTTCTCACGTAAGCAGCCATCCACAAAAGACTCGTACGAATCCCTAGCTCAGCCGTAGCCGTTTTATCCTCTCATGCACGATCCGCTTACTCTCGGCGATTCACTAATACACCCTTAGGGTGCCCTTAGGGTGTCACGGCTGGGTCAGACAAAGATGTCTAACCCGCTAGTGGATGGAAGTAAACCTATGGCTTGTAAACTTGTCGGAAGCCCACCTTAAGAACCGTCAGTCCCCTTGGGGCAAAGCACCTACTTCTTGGAAGCAGGCGGAGATGGTTTGGTATCGGCTTTTTCTTTTTCAGCGGCGGCTTTGTACTCTTTGCTCCGGTAATCGGTAATGTAAAAACCGGAACCTTTGAAGAGAAAGCCTGCCCCACCGGAAATAACCCGGTGAACATACCCACCGCAGACAGGACATTTTTCCACCGGAGGTTCCGTTATCGTTTGGAAAGCTTCGAATTCATGACCGCATTTTTCACATTCATATTCATACGTCGGCATCTTGGCTACCTCCTTCCGTTCTCGAACGACAAAACCGGAGACTCGTCACCTTATTTCAATTCTCGAATTATCTTACTGCCTCACATAACCTTAAGACAGAACATCAATATATTTATAACATCCGAAAAAGCAAATCGTTCATCCGATTTACTGTTTTCCAAACGCCATAATATCTTTCTTCACCGGACCGGCTTTGATAATTTCCGGCGGACATCCGGCGCTGAATTTCTTGAAATTCTCAATAAACAGAGAAGCCAACTGGAGGTACTTCTCCCGGTACGCCTCCGGGTCACCCCAGGTTTCCACCGGATTGAGAACTTTGTCCGGCACTCCTTCGCAGTGTTTCGGAACCTGGAACCCGAAGACCGGATCGGTACGATACTCCACCTCAAGCAGGCTTCCGTCCAAGGCAGCGTTCAGCAAGGTTCGGGTATGCTGGATACTCATCCTTTTGCCGATGCCATACGGTCCGCCCGTCCAGCCGGTATTGACCAGCCAACAGTTGACATCGTACTTCATTATCTTATTCTTGAGCATCTCCGCATAGTAATACGGATGGTGCACCATGAAAGGCGCTCCAAAACAAGCGCTGAAAGTAATTTCCGGTTCTTTGCCCAAATCGACTTCCGTTCCGCTCACTTTCGAGGTGTAGCCGGAAATAAAGTGGTACATGGCTTGGTCGGGAGTCAACTTGGCAATCGGCGGCATCACACCGGAAGCGTCGCAGGTAAGCATGATAATGTTTTTCGGGTGTCCGGCGCGCTTTTCCGGGACGGCATTATCGATATAATGCAGCGGATACGCCGCGCGGGTATTTTCAGTCAACGATTCATCATCCAAATCGAGCAGCCGTGTCACCGGGTCGTAGACGACATTTTCCAGCACCGTGCCGTATTTCCGGGTGCAAGCGTAAATTTGCGGTTCCGCCGTCGGAGAAAGGGCGATAACCTTGGCGTAACAACCGCCTTCAAAGTTGAATATCCCCTCATCGCTCCAGCCGTGCTCATCATCGCCGATAAGTTTACGCTTCGGATCGGCCGACAGGGTGGTCTTCCCCGTGCCGGACAAACCGAAGAAAAGAGCGACGTCGCCGTCTTTCCCGACGTTGGCGGAGCAGTGCATCGTCATCACGCCTTCAAGGGGCAACAGGAAATTCAACACCGTAAAGATAGACTTTTTGATTTCGCCGCCGTAACCGGAATTGCCGATAAGGCAAAGCTTCTGGTCGAAGTTCAGCAGGATAAACGTCTTGGAAAGGGTTCCGTCAATTTGCGGCATTCCTTTGAACGAGGGCACCGCAATGACGGTAAATTCCGGCACAAACCGCCGCAGCTCGTCGCTGGTTTCCGCTTCGATGAACATATTCCGAGCAAACAAACTGTGCCAGGCATATTCGGTGATTATCCGCACCGGGAGTCGATAGTTAGGATCGGCTCCGGCGTAACAATCTTGGACAAAGACGTCTCGTCCTTGCAAGAACCCTTGCAAGCGGTCGAAAACAGCATTGAATTTGTCGACGCTGAAAGGACGGTTGTATTGTCCCCACCAGATTTTGTCCTCGGTGGTCGCTTCCTTGACGACGAATTTGTCGTTCGCCGAGCGGGCGGTATGTTTGCCGGTGTTGACCACAATCGGTCCCATATAGGAGAGCCTGCCCTCGGAGCGAAAGATAATCTCTTCGTAGAGCGCCTCGGTCGGAAGATTCCAATAGACATGATTGAGGTTGACCAACCCGTGGTTTTCCAAGCCGTATTCGCTTTTGGTCGCGGTGGCTTCTTTCTGAGCGGGGGTTTTGATATCTATGATGTACTGACTCATTTCCAATCCCTCCTCATCTTACGATCGCCGATGTAAATTTCATTCGGGGATTCCGGATCGAGAGCCCATTTTATTCGCGCCACGCCTTCCATAATATCCTTCACCGAGCCGCAGAAGCTCAGCCGCAAATGCCCCTCGGCTCCGAATTCCTTCCCCGGCACGGTCACAACCAACGCTTTCTCCAAAAGGAACTTGGAGAGCGCCACGGAATCCTTGCTGTAGGCACTGAAATCCGGCAGGCAGTAGAAGGTGCCGTCGGGACGAGTGACGCGGACACCGTTGAAGGAGTTCAGCTCGTTCATCATCACTTCACAGTTGTTCTCCAGCATCAGGCGCAAGTTCTCCACGCCGCTCTGGATGCCGTTCAAAGCACCCGCCGCCGCCGCCTGCAACACCACTGACGGGCAGGAAGTGTTTTGGGCGGCAACATTAATCATCGCTTTGATGATTTTCCGATTGGCAATCGTCCAGCCGATCCGGAAGCCGGTCATGGCGTAGGTCTTGGACACACCGTTGATGACCACCAAGCGGGAAGAGTCGGAATCGTCCTTGGCATACTTGTAGCACGGCACCCACGGCTTGTCACCGAAAATGAGCTTATGGTAGATGTCGTCCATAATAAGGTAGATTTTCTTTTTCTCGCAGTACTCGACAATCTCCCCGATGAGGTCTGCCGGATACATCAACCCAGACGGGTTGTTGGGACTGTTGATGATAATTGCTTTGGTATACGAGCTCACCGCTCGGGTAATATCTTCCATCCGGGGAACATAGCGACCGTCTTCGGGAGTCACAATAACCGGAATGCCGTAGACCATCTTGACGATTTCGGGATAACTGACCCAATACGGAGCCGGAATTATCACTTCATCCTGCGGGTTGATAATGGTCATCATCAAATTGTACAGCGCCTGCTTGGCACCGGCGGAGACAATGACGTTTTCCGGTCCGATGACCTTGTTGTAATGTTCCTCCGTATAGCGGATAATCGCTTTGATGAGAGAGGGAATACCTTCGGTCGGCGTATAGCGGATTTCCGCCGTGGTAAGTTTCGCCGCACTGCTCAAGATGGCATCCAGCGGCACCTTGCTCTTCGGTTCTCCGGCACCCAGGTGAATGACCGCTTCGCCGCGCTCTTTCAAGAGACGGGCTTGCTCATTCATCATCAGAGTCGGCGACTCGTTTATTTCTCTGGCAAGTTGACTGACACTCATGGGAGACTATCCTTTCATCAACATGGCAATGGCGGTAACGTCAACGATGTCGTCGACCGAACAGCCGCGGGACAAATCATTCGCCGGTTTCGCCAGCCCTTGAATAATCGGTCCTGTGGCGACGGCGTTCGCCAACCGTTCGGTCAACTTGTAGCCGATGTTGCCGGCATCGAGATCGGGGAAAATGAGAATATTGGCATCACCGGCAATTTCGGAATCGGGAGCTTTGCGCTTGGCAACCTCCGGCACAATCGCCGCATCGACTTGAAACTCCCCGTCGGCTTTCAAATCCGGATGGTCTCGCTTGAGAATACGAAGGGCTTCGAGCACTTTGTCGACATCTTTATGCTTGGCGGAGCCTTTGGTGGAAAACGACAACATGGCGATTTTCGGCTCTTCGCCCAACAGATTCTTCATCGTCTGTGCCGTCGAAACGGCGATGGATGCCAACTGCTCCGGGGTCGGATTGGGCACCACGGCGCAATCGGCAAACAGGAAGACCTTGTCGTGCACGTCGCGGTATTTCGGGATGGTCATCAAGAAACAACTCGAAACCGTTCGGATACCTTCTTTCAAGCCCAAGACGTGAATGGCGGCGCGCAACACATCACCGGTCGTATTGACCGAACCGGCGACCGAGGCGTCGGCTTTGTCGTGCCGCACCATCATGGCGCCGAAGTATAACGGGTTGGCGATTGCCTGCCGGGCTTGTTCTTCGGTTATCCCTTTGGCTTTGCGAAGTTCCATGAACTCGACAACGTAGCCGTTGAAATCAGCCGAATGAGCCGGATTGATAACTTCCACCCGGTTCAAATTCAAGCCGTACTCTTTCGCCAGCTTTTCGATTTCGCCTTCGTCTCCCAACATGGTGACCGAGGCGATGCCTTCCGAGAGAATCTTCTTGGCGGCTTGAATCATCCGCGGTTCGGTTCCCTCGGGAAGAACAACCCGGCGTTTCTTTTCTTTGGCTTTATCTTTTATTTTCGAAAGAACATTCATACCATGCTCCCTTCCCATTCATTTTATGCGTACCCTTTTTGCGTCTGATGCGCAAGGTTCTCGTTCAATTCCGGGTTCGCCAAATACGCTTCGATGAACTGGTCGAGGTCACCGTCCATCACGGCCTGAACGTTGCCAGTCTCCACCGAGGTGCGATGGTCTTTGACCATGTTGTACGGATGGAAGACATACGACCGGATCTGGGAACCCCATTCTATCTTCTTTTTCGCCTTTTCGAATTTCTCCATCTTTTTGGCTTCTTCTTCTTTCTTCAACTGGTACAGGCGCGCTTTCAAAACGGTAAAAGCGGCGTCTTTATTGCGGTGCTGACTCCGCTCCGACTGGCAGGTAACGACAATGCCGGTCGGGATATGAGTAATCCGCACCGCCGAGGAGGTCTTGTTCACATGCTGTCCGCCCGCCCCAGAAGACCGAAAAGTATCGATGCGGATTTCGTCTTCCTTTATCTCCACATCGACGTTGCCTTCAACGACCGGGTAAACATGGACGGAGGCAAAAGAGGTATGCCGCCGGGCATTGGCGTCGAACGGTGAGATACGTACCAACCGATGAACCCCGGATTCCGCTTTCAAAAAGCCGTAGGCGAACTCGCCTTTCACTCGCATCACCGCCGACTTGAGTCCGGCTTCGTCACCGGGTTGATAGTCCATCAGCTCCGCCGTGAAGTTCTTGCGCTCCACCCAGCGATTGTACATTCGAAACAGCATATCAGCCCAGTCCTGAGATTCGGTGCCGCCCGCTCCGGGATGAATGGAAAGAATCGCATCCCGGTGATCGTCGGGACCCGACAGCAGCGCCGAAAATTCGAGTTTTTTCAGCTCGTCGTCCAATTCCGCCAAATTGCGTTCCAACTCTTTGGCGTCTTCGCCCTCGTCATCGGGATCGGCAAGCTCCAACAGCTCGTGGGTATCTTTCAACTCACCCTTCAGCCGCTCGTACGCCTCAATCCATTTCTTATGGATTGATATTTCCTGCAAGACCGCTTGCGCCGCCTGGTTGTTATCCCAAAAGCCGGGCTTGGCGGTTTCCTCTTCCAACTTCCGAATCTTCTCTTGCCGTCCGGCGAGGTCAAAGATACCTCGCTAATTTATCCAGTCTCTTGGTCAACTGCGGAACTTTGCTTTTCAGTTCTGCAATCAGCATTTTGCCGTCCTCCTTAAAAAGGGGCTTCAAATATACACCTTTTCGCTTCAAAGGTCAACGACATAAAAAGAAAGCATGTTACTTTTTTCACAAAGTTTCGGCTCTTTTCCCAAATTCACAAGCGAGCCAAATATACGATTTTTCGGGAAAACAGCGCCTCCTTCCCCGTGCCCCCCCTGCCTTCCCTTATCGTCTAATTATCACTTACCCTTTTAGTAGTTCCCTTTTCCGCCGGAAGTACGTCACCAGCGCTCCCAAAAGAATGAGGGTCGTGCCCACCCACACCAAATTGATTATCGGCTCTTTGGTAACGTCGAGAATCAGCGTTTCCGCTTCTTCGGGAGTATACAGCCCGGGAATACTGACGACTACCGCTCTTTCTTCCACCAGAATCCGTTCGATGGAAATAACATACTCGTCATTCGGTCCGAAACTGGCAGGGAAATCCATAAAGCTCGAGCCGCCGTCTTCGGTTGGAACCGCCATCACGGCGGGGGCAAGGGTATCGGTCTGACCGTTATGTTCCACGACAATGTTTGCCGAGACCCGCATACTTCCTTGCATATTGGCATGATCACCGATGGCAAAGCCGGTAAAGGTCAGAACATAGTCACCGAGCTTTTTCTTCTTCTCTTTGAGTAACTTCAGCCCTTCCGCACTCTCCGGCCGGCGCACTTGTTGGGGAGAAAAATACAAGTCGTACAGGAGTTCTTTTTTGATATAGGGCTTTTTCATAAAACCTTGCAAACGCTCGGAATAGTAGAGTTGGGGATAACCCTTCTCTACGGAGCCGTGATCCTTGAGTCCGATGATAAGCTTGTTCTTGGGGAAAGTGATGTCATGTTCCATCCCCAAGTACACTATTTCCCGTCCGAAGGCGGTACCCTTTCCTCCTTTCGGCAAAACCACCTGGGTGTTGGTACTGAACGCCGAGGAACCGAGAATGCCGATTATCATCACGCCGAAACCGAAATGCGCAATAGGCGCTCCAGCAAGTTTCCACTGGCGGGGAAGAAAGCGGAACAAGAAAATAATATTCGAGGTTACACACATCGCCGCTACGGCAAAGAAAAGGAGATAGGAGGGGGTGCGTACTCCTACCAAGAGACTGAAAATCACCGTAACAAGCATCGCCACCAACGCCGGGAAGAGACGAGAGAACATTCCCTCCTTCATTAGATACATTGCCAGCGTCGTGACGACCACGACAAACAAAAGGGAAAAGACAATATCCGTTCCTGCCCAGAAATGAAGCAGACCGGCGATTAAAAGAGAAGCTACGACACTTATCGCCAGCTTGAGGCGCCACTTCCGAGGGGTTTCAACCCCTCCGCCGCTGAAAGGAGACACGGTCAAGAGCAAGGCGAAAAGAATAGCAAAAGGCAGGGCAAAACTGTTATAGGTCGCCACATCCGCCGCCCGGGGCGTCATCCCGACCAGCGACGTCAACAACGGCAACGACGACCAGAATAATACTATCATGCTGAAGAGGAACAGAAGCAGCATCCCGATGAAGAGGAAGAACTCTCTCCCGTAGACATTATAATTCAAAGGGGAGCTTTCTATCGCTCGAGAGCGCACTAAGAATAAACCCAGCGTCATAACGGTGAAGGCAATGAGGAAACCGACCAAATACGCATTACTGCCCAAATCAACAAAACTATGGACGGAAAAATCTCCCAGTACCCCGCTCCGGGTAAGGAAAGTACCGTACACGACCAGCAGAAAAACGAAAGCCGCCAGAAGGAGGTTCGTCTTCCGCATAGCACCTTTGAGCCGCTCCAAGATAAGGCTGTGCACCAATGCCAAAGAAACAAGCCACGGCACCAACGAAGAATTTTCCACCGGGTCCCAGCCCCAATATCCGCCCCAGCCGAGGGTTTTATACGCCCAGTAGCCTCCCAAGATGTTCCCCGCCGCCAACATCAGGCTGGTTACCGTCACCCACGGGAAAGCGCGCTTAAGCCATTCGCGGTAGTCATTCTTTATCAATGCCGCCATCGCGATGGCAAATGGGACTCCAGCGGCGGCGTAGCCGACAAACATCACCGGCGGATGTACCACCATCCACGGATCCTGCAACAAGGGATTCAAACCGGCACCGTCATGAGCATGGAACGGAAGCAACGCAAAGGGCGAAAGTTTGACCAACATCGTCAGAAAGAAAAGATTGACGAGGCTGTATACGGTCATCGCTATAGCCGTGTACTTCCCCCCGTTTCTGATGAGCACATAGCCAAAAATCACACTCAAAAACAGCCAAAGGAGATACGTCCCCTCTTGACCGCCCCAGAAGGAGGAAAGCAAGAAGAAAAAGGGAAGCGAACGATCGGAGTATTCGTAGACGTACTTGATGGAAAAATCATGAGTAAAAAAGAGGTAAAACAAATAGATTACCGCCAAGAGGGTGGTGAAACCGAAAAGGTGGTAGCTTTTCAGGGCGAGATCGCGATACGAGTTATTACCGCGGGCGACCTTATAGAAGGCAAAGCCCGCTATGAGGTTGGCGGCAAAAGCGTACCAAATCAAAAGCTGTCCGGGAACGTGAGAGCCAACCATCAAGCACCCGTCCTGCCTGCATTTTCGTTATGCTTGCGGATGTCTTGAAATTCGTTACCCTCGCTGCCTTGATACTTGGAAGGACACTTGACCAGCATTTGTTCCGCCACAAAGGTTTCCCCTTCGCTTTTACCTTTGACGACTACCGAGGTCGCCTGATCGAAGTTGCCCGGGACTACCCCGTGGTAGACAACATGGAGCTTCTCGGCATGTTCTTTATCCGGCGCTTCCGCATCGTAGATGGTAAATTCCAAGCGGGATTCCTCGGTGTTATAGTACACGTTGTCGAAATCAATTTTCCCCATCACCTGCACTGTCCGCGTAGCGGAGCGCGCTTCGGGGATGGAAACATACTTGACGGTCGTCTTCAAAAAGGCGCTGGCACCCCAGACGATAAACAACACGATGACGACACCGCCGATGATATATTTCACTTTCACTTCATTTTCTCCTCAAGCTTTTTGACTTTCTTGTCAAGCCTCAGGAGGAAGACAAAAATGCCTGTCCATACTACGAGCGTGACAATCAGGGCAATATAGTTTCCGTCCATATCGTTACTCCTCACCTTCCACCTGATATCGTTTCAATACCGCAATTCGATACGCCACTCGGTACATCCAGAGAAATACCGAGGTAAACGCGGCAAGCGACAAGATGAAAATCCAGCGCACCGTGGTGCCCATCGTAGACTCCAGCTCTTTGTTGACGATAGAGTCGGTCGGATGCAACGACGGCAAGACGCGCGGCATCACAAAAATCAAGAACGGCACCGTCACGAACGCAAAAATAGCGTAAACCGCCGCCAAGGCGGCTCTCTTTTCTTCCACGCCGACCGCTCCCCGCAACGCAAAATAGGCTCCATAGATTAACAAGAGAATAAAGATAGAAGTTTCCCGCGGATCCCAATTCCAGAACGAGCCCCAGGTGACTTTGGCGAAAATCGAACCGGTGACGGTCGCCAACAGGCAAAACATCAGCCCCAAGGCAGCGGCATTTGCCGCTTTATCGTCTTCTTTCAACCGCTTGGTCATTAAGTAGCGGAGCGAGAAAAACATCGACATGGCAAAAGCAATCACACTTATCCACGCCATCGGGATATGGTAATAGAATACCCGGCTGGCTTCACCAATCAGCTGCTGGGGAGCCGGCGTGATAAAACTCAAGACGATAACCGCCGCCATGGCAAGGTACAAAAGACTCTTCCACCACATACACTGTTTTCGTTTCGTTCTCAAAAAACGCTGTAAATTATACAGCAATAATCCCAATACGCAACAATATTTACTCTTTCAGTCGTCTTTTTATAGCGGAGCCGGCTACTCCTGCCAGACAAATTTGAACAACATGAGCGAGCCGACGACCATAACCACCGCATAAGCAATGAGAAACTGTATCTCCGTTTGCAGATCCCCCAGCGCCGCCCCGTCAAAGATTTTTTCAGTAGCAACCACCAAAACCATTAGCAACGGCATCAGGATGGGAAAAGAGAGAACCGCAAATAACGCGCCTTTGACCGAGGCTTTGGCGATGATTGCCGCCACCAACGTGGTGGCGCTGCATAAACCGACCACCCCCAAGACCAAAACAATTAAAAAAGAAAACCAGCCGGACACCGCCGCATCAGTAAAGACAAAAAACAAAGGGGTGATAACGATGCTGAGGATGCTCAGCAATCCAAAGTTGAACAACAACTTGCCGAGATAGACCGGTTCGGCGTCGGTGGACAGTTTCAAAGAAAGCGCCGTGCCTGTCTCTTCTTCACGGATAAAGACATGAGCCAACCCCGACATTGCCGAGAAAAACATAATGACCCAAAACAGCGCCGCCATCACCTTGGGCGGCAAGTTGCTCTGCCCCACCGAAAAAGAGACCACCGCCAAGGTGGTAACGGCAAACATCAAGATGGCATTCAAGGCATAACGGGTACGGAATTCCATCCGCACGTCTTTGGCAAAGACGGCAAACGCCTTACTCACCAAGGATAAGCTGCCGGTCGGCAAGTTTTCTCTCCTCCTGCTCATTGGTTGCGATAATGATGACGGTCTTCCGGCGGTACTCTTCGACAATTTCTTTCACCAAGCGTTTTCCTTGCTCATCCAAGTTGGAGCCGGGCTCGTCCAAAAACAAAAACGCCGGTTGTTTCAAAAGCGCCACCGCATACTTGAGGCGTTGTTTCATCCCGGACGAAAATTCAGCGACCAAATCATTGCCTCGCCCCGATAAACCGACCCGCTCAAGCAAAGCGTCAACCTGTTTGCCGGTGACATTCAACCCGCCGACGGTGGCAAAAAATTTCAAATTCTCCTCCGCGCTGAGCTGATCATAGAGATTCAAATAAGGCGCGACAAAAGAAATTAAAGCAGTCAATTCCGAAGAGTCGATGGTATGTCCGTCCTCATCGGCATAGGTAATACTGCCCTTCGTGGGGTGGTACAGAGAAAGCAAGGTCAACATCAGAGTCGACTTCCCAGAGCCGTTGGGACCGGTGACGGCAAGCGATTCGCCGGTAGTCAATTCAAAGGTCAACTGTGAGAAGACCTTGCGGGCTCCAAATCTCTTGGCGAGCTCTCTGACGGTAAGCGTATACACAAAGGGGAATAACGGAAATAGCGACAAGAAATCAAGACTAAAACAACGCACTCAAAAGGGAAGATTTCCTTCGATTTTTTTGTTTTCTCTGACGGGAAGGAAACGTACCTTAGAAAAAGAGAAATATAAGCGGGAAACAGGACGGCGTTTTGAGTCAGAGGAAAGAGACGGACAGCCAATCGGAAAGGCTTCTCACTATCATCGAGAGCATCTCCGACGGAGTCTTTACCATCGACCTGGATTGGAACATCACTTTTCTCAACAAAGCCGCTCAACGCATCACCGGCTATACCGCCGAGGAAGCAATCGGCAAACCGTGTCGGGAAATTTTTCAAACGAACATCTGCGAAAACAACTGCCCCCTGAAACAAACCATCACTACCGGCAAACCGATTATCAACCGCCCCGTCTGCATGAAAAACCGAAAAGGGCAGCGCATACCCATCAGCATTTCTACCGCTCTGTTGAAAAATGCAAAAGGAAAAATCATCGGCGGGGTGGAAACGTTCCGCGACCTCTCGCTGGTGGAAAAGCTCCGAAAGGAATTCGCCGCCAAGTATACGTTTGAAAATATCGTCAGTCGTCACCAAAAAATGCTGGACTTGTTCAACCTCCTCCCCACCATCGCCAAAAGCGAGAGTACCGTCCTCATAGAAGGAGAAAGCGGCACCGGGAAGGAACTGGTGGCTCGCGCCTTGCATAGTCTGAGCCCGCGCAAAAAAGGTCCTTTTATCAGTATCAACTGCGCCGCCCTGCCGGATGCGTTGCTCGAATCGGAGCTTTTCGGCTATGTGGCGGGAGCGTTCACCGACGCCAAAAAAGACAAAAAAGGACGCTTCGCCTTGGCACACGGGGGCTCGCTCTTACTTGACGAAATCGGCGATGTTTCCCCTGCCATGCAGGTGAAGCTTTTGCGCGTTTTGCAGGAGAAAACCTTCGAGCCGCTCGGCAGCACCCGCACGATTACCACCGACGTGCGTATTATCGCCGCCACCAACAAAGAACTCAGCCGTCTCGTCGAGGAAGGAACTTTCCGCAAAGATTTATTCTATCGCATCAACGTCATCAAAATCTCTATCCCTCCCTTGCGGGAACGGAAAGAAGACATCCCCTTGCTGGTCGATCACTTCATCGAACAATTCAACCGCCTCCATCAAAAAGATATCGCCGGTATGACCCCCCCCGCTCTGAACGTTCTCATGAAACACGATTTCCCCGGCAACGTCCGGGAATTGGAAAATATTATCGAACATGCTTTTGTCCTCTGTCCGGGAGGAGTGATAAAAGTCGAACATCTTCCCGATTACCTGCATACCAAGGATGCCATCCCGGTGGTGGAAATCGCGGGGTCTATGAAAGAGATGGAGTCGCTCTTCATTATTGCCGCCCTTAAAAGACACAACTGGAACAGGAAAGAAACGGCAAAAGAACTTTCCATCGACCCCTCGACCCTTTATCGAAAAATCAAGAAGCTGGGCATCAAGGTCCCATCCTCCAAAGGAAAAGCCAAGACGGAGTAACACATCTTTAGGATGTATCGTTGGAAACACCCGAGGGGTGATTTGTTTCCCTGGCGGTATCTACGGTTACACACAAGCTGGAAAGTTGGTCTCGGAAGCACCGGTAGGGAAGATCTCGAAGAGATTTGCCAAGGGAGATTGGCAGATCCGTTCCGGATCTACCCTACAAATTTTATCTCTTCACTAAAGTAACGGTAGGAAAAATCTTGAATGAGACCTGCCAAGGGCGAGAACAATAGAGGCTCCTTACTTTCTCTTACCTGTCAAGCGCACGATAATAATGGAAACCTCGTACAATACATACAGCGGTACCGCCAGCATCAATTGCGTTGCCACATCGGGCGGAGTCAAGATTGCCCCCGCCACGAGGATGAGAACCACCGCATAGGGACGCCCTTTTGCCAAAAAGCGAGAAGACACAATACCGACCTTCCCTAAGAAAAAAGCGATGACGGGAATCTCAAACGCCAGTCCGAACGAAAGCATGAGCATCCCTGCAAACGTAAGGTAACTGCCGACCGTGATAATCGGGCTGAGCAAATCGCCGGAAAAGCCGATGAGAAACTTCAACGCAATCGGCAGCACCACCAGATAGCAAAACCCCGCTCCCACCCCAAACAACACCGTTGAAATCAGCACCAGCGGCAACAATCGGCTCTTCTCATGCGGGTAAAGCCCCGGTGCCACGAACGCCCAGAGTTGATAAAAGACTATCGGTGATGCCGCGATGATGCCGCCAAAGAACGAAATTTTGAGGTAGGCGTAAAATGAACCGGTCACTTGCGTGACATAGAGCTTTATCTCGCCGAGAGGGGCAATAATAAACGCCATCAACTGCTTGGAGAAGAAAAAAGCAAGCCCTGTCATTATTATCACTGCCAAGAGTGACTTGAGTAACCGCCACCGCAATTCCTCGAGGTGCTCCACGAAGGACATTGAGTGTTCCTCGGGAGGAGCGTATATCTCATCGGGGTCAGCCATGAAAATAATGTGGCGACTGCGGGGAAGAATGTCAAATTGTTTTGGAGATTTCCCCTTCCGTTGGGAAACATTTCGACTTCTTTTCAGTCGGCTTTCACCGTCACCAGCTCCTGCCAACTGGTCGTATAGGCAGGGGAGCGTTGTTCACATTTCATGCTCCACGGTTGGGTACAGCCCTGAGCAGCAAACTGCAACGCTTGGAAACCGGCGCGTCGGTTGACCCTATCAAGCAGCGCCATCAGTTTCTCGCCGCGTTCTTCGTCGGAAGAGAAAAACATATCCCGCTGGTTCTGAGAAGCCGGAATGAGTTCCGTGAGAATGACCCCCGCCTTCTTATACTTGTACCCCGGCTGAAAAATTCTTTCCGCAAGAGAAGAGCCGGCACGCAGCAACTCGGCGGTGTTGTCGGTCGCCACCGGCAGCAAGACGGAAGCGTTCTTGCTTCCTTTCCGTTCGCTCTCTTTGAAACGATTCGTCAAGAGGTAAACCGTCAGGCGCCGGGCGACGAGCTTTTCTTTCCGCAGCTCCCTTGCCGCCCGAGAAATATACGCCGCCACCGCCTCTTTGATCTCGTCCACTGTCGTGACCGGGCGCCCGAACGACCGTGAACATATCACTTGCTGTCGAGGAGAGGCTGACAATTGCAGCGGGTAGCAGCAGATCCCGCGCAACTCTTCGACCACCCGCAGCCCGGAAACTCCCATACATTTCTTTACCCACCGCTCATCCGCATCCCGAAGTTGCAAAGCCGTCTTGATACCGTACCCCGGCAGACGTTCGCCAAGGCGACGCCCAATCCCCCACACTTCCCCGACCGGCGTCACCGCCAAGGCTTTCTCTTGACGATGACTATCCGTCAATTCGAGCACCCCCCCGGTCTTGGGGAAGGTCTTGGCGAGATGAGCGGCAACCTTGGCAAGCGTTTTCGTCGGGGCAATACCGATGGACACCGGAATGCCCGTCCCTTGCAAGATGGTCGCACGTATCTTCTTCCCATAGTCGGAAAGGGAGGTTCTCTCGAAGCCGCTCATATCCAAAAACGCTTCGTCGATGGAATAAACCTCAATCTCCGGCACCATCTGGCTCAAGAGGGTAAAGACCCGCCGCGACATATCGCCGTACAAAGTGTAGTTGGAAGAAAACACATAGACGTTATAACGCCGGACAATGTTCCGGGCTTTGAAAAACGGCTCCCCCATCTTAATCCCCAGCGACTTTGCCTCATTCGAGCGGGCGACGATGCAGCCGTCGTTGTTTGAGAGCACTACCACCGGTTTCCCTCTGAGACGAGGGTTGAAAACCCGCTCGCAGGAAACGTAAAAGTTGTTGCAATCGACCAAGCCGAACACGGGAGCTGACATCGTTGTTACCCTCCGCTAAAGAGAATGAAGCACCGTCGTCACCACTCCCCATACTTCAGCGCTTGTTCCGTCCGCGATGCTCGCCCGTCGGTTGCGTTCGTCCTCCGAGACCAGATACGGTATCCCTTGCCTGACCCGTACCCGCCGGACCACGAACTCACCGTCGACTATCGCCACCACAACCTTCCCGTTGAGCGGTTGCAACGAGCGATCGACGATTAATATGTCCCCCTCATGGATACCCGCTGAGCGAAAGGCGTTGCCTTCCACTCGGACAAAAAAGGTCGCCGCCGGATGCTTGATGAGATATTCGTTCAGGTCCAGCGTCTTCTTCATGTAGTTCGCCGCCGGTGAGGGGAAACCGACGCAGGTAACGACATCTTTCTTGGTCTCCATGTCATTATCATAGGGGAAAAGGGGGAAATGTAAATCACATATTTCGAGGAGAGTTTCCGGAAACCGGACAAGAGATCTCTTTGCAAAACAAAGCGCCTTCTGGAGAAATAACGCCCCCAAAATTCAACTCCGGCGCAAAAAATACCCCTTTCCCTTGAGGTTAAAAAGCCTCAAGCGACGCTTACGAAAACACGGGATATGGACAAACGAAATTTTTCCTTACCACGGAGCCTTCGAGGGCTGGATACCGAAGCCCTGTTCCCGAAGGAATTGCTCTGCCTCTGTTCGGGTACGGAAGGTACGCGATATTTCTTTGGTTCCCCCTTTGTCAAACATCCGCTGAAGCTGGCCATAGGTGACCGGATTATTAATGATATTGACCGACCAAATCATATTATGCTTCCGACACCACACCAGATGCTCACCGATAATGTCAATAACCTCGGGATACGCCGTTTTCCAGTTGGTCAGATCGCACAAGCGCACCCACGGCTTTTTGATTAACGGAGCAACTTCGGCTTCATAATCCTTCACAAAACTTTCGGCGGTACTGATTCTCCAGACTCCGAAGATTTTCTCGAAGACCATTTGGTGTTCCGTGTTCACGTCAATCGAATATTCCAAGTGCCATCCACTCATTCAGTGTCCTACCGTTTCATTGGTTCACGAGAAAAACAATCTACTTGTAATGAGAACGCCTTAATATAGAGAGAATATCAAATAAGTCAACGAAAAAAGGCGACATTTTCGCAAATATCGCCTTCACCGTCCCCTACTCTCTACTGCTCTAATCGTCCTCAGGACCGTTCCTAGCCATACTTGTGTAACACCCGTTTCCCGAGGCCGTTCCGGTTTTCCTACAAATCACTGCCCGTACCCTATCGTGGGGAAATTATTCGTCAAAACCCTGAGGATCCCCTTCCTTAGCCGTTACTTACGGCATGACCCACGTCGCCCCTACTTGGGGGGCGGGACCGCCGGAGAAAAGGTAGCGGACAAAATAAGTGACGTCGGCGACGTTGTACGCCTCGTTTCCGTCGATATTGCCCCGCCAGAAGGGATACCGAGGCGGGTTCCCTCCCCGGAAGAGCCAGTCGACCAAATCGGTCAAATCGGCTATGTCGGCAGAAAAATCTCCGTTGAAATCTCCCGGCAGGTAATTGAAATCCAGATGAATGGGACCGTCCCCGACGGCATACTGCTCAAGCACAGTGCCCGCCGAATCCATCCGGACGACATAATCTTTGAAATTCCCCTCGTAGAGAGTCGAATCCTGATATGCCACGACCATGGCACATCCCGAATCGACGAGGATGGGCTGCGAAGCGTCGTGGTAGACTTCCAAAGTGGCGGCGTTGTAGGAATACACATACCCGTCGGTGACCCATCCTCCCGCCGCCAGATAACCGATATTGTCGGGACCGATGGTTATCTGTCCCGGCGAGCCGCCGAGCGCCACACTATCGACGACGACATCGGTGGTAGGCTCGATGACATACACTATTCCGAAAGTCGACCAGTAGTCTCCGGTGCAGATGACATGAATCCGTCCCTCCATATCTCGAGCCAAATACTGCGGGTTCATCCCGACGTTGAAGTAGGACACCACGCTGTCACCGTGCACATCATAGACCGCCACTTTCCCTTGCCCGTACGTATAGGTGTTGAAATCAAACGCCGTGATGGCGACGTACGCTTTGGAATCGGCGATTATTACCCCAGCCGGACTGAGCCCCACCGAATCTTCCTTGACTATTGTCCCGGTTGTCATGTCAATTTTTGCCAGGCTGTTTGCCGTCATGAGGGTAACGTAGCAATAACGGTCGTTCAGCCATGCCATCCAGTACGGGTTGGTATTTGCGCCGGTACCGATAAAGCCGACCGTCTGCTCGGTGTTCAAGTTGATAACTTGAATCTCATCGGTACCGGAAGCAACCACGAACGCCAAGCTATCCCGTACCACTATCTGGTTTGGGTAGCACAGAATATCCGACCCCAATGTGAGGATATCGTTGGTGACCTCACCGGTAGTGAGATTGATTTTGGAGAGCGTCTCGCCGGAGGTATTGATAACGTATGCCGTCTCATCGACAGCGAAGACCTGACTGACTCCCGCAAAAAGCATAACTAAAACAACGCATATAACTCGTAACATGATAAGCTCCTTTCTCCTATTTGAAGTAAACAACTTCAATGAGGTTAATTACGTATGTATCTCTGAGCAAAAAGACCGAGAGCTATCCCCCGGTTTTCTGTTTATTTTCCTTTCCGTAGGTCAGCCGTACCCCTATTCGCCACTCCCGACCCGGCATGGGATAATGAGTCAAAAGGACGTACTCTTCATTCCAAAGATTGGCGATTTTTACATCCACCGCCAGATGCCACCACGAAGAGAGATCCAAAGAGACCGTCCCGCGGACATCATCAATACGGTAGGCATCGTACCACTTGGTATTGCTGAGTAAAGCATAACGCTTCGCCACTTTGCGGACGGCATAACTCGCTTGAAGAAGAGCATCTCCGAAACGGCGTTTCAATTTCAGCCGGATACCGGTCACGTAATGAGGGGTGAACGTCAAGCTCTTGTTGTAGGAATTGTGTCCCGCAACTTTATTCCGGGTGGTGGTAATAGTGTTTTGATAGCGCACTTCGACCAGCTCATCGAAAAACGCTATCGAAATATCCTCTTCATGCCCGCATAAAAGCGCCGAACCAAGGTTGACCGGGCTCCACACCCCGTTGTAGCCGGACTGCCACACCACCAAATCCGTCATAAAGGAATGGAAGTACGTCATGCTGGCTTTGAAATTCAGCTCTCCCTTGGAACCGATAAGCTCTATTCCCCCTTCCGAATGTTCGGAGCGCTCGGGACGCAAGTCCGGGTTGCCTTTCGAGCGGACGTCACCTTTCCAGAACAAAGCATTGACCGACGGCAAGCGAAACGACTTCCCGTAGCTCCCTCTCACCACCAGAGAAACTTCACTTCCCCAAGAAAGGGCAGCCCCAACTCGAGGCGACCATTGCTCAATCGGAGGGGATGATGCCACCGGTTGAGAACCGCTTGCATCCCTGACCGTCTGTGCCCTATCATAACGCATCGCCATATCTACGGAGGCTTCGTCAAAAAGGAGAAACTCAGGCAGGGCAAAGCGTTGCCGGTCGGAAAAAAACGCCGCATAACCGGTGCGGACGGCTTTTCCCATACTCATCGTTGGACGAAGGTAATCGGTATGGGTAAGGACATCCTTGCTCAGGTCGATACCGGTGCGGGCTTCGTTGTCATTCCACGGGGTCGTTACGTGGGTAAGCTGAAGCGAGAAAATATCGTTGACGTACCGTGTCTCGAACCGGTTGGCAAGAGACGGATTTTCCTTGTCCCAAAAATATTGCTCAAAGCGCGAAAATCCTACCTGACTTTCCAGCCGATGCCGAGAATTCGGTTCGTACTCGCAGCGAAGGGTCACCAGCCGTCGTTTGTCATCCGTGTAGGCATACGGGTTTTGCTTGGAAGCCCGGTCGGGCAAACCACGTCTGGCATCAAACCATTGTGACGAGAATTTCACTCGTGAGCACGGGCTCAAACGATACACCCCGGAACCGAAGAAGTTGTCCATCTCTGTTCCGTTATTTATCCGAACGCCTTCATATACCCTGTTACGGGGAGCAACGGAATAAGAAAAAGGAAAATCGCCTTTTTCCCGCCGGTGATGATAGGCAAACCGGGTCGAGAGCCTTTTCATCCCGATGACATCTTGCAACGCCAGGCGGTTGCTTTGCCATTCCCAGCTTCCTTTCCCCGTCTCGGTCCGCAAGGTGCGCTGGTGGGTTACCGTTTGCTTTTGCGTGATAATGTTTATCACCCCCCCCAAGGCATCCATACCGAAACGAGCGGAGGCTCCTCCCTTGTGCACCTCAATGCGCTCGACCATCTCAATTGGGATAGTGTTGAGGTCGGCAACGCCGTTGCCGGAAGGGTTGACTTTCTGTCCGTCCAGTAAGACCAGCACCTGCTTCGGCTCCGCCCCCCGCAGGCGCACGTGCGCCACCCCACTTCCTCCCGAATGTTGCACAAAGACACCGGGAATTTCCTCGAGAAGCTCCCCGACGGTGGTCGGGTGCAGCTTTTGAATTTGCTCCCGTCTGAGGACGGTAACGCTGGCACCGGTTTGGGGCTGGTACTTCTCCACCACTTCAAGCTTCTCAAGCCGGTAGATCTTCCTTTTCAAAAACACCACCACCCGCGACGTGACATCTTCCACCACCGGAATCTGTTCAAGACGGTGAGAGACGTAGCCGGGAGCGGTAATGCTGACATGGTACGTAGTCAGCGGCAAATGCTCGAAGAGGAAACTCCCGTTCTCATCGGTAAGTGTCCGGTACCCGGTCTCTTGCAACTCGACCACGGCATGAATTACCGGGCTGCCGTCATCGGCATCGAAAACATATCCTCTGAGCTTGACGGGAGATTGCGCTATCACCGGAAGGAGAGCAATCACTACCCAGGCCAGCGCCCCCCCTGCGATTTTGAACCTCGTCCGGTTTTTACCCCTGCGGCTTTTCCCTGCTCCCATCGCGCGAAGGAAAAGCAATCTCAAGAAGCGCAAAAAAACTCGCCTCATGGCTCCTCCAAACGTTGCCACAGGCGAACTTCCCATTACCTATCAGCCCGCGCTGACGGCAACGTATTTTGGATTTGGCTGCGGCAGGTTTCCTGGCTCCGGCATCAAACCTCGCGCAAGCGCCTTCCCCGTTACCTCTTCATAACAGGTGGCACTATGCTTGCGGAGTAGCCGATACAGTAGCGGGGCTGCGACGGATTCGCACCGTCTTCCCTTTTACTCCCGCACCTGCGGGACACCGCAACGTTGTCAGACATAAGATTTCTCTTTTTTGCTCTTTTGTCAAGGGATATGAGAAAAATCCTGCAGAAAAAATCACCCCCCAATCGATCAACATCAAATTCTTTGTCGTCCCTTTCGTCGAGAAGGGGCGAGAGAAGGTTGCCGACCGGCTTTCACCCTCAGACTATTTCCACGATACCAATGCGGATGTTACGAAAGCCACCGAGCAACTTCTACCGCATGGTAAGAGATAATAATATCGGCTCCGGCTCGTTTGATGGCGGTGAGAACTTCGAGAGTGAGCTGCTTTTCGTCGGCAATGCCGGAAGCGGCAGCTTGTTTCACCATCGCATATTCGCCGCTCACGTTGTACGCCGCCAGAGGCTGAGAGAAAAACTCCTTGGCGCGCTGGATAATATCGAGATACGCCAGCGCCGGTTTGACCATGACGATATCGGCGCCTTCTTCAATATCCAGCCGGATTTCTTCGAGGGCTTCCGCCGCATTGGGCGGATCCATCTGGTAGCTTTTCCTATCACCGAACTTGGGAGCGGAACCAACCGCATCCCGAAACGGACCGTAGAAAGCAGAACAATACTTTGCCGCATACGACATAATCGCCCGCTCGGAGAAGCCGTTCTCATCTAGCGCCTGCCGAATTGCTTGCACCCGACCGTCCATCATATCAGAGGGCGCTACGATATCCGCTCCGGCGCGGGCATGGCTGACCGCTTGGGTAGCGAGCACTTCTATGGTGGCGTCATTGTCAACAGTATTCCCTTGAAGGATTCCGCAATGCCCATGCTCGGTATACTCGCACAGGCAAACATCGGTGATAACGACAATCTCCTCATCGGCAGCCTTGATTTCTTGAACCGCCCGTTGCACGACCCCGTCGGCTTGTAACGACGCCGAACCGGTGGTATCCTTTTTTGCCGGGGTTCCGAAAAGGAGCACCGCCGGAATCCCCGCCGCAAATGCTCTTTTCGCTTCGGCGGCTACTTTGTCTACGGGATATCGGGAAATTCCCGGCAGGGAGGGTATCGATTCCGGCTCGGAAGCGGTTTCACTGACAAAAAGAGGATAGACAAAATCAGCCGGATGGAGCCAGGTTTCGGCAACCAATTTTCGAAGTGACTGACTCCGGCGCAACCGTCGCATTCGTTGAAAAGGAAAACCCATCATGACCTCCGTAACGAGTGTTGTCGGGCGTAGGCGACCAACGTCTCAAGCATCGCCGGTATGGTATGCTCTTTTGCTTCCAAAGCAACCTTCAGTCCGTATTCGGCGACGACGGCGGAAGTTGAAGGTCCGATGGAAAGCAGGGTCGCCTTTTCGGTAAGCTGTTTTACTTCTTCAGGCGTAAACAATTCAAACAACCCTTTCACCGTCGAACCGCTGGTAAACGTTACCACATCGGGAGGATACGCCAGTATCTTTTCCTTCATTCCTTCCGGAAGGGCGGGAAAATACGCTCGGTAAACCGTCAAGGGTATCACCTTCGCTCCGGCTTGAGAAAGGGTATTTTCCACTATTTCATCGCTCCAGTTGCCGCGAACTCGAACCACGGTTGTCGAGTCCCAGTTACCTTGGGCTTTCAATTCCCTCGCCAGCGTCGCCACGGTCGCCTCACTGGGAATAAAATCGGCAGAAAGAAGGTACTTCTTCAAAGCCCGTGCCGTTCCTTCACCAACGACGGCGATACGGAAGGTATGGAGCGAGCGGACATCTCCCTTTTCTCCTTCAAAGCGGTGCATAAAATACCGCACCCCGTTTTCGCTGGTAAAGACCAGCCACCGTTTGAGAGAATCGACGGCGGCGAACTTTTCCCATCCTTCGTTGTCGTCATGGGGTGTCGTTGCCAAAGTCGGACACGGCACTACTTCCGCTCCCAAGCGCCGCAAAGCTTGATACATTTCTTGTGCTTGCGCTGCCGGACGAGTTACCATCACCCTGAGGCCGAACAAGGTATTTTTCTCAAACCACTTCAGCCACTCACGAAGAGAAACTACTTCTCCTAACACAAACAACGCCGGTGGGCGGATCCGCTTTTTCTCAACCATGTCCGGTAGCTCATCAAGTCGACAGACTTCCACTCGCTGGCTAGGAAGAGTCCCTCGTTCGATGACCGCCGCCGGAGTATCGGGAGCTTTCCCCTCAGCAAGCAAGCGAGAGACGATACCGCCGATCTCGCCGACGCCCATATAGATAACGGTCGTGCCTTCTTCTCCTTTGGCAACCCATCCCCACGGGACGTCGGAAGCTTCTTTCTCCTTTGCCTTATGTCCGGTGACAAACAATACATAAGAAGCATGTTCACGGTCGGTACACGGAATGCCCGCGTAGGCGGGAACGGCAATCCCGGAGGTAACGCCGGGGACAATCTCGAAAGGAATGTTATGCTCCTTCAAGAACTTCGCCTCCTCGGCGCCGCGTCCGAAAATCAACGGATCGCTCCCTTTCAGCCGCACCACCTTCTTCCCCTGTTGTGCCAGCTTTACCAACAGCGCATTAATCTCTTCCTGCGAGAGACATGGTTGCCCCGCTTTCTTGCCGACGTAGCGTTTCTCGATATGTTCGGGCAGAGTGACAACCAACTCCATCGGCGCCAGATTGTCATAGAGCACCACGTCGCATTCGGAAAGCAACTCCTTTCCTCGTACCGTTATCAACTCCGGATCGCCGGGACCGGCTCCGACGAGGTAAACTTTGCCGCTGCTACTTGCCATCGGTGTCGGAGGTTCCCAAAAGCAGGCGTTCCAACTCTTGTTCGATTTGCTGCTCGTTTTTCTCTTTCAGCAGGGTCTGCCAATCGGCGGCAAGGAAACGGTTGAACGCTTCCGCTTTCTTTTCCGGTTTGCCTCGCCATTGCTCTTGCACCTGGGCACGGAAACGCGCCGAGAGCTTTGCCAGTTTGTTCCATCGCTCGGGGAAAATGCCTTCCAAAATCAAGCGCAAATGGCGCGACAAGAAAGGAGCCTTCCCGTCGGTCGAGACCGCCACCGTCAGACAATCCCGTTTGACCACGGCTGGGAAAATAATATCGCACTTCGACGGATTATCGACGACGTTGACAGGCACTTTCGCCGCCGTGCAATCCCGGTAGACCGCTTCGTTGATTTCTTTGTCATCGCTGGCGGAGATGACAAAACCGTATTTCTGCGCTTCCGGCGGGACATATTCGCGCTTAATCAGTTCCAAGCGTCCCGACTCATGGTAATAGGCTATTTTCTCTTCGACCGCCGGAGCGATGACCGTCAATTTGGTATCGTATTCCAGCAGGATTTCAATTTTGCGCAGAGCGACTTTCCCTCCGCCGACGACCAAGCAGGGGAAAGCTTTGAGCGATAATCCTACCGGCAAAAAGGTATTGGGCATTATTTCAACTCCGTCTTTATAGATGACGTTTCCGTTTGTCCTTTTGCTTTGAGCAGCTTCTCTACCAAATTCCGTGTCACCGTTTCAACCTCCTCACGAAGCGATGGAGGAAGCTTTTCAAGCAAAGGGGCGATTTCTTGACGGCGGATCTCATCAAACGATTCCTCCAAGCTCAGGTAGGTCGGTTCATGACACACATGATCGTACCAGTACATGAATTCATCCAGCCGCCGCTCGATAATTTCTTCCGATTGGGGAATGGCTAATTCCCGCTTGTGTTGCTGCTGTTTTACGAACGCGTGAACATCTTCCAAATCCAAGATATCAATATTCGGCGAAAGCTCTCCATCAGTTTCGACATCCCGCGGCACTGCCATGTCCATAATGACCAACTTTTTCTCCGGATTTTCCGCCAACAGGTTCTTGAGCATAGTACGTGAAATAACCGGCTGCTCCGAACCGGTACAACAGACCACCACGTCCGCCTGAGCCAACAGAGTAGGCAGCTCAGTTAGCGGGTAACCGGTTGCTTCGTATTTTTCGGCAAAGCGCACCGCTTTTTCGACGGTACGGTTGGCAAAAAGAAAAGCCCCGCACTCCAGCTTGCTCAAATGGGAAGCCGCCAAGGCGATCATCTGATTGATACCGACAAAAAGGACGGTCGGCTTGTCGAGGGGCGCTATCTTTTTCTTCAACAGTTCCATGGAAGCACTGCTGACCGAGCAAGCACCTTTGCCCATCTCCGTGTCGGTACGCACTTGTTTGCCGACCCGGAAGGCTTGGTGGAACAGTCGGTGCAGCACCTTGCCCGCCGCCCTGACGGCACAAGCGGAGCTATAAGCTTCCCTGACCTGACCGAGAATCTGATTTTCCCCCAGCACCATCGAATCCAATCCCGCCGTCACATGGAAAAGATGGTCAACAGCGTGGGTATTGCGTCGGACGTAGAAGGATTTTTCCAAGGAAGTAATGTCTATCCCTCTCAACTCACGATAAAAAGACGCCACTACCTCGAAAGGAGATTGCTGCTTCTTCACCACAAAGTAAAACTCCACCCGGTTACAGGTGGAAACGATAGTTGCTTCCAATACCTGCGGATGCGAGCATAAGAGAGCGTGAGCCTTCGCCAGCTCTTCCCGTCCCAATTGGAGCGGTTCTCGTTGCTCAAGGGTCGATGTTTTATGGCTGATACCACAGACGACCAACTGCCAAAGATGAAACGCCATTCCTTCCTTACCTTCCAGAGTTCACGCGTGCTTATCCGTTTCCGTCAATGCCGTGGTGCCTCCGCCGATGACATGGACATCCGTAAAGCCCGCTTTCTTCAAAAGGAGAGCGGCTTGGTACGAGCGAAGTCCACGGCGACACAGTATAACAATTTTTTTCGTTTTTTCAATCTCCGCCAGATGCTCTACCAACTTATTCAAAGGAATAGAAACAACCTCGGCTCCTTCCCCCGCCACCTCAGCCGGTAAGGGGTCGGCTTTGATTTCTTCGGGCTCTCGAACATCCAGCCAGAGGACGGAGGAAGACAAAAGCTCCGGCTCCAGGTGCGGAGAGTAAAAGCTCGTCCCGCGTTGCCGGGCTTGCGCTATCGCCGCCATGTGATGGAGCGGATCCAGCGCTTCGGCAAAAGGAGGAGCGTATGCGTGCTCGAACCGGATGAGCTCGTCAAGGGGGGCTTTGAACTGCAAAAACGACGAAAACACATCGAGCCGCAGGGAAATATCACCGGTGCCGATTGCTTGCAATCCCAGCAGCCGGTTATCCGAAGGCTGATACACCATCTTGAGCGTAAGTGTCCGGCTTTCGGGATAATATTCCGGCTTATCCGGGAAGCTCGCCCACACCGCCT
Organism: uncultured Ignavibacteriales bacterium; assembly: GCA_964489705.1. Taxonomy (GTDB): domain Bacteria; phylum Zixibacteria; class MSB-5A5; order GN15; family FEB-12; genus CAZAZQ01. The sequence goes on from CAZAZQ010000001.1 coordinate 131,817, forward strand.
GGGCGTCGAAACCGGCTTGCTCCGCCGCAGTCTCAGTCAAACCGACCGCTCCGATATTCCAGTCGAGCACTTTCAAGATGCAGGCGCCCAACACACCGGGGAAGGTCACGGAATTACCTGCCAAGTTTTCGGCGATGACTCTGCCATGGCGATTTGCCAACGAGCCCATGGGGAGAAAAATTTTTTTACCCGTCAACTGGTGAACAGACTCGATGCAATCACCGCCCGCGTAGATATCGGCATCCGAGGTTTGAAGATGTTCATTAACGAGAATCCCTCCGGTTTCCCCGATTTCCAAACCGCACTCCCGCGCCAACTTTGTTTCGGGATGCACTCCCATACACAAGAAAACGTAATCGGCGGGAAATTCCTCTCCGGAGTCGATAACGACGGCGGGTTTTCCCTCTGAAGTAAGACGAACCTCCTTGACGCCGGTTCCCAGGATAAGAGCGGTCCCGGCTTTCCGGAGAGCCTTTTCCACCAACGCTGCCATGTCATGGTCTAAGACGAAGGGGAGGACATGCTTTTCCTTCTCGATGAGGGTAACCTCGATGCCCCACATATCCTTCATTGCCCCGACCAACTCGCAACCGATAAAGCCGGAACCGACAATGACAACCGAGCCGATCTGCCCTCTTTCCGCCAGGCGACGGAAGTTGAGCGCTTCTTCCGGCGTGGTAAAGGAAGTTACCAGCGGCGTGTCGAGAACAGGAAAAGGCGGTCGGTTTACCGTTGCCCCGGTGGCAATGACCAGCTTTCCGTAGCCGTGCTCGAAGACATCCCCACTTTCGAGATTCTTTACCGTGACGGTTTTTTCCCGTCGGTTAATGCGAACAACTTCCGCTTGCGTAACGGCAGTAAATCCTTTTGCTTTTTCAAAGAAATCCGCATCTCGAACAATGCCATATGGGGTCTTCATCAATTCCACAAAATCATCCACTTCCCCCGAAGCAAAAAACGGCATCCCGCAGGTAGCGTACGAAAGATATTTATCCTTTTGAAAAAGTGTTATCTTCGCATCGGGGAGCCGTCGTGCCAAGGTAGCGGCGGTTTTCGGTCCTGCCGCCACTCCGCCGATAATGACAAAATCCGACTTTTCCATTTAGACCTTTCCCATACAAAATATGGGGTTGGTAAACTCCAACCCCATACGGATTACCATTGCTGTATTATATGCACTATCTTTTCACTCATTTCTCACCACTGACCGACGCTTTTCATTTTCCCATCTGCATACTTTTTCCCTCACGCCGAAATACCTCTCCCTTCCATTACCGTCGAACTTCCACCTTGCGATAGGCAACATAGATATCGGCTTCAATCGGCTTGATATCGGAAGTATAAAAATGATGGACGAAATAAATGTTGCCGTTGGCGTCCAATGACGGCTCACCGGAAAAATTCGAGATAATTTCCACCGGCTCGCCCCAGCCGCTGTCGGTTTTCAGGGAACGGAAAATCGCCGGTCCCGGATAGCCCAAACGGCTCGGCCCGGTAAACCATAACTCCATGCCGTCCTGGGTAAGAAACGGCTGAGCTTCGTTCGATGAACTATTGACATCCGGAACCTTCTCCGGCGCCTCCCAGCCGCTCAGTCCTCGATGAAGCAACCAAATATTTTTTATGGTATCATTATTGACAACGTCGTCATGGTCGTAGTACATCGTCTGCCCGTCGGCACTGATGTGGAACTCGCCGACGTTGTAGACATCGTTGACTTGCAGTCCGAGATTTGTCCAATTTCCCCACCCGCCGCCGCTATAGACAGCGCGGTAGATATCGACCTCACCATAATTCCCGGCACGAATAGAGCCGAACCACAATGTATCTCCCATCACGAACGGCGAACCGTCGAGAGCGACATCATTGTTCAGATATATCCGCACCGGCTCCGACCAGGTGCTGTCCTGCCACCGGCACCACCAAATCCCGGTGACCCCGTCGAGCAACTGCTGCTGGGGAGGAACCGACATATCGGGCGTAAAGAAAAAGAAGAAACGCTCCCCGTCGGGAGTGATAAACGGAGAATCCTCCGCCCCGGCGGTATTGACCGGACCGACCATCGGCACCGGCGACGACCAATTCACCGTGTCATGGAGCACCGGCGGAAAAACATCGCTATCCGGCAGAACCTTGACGGCGTCGCCGGGAATGCTTTCCTCCCGCGTGAGGTTTTTTTTCGTTTCGGTCGGATTGTCGTCACACGCCGACCACACCAACGCCAGTACCACCATTCCCCCCACCACTTTCGAGAAAAGAGATCTTTTCATACCTTGCTCCACTTTCCACCATTCGGTACCGTCTATCGGTGCAACGTACCGAGCGATAGGTTCATCCGACGGGGGTATGCTGGGACGGAGCTTTTATCGGTTCGGTCTTCAGTTGCTGTCGAACCGCCAGAGCAATCCGGTACAAGCCGGTCAATATCAACAACCCCACTCCGTATACGCCTAACGAGATAAATAACTCCGGCAGGGTCGGGCTGTACTCGACGACCTTCCCGAAAGGATTGGGAATAAATCCCGCCACCACCATACCTAACCCTTTGTCAATCCAGATGGAAAGGAAAACCGTAATACAGGCAAAGGTCAAGGTTTTTTCGTTCCTCCGCAAGGAGGGAACAATCAAAAGAATCAGCGAGACAATCGCCAATACCGCCGATGCCCACATCCACGGCACCAAGGTCGACTTCCCTTGCAAGCCCAAGAAGAGATAGGTAAAGTGAGAGACATGTTCGGGAATATCGCTGTACAAAGCGGTGAACAGCTCCATCAAAATGAGGAAAACATTGACCGCCATCGCATAGGTTACGATAACGCCTAACTTCTGAATCGGCTCTTTCCCGGCGTCGAACTTCGTCAGCTTCCGCAGCAACAGGCAAAGCAAAATCAGCAATGCCGGACCGGACGAGAACGCCGAAGCTAAAAACCGCGGCGCCAACACCGCCGTCATCCAGAACGGCCGGGCACTCAAGCCGGAATACAAGAACGCCGTTACGGTATGGATGCTTATCGCCCACGGAATGGAAAGGATGATTATCGGCTTGACCCACTTCGGCGGCGGCAAGGCGCTTCGCTCCGATTTCAGGGTGGTATGACTGATGATGAAGTTCAACACCAGGTAACCGCCGAGGGCGATAGTATCCCAAAACATCAAGGAATGCGGAGTCGGATGCAAGAAAACGTTGAGAATCCGGAAGGGTTGCCCCATATCGACGAAGATGAACAGCATACACATGGTAACCGACGAAATCGCCAAGAACTCACCGAGAATCGTAATCTTGCCGAAGGCTTTGTAATTGTGAAGGTAATACGGCAGCACCACCATCACCGCCGACGCCGCTACCCCGACCAGAAAAGTAAACTGGGCGATATAGAACCCCCAGGAAACATCTCGGCTCAAACCGGTGATATGAAGACCTTCATGGAACTGACGCAGGTAAAAAAGGAAACCAACCCCAATCACGGCCAAGAGGAAAATGACCCAACTCCAATACTGCTTACTTCCTTTGAACGCATTTTCTAACATATTTCCCTCACACCAGGTAATAAACTTCCGGATGTGTCCCTAAGGACGGTTTTCGTCGAATGGCAAAACGTGACTGCAACAACTCCCGCACTTCCGAGTTCGGGTCTTCCAAGTCCCCAAAGACCAACGCCTTTTCTTTACATGCCTCCACACAGACGGGAAGCTGCCCTTTTGCCAAGCGCTCTTCGCAGAAAGTGCATTTTTCCACCACTCCCCGCATCCGGGTCGGATAGTCGGGTTGAATTTCTTTGATAAACGGCCTCGGGTCGCGCCAGTTGAAGCTCCGGGAACCGTACGGGCACGCCGCCACGCAGTACCGGCAACCGATGCAACGGTGCCAATCCATCATCACGATGCCGTCTTCCTCTCGCTTCCACGTCGCCTGCGTCGGGCACACGCGGGTGCAGGGAGGATTGTCGCAATGGTTGCACAAAAGCAGGACGTGGCTGTGTTTCAGCTCATCGCCGACGTAGTCCAATTCTTGTTCATGGAAGGCGTGTTCGAACGACTCTTCCCAAATCCACTTCACTTCATCCTTGGGGTTACCGAAATCAGGAACGTTATGTTCCTTGTGGCACGCTGTGATACAATCCCGGCAGCCCTCGTGCTGGCGGCACTTCTGAAGGTCTATTACCATCGCCCAGCGTTTCCCGACCAACGGGTGCTCATAGGAGGGCTTTACCGTGGTGGAATCCGAAAGACTCAGCGAATCGCCGAGCGCATGTCCGGCAAGCCCCAACGCCGCCACCCCGGAAAGTTTGATGAACTTTCTTCTATCAATACCCATTACCGCCCGACCTCCTTGGGAGCCACATGACAATCCCAGCAATATGGTTCGACTCCCATGTAGGTATGACACCGATCACAAAATTTATCTTTCTGTTCATGGCACTTCAAACAGGTCTTGGTCAAACTCATCTCAAACGATACTCCCTTGGGGTTCGTATATATCCGCTTCCCTTCCCGCACCACCTTGTTCCGCCAACTGTTGAGCAGATCCATGTGGCGGGCAAGCATTTCTTTGGTGTCAAGAACACAGTTTTGTGCCGTCGCAGGCTTTTCCAACTCCGGCGCGGGACCCGCTTTCCCCTTGGCGACATTGTACCACCAAGGAAACGTCACCAGCACGAGGAAAATGACGACACCAAGAAGGATTTTCCCGCTGTCATACATCTTCGCTGCCCTCCTTTCCTTTGAGCGGGGTGCCCCGCAGATCGGTGGTGCGCTCTTTTTCTCCTTTCATTATCAAGGCATTGCCGAGCATCTCATGAATGCCTCCCACCTCGACGCCCGGCACCCAGTATTCCAACAAGGTCGGCAGCGTGGCTTTGTCGATAGCGCAAATGCAGAGGAGAATATTGACCCCGTGCTTTTCGTGAACGTATTTCACCGCATTAGCGCGCGGCAGACCGCCCCGCATCCGCATTTCAAGATTCTCATCCGTCCCCAACCCGGAACCGCTGCCGCAACAGAAGGTCTGCTCCTTGATGGTATTTTCCGGCATTTCGTAGAAATTGTTACAGACATTTTGAATCACATAGCGAGGCTCTTCAATCAGTCCCATCGCCCGCGCCGGGTTACAGGAATCATGGAAGGTCGGAATCCAGTGGTCGTTCCGGCTGGGGTCCAACTTCAATTTACCGTTGCGGATAAGGTCTGCGGTAAACTCCATGATATGCACCATCTTCGTCGATTTGGCGTTTTCGAACTTCGTGCCTGTAATCGGCGAGACCGGCTCCTCGAGGAAATCCGCCGGACCATTCAACGTATCCATGTACTGATGGACGACCCGCCACATATGCCCGCACTCACCGCCGAGTATCCACTTGACCCCCAGCCGCTTCGCCTCAGCGTACATCTTGGCGTTGAGCCGCTTCATCATTTCGACGGAGTGGAACAATCCAAAGTTGCCGCCTTCGGAAGCATAGGCGCTCCACGTATAGTCCAAGCCGATTTCATGGAACAACGCCAAGTAGCCCAGCAGGGTGTAATAATGGGGTGAGGCAAAGTAATCCGCCGACGGAGCGATAAAGAGTACCTCCGCTCCTTTCTTATTAATAGGTGCTTCCACCCGTACCCCGGTCAGTTCTTCCAGCTCATCTACCGCAAACTCGATACTGTCTTTGAAGCCGTGCGGCTGGATGCCGAGGTGGTTGCCGGTGCGATAACAGTTGGCGGCGGGGGTACAAATCCAATCGATGTTCACCCCGACGAGATTCAACAGCTCGCGCACCATCATGGTGATTTCCGCCGTGTCGATACCGTACGGACAAAAGACCGAGCAACGACGGCACTCGGTGCACTGGAAGAAATAGTAGAACCACTCTTTCAATACTTGATAGGTTAATTCCCGTCCCCCGGCTATCTTGCCGAAAATCTTGCCCGCGGTGGTAAACTCCTTCCGGTAAACCGAGCGTAAAAGCTCCGCCCGGAGTACCGGCATATTCTTGGGATCGCCGGAACCGATAAAATAATGGCACTTATCGGCGCACGCTCCGCACCGGACACAGATGTCCATAAAGACCCGCAGGGAACGGTATTTGTCCAGCCTCTCCCGCAATCCCTCGAGAATTATCTGCTGCCAGTTGTCCGGCAGTTTCCAATCTTCATCGGTCGGCTGCCATTTTCTCGGATTGGGCAGCCCCAAGTATTCGAGCCGTTCCGGCACCGCCGCATAGTTGTACGTTCCCTTTCGGAACTCGACGGTCGGATCCATCCAACTCTTGCGGGGAGGGGTATAATCAATTCGTGCCAGTTCTTCCGCCTTGGGTAGTTCGTCAGACATGCTCACTCCTTCTCCAAAGGCATATTCGCCGCTTTCATCACCTCACGGAACTCATCTTCCCATTCCTCGTAGGTGTGAACCTTGACGGGGTAATTCCAGGGGTTGATGTGACGGCGCATCCGATTGTTGTTCGCCATGTTTCGTGTGGGGCTTAAAAAGACTCCCGCAAAGTGCACCAACTTACTAAAGGGGAAATACGCCAGAAGGACACATACCAAGAATAAGTGGATGTAGAACAACACGCCGGGAGCCGCCGGTGCCACCGGATCGAAAGTCCACAGACCTATCGCCAGTTCTTTCACACCGACAATATCGGTTTTGAAAAAGTAGCGCATCAAGACGCCGGTCACCGCAATGCCCAACAACAGCAAGAGCGGGAAGTAATCGTTCGCCAGCGAGATGTAGCGCAGTTGCGGAGAGACAACCCGCCGGAAGAAGAGAAAGGTCAACGCCGCAAGGATGACGAGATCGGTTATGTATATCAAGGGAATCCCTACTTGGAAGAAACCGTCAAGGGCATCCAGCGTGGTGACGAAGGACGGCACCGGCTCGGTAAAAAACCGAAGGTGACGGAGAATGATTATCAAGAACGACCAGTGGAACGCCAACCCCGCCGCCCAGAGCCACTTGTTCGGGCTGTAGGCTAACCGCGGTCCTTCGCGAAGCGTGACTCTCGTATTCCGAAACAAGGAACGAAAGAACAGTACTTCCAGCGCCATACGAAGAAACACCCCCCAGCCGGTGTGGGGATTTTCGATAGGGCTGTTTTTTATCCAGGGGTGACTTTTCTGCTGACCGCAGGTTGTCGGAATGCGAAACGGAACCGGCGACTTTGCCCACCGGATAACCCGCCAGATTATGCCGAGCAAAAATATCGCCAGCGCCGCATACGGAATCACCACTCCCAACAGGTACTGCTGACCCGCCGCTACACCAACCACCGCCAACAAAATAAGGATAACCGTCACCAAAAGGGAAAAGCCTATACTCATTTCCCGCGCCTACCTCTTTTCATGCTTCTGGTATACTCCTTTTCTCAGGGCCCTCCACCGGTGAGAGCGCCGTCATATCCCGATGAAGTTTGAACGCCCCGTTTTTCACTTCTCTGATCTTCAGGGAATAAATCTTTTCCCGACACATCATGTAGCTTTCAAACACCAACAACGCTACGTCGTCGATTTTCGACTCCACTGCCAACAGCTCGGCGGCAAAGCCCGGATGAGCCAACGCCTCTTTTGCCTCTTCTCGAATAGCCTGCTTGAGTAAAAACACAAAGCGCACCGCTTGGGAGGGTGACAAGTCCTGCACCGCGCGAACCTTGACAAAATCGTTGATGACATCAAAAAGAGAATCAAGAGAGAGAGAACTGGCGAGGACCTCATAAGTTTGCTCGGTTAGCCGGTTGATAAGGTACCCTACCGGATTTTGAAATCTATCCCGTTCCCTCTTGAGAAATTCCGCCACCTCGGTAGGATAGCTAGACACTATCAGATGTTGCCATTTCTTCAGAACCGCCGGCTTATGCCGAACCAGAAAGTCTTCTACGGACACGCTTGAACCTCACCTCCGACGACGTTACCCACCGCTTTTCGATGGCACCGGAGGAGACGAAAGACTTTTCGTCTCCTCCCCAGTACATTTGGCGTTCTTACACGCAACCGGTCGGTTTCGCCAAACCCGCGACTTTGCAGGCACCCTTTGCCGGACCGGACGGGAACAATTCGTAAATTTTTTTCAAGGGGAATCCCGTTTCCTTACACAGCTTCCGAATCATCGGCGCAATCCCATACTTCAGGTAGTAATCCCGCAAGTAGTGGACCAGCTTCCAGTGCTCCTCCGTCATTTCCTCAACCCCTTCGGTCGTCGCAAGGGCTTTGGCGATTTCTTCGTTCCATTTCTCCGGTTCTTGCATAAAACCGTCTTCATCAACCTCGATCTTAATGTCGCCGTACTCAAATATCGGCATGGTTCTTCCTCCATTCTAAAATCAATGTATGTTTACACTCAACGTTCCGACACGTAGTTTCCTCGTTTAATGCATCTCGATAAACCCGCACGGACAGTTCTCCGCACACTTTTTACAGCCGGTGCAAAATTCGAGTTTCGCCTTGTAGGGCTGTCCCTTGACAAGCGGTTTGATAATGGCGTTGTCGGTGCACAAACTCCAGCAGGTACCGCAGTCGAAGCACATCCCGCAACTCATGCACCGTTTGCTTTCCCCGACGGCGACCTCTTGCGTCCAGGTTTGAACGATTTCAATATCAAGCGCTTTCAGCCGCTCCTCGACCGGCACTTCTTTGATCTCTGAGCGCTGCTTGGTCTCGTAGTAGGTCATGTGCATCTTCTCGGGGCGAATCACTTCCATTTCCGGGGCGGGAGGAATTGCCTCTCCCGTTATCATCTCGTGGATAGCTTCCGCCGCCCGGCGACCGTGGTATATCGCCGTAATGGCGATATCCAGATTGATATTGTCGCCGCCGGAGAAAACGCCGTCCAGCTTGGTTTTGCCTTTTTCATCGATGGTAATCCAGCCTTTGCCCTCGTGGAGGTCGTCAAAACCGGTGAAATCCGGTTCCTGGCTGATAGCGGCGATTATGGCGGTGCATTCCAACTCGTAGGTATCACCTTCAATCGGAACGGGACGCCGCCGCCCGGAGGCATCCGGCATTCCCAACTGCATCCGCTGGCATTTCATCCCGACCGCTTTGCCGTCCTTGGTCAAAATCTCAATTGGCGCCGCCAGAAATTCGATTTTCACTCCTTCTTCGAGGGCGCCGTCAATTTCGGCGTCAATCGCCGGCATCTCGGTGCGGGTACGTCGATAGAGAATCGTCACGTCGGCGCCCAGCCGCCGGGCAACCCGTGCCGCATCAATGGCGGTATCGCCGCCGCCGATGACGACGACTTTGTTGCCGACTTCGACCTTCTCACCGTCGTTGATGCGATGGAGGAAATCGGTACCGGTGAAGACATTTTCGGCGTCTTCGCCCGGGACGCGGAGCTTCAGTCCTTCGTGGGCTCCCAGACCGACAAAGACCGCTTTGTATTCCTTCTGCAAATCCGCCATCGAAATATCTTTGCCCACTTTGACGCCACATTTCAACTCGACGCCCATGTCAAGGATACGTTGGATTTCCGCATCCAGAATGCCCTGAGGGAGACGGTAATCGGGTATGCCGTAGCGCAACATACCGCCCGGTTTGGGGAAAGCTTCAAACACCGTCACCGGGTAGCCGCGCCGCGCCAGGTGATAGGCACAGGTCATCCCCGCCGGACCGGAACCGATGATGGCAATTTTTTCCGTGCGTTTCTCTTCGGTCAATTTTGGGGGCACCAATTTTTTCTCCAGCGCATAATCGCCGAGGAACCGCTCGAAGGCATTAATACCGACCGCTCCTTCCATCGCGTTGCGGTTACACTCCGTCTCACACGGATGAGGACAGACCCGCCCGCATACCGCCGGGAAGGGGCTGGTTTCCATCCAGACCTGCCAGGCTTCTTCAAGGGCTTGGTCAATCGTCTTTTCGTATTCTTCCGCCTTGGATACAATCATAAGCGCCTTGCGAATCTGATTGCCGTTCGGACAACGGTCGATACAAGGCGGTTTTTTCTCGATAAACTGTGGCCGTAATGGTGACATCTCCACCCCGGAAGCGCCGGTTCCGCGGGAGAGACCTTTCAAACCTCTTTTTTTCTTTTTTACTATCTTTGCCATGGTGCTACACTTCCGTTGAAGATTATTTCATCACCTATTCTTTTCCCATTCATTTATCCAGCCGCCGCCTGCTTGGGAGTCAACGCCTTCACATTCGGACCGAGTCGTCTCATCTCTCCTTCCGAAAGCGATTCTTTACCTTCCGCATCTCGCTGGGAACGATATTCGCGAGCTTGAGCAACCAACGCCGCCGCCCACTCGGTCACCCCGGAGGCATGGATATGAGTATATGCCGCCAGCACCCGCCGATAAATCAAGCCGTCCTGTTTCCCACCGACACCGGTTCCGGTGAGCATCGTCAGGCAGGTCTCAACCTCTTCCCCGCCTGCTTCCACGCCGGTATAATGGAACTCGTGCCCTTTCATCTCGCTTCCCACTTGGAAATACGGATTGTCCTTCTCCACTCGAAGATGGGTATACCCGTGCCCGGCCGGTTTCTTCCGCCAAACGACCTCGACGGGAAAAACACCCGCCATCGGATAGGTTCGGTTTTCTATCCGCAGAGAGCGGGAGAGCATTATCAAGCCGCCGCATTCGGCATAAATCGGCAAACCGGCATCGGCGCGGCATTTTATATCTTCGAGTAAGCGACGATTTGCCGCCAAGCGACTGGCATGAGTCTCCGGGAAGCCGCCGCCGATATAAAGGGCATCAACGGCGGGTAGTTCATTATCATGGAGGGAATCAATCGGAACCAGCTCGGCACCGTTTTGCTCCAACGCCTCCAGATTTTCAGGATAATAGAAGGTAAAAACGCTGTCTTTGAAGTAGCCGATTTTCACCTCCGCCGTTTTTTTCTTTTCTTTTTCGTTTTCGAGCACGTCCAAGGGAGGCGCTTCGGCAGCCAAACGAATCAAAGCATCAATGTCGAGGTACTTATCAGCAAGCTCCGCCAGCCGGGAGACAAACTGGGTCGAGGTATCAAACTCCGACGGCGGCACCAAACCCAAATGGCGTCCCGGAATCAAGGACGCTTCTTTTCCCAGTTTGGGGATAACTCCCACGACGGGCAAACGGCAAAAGCGTTTGACGGCATTTGTGATAATTTCCTCATGCCGCGGTCCGGCAACGCTATTGAGGATAACTCCGGCGATACGCACTTGCGGGTCGAAAGCGACACAGCCGTTGATTATCGCCGCCACGGTGCGGGTGACTTTCGTGACGTCCACCACCAACACGACCGGTGCTTTCAGTAACTTGGCAAGTTCCGCCGTGCTGTGGGTACCGACGACGTCCTTGCCGTCGTAGAGTCCTCGATTCCCTTCGATAAGAGCAAACTCGCTGTGGCGGGCGTGAAGAACAAAAGAACGGTAGGCCTCATCAGAAGCGACGAGGTAGGTGTCGAGATTCCGACACGCTACCCCGGACACATACGTCAGCCATGCAGCGTCTATATAATCCGGTCCTTTCTTAAAGGTCGAAAGGACCAGCTTTCTTCTTTGTAACGCGGCGGCGAGGCTCAGACTGACCAAAGTCTTCCCCGTGTCCCCGGCAACGCCAGCGATGACCAGCCGCGGCATTCTCACTCCCATAGAAGTCCACCCCGAGCGCCGGGAGCTAATCGTTCGCAGCGCCCTCTTGATGCGGAAGTTCGATGTAACTCCCTCCGAAGTAGGTGTACACACACCGACCCGAATTAATGAGGGATTTGATAGCCTCTTTGCAGAGCTTCTTGTCCACTTCGTTTCCAAAGAGCTCTATCATGGCTTTGGTCAAATCCATGGCTTTCAACTTCCGTTGGCCCTGGGCTTCCTTCACCAGCTTGTACATCGCATCCGCTACTTCTTCAACTGTCTTGGCCACAACTCATATCCTCTAAAAAGTTAAATGTGTTGACCGCTTAAAGGTTAAGCCGGCATGTTTGAAGTCGTCAATATGCTCCTTCTGGAACTCAATACCGGCGAGTTTGAAGAACTTCGGCCAGCCGATACGGTTTATCCATTCGCCCATGCGCTCGTACTTACGCGCATGTTTCGCCCACAATTCCACCAGATTCTTCACCGCACTGGTCACTTCGGGCCAGCGAGGCGGATTGTTCGGCAAGTACGGAATTGCCAGCTTGGAGAACATCGGCTCGCTGCGGGCGTTCGAGACCTTCCCGCCGACCCAAATGGATACGCCGTCGTTCAACGGATCGTTCAGCGGCATCGCCGGACAGACCGTGTAGCAGTTGGCGCAGAACATGCAGCGTTCTTCAATCACTTCCACCGAGGGTTGCCCGTTCACGGTGGTCGGACGAATCGCCGCCGTCGGACAGGCTGCCACGACGTTGGGGATTTCGCACTGTTTACGCAGGGTCTCGTGGTTAATCCGCGGCGGACGGCGATGAACACCCAAAATGGCGATATCGGAGCAGTGAACCGCCCCGCACATGTTCAAGCAGCACGCCAGTGCAATCCGCAGTTTACCGGGCAGCTTGGTGTCTTCGAAATACTCAATCAGCTCATCCATAACGGCTTTGACGATACCGGAGGCGTCCGTTGCCGCCGAGTGGCAGTGAATCCACCCTTGGGTATGGACAATACTGGTAATGGCATTGCCGATACCGCCAATCGGGTGACCCAACGCTTTCAGCTCCTTGATAATCGGCTCGATGTTTTCTTCTTTGGTAGTCATGAACTCCACACTGTGACGGCTGGTAAAGCGGATATATCCGTCGCAGTATTTGTCCGCCAGATCACAGTACATCCGAATCTTGTCGATACTGAGAAGCCTGCCGGAGGCGGCTCGCACCGTGTAGATTTTGTCGCCGGATTCAGCCACATGAACCATGACACCGGGTTTTATCAACTCATGGTATTTCCACTTGCCATAGTTCGCCTTGATTACGGGCGGTAAAAACTGCTCGTAATGGGGGGGGCCGAAATCCGTTCTTCTCTCCTGGGTTGCTTCAGCCATATCCAAACCTCTATTCTATAACGTTATACTTTCCAATTTCCCATGCGGTACCGTCGCGGGTACCTTATCCTTCTTCGCCTTCCTCTTCCTCGTCGTCTTCTTCGTAGTATTCCTCGTAGAAGACATACGGGTTATCCCGTGGAGCGGCAACCATCTCCGCGACCGGCTCCATGTCGATGGCATCGAGGAAGTTGCCGAAGCCGACCCGCTGGATAAACTCACCGATCCGCTCGCGGTTCTTCCCTTCTTCGCACCAGACATCCCAAATCTTCTCCACCGTATCTTTGATGACGGTATACGGAGCCTCAATCTTGATGAATGGGAAGAGCACCGACGAAAGGAGCGCTCCTTCCACAATGGGAGCCTTTGCGCCGATGAGAATAGTGGCGCCGCGGTCTTTGCCGGGACGCAAGGCTTTCGGCATCACGTTAATGCAGTGCATGCAGTGACGGCAGAAGCTGTTTTCGATATGCAGTTCTTTGCCGTCCCAGGCAATGCATTTGCCGGGACAATTTTCAATCACATCGGAGACGATATCCAAACCGCGATCGACGTACTCTTTCACCGCATCTTGGTCGATTTGGATTTCATCCCGCCAGTTCCCGATAATCGACATATCGGCACGGGCAATCGCGGCGACACAGTCGTTCGGACATCCCGACATCTTGAATTTGAATTTGTACGGGAACGCCGGACGGTGCAGCTCGTCCTGATAGGTCATGGTCAAATCGTAGGTCAGAGCGAGAGTGTCGTAACACGCCCACTCGCACCGAGCGGGACCGACACAACAGCTCGGCGTCCGCACGTCCGAACCGGAACCGCCGATATCGAAATCGATTTTCGCCAGCTCGGCAAAGGTGGGCTCAAGCTCCTCGGTTCTGGTTCCCAAAAGAATGATATCACCGGTAGAACCGTGCATGTTGGTCAATCTGGAGCCGTGTCTCTCCCACAAGTCACAAATGTCCCGCAATGCTTTGGTCGTATAGAACCACCCAGCCGGATGGTTGATTCGCATGGTATGGAAATGGGAAATGCCGGGATACTTATCGGGCAAATCCGAGTATCGGCCGATAACACCGCCGCCGTAGCCCATAACTCCAACAATGCCGCCGTGTTTCCAGTGGCCGATTTTCTCTTGATAGGACTGTTCCAGCTGGCCGAGAAGGTCTCTCGCCATGGGGCTTTTTTGCGCCGCCATCTTTATCTCTTTGACAAAGCTTGGCCAAGGGCCCTTCTCCAGCTCGTCCAACTTCGGTGTTTTAGGTAAGGTTTCCGCCATGTTCACTCCTCATCTATACAGGTATCATTCTTTATGTGCATATTCCTTTTATTTCTCTGAAAACACTTCTCTGTCCGGAGGCTCAAGGAATCAATATGAGGCTGCCAAACTTTCGTCATCGCCATCATGCCTGCCTTAGTATGCTAAAAATTTCACTTTCTCCATTTACTTTATAACCATTTCTCATCCTTTCGTCAAGAGAAAATTGTGAAAAAATTCATTATCTTTTTTTTCGACAGAAAAGGTTCTCTTTTTACTTTTTAGGCGCAAAAATATCGTTATTTATTGTATATCAATAGGTTATAACGATAACATAACAGATGGCGGATGATTCGTCTCTTTTTGTCCCGAGAAAGAAAAAATAAAAATATTGCATATCTTGAAACAGAACGACTTAAAACGAAAAGAAATCCCCCGTTTTCGCTTTCAGAAAAAATACCCCCTTTTTCTCGACCAAGACATTTGAGAAAAAGCCGGAAATTCCGCTTTATTTTGGTGTTATTCACTCCATTTTAGACTTTCTTTCACAAGCTGTTTCGGGACAAGGAAATATGAAAAGGCGCCCTCTTTTTTTCGAAGAGGACGCCTTTTCTCAACCAAAAAACAGGAGATGATATTACATGCCTTTGTATGGATTGGGACCAACCGTATCCATAACTTCGAGGAAATCGTCGAAGATTTTCGGAATCTTGTCGTAATCGGAGATAGCCACCTCATGGATTTGCACTCTATCCTCTTCGAGGACAAGCTGTTTGAGTTTTTCTCGTACATTGTCCATACGATACTCCGCCAGCTCACTCCCTCGAATGAAATGGCACTGGTAGTCGTCGCCTTTCTTGCATCCTAAGAGAATGACGCCGTCAAACCCCGACGCCAGCGCATCGCTGATCCAAATGGTATTGACCGAGCCCAGACACCGGAGAGGAATTATCCTCACCATCGAGTTGTACTGCAAGCGCTTCATGCCAGCCATATCGACCGCCGGCATAGCGTCGTTTTCACAGACAAAACAGAGAATACGCGGTTTCTCCTCGAACTCGTCCGGAATGTGAATCGTCTTAATCATGCTGGAGATGATATTTACGTTGTAATTCTTGAACGAGACTATCCGCTCCGGACAAGCTCCCATACACACTCCGCAGCGACGGCAACGGAACGGATTGGGCAAAGGCGTTCCCTTGTCATCTTCGTCCAACGCTCCGAACGGACACTCTTCGGTGCAGCGTTTACACTGAGTACAGCGTTGCATAAAGAATTCAGGGAAAGTCAAATCGCCGGAACGCGGGTGCAATGCCGCACCTTTGGCAACCGATTCCACCGCTTGGATGGATTTCATCGCCGCCCCGTAAGCATCGTTGATACTGGAGGCAAAATCCATCGGCGCCCGCACCGCCCCCGCGGCATAAATCGCCGTGCGGCGGGTCTCATACGGGAAGCAAATGAAGTGCGAATCGGGAAAACCGTACTTCAGGGTCGGCAAGTCGGTTCCTTGACGGTAGGTGAGATTGAGGATTTTCGCCCCCTTCTCAGCACTCTCCGCTTCTTTCTTGCCGTCAGCAGTCATCCCTTCTTGAGAAGCCTCCTCTGATGCTTCTCCTTCCGTTGTTTCTGCTGCTTCTTCGGGTTCTTCTTCTTCATCCACTTTGGTCGTAGGAACCATGCCGGTGGCAAGGACGACCATATCGGCGCTGATGGTAATATCTTCGCCCAGCAACGTCTCCTCCACCCGGATTGCCAACTTGCCGTCGGCTTGCTTGGTCACTCCGGCTATCTCCCCCTTGGTCAAAAAGATAGCATCGTCGTCCTGCACCGTGGCGTAAAACCGCTCGAACTGCGCCGGAGAGCGGAGATCTTTGTAGATAATGTAAATCTTCGCATCGGGATATTGCTCCCGAACATACAACGCCTGCTTGAGAGAAACCCGACAGCAGACTGCCGAGCAATAGGGCAGGTGTTCTTGGTCGCGTGAACCGGCACATTGAATAAAAGCAACACTGGTAGGCGCTTTGCCGTCGGAAGGACGTTTTATCCCGCCGTTCGCTGCCATTTCCTCCATCTGGATATTGGTAATCACATCAGGCGAAACACCGAAGCCCCACTTGCCCAATTTATTCGGATCGTACGGTTTCCAGCCGGTTGCTTGAATAATCGAGCCGACCATAATCGGCTGGGGCTGGCTGCCGTTTTTCAATGTGACTTCAAACTTCCCCGGTTGTCCGGACGTGCGCTCGATCACGGTAGAGGTAAAAACGGTAATGTTGGGGTCGTTCTCCACTTCTTGGATAAGCTGTTGCACCCCGGAATCTTCCGGTTCCCGGTACGGAGGCTTCTTGGGGAACACTTTCTTGAACTTGGTTGCCCAGCCGCCCAACTGCGGCTCTTTCTCCACGAGGTAGACTTTGTACCCCGCCGCCGCGGCTGACTTGGCGGCAGTCATCCCCGCCATACCGCCCCCCACCACCAAGATATCCTTGCTGGTCTCTTCCGTATACGGCTCCGGCGGCTCGCTATGCTGTACCCGCACGATGCCCATATTGAGGTAGTCTTCCGCCAGCATCTGGGTATCTTCGTCGTTTGGGGGATGGCACCATGCTACCTGTTCCCGCAGGTTGACACGGTCGGTTACGAGGTCGGGACCGAAATCGAACAACTCCGGGAAAACCCGTCCCGAACAAGCGGCAATAACAATTCGGTTCAGCTCTTCATTTTTGATGTCGGCTTTGATTTCGTCGACGCACTCTTTGGTACAGAGAACCGGAAAACTCTTACAGACCGCCACTTTCTTACCGGCAGCTTCTTTTTCCAGTTTCTCAATATCGATGGACGAGCCGATTTCACATCCTTTACAAATATAGACACCAACTTTCGTATCCATGACCTTACCTCCTTGCCCCGACGGTTATCGCTTTCAATGCCGCACCGGTGGCATCTTGCACCGACGCCGAGACATCACCGGGGCGCACCGCCGTTCCCGCTCCGATAACCCCTCCGGGGGCATCCTGAACCAGAAATCCGAACTCATCGCGAGGAACATCCAGCGGCGGCGGCTCATCAGCCGTATTGGGCACCATCCCGGTCGCCAACACCGCTAACTCCACCTCTGTTTGCGTAATTTCTCCGGTCAGGGTGTTTTCGGCATGGAGAATCGGATTGCCGGTGGCGGGGTTTTCTTCTATTTTCGCCACTTTGCCGCGGTGGAAGTGAATCTTCTCGTCATTCTGCATCTTGACGTAGAAATCTTCCCACCGCCCCGGCGAACGCACGTCGATGTAGAAGATATGAATATCTGCATCGGGATATTGCGAGCGGACGTAGGTGGCTTCTTTCATCGACGCCATGCAACAAATAGCGGAGCAATACGGCAGGTGGTTCTCATCGCGCGAACCGGCACATTGAACGAAGCCGATACTCTTGATTTCCTTCTTGTCGGAAGGACGGAGGATTTTCCCCTCGGTGGGTCCATTGGGTGAAGCAAGCCGCTCCATCATCATGTTGGTAATGACGTTCGGAATCTTCCCAAAGCCGAGGTTGTCAAGCTTGGTCGCATCGTAAGGTTTCCAACCGGTCGCCCAGACGACAGCTTTCACTTTGGCAACGACCGTCCGGGGCTGCATTTCCAAGTCGATAGCGCCGTACTGGCAGGCTTCGACGCACTTTTTCATGCGCTCGTCTTTCACGTAGCGAGGATCGATAACGTAACGGAAGGGATACGCCATCAAGTGAGGCAAATAAATGGCTTTTGTTTTGTCCATGCCGAAGTTGAAGTCGTTGTCTCGCTCGATTTCGCAGACTTTGGCGCACTCGCCGCAGGCTGTGCATTTTTCGTTCACGTAGCGCGGAGAAATCTTGATGGTCACCTCGTAATTTCCCGGAGAGCCGGAGATCTTCTCCACCTCGGCAAGAGTCAAAACTCGGATGTAGGGATTGACACGGATTCTCTTAAGGTTGATTTCAATCCCACAGGTCGGCGGGCAGAGCTTAGGAAAATATTGAAAAGAAGCGGCGACCCGTCCGCCCAAGGAAGGGAGCCGCTCGAGAAGGATGACGTGCCTGCCGATCTCAGCCGTCTCGATTGCCGTGGTCGTTCCCGCGGGACCGCCGCCAACGACCAAGGTATCGGCTGTGATTTCGTCTTGGACCGGTTCGTATTCGGCCATGGGACACTCCTTACACTCTATCGCCCCGGTTGACCGGGACTTCTATTCCGTACCTATTCTTTCTCATACTTGTGAAAAAAGTAACAATCATAGCCATAACTTCAGGCAGATTTTTTCTTCTGCCTTCCTACTACTTTGTGATAAAAATAACATGCTTCAAAGCGTTTTGTCAAGCGCTTATCTTCCTATGGTTCGCTCTTTTTTGCTATCATATTGACATTCAATTGGATACAAAGGGGCGGGTGAGTTCTGCCACAGAACATCCCAAAGACAATCCCCTTCCCCTTCAAGAAATACCGGTAATAATTGGAAAAACCTTCCGCTATTCCTCTTCCTCTTCAATGTCAAACAGCTTTGACTTTTCCCATACCTCCCCTAACACGAGGGCGGCTTCTTTGTCGGCAATCGACACAAATTTCTCGGGCACCAACAAAGAAAACCCCCCACCGGCAGGTGCAAAAGAGGCGATTCCCATTTGGCCGGTTTCTCCGAAAAAGCCCGACGAGGACGAAATCACCGCCGGAATCTCTTTTTCGTGCAATACTTCCAGAACCATTTGGGCGAATTGAGGAGAGGTTAAGCGGGCAATCTCTATCCAGTCCTTGTATTCCTCTCCTTTTTTATCCTCTTCCAACCGATCTACCAGCGGCTCGTCACAATCGGGACAACGGAAAATCCCCTCTTCGTATTCATACCGGCACTTGGGACAAAACGGCATGTAAAACCTCCTACCAAGACCTTTTATTTCCTTGTTGGTAAGATACTCATCGCTACCTACGGTATTCAAGAAAATTCTTGCTTTCCTTTCCCCTGCTCTTCCCGACAAAAACTTATCGATTGTCACAAAGGAAAGAAAAGCGTATCTTTTCCCTCGGAATGAAAACGCGCATTCAATGAGGATATATGCTTTTCGGTGCTCATGAATCTATTGCCGGCGGTGTGCACAAAGCCATCGAGCGAGGGCTAAAAGCCACTTGCGACACGATTCAAATGTTCAACAAGTCCAACAATCAATGGCGGGCGGCAAAGCTGAAACCGGATGATGTCGAAAAGTTCTTCGCTCTCATTGAAGAAACGGGCGTCACCGTCGCCACCTCGCATACCAGTTACCTTATCAATATCGCCTCCCCCGACAAGGCGTTGAACGAAAAATCATACCGCTCGCTGAAAGAAGAAATGGAGCGATGCGAGCTTTTGAAAATTCCCAATCTCGTCATGCACCCCGGCTCGCACGTGGGCTCCGGCGAAGAAAAAGGATTGAACACGGTTGCGGAAAATATCAACCGTTTGTTTGACGAGCTGAAAGACAATCACGTCACCCTTCTGCTGGAGACCACCGCCGGACAGGGCACAAACCTCGGCTATACCTTCGAGCAACTGGCATACATTATCGACAAGGTGGAAGACAAGCAGCATATCGGAGTCTGCCTGGACACCTGCCATATTTTCGCCGCCGGATATCCCTTGGTGGAACCGCAAGAATACCAAAAGACCATCAAGATGTTCGACGACATCATCGGCTTGAAACGTTTGAAAATTATCCATATGAACGACAGCATGAAAGAGTTCGGTTCTCGCCGAGACCGGCACGAGCACATCGGGAAAGGGTTCATCGGCTTGAAGGGTTTCCGGAATGTCGTCAACGACAAGCGCTTGAAGAAAATCCCGATGATTCTCGAAACGCCGAAGGGTGAAGACCTCGCCGAAGACATCGAAAACCTGAAAGTCCTCCGCGGGTTGGTGAAGAATGATTGAGCATCCTATTGGATGCTCAATCATTCTGCTATGCTTCTCTTCTCATCCGGCAACTATTCCTAGTGGAGTAGGGAAAGCCAAATATGGAAAAGCTGATGGCAGGTCTGTCCCAGACCGTGCCTACTAAGACAATGCGAAGATTCCGGATTTCCCCTATTTATCTAACTCTCTTGACGGCAATTTTTTACTTGACAAAAATCGGGTGATTTTGTTAATTGCATGTAGTGAAAAGCGTGGACATATTACTGAGGCAATAATATGAAACAGCTACCCATACTGTTCGCGGTGGTGGCGATCAGTTTATCACTGTGTATCCCATCTGCAATCGCATCTCAGCATGACCCCAGCAAACCGCTTCCGTGGTTGATGAAAGAAAACACAACCGGAGATGAAACTGGTTGGCATGACCTTGACTCAAATGATAAGACCGCTGTGATTAACGGGATAGATTTGTTTAAGCTGTTCGCAAAAGGGTATATCAGCATAGGTAAGATTCCCTGCGCCGTCAGGAATCCTTTCCTGACGGAAAGGATGGAAAAGCGGCAGGCGGAAACGTCGACCGTTCACAAACAAAAGTAGGGAAGGTCTCGAAGAGACCTGCCGAACAGAAGTGGCAGCTATGTTCCAGACCATGCCCTACTAAGACAATGTGAGAATAAAGGCAAATCCGTTCCGGATCTTCCCTACGGGTTTGTCGGAAATAGTTCAGGGTGTGTGCAGAGTGGACATTCTCGCCAGCCCTGTCGAGAAGCCCAACCGAGCCCGGGAAGGGCACCCATGGCACGGCTATGGGAAAGAGGCAAAAGGAGAACGACAAGAGAGGAGTAAAAAAACAAACGAGCCCCACCCACCGCAAGCGGTGGGGCACCCCAAAGGAGGGAGTGTTTTTGAAAGAGTGAGCGAGTAGGGAAGGTCTCAAGGAGACCTGCCGGAGAGTTATAAAATGGCAGGTCTGTCCCAGACCATGCCCTACTGAGGAACGGAAAGGACGAGTAGTAGGGAAGGTCTTGAAAAGACCTGCCAAGTTGTTGGCGTTCAGTCAAAAAAGGTGGCGAAAAAAGCGTGGTTGAGAGGAAATTGAGGAGAGAAAAGAGGTAATTCAAAATGAAGCGTTTGGTAACGCTATTGATAATGATAGCATTCAGTGTGGGGTTGTTCGCAGCGCCGGTGGCGGCGTTGGATCACGATCCCTTGAAAGGGCTCCCCTGGAAAATGAAAGAAAGACCCAACGGGGATGAAACCGGTTGGAATGAAGCTGACTCGGAAGGTGGCTTCATCATAGATAAGGTTGATCTGTTTAACTATCTTTTTTCCAAGTACATAAAGGTGTTTATAGCACCAAAGTACGTTATAACCGCTAAAAACCAAGTAGAGCAAAATGCTACAGACAATAACGGACAAATTTGCACGAATAGAACAACTCCTACACGATAAAAAATATATTGAGGCGATTAGGAACCTCTCTTCTATTGACCGGTCATCTCTAACAAAAAAAGAGTGTGGGTACTATTGCCTTTTGTATGCAGAGGCTTCGATCCAAGTAAGTGACTACTCTGTTGAGAACCTCATTGATGAAGCGATTGAAACCTTTAGACAAAACGAAACTGAGCTCTTTGCTAAAGCTAAGTACTTAAAAGGATGGTTGCTTACCTCAACAGGTAAATTAAGTGAAGCACGACAAGTATTGATAGAGTCTTATTCAAACTACCTAAGGTGTGAAAATGACAGTATGGCAGCGCGAGTCCTAAATCGGCTCGCATTTGTTGAAAACGAAAATGGTAATAGCAAGTCGGCAATTCACTGTTTAGAAGAATCTATAAGTCTGTATAAAAAGCTTAATGATAATGCAAACCTCTGCAAAGTTGGACACAACCTAGCTAGTGTTTATTATAAAGCAGGAAGACTTAGAGAAAGTATCTATACCTATCAATTATACCCTGTCAAAGTGACTCGACATGGTGCAAAGCCTCTCATTAACTATTATTACATGTCCGCTCTCCCCTATGCTCTCAGGGGTAACATAAAAAAAGCCAAACGCATCATCAAAAAAGCGGAGCCGTTCCTGAGCGAGTACGTCAGAGAAAAAGCCATCTACTACGAGAACCTCGGCTTTATCCTCCTGCTCGAAAAGAAATACGACGCCGCCGAAGACGCCCTGACCGAAGGGCTCTACCTGGCAAAAGAAATTGCACCGGGGTCGGCGCTGATATCGCAAATGAAACGACTGCTTGCCGAAGTATTCCTCGGTCGGCGGGATTACCTGAAGGCACAAAAAATCGCCAAGGAAGCTCTCTACGTAGCGGAGCGGATAAATGAACGAGTGGAGATTGCGGCGTGCTACCGTATCTTCGCACAGGTGGAGCAGTACTACGGGCGCGAAGGCGCCGCGCGGGTCTGGTTCGAAAAAGCGATGGAGATTTTCGAGGAAATCGGCTCGCAATACGAACTGGCGGTGACGCAGTACATGGCGGCGACCTCCGGGTTGTATGAAAACGGCGAACGCCTGCGTCTGTTAGTGCTGGCGAAAGAATATTTCGAACGGGAAGAGATAGAACCATACCTCAAGCCGGTGACGAAACTGGTAACGAAGTACCGTGCCCTCAGTGAAAGCAAGAGCGGCAGACGACACAAAGGTGAGCCGAAAGTCATCGGCGTAACCATGCAGATGAAGGACCTGCTGAAGTACGCCAAGGCTATGGCGCAGTCGGATGTGCCGATATTGCTGACGGGCGAGACCGGCACGGGGAAAGATCTGCTGGCGGAATACATCCACTACCACAGCGGCAGGCAAGGACAGTTTATCAGCGTCAATGCGGCGGCAATACCGGCGACAGTGTTCGAGTCGGAACTGTTCGGGCACGCCAAAGGGAGTTTCAGCGGGGCAACTCAGGACCGCATCGGTCTGCTCGAAGAAGCCGACGGCGGGACGTTCTTTCTCAACGAAATCGGCGACACCCCGATAGAAGTGCAACTCAAGCTGTTGGATGCGCTGGAAACCCACCGCATCCGCCGAATCGGCGAAAACCGGCTGCGGGAGGTAAACTTCCGATTGATTTCGGCAACCAACAGCGACCTCGAAAGCCGCATCCGCGAAGGGAAATTCCGACAGGATTTGTACCACCGCTTGGCGGGAGTCACACTTGAACTACCGCCCTTGGAAGAGCGCAAAAGCGACATCCCGGAACTGGTACGGTATTTCCTGGAGCAGGAGGGTGTGGAACTCGGCTGGGGCACGCGGATGGAAGTTGAGCAACTGGGCAAGATGTTCATGCGCCGGAAATGGCGGGGAAATATTCGCGAGCTTCAACAGGCGGTGCGGATACTCTGCCTTGAGGCACGACACAACCTGTCCCGGATGGTTGATATTCTGGAAAAAACGGGCAGGTTCTTGGAGTATGAAGAACTGGTGCGGGCACTCGAAGAGTCCGACTGGAACAAAAGCAAAGCAGCACGGTTGCTGGGAGTCAGCGAAGGAACAGTACGCCGTAGAATAGAAAAATACAACCTCAAGCAACCCTCTTCCCCCTCGCAAAAGAAATAGTAGATATTCGAGAAAGTCAGTAGGGAAGGTCTCGCAGAGACCTGCCGAAGGTGAGAAAGTGAGAGTCAGAGTAGGGAAGGTCTCGAAGAGACCTGCCGAA
>CAZAZQ010000001.1:155674-221470 GCA_964489705.1 uncultured Ignavibacteriales bacterium
CGAAGGTGAGAAAGTGAGAGTCAGAGTAGGGAAGGTCTCGAAGAGACCTGCCGAAAGATTAAGATTATAAAGTTATGGCGGCAATCTGTGATTGCCGTTCTACCAACCTCCTCCTGTTCTCAGTCACATACGGAGACTACTTGCGCACTACAACGAAGACCCGCGGTTCCTTCTCGGGCTCGTCAAGCGGAGTTGAGAGAGATTGAATGCGGGCAAAGAAGACGTCGCTCCATCCAACCTCAAGGAGTGCTTCTTTTACTCCTTCCATTTCATAGACCGCATTAAAAACGGTCTCCTCGAAACGTTCGTACGAGTCATCCGGGGCTTTCACAAAGCCGGTTATTTTCGTCCAGGCTCTATCACTTTCCCCGTCATAGAAACCGCGGGTGACCACGAAAGCGTCCTCGCTGCTTTCATCTACCTGGATGCTGTTCCAGCGCTTCAACCCGGTGCGCGTATTGAGATCGAAAATAAAATAACCGTCACAAACCGCATACACACAACGAAAACAATTCCGAAGCGCCTCCACGCCATCAAGATGATTGAGCGAATCATAGGTGGAAACAACCAACCCGAAGTGTTCGCTCAGAGTGAAATTACTCGCATCGGCTTGTATGAAAGTAGCCTGACCCGACTCACAGTAACGGCTGGTATTCTCTTTGGCGTAGTGAAGCATATGTTCCGACAAGTCGATACCAACGACCGTAAAACCGTTCTCGAGGAAGTGAAGGGCTAAATTGCCGGTGCCGCAACAGAGGTCTAGGAGGGACTTGTTCGTCTGTCCGATCGGTGTTGATCTGTAAAAATTGAGAATCAAGGGAGCGACCTGCTTAGCATAATTCGACCACTTCACATTGTAAACACGGGCAAAATTTCGGGTATACGCCTGCATGAAAAACTTCTCCCTATGATCGTTTTTCTCTTAATTAGTACAATGTTACAACAAGCCACGCTAATGTCAACGACATACTACGCCAAATTGTAGAACAGGATTTAAGCAATCCTAATACCCTCCGTGTGTTTTTCTTCCTTGTTGAAGATTATATCAGGCACCTTTAAGGCACATGCTTCCCTTGACAGAAATTGCCCTTACCTACTCATTCTTAAAAGAACAGTGGTGACAATCACATCATCAATTTTACCCGAAAGGAAATCGGTGAGACTCTTTTTAATCATAACAATCACACTCGGTAAGTTTTTGACGACCGCCCATGCCCTCAAGCCTACGAAAGAATACTTGGCTTACCCATCCGATTACGGGATTATCTACCGAGAATTCCAAACCGTCACCAGCGACTCTGTGACCATCAAGGGTTGGTTCTTTCCCGCTCAAGTCACCGTTGGCATTTCCAACTCGTTCATTGGACGGATGCCGGTTCCGAAACCGTACAAAACTGCTGCTCGAGCATACCACACCATCGACGACCAAAAAAAGCCTACCATTATCATTTGTGACGGAGACGCCGGAAATATGGCGTACCTGCTCCCTTATGCCTACGAACTACTTACGCGTGGGTTCAACGTTGTGCTGTTCGACTGGCGCGGTTTTGGACAAAGCGACGTGTGGAGCATGAATTCCGATCAACTCTGTTATACCGAATTTCTCTTGGACTACCGAGCTGTTATCGACTACGTAAAATCACAACCCGAAGTGGATAGCAATCGTATCGGCGTCTTCGGATTCTCGACGGGAGCCTATCTGTCTTTTGCCGTGGCGGTCGAGTGCGATGATGTCGCCGCTTATGCCGGACGGGCGTTGATTACGTCGTCCGCAGAAGTAGCCCCAATTATAAAATTGTAGACTGATTCCCCTTGACAGTCGAATAATTATATGATAATATGACCATATGGTCATGGTATCATATAGAATCGAGGTCTATAAAGCATGAAGAAAAAAGTCACCGTTGACCTTCGTTCTTCAGCCAGGGTTCTCAAAGCACTTGCGCATGAATCCCGCTTAGCGATTGTAAGTCGTTTAGCCGAAGGTGCATGTACTGTCGGAGAACTTGTCTCGATGATAGGAGGGGATCAATCAACTGTTTCAAAGCATCTGACCGTATTGAGATCCGCCGGTATCGTTGACGATGAACGTAAAGGCCGAACAGTAGAATATCGTCTTGTAATTCCATGTGTTGTGGAATTCTTGACTTGTGCAACAAAGGTTATCCAAGAACGGGAAACATGGGATAACAAGTCCTGATTGGATAGCATTGTAAAAGATTAGGAAGGAGAATACCAGGATGAACGAGATGGAGCATGTTCTAAGAACAATGAGTTTCGAGTTTTTTGGAGCCGGAAAGCACAAGCTGGAGATGGAAAAACTCCTAACAATGGATAATGCGCTCTTTCTGGACGTGCGTTCGTATCCCGAGGTGGAGTCTCTGCCGTTAAAACTCAAACACCATATTGAAGTGGTGCATATTCCGATCGACGAGATACCCGACCGCATCGGCGAGATCCCCCGTGACAGGGTGGTCGGTATCTTCTGCAGTGCCGGCACCAGATCGGCTATCGTCTACGCATTCCTACGCGCGAAGGGATACGAAAACGTGCGCGTTGTCCTAGGGGGGTACGAGGCAATTGCAAGCCTTGTGCTGCCCGGGAAGTTACTGAAGCATCTCGAGATGAAAAAGTCCGGAGAATAATCGTCATGCTGAAGATTACCGTAGTAGCCCTGATCATTTTTGCTTTGGCTGTCCTGATGACCATGACGGGGCGTGGCGGCGGCAATTTCTACGTACTTACCCTAGTGCTCGCTGGATTGCCAATGCACGAAGCCGCGACTACCGGACAATTTGTGCTTTTCACCACGTCGGTTGCGGCGATGGTTATTTTCAGAAAAGGCAAAACCCTGTCGATACCTCTTGCGCTCATGCTCGGCATTCTGACTGCTGGTACGGCTTTCGTCGGCGGCTTTGTGGCTCACAGTTTCAGCGGCAGGGAATTGAAGTTGGTGTTTTCGGTTCTGTTAGCCCTTGCGGGGGGCGCCATGCTTTTCACTGCGGAGGAAACCAAGAAAAAACCAAAACAGAAGTGGGGGTACTGGAATTTGAGAACCGGCAACGAGGTTTATGTTGTCAACTTGTGGATAGCATTGCCCTTTACGATGGCTACCGGTTTTTTTTCGGGAATGGTCGGTGTTTCAGGCGGGTCATTTTTGGTTCCACTAATGGTCTTGGCATGCGGTGTTCCCATGCGTATTGCTGTGGGGACAGCATCTGCAATGGTGGCGGCAACGGCGTTCGCCGGTTTTCTGGGACATGCGTTGCATGGTAGTTTCAATCCCGCTTGGGCTATACCAATTGCGACCGTAACGATATTTGGTGGTGTGTTAGGAGGAAAAATTGCTATTAAAACGAGACCTAAATACTTAAAAACACTTTTTGCTGTCACTACTCTAATTGCAGCTTTGCTCATGATAATAAATTCTGGTATTGGTAAATGATTAGTGAGTTGTGTAAAGGAGGATTTGAGTTGGTTGAAAGTTTGCTGAGAGTGATAAAAAGCGGGGTTGACGAGACTCGAACTCGCGGCCTCCTGCGTGACAGGCAGGCGTTCTAACCAACTGAACTACAACCCCGACACAAACTCTTCGCTCGATATCAGCCCCACCGGCAGTCAACTCTCTCCAGCTCGCCCTTCAAATGGGCGATACTGGATTCGAACCAGTGACCCCCTGCGTGTAAGGCAGGTGCTCTAACCAGCTGAGCTAACCGCCCATCTTCTCGACTGCTCCAGCCCTTCTTGCATGGGTCTGATATCCAGCTTTTTCCAAAATCGACCCGCCTACGGCAGGCTCGATTTCTTGTGTCTAATAGTATAGAAAATCGAAAAAAAAGCAAGCACTATCTCACCTCTTATAAAGCAAAATCTTACGAAAAGTTTCCCTTCCCCCTTTCCCAAGAAGTGACTGCCGGGAATTTCGCTAAATTTTAAGCTGTTTCGACGCCAGTTCCCGATACAGCGGCGAGCTTTCGATAAGCTCCTCATGCGTGCCCTCATCGACAATCTTCCCCTTGTCGAGGACGATAATCCGATCGGCGTGCTGCACCGTCGACAAGCGGTGGGCAATGATAATCGCTGTTTTGTCCACGAGGATTTTCTCGAGCGACTGCTGAATCAACTGCTCGGAATTCGAATCCAATGCCGAGGTGGCTTCGTCAAGAATGAGCACACACGGGTCCTTCAAGACCGCCCGCGCCAGGCAAATCCGTTGTTTTTCTCCACCCGACAACGTCACCCCCCGCTCTCCTACCTCGCTGTCGTAGCCTTGCGGAAGTCGGGAAATAAAGTTGTGGATATTGGCGATTTCTGCGGCACGGACAACTTCTTCCAGCGTGGCATCGGGGTTGGAATAGGCAATGTTGTTGAAAATCGTCGTCTTGAACAACAGCGGGTCTTGATCGACCAAAGCGATAGTATCCCGCAGTGACTTTAAGGAAATTTTGCGCAGATCAACTCCGTCGAGCGTGATAGTACCTTCATCAGGATCGAAAAACCGCATGATAAGGTTTATCAAGGTCGTTTTCCCGGAACCGGAGGGACCGACAATCGCAATTTTCTCCTTGGGACGGATGGTTAGATTGAAGTCTTCCAGACGGAAGCCGTTTTTATCGTATTGAAAGGAAACATCTTTCAAGACTATCTCCCCCTTGGGCTGCTTCAAAACCACCGGTTTGGAATCTTCAACCACCGCGGGAGGAATATCGAGATATTCAAATAGGCGGTTTACCGACGCCATTGCCGCCTGCACTTCAATATGGGTTGAGGCGAGGCTTTGAATGGGCGAATACAAATAGGTCAAAAGCATGTAAAACGCAATCAGTTCCCCCAGTTTCATGCTCCCCCCCGCCACAAGAAACGTTCCCCACGCCAAGACCACTATCGGTCCCAGCATGTTGAAGAAGTTGACCAAGTTCACCGAAAGGGACGTGGTCACACTTGTTTTGATGTACAACCCGGTCAGGCGGGTGAGGATATTGTCGACGCTTTTCTTTTCCTCTTTCTCCCGCCCGAAGGCTTTGATGATTTTGATGGAAAGGAACGCCTCTTGAAGTCTGGCGGAGAACTGGGCAATGGTCTCTTGAAGACGACGGGATATGACGTGGAGCTTCTTCCCGAAGTAGTTGGTAAGGATAATCGTCAGCGGCACCGGGATGATGGCAATCAAGGTCAAAAACCAGTTGATGTTCAACAGGTAAATGACAATGGCAATCAACATCAGAATACTTGTGAGAAAAATCAACAACGTTGAGGTCAGTAAGTTCTGCACCCGATTGACATCGGAGAGCAACCGTGACATCATCTCTCCCACTTGGTGGGTCTGGAAAAATTTCAAGGAAAGGCGCTCCAGATGATAAAAGAGCTGGGAACGCATATTGGCGATAATGTGGGCACCGATGTACGCCGCCAGGTAATCGCGCAGCCACCCGCAAAGAACATAAGTCAAGTAAATCGCCACCAGCACCAGCCCAAAGTAGAACACCACCCGCACTTGAGGATTCTGCACCAAAGAAGGGAGCATGTCGTCAATCATATAGCGCACCGCCGCCGGCAACGCCAGTGAGAGAGCCGCCAGCACCGCCATATCGACAAACGTCAAGGCTTCCAGATGCCAGTACGGCTTGAGGTAAGTCCACAAGCGTTTAATTTTGTTGGAAACGGGGGTCATTTCTCCAATGGAGGAAGTATTTGTAGGCGGCAAACTTAAAAGCTCGCGGCGCCAGGGTGCTCTTCAAGTGCTCGTCTCGTTCGGCAAGCATCCGTTCCCACAAATCGACGTCACTCTCATCGAAATCATGCGACGGGATAAACTTCCTACAGTTGACGAACTGATCCTCTTTTTCATACCACCAGGTGGGGCGTAAAAATTTGCTGCCATATTTTTCTTCGTAGTATTTCTTGTTCCAATCCAACTCGCAGCCGGGGAAGTGCATGTAGCCGTTGCACGCCCACATCAGGTAGGTATTTTTTCGCTTTAGCTCCTCGTCGATGAATGCAAACGTCTCTTGCAAAGTCTTTTTCGTTTCGCCGGGATGATTGAAAATCAAATTGGCGCGATGGAGAACCCCGTAATCGGACAGCATATGACTGACTTCCCGAAAGCGCTGGAGGAACTTCTCCGGTGCCCGGGTTTTTTTCATTATCAGCAACATTTCCGGCGAGCCGCTTTCGATTCCGAACTGCACTTCCACTTTGATTTGCGCCAAGAGTTTAATGTCTTCTTCATCCAGGTACTCGGGGCGGGTTTCCACCACTACCCAGAAATCCGGCTTTTCCGCCACCAAGCGTTGCAAAAATTCTTTTCGCCAGGCAGGACGCATCCCGAAGCAGGCATCGGAGATGGCAACATTGGTATGAAATCTTTCTGCCGCACGGAAGAGTTCCCTTATCGCTTCTTCCGGAGAAAACGCCCGCCACACCCTTTCTTTCAACGGCTCCATACAAAAGGAGCAGCCGAAGGGACACCCCCGCGACAAATACAAATACAGGTTACTCACCTGGGTGGGGAAATGGCGAGCAACGAACTCATCGATAATCGACCAGTCATAGGGGACAAACTTATCTTTCGGGAACGCCGGTGCCGGAAGCACTTCCGGCTGAGGGGGGTGGCCATGCGATAAGCGGTTCTCGGCGATATCAAGAAGCGCCAGTTCCCCTTCACCGGTGATGACGTAATCGATAGGACTATCCGGAGCGAGGAAATCGTTCGGTACTGCGGAAGGGTGGTACCCACCGACGACAATGAGTCTATCCGGGTACAATTCCCGGCTTATGCGGGCAACCGTCATGGTTGCTTGATAGGAGAGGCTCGTCCAGCAGGAAAGAGCAAGAATATCATATTCATGAGCGGAAAGATACTGGCGGACACGCCGCTCAAACCGCCGAATCTGAGTGGGAGTGTTGGGACGCCCGATGTCAATTTCAAAGTCGGCATACGCCACGGGGTACCGACGAGCCAGAAAAGACGCCAACAGCAGTTGGGACGTCTTTATCTCTACTCGCTCCATTCCCACCGGGTAGTAAAACGAGGAGGGATACGCTATGAGAAACGAAGGATGTTTTTCCTGCGTCACACAGCCTTTCCCTTTTCCTTCACCGGTTCTTCAAACCGCTTTAACAAATCGACAATCCACTCGTTGTCTTGGCAGGTTATCCCTTGCTTTTGCTCAATTTGGTACATGCAGTACGGGTTGTTGGCGCGACAACCGGTCGCCGAAACAGAGGTCGTCGTGCATCCGCCGCGACACAAGGGAAGATATTTGCACTCCCGGCAGAAGCCTTCCGCCGTCTCTCGGGTGAATTTGCGGTTGTAGGCAAAGCCGTCGGGGTTATTCCAAATTTCCGTGAACGAAGAATCCCGAATGTTTCCCTCGACGAATTGCTCCTGCATTGAGAGACATCCCTTGATGTTGCCGTTGGACTCGATGCCGACCACGCGCGTCCCGGCATAACAGCCCAAGTACGGCGCCCCATCCAAAAGCTGGGTACCTTTGCAGCCGTAGTATCCGATATTCTCGCCGACGTCAACGGTAATGGCTTTATCTTGCTTGAGTTCCAGAATCTTGTCGACCATCTTGGGGTAATTCTCAATCGTCATCACCAAGTCCGAATGCTCCTGCATCCGGCCGGTGCTGGTGGTCATCTGAATCCGCCACACCTTACAACCGGCATCGATGAGAATGTTCTTGATGTCGTCGAGTTCGTTCAGGTTGATATTGGAAACCTGGGTCACGGCACAGAAGTTGATGTTGCGTTTATGCATCATTTTCATAGCGTCGACGACCTTCCGCCAACTGTCGTCACGCCGACGGATAAAGTTATGAGTCTTTTCCGTGCCGTCCAGACTCAACCCAACATTGTTGAAATTGACCCGCTCGAACTCATCAATGGTTTTTTCCGTTATCGCATACCCGTTCGAGATCAGGTATGATTTCGCTCCGTTTTTCTTTATCCGTTCCGCCAGCAGAGGCCAATCTTTTCGCAACAACGGCTCTCCGCCGGAAAGAGTAATCATCTCCGCACCCAAGTCGGTCAATTCGTCAATCAAGTTCAACGCCTCGTCGGTCTTCAACTCGTCCGGTCGAGCCTTCCCCGCCGAGGTGCCGCAATGCAGGCAGTTCATATTGCAGGCAAATGTGATTTCCCATACCACCGACTGCGGATAAAACTTAAACTCACTCATGATTGCTCCTTTACTGAAGAGGCGGCAGCCGCCGCTTGAGCAGCCGCCTGCGCTTGTTGCTGTCGTGACATCGCTATTATTTCCAACATTGGCTGCAAGTTATGCCGCCAACTTTCACACATATCCTCGGTTTTCAATCCCCTATCCGCCCGTCGCGACGGGCAGCCGCCCATGCAGATGGGCAGGATATCGCACTGCGTGCAAATTTCATCTTCAAAGGGATTGAATGCGAACAACTTCAAAAAGTTCGGATGCTGGTAGTTTATGGGGCTCAAGATATTCCCATGTGACTTTTCCCGCTCTCCGACGTGATTGTAACACCGATAAAGGTATCCTTCCGGGTCAACAAGCAACGCATTCGCATTCTGCGCCATACAGAAGGTGGTCATCGGCGAGGGGAGCTTTTGAATCGTGAACCCATTCTCCAGCAACACCCGGTAAAACTCGGTCTCTATCCGTGAAAAATCAATCGTATCGTAGCAGGCATCCGCGATGTTGGCGCACGCCGTCGTCGCCGGTTCCAATTGCCCGAAATAAATCCCGACCCGCTCTTTTAATCCGGCCGCTTTCAGTTCATCCAGCAGTTCTTGAATGATTTCCGTCGTGAACGTCTTATCGACGTTTACCCGGACGCCGACGGCAATTTTGGTCACCGCGTAGGCGATATTTTCCACGATGGCTTCGAAACTTTCTCTCCCGTTTTTCAAGGGTCTCTTTTTATTATGAATACGGGCAGGACCGTCGATAGTCACCTGCACGACAGAAACTTGCAAATCCCGAAGCCGGTCGACATTTTCCCGCGTCAAAAGGTATCCGTTGGAAATCATCGAGGAAGTATACGTAAATTTGTACTCTTCCCCCAACTCCAACATTGTCTGAGTAATATCCTCGATAATATCCATTGCCAAGAGCGGTTCTCCCCCGTACCAGCCAATATCCACCAAGCTCAGCCCGCGTGCTTGCTTTTCCACATAATCAATAAGCGCTTCAATCACGGCTGCAGACATCCGCCCTCGTTTGTTTTCCTCATAGCAATACTCACACGCCATATTACACGCCAAGGTGGGCGCCAATACCAACCCCAGCCGGGTTTGGTCGTAGCGGGTCATGTTGTGTCTGAATTTCAACGACTCAAATTCGTCCTCATCATCTCCATACACGAACCGGCCGTACTGAAGCTGCTGGAGGAGTTCTTGTTCTTCTGAAGTCAATTCTGGAGCGGAGGAATGGGATAATTTTTCCACGAGACGATTATATACCTCATAATTTTCCCCCGTCATCACCGCCACGGCTCCGGAGTGAGCGTTATAAGCAATATAGTTTCCGTCTCTCCAGGGCTGAAAATGATTATATCGCGAAATCTTGGGCATCGTTTCTTTCCATTATCCGGTCAACTTTTCATCATGGGAGGGAAGAGCATTCCCTCCCACATCCACAATCACATCACACCGAATTAAATAGGATATTCCGGTGGAATGCCATAGCACGGCTTGATGCCACAATAAATGAGGCAGTCAGCCGACGCCTTGGCTGAAAGATTGTTAGGATCAACTAAGTAGGTCATACGATCCCTCCATCTTTAAGGTGAATGACTTACTCTTATGAGACTTGAGGATGAAGATTTCCACTTCATCCTCAAGTTTTTTCCGTAAGTAACGTTCGACAGCCGTAATACTGACGTGGTATTACGCCCCTCGTCACAACTTACTTTCTACTTTTCCGATCAATCTGGCGGAATGCCATACAGAGGTTTCGGCATGTCATATAACGGACACTTCAGAAAGCAGAAGGTCTGACATTCAGACGGAGTCGTTTCCTTCGGATCAATCAAATAAATCATTTCGTCCCTCCATGGGTTACATTTTTTGACTTAAAGCACACAGCTTCGAGCATTCCCCCATAGCCTTTTCAAGCCGTGCCCATCTTGAAGCCCTCCCTTAAAAGCATATGTGGGGTAAACGTATTTTTTCCTCAGCTCTCACCTCCTTTGAACACAACAAGGAATTGCAGATGTTCTTCCTTCCCTCTTCCTTTATATAAGAAGGGCTTCCTTCCGATTTCTAATAAGAGTATTTTTTCTGCTTAAAGATACACAAATTATACGAATGAACTTTGATAAATTTCCGAGTATCGGTGGACACTCTGAGACTTTGTCACCTCCTCACTTTCACGCAGGGAGCACCTCTCCGACTTTACGTTAAAACAAAGGTAACAAAAATGACGATTCCTGTCAAGCCCCTTTTGAGAAGGTTATTTTCACATATTAAGGAGAGAAGAAGTTCGCATTCCACGTGCGAAGGGAGAAGAAGAGTCTCCTCTCCCTTCGCATGCGGCTCGCATCGCAATCACACGGTTCTCCCATGAAGGGGAGCCAACCGTTTCACTCATTCAAAACAAATTCGATCTCCATTGTGACCAGACAGAATACCGGCTCCTGATGGTACAAAGCGGGAACGAAAACCGCTTTTTGCGCCGCCTTCACGGCGTACCTCCCAAAACCGTACCCGGCAGGATCTTCGGACACAATCTCGATATCTTGGGGAAAACCGTCATACCCCACCCGTACCGCCAGCACTGCTCTGCCGGCCACTCCGGCTCTCTTTGCCAGAGGGGGATATTCCGGTTCGGGCATTGCCACCAACGAGGGTTTTCTATCCAACTCCGGACTGTCTTCGAGAAACACGGTCGTTTCAGGTACAAAAACCGTCCCGCCGAAACCACTCCCGAAACCGTCGCCAAATTCCAGTTCTCCTCCTTCTCCCTCCGGCAGCAGATCGCCACTGGTATACTCACCGAATTGACTTTCTTCCCCATCAAGGCTCAAAGAATCAGGAACAAGGGCGATGTCGTGAACCAACCGGCCGATAATTTCCTGAGAGGTGACTATCACCCTCCCCCTGACGACTTCTCCGTCAGGTGGAGCAATTCTTACAGGTGTAATAGGTAAGTCAATGATAACCGTGTCTGCCGCGCGCGAACGTGAAGGAACATCCGGGACGATGGGAGCATGCTTCGACAACCACCAGGTAACAATCATGGTAGGAACCGCAACAAACAATACCGCCCCCATCAAGCCTATCAGCATATAGCGCTGATAGACCGCTTTCAAACAATAGGCTGACGAATAGGGATAGTTCAGGGGACGCTTCCGGTCATAAAATGCCTTGGCATTCATGCGGTACCTCCTTCCTTAGATACCGCAATCTATCGATCGGTCAGAAGCGCTTTTTCTTCTTTACTCGCTTAACTTAAACTCCACCGGATAGGTAACCCATACCTTCACCGGTCGGCCGTTCTGAATACCCGGTTTGTAACGGTTCTTGTACGCCGCTTTTACCGCCGCTTCGTCAAGAGACACCGTGCCGGACGATTTCGCCACAATCGCCTTGATGACTTTGCCTTCTTCGTCCACCAAGGCATTCACCCATACCACCCCGGTAATACCGGCTTGCTTTGCCAACCGAGGGTACTCCGGCTCTTGACGGTAAATAGGCTCCGGCTCTATTTCCAGAGGGATAAACTCATCCGGCGCCGGGAGATACTCTTCCGGGTCAATCTCCACGGAGATTTCGCCTCCTTCGGCACTTTCGGTGATATCCGGAGCGACGATTTCCGCCAGCTCGTCACGACTGGCAATCACCACGTCTTCATCGAGCACTTCGTCATCGGCAACCGGTTTGGGGATACCGACCTTCGGCGCCGCCACCTGGGGAGCGCTCACTTTCACCTGAGGCGGCTTTTTGGCGATACTCGGCGGCGGACCCAAATCGGCAATAGTCTTAATCGTCACTTTCGGTACGCTGGAGTAGTCTTCTTCCGGTAGAGAAGAAATAATCCAGGCAATCACCAAAATGAGTATGACAAACGCCAGGGTAATCAGCGTCCCCAGCAGAAAGTTTCTCTGGTACTTGGACTTTAACTCATACGCACCGTATGGAGAATAGAGGGCGCCAGCTCGCATTATAACTCACCTCTTTCAGCGGCCTTCTTTTTGGCCTCTTTTATAATCTTATCATCCCGGGCTTCCCAATTCCCGATAGCATACCGATACGAGAATTTCTCCTCTTTCGGCAGCTCGTCGACCTTTACGCCCAACTCCTTGGCTTTGAAAGAGTTCCACGAGCGTTCGATAAGGTCGATTTCGTCGAGGATATTGACCATATCCGCATAGGTCGCCTTGGGATGTATGAGAATCAAGGTGTTCAGTTTCGGATTCTTTCTGTTTTGCTCCAACAATAATCCTCGGAGGGTATCCGGATCGAGCTTATACATTACCGTATCCGGTTTGTTCGGATCACTCGGCAGAAGTTGCGGGAGATTTTCCGGCGTCGGAGTTTTCAGATTCCACCAAAAGCGACTGTCCTCATCCACCCTGATGGTCAGCAAGTTCGACTCTTTCACTTCGACTTCTTGCTCTTGGTCTTTCGGAGGAAGATTGATTTCCATCGCCTGAGGCATCGCAAAGACCGTCGTCACCATGTAGAATATCAGCAACAAGAAGGCAATATCCACCATCGGCGTCATATCAATGCGAATGGCGATGCGCCGTTTCTTTCGTCGAATACCTTTTTTCTGTCCGCGCGGTTCTCGTTCCGCTACCTCAGCACCAGCCATTTCTCTTCACCTTCCACTTCATAATCATTGAAGCCTCTATAATTTATACAGGCAAGTTCGACAAAACTTTCCTGTGATTTTTCCACATCATAAACTCACCGTTCTCCCCGGCGCCGAGCGGCATTTATCTCATCTTCCGCTCTTCACACCGCCCTGCCTACCCCTCGATGGCGATAGTTTCTCCTGTCTGTTCCGGCTCAGTAATAATCAAGAACCGCTCCAGATGGTTTTCTTGCATTGCCTCCATCACCTGTTTCATCGCTCCGAAACTCGCCTCCCGATCGGCTTTGATAACAATCAAGGCGCGAAGATTCTTGGCGCGGGCCCGCAGGATTTCCGACGCCACGGTATACGGCGTACAACTGATTACCCGGCGAACTTTGGTCGTTACATTCTCACCGTCCATATTGATAGTGGCTTTCTCGATGTAGTCGACGTAAATGGAATCTTCCTTCGTGACGGTAATGTTGATAACGTCCTTCTTCGGAAGCTCAATCATCGAATGAGACGAAGGCAATTCGACCGCCTTAGCCTCTGGCGGCTTGAATTGGGTGGTTGCCATATAAAAAATCAACAGCAAGAAGGCAATATCCACCATCGGGGTCATATCTATCCGAATGCTGACGCGGCGCTTGGCCATGGTTTAGATCCCTTGTTTTGCTTTGAGAATCTGCAACACTTCGTAGGTCGCTTCATCAGTGGTATAGTTGAAGGCGTCGACCTTGTTGACGAAGAAGTTGTAGAAAAAGATTCCCAGAATACCGGAGGTTAACCCGCCAGCCGTATTCACCAACGCTTCGGAAATACCCGTCGCCAACTGTTGGGCGTCGATAACACCGCCTTCCACGTGTCCGGTGGCGGCAAAGGCACGAATCATTCCGATGGTCGTACCCAGCAACCCGACCATGGTCGCAATCGAGGCAATCGTCGAGAGGGCAATCAGGTTGCGCTCCAACAGCGGTCCTTCGAGTGCGTTCGCTTCATCAATCGCTTCACGGGTCAGCTCAATTTTCTTTTCCGGACTGAATTCGGGGTTGTCCTTCACTTCGATATACCGTTCGATACCGGCACGCAACACGTTGGCGGTGGTTCCACGCTGCTTGTCGCACGCCGCCAAAGCGCCTTCATAATCATCGTTCTGAAGCAGGCTCACCAGCTTCTTGAAAAAGACCTGCACAGAGCCTTTTCCTTTGGCGGACCGATACAACGAAAGGTAACGCTCGATGACGAATACCAGCAACATGACCAAAATCATAATTAACAAGACAACGAGCGGTCCCCCCTTGTAGATAGAGTGAACAATCGGATGCTCGGATGTTCTAAAAACTCCATACCACAAAAAGAAGCCGATGGCAAAAGCCACGATAGCGTTCAGGGTGATGAAAATCGTTTGTTTAACCACTTAAAAATCCTCCACGAAAACACATTAACACAACTTAGATTTCAATTCCTTTTGCCGCCAATAAAATGAAACAACACAGCGACACGAATAGTCCCCACGAGAGACTATTTATAAAAACGCCCACTCCGTAACTTGTTCCCAAACTGGTAAACAAGGTTGCGGCGTCGAAGCCGTAATCAGCCCCGAAAAAGGCGATAAACAACGAAAACACAAAGATGATGACGGGAATCCAGTTCAACCGCAAAATCCCTTTCAGCTTGACCGCCCGCTGGTCGGCATCCCCCTTGGTGCCGTACACTCCGTAGAGAGTGTACAACGGAAGGACAATGCTGAGAAGGGTATACACTAAGAACAAGATAGCCGTCAAAATCAACACGAACCCGGAAGAAAAGATATAAGAACCAAGCGTTCCCAATGAAAAGACCGCCCCGATACCGGAGATGCGGGTAAACTCACGGGTAATCTTTTTTCGGGCTTTGAAACCGTGAATAATCTCCCCTTCCCCCTCCGCTGCCGTAGTTCCCGCCGCCCCTGCTAAGCCCGTATCTGGGGTGGTATCAGTTGCGGCAGCCATTTCTTGTTCGGAGGGAGTCTCCGTGGGGGGCGTTTCCTCCGTCGGACTTGCCGCCGCCGTATTCAGGGTATCACCCACACCACCAGCCGCCAACGCCAGCGAATCACCCGCCGCCAACGCCGCCATGGCGAGACTGTCGGAGATTTCCTGGCTGACCGTGCTGATGGACGCTTCCTCGACAATTTCATTGTAAGCGGAATACCAGGGGATAAAAAGCGAGACGAGAATAAGCACCGCCGCAACCGTCATAATCAACCGGTCACTCAGCGAGATACGCTCTTCGAAAAGAGTGCAATGCTCCCGCGTCAGCTCGCCTTTGGCGCGTCTCTCTTTAATCGCCTTGACGTACTTCAATTTCTCCGCTTCGGATTCAAACAAATCCTTCGGTTTGCCGGGATAGACATCAAAGCCGATATAACGGAACCGTTCGTCCTCGGAGATCCTACTTTCCGAGCTCTTTTTGGTTTTTTCCTCAGGCATTCAAACTCCTAAAATCAGAATATAGTGCGTATCTCAATCCCCGAACTCGAGGAACACCTCATCCCGACCTTTCTTGCAATCGGGGTTGGTCGAATCACATTTCAAACACTTTTCGTACCACTCGTATGCGCTCTTGAAGTCCTTGCTGCCGTCCTCTTTCGCCTCGACCTTCTGAGCCGCCCGCAAATGGTAACACTGTGCTATCCACAATAGCAAATTGACGTCTTCACATGCCGATTTGTTGGAAACGACACAGCTATACGCTTCCTTCAGATACTTCACAGCTTTGGTATAATTCTTCGTGCACACCCCGCCAAAGTAGGCAAAGCCCAAAGCCTTCTTGGCATCGCAGTTGTTCGGCTGCAATTCCAAAACTTTCTTGTAATAAGTAACACCGTTTTCACAGTCGGCGAGTTGGTACAGGTAGGTATTTGCCACCATCGACAAGACGTTGGTGTCATCGGGGTGAAATTCCAAATAACGGACAAGATAATCAGCCGCCAACTCATAATAGTTGACCGGGTTTTCCGCAGTCGCTTCGTCCCCGCCGGTCTCGTCGATATCTTCCTCCAGCTCATCGCCGCCAGCGCCGCTGTTCGCCAGATTGAGGGCACAGTAACCGGCATTCTTATAGATGGGAGCGTTGTTGGTATCTATTCCCATCGCAATCCGCTTGTCGTAATACTCAAGCGCTTGCTGGTGACTTTTCATCGTATGATAGGCAATAGCGGTATTCTTGAGAATTCGTTTCTGGTTGGGGTTGGCTTCCAACGACTTTACATAGTATTTCACCGCTGTGGTGTAATCTTTCGGCTTCCGGTAGAAGTAACAATCCCCCAACAGTTGATACAACTCGGCATCTTTAATCTTCGAGCGGTAATCTTCACCTTGTTGCTTCACCCACTCGATGTGCTTCAGCAACATATCCGCCGCTTTCACATACTTCTTCGACCCCCAGAGCGCCTTGCCGTAATAAAAATAGATATCTCTCGGCTCATACGGAATGGAAAGGACATCTTCGAAATACTTCACCGCTTCTTCAAAGCCGTACAGGTTCACATACGACATCGCCAACTCGAAGAAGACCCGGACGTTGGAAGAATCCGGCTTGGCGTGGGACAATTCGAGATAGCGTAAATAAGAACCGATAGCGTCTTTGAAACGAGCTTTACGCTCCTGACGGCTGGTCGTTGAAAGCGCCGCCTTGAAGTAAATCCCACCGGCCCGCATCCACGCATTGGCGTAGGTACTGTCGCGCGAAAGGACGATTCGCAATTTTTCGATGGCGCAGTTGTAATCGCGCATCTCTAAGCAGGCTTCCGCCCAATGGTAATAGACTTCGGTGGAGCCGGTATCGATTTCAAGGGCTTTGGCATAGTAGGTTGCCGCCAAAGAAGGCACCCCCTGACAGAAGTTGGCATCGCCAAGGTTGATGAGGTACTCCGGATTGTCGGGCTCATCGACCAGCGCCTGACGAAACGCTTTGTCCGCTTCTTGGCACTCGCCTTTTTTCAGCATGACCAACCCGTAGCCGTTTTCGAAAATATGACGCATGCCTTTCTTGGCTTTTTTCCGACCCTTTTCCATCACCGCCTGGGCGCTGTCGAGTTGATTGAGCCGCAGGTAACACAAGCCGAGTTGATAGAGCGATTCGTAGTGCTTTTTCTTCTTGTCCAAAGCGGTAAGAAACTCTTTCTTCGCCTGCTCACACTTACCTTGATTGAAATAAATCAATCCGAGCATGTAGTAGTTAAGGTAGTAAGACTTGTCGAGTTCGATCTCATGATTGAGCAAGTCAATGGCTTTTGCCGTATCGCCGGACTGGAGAGCCTGGGCGATTTCCGGTTTTACTTCATCCGCCGAGCCGGAAAGCGGCATCCACACGATCGCTGCTATGACAAGCGCACCAACAAGTAATATTCGAGTCATACGTCCTTTTTCCAAAGTTCGAACCTCATCAGCTTTGCCAAACAAGACATTCATATTATACAATTCTCATCCAAAGTCAAGTGAATAATTACAAACCTTTTTTTACTCACCTTTCGTCACCGACGGCACCTTTCTCAGACACATATCCATCTGGAGAAAAAAGAACACAAGTGTCATCACCCCCGCCACGCTTTGTACCATCAGAGACAACATTGTCTCAAACGTCATCTGAATATACGCTCCCGCCGTCAGCATAACAACCGCGGAAAGCATGTTGAGGGTTTTTATCGTTGTTTCCATCTCACAACCCTTTCCCTATGTGTTATACAGAGTTTGATTGTTAATCTTCCCTCTCCCCTCGCATGAGGTGCTTCATCACTGAGAAAAAAATGGTGACAAAAAGCGTGCCGGTTTCGGCGGCTGGGAGGATAACTGCGCTCATTTCCGTTGATTCCCAACAAGATAATAAGAAGGATTCTTGAAAAACAGGATTTCGATTTTCTTTTTAAGCGCAAAAAATGCGAAACGGATAGTGCGATCCGACGAACGGACTTTGGGGTATCCCTTTGTTACTCCTTGAGTAACAACGTACTCAGAAATATTTTCCCAGCTTCAGCCAATGATACTCAATTCGTACTTTCGAACTACCTTCAAAGATAAAATGCACCAAACCGGAGTAGAAATGAGGCTCTCCCTCAAAATCCAAAGCGGGATAAAAGGCAAGGCGCCGGACTAATTTCATGACGGCTTGGCGGAGCATCGGGTTGGTAGAACTGATAAAAGATGCGGTTGCCTTCCCACCTTTGTTCACGGACACCACCGCAGAAACGGTGTCGTGCAAAAAAGCATGAGTGCCCGCCAGGGTATACTCGTCTCCCGGCGCCAACACCGGTATCGGCGGACTCAATAAGCCGACCGTATCGGGCAGCAATCGTACCCGGCACCGCTCCAGTACGTTCATCGAATCAAGAGCAGAACGTCTCCACTCTCGGGTCGGATAACTGACATGAGGAAAAAACGAGACAAGCAGGTACCCCGTCGAAGGTTGAAGCGAGTCGTTCACCGATGCCGGAGAAAACTCCGCCCACAAAATGGCGGACGTAATTTGCTGGGTAAATTGAGGGTAGGTTGATTGCACCACTTCAATACCGGCGACGCTACCGGTGGTATCAAGTGAGACTTTCGCCAGGATATACCGATAGAGCTTTGCGGTATCGTCGGCTTTCGCATCGCAATAATAACGGGGGAATTTTTCCAGCCGGGGGGACCGAATCCCATTTAAGGAATAGGCATGAAAATACAGGTCGGCATCACGAACTTTGCCTAAGGAATCAACCGGAAAGATAACCTCCGGCTGCCTTTTGCGAGGCTGAGTCATCAAAACCACCGGAAGTTGGACGGCGACATTTTTGTTTGCCCGCTTTGCCGGAAGAAAAGAAAAACCCCGCAGCCACGGTGTCAGAGGTGCGACGTACAAGCTGTCGGAAGGAACCTCCGGCCGCACCGTTTGCACCGCTCCCTTTGAATCAAGGGAGAGCACCACCGGAATCGCTTCCCCCCGCGGGGTCAGATGGAGACCGCTTCGGAGAGTGAAAGCGGGGTACGTTACCGGAACCGGCAGGGTCATGTCATAATACGACGGAACGGCGGAGTACCCGCTGAGCACTCCCGCCACAAGAAGAACACTCGTCCATATCACTTTTCTATGCCAACCGTTCATACTCACTTTCCTTTATAACGTGTTCCTATATGTTATCGCCACATCAGATTATACACGTGTCAAAAACAAGAGTAAAGCGGGAATCGTTCGGGCAGCACAACGAATATCACGTGAAAATCACCCAAAAGTCGTGGAAAACACGGCAATTTCGTCGATAATGAATGAAAAAGTCATTGCAATTTTTTGATATTTGTGCAATGTATTGAATGGTGATAGTGAAAAAGGGAACGAAACGTTACTGTGAATAGATTGCTTCATCTTTTTTTTAATCAACACATATTTTTTATTAAGCGGGAGTGATATGTTCGGACGAAAAAGCCTAATAATAAGCGTGACGATACTGTTTTGCTATACCGTTGCCGGTGCCGCAACTCCTTCAAAAGGGAAACTACCGGAACAGGTTCAAAACGCTACCGTCGCTGTCAATCGTACCAAAGCCTTGGCTCTGACCATTCTCAAACAAGTCAAGCATATAGACACCGAATGCCGAGACCAAAACGGCGCCCCGATAAAAGAAAAGGTGCCCACCGCTCACAATATCATCGCGAAAATGGAAAGAATGCACGAGGCATTCGAAGCCAATGCGACGACTGCTTCCGG
Organism: uncultured Ignavibacteriales bacterium; assembly: GCA_964489705.1. Lineage (GTDB taxonomy): Bacteria > Zixibacteria > MSB-5A5 > GN15 > FEB-12 > CAZAZQ01. The sequence goes on from CAZAZQ010000001.1 coordinate 175,179, forward strand.
TTTGCTTGCCCAAACCGAGCAAATGCTGGCAGCATTGCCTCCCGACGATGCGAGCCGTTCCGTTTACCAGCCGCAGCTTATCAAAATGAAAGCCGATCTTGCCAAGTACCGGCGGGCGGTCAATCGTTACTACGAGCGAACGATTCGTGACTTTGGCAAGCCGGCGCCCTCTCTTCCGGCTCCGGCTGGGCTTGCCGCCGGGGAAAAGTTCTCGCTGCACGGCGAAGTCGGCGGCTCGCTGGGACATTCGGCATACAAACGTCCCAACGCCAACCCGATAAACGAAGCCTCCAGTTCTGACATTTCTCTGAACGTCAAAGGGCAGTACACCCCATCGAATCTGACGAACGTTCTCTTTTCCCTCAATCATAATTCAACCGTCCGGCGTCGGGAGATCGGCTTGACCAACGTGAAAGGAACAGTCATCCAACATTTCTCGCCGCACCTGACGGGACGAGCCGGATTGGATTTGTCAAAGTACTCGGACAAGGCGAATAATGTCGTGAACTATTCCGAATTGGGAGTTTTCGCTCGTCTTGACTACGGCGGATCCACCTCCCACTTTTTCGGAGAGCTCAAACGCACTTCCCGCGGCTACGGGAATCTTAAAACGGCAAATTACGCTGTCCTCAAATTTAACGGCGGCGCTACCCTCGCTGCCGGAAAAGGCAATATGAAATTGGGGTTGACATACCTCAAAAAGACCAACGAGACGAAAGCGCTGGATCATGTCGAATTGAATCCGCGTTTTATCTGGCAGTTTGCACCCAGCGGCTCGGAGGTGGGGATATCATATCATCAGTTCACTCACCCGGAGCAAAACAAATCTCCTGCCGACAACAACCGTATCAAAGCACATTTACACCTCGTGAAACAACACGGCGCCAGCACGGTCAAATGGGGACCCGAAGTATATGCCTACCAGTTTCCGAACAACGACACCAACAATTACTACGATTTCAAGCTCATACGTCAATCCAGCAGTTTCGGCGAAGCGGTCGTGAGTGCGCGGTGGGAAATTGTCTATCGCATGTATGACGACTCGCTGAAGTTTGACTTTGCTCAGGTACAATACCGCAAGAACAAATATCCCGCCGGTACCGGCAAATATAGCAAGTTCAATCTGGCAGCACGGTATTATACCACCTCATCGGACAAAGACGATCCTATGCGCTTTTCTCATGTTCATCCTCCGCACACGTTGGACGTCTATCTTGCCTTCGGCTGGATGAAAACCGGTGCTGCGTGGCTCAAACGGCTCAGCATCGGACCGGTGCTTGGAACAAAATTTTACTTTGACACCGAGCGTGCCGATGCCTTTGACGAAAACTTAGTCGAGGTCGACTATCTCTACCGTAACCCGCAAAACTCTGCCCGCGTCGGCTTCGAACTCGGCTTTACCGCTGTCAGCGATCAAGGAATCCGTTGGAAAGGGGATATCAGCTACGTGCACTCCTTTATGTACAACGCCAAGCCCCTTGCCTCGACTCATATAATGAAAATTGCTTCCACCGTCACCTATCCCATCAACCCGCAATGGATGGTTGACGGCTACGCTCGTTTTCACCAGACACGAGCCAATGTCAAATCCGCCGCCGACCTCGACAAGTCCGGCGTGGGGGTGGAAGTCACATACTTTTTCGATGTCGTACAATAGGTGTTAGGTTAGGAGAACAAGACAATGCAGTCAAAAATCAGTGTTTTTGCCATACTCGTGCGTCGGCTTACAATCGGTGTCCTGCTCGTGCTGTTCTGGGGCAGACCGTGCCTCGGCAGTGACCCGGACTACGAAGAAGCCATCAAGCAAACGGAAGAAGAATGGGCGGCAGTGCGGCAAACCATGCAGGAGACCAAGAGCAAGTTCGACGATTTCCTGAAAAAATATCAAGAGTATGAAGATGTTGTCTTCAGTCAAGATATGGAAAGAGGCATCGAGCTTGCCCGCCGGCTCTTCAAATTGGATAAGAACCAAACCGAGGAAGCCAAAAAGCGGTTGTCGGATCTGAGGGAAATGTTCAACACCCTCGACCGAAACGGCATCAAAACCAAGCTCAAAGCGGTCTCCGAAAAACTCGAATTTGCCGACAAAGTCGCCGGGGAGGTGGAAAACGTTTGGCAGTTCGCCAAGAAGTTCGATCCCGCCCACGCCAAGGACAACCCCACGTACGGCTTGCGCCTCATCGGCGACCTGCTCAAAGAAGGCGCGGGGAAAATGGAAAAAGTACCGTTGGTCGGGCAGATACTCGGAAAATGGATAAGCGCCTACGGTGAAGTCGCCGGTGATTTCGCCAACGCCCTGGACAGATTGGGAAAGAAAATCGAGGAGTTTCGCGGCGGCTCGCTGTGCGGACAGCTCGGATATAAAACCGACCAACAAAAAGCCTTTGAAGCTGCCTCGAAAAAAGGCGAAGATTGCCTGACCTATTTCCCTTACGGTGGGTTTTCCCGGTTGCAAGGAGAAGCTTACGAAGGCAACAGCTCCTATTTCCTGTACGACCCGAGGACCAAGCAAGGCTATTTCTCTCCTCTCGGCACCACCGACAAAGTCTACCACTGGCATGAACTTCTGCTGAAGCGGGTGGCGCTGTATCCCGACTGGCTGGCAAATCGCTCCAACTCCCTCAAACCGGAGACGGAGCAGCATGCCCGTGAGCTGTACGCTCTTTTCTCAGGCTTGAAAAACAAAACCGACCCCGGCTGGAGAATTATCGATGCGCTGGGGTTGGAACAAGATGTTTACTTCTATGGAAAACTCGATGAAGAAACTTTCGTCGCCAACTACATCATCGACAAGGAACATCACGACGCCATCGATGGGATAGTTAAGAAGTACGAGAAGTATGTGCTCGTCTCGGGAACCGTCGAGGAGCAAGACGGCGACGAATACCGTCCCTCCGCCAACACCACCGTCACCTTGACTATCAATGGGAAGTCGAAAAGCGCCAAGACGGACGAGCGGGGACGGTATGAAATTATTCTGGAAGGGAAGGTCAACGACGCCGTACATGAGGAAGTTTCCAAAGAAGGTTTCGAGACCATCAAGCGGGACGGACATATTCCCTCCCGTGCCGTCACCGGCAATAATTACCTTTTGCGAAAAGAAACGATGAAGGTCGTCATTCAGGGAACGGTCTCCATGGCGGGGCAAAACGGAAAACCGGCAACGCCGGTTTCCGGAGCGAAAGTGACGGCGTCGGCACCCGCTGCTGAAGAGCTCGGTTCCGCCACCAGTGGCGGGGGCGGAAGCTATCAACTGACCGCCCAAGTCCCCAAAGGGGTGCAACTCACTCTGACTGCCGCTACCGACAGCACCAGCGGCTCGACGTCGATTACCGTCACCAGCGCTGCCATGTCGGGAGTGGATATTGTCATGCACCAAGCAGCAAAAGAAGAAGAAGAAAAGAAACAATGGCAGATACAAGTGACGGTGCTCGACGACAACGGCAACCCCTTACCGGGAGCGGTCGTCACCCCTTCTCTTGACCTTGCACCCGTTACAACCGGCGGCGACGGCACTGCTACGCTCGGTCCTCTGGATGTACCGAGCAATTGGGAGCAGCAACCGTTTACGGTTACCCTTACCCCGTCCATTGTCGCTCAAGGAGGCATCAAAGTAAGCGGCAGCTCTCAATCGATTACATATAAAGGAGAGACTCCATCGGCGGTAACGCTGAACATTCCGGTGGTGCTCCCTCAGGAGATAACCATCAACGGGAAAGTGGTTGACGTCAACGGCATCGGCATTGGTGGCGCCTCCGTCAGCGGCGGTGGGCTCTCGACCACAACCTCTCCCGACGGCAGCTTCAGCATCGGTCCCTTCGGGTTAATAAAGGACTCCTCGATTTCCCTCATCGCAACCCTGCAAGACGGAAACAACACCTATTCCGGCGGACCGGTAACGTGCACTTACACCGGCACGGGAAATTCCATCAACGGCATCACTATCGCTTTGGCGGTCGAGATGGAAGCGGAAGTGACTATTTCGGGATATGTGCGCGACCTCAACGGCGAAGGAATTCCGGGAGCAACCGTCACCGGCGGCGGTGTTTCCACCGCCACCGACAACAGCGGGCATTACACCCTGCCGGCGTTCACGCACCGATTAGGAACCCCCGTGAGCATCGCCGCTTCGGTTCCGGACGGCACAGGCGGGGTTGCCTCCAACCAAGTGGAAGTGATTCCCCGCACCGAAACTGTAACTGCCCCGGCTATTGTGCTTCAAGTCGTCATGACGAATGTGTACGACGTCGTTATCAGCGGCTCGGTCGTGGACGAAAACGGCGTCGGTATCGCCGGAGCGGTTGTTACCGCCGGCAGCGCTTCCACTACCACGGACGGAGCGGGCACCTTCTCTCTTCCGCCGATAGAAGCGGCACACGGCGAGGCTATCGCCGTCAGTGCGACCTACAGCGACAGCGGAGTTACCGTCTCGGGTGGTCCCGTAACGGTGACGGTCGACAGCACGCATCTTGCCGTCGGCGGGGTGGTCATTACCTTGCAGAAAAAGAAAAACGCCATGGTGACGATTTCCGGAAAGGTCGCCAGCACGGAAGGTGACGGCATCGGCGGGGCGGCGGTCAGCGGCGGCGGACAAAGCACCACCACCGACGGTTCGGGGAATTTCTCCCTGCCGCCTTTCGAGCACGAACTCGGCACCCCGCTTACCATCTTCGCCAGCGCCACCAAAGAAGACGGCACCCCAGCCAGCGGTCAAGCCAGCGTGACGCCGACCACGGACTTTGCCACCGTTTCCATTGTTATCGATATGTCGACCGACACCACCTCCGAGCCGCTCGATTCCCTCCTCGATGATTTGGAAGACGAAGTAGCAGGAGACTCTACCGGCGTAGCGGGACTACTTGCCCAGTTCAACGCCGCCGTCGACCAGTTGGACGGCATCGCCACTGATTTCTACCTGACGGCGGACTACTTCGACCAACGGCTGCGGGAACTTCGGGAAGCGGCATGTGAGAGCAACGATGTATCCTACTCCCTTAATTCGGCGCGGCAGTACTTGAATCAATATTCGGCGGTGCTGGACGGAGTATTTGGGTTGTATGCCGATCTGACGGCGGCGCAGGCTGCCTACCCGGAAGCGGCGGCGGATCTTGCCAACGTAGAGGCTCTCTTTAATCACGTCGTCAGTCAGGAGACTGCACTCCAGGGCAGGTTCGGTCAAATGCAGGGCAGCTACGCCACTTACGAATGTGACGAAGATAATGCCGAAACCGAGACCGGCGAGACGGCTCAGGACGACGCCGACCCGGACGACGTCGAAGGGGGCGCCGATGACGGCGGCGGGGTGGAAGTATGCGGTGACGGGATCGACAACGACGGCGACAACGAAATCGACGAGTGCGACGCCGGTTGCTGCGATAAGAATGTACAAATTACGGTCACCGACTGCGGAACGGCGGCTGACGACATCTTCCTCGTCGCAGTGGACGGCGGCGATGTCGGCGTTACTCCGAAGGGAGCGGCAAACACGTTCAACGTCCAACTCTCCCCCGGCACTCACACGGTACGGGTAACCTGTCTCGATGACGGCGGCATCCCACCCGGTACCGACATCGGCACGGCATGTGTTTCCATCGTCGTATACGGTACCGATGCAGGCATCGGCGGGGGCGAGATGGCTATCCCGTACGGCGGGTCATCCTCGGTGTCATTCACGGTACCGGAAGGTCCCGCTACCACCACCGTCATTCAGAACTTCAACGGGACAACCCTCATGGGATTGGAAAAGAAATAACCTACACGTTTTGTGCGTTACCGAAGCGGGCAAGCACCGGTGCTTGTTCGCTTCTTTTTGCAGTAAGAAAAAAGGCAGAGCGTCGATGGCTCTGCCTTTAACGGATTAATCGGAGCAAAAAGCCTTAGATTTTCCCAACGAGGTCAAGACCGGGCTTGAGGGTCTCTTTGCCCGGTTTCCAACTCGCCGGACAAGCTTGATCGCCGTGCTCGTAAACGAACTGGGCGGCTTGCAGCTTGCGCAACAGTTCCTCCGACGAACGGCCGATGGAGTTGTCGTTCACTTCAAACGATTTCAAAATCCCGTCGGGATCGATGATGAACGTTCCCCGCAGCGCCAAACCGGCTTCCTCAATCATAACGTCATAATCGCGGCTGAGTGTCCCCGCCGGGTCGGCTAACATGGGAAACTCGATTTTCTTGATGGTGTCGGAGGTGTCATGCCACGCCTTGTGGACGTAGACGGTATCCGTCGACGCCGACAACACTTCCGCACCGATTTCCTGGAATTTCTTGTAATTATCCGCCAGCTCGCCCAACTCCGTCGGGCAGACAAAAGTGAAATCGGCGGGGTAGAAGAATAACACCACCCATTTTCCCCGGTAGTCGCTCAAGCTGACCTTGGTGATATCCCCTTTGTAATACGCATCCAAACTGAAATCGGGAGCCGGTTGATTGATTTTCGGCATTTGTTCGTTTCTCCTTTCAATCGTTCTCTTTTTGTATCTGTTTCTTTTCTTTTTTTCCTGTTTTTCTCTCCCAAGGAAGCGGCTTTCGCACCGCTTGACTCTTCAGAGATAAGTTGGTTTACCGATATTAACCATAGGTAAAAACAAAAAGTTTCAAAAAAATCGACTATGAAGATATATCTTGACCTCTTTGAGCAAGCCGTGAACAAATATGCCGAACTGGTGGGGGAAGAAACCGCTCGTTCTCGGGCGGAACAAGCCGGGCTGTCGTTCGACGACGAGGGACGGGTGGTCGGTTTTACCACCGATCCGAAAGTGGTATTGTTACGCTTCATCCGCTCGATAACGGAGAACGCCAACGTCGCCACCCTTGAAGCCTGTCTTCCCCTCATTAACACCCTCCTAAAACAATTTGATTCGGAAGAACTTACGCCCCACGCTCCGACTTCCGAGCCTTCCTGAGTCGGGCGGCGCTGGCATACAGTTTCAATTTGAAACGAGGATCATACCTTTTCCCTGGCGTACAGTAGCCGCACGATGCCATCCGTAACCGTCGTTGGCGAGGGAATTCCCGACCGCAGTTGGGACAAACATAAAGGTAGCGGGGCGGTTTCCTGAGTGAAGGATGCGACCGGGCTTTGAGAGAAGCCCCGATACGACGGGCTTCCGCTTTGAAAGCGGCGTCATGACGCAAATGGAGAATGTGAATCATCTCATGCTTCAAAGTGTCCCAAATTTCGTCGGGAAAAATCTCGTGATATTTCTTTCCGATGCGAATGAGCTTTTGCTGCGGCAAGTACGCCCCGGCTGACATCATACGGGAGGAATACTCAATAGTGACCCGCGGCAGTTTTCCGCCAAAATACGTCCAATTGAAAACATCGAACATCCGATACACTTCCGCAATATCCGGCAAACCGGTTTCGGAAGAAGACGTCAGCATTTCCTTTGCCGCGGGCAGCGAGGGTAGCCGCCGAGTGTGCTTTTGAATTTTGGTATAGAGGGTTGCCGGGGCGGGCGGGCAGGCATCGGCAAAACGAAACAAGTCGTAATTCAAAGCGCTCAGGGCTCTTTTTCGTTGCTTGCTCGGCATCGACTTCTCCACACCTCAGAGGTTAGTATAGTATGTATCGGAGCCCGGAAAGCAACCTTAAATTTTCCGCTCTCTCCGCCTCTCTTTTTCCTTTTTACACCGAGCGGCGTCTACTCCAACAATATTTCTATCTTTTTGTGCCGGGGAATATGCCGTCGATAAGTCACCCCCGCCATGTCGAAAATCCGCCGCGCCGCCACGAAAATCTCTTCATCGTAATGCTTGTCGGATAAATAGACCACTTCTTTTATCCCCACCTGCACCATCAACTTAGCACACTCGTTGCAGGGGAACAGGGAAACGTAAATTGTCGCCCCGTCGAGTTCGGGCTTGTTCGAAGCGTTCGTAATGGCGTTCATTTCGGCATGACAGACATACGGATACTTGGTTTCGAGGAACTTTCCTTCCCGCCCCCACGGCAACTCATCGTCGGAACAGCCGGTGGGAAAACCGTTATAGCCGATGCCGATAATCCGCTTCTTATTGTTGACGATACACGCCCCCACCTGCGTATTGGGATCTTTGGAGCGTTGCGCCGAAAGCTGGGCTATCGCCATGAAATAATCTTCCCAGCTGAGGTAATCTTGTCGTTTTTTCTCCATAACGCTTTAGAGTATACGTAGTTACCGTAGAAGAAACAAAGAGAAAATGAAAAAATCCCAAAAGAAACGGGAAGAAAGCTTTTCCCCACCGGTATGACAAGTGACATTATTAGTTGACTCGGAAGCAACGTATGTTGCAGCATAGAGATAGTTCAAAAGTGATTTCAGGCGTATAATAAGGTGGAGGAAAAACCATGAAAATTTTAACGATTCTTACTTTTGTTCTCAGCCCTATTTGGGCGTGGGCAAACGACATTGCCGTCACCGTCTATAACAGTAACCTCGGGGTGGTCAGCGAAGTCCGTACCCTTCAATTTGAGAAGGGCGTCCACCGCTTGGCGTTCAGGGATGTCCCTTCCCAAATCGACGCCAGCACGGTGCGCTTCGAGATCGAAGATTCCGAGCACCAAGCGACCATTTTGGAGCAGAACTACGCTTACGATCTGGTCAGCCCGGAAAAAATGTACGGGAAATATATCGACAAGGAAATCGAGCTGGTGGACAAAGAGGGCAAACTGTACACCGGGACGTTGCTTGCTTTCAGCGGCGGAGCAGTGACCTTGCAGGAGAAATCGGGCACCATCAAAATCGTGCAGTTAGCCAACATCACGGAAGTAAACTTTCCCACTCTTCCGGAAGGACTTATCACCCGCCCGACCCTCTTTTGGCTGTACACTTCAGACTTTGCCGGTCCTGTGGAATGTCGAGTCAGCTACCAAACCTCCGGCATGACCTGGACGGCGGAATACGTCGGCGTTCTCAGCAGTGACGAGAAAAAGCTTCACCTCTCCGGCTGGTCGTCCATTACTAACACGTCCGGCAAAACGTATCGTGACGCCACCCTCAAACTTATCGCCGGTGAAATTCACCGCGCCCGCCAAGAACAGCCCAGCCGGTTGATGAAAATGGCGGCGGCGGAAATGGCAAGCGGCAAGGGATTTGAAGAAAAAGCCTTCTTTGAATACCACCTGTATACCCTGCCCCGCAAAGTGACGTTGGCGGATAAAGAGCTCAAACAAATCTCTCTTTTTGAACCGGCAAAAACCGACGTGGAGAAAGTATTTGTCTACCGACCCGATCGGAACGCCAAAAATGTCGAAGTGGCTTTGAAGTTCAAAAACTCCAAAGCCTCCGGGTTGGGCTTGCCCCTGCCGGCAGGACGGGTACGGCTGTTCAAAGCCGATGACGACGGTTCGTTGATTCTTCTGGGAGAAGACCGTATCGAGCATACCCCCAAAGACGAAGAACTCAACCTGAAGGTCGGCTATGCCTTTGACATTGCGGCGGAAGAACGCTTGATGAATCAAACCCGTATCTCCAAGCAAGTGGAAGAACGCGAGTACGAGGTTGAGTTGCGCAATCATAAAACCGAAGCGGTGACTATCCGCGTGGAGAAAAAACTCTACGGCTACTGGACAATCGTCTCCTCCAACTACGAATACACGAAAAAAGACGCTTCCACCGTCTATTTCGATATCCCGGTCAACGCCGATGAAACCGTGACGTTGAAGTATACCGTCCGCTTCGAATACAAATAACGAGCGAAGGAAAAATATGGCGGTTGACAAGTCCGAGGGGAACCGTTAGATTCCGCCGTGAGATGGATGAAATTGTCTTTATGAATGTGAGGAGGATGTTTTGAAAACTCTTACCAGATTATCCGTGTTTACCATAGCGTTGATATTTGTCTTCGGAACTATGGCATTCGGAGGGAAACCCCGCAAACTGCCTGCCAGCGCCTACATCAAGTCCGCCAAGATTGAGATTCTCTCCGGCAAGCAAGAGCGCTATGACTATGCCATTGCCATGCTCGACTCCTTGTTCCTCTATTACGGACCTCACGCCGAGGGACTGTACTTGATGGGACAAATCATGGTCGACGGCATCAACGCCACCCCCGACCTCAAAGCCAAAGCGCCCTATCTGGAAAAGATGGTGGCATACTTTGACTCGCTGAAGATGTGTTGCGCCAACAAGAAAATAAAGCGAAGCTACAGGAAAGATTGTAAGAAATTCATCACTATCGCAGACTCTTTGAAAGTGAAATACTGGCGTGACTATTTGAATGACGGGCTGAAAAATCTCAAGGACGCCGAGGAACTCAAAGCCGACATGGAAGCGGAAACGGACAGCTCCGCCATCAGCTTCATGCAAAAGGACTTTGACAAAAACGTCCAAAAGTGCATCGACAACATGCAGCTCGCCATCATCGCCATCCCCGACAGCTCTCGACCGTATCTGATTATCGACAAAGCGTACGGCTTGAAAGGGGATTACAAATCCGGCATTGAGTGGTTGAAGAAAGCGCTCGACAAAGCGCAAGACAGCGGCTTGGTGCTTCTTTCCATCGCCTACGACTATATTCAATCAGACGATTATTGCGGTGCCATCCCGTTTTACCGTCGCTATGTCGACGCCAATCCGATGGATACGGCAAACCTGATTAACCTCTCCATTTGTTACAACAACTGCGGCATGTTGGACTCGGGGTTGGCTATCTACTACCGGATTTTGGAAGTGGATTCCAACAACGTGGAAGTGTACTCGAGCATCGGACGGTACTACAATACCAAAGCCCGAACCGCTGCCGACTCCGCCTCCAAGTATCAACAGGAAGGCAACGACGAAAAAGCCAAGTTCTGGACGGAGAAGAAGCGGGAAGCATTCGATTCCTCGCGGGTCTATTTCAAGAAAGCGTTCGAACTGAAACCGGACGATCCGGTGAACGCCGAGCAGTATGGTTTAGTCTGTGCTTTGTTGGAAGATTATGAAAACGCCGCAGTCGGCTTTAAGAAGCTGACCGAGTTGGTTCCCGACGATCCGGAAAGCTGGATATCGTTAGGCGATTGCTACCTGACGTTGAAGCAATTCAAGAAGGCAGCGGACGCCTACGAAAAAGTCGTCGAATTGGAACCGAACAACGTGACCATCTGGGAGCACCTGCGGGATTTGTATTTCGAAACAAAGCAAAACGACAAGCTGGCAAAAGCTGAAAAGAAATTGAAAGAGCTTACCCAATAATTCCGATCCCGTCGGAAAAACAAAGAAGGCAAAACGGCAGGTTATTCCCTGCCGTTTCTTATGAATGAGAACCGATTGGAACCATGAGTACCGCCGACTCATACGCACTGGTTGCCGTCTCGGGACCGATGCGGAAAAGTTTTGTCTATCGGCTTCCTTCTTCCCTGAAGCTCGAACCGGGACAGCGGGTACTGGTGCCGTTCGGGTCAACCAAAAAAGTCGGCTTCTATCTCAAACCGACCGAGCCGCAACCGGATATCGAAATAAAAGAAATCATCAAACCCCTTGACGAACATTCTCTCTTTCCCGACGAGCTGTTTCGTCTGTGTACGTGGATGGCGGAGTACTACTTCGCCAATCCAGCCGATTGCTTGAGTGCGGCGCTTCCGCCGCAATTAAAAACCGCCCATCAGGCAATCTATGTCTGGGGGAAAAACGTCCATGAAAAAACCCTGCCGGACTGGCTGGCTCCCCAGGTAAAGCCTCATCGAAAAATCTCCCGTCCGCTTCTTCAGAAAATCAAGGTGCAGCCCCGCTTGTTTGCCCGCCTCAAGCAGGAGCGGACTATTGTTGAAGTGTGGCGGGAGACCGACCGTTCGGCACGGCGCATCCTCCTCGGATATAGCGCAGCGACCTCACCGGAAAAGTGGGAAGCGTTTTTTGCCAAGAAAAAATTCCAGCCCGAATTGTATGAAGGGGTGAAAAAACGAGCGGAGCTTATGTCCGAGTACGGGTGGACGGAACATTACCTCCGCCAGGCACTCAAAGAAAACATCCTCACCCCGGTGTATGAAGAAGGACTGCCGGAGATTCTGGATTTCATCCAACCGCGACAGGAAGTTTCCACCCTCCGATTGACCGAAGAGCAACAAACCGTCGTCAAGGAGCTGACCGGCTTACTCGATACAGGGTTTTCTTCGTCCCTGCTTCACGGCGTTACCGGTTCGGGGAAAACCATCGTCTATTGTCACCTTGCCGAGGAAGTCCTCCGGCGGGGAAAAACCGTTCTGGTTTTGACGCCCGAAATCGCCCTTGCCGGTTCCACCTTGGCTTACTTCCGTGGTTTCTTCGGAGAGCGGGTCACCATTATTCATTCCGCCATGACCGACTACGAACGTCTGGAAAGCTGGGACGGTATCAGGCAAGGGAAATACAAAATCGTCATCGGACCACGTTCGGCGGTTTTCGCCCCGCTGCCCTCCTTGGGACTTATCATCGTCGACGAAGAACATGACGGTTCTTACAAGCAAGATGATCCCGCCCCACGGTTTCACGGGAGAGACGTCGCTATCATGCGCGCCAAAATCAACGCTCTCCCTATCGTGCTGGGTTCGGCTTCTCCCTCGGTGGAATCGTATCACCACACTGCCACGGGACGCTACCGCCTTTTCCGTTTGTGCCGTCGTCCCGGGGAAGCAACGCTGCCGACGGTGCGGGTCATCGACATGCGCCGGGAACGAATCCACGGGGATCTTCCTTTCTTTTCTTACCCTTTGAAAAAAGAAGTCGAGAAAAGACTTGCCGCTGACGAGCAGGTCATTCTCTATCTCAACCGGCGGGGATACTCCCCCATGCTGAAGTGTCTTGCGTGCGGCTACATCGCCCAGTGTCCTCATTGTCAAGTGAATCTGACCTTCCACAAATCGGGGAATAAATTGTCGTGTCATTACTGCGGCTACGTGACGACAAGCTATCATCAATGCACCCGGTGCGGCGGGACGGAGTTTCTTTTTCCCGGTGCCGGGACACAAAAAGTGGAAGAGTCAATCCCAAGGCTGTTCGAAAACGCCCGGGTGGTGCGCTTCGACTCCGACACCGTCACCGGCAGAGCCAAAGCGTATCGTGTCCTCAGCGCCTTTGCCAAGCATGAATACAATATTCTACTGGGTACCCAAATGGTTACCAAAGGGCTGGATCTTTCCGGCGTGACGTTGGTGGGCGTGCTGTCGGCGGATTTATCGTTGGATCTACCGGACTTTCGTGCGGCGGAACGCACCTTCGCTCAACTGCTCCAAGTTGCCGGGCGCTCGGGGCGGGCAGAGCGTGCCGGGGAAGTCATCATTCAAACTTACTATCCCGACAGCCCGGTCATCCACGATGCCGCCGCCCAGAACTATGAAGCTTTTTACGAACGGGAAATCCACTCCCGTCGCCAACTCTCCTATCCTCCTTTCACCCGGCTGGTTAATATCATCTTTTCCTCGCCCCACGAGAAAAAACTGGAAACTCTCGCTTTGCAGTTCCGGGAACACCTCTCGGAAAAAGCAAAGGAGGCGGGCGTTTCCCTTTCCTTTTTGGGTCCCGCCCCATGTCCGCTATATTACTTGAGGAAACGGTATCGCCGTCACCTTATCATCAAGACGACCCAGATGGTAAAACTGGTGCGGTTACTTCATCAGTGGGAAGAGTACCAGCCTCGTTTCCAACTTCCTTCGACAGTGAAAATTGTTATCGATGTCGATCCCGACGATATGATGTAGCCCAGCCAGCGGAGGGGAATGAATATCCTACATATCCAAATCGTTGCTCAAGCGTTCTAAGCTGTCGGAAGGACCGATAAGAACGAGGATGTCGCTTTCATTGAGCACGGTATGCGGCTCGGGCGCCACAATCATCTTTTGTCCGGGCTTTTTAATGCCGATGATGGTCACCCCATACTCCTGCTTAAGCTGGGACTCGACAATGGTTTTTCCGTCCAGGCGGCATTGGGCGGGAATAACCACCTCCTCGATACTCAAGCCGCCCTCACCAAGCGCAGTGGTGTGCATAAAGTCGACCACGTTGGGCCGCAACGACGCCATTGCCATCCGCTGTCCTCCCAACACGTGCGGCGAGACGACATGATTGGCTCCGGCACGGAATAATTTCTTTTCCCCGTCTTCGACATCGGCGCGGGCAATAATGTTGAGATCCTTGCGCATACTTCGCGCCGTCAAGGTCAGATAGACATTCTGGGCTTCGTCGGGAAGAGTGGAAATAAGGGTCTTGGCTCTTTCGATGCCCGCTCGGCGCAAAACTTCATCGTCAGTGGCTTCGCCCTGGATGAACAAAATTCCTTCCGAAAGAATCCGCCGGGCATCTTCCTCGCGCCGTTCGATAACGACAAAAGGAACTTTCCGCCTTCTGAATTCCATTGCCACCTGCCTGCCGACTCGCCCGTAACCGGCGATGATGTAATGACCGGACATCTTGCGAATTTTATTTTCCATCTTCTTCCTTCCGAATAACTCTCGAAATTCTCCTTCCAGAACAAACTGACCGATGACGGTGACGGTAAATCCCGCCAACATCACTCCGAAGACGATAAGCAAAATGACGAAGATTTTCCCCTGGGGGTGGAGCGGAACCACTTCTTCAAAACCGACGGTCGAAAGAGTGATGGCGGTCATGTAGAGAGAATCGAGAAACGACATATCCTCAATCGTCATAAATCCCGCCACACCACCTGTGACTACGACTACCAACCCCAGCACCGCCAAGCGCAATTTTTGCACCGAGGTCAAACGCTTATCGTCAACCGAGTATTCCATACCGGTAAGTAATAGGCACAGTTCGGTCAAATTTCTACAAAAAAATCATGTCAGCGGGTATAATCTTCGACAGCTTTCTGGAAGAAGCAAAAGACAGAGCCCGGAAACTTTGGAAAGATAAAAAGTGACTCAATTTTACGTATTATCCTTGACCGGAGAAACCGATTTTCTTACCGATACTTTCATAAATGCCTGAATCATATCGACAACATACCCGCCGGCGGCAGTTTTTCGTTTATCACCTTCCTGCCATCATATATGCTATTGCCATTCTTGTGGTTTCCTCTATCCCAAACCTCAATCCTCCCGCCATGAGCTTTGAATTTTCCGATAAGATAATACATTTCATAGAGTATGCTGTTTTTGCCTTCCTCATTTACCGCTCAATCTCTCATATCAACATAAATATCAACAAAAGGCAGGTGTTCATTTTATGCACTCTGTTTTTATCCCTTTTTGCCCTTCTTGACGAACTTCACCAACGCTTTGTCCCCGGGCGCCACTCGGATATCCTTGACTTTGTCGGGGATTTTTTAGGGGCAGTTATCGTATTGATTTACTTACACTTCCGTAATCACAAGCGCTGAGGTTTTCTCCGCCTGCGGCGGACTTAAAGCATTACTGCACAAGAATTATACAATCTTCATATCAATTAAGGAATTGTCTTGACAACATCGGATTATCCGATATATTAGTTTTGATTTTGTATGGTGCCTGCAAGACCTCAATCGAGGGAGGCAGAACTTCTCTTGGTCTAACTTACTGGTTGTGGGCGAAAATAACAACATTTTGTCTGGTCTAACAAAGCTGGTGCGGTAGAGCACGACCGTAAACCGCAATAGTATAATGAAGGAGGTCATATTGACGGACAGGAAGGTCAATCTACCCACGCCGCGGTGTGTTTCTTCCTTTTTATCGTTTCCCGTCGAAGAAAAGAGCGTTTTCCTCCGGATTGGCTCTTCCGACGTTCACTTCAGCAAATTTTTTCACAGCTCGTACCCGGTTCGACGTCTCTCCGCAAAGGGATGGAGAGAGAGAACCCATGATAATAACAACATACTATTAACCATTGCATCTTGTAGGAGAGCAACAATATGAAAATCAAAACCTTGTTGTCACTCATCTTTGTTGTATCGCTTTTGACAGTGACAGCACAAGCCCAGGATCCGGGGGTACCGGACACGATTATCTTTGTCGTGGCTCAAGGACCGGACGCCAACGCCGGGCAGATGCACGTCCAAATCGACGCCTACGTCTACAGCGACGAAACCCTTGTTGGCGCCTCGGGAGGTTACTACTGGGACAATCCGTTCATGCAGATGGACAGCGCCGTCAAGGCGCCTCTCTTCGACAACGGCTTTGACTTGATTGCCTCAGTCTATGAAGACGACGACATCAACACCACCAACGCCAATCAGCGTTTTGTCCTTGGCGGTGCCAGTCTCTTTTCCAACATTCCCGGCGATGCCGGCGGACGCCGCCTCTGGGCAAGCTACTATTTCACCCTTTCCAACTGGACGGTCAACGACTCGATTGTCATCGACAGCTTGACCTTCAGCGCCGGGACTTCCTGGCTGATGGTTGCCGACGGGCAGATTACCTTCGAGCCTATCTGGGGCGGCAAGCTGGTCATTTACGACCCGAACCGTCCTTCGGGGGCGAACTTAGTGGTCACGCCCCAGGTGTTGAACTTCACCGCGGTGGAAGGCGGCGCCAATCCCGACAGCCAGACGTTTGCCATCAGCTCGGACGGTGAATCGCTGGACTTTGCCTTGTTCAAGACAGCCGGATGGCTGGCTCTTTCCCCGACGGCTGGGATGACCGACGCCGAGGTCACGGTGTCGGTGGACATTTCCGGTTTGGGCGCGGGGAGTTATCTTGACACGATTGTTATCAACTCGGAAGGGGCGCAGAATGCGCCGCAGTACGTGGTGGTGAATCTGACGGTGACGGCGGCGCCGAAGTACCTGGCGGTCACCCCGGATACCCTTTACTTCAACGCCGTTGAAGGCGGCGCCAACCCGGATACGGCAAGTTTCACTGTCAGTGAGACCGGCGGAGGCGCCATTAGCTTTACTCTCACCATCGACACGGGGTGGGTACATCTGAGTGCATATGACGGCACAACTCCTCAAAATATCGTGGTCTTCATCGACATCAGCGGCATGACGGCAGGCGATTATTTTGACTCGGTTTTGGTCGCTTCCGGAGAAGCCGAAAACTCCCCGATTTTTGAATATATTTCGCTCTCGGTCGCTCCTCCGGAGAACAACCCGCCAGTGTTGGATTCCATCGGACCGAAAGTCACCAACGAGATGGAAGAACTCGCATTCACCGTCACGGCAAGTGATCCGGACGGAACTATTCCCGCCCTCAGTGCCGTGAATCTTCCCGATGGGGCGAACTTCACCGACAGCGCCAACGGTACCGGCTTCTTCAGTTGGACGCCTACTTACGACCAAGCTGGGACATACTATGTGACCTTCATCGCTTCCGACGGTTCTCTGGCTGATTCGGAAGTCGTCGAAATTGTTGTCGGTAACGTCAACCGTCCGCCGGAAGTGGTGCAACCGCCCGATACGACTATCGACGAGTGTGCCGAACTGGTGATGGCTATCACGGCAACCGATCCGGACGGCGATTCTCTCGTTATGACCATGGAGCCGCTTACCGCTAATATGGCCTTCGTTGACAGCGGCAACGGCTTAGGGGTGTTTGTGTTTACTCCCGATACGACCCAGGCGGGCGTTTACCCGCTGAATGTGTACGTCTTCGACGGAATTGACACGACTATTGTCATGTTCACCGTTACGGTTGAAGAGTGTGAAATCCCGCCGGAATGCGTCGACATGATTCTTTCCGATACCGTCTTCTATTTTGTCGACACCCTCGGAGGCTGGGATAAGAACGGTAGTGCAGCGGAGGCTCAAGAGCTGGATATCACCAGCTCCGGAGATAATTTCTGCTTCATTATTTATCCGTATACTGATACCATGGCAACATGGTTGACGCTCTCTGACACGGCTGGCTGTACTCCCGCCACTATAACGCTCATGGCGAACGGCCAAGGGATGGAAGCGGGAACGTACCAGAATACGTTTGCGGTTTTGGGCGATTCTACCGTCTGTGATCCCAACCCGCAATTCTTTACCGTTATTCTCGAAGTGGTCGATACGACGACCCCGCCTCCGCCCGGAGATACGCTCACGGTAGCGACGGTGCCCGGCGTGCCCGGAGCGCAGGTAGTCGTACCGGTTGAGTTTACGAACAGTTGCAATTTGTCGAACCTGTTCGTCATCTTGGGCTGGGATTCCGAATACCTGACTCTCGACTCGGTTTCGTTTGCCGATTCGCGCGTGGCGGACTACCCGATTATTTTCGACACGATTGACAATGTAATGCGAAAAGTCGTACTGGGCGCCGCCAATGACGGCACCGTCGACAATGTCACTCCCGGAACCGGCAACTTCGCCAACATGTATTTTTCCATCGATATGAACGCCATTCCGGGCTTCTACGAAATCGACCTGTACACCCTCATCGGTAATGCCACCGTGCCGCCGCTTGGCAATCCGACGTTTGTCATTGACTGCGGCGAGGGAGAAGAAGCCATCGTTCCCGAATTCATCCCCGGTGGAGTGGTTATCGATTCCGTCGGAAACTATGTCTGCGGTTACGTGGTGGATCCGGACGGCAACCCCATTCCGGGTGCAACGGTGGAACTGTGGGCGGACTTCCCGTACGGGGCGGCTGAAATGACAACCGCCAGCGACAGTACCGGCGCCTTCGCCTTTGCCGACTTTACGGTGGTTCCGTTTGACTTGTACGCCTATCACGAAGGCTATTACCCGGGTCTGGTCGAAGAACTCAACTTTGGTGAAAACGGCATCATGATTGTTTTGACACCGGTGGAAGATGTTTACCCGACCAACGAATGGGTCAACTTCTACTGTGACGCCAATACGTACATGGGAGAACCTCTGCCGGTCGGCTCGGTCATCGACGCCTACGATCCCGACGGTGTCCACTGCGGCACGTTCTATGTGACGGAAGCCGGGAAGTACGGCTTTATGCCGGTCTACCGCGATGATCCGTACATGGACGGCGACCAAGGCGCTGAGCCGGGTGATATTATTACTTTCTATGTCAACGGCGTGGAAGCGCTGCCGTCCGGCGATCGGACCTGGACGGAAAACGGCGACGCACACGAGGTCTGCCTTGAAGCCGGTATGACCATCACCAAGACCTGCGACCTGGTCGAGGGATGGAATTTGGTGAGTTGGAATGTCGACCAAGAATCCGATTACATTACGGAAGCTCTGGCGTCCATTTCTGACTGCATCGAAGTGGTGCTCGGATTCGAGCAAGGCGGTTTGACCTACGATCCGGAGCTGCCGGAGTTCTCGACTCTGTGGTACGTCGACCATTTGAGCGGCTACTGGATTAAGACCAACTGTGACGTCACTCTGGAAATCACCGGTGCGCCGGTGCCGGTCTCGACTCCGATTCCGGTCACCACCGGTTGGAACTTGGTCTCCTACCTCCCCGACTTTGACCTTCCGACGCCGGAAGCCCTTGCAACCATTCATGATAACCTGACGGTAGCGCTCGGGTACGACGGCGAAGGCTTGACCTATCAGCCGGGAGAGGATCCGTACAATACATTGAATACGTTAAGCCCGTGCCACGGCTACTGGGTGAAAGTCACCCAAGACGGTGACCTCGTTTACCCGTCAGCCGGTCCTGCGGTGACGGTTGTTCAGAAAGGGAACCAGCGGCAACCGCTGGGGACAGCTCTTCTCGACGTGACTCCGACAACCCGCTGGATGAACCTCTATTCCCGACACCTGACCCTGGATGGGGAAACGGTTGAAGCGGGTGCCACCATTGCCGCTTACACCCTCGACGGGGTGAAAATCGGCAGCTTCACCATGAACAGCGACGGGAAGTTCGGCTTCATGCCGGTGTACGCCGATGACAATGCCACTCCGACGATCGAAGGCGTCACGCCCGGTGAACAGTTCTACCTGACGGTCAACGGCGTCAAGACCAAAGAAGTGTTCACGTGGACCCAGACCGGCGACAAGGTGGAAGTCGGTGCCCTGACGGCAAAGACCTCCTCCGACGAGACCTTGCCGGAAGGCTACTCCCTCCACCAGAACTACCCGAACCCGTTCAACCCGTCGACTAATATCAGCTTCACCATGCCGTCCACCGGTACCGCTCGGATTGAGATTTTCAATATTCTCGGGAAACTCGTTGCCGTACCGTTTGACGGTGTTGCGCAAGCCGGGCTCAACGAAATCGTTTGGGACGGCAAGAACTCAGCCGGTGAAAACGTTGCTTCCGGTATTTATTTCTATCGTCTCACCGCCGATAACTATAGTGAGACGAGAAAAATGACTTTACTGAAGTAAAGTTTTGCCGTTCAATCTGAGTAAGCTAAATAAACTCCGGTCGGCTCAAGCAGAGCCGACCGGAAAAAAACAAGTGGTGAGGATGTGAAAACTCAATTTTTAACGACGATTGCAGCGGGAAGCCTGATGCTTCTTCTGGTAGTGGGGAGCGTTGCAGATGTCACACCGACCTGGGAATGGGTCAACAAACAAGGCTCGGTCACCTTCAACGGTGCTCCGGCACCGGTCGGAACGGTCATCGACGCCTACGACCCTGACGGCGTCCATTGCGGCACCTTCACGGTGGGCGACGTGGTCGACTCGGCTGGGATTTACGGTTTGATGCCGGTGTACCGCGATGACCCGTATCCGCCGAACGACACCACCGACGAAGGCGCCGATCCGGGTGATACGATTACCTTCAAGGTCAACGGCAGAGACGCTGTTGCCGTCGGCGACGTCATCTGGGGCGCCAGCGGCGATATCGACACGGTCGATTTGTCGGTCACAGGCACGGTGCTTATCAGCGGCGTCGATTATCCGGCGGACAAAATCGGAGCTCCCGACGATACGGTACGTTTTCTGGTCGGGGTCCGCAATGACGGAGACGGACTTGACTATTACAGCATAACCGCTTCCTCCGGCAACGGCTGGACAGTCATTAATCAGGATACGTTTACGTACGCCAACGTTTCCGACACCGTCTATATTTATTTTGATGTCGTCATTCCGACCTGGCCCGGCACGGATACCATTGACGTTATCACCTACTCCGTCTTTTCGCAACTTGACACCAGTCAGCACGTCGACAGCTCGGTAACGTTGGTCGCCTCCGTTTCAACCGGGGTTCATGAAGACGTTTTTACCGCTTTGCCAAGCGAATTTTCACTGAATCAAAACTTTCCCAATCCTTTTAATCCGACCACGACCATTTCGTATTCCCTCCAGTCGCGCTCCCACGTCACGCTGACGGTCTACAACGTCTTAGGCAGCCAAGTCAGAGCCCATGATTTGGGTCTGCTTCCAGCCGGCGAATACAGCTTCGAATTTGATGCCGGCGACCTTCCCAGCGGTGTTTACTTCTACCGATTGGAAACCGATTTCGGCGTTCAAACCCGAAAAATGATGCTTCTAAAGTAAAGGCAAAAATATGGACGCAAAAAACCCCGAGCTCCTTCGGGGTTTTTTGTTGTTTTTCTTTGAAAAGAAAGCATTGTATATTTATAATGGCGTGGGGAAAATGGGGAATGAGAGGAGACACCGATTCACCCGGTTGAGAGCTGGAAGGATTGTTTCGTGCCGGAAAATCATAAAGTAGTTGGTAAAACGGATCGGGGGCTGGTCCGCCCGGGCAACGAGGACTATCTCCATATAGACGAGAAACATGCCGTCTATGCCGTCTGCGACGGAATGGGCGGACATCAGGCGGGAGAAGTCGCCTCGATGACCGCCTCGGAGACTATTCGAACCCTCTTTGACCATTTTCAAATCGAGTTGCTCAACGACCAACGCCTTGCCGTCGGACGAACTCTCCCTCAAAGCGGCGAGCTGCTTCTGAAAGCTATCCGCTTGGCGAACCGACGAATCTACACCCAGTCCGCCGCCGACTCTTCGTTAGCCGGAATGGGAACCACTATCGTTGCGGTCGCCTTGGAACACGACATGCTCTCCATCGCTCACGTCGGGGACAGTCGGGCGTATCGTTTGGAAGACAAAATCCTCCAGCCGTTGACAAGAGACCACTCGTGGGTCTCGGAGATCCAGGAAAACCAACATCTCTCCGAAGAAGAAGCTCTCTCGATGGTCGGGAAAAACGTCATTACCCGTGCCTTAGGAGTCCGGGAAAATGTCGAAGTCGACTACCGGCTTATCAAGGTCAAGCCGGGCGACATTTTTATCCTCTGTTCTGACGGTCTGTGCGGGTATGCCGCCGATGATGAAATCTTCGAGGTCGCCACCAAGTTTCGCAATGACCTGAAACGGATGGTGGACAACCTCATCCAACTCGCCAATGATCGCGGCGGGTCGGACAACGTCACCGTCATCGCTTTGGAAATCGGCAATATCCCCCCGACGGATATTCCGGAAGTGAAGGTCTTCAAATTGCCTGCCGAAACGTCCGAAATGATTCAAGCGGAAGACGAATGGCTGACAAAATTAACCGAGTTTCAAATCGCCCAAGCCCAAGCTTCCAAACTCCCCAGCCCTTCCTCGCGGGGAAGCAAAGCCTTTCTCGTTGTCATCTTCGTCGCCTTCGCCATTTTGGCAGCCGTGTTCATCTACTTGCAAGCTGCCAAGTAGCTTTCCCGGCAAGCGCTATGCTTTCCGCCGGTAGTCCGCCAAAGCTTCTTCCACCGCTTTTTTGAAAGCCCCAGGGTCATCGGGAGTAAATAACAACCGCCGAACAAGCCCTTGTTCTTTGTCAAGGACAACATGCTCCACGAAGTTCGCCCAGTCCAGCTTCAATGCCGGGCGGAAGTTTTTCAAGTGCAAATCCCCTCGAAGGGGTCCCTTCACTTCCGATTCGGACACGGAGATGCTCTCGATGTGCTCGAAAGGTATGCTCATCAACCCAAAGAGGGTGTCGAACTCCAAGTGGTCATCGTAAACACGGTACTCCTGCCAGAGGCTCTTGGCGCTGCTCTTCGAAACGTAGCGCTATTTGCTTTCCATTTGCTCTTTTCCTTCATCCTGCCTTTCGGCACTTTTTATCCTCTTATCCCAGCTTTTCTAACCATTACCGGCATGGCGTAAAATAATTCGACTTTTTTCGATAATTTCTCATAATACCAAGGAACCGCTTTCCACTTCTTTTAGGAAAGGAGCAAATAAAAAACAATTCGAAAAAGAAAAAAGCGTTAGAACCGTATTTCTACCCAAAATTCCACTTGTCTGACGTGGTTGTTCCGGTTTTTGAAATTGTCGCTGCTGTCCTGCCAGCTCACCAAGAGCCCTCCTTTGATTTGCTGGCTGAAATTGTACGACGTATTCATCCTGATGCTGAAGTCGGATTTATCGGAAGAGACCACCCATCCTTCATTGAAGCGGCGGGTTTCACTCTTGTCAAAGTTCTTTTTCACATCCAAAGAAATCGACATCTTTGACCGGAAGCGAATCTTGCCGAACAGCGGGATGGAAATCCCGCTCGGCGCCGAGAAGGAATACGAAGTCGACATGGTCAGCGAGGAACGGGTGGAACGGGTTTCCGACTCGAAAACGCCGGTGGTGGGATTGTATTTTTCGCTCGAATTTTTCGACATGTTGACGGACGAGGTCAGCGAAAGAGAACGATAGACCTTGAAATTAACCGACAACAACGGATTGTAATTTACCGACGTCGAGCGGGATTTCAAAAAGCCGCCGTCGATATCGTAGCTTTCTTTTTGCTGGCGGCTATAACCGGTTTTTGGCGAAAAGACGTCGATGAGCTTGTTGACCACTCCTTTTATCAACGGCAAGCGCTTGAAGCGCTTGATTCGAATTGACAGGTCAGGCCAGGTGGTAGAGACGCTTTTGTAGCGCGCTCCTTGCTTGACGATATCCTGCGAGATGGAACGGCTGAATTTCACTCCGACAGACACGCCGCCCAAAAGCGAGAAGCCGGAATTTACTTGATAAGACTTGTCCTCTTTGGAGCTGGGAGCTCTCCCCGCCGACTTCACGGGTACCGCCGCATTGCGCGCCAGTCCGAAGCGATATACCGGAGCGGGACGCTCCGTCATCCCCGGTACGTTGCTTCCGAACCCTTCTTTGTAGCTCAAATTGAACGGGTTTATCCAACCGGTCAAAAATCTCAGCACCGCCAGCGGGGGATCATAGAACGGCTTGCCGGAAGAGGTCTTTTGAGCGGTGGTATCCGCTTCCTGTCCCCGGGCGGCACTCCCTCCCCGGTGACGGCTGGGAGCCCGGCGTCCTCTTTTCCCCGAGCGGAACAGCTTCATATGGTCGAAAGTTCCGTTGACACTCCACGAAGAAGACATGGTGGATTGGCGCGTTTTGGTGGAGCGGTCGTAGGTATCGCGATAGCTGGAAGAAAAGGAGAAGGCGTGGGTCAAGAAGCTGAAAAGGGTCGGCTTGTAGGAAACATTGAACGTCTGGCTGAATTGCGTCTCCAAGCCGAGGCGTGGGTCTTTCAAAGACAATTTAACCAAATTCAAGTCGGTCAAATCTCTGGTTGTCGAGTAGCGGTAGGTAGCGGAGAGGTTCTCAAACATCTGGTATTTCAAGTCCATCGTGCCCTGGAAACCGCGGGAGAGGTTGGTGCGGCGATTGAAGTTGATATCGTCGCTGATATTGATACTCCGGCTGTACGAGGCGTTCATCGTCCAAGTAGTCGGAAACAATCCCAGATGCGACCCGGCAAACTTCCGTAACAACGGAAACGGCTTAGTCCAGAAAAATATCGGGAGCGTGGGCGGTTTTTTCACCCCCAGATTAAGCGATGAGGAGATGTTGTAGTTTTCCGAAAAATTGTAGGGGTTGTTCACCGACCGTCGGGTGCTCCGTCCATACCGAAAAGAGGAGGTAACGCGGTTCAACAACAAATTAAAGAGCGGGTTTCTCCCTTTCCGGTTGAACGACTCCGAGACGTTAAAACTGTTCGACTCGGTAACCGACTTCTCCTGTTCCCGGATAGCTTCCGGAAGAATGATATCGGAGCCGGTGCGCAACAGCGGGGTTTGTTCCGATTTGGAATGGGAATACGAAATGGGAATCCTCGCGCCCCACGAGCGAGGGAGAAACTTATCCAGGTTCAAAGAAGCGTTATAAGACATTCGCTTATCGGTCTTGCCGCTGCCGAGATTGTTGTCTCCGCCGCCTCGGGTAGCGGACGACAACTCTCGGAAGTAGGCATCCCGCGATTCAAAGGAAAAATTGTAGCTCATCAGGTCGGCGATGGAGCCCCCGAACGACAGCCGCGCCGCAGTTCCGACGTCGTTGCGCACGTCGGTGACTCGTAACTCGTCCAGCCAAACCTCCCCGTCCAGCGGCTCATCCGAGAGGTTGACAATCCCCGCCGTGTAGAACTTGATGTCGTTGATATTCGGGTTGCCGCGAACATGGTAGGTGCTATCCACACTATAAATATCTATCTGATTCCAGTGCGATCGGTCAAGTCGACGCATCGCCGAATCTTTCAACGCCGTCGCCTCGTTGAAGTCGATATTGATATAATTATGCTTGTTCCAGCCGGTATCGATGACCACTCGCTGCTCGTAGTAGTTGTCGGCATCCTTCCCCACCCGGAAGAAAAACAGCACCTTCCCCACCTGCTCGGGAGTAATGCCGCCGTAGACGTACATCTCCAACCGCCGGTAGCCGGAGTATTTATCGACGCTGTAAAGGCTCTTCACCGCCAAGCAGGTGTCCACGGGGCTGAGGTGATCGAACTTCAGCAAAAGTCCGCGCTGCGCTTCGGTGGTGTTGTAGTTGGGATCGCGGTACGGTTCTACGCCCGGCGGGGGCGTAAAGGTCAGGTCCTCATCGCTGATGGAGGCTACCACAAAGTTCGTGCTGCTGTCGGAGCCTTCTCCGTAGAGGACGGAATCCTGCCAATTCGACTGGACAAAATACCAATCGGCGATTTGGATAGTGTCGTTCTCCGCTTGGTAGGGTTCCGACTCGAACCAAATACGAATATGGGTGACGGTACTCCAGCTCGGCATGGTTTCGCCGTCGGAGATAATCGTATCGAGCGCCAGCGAGTCACGGATGGGAATCCGGTAGGTCCACCAGCCGTTTCGTTCGGAATTCTCCACCCGGAACGAGTCGAGGTTGTCGAAATCAATAACATAGGAGAAGTAAGCGTTGATAGACCTTCCCCCTGACCGATTGAGCGCCTCATCGTCCGGCAGTCCCAGCCAACCGGGGTCGGAACGGTTTCCTTCCGTCCCGTTGAGCCACTCGTAGTAAATGGAATCGTTGTCCCAATCGAGCGAATTGCACTCGTTCGCCGGCAGCGGACATTTCCCGTCCCCCATAAAGTACCAGTTGTCGCCGTTCGGATCCGGCAGAGTATCCGGGTCGTACCCGGGCTCGTCCACGTCCGCCAAGCCGTCCAGACCGACATCTTCTTCCTTCTCGACTACCCCGTTTCCGCCGTTGAGCTTGTCTTCCGTATCAAAGGCGCCATTGTTGTTGACGTCGTCGTTGACGGTACCGATGTCGATGTGCATCTTTCCCTTGGCGCCGGGATTCACTTTCGCTCTAAGCTCGAGCAACTGCACCCGGTTGGCGTCGATGCGATTTTCATATCCCCGCATGATGCCCGCCCAGGAGCGAGCCGAATCGGGGTTGGGGCGGAAAATAAGCCGCAAAGGACGCAGCGAGCCTTCGCCCTGCTTGGGATCGACATTCCAGACTTCCCGCACATCAATGGGGTCGCGAAGCATATGCCAGAGCATTTTGCTTCTGGTCGCCAAGGGATCGGCTTGGAGAGGACGGGAAGCTTTTTTCCAAATGGTTCGCTGCAACCCGAGGGTGAGATGTTCCTGCGCCGCCTCGAAATCATCGAGGTAGGCTAAGTTGTTGACATTCGGATTGGGATGGGACTGCGCCAACTCTCCTTCGATATGGAAAGTCGATTGTGCCTCGGTTTCGATAAGGGGAATAGCATCGGCGAAATCCGTTAAGAAATCAACTTTGGTTCGCCACGAACCGTCAACGGCATAGACAAACGAGCGCGCCGTCTCTTGACCGATGCGGGGTTTGCGGTCTTGCGCTTTGTCGGATTTGTAGAGGAGGGTCGCCCCGAAACCGAGGTTCTTGCTCCACGTGTATTCCGCCCGCATCCCCAAAAGGGTCTTTTTCTGCACCGCGAAAAACGGAGCATACTCGAATTGGATATCAAGATCGGCGTTCGGATCCAAGGCTTTCGAAGAGAGCAGAGTTACCTGCCCCATGTCGTACTGGATATTGTAGTCCACTCCCTTTTTCAGCAGTTCTCCGTTGACGGTAATCCGCTCCGACCCTTCGATGATATTCGGCTTGCGCAGGGAAATAATGTTGTTCCGTGTCTGGGTTGTGAACTGAATGTAGTAGCGGCTGGCGTTGGTCTTATCGTTTTCGGACTCATAATCGTAAATGCCCGGCGCTTTCGGCACCAAGTCCATGGTGACGCTCCCGTCAGCGGCGACAAAGGTCGTCTCCCCGGCAAACGGACGCCGGTGCGGGAAAATAATCAACCCCCAGTCTTTTCGGAATATCTCCCAGCGGGTATCGAACTTACCGTCGGGGATTTTTTCATCGTACGTATTGTACTGGTCAAGCCCGAGAATTTCTATCAAGCTCTGGGTGTTGCCGTTTTCGTCTTCCTGGTAGTCCAAGCTGTTCGGCGAACCTTCGTTCCCCGACGAACCGCGGAACACCTTGATATTGGCGGCGTCTTCCGCCGTCATCCCGGTCGGGATAGCGTAGCAATTCCGCCACATCAAGTTCCACGTTTGGAATTGAACGGTGGGAGCACTGTGCCAGAGGAGCTTGAGCAGCTTCACGTTGGTCGAATCGCCGTCGACAACAAGTACCGTATCCCCTCCGATGGAGAGAACCGTATCGCCGCGCTTGATTTCCATGTAAATCCCCAGAGCGCGGTTTCGCAAACGGGAAGAGGTAAAGACGACATAGTGCTGGTTTTTCGACGGCTCGCTGTAGAAAGAGTACAAAGACTGGTCTATCTGCACCACCCCGGACTTGGAGTTGGTGACAAAGTCCAACTTCTCATTGACAAAGGCGTCGGGATGGCGGGGATCGACAACCATCAAGGCTTTCAACCAGTCGGGATTCTGCTGCTTGTCGACTTGCTCGTAGACAAACAGTTTGATAACCGAATCTCCCGGTTGGAACAAGGTATCGGGTGCCAGATCGAACACCCGTCGCTGGACATAGTCGTAGTCCCGGTAATACTGCGCATTCTCTTCGCCGGTCGGACTGAACGCCACTCGCTCGGACGAACCTTGCTCCTGGGAAGCTATGCCGACCAAATGGAGGTGCCCGACCTGAGCCTCCGCTTTGAGTCCGAACAATCCCTTGATGTTTGAAGAATAGCCGACAAATTTGGTGCGAGGAAGCGAAAGGGTGGTATTACCGGCTTCGATTGACTTGAGTACGTCGTCGTCATCTCCCTTGTAGCGGATAATGAGACGGTTGGCAAGAGGGATGTCTTGCCGACTGTCCTCTGAGACCTTGACGGTGATTTTGGAACCGATGCTTCCGTTGATGTCAAAGCGGTAGATTTGCTCCATGTTCAAAGAGGGAAACTTGCTCTGCCGGTACAATTCCGATTGAGCGGCATCGTTCCACTGGGAGCGACCGGAGAACATAATCTTCCGGAACCCGGAAACCCGTAAGCCGGCGCCCCCTTCTCCGAAAATTTTATTCAACCGTTTGGGGAGCCCGACCTGAATACCTAACCCGCCGCGCCGCTTGTCTTTTTGCGGGTTGGTAATCGATTTGGTCATGAGGGTCGTGAAAGCCTCATGAATCTTTTTCCGTTTACGATACGACAAGAAGTCGGAGGCATCGACGGTGACGGGGACTAACCATTTTTTGGTATTCCCGCGTTGATAGTAGAG
This sequence comes from uncultured Ignavibacteriales bacterium, assembly GCA_964489705.1. GTDB lineage: Bacteria > Zixibacteria > MSB-5A5 > GN15 > FEB-12 > CAZAZQ01. Next base: position 203,831 of record CAZAZQ010000001.1, read on the forward strand.
GGTATTAAAAGTGAGGGAACTTCCGATAAAACTGGCGCGACGAAAGCGCGGCTTGGGATTGAACCGATACCCGTAGAGGGGCGCCCACGGAGAGGACAACGCCACCGACGGCTTAATCGGGAGCTCATCGTACGGAGACACTGCCCATCGCGGGGGAACGTAGTAGTCGCTTACCCGCAGCTTACCGTACCCCGGGCACACCAAAGCCGCCACGAGCAGCATGCTGCCCATTAACGGCATGATAAACTTTTTCGCTACCACACGCACTTCAATATCTTGGTATCGGCTTCTTTCAATTCCTTAGAAATTAATCGATAGGCAACCTCCTTTCTTAGAATTCACCGAGTTGAATTACTTCTTCTTCCAGCATAATACCAAAAGTCTCAAAGACTTTCTTTTTCAACAAGTCCGCCAACCGCCGGATATCTTGAGAAGTGGCGGAACCGGTATTGACGATAATATTGGCATGGTTTTCAAATACCTTGGCGCCGCCCACGGACATATTCTTGGCGCCGATTTCCTCCAGTAACCGTCCCGCCGGTATCTTTCCGTGCGGTTGCGAGGCGTCCTCGATATTTTTGAAAAAGCAGCCCGCCGACGGCTCGCTCCGGGGATGTTTGCCCCGGCGGAGGGCTTTTATTTCTTCCATCCGTTTTACAATAGTATCGGCATCACCGCCAGCCAATTTGAAGAACACCTCGACGATGGCATCACCATTTCGCTTAAAAACAGAATCCCGGTAACCGAACTCGCAGTACCGGTTATCAACGTTTTTGACATTCCCCTTGCGGTCGACCACCGTCACCTGCGAAACGACGGCGCTCATATCGCTGCCGTACGCCCCGGCGTTCCCGTACACGGCTCCGCCGACCGTCCCCCATATACCGGTAGCAAATTCCAAGCCGGTGAGGGAATTTTCAGCCGCAAAATCGACCAGCGCCGCCAGCGGTTCACCCGCTCCGGCTTTGACTTCCGCCTCACCCAAACGTTCCATGCACATGACGGCGATTCGGATAACCAGCCCGTCGTACCCTTTGTCGGAAACCAAGATATTCGACCCGCCTCCGAGAAAAAAGGAAGGCAAATCGAGCTTTTGGGCAGCCTTCACCGCCCGTACAACTTCTTCGACCGTCCGAGCCGTAAAAAAATACTTTGCCGCTCCACCGGTTCGGAAAGAGGAAAATTCGGCGAGACCTTTGTTACATTCCACCTGAGAACCGATTAAGTCAATCAGCGCCGAGGCTGTCTTATCTCGGCTAACGTTAGGCTGCTCAACCACCTTCATCCTTTCAAGGTAACCTGAAAAGCCGCAAAAATCAAGCCAAAACCGGCAACCGAGATATCTTTATCGGTAGTGTATTTCACCTTCCGTCTCTTATACGTTTCATTTCTCCGAAAGATACCAACGAATCTCACCGATGAAATCACTCTTTCTTTTCCTTTTCCGACGGCGCGGCGTCCGTCGACTCGGTCGCCGATTCTTGGGATGAACCGGCAGGGTGCTCTTTTGAGGCGGAGGGTTCTCCGTCTTTTTTGGCACCGTCTTTTTTCAATTCATCGACATAATTCAAGCGTAATTCATACAAAATGTGCCCGATGAACTTATCTTCCTCCGGCGTGAGGTTTCCCTGCATCTTGGTTTTGAGCATATCAATCATATCAATTGTCTGCCGCGCCATTTCCAGATTCCGCTCCACTTTCCCGGAAATCGGCGAGGCAATTTTCCCCATTTGCTGAATTGCTCCCGCTTGCAAGGAAACAACAAGCTGGAAGAAATAGGGGTTGATTTTTTCCGCTTCGTCAGTCATAAGCATATACTCCGTCGTTTCGCTCCCTTTGGCATGAGGATAAACTCATCCTCCGCCCAGCAGTACTTCCGTTTTTGCTGCAGACTTTTGTAAGTAGTTATACAGCTTACGGTATGCCGTGTCAAGCGGCTTGCCGGGATGGGTGAGCCTTTCCAGCAAAGCTCGGCTCCCTTCAATTAAGTCTCTGTCCGTCGCCAGCCGAGCGAGTTTGAACTCCGGCAGCCCGGACTGGCGGGTTCCGAACATCTCCCCCGGTCCCCGCAGTTCGAGATCCGCTTCGGCGATTTTGAAACCGTCAGTGGTGGAGGCAAACATCTCCAACCGCTTCCGGGCAATATCCGACAAGGGTGGGTGGGCAATAGCTATCAAGGTCGCTTCTTTCTCTCCTCTCCCTATCCGTCCCCGGAGCTGATGGAGCTGCGCCAAGCCGAACCGCTCGGCATGTTCGATGACCATGACGGTGGCATTCGGATTGTCCAACCCCACTTCGATGACCGTCGTCGCCAATAAAATCCGTATCCGGTTTTCCCGGAATTGCCTAAGGATTTCCTCCTGGTCTTTTCGCTTCATCTTCCCGTGCACCATCCCCAAATTCATTCCGGAGAAAATCCCTTGAGAAAGCTCGCGGTACGCTTCCTCGACATTTTCCAAATCGATTTGGTCGGAATGCTCAATCAAAGGAAAAACAATATATGCCTGCCCGCCTTTTTCCGCCTCTTCCCGAACAAAACGGTATACCTTTTCCCGCACCTCCTTCGTTCTCCAGACGGTGCGGATTTTTTTCCTTCCCGGGGGCAGGGTATCTATCGTGGATATGTCAAGATCACCGTACAAAGTCAACGCCAATGTTCGGGGGATGGGGGTTGCCGTCATCACCAGCAGGTCGGGGTTGTCTCCCTTGGCGTAGAGCTTCCCCCGCTGATGCACTCCGAAACGGTGTTGCTCGTCGATAATGACCAAACCCAAACGGGGAAAAGAAACGTAATCGTAAATCAAAGCATGCGTACCGAACAAAATGTGAATTTTCCCCTCGGCACACTTTTCCGCAATCGCTTTCTTCTCAGCCGCTTTCAAACTCGAGGTCAACAAGCCGCTTTCGATACCGACCTTCGCCAACGGCTCCCGCCAGACGCGATAGTGCTGCTCCGCTAAAATCTCCGTCGGCGCCATGAACGCCGTCTGCAAGTCGTTCTCGGCAACGTACAACGCCGCCAGTACCGCCACCACCGTCTTGCCGCATCCGACATCTCCCTGCAACAGCCGCGCCATGGGGTGAATCGATTGCAAATCGGAGAAAATTTCCCGAACCACTTGCTTCTGTCCCGACGTCAACTCAAACGGGAGCTGCTCCCGGAAGCGAGTAAGAATAGCTCCGGGCGGATTGTACCGATGCCCCTTCTCGACGACCTCTTTCCTCCCTTTACGCTGGAAGACGACAAACTGGAACTTCAACAGTTCCTCAAACGCCAGCCGCCGTCGGGCGGTCTCGATATTTTCAAGCTGATCGGGATAATGCAACCGGGTTACGGCGTGGTGGAGCGCTGGTAAAGAAAAGCGGCTGCGTTCCGCTTCGGGAATGACTTCCGGTAGCTCTTCCTCCAAGTGCTCGAAGATGTACGTCGTCAACCGCCGAATCCCGCGGCTGCTCAAACCGATGCGGTTCAATTCCGCCGTTTGCGGGTACACCGGGATGATACGCCCCGCATGAATCATCGTATCGCTGTCTTCTTCAAGCCGCTCCAACTCGGGATGAATCATCTGGTATCCGTCAAAGAAGCTGACCACACCGGTGGCGGCGAACTTATCCCCCTTTTTGAATAACCGTTCCCAATAGCGATGCCCCTGAAACCAGAGCAGGGCAATCGTCCCCGTCCCGTCACTCAGCAAGACCTCATAGCGCCGTCGACGTCCGTGCAAAATGCCGTGAGCGACCACCCGACCGATGACGGTAACCTCTTGATCACACGTAACGCTTCCGATGGGAACAATCCTCGTCCGGTCAAGGTAGGTACGAGGAAAATAAAACAACAAATCCTTGACGTGCTTCAACCCGTGCTTTTCCAACACGGCGGCTTTTCGAGGTCCGACGCCTTTGACATACTGCAACGGAGATTGTAAGGTCAGACTACTCACATTCTAAGGGTGGCGCATTTCCCAATCGGTGTCAATGAGAAATTATCGACTGCGAGCAGTGAGCCCCCAGATGACGGGTAGTAAAGTAAAAACACCCTTAAGGTGTGCGCGGTCGGGAATCCTTTCCCGACTGTCCTCTAGGGGGCTCTTTCTATCTGTTAGGGGAATAAATTACCCGTCGGGTTTCCTGACAGTATTAGGAAAGTGGCAGGTCTGTATCAGACCGTGCCTTACTGAAATAATGTAACTGAAAAGGCAGATTCGTCCCGGAGCTTTCCTACGGGATGTTTCTGAAGGCAGTTTCTTTAGGCTTAAAAGCTCTCATGTGGGTATAAAGCAGAAGATGTGAGAAAAGTGTGCAGCCGCTCGAAAGCGCTTGACAATGGAGATTGTTTCCCTTTTTTAGGGGCGAGGTAACTATATGGCAGAAAAAAGAAAAAAGACAACCGATACCGCCGACGACCAATTCAAGTGGCCCTTCGGAAAGAAGAACTACCTTTATTTCGGGCTGGCGCTGATTGTGATAATCATCGGGTATATCGCCCTCTGGCAAGGTTCGATTACTCTGGCGCCGATTTTGTTGGTCATCGGATATTGCGTGCTTATCCCCGTGGCTATTATCGTGCGCGGACGTTCGGAGGATGACGATTCCAACGTCCAGCGGTTGGAATAGCCGATTTCGCCCTCTGTAATTTTTGCCCTTCCCCCTTTGGTTTTTCCAAGCAACCGAGAGGAAAACTGAAGTGCGGGAAATTCTTGGGTCACCTCCTCTCTAAAAATTATCCCCAAAAGAGCGGGTTTCTTTCACGAAACGGGATCTTCTTCCTCTGCGCCGGAGTATGAGAAGTAAGCAATGGATATTTGAGAAAAAAGTCCGATACTAAGTAAGGAAATAAGAAAAGGGCAAATCCCATACAAGGAGAGTATCAATCATGGCAGTCGAACGTCTATTCAGCAAGTATGGTCTGGAGAACCACGGTATCACCAACATCCGCAAGGCTCACTGGAACCATAACACCCCCATGCTGTACGAGGAGATCATTCGCAACGGCGAAGGATATATAGCGCATTTGGGTCCGGTTGTGGTTCGAACGGGGCTCCATACCGGCCGGGCGGCGAAGGACAAGTTCATTGTCGAAGAACCTCAAACCACCAAGGACATCTGGTGGGGTCCGGTCAACAAACCGTTTACCACCGAAAAATTTGAGCTTTTGTTCCGGCGGTTGCTGGCGTATTTGCAAGGGCGTGATTTGTACATCCAGGATTGCTTCGCCGGTTATGATCCCAAGTATCGCTTGCCGATTCGGGTGATTACGGAAACGGCGTGGCATAACCTGTTTGCCCGCAATATGTTCATCCAAGCCAAGCCGGAACAGTTGGTCGACCATGTGCCGGAGTTTACCGTTCTGCACGTTCCCAATTTCCAAGCCATCCCCGATCTGGACGGCACCAATTCGGAAGCGTTTATCATCTTGAACTTGGCTCGGAAACTGGTGCTTATCGGCGGGACGAGCTACGGGGGGGAAATCAAAAAATCTATCTTTACCGTGCTGAATTACCTGCTTCCGCAGGAGAATGTCCTCTCGATGCACTGCAGTGCCAACGTCGGTGAGAAAGGTGATGTGGCGCTCTTTTTCGGGTTGTCCGGCACCGGCAAAACCACCCTCTCGGCGGATCCTCATCGGAAGCTCATCGGTGATGACGAGCACGGCTGGAGTGCCGACGGGATATTCAACTTTGAAGGCGGCTGTTACGCCAAGGTCATCCATCTCTCGAAAGAGGCGGAGCCGGAAATCTACGAGACCACCCGCAAATTCGGGACTATTCTGGAAAACGTCGGCTTTGATCCCATCACCCGTCGTCTCGACTTGGACGACGCCAGCTTGACGGAGAACACCCGGGCGGCATATCCGCTCACCCATCTCCCGAACGCTCTCCGTGAGAGTATGGCGGGGCATCCGAAAAACGTCATTATGCTGACCGCTGACGCTTTTGGCGTTTTGCCTCCCATCTCACGTTTGACCCCGGAGCAGGCGATGTACCACTTTATTTCCGGGTACACGGCAAAAGTAGCGGGAACCGAAGCGGGCGTCAAAGAGCCGCAGGCAACCTTCTCCGCTTGTTTCGGAGCGCCGTTTATGGTCTTGCATCCGTTCCGATATGCCGAGCTGCTGGCGAAGAAGATCGCCGAGCACAAGGTCGAGTGCTGGCTGGTCAATACCGGTTGGAGCGGCGGTCCTTACGGTATCGGCAAACGGATGAAAATCGGCTACACTCGAGCTTTGCTGAATGCCGCTCTCGACGGGAGTTTGAGCAAGGGTACTTTCGAAGTCGACCCGGTGTTCGGCGTGGAAGTGCCGACGGCGTGCAAGAATGTTCCGCAGGAGATCCTGCAGCCGCGCAATACCTGGGCGGACAAGCAAGCTTACGACGAAAAAGCCCGCGAGCTTGCCGGACTGTTCGTCGACAACTTCCGCCAATTTGAAGATCAAGCGACGCCGGAAGTCCGCGCTGCCGGACCGAGAGCGCTGGTGAATGCTTAAAAGTAAGCGGTAAATATACCGAGGCTTTTGGCTGGGTCACGTGATAGTATCACGTGACCCTTTTTTTAAGCATAAACAGAGTTGGCTTTCCTTTTTCCTCGGAAAGACTGCATTGACAGAAATAAAAGAGAAGAGCAGGAAATCTGCCGACGATTAGGCGATTACCGGTGACCGGCGGACATTAAAACGATATTGACGATTTCAAGCAGACGCTCGCAAGAGAACGGCTTTTTGATGAACATATCACCGCCGGATTTGAACGACCGCCCCATATCGTCCCCTCGGTCTTTGCCGGTAAGAAAGATGATGGGGGTGTTGGCAAATTCCGGATCGTTTTTCAATTGTTGGCAGATATTGTACCCGTCGACGCCGGGCATCATGATATCTAAGAGAATAACATCGGGCTTGAAATTTTTTGCCTTTTTTACCGCTTCTTGGGAGGAGTTTTCCACCAAGACTTGGTACCCGGCTTCGCTCAAGAAAGTTTGAACGATTTCGGTGATTTCCGGTTCGTCGTCAATGACGAGAATTTTTGCGTTATCGATTCTTATCTTATACGACATGGGGGTATTCCTGCATGTCAAATCACTTATGTTAATATCCGTCCATCGCTTACGTCATTAATTGTCGGTTGAAAAGAAGACAAACTTAACTGGTAATCCTTTCTATTCCTCGAGAGATTGCATCGCCAACGTGACGAGATCGCGTAATTGCTTGCCGGTGAACGGCTTACATACAAACGATACACCCCCTTTGGCAAACGCTTTGCCGCCGTCTTCGCTTGCCGATTTGCCGGTAAGGAAGATAATCGGCGTTTCTTTGGTGGCGGGATTTTGATGGATTTGCTCGGCGACTTCATAGCCGTCCAAGTCGGGCATGGTAATATCAAGAATAATCAAACTCGGTTTCACTTCGGAAGCCAGGGTAATTCCTTCCGTGCCGGTATGTGCCGTATAGACTTGGTATCCGTCTTTGCTGAGAATTGCTTTGATGGCACCGGTGACGGCTGTTTCGTCATCGATGACTAAAATAGTCCCCGTTTTAGTAGAGGTGTTTGGATTCATGTTAATCCCCTCTTTGTTCTTTTTTTGTCCTGTCCCCGACCCATGTGCGCGTACCTTGTTCCTTGTATTTTGTTTATCGTCCAAGGGCTGAGAAATCTTAGGGGAACAAAGCAGATATAAGAGCAGAAACCGGCGGAGAGACATGGAGAAGGTCGATTTTAATTGCGGGAGAGGAGGAAAAAATCTATCCTTGAAGGTATGAAGAAAGAACCGGAAAACGTCAAATATATCGCCCGAAACCGGAAAGCCCGCCACGACTACGAGATTCTCTCGACTCTGGAAGCCGGGATTGAGCTCCGCGGCAGCGAGGTGAAGTCGTTACGCGAGGGGCGGGTCAATCTTTCGGATTCGTATGCCGTGGTCGAACATGGCGAGGTCATCTTGAAAAACCTGCACATCTCGCCGTATAAGATGGCGCAGGAAAACCCCGACCCGCTCCGGCCAAGGCGATTGCTTTTACATAAGCGGGAAATCCGGAAACTGTACGCTCAGACCGAACAACGAGGGCGGACGTTGGTTCCTCTTTCCCTCTATTTCAAGGGAAAAGTCGCCAAGGTCGAACTGGCGGTGGCAATAGGACGTAGAAAGTACGACAAACGTCAGGCGATTGCGAAAGCCGAGGCGGAAAGAAAAATCAAGCGAGCAACTCAAAAGGACTATTGACGGCGCGGCACCATGGAGCGGTATCCCAAAAGATTTATCATTCTTTGGCTTCTCTTTGCTTTAGTAATAGGGGGGTATATCCCCGGACATGCCGCTTCAATGAAAGTCATCATTTCCGGGAGCGAAGAGAAGATTGAGTCTTTCCAAGAGCAAAACATTCCGTATTTCTCTTTTTCCGAGTTGGTGGAAATTTTGGGCGGCGAGCTGGATTGGGATATTGTCGGGCATCAAGTGCGGTACACGGTCGACACTTTTGTGTTCAACTTCGTCATCGGTTCGCCGTTTTTCGAAATAAACGACAGCATCTACAATCTAACCTATCCCGTAGAGTACCGCAAAGGAAAACTCTTCCTGCCGGCGATTACCTTCATCCCTTTTTTGGATCATGTACTCCCTCAGAAAGTGACCTTTTCGGTAAAGAGCAACACCCTTCGAGTCGACTCGGAGTTTTTCAACGTAACGGATATCGCGGTCTCGCCGAAAGCCAACGGATTGCTGATTGAAATTTTTCTCACCAGTGCTTTAGCGTATGACGTCTTTGTCACCGAAGGAAACTGGTTGAACGTCTCCATACGGGATGGTCGTATCAACAGCCGACAGGTCCTTGCCCGCAAAGACAGCCGCTACATGTACAAGCTGAAGGTTCACCAGACGCCCGGCGCCGGACAGATTTCCATGCGTTTGCGGCGAGCTATCGACAAGTGGCACCACAAGCTGGCGTACGACCCGCCGCGGATACAGATCTCCATCGCCGATGTCGGCTTTACGCTGGACAGTTCGGCGGCGCACGGCATCGGACCGGACAACAAAATCGATGTCATCATCATTGACCCCGGGCATGGCGGCAGCGACTACGGCGCTATCGGGCAGCGGGGAACCCGTGAAAAGAACGTCACGCTGAGCATTGCCAAGAAGCTTGCCAAACTCATTCGCAAGGACAAACAGTTCAAAGTGATAATGACCCGCGACCGGGACAAAACCGTATCCTTACAACAACGCGCGGCGATTGCCAATACCGCCGGGGCGGATTTGTTTATTTCCATCCATGCCAATGCTTCCGTCAGGAAACATGTCCGCGGGTGGAATGTCTTTTTCCTGGCTCCGGCAAAAAACGACTCGGCGCGGGCGGTGGCGCAGTTTGAGAACAGCTTCTTCTTGCGGGAGCAATTGGAATCCGGCGAGAATACCGATGAACGGCTGGACAATCTGGACGATCCGGTGTTGACGATTCTCAACGAGATGATTATGACCGAGTTTCAAGCCGAGTCCCATGATTTTGCGATGATGGTCGACAAGGAGTTTCGGCGCTCACTCGATATCCCCGCCCGCGGGGTTGACCAGGCAGGCTTTTTCGTGCTCAACAAAGTGTTTACTCCGTCGGTGCTGGTCGAGGTAGGGTTTATCTCCAATAAGAAAGAAGAAAAGCTGCTGAAAAGCGGCAAGTACCAAGAGAAGGTCGCCAAGGCGATATATCGGGCGATTAAGCGGTTCAAAGCGAAGTATGAACATTGAAAATCTCGTAGACATGACGAGGGGAAGCGAGTATGTTCGTTAGATGGGAAAAGATATGAATAAAGAAGCGCCGATCGGCATTTTTGATTCCGGGGTGGGCGGACTCACCGTGGTTCGACAGATTTTCGACATTCTCCCGCATGAGAGTATCGTCTATTTCGGCGATGTCGGCAGGTATCCTTACGGGGGACGTTCCAAGGAAATCATCACCAAGTTTACGGTGCAGGATATTACTTTCCTGCTGGAGCACAAGGTGAAGTTTATCATTTGTGCATGCAACACGGCGTCGTCGGTAGCGCTTGATGAAGTCAAGGGAAATTACGACGTGGAAATGATAGGCGTTATCGAGCCGGGGGCGCAGGCGGCAGTCGAAAAAACCGCTACCGGCAAAATCGGCGTCATCGGAACGCACGCCACCATCGGCTCCAACGCCTATGCGCGGATTATCCAACAGATGGACCCGACGATGAAGGTCTATTCGTTGGCGTGTCCGTTGTTCGTGCCGCTTGCCGAGGAAGGATATATCGACAAGGAAGCCACCTATTTGATTGCCCGGGATTATTTGCAGACGATGATTGATGTCGAGGTGGACACGTTGGTGTTGGGGTGTACGCACTATCCTTTGCTGAAGCATGTCATCGGCGAAGTCATGGGGGACAAGGTGACGTTGATTGACAGCGGCGAGGAGACGGCGAAAGCGGCGTACCGGCGTTTGGCGGAGACCAACTTGCTGACGACGCAGATGACCCAGCATCCCGGTCCGACGGGAGAGCACAAGTTTTTCGTCAGTGATGTCCCGGAGAAGTTTTCCCAGTTGGCGACGCGATTTTTGGGCAGGGTCGTCGACCGCATCACGAGGGTGGACATCAGCGGGTATTGATGAGCCGGAGGATTGCTGGTGGAAGTAGGAGAGCCAACTCAACAATATAATACAATTTACGAAGATAAAGTTCTTGCTCAGGCAAAGAGTGTTATTGAACATTGCGAAAGATTGGGACTTCCAGAACAATCAAATGATACACCCCCTGTACTTGATACTACTTCTTTGTTGTATTATTTCTTTATTGCAATTTATGAATTGATCAAAGGTGCGTTTTCTTGTCTCCGCGACCGTAATGGCTTGGGTTGTATGGTGTTGTTAAGGAGTATATTAGAACATTATGTAGACATGCGACTCATCTTTTGTCTTAATAATAAAAAGCAAAATCGAAGATTTCAGTTTTACTCATTGCTTTGTCTCTTTTGGCAAAAGGAGAACTTTACTTCTGAAAAGGCAAAAAGTGAAGCAGACAATATTGAATTTGCCTATAGGCGCTATGCGGAGAAAGAGTTTCAGAAAGAATATGAAGAATATTTGAACAAAGGGAAACGAAAATTAGGAGATAAGGTACCTTCTTTTGATAAGTGGCTTAAATCTAAGTACACAAAAAGTTGGTCGGCACTGTCTCTTCCTGATAGGATAAGAAGAATAAAAGAGTTAGAAGCTGCTGATGGTATTGAAGATTTAGGAGTTGATCCAGTTTTTTCTATGTTATCTCAATACTTGCACCCGACGCCGTGGAGTGTGTTCCCTCATCATTCGCCAGTAACTGGTGAAGTGAGACCATTATGGTGCCCGTCAACGGCGTTTCTCAGGGAACGTGAGTCACACCTGCAGGATGTGTTCTATATGGCACTTAATCTCTTTGCTAAAGCTGTAAAGAAGTCCTATGGTCACGACTTGCTTGAGTCATATTGAAAGAAATCCAAACGGTCGGGAAAGGATTCCCGCCTTGCACAAAATAGACCAACCCACCGCAAGCGGTGGCACCCTAAGGGTGTCTTAATTGAGTTGCCGAGAGTGTGGAGGTGACGACTGATAATGAGATAAATAGTAGGGAAGGTCTCGGAAGAGACCTGCTGGCAGGAAAGCTTGAAATGGCAGGGGAGCATAAAAAGGCAGATCCGTTCCGGATTTTCCCTGCGGGTTCTTGCCGTGGGATGGTGTTCAAAGCGCCGTCAGGAATCCTTTCCTGACGGTTGCCCAACTGATGAGGAGTGAAGTGTAATGCAGCTCGTTCTCGCTACCAACAACGAAAACAAGATTCGTGAGATTCGACATCTGCTCGATGATTTGCCGGTGACCATTCTTACCCGTGATGATTTTCTGGAATTTCCCGACGTGGAAGAGACCGGTGCTACTTTCGAAGAAAACGCCCGTCTGAAAGCCGGTGCTATTGCCTCCTTTTGTGACCTGCCAGCGCTTGCCGACGACAGCGGGCTTGAAGTCGATGCCTTGAATGGTGCTCCCGGTGTCTATTCTGCTCGGTATGCGGGTGAAAACGGCAACGCTGCGGCAAACAACCGAAAACTGCTTGAAGAGCTTGCCGGTGTTCCGCCGGAAAAGCGCACTGCCCGCTTTCGTTGTGTCATCGCTATCGACTGGGCGGATGGTTCGGTAGACATTGCCGAAGGAGTGGTCGAGGGAATTATCACCGAAGAGCTTGCCGGAGAAGAAGGCTTCGGCTACGATCCGCTCTTTTTCTATCCTCCCAAAGGCAAACGGTTCAGCGAGATGAGCATGGAAGAGAAAAATCTGGTTTCCCATCGAGGGCGGGCGCTTCAGAAAGCACGGGATATCATTATAGACCGTCTCAACCGAAAGAAAGCCTCTTCTCCGTGAGCATGGAGTGAGTATTTCTTACGTACCGAACGAAAAATTGTATTATTGTCAGATTATTATTCCTCTACAGTTCTAAGGGAACAAGTATTGATTCCGAACAGTAGAATAACTGCTCGGTTGAGTAGTTACTCTTAAGCCCTGTCCGACGGTTTCCTGCTGCATATCGAGTCGGGCAGGGTTATTTTATTGAGTTTTACGGGGTTAGCCGGATCTAACTCTGTCTTTACGGTTGCCAAAACGGCATTTTTTCATTATCTTACCCACACAGAGAAAAACATAGGGGGAAAATTCCGTTTTTCTTTCGAAGCAAAGAGAAGAAGTTGTATTTTTTTGACCGGTTACCTCTCTAAAGTATGTAGAAAGTCGACAAGGTCATCAGAAGCCTATCGGCGGGCAAACGAAGAAAAGAAAGAATTAGAATGAAGGTTTAAGTTTTAGGAGGAACTAATGAAAAAAGTAATGCTACTGCTCTTCTCTCTGCTGCTTGTGAGTGGACTCCAAGTAGCAATGGCGGCTGACTGTGTCGAGGTGGACATTGAACTTCCTGCGACCGTTACCGCCGGTGACATCGCCGAGGGGACGTTTGAGCTGGTCAACTGCGGCGATGAAGATGCCATCATCACTCTCGAAGTTGCCATCGATCTGAACGGTAATCCTTTTACCGTCGCGTCTGTTCCTGTTCCGATGGGAGCGGGCGAAGTGGCGTCGCGTGAATTCCGGATGCCGGTGCCGACCATGGCTGCCGAAAGCACCGTTACCATCTGCGTGACGGCGACTTCCGGAGATGCGCAAGACAATGACTGTGCAACTGTCTATATCGCGCCGCCTTCCTCGGCTCCTTCTGACGACGATAAGACAATTACCTTTACCATGGCGACGGCTGACGAGTGTGTCGACTTGAGCTTGGAACTCCCCGACACGGTCGTGGCTGGCGACGATGAGTTTGGGGAGGGCTATTTTGAGCTGACCAACTGTGGTGACGAAGCCGCCGACATCGAGTTGGAGATCCAGATCGATATGCCGGATACCACCATTACTCTGAGCGGGATGATTGTTCCGTTGGGTGCTGGTGAGACGATTTCGAAGAATTTTACCTTCCCCGTTCCGCCTTTCATTCCGGGTGGGGACTACACCTTCTGCGTGACGGCGACGTCCGGTGAGGCTGTTGCGACGGCGTGCCAGACCATGTATGTGGAAAGCAACGGCGGTTCCGGCGTTCCGTTCGAAGCGTGCGGTGTTCTGGTACAAGGGACGAACTGTGTTCTCTTCGCTCCCGCCGGTGATGAACAAAACCTGCTGGCGCTGGACAACTACGGCGACTTCCAAGTCGGTGACACCTGCTGTGTTTCCGGTATCTTGGTGGTGGATTGTGCGACAACATGCACCGATGCCCAAGGGTGCGTGATCAACAACTCGATTTACCAGTGGACGCCGCCGTCGGGAAATTATCCGAATCCCTTCGTGCCGAACACGACGATTTTCTTCGAATTGCCGTCTGCGTCCCATGTTCGTCTTGCCGTGTACAATGTTTTGGGGCAGGAAGTCCGGGTTTTGGCTGATGAGATGATGCCTGCCGGAGAGCATTACATAGAGTGGGACGGCACTGACGATAGTGGTATGAAGCTTTCCAGCGGCGTGTACTTCTACCGCCTTCAGACCGATGAAAGAGTACAGACGAAGAAAATGCTGATGGTGAAATAGACTTGTTCAGGAAAGAACAAGTGCACGGTTATTAAAAACAACCTCTCCAGGTAACCTGCAGACGAGAGATGGACCTCGGCACGAAGTCCATCTCTTGTTTTGCTATAAGCGGGAAGGTATCCAGATATGAGAAAGACAAGAGTATGGTTCGGTATTGTTGCTTTGGTGCTTTTGGCAGGGGGGAGTGGTGTCTACGGGTATGATTTCATCGGGTACATGACGGGGGAGGATGTTGGCGATCAGTACGGATCGGCAATGTGCACGGTTGATTTTAACGCTGATGGATTTCCCGATCTGGTGGTCTCCGCCCCGGCGGATGACGACGCCGGTACTTCTTCCGGGAAGATATATATCTACTTCGGCGGTCCGGCAGCCGATACGGTGGCGGATTTGACTATCGTGGGAGCGGCGAGCTCGTTTTACGGGCAAGCGGTGGCTTCCGCCGGAGATTTCAACGGCGACACCTACGAAGACTTGATAGTCGGGGCGCCGTTTTACGACTCACCGGCGTCGAATTGCGGAGCGGTCTACTTGTACTACGGCGGACCGTCGCCGGATACCGCCGTCGACCATATTTTCACCGGGGAAAATGTCACCGATTACTTCGGCACCGGGATTGCCGGGATCGGAGATTTCAACGGCGACACCTATGATGATATCGCTATCGGGGCATACAAGAATGATTGGGGCAGTTTCAGTGATGCGGGGAAGGTGTATGTCTACTACGGCGGACCCAGCCCTGATTTTACGGTCGACCGTATTTTGGTGGGTGAGGCCGACGGGGAACGGTTCGGCTATGCTGTGACGGGCGGTGACTTCAACGGCGACAACGTCTCCGATATCGCCGTCGGGGCGTATAGCTTCGACAGCACCGCCTTGAATCAAGGGCGGATTTATGTATTCTACGGAGGCACCTCGCCCGATACGGTCATCGACCTGATTATCACCGGAGATTCCGCCGGGTACAAGTTCGGCTGGAGCTTGGCAACCGGTCGGGTGAGCAATGATGCCTACGAAGACCTGATTATGGGTACCGACGGTTTCTCAATTGACACGTTTGCGTCCGGCAAGGTGTACGTCTACTATGGCGGCTCCGGCTTTGACAACGTCGACGATTACTCGTACACCATGGGACGGCTGGCGCATGATTATCTCGGCGATGCCGTTGCCTCCGCAGTTGACCTCAACCAAGACGGCTATGACGAGTTCATTGCCGGAATGCCGGGCAATGACGACGGCGGCAATAATGCCGGTGGCTTCATTCTCTTCTCGGGAGGAACCGCCATCGGACCCGATACGACCATTTTGGGCAATAGCACCGATGAAGAGCTGGGTGAAGCGGTCGTCCTCTGGCAAGGATATGGAAACAGTAGTACTTACATTTTTGCCGGAGGGGCCTCGGCGTACAACAGTTACCAAGGACGGGTCTTCTTGTACCGAAAGAGCGGTGGGGGAACCAACCAGCCGCCGGTGCTGGATCCGATCGGTCCGAAATCGACCGACGAAAACGTCAATTTGAACTTTACCGTTACCGCTAGCGATCCGGACGGTCCGGCGCCGAGCTTGACGACTTCAACTCTCCCGACCGGCGCGAGCTTTACCGACCATGGGGACGGGAGCGGAACGTTCGATTGGACGCCGACCTATAGTCAGGCGGGAGTGTATTACGTAACCTTCTATGCCTCCGACGGTATTGACACCGATTCCGAGGAAGTGGAAATTACGGTAAACGACGTCAACCGCGCCCCGGTTCTCAATCCGATCGGCGACAAGACGGTCAAGGCGCTTACTAACCTGAACTTTACCGTGACCGCTTCTGACCCGGATGGCACCACCCCGCAGTTGTCGGCGGTCGACGTTCCTTCCGGAGCGAGCTTTACCGATAATTCCGACGGTACCGGCACCTTTGATTGGACGCCGGTCCTGGCGGATACGGGGAGCTACGATGTTACTTTTATTGCTTATGACGGCAGCTTGGCGGATTCGGAGATAGTGACGATTACGGTTCTCGATACCGCGGGCTGTTGTATTTTAATCCGCGGGAATGCCGACGGGGATGCTGGCGATCAAATCAACGTCGCCGATTTAACCTACCTCGTCAATTTCCTGTTCAAGGGCGGAGCGGCGCCTCCTTGTGAAGAAGAAGGCGATGTTGACGGGAGCGGGGGAATTAACGTTGCTGACTTGACCTACTTGGTGAACTTCTTGTTCAAAGGCGGCTACCAACCTCCGCCGTGTCCGTAATCGGAGATAGGAGAGAGTTTACAACGGAGAGACGTCCGCTCACCGGTAACGGTGGGCGGACGTCGGTAGTGGGCGTTTTAATATTGAAAAACGGGAGAAATATCCGTATACCTTCTCGTACTCGGAGTGAGAATAGGATGCCCGCTGAATGAGTAGTCACGAGAAAAGTGAAATCGCCGCCCTGGTGACCCGCTGTTACCAGGGGGACAAAGAAGCCTGGACAAAGTTGATGGAGATGGTGTCGCCGGTGATATTTTCGATATGTCGTTCCATGAATCTCTCGCGGGAAGAGAGCTTTGACATCTTCGGGCAGGTGTCGTACCTCTTGCTGAGGAATTTGAAAAATCTCCGCTCTCCCGAGAAGCTTCTTTCGTATATTACAACTATGACACGGCGGGAGGTGTATTCCCTGACCCGTCGCGCCAAGCTCTTCGAACGGCTGACCGATTTAGGCTATCACCTGCGGAATGAAAGCTCCGAACCGCAGCCGGATGAGGCGTATGAAAAGAGCCGCCAAGAAGAACTATTGATGGAAGCGATTCTCTTGCTTCCGAGGCGGGACTATGAGTTGATAAAAAGTTTGTTTTTGGATACCAGCGAACCGAGCTATGAGGAGATCTCAAAGAAATTGGGGATACCGGTGTCTTCCATAGGTCCGACCCGGGCTCGGAGTCTGGCGAAGTTGAAGAGGATTTTGAAGAGAAAAGGTTTTGAATTTTAAGTATTTTATCTACTATTTGCTCCTCTTATGAGTAGATAGATGGGTTGTAGTTTATTATGAGCAAAAAGAGCGATACCATAGACCTCTTGATGAAACTGGCGCAAGGGACGTTGTCAAAAAATGAACAGCACCAGCTTCGGGCGGCTCTGGCGGCTGACCGGGAGCTACGGGAGTTGTATGCTGTCGTCAAGCGGTTGGTGGCAACCTCAAAGGAGAAGTCCGCCGAAGCGGTGAGCCGTGCCGTCAAAGAGCTTTCCGAGCACCTCTTTGAGGATTTTTGGGAGGCGAAAAAACAGGCACGAAAAAAACTGGGCGTAACCATTTTTGACTCCAAGGTGCTTCCTCTGCCGGAAGGTGTCCGTCCCGCGACGGTCGACACCCGGCGGATTCGGTATCGTTTCGAGGACTGTGACCTTGATATCTCCCTTTACCCCATTTCACCCGGTTCATACGAAATAATCGGCCAGGTAGTCGGCGTTCCGGAAGGAACGGTCTTCGAGGTGACGTTGAAAAACCGCAAGACTTCTTTGACAACGAAGACCGATGAATTCCACGTGTTTCGATTTGAACGGGTTGAAATCGCGACGTA
>CAZAZQ010000001.1:221570-226027 GCA_964489705.1 uncultured Ignavibacteriales bacterium
ATGCAGGCTCGTTACCATCATTGGAGCGGCGATTACGAGAAAGCCCGGAGCTTGTACCTGAATGCCTTGGCACGTTTCCGACGAGCTCGGGACAGTGAAGCCGTCGCCCGGGTGGGCAGGGGGTTGATGGATGTCTATATGTACCTCGGTGACTACCGGAAGGCGTTGGAGATAGGGAAAAAGTCGCTGGCGTACTATCGCCGGAAGGGGCGTGAGGATGATGCCGCCAAGGTGATGACCAACATCGGGAATGTCTATCACCGGATGGACAACAACCGAATGGCACTGCGCTATTATGAGAAAGCCAAAAAGATTTTCCGGAAGGTCGGCGGCACGGCGCTGGCAATCGTCGAGTATAACCAAGCCAATATCTACGCTAACTTGAACCGGTTGCAGAAAGCCCGTAGCCTTTATGAGGCGTCGGCAGGGTTGTACCGTTCCGCCGGGTTGGAAATTGCCGAGACTCAGGCGCGCTATTCGTTAGCGTATCTTTATTTTTTGGAAGACAATTACACCCAGGCGATCCGTATTTTCGAGACGGTCTACGAAACCTTCTCCAAGCTGGGGGATAGAAAATCCGCTGCCGTCACCAAGCTGGACTTAGTGGAGATAAATCTCCATTTGAACCAGTACGGCTCGGCGATTATGCTCGGTGAAGAAATCGTAAACGAGTTTCGTCGTTTGGGCATGAGGTACGAACAAGCCAAAGCGCGTTATTTCATCGCTTGGGCACGGATACAATTGGGAGATCTCACCCCGGCGGCGGACGAACTCAAGAAAGCTCACCGGCTTTTTCAGCAAGAGCGGAACCTCCTCTGGCTGGGTATGGTAAGTATCGCTCGGGCGCGCCTTCTCACAGCTCGGAAGAAATACGCCCGCGCTACGGAAGCCTCCCGGGAAGCGATTCGCTATTTTACCAAGAGCGGTGACGAGCGGAGGAAAATCGACGCCGAAATAACCGCGGTGGAAACCTTAGTGGCGTGGAAAAAATACGAACCGGCGATGAAACAAGCCTGCGCTTTACTGAGACGGAAACCAACCGGGGCACAAAAGTATTCCTCGTACTACCTGCTCGGACAATGTTATTACCGGCAGGAACAGTACCGCGAAGCGCTGCGGATGTTCAAGTCGGCGGTTACGGCGACGGAACGGATGTTGACAGGTTTGTATCCCGACGAGATTCGCTTTTTCTTCTTGCTGGACAAGTACGACGCCTACCGGATGGTGGTAGACTGTTTGCTGAAATTGCAACGGACGGGTGATGCGTTCCTTTCCAATCTTTCCGCTTTGGCGACCGTCAACGCGCGAATTGCGCCTCCTCGGAGATTGAAAGCCGCCGTTCCACGACATTTGTTGGAGAATCGGGAGATACTGCGGGCGGCGCTGAAAAAGTTGAACCAAGCCCCGCCGTCTCAGAGTCCCTCAGTCAGAACGGTGGAAACGTATTCGCGCGTCGAACAAAAACTGTGGACGAACGAACAGCGGATCCGCTCCTACCGCTACCCCGTCACCGTGCGGAAACAGGCGTATGCCGAGCCGATGGAGGCGGTACGTTCATCCCTGCGATCCGATGAGCAGGTGGTCTCGTATATGATACGAGCGGACGGGTCTATTGGGGCGTTTTGTGCTTCGGCTCGAACGACCGAGTTTGTTCCTCTTTCGGTCGATGAAAATGAACTCGAAGTTCTGTTGCGGAAGCTGCACTTTTTGTTTGAACATGCTCTCGTTTCTCGGGCTCGTTCGGAGGAAAATCTCTCGGCGGTTCGAAACTATCTTCGCACTTTGCACCGGATGCTGATAGCGCCGCTTGAAAAGTATCTGTCTTCTTCAACGTTGATTGTTATCGTCGACGGACTGTTTGCCCAGGTGCCTTTTTCGGCGCTGGTGTCGCCCGATGGAAAAGCTCTGCGAGAGCAGTTCCGTATTCGGCTGGTTGTCAACCCGCAGGATTTGGCGGGACCGCGGACCGGCAAAGTCCGTATCGCCGAGAAGAGAAATTCGATTTTTGCGGTAACTTCCGACTTGTTGCCGTCGGTCGAAGCGGAAGCGTTCCGGATAGCGGAAATCTTCCCCGACGCGCGCTTGTATGTCGGAGAGAAGTCCCGCTTGGACACCCTGACGGAAGAACTCCGCTCATCGAGCGGATTTGTCCATATTGCCGCCCATGCTTCCCGTTCGTCCGAGAATCCGTTGTTCTCGCGGATCTTGATGTCGGACGGACCGTTTTTCCCCTTTGATTTGTTCGGGCACGCTGTCCGCGCCGAGCTGCTGACACTTTCCGGTTGCCAAACCGCCGCTCCCGGCTTATATTATGGTAACTCTTTTAGCCTGGCAAAAGCTTTTTACCAAGCAGGCAGTCAACATGTACTGGCGTCTCTCTGGACCGTGTCCGATAAACTGAGTATGATATTTATGGCGGAATTTTATCACGCATGGCACGAGGAGAAAGACCTGTTTGCCGCCTATGACCGGGCGGTGGAAAAGGTAAAAGCACTGACGAATCATCCTGCGTTCTGGGGGGCGTATATTTTATTGGGTATTTAGGTGAGGAGTGATGCAACTATGGTAAGAGCCTCGAAAAAACGACTGGTGACAGCCTTCCTGCTCTGTATGTTGACGGTATTCGCAACCGGGAGCCGTCTCCAGGCGGATGATATTATTGCCGGGCAAGTACTGCTGCAGATTGAATGGAACTACCAGATAGAGCCGTTAATCGGGGATTTCAACGGCATTTCGCTTGATACCATTATTGACATCAACACCTTTTTGGTTGGCTTCCCCGACTCTATCCCGGTCGATACCATCATCCAGATCCTTCTCCCGCGGGAAGGTGTTCTTACCGTGCAGCCGAACTTTTACCTCGAAGTCCCCGAGGTCAATCAAATCAGTCAGTCGTTCCCCGACGAGAGCGCCCCGCCGTTTCTCCGCGGTGAGAGCCCGCCCTCCTATTACGGACAGGAAGGGATGTATCAAATCGGGTTGGATTCGGCGCATACCGTCGTGACCGGCGACGGAATTGTTGCGGCGATTATCGACAACGGACTCGATTTCAACCATGAATTGTTCGTCGGCGCCGTCGCCGATACCGGCTATGACTTTATCGACAACGACAGCATGCCCAGTGAGGAACCGGGGGAAATGTACGGACACGGCACCTTTGTCGCGGGGCTTTTGTTGTTGGCGGCGCCGGACTGCAAAATTATTCCCTTACGGGCGTTCAACGGCGACGGGTGGGGCAACAGCTTTGCCATATCGAAGGCGATTTATCAGGCTATCGCGGATAGTGTGGATATTATCAATATGAGCTTCGGCTTGTATCGCTCCGACGCCATCATCGAGCTGGCGGTGCAAGACGCCTACGACAACGGTATCATCATGGTGGCGTCGATGGGCAATGACAGCTCTTCGACTTTGATGTACCCGGCGGCGTACTCCCAGGTTTTTGCCGTTTCCGCTATCGATACCACCGAGTTGATTGCGTGGTTTTCCAACTACGGCTCATACGTCGACCTCTGTGCACCCGGGGTGGCGCTCTACAGCTCTCTGGCGGGCGTGCACCCGTGGGGGATATGGAGCGGAACCTCGTTTTCGGCTCCTCTGGTGAGCGGGATTTTTGCATTGATGTTGGAGTATCTGAATTTCTCGTCAGTGGATGAAGCATATCAGACTCTCCGCCAAACGGCGCGCACCGAGCTGCTGTGGGGGAACGTAACTCCTCCCGACCAGTATTACGGCTCCGGGTGTGTCGATGCGTGGGGGGCGCTCATGGATTCATGGTGCTGTGGCGATGTCAACAACTCGCGTGAGATTAATGTCGCTGATTTGACGTATTTAGTGAACTATCTCTTCAAAGGCGGTCCTCCACCTGCGATAGTTCAAGCGGCGGATGTGGACGGCAACGGAGAGCTCAACATCGCTGATGTGAATTATCTGGTGGCGTATCTCTTTAAAGGCGGGAGCGAACCGACCTGCCAGTAAGTCCTTCTTTTTTTCAAGGGAGGAGTTGTTTGTAGTACTCCAAACTGGAGAGGAAAAGAGCCAGCCCGATGACGAGGTAGACAAGGGCAAGGTAGTTCTTCGGCAGGGAGGAGTGACGCAGGGAGTATCCCATAACCATCATGAAGAGAGCAATGAAATAGCTGCGGGTGTTTTGAAAGGCAAAAAGACAGACCTTTTCTTTCCCGGGGGCTTGTTGATAAATCCTTTTCAGATTGATGCCGACCAGTTTGGAGAAGCCGAAACGGAAAACAACAATTCCACCGACGATTCCGATTATCATAATCGGAATGACCCACTTATGCCCGGCAATCAACCATTCGGTCGCCAGTACCATGAGCACTGCCCCGACTAATGACCAGGTAATCCCCGCTATGAGAACGAGTGTTTTCCTTGTCACCGAAGGAGGGTTCATGACTTTCGAAAACCGCCTTTTCCTCTGTTTTCATTTTTCACACGAG
>CAZAZQ010000001.1:226127-244620 GCA_964489705.1 uncultured Ignavibacteriales bacterium
AGGGTTCATGACTTTCGAAAACCGCCTTTTCCTCTGTTTTCATTTTTCACACGAGCAAAATGTGTCGTTTCCTTGGTGAAGAGTCAACAAAAAGTAAACTCTCTGTGGGGGGTAGGTCTCGAAAGAGACCTGCCAAAGCGGGAATAGTGGCGGCAGGTCTGTGGCCAGACCTGCCCTACTTTTCTTCTTATGGTATTACTTTTTTCTCCTTTTTCCTCACTGTCCACAACCCTGCCGCCCAGATGAACATCAACAGTTGGCGGACTTCTTCGTCGGCAAAGGTTGCCTCGAACAACGACGTCATAAAAAAGACCACCGACCCTATGAACGCCGCCACGGCAAAACTCCGCCCCGGCGGCGGTGAGGATTTCATCGTTCGTAGCAAGACCGACAGCACCGCGCCCCATAATCCGAGATAGATAAGAGCCCCGGGAATACCGGCAATGGCGGCATAATTCAGCACATCGTTATGGGCATGAGCATACTTGCGAAATTCCGGAATGTCGGGACGGAGATGAGCGGTATAGGCATCTTTGAAGTTCCCCTGCCCCACGCCGAAAAGAGGATGCTCTCGGACAATCTCCCAGCTATGTTTCCAGATAAAGACCCTGCCCCCCTCATATACCCCTCCCATGTCTTTGCCGGTCTTGCCGGTAAAACGAGCCGTCAACCCGGGCATGATAATGAGAATCACCGTCACGACCACCACCACAATTCCCAACGAGTACAGCAGATATTTCCTGCCGACGATAATCCCCAGCACCACCAAGCCGACCGCTAAAGCAAAAATAGCTCCCCGGCTATAGGTCAGCACCGTCACTATCATACTGAGCAACGACGTGAAGATTAGAAAGAGGCGTTGGTTCTTGGAGAGAACCTCCCGACCGCTCAGCGCCATACCCAGCAGAAAAAGAGTGGCTGTGGCGTAGTAATTGCCGAAAGTGAGGCGATGGGTGAAGTTGCCGTTGACCAAATAGCCGAAATCAGGAGCTTTCAGCAAAGGCGTCGAGCGGAACCAGTGTACCCCGGTGAAGTGCTGAAGGATACCATAGATGGAGAGAAGCATCACTCCGACGGCAAAGAGAAAGACCAACTTCAATCGGTACGACGGAGAACTGAAAAGATAGATACCTATGGGGATAACGACAAAGAGCCATTCTTCTTTAAGGATGAACAACGACGCCAGCGGTGTCGCCCCCGCCAAGGCGGTGAGAATCATCCAGAAAAGATAGAGCCCGATAAAAAAATAGACCCGCTCCAAAGAAGGGAGTATCGGGTTGTATCGTTTGACCGCCAAGATGACAAGAAAGCAGATAAGTGCCAACCCCAAGGAAGTCTGAGCAAGAGCAATGGAAAAAGTTGAACCGAAAGCAAAGAGAGCAAAGAAAAAGAAAAGTAGGGTATCAAGTTTTTCCGACACAGACGCAGTCATCGGAACAAGTCGCTTTCCACCAGCTCGACCAAAAGATGAATGATAAAGATATGTTCTTCTTGAATCCGTTGGGTAGACGAGTGGCGCACCACCAGGGCACGGTCGACCATGTTGACCAGTCTGCCGCCTTTGTTACCCAATAACCCCGCCGTTAAGATACCCCGGTTTTTCGCCGTCTGTACCGCCTTGATAAGATTATCCGAATTGCCGGACGTCGAGATGACAAACAGCATGTCCCCTTTGTTTCCCAATCCCTCCACCTGACGGGCAAAGATATACTCGTACCCGAAATCGTTGCCCGCCGCCGTGATGACCGACATATCCGAAGTCAAAGCAATTGCCGGGAGAGCCTGCCGGTTCCGTGCCGCCGTCAAGCGAACGACCAGCTCACCGGCAAAATGGGAGGCATCGGCAGCAGAACCGCCGTTCCCGGCGATGAGGATTTTTCCCCCGGAGCCGAAGACCCCGGAAATGACCGCGGCAAGGTCGAGAATTTTTCCGCCCAGTTCTTCAATCACCCGTTTTCGCAACATGGTCGTTTCATTGACCAACTGCTTGAGCATGGTACGCTTTTTGTCTTTTCTCATAGCACTACCGACTCCATCGGATGAGCTGCTGCAGTAAGTTCCGTTAAGAAGGTGAATTTGGAATCATGTTCAATGATGTTACCGACCACGACAAACGATGCCCCCGCATCTATTCGTGAGGCGCACGCTTCCGGCGTGGTCATGCCGCCGCCCACCAAGAGCGGAATATCGACGTAAGACACCACCTCTCGCACCATTTCAAGCGGCACCGGCTGTTCGGCGCCGGAACCGGCTTCCAGGTAAACCAGCTTCATCCCCAGGTACTGAGCGGCTAAGGCGTGGGCGCAAGCGATGTCGTACTTGGTGCGGGGAATTGGCTGAGAATGGGAGATATACTGCACCGAGGTGGTCGTACCGGACTCGATGAGCATGTAGCCGGTGGGAATCGGTTCCAAACCGAATCGTTTCACCAGCGGCGCCCCGCGGACTTGTTCTTCAATCAAGTAATTCGGGTTCCTGCCGGAAATGAGTGAGGTAAACAAAATGGCGTCGGCATCGGGAGAAACCTGTGCAAACGAGCCGGGGAAGACAATCACCGGTAAGGCGGTTACCGATTTGATTTTTTTTACTGCCGCGGCAAAATTCGTCGCCAGCATAAACGACGATCCGACCAGCACGGCATCGACACCGCAATCCTGTGCCGCCTCCGCCACGGCAAGGAACCGCGGTTCGGGAAGGCGATCCGGATCCAACAGAAGAAGAAAGCCGCCCCCGCGCTGTGCCTTGACCGACATCAGCCTTGAAAAAACGGAACTGTTATTTTCCATGCCCCTTTTCTACCTTTTCTTCTATCCATGATTTTATCCCCTCAAACAATTCCTTTGCTGTCGTCGCCGGAGCCACCGAGCCTTGCGCAAACGACGGCTTGCCGCCGCCACGACCGCCGAAGCTCGGAAGGATTTCCCGTGACAAGGTACCGACATTGATACCGTATGTCGATACGGCTTCATGGCTCGCCGACGAGACAAACGTCTTTTTCCCGTTTACCGAGCCGATGCCGACCGCCACCACCGGCTCGCGGCGTTCTTTTTGGGTGTCAATCCACCCCGTCATAATGTCTCTGTCCGTCTCGCCAAAGTCATGAGTAACCAAGAGGACAGAGCCGACGGGGGTTTCCGTTCCGACTGTTCGCTTAGCACCGGAGAACATCTCAGCTTTTAATTTTTTCACTTCCTTTTGCAAAGCGACACGGTCCTCCCGCAACTGCCGGACACCGTCAAGCGCTTCCGTTTCCGGCCGCCCGACCACAGCAGCGACCTCCCGGCGGAAGCTCTTCGCATCGAGCATATACTTCACCGCCTCCCGTCCGGTAATCGCTTCCAACCGCCGCACTCCGGAGGCAATGCCGGTTTCCAAGGTAATGAAAAACGGTCCTATCTGGCTGACATTCTCCACATGCGTCCCGCCGCACAGTTCCTTGGAAAAGTCCGCCACCGACACTACCCGGACTTTTTCGCCGTACTTTTCTCCGAACAACGCCATCGCCCCGCTGTTCTTCGCCGCTTCGATATCCATGATGTCGGTGTGCACCTCCGCTCCGGAGAGGATTTGTTCATTGACCAGCTCTTCCACTTTGCGGATTTCTTCCGGGGTCATCGGTTGATGGTGGGAGAAATCAAACCGGAGCCGCTCCGGTCCGACGTAGGAGCCGGACTGCTTGATATGTTCCCCCAACACCTTTCGCAAGGCGGCATGAGCCAAATGAGTGGCGGTATGGTTACGCATGATGTCCCAGCGTCGTTCGGCATCGATACGCGCTTCGACAGGATCGTTATCTTCTATATTGCCCGATACCACTCGACCCAAAAGCACGATGCTTTCCCCCGAAAACTTGGCATTGACAACTTCAAAGCAAAAGTCCTTTTCCGCATTTGTTATCACCCCGGTGTCGCTTATCTGTCCGCCCGCTTCGACATAAAACGGACTCTTTTCCAAAACAAGATACTGCTCACCCGGCGAAGAGGAAAAATCATGAAAGAGCACTTTTGTTTTCAAAGGAGAGCGCAAACTTGCGGCAGGCAGCCGGACAAACTCCGAGGGGGGCAACTTCTCGGCAAACTCCATCGTTTGGGTAAACTTGCCGGTGCGCGATTTTTCCCGCTGCTGCGACATGGCTTGTTCAAAACCGTTCTTGTCGAGCTTCAGCCCCCGCTCCTGCGCCATTATCTCAGTCAGGTCATAGGGGAAGCCGTAGGTATCATACAAACGAAATACATCCGCTCCGTCGATGACCGACTTGCCGCTGCTTTGCACCCGATCGGCAATCCGATCGAACAAGACACAGCCGGTTTCCAGGGTTCGCAAGAACGTTTCTTCCTCCGCCTTGATGACCTGTTCAATGTGGTGTTGCTTCTCTTTTATTTCCGGGTAGGCATCGCCCATCGTTTCCACAACGATATCCACCAACCGGTACATAAACGGCTCTTCCATCCCAAGCAAGCGACCATGGCGCGCCGCCCGGCGGAGAATCCGCCGCAGGACATACCCCTGCCCTTCGTTGGAAATACCGGCGCCGTCGGCGATGGCAAAAGTGAGCGCCCGGATATGGTCGGCAATGACATGATGAGAGGAAACGTTCTCGGCATACTTTGAATGCGTAAGCTCAGAGATAACGCCGATGATGCTTTGGAAAAGGTCGATGCCGTAGTTCGAGTCGGCACCTTGAATAATCGCCGCCAACCGCTCCAAACCGGCGCCGGTGTCGACCGACGGTTTCGGCAGCGGGGTTCTCGTCCCGTCGGCGGCTTGGTTATACTGCATAAAGACAAGGTTCCATATCTCCACGAATCGGTCGGTCTCGCCGTTTATCACGTCGTTTGCACCGGTGCCGAATTTTTCTCCCCTATCAAAGTGCAACTCCGAGCACGGACCACACGGACCGACCTCCCCCATCGACCAAAAGTTTTCCTTTTCGCCGAAGCGGAGGATGCGTCCGTTCTTCAACGGAGGAGCAATCTTCGCCCAGAGTTCGAACGCCTCATCGTCACTCGTGTAGACAGTGGCATAGAGTTTATCAATCGGCAAGCCAAGCTCCTTGGTGACCCATTCCCAGGCATAGTAAATTGCTTGCTCTTTGAAGTAGTCACCGAACGAAAAGTTACCCAGCATTTCAAAGAAGGTGTGGTGGCGAGCGGTAAAACCGACGTTGTCCAGGTCGTTGTGTTTCCCGCCGGCACGGATGCACTTCTGCACGCTGGCGGCACGGGAATAGTCGACTTTCCGCTGTCCCGTAAACACATCCTTGAACTGATTCATCCCGGCATTCGTAAACAGAAGGGTCGGGTCATTCTCCGGAATAACCGGCGACGACGGGACGATACGATGCTCATGCCGCCGGAAATAATCCAAAAAAGCTTGTCTGATGTCTGCGGTCTTAATCGTTGACTACCTCTTCTTGTCGTTTCTGAATTTTGTCCAATGCCATCTTGGCTGCCTGATAACCAAAGCCACGACGCGCCAAATAAGTATATGCTTTCCGCCGAACGGTTTCAAGGTCAAATTCCCGATATTCCCGCCATTTCTTCGCTAAGGCGTGCTCGGCAAGCCTTTGTTCGTCCTGCTCGGCATAGACCTCCCGCGCCGTTGCCTCCGCCAATTCCCGGTCAATCTTTTTCCGCTGGAGACTAGCGACCAAGTATGATTCCCCGCAGGGACGCTCGGCAAGAATTCGCACCGCCAGATGCCGGGCATAGGCGGCATCGTCGAGAACTCCCTGCTCTTTGTACTTCCGGATAATCTTGCGCACCGTCTCGGAACGAAATTTCCTCTTCGCGAGCTTGGCACGGAGCTCTCCGACAGAATGAGCCCGCATCGCCAGTATCCGTGCCGTGGCACGATCACACTGGAAGTATTCCGATTCGTCTTGGAGAATCCGCAACTGAGACGAGGTGATGACAATCCCCTCCTTCAACCGATACTTCTCGACCACCGTTTCGGGAACCACGAATGGACTTTCGACAGTGGAAATCGAGATGCGAAACTCGGAAGCGGTGCGTTTCAGTTTCAGGATTTTAATCTCTTCTGCCATATTTTGATGTTCCCCTCGCAAAAGGAGTTTTCTGTTCTTCTCAGCCAATGCTTCATCGCAACAACCTTTTATAAAAGGATATTAAAATCTCCCACTTCACAAAAAGAAACAAAAAGTCTGCATTTTTCTTAACTTAATCGTTGACATACTATTTAATACACATTATAGTTGACAAGGACAAGATGTTTTAGGTAACTTATTGCAGTACGATAGGTTCGAAAGATTATAAATTTTTCTAATTTGTAACTTGCTGCCCGACAATAAATAACAGAGGGTTACAGTTTTCGAACCGGGAAAGATATAAAAAAGCTGACACAGCATCGTCAGCAGGGAGCGAGTATGGAACTTGATTTACAGGGGAACATTGAACGTTTTACTTTATCGGAAGTTTTTCAACTCATAGCTTCCGGGCGCAAAAGCGGCACCTTGGGTATCCAGAAAGACGATACCATCGTGATGGTCTACTTCAAGGACGGGAACGTCATTTACGCTTACGGTCCTCGGCAGACCTTCCACCTGGGACAGATTCTCAAAGACCGCGGTATCATCACCAAGCAACAGCTCGATGAAGCGGTCGCCACCCAAGCCCGTACCGAAAATTCGAAGCGGCTGGGTGAGATTCTCCTCGCTCGTCATTACATTGATCGGGCGGATTTGGAAGCGGCGGTCAAAAAGCAGATTGAAGAGCTTCTCTACTCCTTGTTGAGCTGGCAGACCGGGTCGTTCAAGTTTTATGAAAATCAATTCCCGACCGAAGAAGAAATCACCGTCAACCTCTCGGTCGAGAACATCATCCTGGAAGGACTGCGGCGGTTCGATGAAATGAACATGGTCAAGGAAACGCTCCCGGACCTTGACGCTGTCTACACCATCTCCGCCGCCCAAGGGAACCGTCCCCGCGCCGTCACTCTCGAAGGGGTAGAGTGGAACATCATGGCACTGGTCGACGGCCATCGGACTATAAACGAGATTTGCAAGATCAGCCCCGTAAATCGGAATGAGACCCTCAAGAAACTCGCTCAATTGAAATTAGCCGGTTTGATTACCAAGACAGAAAAGAAAGAACCGGCAGGCTCACAGGAACTGGAACAGATGGTCAATCGGCTAGCTCATCTGTTTGAAGATTACCTGACGGCAAAAACAACAAATCGGCTGGCGGAGCGCAACATTACCAAAACGTACGTGGAGAGTATCGATTGAGCTATTCAAAGACGTTGCAGATGTTGGAGCAGTTGCTCGAGTCCTTCTTGGAACGGGCGGTTGCGGCGAAGGGAGAGCGGCTCGAAGTCTTGGAAGGGCTCACCCGTCTTGACGACATCGCCAAAGCTTCCACCGACGAAGCGAGCCTCGTCGACAACATCGGGCAGTGGTTCGCCGAGCACGGCAATTGGCTCGAAAGCAACAGGTTACGGGAAAGCGACGCTCGCCGTATCGATGCCATCTTAGGCGAAATCAACCGGGTTATCGACCGTATCGACAATTCTTCTCCCGCCACCGCCAAAATCCGCTCCGAGCTCGAACGCTGGCAGGAGCGCACCAACCCGCAACGTCAAAAGATGGTGCTGAAAAGACCGCCGGAAGTCCCTATTCGGGAACCTCAAGACAGCATTGCTTCGTTCGGAGCGTTACTTCCCCGCTTGATGAAGCTGTTCGGGGAGCTGGTTCCCGGCAAAGAGCATCTCCTCACCATCCTGGATGAATCCCTGCGGCAGGCACATTCACAAAAAAATAAGGATGCCTTGCTTTTATCCGCTTTTGTCATATATTACCTCAAGTTGAGTGACTACAAAATCGAGCCGTACGTGAGACGGTTGAAAGAAGCCGAAAAGGCGTGGAAAAAGGAGAGCCCTCATGCTTAATCCGGGTGAAAAAGCATATTGTGCGGCTCTGCTGGCATTGAAGAAGAAAGACTATTCCGCCGCCATGAAGCACTTTGAGGAAGCGGCTCCGTTCTTCAAAGAAAACGCCGAATTCAACCTTCTCATGGAAACGACGAAATTGTTAGTGGTAGTAAAGAACGAGCGGATGAGACTCGAAAACGACGATACGATAGAAATCGAGGAGGCATTGCCTTATGGCTAAGAAAACGAGCTTTGCGGATAAAGTCAAAAAAGCTGCGGAAAAAGAGAAAAGCAGCGAGTACGTCAAGTGGGTGAAAGCCTACAAGGCGGAGAACGGGGCGTGGCGGTTCCGCACCGTGACCGTTGCCGTGACCGACGAGAACCGCAAAGAGATCTACGGGTAGGTACACACCCTACCATCAAGCTTTCGTTCATATAATCTCCCCCCAGAAAAGTTTTTTGATTGTCTTCAGATATCTGGAGACGGGGGAGTTTTTATTCTTTCTCGATGACGACAGCGTAGGGAGCAAATCGAGAAGGGAAAACTTTCTTTATCATCCAGCCGGTACCGGCTAAAATCCGCCGCATCTCCTTTTCCGAAACAAGCAGATAATCAAACCACGGTGTTGCGTACTTTTTGTACCGCACCCGTATGCGAACCTGCCCCGCCATCCGACCGCGCCGCCGGTTTTGCTTGTGATATTCCCGGTGTTCCTTCATAGTGCTTCGGTAGGTATCAATACTTTGAGAGAGAATACGAGCGTTTTCTGTCGTTAACCGGTGCAGCTTTCGCAGAAGCCAACGAGCCCGTTTCTCATTGCCGAACAAGCCGAAGTTGTTGCCGAACATGACTACCGTATCGAAAATGCCCAAGCGGGAGGAAATTTGTGTTATCGGAAGAAGACGCACATCCTTTATGCCTCTCCTTTTACAGACTTGAATCGCCAGGGGAGAGACATCGATGCCGGTGACCGGCAACCCCTCTTGTTGAAGGTAGCGGAGAACCCGCCCGGCGCCGCAGCCGATATCGAGCACTCTGCCGCGGGCGTAGCGGATAACTTTCTTTTCGAACGGTTGCCAATCTTTGTACTCGGCAAAGTATATCTTCGCCCCTGCAACGTTTACATCGATGTACCCGTCGTCCCGCTCGACGACTTCAACGCCCTCTCCTTTCTCCAGATAATCCTTCAAGAGTTGCCCGTAGGCGTCCTGATGAGGTAAGAGCACGGCTCCTCCCTTCTTTGAGATATGTCTCGCTTCCGCTGTTCCATATATACGTAAGGGGAAGACTCTCCATACAACAAACAAAAAAAGACCCGGTCGCAGGAAACCGGGTCTTTTACCATCACAATCAACAGAAGGAATGATGTATTAGTACATACCGCCCATACCGCCCATGTCAGGCGCGGCAGGAGCAGCTTTTTTCTCTTCCGGTTTGTCGACGACCACCGCTTCGGTAGTAAGCAGCAGCCCGGCGATGGAAGCCGCATTCTCGAGCGCGGAGCGCGTCACCTTGGTCGGGTCGATGACACCGGCTTTCATCAGGTCTTCAAAGGTATCGGTCTGGGCGTTGTAGCCGAAGGCACCGTCTTCGGTCAACACCTTGTTGACGACCACCGAGCCTTCCACACCGGCGTTCTCGGAAATCTGGCGGATAGGCTCTTCGAGCGAACGGCGGACGATATTCACGCCGACCATCTCTTCGTCGCTGACCTTGACCTTGTCAAGCGCCTTGATGGAACGCAACAACGCCACACCGCCGCCGGGGACGATACCTTCCTCGACCGCCGCCCGGGTAGCATGGAGAGCGTCTTCCACGCGCGCTTTCTTCTCTTTCATTTCGGTTTCCGTGGCGGCACCGACGTTGATGACGGCAACCCCACCGGCTAACTTCGCCAGCCGCTCTTGCAGTTTCTCACGGTCGTAATCGGAGGTCGTATCTTCGATCTGCTTCCGAATCTGGTTGATGCGGGCTTTGATGTTCTCCTTGGAACCGGCACCCTCGACAATAGTGGTATTGTCTTTGTCGATGGTGACTTTCTTCGCCGTCCCGAGATCTGAAAGCACCGCATTTTCGAGCTTGAAGCCGGCTTCTTCCGAAATTACCTTCCCGCCGGTCAAAATGGCGATATCTTCCAGCATCGCCTTCCGACGATCGCCGAATCCCGGCGCCTTAACGGCGGCGACTTTCAAAGTGCCGCGCAGCTTGTTGACCACCAAGGTCGCCAGCGCTTCACCTTCGATATCCTCGGCGATAATCAACAGCGGCTTGCCGCTCTGGGCGACTTTCTCCAGAATAGGAAGGAGATCTTTCATGTTGGAAATCTTCTTGTCGTGAATCAGAATCATCGGATCTTCGAGCACCGCTTCCATCGCATCGGGATCAGTCACAAAGTAGGGCGAGACATAACCGCGGTCGAACTGCATCCCTTCCACCACATCAAGAGTCGTCTCCGCCGACTTGGATTCTTCCACCGTGATAACGCCGTCTTTTCCGACTTTCTCCATCGCCTCGGCAATCAAGTCGCCGATTTGCTTGTCGTTATTGGCGGAAATGGTACCGACCTGGGAAATCTCATCTTTCCCGGAGACCGGCTTCGACATCTTCTTGATTTCTTCCGTAATCACCTGCACCGCCTTGTCGATACCCCGCTTAATCGCCATCGGGTTATGACCGGCGGTGACGTTCTTCAGACCTTCACGGTAAATCGCCTGAGCAATAAGCGTCGCCGTGGTGGTTCCGTCACCGGCATCGTCAGAGGTCTTGGAAGCGACTTCCTTGACCATCTGGGCGCCGATATTTTCAAAATGGTCTTCCAACTCGATTTCTTTGGCGACCGTCACACCGTCTTTGGTAACGGTCGGAGAACCGAATTTTTTGTCGAGGACAACGTTGCGTCCCTTGGGACCAAGCGTCACTTTCACCGCATCGGCGAGGATATCTACCCCGCGTTTCAGCTTGGCACGAGCAGTGGCATCAAAATCTATCAGCTTCGGCATTTTTATCTCTCCTTCTTACGTGGGTTTACTTAACTGTCCTGAATAATCGCAAAAATATCGGATTCGCGCATGATGAGATACTCTTCACCGCCAATGGACACTTCGGTGCCAGAGTATTTTCCGTAGAGAACTTTATCACCTTTTTTGACTTCCAGCGGCATTTTCTTGCCGTCTTCGGTCATCCGTCCCGGACCGACTTCGATGATTTCGCCTTGCATCGGCTTTTCTTTCGCCGTATCCGGAATGATGATTCCGCCCTTTACCGTTTCGCTTTCTTCGATGGGCTTGACAACAACTCTGTCTGCAAGCGGTTTAACCTGCATTGGAATTCCTCCTGTTTTTTTCGCCCTGTCTTTCGACAGGCTGGTTTGAGGCTATATGTTAGATTTATTTTTTCCTCATGTTCTCCGGCGTTTGCCCTTTCTTAACTTCTTATCGGACAACGCAATTTAAGTTATTAGCACTCCTCTTTAGTGAGTGCTAATAATTTCAATATAGCTTCAACACTCGATTAGTCAAGAGGTTTCAAAAATTTTTTTCCGTATTTCCCTTTTCTTGAAATTTTTTGTGCTTTTTCGACTTAAGCCTATTAATTATCCCAAAATCGGAAGTTTTTCCGATAGACGTTGTCCCTTTTTTGCCGCCGGCACTCAGAGGAAAGGAGGCCAACCGCAATGGCACGAACCATTCGAAAGCTGAGCATAGAAGATTACGATGATATTATCCGAATATGGGTAGACGCCGGGTTGCCATACAAGCCGTTCGGACGAGACAAAAAGGAACGGATTGCCAAAGAAATGCAACGTCCCGACACGGCGTTTATCGGCATCCATGACGATGAGGCGGGCATGCTGATTGCGGTCGGCTTGGCGACCTACGACGGCAGAAAAGGATGGATTAACCGGGTCGCGGTATTGCCGGATTTTCGCCATCAGGGTTTGGCGGGCAGGATTATCAGGGAGTGCGAAACATTTCTGGAACAGCAGGGAGCGGAGATTATCGCGTGTCTCATCGAAGAGTACAATCTCCCGTCAATGGCACTCTTTCAAAAACACGGGTATTACTTCCACGAGGACATCCACTACTTCTCCAAGCGTAAGTCGGAAGAGACATAATTCTTTTTCACGCGATTGGGATTTCTCTCGAGCCTTCCGTCAGACGCGGTCATCAGGTCTCTTCGAGACCTGATCTACTTCTCTGTTACCCATCTCCCCGGTCTATTTTGTTACCCATGTCCCCGGTCTAATGTGTAACCTATGTAGCCGGTCATACACACATTTACCTGCACTTTTGGGGTGCCCCACCGCTTGCGGTGGGCTTATCGCGCGAACGGGAATTCTTTCCCCACCGTCTTAACCTGCGGCAGGTCACTATCGTGGGATTTTCTCGCCGGTCATGGCTTCGATCTCATCCAAAAGAGCTTTTTCAAGCTCCTCCTCCGGGACATGCTTGATAATTTTCCCTTTTTTTATCAGCAGTCCTTTCCCGTCCCCACCGGTAATACCGATATCCGCTGCTGCCGCCTCGCCGGGACCGTTGACAGCGCATCCCATCACCGCCACTTTCAGCGGCGTCTTCAAGTGCTTGGTTTTCTCGGTTACCGATTCCGCTAAGGGGATGAGATTGATTTGGCACCGCCCGCAGGTGGGGCAGGAGATGACATCTATCCCTTCTTTCTGGAGTTCACAGGAAGCCAAAATCTGCTTGGCGACCCGTACTTCATGCACCGGGTCGGCGGTCAAGGACACTCGTATGGTATCCCCAATGCCGGTCAACAGCAGCGCCCCGATACCGACAGCCGACTTGATGGTGCCTTTCTCCAAGATCCCCGCTTCGGTAATACCGAGATGCAGGGGATAATCGCAGCGCTCCGCCAACATCTGATACGCCCAGAAAGTGGTGATGACGTTGGTTGATTTGACGGATATAATAATGTTATGAAAATCCATCTCTTCCAAGATGGCAATTTCTCTCATGGCGGCTTCGACGAACGCTTCCGGATTGTCGCGCCCGTACTTTTCCAGAAGGTCTTTCGGTAAGGAACCGGAATTCACCCCGATGCGGATAGGCACCTCGGCATCTTTGGCGGCTTTGGTCACTTCGCGCACTTTCCAGCTTTCGCCGATATTCCCCGGATTGATGCGGATTTTGTCAAAACCGGCTGCTATCGCTTGAAGGGCGAACTTGTACTGGAAATGAATATCCGCCACCAACGGCTTGTCGATGCGGGAACGGATTTCCGGCAATTTGTCCGCCGCTCGCTGATTGAGCACGGAAAGACGGACCAGGTCGCAGCCGGCGTCGAAAAGCTCTTTCACTTGCGCTACGGTTGCTTCCACGTCGGTGGTGTCCGCGGTCGTCATCGACTGTATCGACACGGGAAAGCCGCCGCCAATGAGCACCTCACCCACTTTAACGACTCGGCTTTTCCGCCGTTTGGGGGGATATTCCAGTTTCATACCGCAAAGCCTTGACCTTCAATTACAAACAACGTAGTTTACACCATCGAACAAAACCTGGCAATGGAAAGTTAGAACTATTTGTATGCGGCGATTCAAACAGTTTGTCTTCATTCTCCTTGTCCCTCTTCTCGTTGCCGGTTACTTTTTTTACCATCATCTTTCTACGGAAAAGGAAAAGCGACAAACCGAGCTTTATGCCCAAGTGACGGCACACCTCTGGCTGGCGGCGGCGCACTTCCGCAATAACCCACAGCAGCTCGGAAAATATAGAGATTCTTTGTTGAAAGCACATAATCTCTCACCGAAAAAAATCGAAGCATACCTTCACCGCAACCGGAAACGGCCGGAACGATACGACAAATTCGCCGATCTGGTCAAAAAGTACGTCGATTCCTTGGCACAGGAAGCCCTTGCGGCATCCGCCGCCGATTCGACCGGCGATACGGTACATCCTCCGTAAAGGGGAAAGCACCTTCGCCCGCCGGAACAAAACCGTTTCAAAAACCGCTTGAAAAGCCCCGCTCTTCCCGTTACCTTCCCTTGTAATGAAGTCAATGGGAAGCAAAAACCGGTGAGGTTCCGTCATTACGGTGGAAATTCCCGGCAAAACTGGAAGGAAGAAGTATGCACTTTGATCTGCTAAGCGACCGCGACCAAAAAGCTATTGATGCCCTTATCGACTCCTATGGCGGCGCCCGCGCCATCAATGAAAAAATAATCGCCCAAAGAGATTACGAGACCAGAAAAAAGCTCGCCGCCGACAAAGGCTACGGCGAGATGCTTGCCCAAGCGGAAGCGTACGCCAAAGAGTTCCCGAAAGTTGAAGATTTCATTGCGAAAGAAAACATCAAAGTTACTAAGAAAGGCGTGTGCACCACGCAAGTTTCCGGCTTTCAAGGCGCCCGGGTGACGTTCGATTGCATCAAACGCATTGCCCAAAATAAAGACGTCCTCTTCCCCTCGGAGATGATTTCCGTGGTGGCGCTGACGGAGCATTACGTTTACAGCGGCGACTTGTTGGCGACGCTGGCGATGTCGGAAAATATTCTCGGCGCCAGTAAGTTTTGCTCCACTAACCTCATTGGCATTCCCCTCCCCGAAAAACGATTTGCCCACGTGGAAAAAGTGACCGGCGAAAAGTTCGACCGGCGTGATTTGGGCAACGGCATGAGTCAGCTCATTCTGAAAAATATGGGGACGCCGTTCGGGAACCTCGGTGGGGTGGAAGTCGGCGACAACAATCATCTCGTATATCTCGACGGCATCACGCGGGCGGCGCTGGAAACCGGCGCTAACTTTTTCCTCAATCCCAGTTGGTCGACGATTGTGGCAGCGTGCTACTACGGCAGAGAAATCCCGGAAATCAGCTTCAAAATCTCCATGCTGCTTTCCACGCAGAACACCATCATGTTCCGAATGTTGATGAATATCATCAAAGAGTACCTCCGCGACGACGGTACCACTCCGATTTACGAAATCAATATCGGAAACGCCGCCAGCGTTGAGACCTTTATGGACTGCGCCCGTGAACTGAAAGAATCCGGCTTGCCGAACATTTCCCTGACCGCTCATTTACGCATCAACCCGGATTTGGGGATGGAAGGGTTCGACTGGACGGAAAACGCTTTCACCGTGCTCGACAACGGCTGGGATATTACCATCAAGTACGAGAGTGACGGCACCTCCCGCCCGTATGACACGATGGAAGCCTACTTCCTCTCCGACGAAGAGCGGGACGAAAAAGCGGAACTCATCGGGGATGTCATTTATCACAAATGCATCCGCTGTGACCTTGACGCCAAAGAAATCATGCGTCGCGGACATGAAGTCAAATTCGCAAAAATCGCTTACAAGTCATAGAGTAACGGCTGTGAACGACCAGACATTTCCATGGGACGGCACGGTCTACCCCGACATGATTCGGGGGCTGCCGGAGATCGACATCAACGTCGAGGGCGTCCGCGGCTGGCTGCTCCAAGGCGGCGACAAACAAATCGTCTTTTTCGACATCCAGCCGGTGGGCGAGATTCCCCCCCATTCCCATTGCGCTCAGTGGGGCATTATGCTTGCCGGAGAGATGGCACTAACCATTGATGGGGAAACGAAGATATATCGAAAAGGAGACTGGTACTTCATCCCCGAAGGGGTGACGCATTCCGCCAATTTCCTTTCTCGAGTGAACGTCATAGATGTATTTGACGCCCCGGACAGATACAAAACAAAAGAGGAGTTATAGAAAGATGCGATTATTACTTATAGGCTTCGGCACGGTCGGACAGGGCTTGGCGGAGCTTCTTATTGAAAAAGAGCACGTCCTCCGAACCAACTACGATTTGGAGATAACGGTGGTCGGTATCGCCGACATGCTCAAAGGCAGCATCTACAACGAGAGCGGCATCGACCTTAAGAAAGCGTTGGAGACGGCAAAAGCAGGCGGCAACATCGCCGACGGCACCGGCGACGCATTCGACGGCGATGCGCTGAGCATGATTAAAGCTGCCAACGCCGACGTGATGGTCGAGATGACCTACACCGACATCAAAACCGGTAAACCGGCAACCGCACACATCCGCACGGCTCTCGATAAAGGGATGCACGTCACCACGACCAACAAGGGACCGGTAGCGCTGTATTACCACGAACTCTCCCGTATCGCTAAAGAGAAGGAAGTCAAGTTCCTATTTGAAGGGACGGTGATGAGCGGAACGCCGCTGTTGAATCTCATTCGGGAAACCCTGGCGGGGAGTGAGATTTCCGAGGTGAAGGGCATCCTCAACGGCACCACCAACTACATCCTGACCCGCATGGAGGAAGGGTTGCCGTACGACGAAGCTTTGAAGAAAGCGCAAGAGCTCGGGTATGCCGAGGCGGTGCCGGACGCCGACGTCCTCGGGTGGGATGCTCTCGCGAAGGTCACTATTCTCGCCAACACCGTTTTCGGCGCCTCCTGCAAACCGGGCGACTTCCCGTGCAAAGGGATAACGGAAATCACTACCGAGATGATTAACGACGCCAAGAGCCGCGGTAAACGGTTCAAACTAATCGGGAGAGTCTGGCGCGATGGCGGGAGTGTCAAAGCCAGCGTGGGACCGGAGGAGGTTGATTTTGCACATCCCCTGGCAGGAGTCATGGGCGCTACCAACGCCTTAACGATTACCACCGACACCCTGAACGACGTCACTATTGTCGGTCCGGGCGCCGGACGTACTGAAACCGGCTACAGCACGTTGATTGACATTATTCGGATAGGAGGCAGACGATGAAGATGTTTCTCGACGGGCAATGGGTCGATCGTGACGAAACCATTGATGTTATCGATCCTTTCGACAACTCCGTCATCGACACCATCCCCAGTGCCACCACGGCAGACGTGGAGACGGCTCTTGCTGCCGCCGTGAAAGGGTTTGAAGTCACCAAGCGGATGAGCGTGTATGAGCGTGCTCAAATTTTATACAAAACGGCGCAGATTATCTCCGATCGCCTCGACGAGTTTGCCACCACTATCGCGCGGGAAGGTTCCAAGACCATCAATGAAGCGCGCAAAGAAGCCTCGCGTTGCGTGAATACGATGACGGTTGCGGCGGAAGAAGCCAAACGCATCTTGGGCGAGACTATTCCGTTCGATTCTTTCCCCGGCGGAGAAAAGCGGCGAGGCTACTACTACCGCTTCCCTATCGGGGTGGTGCTTGCCATCACCCCTTTTAACGATCCTTTGAATCTTGTCGCCCACAAGTTGGGTCCCGCCATTGCTGCCGGAAATTCCGTTATTCTCAAACCGGCGACGGTTACTCCCCTTTCTGCCATCAAACTGGTAGAGGCGCTGTTGGAAGCCGGGTTGCCTCCAGAAGCGATTCAGCTTATCACCGGCGTGGGGTCGAAAATCGGCGATCCGCTGGTATCCGACGAACGGGTGCGGATGATTTCCTTCACCGGCGGCGTGGAAGCAGGTAAACACATTGCCTCCATCGCCGGTATCAAAAAAATCGGCATGGAGCTCGGTTCCGATTCACCGGTCATTGTCTGGAAAGATGCCGATATGGAGCTTGCCGTGGAATCATGTGTCTCGGGCGCTTTCTGGGCGGCGGGGCAAAACTGCATCGGCGTTCAGCGTTTGTTGGTGCATAAAGACATTTACGAGGAATTCAAAACCAAGTTCGTTGAACGCACCAAGCAGTACACAATCGGCGACAAGCTGAAAGAAGAAACCGACATGGGACCGATGATAACGGAAACGGAAGCAAAACGGGTCGAGAAATGGGTTGCCGAAGCGCAGGAAAAAGGAGCCACCGTTCTCTGCGGCGGTAAACGAGAAGGGGCCTTGTTCGAGCCGACGGTTTTGGAAAACGTCCCGAAGGATGCGACCATTCATTGCGAAGAGGTCTTCGGTCCGACGGTCAACTTGTATCCCATCGACGACCTCGACAAAGCCATCCAAGAAGCCAACTCGCTGCCATACGGATTGCTGGCGGCGATTTTCACCAGCAACGTCGATGTAGCGTTCAAAGCGGCGTACGAGTTGGATTGCGGCGGAGTGATGATTAACGACTCGACCGACTACCGGCTCGACTCGATGCCGTTCGGCGGAGTGAAATACTCCGGCTTGGGACGGGAAGGGTTGAAGTTCTCGCTCCAGGAGATGACCGAGCCGAAAGTGGTTTGCTTCAATCTTCCTCACCTGTAAGAAATAATCCGGACAATTAGCAATACAGAAAGCGGAAGCTTCGGCTTCCGCTTTTTTTATGGAAAGTGACCGGCATATGTAGCAGTCAGCGATCACAGATTGCTGCCATACATTTCAACAATCAACTAGTGGAAGGAAAGGATAGATCTGAGAAGTCAGTGTTAAACCCACCGCAAGCGGTGGGGCACCCTAAGGGTATGAACCGGGCAGATAGGTAACAGGTATATTAGCGGTACGCTATCCGAGGAGGTAAAAACGTAATGGGAAAACAAGGTCAGGTCTCGAAGAGACCTGACAGAGACAAAAATATCAAAGAAGCAAACTAGATGTGAAGAGTACCCACTGCAGTAGAGTGTGGGGTGCCCCATGGCTTGCCGTGGGGTTGACTCAAAACTCTCGTAATCCCAGAGTAGGCAGGTCTCGAAGAGACTTGACAAACTAGTATTTATTTCTCTAACGGACG
>CAZAZQ010000002.1:0-138640 GCA_964489705.1 uncultured Ignavibacteriales bacterium
GGATAAAAAGGCTTGTGTTGAGGTTTTTATTTTCGTAAATACGAAAATGAAAGAAATGGTATGATGAGAACAATCGCAAGTCGACAAAAGAGATCCGATAACGTAGCTTCCAGAAACAGTATTCCGGTTTGTAAGGAACGGTGCTTTCATCCCGAGGCGGTGAAAAGAGCCGAGCGTTCCATGCCGTCGGAGAAAGAGATTGATGACCTTGCAACGCTATATTCCGCTCTTGCAAGCCCCGTGAGGTTGAAGATTATATGTGCCTTGGAGAAGGTTGATTTGTGTGTGTGCGATATAGCCCATATCCTTGGGTTGAGTATTCCGGCAACCTCTCACCAGTTGAAATACCTCTATGAGAGGAAATTGCTCACCTTTCGAAATGAAGGGAAAATGGTGTATTATTCTCTCAACCGAAAAGGGGAGCTACCAACCATACTGACAATTAAGAAGCATGTCAAACCGCAAAAAGAAGAGTGATTTTTTTGGCTTATCATTTTCGAATGTTAGAAAATGAGTCTGTTTGATGAGCTGAGGTAGTATGTTCGTATTTGAATTCATCTTTCAAGTCGCCCGTGAATTTGTCTCGCTTACCGTCCTTGTCCTCCCGTATTTTTTGCTTGGGGCTGTGGCGGGCGCCCTTTTGGAAGTGTATGTAAAACCGGAACTTGTCCTCAAGTACCTGGGGAAAGGAACCGGCTCGGTTATCAATGCCACCGTGCTCGGAGCGATTTTGCCGGGATGTTCATGCGCTACCATGCCAATGGCAGAGGGATTGAAAGCGAGTGGCGCCAGGCTGGGTACAATCGGGGCGTTTATAATGGTTTCTCCTCTGCTCAGTCCGCACACGTTGATTTTGAATTACGGACTGTTGGGGTGGAAATTTACCCTGGCTCGAATTGTTGCCTCCCTGGTAGCCGGTGTGGCGTTAGGGATGTTTTTCAACCTATTGGAAAAGAAAAAGATAAGCGGTTTTGAGCTACGAAGTTTGACGGTATCTTCAGAGCCGGTCGGGTGTGAAGAGGGGAATTGCGGATGTACGGATGAACACACCAAGAGCTTTTGGAAAAGCCTGTGGGGTATTCTCAAGGGGTTGAGCAAATATTTTTTCCTCGGGATGGCAATCGCAAGCATTATGACGACTTTGATTC
Source organism: uncultured Ignavibacteriales bacterium (assembly GCA_964489705.1). Classification (GTDB taxonomy): domain Bacteria; phylum Zixibacteria; class MSB-5A5; order GN15; family FEB-12; genus CAZAZQ01. Next base: position 1,149 of record CAZAZQ010000002.1, read on the forward strand.
CGGAAGAAGCGGTACCCAAGTACATCGGCTCGTCGGGGATTTTCGCATATGCCACGGCGGTTCTGGTAGGGATTCCGCTTTATGTCTGCGAAGGGGAAGAGATTCCAATCACTTTGGCGCTTCTCCAATTAGGCTTGGGTATGGGACCTTCTTTTACTTTTCTTCTGGGTGCCGTCGGTACTTGCCTCCCGACGATGATTATGGCACAGAAAATCATAGGCAAGCGCCCAACAGGGCTTTACATCGTGGCATGGTTTATTTTTGCCATCGGAGCTGGAATTTTGTTTCAAGTGGTGTTCGGTTCGTGGAAGTAAAGGCTCGTCCGTTGAAAAAGTGAGTCTTGCGGGGAAGAGACTACCGAGCATCCTTCGAGAAGGAGAGTATCGGCATCAGGGCGATGAATCCCGCTGTTAGCAGCAGCCGAAAATCTTGGCTAAAAAAAGAACTTGTCAAGTCCTGAAAGGGTATTATACTTTTAGAGGCAAATACATACTGCTGATTCATACAACTACACTATCTAGCAGGAGGTAATGATATGGAGGCTGTTATCATTGCCGCAGGCCAGGGTAGTCGTTTGAGTCATCATTATTCGCCAAAGCCGCTTACTCCTATCTTTGGCCTTCGGCTTATCGAACGAATAATTCTCGCAGGTAAACTCGCCGGGATACGGGACTTCAAAATCGTGGTGGGGTACAAAGGGGAGAAAATCAAAAGCGTTATCGGGAACGGGGAACGCTACGGGGTGCGCATAACCTATATCGATAACCCCGAATGGGAAAAGGGCAACGGAGTTTCGGTTTTGAAGGCGAAGGGGTACGTCTCCGGAAAGTTCTTGTTGTTGATGTCCGATCACATTTTCGACGAGACGATTTTGAAAAAGCTGCTTCGGGAAGGGGTGGAAGAAGGACAGTGCGTGCTTTGCGTCGACAAAAATCTCGAATCCGACCTTTTTGCCCTCGATGATGTGACGCGGGTATGGTACGAAGAAGATAAGGTCAAGAGAATCAACAAGTCGCTGGAACGGTTCAATGCCATCGATACCGGGGTCTTTCTGTGCACTCCGACCCTGTTTGATGCTCTGGAACAGAGCGTCGCTGCCGGTGAATACAGTCTGGCGGCAGGCAACCAGATTTTGGCGCAGCAGGGGAAGCTGAAAATTCTGGACGTTACCGGCTGCTTCTGGGTCGATGTGGATAATGAAGAAGCGTTGCACAAGGCGCAGAAGGTTCTCGTGCAGCAGTTGTTCAAGCCGACCGACGGACCCATTTCCAAGACGGTCAACCGGCGGCTCTCGACCAAGATATCGACCTTCCTCGCCCGCTACAATATTTCCCCCAACTCCATCACCCTGATGAGCTTCGGGTTGGCGATTCTCTCGGCGGTGTTGTTTTATCTCGGCGGCTATGCCCAGGTGGTGGCGGCGGGAGTGATGGCGCAGCTTTCCTCGATTTTGGATGGGTGCGACGGTGAAATTGCCCGCTTGAAGTTTCGCTTCAGCGCTTTTGGGGAATGGCTGGACAGAGTTCTCGACCGCTACGGCGACGGGTTGATTGTTTTGGGGATGACCCATGCCATTTGGCGGACAACCGCCAACGAGCTGGTTTGGCTCATCGGGTTCCTGGCACTGACGGGGACGTTTATGAACAGCTACACCGCAACCATGTATGACGAGCTGTTACGGCGCAACCTGTTGAAAGACAACTTCCCGCGCATGGGACGGGATGTCCGGTTGTTTATCATCTTTATCGGCGCCTTGCTCAACCAGTTGCTTGTCACTCTTGCGGTGCTGGCGATTATCACGAACGTGGAGTCGATTCGGCGTTTGTTTGTTCTGAAAGATGTCTACGAAGTTAGAACAGCAAGTTAAACGTGACCTTTTACGGATTTTGTCGCAGTCACCTGTTCCGGAGGATTACCGGCATGCCGAGAATGTTCTGGAATGGGTGATGCGATTGTCCCCCGATGCCGGACTGGCGTTGCGGCTTGCGGCGGTAGGGCATGATATCGAGCGGGCTTTACCCGAAGAAAAGGTGGTGCGCTCCGCCTATCCGTCGTACGATGCGTTCAAAAAAGCTCATGCGGAAAACAGCGCCCGCATTCTTCGACGACTTCTCCGGAAATATCCGTTCGATGATGAGATAATCGAGCGGGTTTGCTTTCTGGTGCGGCATCACGAGTTCGGGGTGGAGGGCGACCGCGAAGTTGAGGTGTTGAAGGATGCGGACAGCTTGTCGTTTTTTGAGTGCAACCTACCGTACTACCTCGAACGGGAAGGTGAGGAAAAAGCCCTCGAGCGAATGCGGTGGGGGTATCGTCGCCTTTCGGAGAAGGGCAAATTGCTGTTGTCTCAACTCCCCCTGAATGAGGAGCTCGTTCGCAAGATGAACGCTGCCTGACAAGAAGCTGTTTCTCAAAAGAGGGGCTTTTGCTTTCCCTGCAGGCGAGTGAGAAAACTCGTTGCGTCCTTTTCCCGACCGCCTATCTTGGGGAAAGTCTTCTTTTTTGGTATGGAGGTTGGTGTGAAAATAGGTTTCCTTCAGTTTGCGCCGGTATTGGGAGACGTTCAGGCGAATATACAAACGATAGATACTCTCCTTTCTCAGGCACGCGAAGCGGACTTGCTCGTCTTGCCGGAACTGTGTAATTCCGGCTATAATTTCAAATCGAAAGAATTGGCGTGGGAAACTTCGGAAGAGATACCCTCGGGGGACTTCGTCCGGTACCTTGAGTCGGCGGGCAAAAAATATGACATCTACCTTGTTGCCGGAGTGAACGAGCGCGATGGTGACCGGTTGTACAACACGGCGGTGTTGGTCGGGCCCTCCGGTTATGTGGGGAAATATCGCAAGTTGCATTTGTTTCTCAACGAGAAGGACTATTTCACCCCCGGCGACGTAGGATTGCCGCTTTTCGACATCGGTCATTGCAAGCTCGGCATTCAGATTTGCTTCGACTGGATTTACCCGGAAACCTGGCGTATTCTCGCTCTCAAGGGAGCGGATGTTATCTGCCATCCCTCCAACTTGGTACTGCCCGGCTTGGCGCAAAAAGCGGTGCCGATTCACGGTTTGATAAATCGAGTCTTTACCATTACGGCAAATCGCATCGGCTCGGAAGACGAATTGACGTTTACCGGCAATTCGATAATAGCCGATCCGATGGGAAACGTCGTAGCGCATGCCTCGCCCACGGAAGAAGAGGTAAAAGTGGTCGAGGTCGATATCACCCGTGCCCGAGACAAGAAGGCGACACCCCGCAATGACTTGTTTGCCGACCGGCGTCCGAGCGAATATCGGGCGTTAGTGGAATGATACTCCTCCATACGGCTGGGGTGGCGGCAAAAAGTAATTGACCTGATGGTATTATTCCGTAACATTGGGAGAGAAGCCTGTGAGAAGCTGAGTGACCAATGAAATACGCTAATTTTGTACATTTGCATACCCATAGCCAGTATTCGTTGTTGGATGGCGCCTGCCGCTTGGATGCCGTGATTGAACTGGCAAAGAAATTCAAGATGCCGGCGTTGGCGATAACCGATCACGGCAACATGTTCGGTGCCGTCGAGTTCTACAAACTGGCAACCAAGGCGGGTATCAAGCCGATTATCGGGACGGAAGCGTATGTCGCCGGGGGGAGCCGTTTCGACAAGAAGCCGTCCAATACCTACCCGGACAGCGGCTTTCACTTGGTTTTGTTGGTGAAAAACCTTACCGGTTACAAAAACTTGATGAAGCTCAGTTCCGCAGGCTTTTTGGAAGGGTTTTATCACCGTCCGCGCATCGATAAGGAATTGTTGCGCCGGTATTCCGAAGGGTTAATCGCTACCTCGGCATGTATGAAGGGGGAAGTGAGTTGGTACCTGTTGCAAGGGAATACCGATGCTGCCGTGACCGCCGCCGTGGAATTGCAGGAAATTTTCGGGAAGGGAAATTTCTTTTTGGAAATTCAAGACCACGGTATCGAAGCGCAACAAACGTTGATTCCCAAGATAGTCGCCATCTCGCGGGAAACCGGAATACCCCTGGTGGCGACCAACGATTGCCATTACCTGTACCAAGAAGATGCCGAAGCTCATGACGCACTCTTGTGTATCCAGACGGGGAAAACGGTCACCGACACCGACCGGATGCGTTACAGCACCGACCAGTTGTATTTCAAGTCCCCCGAAGAGATGGCGGAGAGGTTCGCCGATTATCCCGAGGCGCTGGAAAATACCGTTCGCATAGCCGAGGCGTGCAATCTGGAACTTCAATTCGGTAAATTGCTCCTGCCGGTTTTCCCTATCCCGGAGGACTACCCGGATGCCGACAGCTACCTCAAGCATCTGTGTGAAGCGGGGATAAAAGAACGCTACGCCGAAGTCACCGACGAAATCACTCGTCGACTCGAATACGAATTGAGCGTCATCAAGCAGATGGGGTATGCTGGTTACTTCTTGATTGTCAAAGACTTCTGTGACTATGCCCGCAGCCAGAATATTCCGGTGGGACCGGGGCGAGGATCGGCGGCAGGTTCGTTGGTTTCATACGCTCTGAAAATTACCAACATCGACCCCATCAAGTTCGGCTTGCTGTTCGAACGTTTCCTCAATCCGGAGCGGGTCTCGATGCCGGATATCGACATTGATTTTTCCGACCGGGAGCGGGACAAAATTATCCATTACGTCATTGAGAAGTACGGCAAAAAGAATGTCTGCCAGATTATTACTTTCGGGACAATGGCGGCGCGGGCGGTGGTACGTGACGTCGGGCGGGTTTTGGGATTTCCCTACAGTGAAGTGGATAAAATCGCCAAGATGATTCCCTTCGCGGTGGATATGACCTTGGAGCGGGCGTTGAAAATGTCGCCGGACCTTGCGGAGTTGGTCAAAAAAGACAAACGGGTCGAAAAGCTGATTAAAATCTCCCGTACCCTGGAAGGGTTGGCGCGTCACTGCTCGACGCATGCGGCGGGGGTGGTGATTGCTCCATCCACCTTGACCGATTACGTCCCACTGTTCAAAGGCTCCCGGGAGGAGACCACCACGCAGTACGATATGAAGATGGTCGAGCAAATCGGCTTGTTGAAGATGGATTTTCTCGGCTTGCGGACTCTGACGGTTATCGATGATGCGGTTCGGTTGATTAAAAAGAATCATCCCGACTCCGACATCGACATCAACGCCATACCGCTCGACGATCCGGAGGTGTTGCAGATATTCGCCCGCGGCGATACGGTCGGCATTTTCCAGTTTGAATCGGGAGGGATGCGGGATTATCTGCGTAAGTTGAAGCCGGAGACCTTTTCCGACTTGACGGTGATGAATGCTCTCTATCGTCCCGGTCCGTTGGATTCGGGAATGATAGATATTTTTATCGAGCGGAAAAACGGGGCGCGCAACATCAAGTATTTGCATCCCAAGCTGAAGGAAATCCTCGGGGACACTTACGGGGTGATTGTTTTCCAAGAGCAGGTGCTCAAGATTGCCAACGCCCTGGCGGGGTATTCCATCGGGAAAGCCGACTTGCTCCGAAAGGCGATGGGCAAAAAAGACGCCGCCTTGATGAACGCCCAGAAGAAAGAGTTTATCGATGGGGCGCTGAAAAACAAAATTGACCGGAAAGTCGCTGAAGAAGTCTTCAATCAAATCGAGACGTTCGCCCGGTACGGGTTCAATAAAGCGCACTCGACTTCGTATGCCTACTTGGCGTACCAGACGGCATGGCTGAAGCGCTACTATCCCCGTGAGTTCATGGCGGCATTGATGACGTCGGAAATTAACGACACCGACAGGATTTATATCCTGCTGGAAGAAGCGCGGCGGATGGGCATCGAGGTTTTGCCTCCCGATGTCAACGAATCGGGTATCGACTTTTCCGTCATTGAAGGGAAAATCCGCTTTGGTTTGCAGGCGATTAAGAACGTCGGCGGCGGGACGGCGGAAGCCATCGTCGAAGAACGGGAGAAAGGCGGGAAGTACACTTCCCTGGCGGATATGGTCAGCCGGGTGCCGATTCGCTCCTTGAACCGCCGGACGCTGGAATCGTTGATTGCCGCCGGGGCGTGTGATTCTCTGCCGGGAAATCGGGCGCAGAAATATGCGGCGGTGGAAGCGATGCTTGACTTCGGTCATCGGGTCGCCGAACAAGCAGTGACGCATGATTTGTTCGCCGGTGCCGGAGGGGAGGTCAAGCGGATTGCGCCGGAACTTCCGTCTCTTGAGGAGTGGTCGAGTTCCAAGAAATTGGCGGAAGAGAAGGCAATGTTGGGCTTTTACATTTCCGGGCACCCGTTGGATAAGTATCGGGATGACTTGAAATCGTTTACCACCCATACAGTGGGTAAACTTGCCGAAGTGCCCGACGGACGGGAAGTGACCATCGGGGGAATTATCACCGCCGTCAAAGAGATGATTGATAAAAAGGGGAATATGATGGCGTTTGTGACAATCGAGGATTATTCCGGTAGTGCGGAACTGATTTTGTTCTCTGATTGTTACAACAAAAGTCGTGAATTTGTAGCGGTTGACCGGTTGGTGCTTATCACCGGCCGGGTGTCGACCCGTGAGGGGGAAGCCCCGAAGGTTATCGGGAACGAGCTGTTGCCGTTGGAGAAGTTGACGGAACGTTTTAATTGCCAGCTCGTTATAAAGATTGATATAAACAGCCCCGATGCTGTTATCGAGCGGACCTTGTCTTCCTTGGAACAGTATCGCGGCACGACGCCGGTTTTGCTGGCGGCGAGGGAAAATGGTACCGAAGTATATATTAGGTCAAAAAAGTATGCGGTTAACCTTGATTCCGCCTTGTTGAGCCAACTGAAGGAACTGCTGGGCGAGTCAAGCGCTTTCATACGGCCACTAACAAGAAGAGAATGAAATCATGACACGAATGGAAAAAGGTATGAAGTATTTGAGGTTAGGTATATCGTTGATTTTGATTATGGCGGTGGGGGCGTTCTTGGCGTACGCCGAGGAAAACAAGGAAGGGTCATCTTCACAGAAAAAAGAAACCAAGAACGATGAAATACAATGGGTGCGGTATGATGTCGGTTTGAAGCGCGCAAAAGAAGAAAACAAGCATGTCTTTATAGATTTTACCGCCAAGTGGTGCGGCTGGTGCAAGAAGATGGATCGAGAGACCTTTTCCCGCCCGGAAGTCATCGAGATGCTGAATACCTATTTCGTTCCGGTCAAAGTCGACGGTGATTCGCCGCGTGAACTGGACATCGACGGGTACAAGATTACGGAAAAGAGTTTGGCGCGCAATGAGTTCAAAGTCCGCGGCTATCCTTCTTTTTGGTTTTTGAAGCCGGACGGCACCAAACTGGCGGTTATCCGGGGGTACAAGAGAGCCGACTATATGATGGAAGCATTCGAGTACGTCAAAGATTACAAGTATGATTCGACCAAGACAAAAGACTCCGAAAAAAAGGAAGGTTCCAAGAAATAGAAAAAGGGGGATTCGATGCGAAAGTCCGGGAGAAAGTTACTCCGATTTGTTAAAACGGTCATAATAATGTTAACGTCATTCATTTTGAGGTAGTGTATATGTTCAGAAAATTTCTTATCGTGTTTACCGTCTTGTTGGTGTCTGTGGCGGTGGTTTCCTGCGGCGGCAAGAGTGAAAAGGCAAAAAGTTCCGCCGGTTCTTCTTACAGTGGTACGGCTGGAACGGGAGCGGAAGTTTTCGATATCAGCGGAAAATTGCGGAACTTGAACGAGTGGGTCGGGAAAAAGCCGGTGGTGTTGAACTTCTGGGGCACCTGGTGTCCGCCCTGTCGGAGAGAGATTCCGGACTTGGTTCGTTTGTATGAAGAGTATTCTCCCAAAGGGGTTGAGATGTTGGGCTTGGCGGTCAATGATAAACCGGAAAAGGTGAGAAGTTTCTCCGAGCAAAACGGCATGAAATGGGTTATGCTGATGGCGACCCGCGATGCCATCACCAAGTATGTGACTCAGCCGAGCATTCCCCAGACGATTTTCCTCGACAAGAACGGGAATGTGGTCGCCCGCTTTACCGGAGCGCAAACCTACAATACCTTCAAAAAAGCGTTTGAAGCTCTCTTGCAGGACAAATCATAGCTGATTGGTTTCTTGATTCGATAGAGATTTGCCTTCCCTCGGCAGGAGTTTTTCGCTCCTGCCGTTTTTATTATCATCTTTTCTTTTTCTCTTTTTTCGACTATATTCTCCAAAACGCATAAACGAGGACAACGGTATGGATATTGAACGTGAAACGCTGGAAACAGATATTTTGATAGTTGGTGCCGGTCCGGCGGGGTTGGCGTTGGCGTATAAACTGGCTGAGCTGATTGAAGCCGACGACTCCGTCGAGATGCCGGAGATATTAGTGATGGAAAAAGGGGCGTACGCCGGAGCTCATGCGCTTTCCGGAGCGGTCATGGACCCGAAAGGCTTAGCCGAGTTGATTCCGGATTACGCCGAAAAAGGAGCACCTTTGGAAGCGCCGGTAAGCGGCGATACCATGTATTACTTGTCGTCCGAACAGGGCTCTTTCAAATTTCCCTTTATGCCCCCATCGTTGAACAACCACGGGAACTATATCGTGTCGTTGAACAAGTTGACCGGCTGGCTGGCAGAACAGGTGGAAGCGAAGGGCATTGACGTCTTTGCCGGTTTGGCGGGATACGACCTGCTGGTGGAAAATGACAGGGTTGTCGGGGTGCAGACGGTCGATATGGGGCTGGACAAGGAAGGCAACCCCAAGTCGAACTTCGAGCCGGGCTCAATTGTCAAAGCGAAAGTAACGGTGTTATGCGAAGGGGTACGCGGGTCTTTGACACGACAAGCATTCGAGAAAATTCCTCAACTGACGGAAGGGCGCCTGCCGCAAGCGTATTTGACCGGCGTCAAAGAAGTCTGGGAGGTGCCGGAAGGACGAATAAAAGCCGGACAGGTCATTCATACCATCGGTTGGCCTCAGCCCTCGAATGAATACGGCGGCGGTTGGATCTATGCGATGAGCGATACGATGGTGTCGGTGGGATACGCCGTCGGGTTGAATTCCCCCAATCCGACCAACGACCCGCATATGAAATTCCAGCGCTATAAATCCCATCCGGTGGTGAAAAAAATTCTCGAGGGAGGGACGATGCTCCACTACGGCGCCAAGACCATTCCGGATAACGGCTATTACTCTATGCCGAAGTTGTTCCATGACGGTTTGTTGTTGTGTGGTGATTCGGCGGGCTTTTTGAACCCGATGAAGCTGAAGGGCATCCATCTGGCGATTAAGTCGGGGATGCTGGCGGCGGAAACGTTGGTGGAATGTATCAAAAACGGCGATTATTCCATCCACGGGTTGAGGAAGTACGAGGAACTCTTCGAAGACAGTTGGGCGAAACAGGAACTGTTCCGTTCCCGAAATTTCCATGCCGGTTTCAAAGGAGGGTTGTGGTCGGGGATGTTCCATGCCGCCATGCAAATGGTGACGGGCGGGCGGGGGTTGTTTGACCGCCGGGAAAACAAGCCAGACCATACGTATATGCTCACTCGTGAGGAGTATCGCAAGCGTTTCGGTAAACTGCCGGAGAAAATTGCGATTAAGTTTGACAATGAGTACACCTTCGACAAGTTGACCGATGTCTACAAGTCCGGTTCCACCCACGAAGAAGACCAGCCGCCGCATCTGGTGATAGCCGATCCTGATATTTGCACCAACCGATGCACCGAAGAATATGGAAATCCGTGTCAGCATTTTTGTCCGGCGCAGGTCTACGAGATGGTTGAAGACCCGGAACGGGAAGGGAAGATGAAGCTCCAGTTGACGCCGTCGAATTGTGTCCACTGTAAAACCTGCGACATCGCCGATCCATATCAAGTCATTCGTTGGGTTACCCCTCAAGGTGGAGAAGGTCCCAACTATACGAACATGTGACGCTGATAATGGGGGCGTTTTTTGCGTCGGTAAGAAGTGCGTGGGCGTGTTTCTCTCTTTGATGACGTTCGGGGTGGGAGAAAAGAGGTTGACAAACCGCGACTTTGATGTAAATTGAGATAGATAAAGTTATAATATCGTTTGATGACGTTTTCAGATAGTACCGTTCATTTTTTTATACATATTCAACGAACCCCACAAGGAGGTCAACCATGAAAGCAAAAATCATCATCGGAGTGCTTGTGGCTATGGGAGCCCTTGCAGTGACAACGTGGGCACAGGATCCGGCGGATCCGGGAGTACCCGATACCGTTGATTTGGTCTTAACGGTCGGGCCGGATGCCAACGCCAACCAATTGAACGTACAAGTCGATATTTACGTATACAATGATGAAGATCTGGTCGGTGGTTCCTCAGGCTACTTTTGGGATAATCCGAACCTGACCATGGACAGCGCTTTTTTGGCTCCGTTTGTGAGTGCCGGCTGGGATATAATTGCTTCCGTCTATGAAGACAATGATATCAATACCACCAATGCCAACCAGCATTTTGTCTTGGGGGGAGCATCGTTGTTTTCCTCCATCCCTGCCGAACCTTCCGGTCGACGTTTATGGGCGAGTTACTTTTTTACTTTGTCGAGTTGGTCGGTAAATGATTCTATTGTCATCGATACCTTGACATTTAGTGCCGGGACGTCATGGATGCTTATTGCCGACGGTCAGATAGTTTTCCAGCCTATCTTTACGGGTAAGCTGGTGATTAAAGATCCGAACCAACCCCCGCCCAATGACCCGCCGGTATTGGCGCCCATAGGCTATCAAGAAGTCACCGAAGGTCAGACGCTCAATTTTACCGTTACCGCGACCGATCCGGATGAAACGATTCCTTCGTTGGTTGTCTCCACCCTTCCGGCGGGTGCTACCTTTACGGATAACGGCGACGGCTCCGGGGTATTCAACTGGACGCCGGGATTTTTTGATGCCGGTGATTATGAAGTGACGTTCTTTGCCATTGACGCCGTCGATCCGTCACTGGTGGATTCGGAAGTGGTGCAGATTACGGTGATTGACAGTAATCGCGCTCCGTCGATTGTCGTTCCCGATGGCCAACCGCAGAATGTCAATGAGGGAGAGGTGCTGACGTTTATCATTCACGGTGAGGATGAGGATATGACCACGCCGTACCTCGAAGCCTTCTTGATGGGTGCTGATACGGTTGCCACCAACATGACCTTTGTCGACTCCCTCAACGGTACCGGCGTCTTGACCTTCAGCCCCGACTTTACCCAAGGAGATGATGACCCGACGGTCTATACGGTGGTGTTTCGAGCTGTCGATGCGGACGACTACACGTTGATGACGGAGTCACCGCCATATGATTTCAGCGTTTACAATGTCAATCGTCCGCCGGAGGTGGACGGTATTGACGATTTCACCGTCTGCGCCGACGAATCCGTCGAGATGACTTTTACCGCGTATGATCCGGACGATGACCCGTTGACGCTCTGGCTTGATCCGGTGCTGGAAAATATGACGTTTACCGATCAAGGAGACGGCTCCGGCATATTTACTTTCTCGCCGACCATGGAACAGGTGGGGTTGTATCCGACGACCTTCTTCGCCACCGACGGAACGGATACCTCATTTGTTGATTTTGTCATTACCGTGATGGATTGCTCCGGTCCTGCCGAAGGGAAAGCAATCATTCTGCCCGATTTCATGTTTGCGTACTACCATGACGCCGTGGAGACTATGATGGATACCATCTATGTCGGCAATTTGGCGGTAGGACATACGGTTGAAGATATCGATGTGGCTTCTCTCAAAATTAATGGGACTATCTCACCAACCTCGACGGCGATTCTGGAATCATACCCCGGTTTTGCCGGTTCGGTGCTTGAGATCGTCTCGCCGATTCCCGATTTTCTCGATGTGTACAGCCCCTTTTATGATACGACGGTGCAGGAGTTCACGGTTTTCGGTTCTTTCGACGATGAAATGACTTTTTCGCTGACCGGTGAAGTGACTTTACGCGGGTTAATCTCCGGCGATGTGAACTTCGATAATCTTGTCAACCTGGAAGATTTGACGTTCATGGTGCAGCTTTTGTTCTTCGGCGGTATGGAGCCCCAGGACCCGAACGTCGCCGATGTGGATGGGAATTGTGCCATCAATGTCGCTGATGTGACGTACCTGGTGAATTTCCTCTTCCGCGGCGGGCCTAAGCCGCACTGCACCTGCAAGCAATAGTGCTTTTCGAAAGAGAGATTAACACACAGGCGGAAGCGTGGTGCTTCTGCCTGTTTCTTTTAGCGGGAATTGTTTTTCATTTCGGTGGTTTCGGCAATGACCGCCGCTCCGACGGAATCTCCCCAGACGTTAACGGTCGTCCGACAACGATCCAAAAACCAGTCGACCGCCCAGATGAGCCCGATACCTTCCAGCGGCAAACCGACTGCGGCAAGGACAAACACCATTGTGACGGTACCGGCGTGGGGAATACCGGCGGCGCCGATGGAGGCAAGCGTCGCGGTCAAGAATATGATGACTTGCTGTCCGACGGAGAGGTCGATATTGAATATTTGAGCGATGAACAGCGCTGCGACCGCTTCATAGAGAGCGGTGCCGTCCATGTTTATCGTGGCGCCGAGAGGAAGGACAAAGGAAGCGGCGCGCCCGTCGATGCGGTTTTTCTCTTCGACGCATTCGACCGTAATGGGCAGGGTCGCCGACGAAGAAGCGGTTGTGAACGCCGTCGCCAAAGCTTGCCCCATGTTGAAAAAGTAGGGGAAAGGGCGTCGTTTACCAAACAACCGAAGAATGAGGGGCAGGATTATAATGGCATGAATAAGCAGCCCGAGAATGACGGTGAAAGAATACCACCCCAAGCTGGTGACCAGGTGTTCGAACGAGCTGCGGTTTTCCGCCACGATGCCGCCGATGAGCGCAAAAATGCCGATGGGTCCGAAGTAGATTATCAGATGAACGATTTTCATAATAGCGGCGTTCAACCCGACGAAGAAGTCAATGACCGGCTTGCCTTTCTCACCGATTGCCGTCAGGACACCGCCGAAGAGGAGGGAGAAGACAATCAACGGTAGAACTCTGCCTTCCGAAGCGGCTTTGACGATGTTGTCGGGAATAAGGCTGACGATGACGTCGATAAGAGTCTTTTCCTTGCTTTGCGCCACGAGGTCTGGCAAATAGGCGCCAAAGTTTTCTACCCCGGCACCGGGGCGAATGATATTGACCAGGATGATGCCGATAAGCACCGAGAAGCCGGTCGTCGCTAGGTAGTATAATAGGGTTTTGATTGTCGTGTTGCCCAGACGACGAATGTCTCCAAGCGACGTCACCCCCACTATCATGGAAGCAACGATAAGCGGGACGACTATCATTTTGAGAGCGTTGAGGAAAATAGTGCCGAGGAACTTGATGTGCAAAAGAGCGTCACCGGCGAAGTATCCTCCCAGTCCTCCCAGCACCGCCCCGGCGATCATACCGATTAAAACAATGTTTCCGGATTTTTTGTTCATCTCATCGCATTGGCTTAATGGTTCTTTTTGACGGCAGTATATATCTCTCTTTTCCAAATGACAACTTAAAATCAGAGCGGGAGATATATATAAAAGAGCCCCTCTTTCGAAGGGGCTCTCGATGTTTGATTTGAGAAACTTGCAATTAGCAAGGTGGTGGTTGTGGACCGCCTTTGAAGAGGTAGTTTATCAAGTAAGTAAGGTCTCCGACGTTAATTTCTCCGCTATCGTCAACATCAGCTTCGTCTTCGCAGGGTGGCGGAGGACCACCTCTGAATAACAAGTCTACAAGCCAATCCAGATCGGCAATGTTGACACGACCATTTCCGTTTACATCTCCTCTATGCTGGCAGCATGAAGGTGGTTCTGTAAGATGATAAACCCACCAATCTTTGGTCACTACGTTTGTGGGTTCACCAGTTGTATAATCGCCATATATACTTGAATCCACAATGACAACCCGATATGTTCCTGGTGGCACCTGTTCCCCGGAGTCATTAGTACCATCCCATACGAAAGAACACGGTCCTGAAAACTGTCCCCCGTCAAACAATGTCTTCACGAGTTGGTCGCTTGCATTATATATTTTAACGCTTACGTCAGAGGGATCAATCAATACGTAATCGAGGTAGTGTATATCTCTGTCGGGTGAGGAGGTAACTTCAAAATCGACAATGTCTGTCCCAATGCTGAAATACTGTCCTCCGCTTGAGTCTGTCCACTCTTCAACAACATACATGTTACCACATGCTAAGTAACCACCTGTGTTTGAAATACTGAGAGGATGCCAAAATTGGTTGTCGCCAGTTCCTTCACTTCCAAAAGTGCACAAGGGAAAGAGATCATAGGTATATTTCGTAATGGTTCCTGACTCCTTGTCAACCGCCCATAGTTGACCGAAATTATCAACTTCCAAATCGACAATTGATGAACTGGTAGGTACTTCTTTGTACCACGAAATTGTTTCTCCTTCAGAATCTTTTGCTAACCATACTATCCTGTTGTTGCCAGCGTCTGCAACATAAAAGTCGTTAGTGTTTGCGTAAGGGTCGTAGGGGGGACTGAGAAAAGCGCTGCGGCCGGAGACGATAGCAGTAAGATGACAGAAATCACCAACTTCTCCGTCACATCCAAAGTTGCCGAAAGTACTCAACAATGCTCCATCAACAGAAAATCGTTTGATTTGGCTCGGTCGGCTATCAGTAACATTGATTATCCATAAGTAGTCATCGCTGACAGGTAGAAAAGTTCCGTTATTATTTAGATCATGGTTAAATGGTCGATTTAGACCGCCTCCATCAATTGGAGGGTAACACCACATAACCTGATTTCCCCAATCATATTTGAGTCTGACAATTCGGTTGTTTTCCGTATCTGTAACGTAGATATAGTAATAGTAACTATATAATGAATCATTAAAAGGTGCAATGGCACTTATGCTTCTAGGCCACCAAAACTGGCAAGTACCCGTCCCATACGAACCATACGCTCTAATCCAATTGTCTAAGCATTCAAGATAGATTATTCTGTCCCAAGCTCTATCCACGGAGAAGGAGGCAGCGGAGTATAATTCATGCCATGGTGACATAATATAGCTTTGAGCGGCCGATTGCGGAGAACTAAAAAGATCAATATCCCAGTAGGTATTCGTTACGTTTCTGGTCATTTTCCAAATTAGAGGATTTTTGAAGATAGGTTTTCTGATAAGAGCATACTCGCTTTGGCTTTGGCAATGAGAGACTCCATTCAGTAATAATGAAGTTGCCATAGTCAACAGTGTTATCTTTTTTTTCAGCATAGCGTTGTTTTCCCTCTCAACTATTTTTCAGAGATGCTTTCAGTATGTCCAGATTATGAAAATTCACTGTCTTCTTAGAACACCAGCTTACCTGGACCGCTGGGTAGCACCTCGAGTTTTAATTTCTTATTCATGAGGTTTCTCAACCCATTCCTTAATTATTATTAAAGGTTATTGCTAATCTGGTGAGCGCGTCTAAAGATTGTGGTATTACTTCAAATATGACCTTGCCGTTTCTCTCCACTATATATTTGGCTGCCACTTCCGATCCACGAACTAATAGTACCATCAAATTCTTTGACAATTTTTTTTGTTCAGGATCGTAAAGAAAATTCTTTGCGCTTTGAACTTTACGCGACTTAACCATTTTTATAGGATTCTTAGCTTCTGTCTCTATGATGACGTCGGCTTTTGTAAAAAGAAGTAGTGACCAAAGTCGAATACCCCAACCTGACGGACTCCCGAGAGCGGTTAGGAGATCTTCTGGTACATGTTTTTTGTTTGTTGTCCTATAAAATGGGAAATACATTACTCCTCCAACCACTTCAATATCTGCTCAGCGAACTTCGCGGCACGTGTGCCTGCGAAGCTTTCTTTTATTTCACTTAGATATTCCCTTTTTTCGTCATGTGCCATCTCTCTTGTTAAAGACTTTAAGATGTCGTTACAGAAGCCTGAATTTGGGAATTTTTTTAGGAGGTTTTGCTTTTGCCCCAGCTTCTGGAGGGCCCTCTCAGCATAGACGCTCTCAGGATACAGCTCAAGGAGTTTTAGTAGTAACGCTTTCGTTGAATCTGGCCGTTTATACCGAATCTTGAAAGCATTGAGAATCAGTCGGTATGCATCTTCTTCGCATCCCTTTGGCTCCACAACTTCGAATTGCAATTCGCTTGAGTGTATGCCGTTGTACATTGCTGTCACACTATATTTCCCTGGAGGAAACTCGCCGAACCAAAAGGCGATCCTGTCAACAGCGAAGTAATCAAGCAGGTTGAAGCACTTATATAATTGCTCGCCTGCGGCCATTAGGATACCCTCAGACCAGACAATATCGAACATCGGTCCACTATATTGTAGCCCATTTTCAAGACTATCCTTCACATGGACGTAAAACACACCCACGCAGGGAGGTCCCAGCCAGGCCCGAAGGGTATCTGGACTGACGTTAGTGAGAATCACATCCATCCAGACAGGCTCTCTGAGAAGGTACTTATCCTTAGAGAGTTCTATCTGAAGATCCCACTTTTGATTCTTTTTTGCTTCTGCAAACGTCTGAAGGTATGATGAGCAAATAAACAGGGAACCGATAGCAATTTTCACTAACCATCTTATCATATCATCTTTCCTTTTGTTTCACCAGTTGACCCTTTTGAGCCGATTACAACAGGCAGAGCAAAAATGTGGATCAACAGTAAGATCCTTGCCGGTGCAAGGAGCAATACGCGCTTGTCCCATAACACAAGCAGGATCGTCGTGATCCGGGCTCTGATACCAAGTACTGTCTTGAGCCTTGAAATAACAGAGATGGGTAAGTGTTGCTCTCGCGTGGCCGAGTTCATGAATGACCGTCTTCTCAAGCATACCCTGTACATCGCCACCCAGATCTCTGATGGCCTGAACGAATATGGCGGTACGCCGATGATCGTTTGCGTCAAAAAAAGTTATGCCTAGAGTCTCAAATACGCCTTCCCCAGGCTTGTAAAGCGCGTCAGGCATGCCAAGAAGTTGTGTCTTGTAGATAAACGTACTATCAGAATATCTCTGTGCATGGTCTTCCATATAATCAAAGAGATTGTTGAACTCGATCTCTACAGCCGGTGTTATGACCTCGTCATAAAACGCCAGGAAGTCCGTATTGCATAGATCAAAAGCATTGATTGCGTATGTTTGACCGTATTGAAAAACATCATAGCCCGCCATGTAATCGTATTCTGGAAAAAAGATTGTTCTTCCATCCGGCGGCACCTCAGTATAATCTTCGGGGGAAGTAGAATCGCATGAAATTTCCATGGTAGTTATTGCAAATATGGGGAGTAACAGCAAGTATCGAGTAGAAAGCGTCGATGCACTTAAAATGCCCACCAATGCAACACCTAATAACTTAAGCTTCGTCGTTTTCATCTGTGCCTCTACATTTTTTTGCTATGGTTAGTGGACAACGGTAACTGACCTTCTAAGAATTGCATAAGACTCATACATTCCCCTAATTGCCAGTTTTTTTGTTCGTTGAGAGGTTTTTTGTGAAATTGTGAAGTGAGCCATGGTATAACGTCATCGGTAATGGCTTTTGTCACAATTTTTGGCGGTGATATGAAGATGAACTTTTCACTTTCCTTGACACCAATTTTTTCCCCTTTTCCTGACTTCGACGCTCCCCATAAGACTAAACTCACACTCTACAAAAGCGCTGTCACCTTTAATCGTTATTCTTGGGTTTAAGATGTCGAAGTCCCAGAAATGGGAAAAACGAAGTGGGTTATCTTCCCGTGCGAAAGGTAGCCTCTCTATCTGGATCTTTCTTCGCGCTGAGTTGTCAAAGATAGTTTGGAGCCTACTGGTTAAAGTATTTTTTTGCCATACACCCTTTTTGGAGATGTGTACCTCCGGTGCAAGCACCATAGCGATTTTGGTGGTGTCCTCTTGCTGGATACCTTTCCGTATGAGATCGAGTGCAAGCTCAATCTTTTGCTCATCGCTTAATCTTAAGAAGTGTTGAGCAGTAACAACTTGAAAAGGAAGCCATCCGATTGCAAAGAAGACCAATGTCCCCATTATCTTTCTCAACATTGGTTGCCTCCAACACTTTTGAAGAAGTCACTCAAATTCCCTTAGTGTTATTTTAAGAACTATTCTGTTTTTGTCAAGCGGAAAATGGAAATTTGATGAGAAAATGGAAAAAAATTGTCATGGGATGTCATTCATTTTGTTCTTTCCCTTTTAACTATAGCTTGAACTTGGTTTTGTCAGAGCTCAAAAAATTTTTGTTGAACCTCGTGGGAAGATTTTTATACTCTCTGACATGAAATTCGAGGTGTGTCATGGATGATGCGAAGAGAACAGTGGTCAAGCCGGTTGAGGAAACGGACGAGGTTTCCAAGTTTGCCGAGTCTTACGCTTCCTTTAATCGGGTGATTAACTCGTTGCAGCGCAAATACCTCGAGCTGGAAAACGAATTTTCTCGACAGAACGAAAAGCTCGTCCAAGCAAACAAAAAACTTGTCGAGCTTACCCAACGAAATCTTGCCACCACCGTTTTCCTCAACGGCATTTTGAACTCCTTGTCCGCCGGTGTCATCACGGTTGATTTGAACGGCAGAGTCACGCACTTTAATCCCGCCGCTTCGGTGGTATTGGGAATTTCGGCTGAGGAAGTGCTTGGCAAGCCGTATCGTGATTTGATTCCCCCGGGGGAGCCGGTCTATGCCAATGCTCTCCGGACAGCGGAAAGCGGGCGGGAGGTCAGCTCAGTGGAGAAAGTTATCAGCCGTAAAGACGGCACCTCGTTGGTGCTGTCGGTGTCAACCGCATTGCTCAAAGATGACGAGGGGAAGGCTATCGGTGCGGTGGAAGTCTTTCAGGATTTGACCAAGATAAAAAAGATGGAGCAGGAGCTTGCCCGCCTGAACACGTTGGCGGCGTTGGGGGAGATGGCGGCGACCATCGCTCATCAGGTGCGCAATCCGCTCTCCGGCATCATCGGGTTTGCATCCCTGTTGGAAAAAGAGCTGGAACCGTCCGATCCGCGTCGGCGCTTGACGGAGAAAATCATTCGAGGGGTGAATACTCTCAACGAAACGGTTACAACCTTGCTCAACTACGCCAAGCTTGAAGATGTCAACAAGAGCGAGATTGTCTATTACGATTTTCTGAAAAATGTAGTGGAGCAATTCAAAGAAGAGCAGGGCGAAGCAATGGCTCGCATTCATCTCCATCTCCATGAACCCGCTCATCCCAAGGAGAGCGCTCTCTCGGTTGTCCTTGATAGGGTGTTGATGCGGCAGGCGTTGCACAATATTCTTGCCAATGCCTGTCAAGCCGTGAAGCCGGACGGCAAAGTGGAAGTGCGTTTTCGTCTCCTCCCGCAGGATGAAGCGGCGGCACGTTATGGAGAACGGATTCTTTTGGGAACGGATGAGACTCTTGTGGAGACGGTTGTCTCCGACAATGGTCCCGGTGTCCCGGAGGAGCATATCGAGCGGATTTTTGCGCCTTTCTTCACGACCAGCAAAGAGGGGAACGGTTTGGGCTTGGCGGTGGCGTGGAAAGTGATGAAAGCCCACGGGGGCGATATTGTCGCGGAAAATAGTGCGGAAGGCGGTGCCGTATTTCGCCTTCTCGTACCGGTAAAAATAGATAGGAAAGTCAGGGAGCGGACGATATGAGATACTCTGTGTTAGTGGTTGACGATGACCCTTTGGTAAATGAAGTTCTGATGGAGACGGCGACCCGTGCCGGTTATGAATGCGTCGCAGCCTATTCGGGCGAAGAAGCGATGACTATTTTTCAGGATAAGACTTTCGACATTGTTTTGAGTGACCTGCGCATGAAAGAGATGGACGGGTTGACGCTGTTGAAAAATATCAAGCAGATAAACCCTGATACGGTAGTGGTGATGATTACCGCGTACGGCACGGTGGAAACGGCGGTAAAGGCGATAAAGTTGGGGGCGTATGATTTTCTGCTGAAGCCGATCGTCCCGGAGACGGTCGAGCATATCCTCGATCGCATTACCGAGATTCTCAAGCTCCGCACCGAAAACGAAATCCTCCGCAAAGACCTGACGCATAAATTCCAGAATATTATCGGTAAATCGAAAGTGATGGCGGAAGTCTTCGATCTCATTCAATCGGTCGCCAACGCCCGCTCGACGGTTTTGATTACCGGCGCTTCCGGGACGGGGAAGGAGCTGGTGGCGCGAGCCATCCATTACACCTCCGACCGAAAGAATAAACCGTTTATCAAGCTGAACTGCGCCGCTCTCCCGGAAAGTCTGGTGGAAGCCGAACTCTTCGGTTACGAAAAAGGTGCCTTCACCGATGCGAAAAAGACAAACCGGGGACGCTTCGAATTGGCGGACGGCGGGACGCTTTTGCTCGATGAAATTTCCGAGATGCCGTTAAATTTGCAGTCCAAGCTCCTACGTGTGATTCAGGAGCGGGAATTCGAGCGTATCGGTTCCAGCACGACGATAAAGGTAGACGTTCGGTTGATAGCGACTTCCAACCGAAATTTGAAGGAAGCTATCAGCAGCGGCAAGTTCAGGGAGGATTTGTTTTATCGTTTGAATGTCATCCCCATTCACTTGACACCGCTGGAGGAGCGAAAGGAAGACATTCCCTTGTTGGTCGAACATTTTATAGACAAGTACAACCGCGAGAATAACAAAAACATCAAAGGCATCGACCAGAGCGCCTTGCGGTTGCTTATGAAATATCATTGGCCCGGCAACGTACGGGAGCTGGAGAACTTGGTTGAGCGGGCGGTGGTGACGAGCAAGCATGACCGCTTGACGGAAGACGACTTCCCGGCGGACTTGGCGTTGGGTCCCATCGCCGACGAACTTCCCGCTTTGCGGGTGCCGATGAAACTCGAAGAAGGGAACAAATACCTCATTCTGAAAACCCTTGAGAAGTTCAACGGCAACAAAACCAAAGCGGCGGAAGCTTTGGGTATTACGACCAGGACAATCAGGAACAAGCTGGCTGAATATCGAATTAATGATTGACAGGCTGGCTGTTACGCGCTAACACTTAAAGTTATGCGTTAGGTAGGGTAATTCTTTGTCGCGGGGGAAAAGAAGGAACGTCGGAGGTATTGTAGTCCTTTTGTAATTCCCTGAGCTCCGGTAACGATGGTAATGGCTATCAACACCGTCCATGCGATTTGACCCGGGAAAAATATTCGTGAACCTTGCCAGATGTTTAACCCTATCAAAGCAGCATAGTAAAAGTAAATTGAGCCAAGAATAAAGGAACCCTCAAATTTACGAGTAGCCAGAAGGATTAGTAACCCAACCACCGATAGAATGAAATTGAGATAGTTCCACTTTTTTTCTCTTATTTTGTGCTCCCACGGAACTGTCTTAAAGTTGTATCGTGGAAGCAACATTCGGTGGGCATTGTTTATCTCATTAAGGTTGTTCCATGCAATTTCACAGTAAGTCTTAATCATTGTTGCTGGGTGGTTGAGAAGCATTTTTTTTAATTGAGTTATACCTAAAAGGAAAGAGTGCTCGTATGACCACTTTATGACATTCTTTTCTTGTTTGTATTGTTTAGTCCATTCAGTTTTGATGTCTTCTATAGGTTTGTTTTCGATTTCTTGATATGCGATGGCTGCAATGTCGAGCTGTCGACCGGCGGCAGACACGACAGGTATCCCATGGACCACATAATTTCTCACCATCCAAGTAAAGGTGATAACGGCTATAATGACAATCGTCAGTGAGACGTTTCTAATTTTCTTCTTTAAGTAGGAGGTGGGTTTGTTTGATGCCGATTTTTTCTCAAGACGGTAGGCAACGAACGCTATGGCAGCCATGACAAGAGGGAAAAACTGGCCGATGGAGCGCGTAAGAATGGCGTACCCGATGAGAATACCGGAAAGGATATAATAGCTCGTTTTTTCGTTTTGAAGTCCTTCTAAAAAGAGAAGGAGCCCTGAAAGGAAAAGGAAAAAGTAAAGGGTGTCGGAGAGGAGCAGGCAACTGAGAGAAATGGAAGTATACGATGTCGCTGCAAGAAATCCGGCGAGCATGGCGATTGGATATGATTTGGTAAGAAGCATGGCAAGTCGGTATATCAGCACGCACGACACACTCGACAGCAGTATCTGAAAAATTATGACCGGCAGCGCATGGATGCCGAACAAAAAGAAAAAAATTGCAAGAAAAAAAGCATAGCCTGGACCGAAGGTGAAAAATCCTCTTTCGTTGGTTATCGAACCTTCGACTAAACCGCTCGCCATGGAGACATAGTTCACCGTGTCGGGGCTGGTGGAGAGGAATTTTTCCATGCCTATTTGCTCGGCACTATGTGCGAACAAAAGTACCCGCAGCCCCACTGCCAACAAAATAAGTGATACCAAATCCCATCGAATTGTCCGCAAATTCATGAACAAAAATTACGGTATCCGATGGACTATGTAAACATTAAGATGTGATGACCGGCAAAGAATTATCAGCTTAATCTTGGAGCCTGCCGTTTTTTCAAAACAATGAGTGCTACTCCTCCAATGAGTAATAGGGTAGTAAGAATTACCAAGCTCCATTGGGATAAACTTGGAACTTCGTAGCCTGGGAAGTCCCCGTGTTGAAGCCAGTCAGCAATGTTTCTTATGTATTGACGGTTGTCACCAATGTTGATATCGCTTTGCCAAGCTCTGACAAATGTAACGTCGAAAACAACTCGCCCATATTCATTATCCAAAACAGCAATAATTTTGTCACCTTGATATCTGGCTACGACTTTCACCGGTGGTGTTGTTGTCATCAAAGCTTCACTCGGGTGACCGCAAATAGTTGTTACCTGATAAAAGAGGGGGTGGTTTGTGTGTTCGGAAACAATAGCGCCATTTGCTCCGTCGACACCATGATCAACCCATCCGTAAAAGTTTACCCCAAGTGGATTGGCAATCTGATTGGCATCGTTGGCAAAGCTGTTTCCCTGTGCATCAGTATGTTCAGCCATGATGAGCAAACCATGACCCTCGTCTCTAAAAGCAAGGATGGTGTTGATTTCATCTTGACTGAAATGGGCAATAGAGTCAGCATCAGCAGACATTATCCATAACTGATCATAACCGGTAAGGAAAGCACTTGTAATCTCGGGGGTATCAATCCTATCAGTTACGGTCACCGTATAGCCGTATACTTCTAAGGTTGCTTTTAAGTCGACGTTGAACCAGTCCTTCGGGTAATTGCCGGGAGGTTGCCCGTCTGCGGTAGAATAGACCAAGATGTTTCCTTTAGTTTGTCCCACGACGGTGAAAGGAGAAAGCATGACGAACATCACTATCACCGTCAATACAACTACTGTTGATTGAAAACGAGTAGAAGAACTCATAGTCCCATCTCCTATGGTTTGAAGGTTTAACGTATGCCTATTGTAAAATGAAAGGGATTTCTTATAGTGTCAAGATTTTTTTGAATGCAACCAAGCTGTAATGAAAACCGACCGCTCTTACAATAGAGCGGTCGGTTCTTTATCTAAGAAGGTGTTGCTACGTGTTATTTCACCAGCATCATCTTCTTGGTGTCGCTAAAGTCTCCCGCTTGCAAGCGATAGAGATAGATGCCCGATGAGACCGGGTTGTGGTTGGCATCGGTGCCGTCCCACACTACCGTATGTTCACCGGCATCAAAGTAACCGTCAACCAACGTCGTCACCTTTTGGCCAAGAACGTTGTAGATGTCCAGGGTGACTTTTCCGGCGACCGGCAAGCTGAAGGAGATGTCGGTGGTCGGGTTGAACGGGTTCGGATAGTTCTGATTCAAGGCATAGTGGTCAGGGACCAAACCGGCACCGGCTGCAGTGCTGAACAGTGCGTTCACTTCGATGCGGCTGCTGTGTCCCGCCCATTTAATGTCGGGATACGCTCTGATTCCGTCCACATACAAGGTAACCGGTTCGCCGTCCTTCGGATAGTGAGCGGTTATGTCGCCGAACGGATCGTACCCATACACCGGGGTGAATTTCAACATGCCGTCGTCGTATTGAGCGCTTCCGCACAAGGTGCCGTCTTTGGTATAGACGTCTATGGTAGTACCGGCAGTCAGCTCATTGCCGTCAAAGGTAATGCCCGCACCGTAGAGGGACATCCAACTCCGAGAAGGAGTGACTTTCTGCTCAGTCACATGGAAGTCCGGTCGCTCTTTTCCGACCGATGGGAAGTCGCCATAGCAGAAGCCGGGATAGGCGAGGTACGCATCGGCGGAAGATTTTACCCAGTAGCCGAACAAGGGATACAGGTCGGTCAAGGTGTTATATGAGTCGTTATCGGGGATCCAGGTCAAGCCGCCGTTGTCATACCCGAGAGCGACGATGACGTTATCCAGAATGGAAGCAAAGCCGTCTTCCGTCGCGTAGGATGTGTCGGGCCAATAGCTCACCAAGTTCCACCCGTTATAGATGGTAATGCACTCACTCGGATCGACAGGCATACCGCAGATTTCGAGAGTGGCATCACAGTTCATCTTGAACCAGTAGCCGTGGTAATAGTCGACGTCGAGCAAGGTCGAGAATTCCGGCAGGTCGGGATCGTACGTGAGCGCTCCTTGGTCGAATCCCAAGATGACTTCCACGCAGGTGCACTTGCCGAGCTGTGCCATAATCTCACTTATCTCGGCGCTGTAGGCAACATTCCACGAAATGAGGTTCCAGCCCTTGTGTAAGGAGATTTCCACGCAGCGCTCGGTGGTGAAGGAGCACAACTCGTAGCTGTCGCCGTTGCTTGTCCAAATAATCGGCGTCTCCGGGAAGACTTCTTCTCCGTTAATGGTGAATGAAATAACGTCGCCCGGTTCCGCACCTTCATCGATCGTAGAATAAATGTCATCCCGGTAGATGGGCATGAAGCCGAAGCTGCCGTCTTCACGAACCGTGTCGATGCCGCACGGGACACCGTCCGGATCGTATGCCATAATGACGTCCCCCGGCGAGAGCGGGGTGCCATTCAATTCCGGATAGTCACAATAGACGTTAATCCATTCGTTGGTCGGAATAATGACCGTGTCTCCGCCGCAGCTCTCAACGGTAAAGGTCGCCACGGTCGTACCGGTGCGATCACAGGCATCCGTCAAGGTGAAGGCAATGTCCTCACTGCCAATCCAGCCGTCAGGGTAGGTGACCGTTACAACATTGTTCTCATCCACGCTGATGTTCAGGTTCACCGGCGTCGACCATGTCCAGGTAAGCGGCGGAACTCCCGCTCCGTAGTCATCAAGATCGAAAGGTTCAAACGGTGTTCCGGCACAAACGGTTTGATCCGGGATACCGTGAACGGAGAAGTTGAGCCAACCGCCGCCCAACTCATACAACCGACTCCAGCCGGTTGCCCAGAAGTGACCAAACGGACCGATGCCGAGACCTTCGACATCATCGTCGACAGGGTTTTCATATGAGAAGCGTTGCACTTCTATCCATTCCATGCCGTTACCGGTGTCGGCATAGTGCCACTGGCCGATGTAGTTGGAGGTCATATCCGATATCCAGAGATAGCCGTTGTAGAATTCCAATCCGTCATGGTGAGAACCGGCGTATGAGGGATAACTGAACTCGTATTGCCATTCGGTGTCGATTCCCGGCCGGAAGCTGTGAATATCTCGCCGGTAGTATCCCGAATACCAGACGTTGTTTTCCGCATCGTATGCCATCGACTCACCGGAGAATGATACGTCAACCACTTTCCCGAGATAATCGCCGAGGGTCCCATCAGGATTTTTTGCCCACTGGTGAATACCGCCGCACGAAGGACCGTAGTAGACATAATTGTCATCGACATAGAATTCACTGTAGCTCTGGCAGATATGAAAAGTACCCATGTCGGCGAGAATATCACGGCTTCCTACCAAGGTCAGCGTCCGCGGGACTATCTCCCCGGGATTAGCCGGATTATCAGGGTGCTGGTTGGGATCGGTGCCGGACGGGATAGTCACCATGTAAACATCGCAGTATTGACCTCCACGTGCAACATACAAGAAGCCGGTGGTATCATCGAGTTGATAACCGCCGCACCCTTGACCAGGGATATAAACACCATCTGTGTTGGTTTCGTCGAAGTTGGCGTAGACAAAATATTCATCTCCGCCGCATCCTTCCGAAACGGTGAGAATGATGACCGCATATTGCGGGGAGTTTATCGCTTCCGGTGAGGATATTTCCACGGCGTCTGTATAGGTCCCCGTGGTTAAAGTTGAGATATCCACACTTACCGTAATATCTTCCGGTGTCGTTCCGACGGTTTTGTCGATACTGAACCAAGCGGAGAACTCAGCAGCAGTAAAGGTAATGCTGCCGCCGCTCAACTCGCTGACGGTGAACGTTTGATCGTCAGGGTCTGTTCCCCCTTCGGTCGCATTGAAGTAAAGGGTATCGGGAGTGATAACCAGTTGATTAGCGGCTGCGGTCACCTCGAGCATGACGTAGATAAAGAACGGGGTGTTGTCCGCATTGTCGGAAGATACCTGAATGGAATCCAGATAGCTTCCCTCCAGCATGCTGCCGGCTTCGACGTACACCACGACACTGTCAGGAGTCGTGCCGCCGTATTTGCTGAGGGAGAACCAGGTCGAGTCGAGGGCAAGAGAGTAGGGGATAGCGTTGCCGTGAAGTTCGTCGAAGAAGAAACTTTGCGGATCCGGATCGGGTCCTCCGGCTGTTTTAGTAAAGTAGAGCGTATCCGGGGTCACGACAAGAGTGTCGATAACTTCCGCCGGTTGGAGGTTCAGCGAGATATATGCGAACACCGGCGAGTTAGCCGCACTATCCGAGGTAACCGTCACCGAATCAAAATAGCCCCCCGCTGTCAAACCGTTGATGTCGACGCTAACGGCGATATCGTCCGGGGTCGTGCCGCTGTTCTTATTTATGTCGAACCAGCTTGCAGATTCGGAAGCAGCAAAGGGGATACCGGCACCGCCGACTTCGCTCACGGTAAAGACTTGATCGTCCGGGTTGGTACTGTCTTCAATGGCGTTGAAATAAAGCGTATCCGGGGTGACCGCCAAGTACTTCGGCGCCGCCGTCACCATCAGGTTCACCACCACGTACTGCGGCGCATTCTGCGCCCCTTCCGAGTTGATGACAATCGTATCAAGATAACTCCCCGCGCCCAAACCGGAAATGTCCACCGACACCGTGACCTCGGCGTCGGTCATCCCAGCCGTCGGGGAAAGAGCCAGCCATCCGGCTGTCTTGAACAAGGCAAAGTCCAGCGATTCACCGTCCGAGCTGATGGCAAACGTCTGGCTGTCGGGATTGGCGCCGCCTTCCACCGCGGTGAAGTTCAACACCTGGGGCGTGACCACTAAGTTCGCCCCCGAAGGACGGTTCGGGTCGTAAATGACCAGCTTGCCGCCCCAGATAGGCTCGAAGGTAATCTGCCCGTCGGCAACCATCAGCCAGGAAGTCCCGGCGCTGAAGGTCAAGCTGTCGATGACAATCGAGTCGTTGACCGTCCAGTTGGAAAGGGTGAAATAGTAGCTTGCCCAGAGGCGGCGTCCGCCGGCATCGCCGGGAATGTTGGAAAAGAGACTGGCACCGCCAAGGACAAAACGCTGATTGGCGTTGGTGGTGTTGATGTCGTCGTCTTCATAGACTGAGGCAATCAAGTCAAAGCCGTTGTCGAAGAGAGGCGCCTTGACGGCGCTGTCCATCTGCATGAACGGATTGTCCCAGTAGTAACCTCCCGAGGCGCCAACAAGGGTTTCGTCGCTGTAGACGTAGGCGTCGATTTGGACGTGCATCTGCCCGGCGTTGGCGTCCGGTCCTTGAGCCACGACAAAGATAATCGTGTCCGGTATCCCCGGATCAGGATCCAGGGCAAAAGCCGGCATCATCGCCGTTACAAAAAGCCCCAAGGTTAGGAAAAATAATTTCCACTTCATTATCAATATCCTCCGTTAATAGTTCTTCTTGTGGTTGTTTAAGAACTGCTTGGGTGTACGGTGTATTATCCCCTCACTGCTATGGAAATTCTTCGTTTGCCATTAATCCTCCTTCCATTTTTGAATGTTCTCTTACTCTACAGCCCATACTGCATACCCACCAGCTAGGATGAGTATTGAAGCAAGAACTTCCAATCGTATAAGAATATATCCTTTTTCTTTTAACGTGTCAATATTTATTGATGCCATAGTTTGAGTTGCTAAGTACCTGCCGGTCAACTGGAAAGACTTGATGAATTATTGTGTTATATTAAGGTGAATGCGATGGCTCAAAACGAAGTGGTTGCTGCCGTTTTTGCCGCCGGAACAGACAAAGAAAATGAAGAAAGAATGGAAATCCGCAACCGAATGTTGTTTATTACCCTCGGTAGTGGAAAGAGAAGGTGAACGGTGATAGGTGTGCAGAAAATGCGGCGTTATCTGCGTGGGAAGTATGACGGGATATGTCGAGGCAAAAAATGCAGGTTGAAGAATGAGTGAACCTATGGAAAAACTATACGCCCGCTTATTGGAACTTATCGGAGAAGATACCAAGCGGCAAGGACTTAAAGAGACGCCCGCTCGAGCGGCGGAGGCTTTTCGCTTTCTTACTCAAGGATATCGGCAGGATATCGACGAGTTGCTGAAAGATGCGGTTTTCGAAGCTGATACGAACGAAATGATTTTGGTGAAAGACATTGAGTTATATTCGCTCTGCGAACATCATCTCTTGCCGTTTTTCGGGAAGTGTCATGTGGGATATATTCCCAAGAAGAAGGTTATCGGCTTGTCGAAAGTGGCCCGGATAGTGGATGTTTTTGCTCGTCGTTTGCAAATCCAAGAGCAACTGACCAAGCAAATCGGGGATACGATTATGAAGTATACCGACGCAGCGGGCGTGGGAGTGGTCATCGAGGCGCAGCATCTCTGTATGACCATGCGAGGAGTGCAAAAGCAAAATTCGATTATGACGACTTCTTATGTCCTGGGCGAATTTCATGACAACCCTTCCACCCGCATGGAATTCTTACAGTTGATTCGAAAGTGAGATATTCCACGAAAGAAAGCGAATGACAAAACGGGTAAGGAAATGAAAGAAGTACCTTTGACTAAGAAAGCGGTCACTTCTCGCCAAGGAATCGTTTTTCTTGCGCTTTTTGTGGCGAGTTTTCTTATTCGTTTTGTCTATCTGAATCAAATCGATGCCATGCCGACGTTCACTTCGCCGGTCATGGATGAGAAATATCATGTCGAGCTGGCGCACCAAATAAATTCTCCCGAAGGATTGACAGCCGAACCGTATTACCGCGCCCCGTTGTATCCGTACTTTTTGGCGGCGATGTTTCGGATAACCCATAGCTCCTTTTATTGGACTCGTTTTATTCAAATCATTATCGGTTCGTTTCTTCCCTTGATAGTCTTTGCGTTGGGGCTTCGTGTGTTCGACCGCCGCATCGCACTCTGGGCGGCGATCGTAGCGGCGGTATATCCCACTTTTCTCTATTTCGATGCTTCGTTGCTGATTACTTCCCTCATGGTTGTTTTGACGGCATTATTGGGTTGGCAGCTTTATCGCTGTCAGGCAAGTCACTCTCTTCGTGATTACGTGCTGGCAGGAGTGCTGCTTGGCTTGAGCGGTTTGACGCGTCCCAACATCCTTTTGCTGGGTCCCGCTTTGTTCCTTTGGATCTGGCTGGTGGTCAAGCCCCACCTTGGGTGGAAAAAAGCTCTCGGAAGGTATGTTCTTCTCGGGGTAATGTCATTGGTAGTAATCCTGCCGGTGACCATCAGGAATTATGCCGTTTCCAAAGATGTCGTCTTTATCGCATGGCAGGGAGGGTTCAACTTCTTTTTGGGCAACAACCGGTACGCCACCGGTTGGTCGGCAACGGCACCGGGTATCGACCAGACGTGGGAAGGAGGATACCGTCAAGCGATTGCCATTGCCGAGCAAGAACAGGGGAGAGCTCTCAAGCGCTCGGAAGTTTCCGATTATTGGTACGGTAAAGCGTGGCAGGAAATCAAACGGGCGCCGGGCGCTTTCCTTGCCTTGGCAGTGAAGAAGGTTCGCTTGCTTCTCAACGGTTATGAAATTCCCAACAATCAAGATATTTACGGTGCTCGGCAATTTGCATTCATCCTCAAGCCCTTACTCTTTCGCAAAGGAATATATTTCCCTTTCGGCGTTGTGGTTCCGTTTGCCGTTATTGGTATCTTTCTTTCCTTCTCGCAATGGCGAAAGTACTTGTTGCTTTACCTGCTTCTCTTTGCCTATTCGTTTTCGCTGGTGCTGTTCTTTGTTTGTGCCCGCTACCGCCAGCCGCTCATCCCGTTTTTGATTCTTTTTGCCGTCTATGCCGTTTCCCGAGGCATTACTTTTGTGAAAAACAAGCAAACGAAGCATCTTATCTTTTATGGTGCCGCTCTTTTGGTATTGGGCATTGAGAGCAACCACAACCTGTTAGGGCTTGACCCCAAGCGAACGGAAGCTGAGAATCACCACACGTTCGGGAATGCCTATTTGGCGCAAAATAATGTGAAAAAAGCGGAAGAGGAGTTCCGGAAAGCGATTGCTGTCGATTCGACCTTTGCTTTGCCGTATAACAACCTTGGGATGCTTGCCGCTCAACGCCGCCAGACCTTTCAGGCGATCGGCTACTTCCAAAAAGCGTTGGAGTTGGATCCGAGTTCGGTCGAAACGTATCTCAACCTGGCGAGCGTGTATGCGGAGCAAAACGATTATGAATCCGCCATTGCCATTCTGAAACAAGCAATTGAGATTCAACCCTACAATGACTTTGCTCATTTGAAATTGGGGACGACCTATTATACCGCCGGGAAGCTCTCTGAGGCTCTTGCCGAAGTGCGACGCAGTGTGGAACTCAATCCCGACAGTGAGTTGAACCGAAAGATCTACCGGCAGATTCTCCAAGCGGTCAACGATTCGACCGGAGCAACCCGCAAGTAAAAATCTTTTGCTTGCAACTTATCGGAAATCTTATATGTATGAGAGTGCGGATACATCAACCCAGTAGAAACGGTGAGGAGAGGTAATGGATTACTTCGGCCACAAGAAGAGGTTTTTCTTGGTACCGCTGATTGTTTTGGCGGTTGCCGCCACGTCCGGCTATGCCGCCGAGCACATAAAGGGGGAGCTGAAAATTCCGGACTCCAACCATGTCCAGATAATAACGACCGTCGGCGGTTCTTCTTTTGTTGGAAGGATTGTTGAAATTCGAGACACGGAGGTCGTGGTTGAGTCGGAGCTCGGCAGCCAGACTATCCCTATCAGCAAGATTCGGGAAGTGCGGGAGATTTTGGCATCAAAAATGCGCGGGGGAAAGTATTGGTTCCCGAACCCGAATGCGACGCGGTTGTTCCTCGGTCCTACCGGTCGGATGTTACGGAAGGGGCAGGGGTATTTCTCCGATGTCTATCTCTTTTTCCCCAGCTTCGGGTGGGGAATAACCGACAACATTTCTCTTGGGTTAGGCATGTCCCTTTTTCCGGGACTCGGCTTGGACGGACAACTAATCTACCTCATGCCGAAAGTCGGGGTGGCAGCAAGCGAGAAATTGCATTTTGCCGTCGGTGCCTTGCTTATCAAGATTCCCGAAGGGGATGACAACGATTCCCCTATTGTCGGTAATCTCTATGGAGTGACGACTTACGGCACCGGCGACGCCAGTTTCACTCTCGGAGTCGGGTATGGACTGAAAGACAAAGAGCTTGCCGACAAGCCGACGGTTACAGTCGGGGGAGAAGTGCGCCTGTCGCGTCGTATCGCGTTGGTGACGGAGAATTGGCTTATTCCGGGTGCGGACGATCCGTTGATTTCTTACGGGATGCGCTTCTTCGGGGAGTCGCTTGCGGTGGATTTGGCGTTGGTGTCGACCGTCGGAGAGGATGCCTTCTTCCCGGGTATCCCATACGTCGGCTTTGTCTTCAATTTTTGAAGAGGAAAGGGCAGGAGAGAGGGAAGTGAGTAGAGTGAGCCTGTGGAATAGACCTGCCGCTTTCTTAATTTCTTTGGCAGGTCTCTATCGAGACCTTCCCTACAAAGAACTACGGAGAAATCATAGTAGGGAAGATCCGGAACGGATCTGCCTTTTTCCATTCCGTCAGGTTTCTTTCGAGACCTTTCTTACCAGTGCTGTTAGTACGGATAGAAGATGAAGAACAGCAGCGATAGCCCGCTGAGGAACCACAAACCCGCCGGGATTTCACGAACCCGCCCGGCAAGAAGTTTCATCAAGGGATACATGACAAAGCCTGCCGTCATCCCGATACCCAGGTTGTAGGTGAACGTCATAAACGTTATCACGCAGAAAACCGGGATGACTTCGGTGAGGTCGTCAAAGTTGATGCGGGCGATAGGAGCGAGCATCAGCATACCGACCACGATGAGAGCGGGACCATAGGCACACGGCGGGATGGCTGCCAAAGCCGGCGCAAAAAACAACCCCAGCAAGAAGAGAAATGCCGTCACGACCGAGGTCAAGCCGGTCTTTCCGCCCGCTTCGATACCGGTCGCCGATTCCAAGTACGTGCCGGCGGTGGTGGTCCCCAACACCGAGGCTACAATAGTCGCCAACGAATCGCACAGCATCGGCTTTTCGATTTCCGGGAGATTGCCGTTTTCATCCAGCAGTCCGGCTTTATAAGAAAGCCCGATGAGGGTGCCGGTGGTGTCGATGAAGTCCATTATGAAAACCGTCAAAATCACGGCAAAAAATCCCCAGTGCAGCGCTCCGAAAATGTCGAGCTTGGCGAAAATAGGGGAAAGGCTCGGCGGCATGCTGACCCAGCTCTCCGGCGGCGGGGCAATCTTGAACAGAAAAGCAGCGAGGGTCGTGGCGATAATGCTGATGAGAATGGCACCGTTGACCTTTTTAATCATAAGGAAACATATAAACAAAAAGCCGCCGATGGCGAGCAGGACATTGGCGCTGTGAAGATTTCCGACGTGCACCGGCGCTCCGGCGACTCCCAGTGTGACAATACCCGCATCGTTGAGCCCGATGAAAGTCAAAAACAGCCCCATCCCAACGACGAAACCGATTTTGAGCCCTTCCGGGATAGAGTTTGCCAGCCAACTGCGAATTTTCAAGAGGGTAATCAACGTGAACAGTACCCCGCCGATAAAAATCGCCCCCAGAGCCGTCTGCCAACTGTAGCCCAAAACGCCTACCACGGTGTACGCAATAAACGCATTTTCCACCATGTAGGGAGCGATGGCAAACGGTCGGTTGGCGTAAATTCCCATCGCGAGAGTCCCGAAAAAGGCGCTGAGAATCGTCGCAACCATCGAGGGACCGAATGGAATTCCAGCCGCTTCGAGAATTTTCGGGTTGACGATGATGATATATGCCATCGTGATAAAGGTGGTCGCCCCGGCAACGATTTCCTGCTTGACACTGGTTTGGTGTTCGGCGAGCTTGAAATAGCGTTGTAACATATTGACTTCCCGCTTCTTTCCCACCCGGCGGTGGTTTCAATACGTTTCCTCTATCTTCAACAACTAAGGTAAGCCAAAGTGAAGAAATTGTCACCAAGAAATATCAGCACCACAGAGTGTGGGCACCGATGCCTTCAGGTTCACTTTCAAAAGGAGGCAGGCTGTCGCGCAGCGGTTGGCGGGCAAGTAACGTCATGTCGGATAACTAAATAATCGTGTGAAAGCCACCGATACAAAGCAGTGATGCCGGGAAAATTTGTGATTATTTTTTTATCTTAAGTGTTGACAATAGGAAAAAATAGTATATAATTCTTGGCTATTTTAACGGTAATTAGGAGATTATTAAGGTACCGAATGAAAACGTATATACCAAAGATTGACCCGAAAGACCGCAAGTGGTATGTCGTCGACCTTGATGGCGCAATTCTCGGTCGGGCGGCGGTAAAAGTAGCCAACAAATTGCGAGGCAAAGACAAACCGATTTTCACCCCGCATTTGGATACGGGTGATCATATCATCGCAATCAATGCCCGGCGATTGCGGGTGAAGGGGAAAAGCAAGCCTCAGCAGTTGAAGTATTACCGGTATTCCGGTTATCCCGGCGGGCTCAAGGAAACCAGCTTATCGGAAATGATGCAGAAAAAGCCTGAAGAAGTCTTTCGACTGGCGGTGAAGCGAATGCTTCCCAAGAACCGTCTGGGTCGCAAGATGTTGAAGAAGCTGCACGTCTATGCGGACGACAAGCATCGTCATCAGGCGCAGAAACCGGAAAAATTAAGCCTTAACTGATAGATAAGAACATATGGAGAAAGAAACCTTCGCTGCGACCGGTCGTCGGAAAGAAGCGGTGGCGCGTGCCATCATCACTCCCGGAGAAGGGAAATTTGTCGTCAACGGCAAGAACGTGAGCGAATACCTCATGCGGGAGTCGCTCGTGGAGAACGCTCGTCGTCCTTTGACGGTCACCGAAACCCTCGGCACGCTTGACGTGCGGTGTTCGGTGCGGGGTGGCGGCATCTCCGGACAATCCGGCGCCATCCGCTTGGCGGTGAGTCGGGCGCTCGTCGAAATGAACCAAGATTTTCGCAAGGTTCTTCGGGAGCACGGCTTGTTGACCCGCGACGCCCGGGAAGTGGAGCGGAAAAAATACGGTCAACCCAAAGCGCGCAAGCGCTTCCAGTACTCGAAACGGTAAGTTCTTGAGTGCCATCCCCGTGATGGGGAAATAGACAGTCCCGACGGACATACTCGGCGGTCTCGCCTCCGGCGAGTCCGGGTATGAGTGAAATCGGGGTAAGGTGTAACCTTTTTTAGTAAATGTAAGGAGATCTATGGTTTCTCCCCAAATCAAAGAATTACTGGAGGCGGGTGTCCATTTTGGTCATCAGACCCGTCGCTGGAACCCCAAAATGAAGCCGTTCATCTTTGCCGCTCGGAACGGCATTTATATTATCGACCTTCAAAAAACTCTCAATTCCCTCGAGCAAGCCAAGAAGAAAGTCCGTGAAGTGGTCAGCCGCGGCAAGTCTATTTTGTTCGTGGGAACGAAAAAGCAAGCCAAGCAGGTCATTAAGGAAGAAGCCGAACGATGCGGCGGCTTTTATGTGACCGAGCGGTGGCTGGGCGGCATGTTGACCAACTTCAACACCATCAAAAATTCGATTAAGAAGCTCAAAGAAATTGAGCAGATGCGGCAGGACGGCACTTTGGAAAAGTTCACCAAGAAGGAGCGTGCCCGCATCGAGCACAAAGCCGAGAAGCTTGAGAAGGTGCTGGGCGGCATCAAAGAGATGAACTACCTGCCGGGGTTAGTTATAATTGTGGACGCCAAGAAGGAAAAAATAGCGGTGGCGGAAGCCTCGAAGCTGGGGATTCCCATTATCGCCATCATCGACACTAACGCCGACCCCGATCCGATTGATTTTCCCATTGCCGGAAACGATGATGCCATCAAGTCCATCCGGGTGTTGGTGCACGCGTTGGTCGACGCCGCCGTCGAGGCGAAGTCATCCCTGACGCAGCAGGAGATGGAAGCGGCGACGGAAGAAGAAGACAAACGCGAAGCCCTGGCAACCTACACCACCACGACGGAAGAAGACAGCAACGAAAAAAGCTAATGAGAAGGTTTATCCGATGGAAATAACAGCACAAATGGTCAAAGAGCTCCGGGAAAAAACCGGAGCGGGAATGATGGATTGCAAAAAGGCGCTGGTGGAGGCGGGGGGAGACACCGAGAAAGCGACCTCGTTGTTGCGGGAGAAAGGTATTGCCAAAGCCGCTTCCAAAGAAGGTCGCACCACCGCCGAAGGCGTTATTGCAACGTATGTTCACACCGGTGATAAGCTGGGCGTTATGGTCGAAGTGAAATGTGAGACGGACTTTGTCGCCCGGACCGACAATTTCAAAACCTTCGCTCGCGACATCGCCATGCACATCGCCGCCAGTGCGCCGTTGTGTGTGAGGCGGGAAGAACTCGATCCCTCGGTGATTGAAAAAGAGCGCGAGATTTACCGTCAGCAGGCGCTAAACGAAGGCAAACCGGAAAAAATCGTCGATAAAATCGTCGACGGCAAACTGGAAAAATACTACTCCGAGGTCGTCTTGATGGAGCAGCCGTACGTCAAGGACAGCGACCGCACCGTCGGAGATTTTGTCAAAGATATGATAGCGACGCTGGGAGAGAATATTACCATCAGTCGCTTTGCCCGTTTCCGTTTAGGGGAATAAGATGGCGTCCGACCGCGAGTCACCGATTTACAAACGTATCCTGATAAAGATATCGGGTGAAGCGTTAATGGGGACTCGTGAGTTCGGCATCGACACGCCGACCGTCGAGTCTGTCTGTCGGCAGATTCGTGAGATTCGGGAGTTGGGCATCGAGGTCGGCATTGTCGTCGGCGGGGGCAACATCTTCCGTGGGCTGAACGCCGCCGAGCGGGGCATGGATCGCGTCACGGCGGACAACATGGGAATGCTGGCGACGGTCATCAACTCTCTGGCAATGATGGATACTCTCGAGAAAATGGGTGCCTACACCCGGGTAATGTCGGCGGTGAAACTGGAAGATTTCGCCGAGCCGTACATCCGTCGGCGGGCGGTGCGTCATATGGAAAAGGGGCGGATTGTTATTTTTGCCGCCGGTATCGGGAACCCGTATTTCAGTACCGATACGGCGGCGTCGCTGCGCGCTGTGGAGGTCGGAGCGGAGGTGCTTATCAAGGCGACCAACGTCGACGGCGTCTATTCGGAGGATCCGAAAATCGACAAGAATGCGGTTTTTTACGCCCGCTTGAAATACATGGAGGTGCTGACCCGAGAGCTGAAAGTGATGGATTCGACGGCGATTTCTCTTTTGAAAGACACCAAGATTCCGGTACGGGTGATTGACCTTAATACCCCGGGAAACTTGAAACGTGTGGTCATGGGGGAAGATGTCGGCACCTTGATTTCATAGGAAAGGGAAACGGAAACGGA
The DNA here is from genome assembly GCA_964489705.1 of uncultured Ignavibacteriales bacterium. Taxonomy (GTDB): domain Bacteria; phylum Zixibacteria; class MSB-5A5; order GN15; family FEB-12; genus CAZAZQ01. The sequence continues at coordinate 37,935 of CAZAZQ010000002.1, forward strand.
GAAGTTCTGGAGGAACTGACTATGTTGGACGAGCTGTTCAAAGAGACCAAAGAGCGGATGCATAAAACCATCGAGGCGCTGACGCGGGAATTTGCGACTGTGAGGACGGGAAAAGCGTCGGTGCATTTGTTGGATTCGGTGCGGGTGGAAGCGTACGGCACCAAGATGCCGTTGAATCAACTGGCGACCGTTTCGGCACCGGAGCCCCGCCTCTTGGTGGTTCAAGCGTTCGACAAGAGCACCGTCGGCGATATTGTGAAAGCCATCCAGTTGGCGGATCTCGGCTTGAATCCCCAGGTGGACGGGCAGATTATCCGCCTTCCCATTCCCGCCCTGAATGAAGAGCGCCGCAAGGAATTGGCGCGGCATTGCAAAAATATCGCTGAGGAGAGCCGGGTGGCAATTCGGAATATCCGTCGAGATGCCAACGACCGAATTAAGAAGGCTCAAAAAGAGAAGGTCATTTCCGAAGACGAGCAGAGCGACGCCTTGGAGCGGGTACAGGAGCTGACTGACGAGCATATCAAACAGATTGACGAGATGCTTGCCAAAAAAGAGAAGGAAGTGATGGAAGTGTAACGGCTTTCCCCTGACTTTCCGTAAATACTCTAAAAGCAGAAGCCTTATCGCTTCTGCTTTTTTGTGAAGACGACGTCGGAGGGTAACACGCTGTCACTGCGGTTTTTTGCGGTTGTTTTTGTTCCCCTGTCGTTGCCTTTGCAAAAAGATTGCGTACTTTACCGGTTTTGGAGAAAAGAATGACCGAGCCGACAGCAAAGACACCCGCGGATTATACGGAAGGTTCCATCTTCGCCTCGATTGTCAAGATGGGGTTGCCTTCCATGTTCGGTTTTCTGGTGAGCCATGTCTATTCGATGGTGGATATGTATTGGGTGTCGCGCCTGCCGGAACAGGAATCGGGCGTGGCGGCGATTACGTTTTTCGCAAATATTTTATGGTTTTTCTTTTCCTTCAACCAACTGGTCGGACCCGGCTCGGTGGCGATAATTTCCCGCCGCTATGGCGAGAAAGAGTACGACCGGGCGGAAAAAGCGATAAAAGAAACCATCATCCTGAAGCTGTTTTTCGGCGTCATCTTCGGGGTGGCGGGCTATTTCTTCAGCGCTCAGATGCTTCATGCCATCGGCGCTAGGGGAGAAGCGTTGGCGCTGGGGGTTGAATATGGGCGGGTGATGTTTCTCGGGATGCCGATAATGTACGCCACTTACTCGATTTTCACCGGCATGCGCGGAGTGGCGAATCCGAATCTGGCGATGGTGCTGATGCTGGGCTCGAATCTGCTCAATATCGTTTTGGATCCTATTTTTATCTTCGGCTATTTCGGTCTGCCGGGGTGGGGAATTTTAGGGGCGGCGTATGCTTCGGTATTTGCCTACTGTCTCACTTTTGCCATCGGTTTGTATTTGTTCTATAGTAATCGTACCAACATTCCTTTTCATTTTCGCGGCAAAGAACCGTTATCGATAGCATCAATGGTTCAAATCGTCAAAATCGGTGTTCCGGCTTGGTTGGGAAGCATCTCTTATTCCGGCGCCCGTTTGTTCATTACCCGGCTGGTGGCGCCTTTCGGTACGGCGGTAGTGGCGGCGTACGGGATAGGGAACCAAATTACAGCATTCGGTGTGATGATACTGGTCGGCATCGGCTTGGGACTTTCTTCGCTGATTGGCCATAACCTGGGGGCAAACAAAACGCAGCGGGCTCGCCAGACAGCCGACCAAGCCGTCCTTTTAGGGGTGGGGGTGATGCTTTTCATGGGTATTGTTGCTTACTTCTTTGCCCGCCAGATAATGGGCATCTTCTTTGATGCCGAGGAAACCGTTCGAATAGGGGCGGTCATGCTGCGCATTTTTGCCGTCGGTTTTCCCTTCATCGGCGCTTTTATTATGCTGGAAGAAATTCACCTTGGGGTGGGGCTCAATACTCCTACGATGGTTCTTAACATCATCAATTCGTGGATTTTGGAAGTCATTCCGATTTATCTCCTGACGGTGGTGCTTACGTACAATCAGCTTGCTATATGGTGGACCATTACGCTGGCAAGCATGGTTTCGGCGCTGATGTTCTACTTTTACTACCGCCGGGGGCGATGGCTTACCGTTCGAGTGTAGGCGCCCTAACCTGTTGGTGTTCCGCGAGATAGCTAATAATATCGATATTGTTCCTTCTCGAGTTGAAATTAAAAATGTAATTGTAGCCATCGGGCTTTTCGATTTTCTCTCGCTATTGGGGGAGGTCAACTAATCCCGGATTCGGTCGATATATGAAATGAATAAAAAAGGGCATGGAAATCTCGTGTACATAGAGAATAAATACCTTTAATGACGTAATTAATAATTGGAGGGGCAAAATGGATTGGTTAGGTCTCATTCCGACACCGGATCCGATTCCGGCGCCTTGGGGAGTGTTCGAGACGCTGGATGTGGTGACGTTTATTATCCACATCCTGATAGTAAATGTCGTCATCGGCGGATCGATAATGGCGTTGTACCTGAAATTTTTCCGCAAGGCACCGGAGGTGGAAAGTTCCATCCACGGAAGTCTGAATGCGAAAATCCCGTCACTCTTCGCCTTGGGAGTAACTTTCGGAGTGGCGCCGTTGTTGTTTCTGCAGGTGCTGTATGGTCACCTCTTTTACTCCAGCTCGGTGATTATGGCAACCTATTGGATTCTGATAGTTCCGGCGCTTATCTTTGCGTATTACGGGGTTTACCTTTACAAGTTGAAGAACAAGGAGAAACCCGGTTTGGCAAAAATGGCGTTGGCGGTTTCGACGGGATTGATTCTCTACATCGCTTTTATCGCCACGAACAACAATACCCTCATGCTTCAACCTCAGAAATGGGGAATGTATTTCAGTAACCGAGGAGGAACGAACTTGAACTGGGGAGAAGTTACCCTCATCCCGCGCTACCTTCACTTTCTGACGGCATCGATTGCGGTGGCGGGGCTTTTCTCCTCGTTAGTATGGCACTTCCGAAAGAAAAAAGACCCGCAGGAGGCAAAGAAATGGATCCGTTTCGGGTTGAGAGTCTTTGCCTGGGCGACGGTGGTGCAACTGGCAATCGGGCTGTGGTGGTTGCTTTCCCTTCCCGGAGAGCTCATGAGCATCTTTCTGGGCGGGAATATGCTTTACACGGTTGTCTTCTTCCTTGCCGTTCTTTGCGGCATCGGCGCTTTGGTCTCGGCTTTCCAGAGCAAGTTGATGCCGACCACCGGCTTTTTGCTTGGGACGGTAGTGTTGATGGTGCTCTCACGGGCGTTTTTGCGTGCCGCCTACTTAGGGAAATTTTTCACCGTGAGCAGCTTGCCGGTCAACCCGCAGTATGGGGTGATGTTCTTGTTCTTCGGAGTGTTTGCCGTCGGCTTAATGCTGGTTTGGTACATGCTTAAACTTGCCTGGGCGGCGGAGGAAAGGAGGGTAGCACAGTGAATTTTCCCGTTTGGATTTTGGACTGGATCGGCGGCGGAACGCTGATAGCCTTGATTTCCGTGCCGCACGTGTATATTTCTCACCTGGCGGTGGGCGGAGGGTTGTTCCTCTGGTTGACCGACTGGAAAGGGTTCAGAGAAAACAACAGCAAAATTCACGACTACGTCCGCAAACACACCTGGTTCTTCCTCTTGTTGACTATGGTGTTTGGCGGTATGTCGGGCGTCGGAATTTGGTATATTATCGCCTTGGTGCAACCGGCGGCGACCTCGAAGCTCATCCATTCATTTGTCTTCGGATGGGCGATTGAGTGGGTTTTCTTCCTCGGCGAGATTGTCTCGTTGCTGATTTACCATTACTACTTCCCGTACCTGGAGCGCAAGGCGCGTCTGCGCATTGCGTTCTTGTACTTTGCCTTTGCCTGGCTCAGCATGGTGATTATCAACGGTATCGTCAGCTTCATGTTGACGCCCGGGGCGTGGCTCCAAACCGGCTACTTCTGGGACGGCTTTTTCAACCCGACCTACTTCTCTTCGCTGGCGTTCCGAACCTTTGCCGCTATCATGTTTGCCGGTTTGTTCGGTTTCGTTACCGCATCGTATCTGAAGGATGCCGAATTCCGCACCAGGATGATGCGGTACTGCAGCAAGTGGCTACTGTATCCTATCGTCGGGTTGGTTCTTTCCGGGATATGGTATTATGCTTCCATCCCCGGCAATATCCAGCAAGTCAACTTTGTCAATAACGCCGACATGGCGCCGTTTGTGAATTTGCTCCTTGTCTCTACGGGCATCATTTTTGTGTTGGGTGTGTTATTGGCGCTGCGCGCCAAGCCGTCGTTCCAGCGCGGCGTGACGTTTGTGCTTGTCGGGGTCGGTTTGGCGTGGATGGGCGGCTTTGAATACACACGGGAAATCGCCCGCAAGCCGTACGTTATCACCGATTACATGTACACCACGTCGTATATGAAAGAGGATGCCGCCCGCTTGAACGCTACCGGCAGCCTTCCCGATGCGAAGTGGGTACAGGTTCACAAAGTGACTGAGACCAACCGCCTCCAAGCCGGGAAAGAAATTTACCAACTGCAATGCCTGAGCTGTCATACGACCGGCGGTGTCCGCCGGGATATTCTGCCGCCGACAGAGGATTATCCCTACTTGGGAATGCTTTCCAAAATCGAAGGGGTAGGAAAGATAAACGGTTATATGCCGCCGTTTGTCGGTTCCCTCGAAGAGAAGGAAGCGTTGGCGGCGTACATAGCCGGTGACCTTCACGATTGGCAGCATTTGGATTTGCCCAAGCCGGTGGAAGTTACCAAGGTCGATGTCAGCGTGCCGAAGTTCGATAAGAAAAAAGATGAGTATGTTCTGCTGGCATGGAATGACTTGGGGATGCACTGCGTTTCCGATTGCGATAAGTGGTTCTCGATTCTTCCTCCGGCAAATACGCTGGAGGCGGTGCTGATTAAACGGGGTGAGACTCCGGAAATCGTCACCGAAGGAGTGGAGCTTGTTTATCAGGTTCAAGATGGTTTTGAAAATCCTTCTCGTCACGTCACGTTCTGGGATTACGTGGATAAAAACTACGGCGTAACGTTGGAGCCCAATGTCGGTTTGAGCGGAAACGGCTTGTCCGGGAATATGGAATACAACGAGGAGACGAAGAGCTTTGTCGCCGAGATGATTCCGGTGGTGCCGTATAACGATAACGGAACCTACTATCCTTTCCCGTCGTTTACCATTACCGCTTATGACACCAAGACAAAGAAAATGTTCGCCAGCATTGAGGTTGACCCGAACGCGGCTATGAAAGAGTTCAAGTCACCGAAGGGAGAGTTGATTGCCCGCACGAACGTCGTCGCTCCGACGGCGGCAATGGGGTGTGCCAATTGTCATGCCGGGGAATGGCGCTTTGACGGTAAGGTGGGGATTTCCGACAAGGCGGCAATGCATATCCTCAAGACTCATGACCGCCTAAGCGGGACCAACCTTTACGAAGAAGCGGTGCAAGGGAACCCGCGTCTGTGCCAGAGCTGTCACCCTGACCCGGTACTTAAGGCGAAAGGCGATTCCAAACTCCTTTCTCTTTCCACCGCCATTCACGGTTGGCACGCCAACTATATGCCGTACCAAGACGAGCGGGCGTGCGGCTTCTGCCATCCGTCCAGTCCTTCCAGCGCTACCGTCTGTTCCCGCGGCATTCATAGCCAGGTCGGGTTGACGTGTGTCAATTGTCACGGCACGATGGCTGACCATACCTTGTCTTTGTTGAAGAAAGAGAAAGACAAAAAAGGAGCCGAACGGTTAATGAAACATCTGAAGCCGGTCATGGTGGCTCAAGTTGACGATATCAAACCGCGCACCTCTTGGATGAATGAGCCGGAATGTCTCACCTGCCACGTTGATTTCCAACAACCTGCAGCAGGTGCAACGGCGTTCAACGTGTGGACGGAGGGTTCCCCCGAGGAGCTCTACCGTTTGCGGACGGACGAAGCCGGGCTTCGGTGTGAGGCGTGCCACAATTCACCTCATGCCGTCTATCCGACCAAGAACATTTATGGCGACAACGTTGACAATGTTCAACCTTTGCAGTACGGCGGGATGCCGTATCCGATCGGCTCGAATTTGAGTTGCGAGGTTTGCCATACCGTCGAAATGGAAGACGATTTCCATCACGAAAATACGGTTCGGATGTTCAGGAGTTTGGCACAACGAAATTAGCGTGGTTCGCTATAATGTTCGAAGCAGGGCAGGCTGATTGCTTGCCCTGTTTTTTTGTCGAAGTGAAATTCCCTTTTGTTCTTCCATGATATGACAAGACCAAGAGCCGTTTGGAGGAATCTCATGGAGAAAATTTTAATTCCGGTGACCGCGTGCCGATAATTATAAGATGATGAAAAAGAGCAGCCGGAAATTCGAGTCGGAAGTTCACTTAGGACTTCTCGTAATGGTGTTTCTTCTTTTGTTTCTCAACTTCACCTCCAACTATATCATCTATCGCGACCGGGAAGCCAAAAGAAGCCGGGTGAGTGCTACGATGAATGCCGCAGCTGTAGCGGCGACCCGGATGGTGCACGGGGTCATGCCTCCGGCGTTGACGGAAGAACAGAAGAGAAAGTTGCGACAGCAGTATGATTTGAGTACCATCGAAGTGTTGCCCTCCCAGCCGCGGGATAATTCTCCGGCGGCACTGCGGCAGTGGCTTTCGTCGGTGTCGGCATACTTTTCCCCGGAACTCCCGCCGGAAATACGCCGGAATATTCTGTTGTCTTCGTATCAGACGCTCGTTCAGGGGGAGAAAGGCGAATACTTTTACGTCTATCCCATCCCTTCGCAGAGCGGCAAAGGGATGATTATTCTTGCCATGAAGGCTCCGGAGTTGGCGTTTCTTGACAATTCCGCCCGGATTTTGTTCATCATCGGCGTCGTTTCCATCGGGGTGATAGCCGTGCTCTACTTGTTGGTCTCTCGCTTTATCTTTTCTCCCTTTCGGAAAATTAAGAAACAGGCGATTGACGCCGGTCGAGTCGAAGAACCGGAAGCCGACGACTTCGAGGTGATGATTGAAGATTACCGGAAAATTATCGAAGAGCTGAAGGAAAAAGAAGCCAAGCTCCTTGAGCTCAATCGGATGATACAACAAAAGGCGGACTCTCTGGAGCAATTCAATCAGTACCTGCTTTCCTCCATCACCTCCGGTATCATAACGATTGACAAAGAAGGACGCCTGCTCTCGGTGAACCGTGCTGCGGCAAAGATTCTCGGGATAGAACCGTCGCAATATCTCCACCAACCGTATACCGCTTTGTTTGAAGCGTCGTCGGAGCTGAGCGAGGAAATCCGCCGTGCCGTCGAAGAAGGGCGCAATATGGAGTATCAGGAGATGGAAATTGAAATGCCGAGCGGAACGAAATTGGCTCTCGGGGTTTCGATTTCAACCGTCACCGACGACCATCGACAAGCGCTTGGTGCTTCGGTGCTCATGAACGATCTGACGGAACTGCACCAGCTTCAAAAAGAGCTGGAGACGAAGAACCGCATGGCGGCGCTGGGGGAGATGGCGGGCGGATTGGCGCATCAACTGCGCAACTCGATGGGAGCGATTACCGGTTACAGCACCCTCTTGAAAAAGAGATTGCAAAAAAACGGTATCGAGGTAGGCAGTATCACCGCTCTTATTCAAGAGGCGACGGAAACGGAGCGGTTAGTCGAGAAGTTTCTCCAGTTTGCCCGTCCCTTGGCACTCACGCCGGAGCGAACGTCGCTTGAGCAGCTCGTCTCTCAAGTTATCGAGGCTTTTCGGACGAGAGCCGGATATGACAAGGTAGAGTTTTCCTTCACGTCCAAAGGAGAAGAGACGGTGGCGGAGGTAGATACCCTGCTCATAAAACAAGTGTTGACGAATCTCATCGAAAACGCTATACATGCCTATGAAGGGAAACCGGGATTGGTGGAAATAGCACTGAAAAAATGCGATGAGAACATATCGAGGAAGCAGCGGGTGACTTCCGATATCTGTCTTGAAGTCAAGGATTACGGGTGCGGCATCCCCGAAGAGGATCTTGACAAGATTTTCACGCCGTTCTTTTCCTCCCGCCCGTCCGGCACCGGTTTAGGCTTGCCTTTGGCGCGGAAAATAATCGATTTGCATCAGGGTTCCTTGACGGTTGTCTCTGAAGTCGGCAAAGGAACGACTTTTACTATTACTCTTCCCAGCCGTATTCACCAAACCGTCCTTTCCTAAAGATTTTTTGTGCTCCTTGCTTTGACGGCTAACGTTAGTTGAGCCGTTACGATGTCGTTGTGTGAATCTGCAGGCAAGGAGATGACATATTCTGAGAAACGTTCAGTGAGGGACAAGAGCAACTTGTTTTGAAGGAGGAAGGTTATGGGAGCGGAAACCGTTTTGGAAATTGTGGCGAAATATCTGGCGGTCATTTCGATGCTGGCGTTGGGAGTGGAACGGGTGACCGATCTTATCAAGCTGTTTGCCAAAAAACATCTTGTCCGACAACCTCCGCCGAAGAAAGAAGACGGTGAGTCCGATGAGGAGATGTCGGAAAAGATGAAAGCATATTTCAAAGAGGACGACTGCCGCAAGCGTCGCGTCAGGGTATTTGCCATCGTCGTCGGGATTTTCTTGGCGATTATTGCGCAGGTCGACAGCTTTGCTCTCTTGGATTTGCCGTCACCGCTCTGGTTCGGTTATCCTTTGCTTGGTTGGATTCTCAGCGGTTTGGCAGCGAGCCGCGGCTCGGCATTCTGGCATGACATCATAGAAATCGTCCGCGTCATCAAAGAAACCAAGCAGGGCGTTGTCGAAATTCAGAAGGGGGGAGTGTTATAAACCATGAAGAGAGATAGGAAGAGAAAACTACCATAGAAAGGGGTGAGTGATATGCTAGGAGGTTTTACCAGAGAGATAGCGAAAGAGGTCGTCACACGGGCTTTAAAAGCGGTTGGTGATTATCATGGTGATGATATCGAGGTTGTTTCCTTCAATCGTTTATTTCCATTCGCTAAGGAGGTTTTTTTGCGAGCTTTGAAGCGGGAAGTTAATTCTATTAGACTCGATGGGAGAACATATTTTGATGTTCCTTTGAATGAGGGATTGTTCAAAATATGGCGGACTGTAGGTGATTGCATAAACTGGGTGTATGAGAATGCTATTCCGAGAGAGAAGAGTTAAAGGATTGTTTATAAGGGAATTAATGAGGTAATTCTATGAGATACCAGACTGTATATATAGTGCTTATGTTGGTGTGTGGGTGGTCAATGTTCAGCTATGCTCAAAACCCTGAGTTGTGCGACTATACGTGCCAGGTTATGGTAAATACCATTGATGAACCTGAGATTTGGTTAACGGTCAAATTCCCCACAGGTATTGGTATCGATACTCGACAGACTAAAGCTTTGTTGAAGAAAGATGATTTTTTCTACAGGGTACGTTCAGCAAAGAATAACGAAGCACTTTTTGAGAGGAGGGCCACTCTCAACATTTATGAAAGAGGTATAGCTTTTATTTTTTCACCCACGAACAAAATCATACAACTAGCGTGTGACCCCAATGATTCGCTTTACCTGTCTCTCAAGAAAGACATTACCGTAATATTTAAGGATAGTAGTACATGCATACTTTCGAAAGAGAGCTTAAAGGAGAATTCTCTGTCATATCTCCGTCTTACGTCACAACAATGTAACATGTTACGAGAGAGTACCTTTCAAAAAAGGGTGAAATGGGTCAACTTAGCGCATGAAATAGCGGAAGATGATTCCCTCAAAGAATATGTGCTGACGTACCGTTATGTAAGATCTCTTGCTTTTATTCCCCATTCGTTATTTTCCAGCAAAGGGAGGCTAAGCGATAAACGGTACAACCCGTTAAACGAGCTTGAATTTGCATATGTTTTATCATGGCCTTTGCGAGGGAGAGTAAGTAAGGAAGTGAAAGATGGGAAAACTACCTCTGGGTTTCCCACTGGAAGAATATTCTTTAGAATGTCCCTTGTGAGTAATCAACCTATGGATACTTCCCTCTTTAAGTGCCAGTTGGGACTGAAAGACTTAATTCCAAATTTTATCGACCTGACCGGAGGAGCTAATCGCTTGTATTTGAAACCTCTCCTTGAGATAGGTTGTGAATATCTCCGACATTTTCAAAGCCAACCTCTTTATGGAGGCAAGCGAGACACCTGGGGGAGTTTTATGCGCTTATATTACTATATTCCAGTGGTTCGTCGATATGCGCTCATAGTAGATGCAGAAGTTGAATTTAGCCAGGATATTTACCCCGATTATTGGCTGTGGCGATATAGTGTAACATTTGCGTATGACCTACCTTTCGAAGAGCTGAAGACCCTTATCAAATATGAAAGGGGACGAAATGGCTTTTCTCTGGAAAGCAATAGCTTGCTTATGGTTGGATTGTTTATTGACTTTGTACCTTGACGGGTGATTTCTTCCGAAGAAGAAAGACGGGATATTTTCTTTGAAAGCCTAGGATGTCTCCAATAGAAAAGCCGAAGCTGGTGGGCTTCGGCTTTCTTTTGTTGGTTATATTTTGGTGTTACGAGAGTATTTTCTTTATCGTGTCGATTACTTCATCTTGTTCTGCGTCGGTAAGCTCGGGATAGATGGGGATAGAGAGAACGTGGCTGCCTGCTTCATTTGAAACCGGGAAGTCGTCGGGCTTGTAGCCTAAATAAGAAAAACATTCTTGCTTGTGGAAAGGCACCGGATAGTAAATGACGCATCCGATCCCGGCTTCCTGCAGTTTTTTCATCACTTCGTCGCGATTCGGGACGGCGATGGTATATTGATTGTATATGTGAAAGGTAGTGTAGTCCTTCACGACCGGGCGTTTCAAATCCGTCATACCCTCGAAAGCAGCATCATATTTCTTGGCGTGCTCGATTCGTTTTTCCGACCAGCTTTGCAAATGGGGGAGCTTGACCAGCAGAATCGCCGCTTGGATGGTCGCCAGCCGGGAGTTATACCCGACGATTTTATGATAGTACTTCGGCTTGGCGCCATGCACCCGAAGAATACGGAGCAGTTCGTGTCCTTCATCGTCGTTGGTGACGACAATGCCGCCATCGCCGCCCGCACCGAGATTTTTCGACGGGAAAAACGAGAAACATCCGAAATCGCCGATGGAACCAGCTTTGCGTCCTTTGTATTCGGCGCCGATGGCTTGAGCGGCATCCTCAACTACTTTGAGGTTGTGTTTCTTAGCGATTTCCATGATAGGATCCATGTCCGCTACCTGCCCGAACAGATGCACCGGCATAATGACCTTTGTCTTGGGAGTGATAGCAGCTTCGATGAGATTGGGATCAATATTGTACGTGTCCGCCTCGATATCGACAAAGACCGGCTTGGCGCCCAAACGGTGGATAACCCCGGCGGTGGCAAAGAAAGAAAAATCGGTGGTAATCACCTCGTCGCCGGGACCGACTCCGCAGGCGCGGAGCGCCAAAAGCAGAGCATCGGTGCCGGAAGCGACGCCGACGGCATGTTTGACCGTGCAGAGCTTGGCGATTTCCTCTTCCAATTGCTTTACTTCCGGACCGAGGATGAATTTTCCATGAGTCAAAACCTTAATGACCGCAGCATCAAGTTCCGGTTTCAATTGAGCGTATTGGCGGCTCAAATCCAACAAAGGTACAGCCATTTCCTCTCTCCTTACTCGTCTTTCCAACCTTGATTTTCCAGTAGTTGTTCCGGGGGAACATCACGAAATACTTTTGCCGGGACTCCGGCGACAATCTTTTTCGGGGGAGTGTCTTTTGTTACCAGCGCTCCTGCCGCTACCAGGGTATCTTCTCCGATGACCTTACCGGGAAGGATAGTTGAGTTGACCCCGATGCGGGCGCCTTTCTTAGCAATGACTCCTTTGAAATGTTTGAAGCGCTCTTCGGTTCGTCCGACAAAATTATCGTTCGAGGTCGCCACGCAAGGCGCCACAAAGACCCGATCGCCGATTTCCGAGTAGGCGGTAATGTAGACGTTTGTTTCCAGTTTGACGTATTTGCCGATGGTGCAGAAATTCTCAATCGCCACCCCGCGCCCGACAATGGTGTAGTTGCCGATTTTGACGTTTTCCCGCACCGTGGAAAGGTCGGCGATGAGCACTTTGTCTCCGATTTCAGAGCCGCGATAGATGACAACGTGCGTCCCGAGGATACAGTTTGACCCGATGGTGCAGGGGGGGAGCTCTTGGTCGGAGGTGGTTGCTGAGATGACCGCTTTCATCGGTTTCTTGCCGATAACGGTGCCGTCGTCGATACGGACGTAATCACCGATGACGGTATCTTTGTGAATGGTCACATGGTGACCGATAACACACCCTTTCCCGATTTTGACCCCTTCGCCGATGACACAGAACTCACCATGGGTGGTGTCGGCGCCGAGAGTGGCGCTCGGGGCTATGATAGACGTAGACATATTCAATCCTCGCTTCTCACGCGTTGTCGTTTAGATATTGACAGGCGCACCGCCTGCTTCCAAAGATTTCTGAGCGGCGTCCAGAACTTTTAAGACGCGCAAGCCTTCCGCGCCGTCGGAGCGGGGGCGTTCCCGATTCTCAATGCATTGGAGGAAGTGACGGCATTCCTCCGCCAGCGGCTCGGAAGATTTTATCTGCGGAATGAGAATATCTCCGGTGCGAACCGAGAGATACTCCCCATAGGTTTCATAATCTTGCTTGGTCGACACGCCTTTGTCGTAAATACGGATTTTTTCGCTGGCTTGACTGTCATCGAAGACCGCCATCTTCTTGGAGCCGACGACGACCAACTTCCTATCCTTGTGCGGGTCGAGCCAACTGACATGAATGTGCGCCATCGTGCCGTCACCGAAGTGAAGGGTCGTAAACACGACGTCTTCAATTCCGGGTTGCAGGTATGCCGAACCGGTCGCAGTCACTCGAACGGGATCTTTTTCCAGTAGATACAAGATGATGGAGATGTCGTGCGGAGCGAAGGACCAGAGAGCGTTTTCAATTTCACGCACTTTCCCCAAATTCACCCGGCTGGCGTACAGATAATATATCTGTCCCAGCTCTCCTTTGTCGATTTTCTCTTTCAGGTAAATAGTGGCGGGGTGGTAGACCATGATGTGCCCCACCATGAGAATCCGGTTGTTCTTCTCCGTCGCTTCGACGAGCCTTTCCCCTTCTTCGACGGAAAGCACCAGCGGCTTTTCGACGAAGACATCTTTTCCCGCTTCAATCGCCGCCATCGCCATTTTGAAATGCTCCGCCGGCGGGGTTGCCAAAATGACGGATTCGATATCATCGCGTTTCAAAACTTTTTCATAACTTGTTGTCGTTTCGATACCGGTGTAGGTACTTTTGGCGTACGCTAACCTGCTTTCATCTTGGTCGCAGACTAAGACGAGGTGGCCTGAGGACAAGTTATAGAAGTTCCGGAGAAGGTTCTTTCCCCAGGCACCGATTCCCACAATTGCCAAGTTTTTCATAACCTGTTCAACTCTCAACTTCGATGTTCGCGGTTTTGCCTGCTTTCTTTTTTACCCCGGGAAGCCATCCGAAAAATGCTTGCGTAAAAAGCATTACTCGGGAGTAATCCTCGGGGCTGGCTGTTTTCAATCGCGCTACGTATTCCAAACACGCTGCCATCAAGATAGCAAAAAGTAACGAGAATCCGAATGTTCCTCCGACAATAATACTCCGTTTCGGTCTGCTTTTCAAATCCGGTGGTTTTGCCCAGTCCAACACTGATAATGTCGGAGTTTTTTCGCTTTCCTGAATCTTGGCGTGTTCCAACTGCTCCAAAAGAATTTTATACAGAGATTCGTTGACTTTCACCCGGCTGTAGAGGACTTCGTATTGCCCGCGCAGACTCGGAATAGCAGAAATAGGGAGGGAAAAGAACGAACTGTCGGGGTTTTCTTTTTCCAGACGGTCGAGCTGAGCTTGAATATATTTCCGGCGTCGTTGGAGTTCGAGGTACTCGGGATTGTCTTTCGAAAGGATGTTTTCTTTCATCTTGAGCTCGAGGTCGATTTTCGCCAAGCTCACCTTCAGTTGAATTGCCTGTTCGATGGCGAGACGAATTTGTTCTTCAAAATCAATGGCGTTGTTTTCAATCTGGAACCGCTCGAAATCCCGGCGGGCGGAGTCGAGTTCTTCTTTGACTTGTGCCAGACGCTCTTCGATGAATTCTCGGTTTTGCCGGATGCGCTCGACGGCGATGCGGCGGTTCATTTTGTCCAGTTCGTCGATGAACGCATTCGCCATATCGGCAGCGACTTGCGGGTCTTTATCTTCCACCGAAATCATCAGCAGCCCTTCTTCGGTAACGGTGAACTTGGTATGGCTCAGCAGCTCTTTGTAGGTTTTTTTGAAGGTCTTGGTATTGTATCGTTTCTGCAAGTCAAACGCTTCGATAATCCGTTCCGTAATAGTTCTGCTTTTCAGAATGCGGGCATAGACATCCGACGCCGTTACCATGACCGGCAACTCCAAGCCTTTCGTCAAAGAGACCACCTCCGAGAGTTTCGCCAAACCCGGCAAAGGGGGGGTTAGGTCTTTCGGCGGCAGCAACAGCGCCGAGGCTTGGTACCATTTCGGCAAGAGCAAGGAAATAATAAGAGCCAGCAGGGTCAGGACGAGCACAAACGTCAGAATGAACTTCTTCCGCTTGGCTAAGACTTCAAGGAAAAGCCAGAAATTATGGGAAGAGGAGACGGTCATTTGAGTTCCTCGCGGGGGTAAACAATGATTTCGTCACCGTCGTAAACCTGTCCGGCTGGCGATTGAAGGGAGGTAACCGTAGAGACCCGGTTGAGTATGCCGACCTGTTTTCGGTCGGCGGCAGGAAGGAATCCTCCGGCTGCCTCGATGTACTGAGCGGCGGTATAACCCTCGTGAAACGGGAAATAGCCGGGCTGTGAGACTTCACCGCTCACTTTTACGTACCCAACCTTCAAGGGGACGTATATCGAATCACTCGGTTGCAGAGGGATGTCTTTGACTTTATTGTTATTCCCGACCAGATGGGAAATGGGATATCTTTCGGTTGCCGAATGTTTCCAGGCATCGGTTTCTACTTTTCGGAAGATAGTGGTACGGTACCCGTTAGCATTGGAAGCGAAACCTCCGGCGTTGTGCAACAACTGTGCAACGGTCATCCCTTCCCGGTAGTCATACTTCCCCGGTTTGGAGACAGCGCCGAATACGGTTACGGAACGGGCGTCGTTCTTTTGGCTCTTGGATGGAATGTAGATGATGTCACCGGCTTGAATTTTCTGCGTGGCGTCTTTGCGGGTACCGTTCACCCCAATGATTTCAATAACGTCCGCATCGCCTTCAGAAGTAATCCCTCCGGCAAGGGAGAGGAGCAGCTTGACGTTGTCACGCGGGTTTAGTTCGATTTCGCGGGGGAAGTTCACTTCGCCGACAATATTGACCCGCTCGGAGGATTTGCTGGGGACGTAGATGTTGTTTCCCGCATACAAGCACGGGTTGGCGGCGAAATCACCAAGATAGGTGGCGCGGTCCAAATCAACGGGGATATCCCGCGGTCCTCCGGAAAGCACGATATTCCGATGCGAACCGGTCGGGAGAATACCTCCGGCGGAGTCGATGACTTCAGAGACTCGCTGAGAGGTGTAAGCGGTGTAAAGCCCCGGTGCGGCAACCGCCCCGTGAACCGTAACGCTTACCTTTTGGGGCGTGCTGACGGTTATTGCGATTTCATCGGCTTGGTATTGTTTTCTCAGAGCTTCTCGGAGGATTTTTTTGGCTTCCGTCAAGGTGGTGTGGGAAAGGTCGAGAATGCCGCTCGTCCGGTCGATTATTTTCCCTTCCGGGTCGACCGTAAACGTCAGCGAAGGCAGTTTGGTATTGATGAAGGTGACGCTCAATTTATCCCCGGGGCGGATGAGGTATCGGTCGGGCTCGATAGGCTGGTCGTAGTAGCGATAACTGCTCGCTATGCCGAGACCGGCCGTATCAGCCGGGCTGACCGGCGCCCCCGAGAGGGACGCACCCAGCATTACATAAATAACACCTATCGCCGCCAAGGCTGTTCGCACCGATTCCTCCATCAAAGTATTTTGGAGCACTATTTTCAGTTCAACCGGCAAGAATATGCAAAAGGAGGAGGAATGTCAACTCTTGGGAAGATTTAGTTGGAGAATAGTTTCCGTCGGGTGGCGATGAGAAAGACAATCGTCACCAACGAGATAGCCGCGCCGGCAAAGAAATAGGGAGGACGATATCGCAGAACGACTTTTTGGTATCCTTGCGTAAACGGGAAAGCAATGAGATTTTGTTCTTCCTTCAACGGTCGACCGTCCTCGGCGTACCACCCGGGGTCGTATCCCATAGAAATGACGATTTCTCCCGGTTGTCGCCCGATAATTTCATATTCGATTCTGTTGGGGGTATATTCCTTTGCAACTATCTCCGCCTGTCCGCTGAGAACCAGCTCCATATAGACGCTGTCATTCATTCCAACCAAAGCGCGGCTTGCCTTGGTTGCCGAGAGTTCGGGGGCGATCAGGGAACCGCGGTTGGCAAGGTAGTTTTCAAAGGCTTTCCCATCTTTTTTGACGACGTGGGTGAATTCCTCCGCACGCGGGATGTAATGAGGGGGATGGATGAAGCTGCTCGACATAATGGGGTACGCCAGCACTAAGTTGGTGGCAATAATGACTCCCGCCGCCGCTGTGAGACTGCCGGAGATCCACTTTTGATAGCGGGATTGTTTGCTTTTTTGCCAAAGCAGGTCGATACCGAAGCCTCCCAGAACAGCCGTGCCGAGGATGACGAATTGAAAGGCTCGTCCCGTGCAGCGAGCGGAGTAAAATCCCGGCAGTTCGCTCAGAATCGCCCATAGGGAGAAAGGAGCGAAGTTTCCCAGCCCCAAGATTAAAAAGAAGAGCACAACTCCCAGCCATACCCATAGCTTTCTGAAATGTTTTACCAACGCATACCCCGCCAGCAGGACCAAAAGCGGTGAGAGATAGGCTCCGTATTCATGCCAGTTCCAAAGCTGTTCGGGGAAATTGCGCACAAAGAGAGAATGCTTGAGTCCGAAGAATATCTTTCCCAAAGCGGTAAGGGGGAGCGTCTCGTCGTTTTTCCCCCGCCAGCGGTTATGTACCA
Source organism: uncultured Ignavibacteriales bacterium (assembly GCA_964489705.1). Lineage (GTDB taxonomy): Bacteria > Zixibacteria > MSB-5A5 > GN15 > FEB-12 > CAZAZQ01. Next base: position 55,024 of record CAZAZQ010000002.1, read on the forward strand.
GATACACCACGGCAGGCAGAAGCTTTATCGCCGCTATTCCCAAAGCTATCCCGACAGCGGCGAGGAAGTTTTTCACTTCTTTCAGAGAATGTTTTTGTATCGCCCGCAAGAGAAAGAATACCGAAGAAAACGTGAAAGTGTAGAGAAACGGAATGGCGGCGCCATTGCCCAACACCATCAAGACGATACTCAACGCCGCTCCCAGAAGGAAGCGTTTGTCTTCGTTGGCTTTGAGAAGAAAAAAGATGAACCACGGGAGGAAACAGAAGTGGGTGAACGGCATGTGTCCTTCGGCAAAGTGCAGAGCAAAGTGAACCGAACCGAAATATGCAACCCCCGCTACGATACTTGCCCCTCGGGAGATTCCCAACTGACTGAAAAGCCGAAAACTGCCCCAAAAACCGAGAAAATAGCAGATGAGGACTTGCAGTTTCAAACCGATGACGGCTCCGAAGATGAGATACAGCAGAAGAAAAGGGGAGAGAACAGCCACTTCCGGGTGGTGGAAAAGGATATTTCCGCCTGCCAAGTAAGGATTCCAGAAGGGGAATTGATGATAGTAAAGGATGGTTCCGGTCGGGACGGCGGCAATCGTGGTGAACAGATCCCAATCCCGGATACCCCAGTAGTTGTATTTGATGAGGAAAGGAAAGGTATAGTACAGAGCGAGGATTGCCGACAGCAGGGGAAAGAAAACTTTTGACTTTGTAAATGACATCCTCTGTAATACCTTTTCTTATAATATGCGCGTACGGTACTTAATGACTCATTCGTTGGGAAAAAGCAAACGCTTTTTGATTCCCACCCTCTTTTGGCTGGCGTTTCTCCTTGTAACCCTTTCCCTGCTTTCCGGGAGTGAGGCGAAGTACCATTCTCTGCTGAGAACACTCCTCCAGTGGGATGCGCAGCATTATCTTTCTATTGCCGAGCGGGGGTATGAAAAGTTTCCCTGTCCCTGGAATCCGAACAACATTTGCGGAAACATCGGGTGGTTTCCGTTTTACCCGATGCTCGGCAAGTTGGTCGGTTTTTTCCTCTCGCCGTTGGGACTAGATGTACGCCATGCCCTGCTTCTGACTAGTTGGCTCTCGTTGTGGTTGGCGCTGGTGCTGCTTTTTCGGCTGGTGGAAGAAAAATACGGCGTTGCCGTTTCGACTATTACCCTCGCGGCGTTGCTTGCTTTTCCGACGTCATTTTATTTCCTGACCGGGTTTCCGTACGCGCTTTACTTTTTGTTGGCGGTTTTGGTGTTTCATTTCTTTGAAAAGAAAAAGTATCTCGCCGCCGTTTTCCCTGCCGGTTTGTTGGCGGTTACCTATCCTTCGGGTGTTGTCATCGGTTTGCCGATTTTGTATCTGTTGATTGCCCGCTGGAAAAGGAGCAATGGCGGAGACCGCATCGCTTTGATTGGAGCTCTGGCAGCGATAGTCACAGCTCTCCTGCTGTATGCCGGGTATTACTGGTGGAAGTTTGATGATTTTTGGCTGTATCAACGCTTTCAAGCCCAAAGTTACTATGCCCATCAGCTGACTTTTCCCCTGCTGCCGCTTATCAAAAAGGCGGCCCTCTTCGACCTGCGCGATCCGGTTCTTCTTATTATCCTCTTGAGCTGGCTGACCGTACTGGTGTTCTATTCGCGAAGAGTTCCTCCCGCCTGGCAGATTTTCATGTTCGGAGTGTTGCTGTTTACTCCCGCCTTCGGCACGACCATGTGTTATTACCGACACATTGTCGTGGCGTTTCCGCTGTTTCTTATGGTTGGACTTTCCGGAACGTCTCGTATTCGAAGGTGGGTATTGCTGCCGTATTTTCTTGTTTCTCTTTACCTTGGGTGGAAGGTTTACCTCAGTTTGTATGCGGCAGGGATGCTCATGTAGACGGCGCCGCTCTACTTGGAGAGCTTGAATTCGTAAATCATCGTGTACGGATACGCTCCCGAGAAATGAACCGTATCCGGTCCCAAATACAGGCTGTCCCCCCGAAAAACGGAGACAAATTTCCCCTGCGGCACTTTTTGGTAGTCGCAATTGCCGGTGTCGATTTCCCTCGGCTCGAGCCACAGCTCGTTGGTGCCGAAATTGTTGACGATTCCTTTCGAATCACATAGAGTGCTGGCGCGGGTTTGATGAATCAACCGGTATTCGTTCCCTTCCACGGTAAAGGAAACCGTATCGGTGAAATAGTCCGTCCACGGCAGCCAGTCCTTTGTGCGGGTGATACTCAACTCGCCGTAATATACTTCTATGTCGGGGGTGACTTTCGTGTCCTCTTCACATCCTATCACGAGAACGAAAAAAAGGATGAAAACGCCTTTCAATGTTTTTGTCATACCGCCTCCCACAAAAACCGCCGTCTGTTATAATTTTTACGCTTCACTATCGGTTTTCTCAACGTATGTTTTTCTCTCACTTAGTCAATAAAAAATGAAAAGTGAAGGTCTTTGCCGACGCTCCGGTATCGTAAGTTATCGTGTTTGGTCCCAAAATGAGGCTGTCACCTTGAAAGCGGGCGTTAAAAACTCCTTTCGGGATATGGAGAGAATCACAGTTTGTTGACGAAGGGAGAACGTAGACGGGGGTGAGGGTAATGCGATTGCTGCCGAAATTGTCGACACGCCCCCCTGAGCTGCACAGCCCGCTATTGGAAGTAAGGTGATTGAGATTGTACTCCGATCCTTCGACCGTAAAAATCACGTCGTCAATATCCGGAGTCGGTTCCTGCTCGCGATAAACGAAAAGGCTTCCCTGAAACGTTTCAACGCTCGGAGGCTGGTCAACATTTTTACTGCACCCAGCCCATAAGAAAACAAGGCTGAAACCAAACAGTATATATCGCACTAATGTTCTCCTCTTTCTCGCCATCTTACCATTATAACGTACCGGTGAGGAAAAACGTTCAAGAAAATGGAGTCAAAAGCGCCGCTTTTCAAAATGGAGGGAAACCGTTTACTTTGAGAAGCCGGTTTTTTTTCGCATACTAAATATGAAATTCCAAAATATCCCCGTCTCGCAGTTGAAAGTCCCGCTGGACGCGTTGTCCGTCGAATTTCCCTTCTCCCCATATTTTGGCGTATTTGAGCTTGTGAGCGAAATCTTTGTGGAGAGTGACGGCGGCATCTTCGACCGTGGCGCCGATAGGGAGGATAATCGGATCGGTAAAGTCGGCTTCTTTACCGATGGGCTTGGTATATACCCGCAAGATGTTCAACGCTTCGAAAACGGTTTTCTTGAACGTCTCGAGGCTTTCATCGTCCAAGATGGAGGTCGTTATGACTTTGAATTCGGGGAAGAACGCTTTGAGTCGGGAAAGCTTTTCGCCGGACTCGTCCTCAAACATTTTGTGTCCGCAGATAATCGTCTTCTTGTACGAGTAACGCGGATCATCCGGTTTTTCGGTGACTTCCGGTTTGAGAATTATTCGTTTTTCGTCCAATTTCTTGATGATATAGTCAACATCTTCAATCATGCTCTTTGCCGACAAGTCGCAAATAAGCACCGCCAAATCGGCGTTGCGAATAAGTCCGCTGAGGTAGTTTTCGTATGATTCCGGTGAGATGGGAGGGGTGTCGATAAGCTGAAGCTGGACAGTTTCAAAGGTCATCATGCCGGTGAGAGGCTCTCGAGTGGAATACGGATAGTCGGCGACGACCGGTTTGGCATGGGTGAGCACTTCCAGCAGTGATGATTTGCCGCAGTTCGGCGGTCCGATGAGAATGATTTGCCCGGCGCCTTCTTTTTCAATATGGTCATGGGCGGCGGCTTGGCGGGCGGCTTTGGAAGTCGGTCCCTGCTCGATTTGCTTTTTGAGCTTGGAGATTTTGGCTTTCATCTCCGCCTGAAGCTTGTCCGTCCCCTTGTGCTTGGGCATAATGGCAAGCAGCTCTTGGGCAAGGCGAAGCTTTTCCCGTAAATCCTTCTCGGCGCGGAATTCCCGCTCCAGCTCGTAATATTGTGGTGGCAAATTCGCTGGCATAGGGCGGAATTAATATAAAAATACAGGATTTTTCAAGATGCTTTGCCAAGAACGTGCGGAGAAAGCCACGGTTCGTTTCATATATCCTCTCACGTACATTTTATACCCCGGCTATCGGGCAAACCGTTTCGTGATGGTTTCGATACGTTCGCAAATGTAATCCACGTCCCGGAGTCGGAGGGTAGGATAAAGCGGAAGCGAGACTACCCGTTTTCCGGCATAGGTGCTGTTGGGGAAGTAGGAGGGGGGGAGGTTGAGGGTTTTGCGGTAGTAGTCTAACGTGTAAACCGGCTGGTAGTGGACGCCGCATTCGATTCCGGCAGCGGCCATCTCCTCGATGAACCGGTTCCGGCTGAGCCGAAGCCGAGGAAGATTCAGTTTGATGATGAACAAATGCCAGCCGTGCCGATGGTCGGCATCTTCACTCGGCAACTCGAGGTATTCCCATAAGTCCTTGAGGTTGGCACGATAGCGTTCGGCAAGCTGTTTTCGTTGCTTTTGTTCGCGGTCGAAAGTAGTCAGTTGTCCCAGCCCGATGGCGGCCTGCACGTCGGACATGTTGGCTTTGAAGCCTAAATCGGTGACGTTGTATTTCCAGCTCTTTCGCTTTGTCCGTTCATACGTGCCTCTGGTAATGCCGTGCTGGGAAAGCTGCTTGACTTTCTTGATAAATTCTCCACGTTTCGAGACCACCATGCCCCCTTCGCCGCAGGTGAGATTTTTGGTGGAGTAAAAAGAAAAGACGGCGGCGTCGGCAAGGTGGGGGATGGTCTTTCCTCGGTATTGAGCGGCAAAGGTGTGCGCAGCGTCGGCAAGGAGAAAAAGAGAATGCGCTCTGGCGATTTTTCTCAATTGCTTGTACTCGCACGGATATCCGGCGATGTCGACCGGAAGTATCGCCACCGTGCGGGAGGTGATCTTGCGAGTGACTTCATCAGGGTCGATAGTGAGAGTATGAGGGTTGATATCTGCTAAAACAGGAGTAGCGCCGGTATGCACGATAGCCTCGACCGTCGCTACAAACGTGAAGGGGGTTGTGATGATTTCGGTTCTCCGGGTGGCGCCGATAGCGCGGAGAGCCAGATACAACCCCACCGTTGCCGATGAGACCGCCGTTGCATGGGGAACATTCATCCGCCGACTGACGGCACGTTCAAAAGCGCTGGCTTGCTTTCCGGTGGTGAGCCAGCCGGAAGCGAGCGTTGCGGCGACATTTTTTTTTGCCTCAGCGGAAAGGTGGAGATCGAAAAGAGGTATCCATTTTTTACGTTGACGAATACTCACGAATTATCCTTTCGTACAGCTTGCTCATCAGGTCGAGCGTTTTTTCTTCCCGGTAGTTTTGCTTGACGAATTCATATCCGGCATTTCCAAGCATAGTTCTTTTCTCCGGCTCACCCGCCAACGTGATGATGGTGTCTGCTAAGAGGTGCGGCTGGGAAGGAGGCACTAAAATGCCGGTTTTGCCGTCTTTGACCACTTCCGGAATCCCACCGACATCGGAAGCGATAACCGGGCGGCGGTTGGCTTGTGCTTCCAGTGCCGCTACCCCAAACGCCTCCGCTAAAGACGGCATGACCATCACGTGATGCTGTTGAAGAAAAGAGTTTATTTCCTCCCGTCGGACGAAGCCGACAAAAGTGACGTGTTTTTCCAACCCTCGTTTTTGGGTCAGCTTCTTCAAGTGCGGTGTATGCGAATCTTCTCCGGCAATGGAAAGATGAACCTCCGGAAGGATACGGGTGACATGCCGCAGAGCTTCCAGCAGGATAGGAGCGCCGTAGCGGGGATGGTGTCCCTTCAAATAACACAACCGCAGCGGCGGCTCTTCGGGAGGCGGAAGAATCTCTTCGGGGAGGCGTACTCCAAAAGGAATCACGGAAAGACGAGGCTCCACGTCCGGTGTTAGTTGCAACGTCAAGCGTTTGAGAAAATCGCTGGTAGCCGTCACATGAGTCGCCTGGCGCAGGGTTTTCCTGATGCCGGAGGCATACAGCCATGACGGAAACGACATCTCGGCAATGTCCGAGCCCCACACGGAAACGACAGTCGGGGTGAAGCCGAGTTTGTGCGCCCACCAGCCGAAACCGGCGGCATAGTGAGCATGGACGAGGTGAGGGCGGAACTCTCGCGCGTGCCGGATGGCGGCGGAAGCGTTCTTGAGATATGACCACTTCCCGGTGCGGGGTAAAATTACGGTCTCGATGCCGTCGAGTTCTTTTCCCCCGGCGGAGATGAGTTTGATGTGATAGCCTCGGCGGCTCAAGCCGTACACCCACCGTTGGATATGCACCGAATCCGCCCAGCCGAATATGACAATCCGCTTTTCCGCCACCGTGGTTATCCTGCCTGTGTCAGAGGTTTGTTTCTATATCTTTTTACGAAAGTAGGATACGGAACTGTTAGGAATTTTGTCAACCTCCGTCTTAGGTTTGTTTCGGGAAGGGAAAGGGAGAAAGGATTCCCGACCGCCCTGATGTGAGTATTATTTATTGCCGTGAGAGCCTTTCCCTCGTATCATGAGCCGGATTTGTGCCGTAAGAAAAGTGAGACGAAGTAATTTTGAGTAAGTTTCCAAAAATAATTCTGCATTTTTTGTCGGTTGACTGGCAGCTCTATATGAGACGCCCTTTCCTTTTCGCCTTGGCGCAGGCGGCGAAAAAGCATGTGGCGACTTACGTAGCAGTGAACCGCCCGCTCTGCCCGCTTTCGACTCTCGTCAGGAAACACCATCGCTTGAAAGAATGGCTTTCCCCGGCACGGCTGGAACCAAAAGGGGAAAACTTGTACTTGTTCAGCCCGAAGTATTTTGTTCACGATTCCATCGCCAACACGGTTCCCTTTTTGGAGTCGTTGAATCTTGCCGCTCTGCGGAGAAGTTACTCTCGGTTACAACAGCGGCTCGGCGTCGTCGAACCTCAGCCCATTGTTTGGTTCCACTACCCGCAGCAGGGATATGTGGCCAAACTTTTTCCGGGCAGTTTTTCCGTTTTTGAGATATATGATAATCTTGTGAGCGTTACGGGAGAGCGGCTCCCAAAAGTGGAGCGACTGGAGCAAGCTCTTCGTCCACGAATCGATTTACTCCTGACAACGTCGCAGGCATTGAGAGAGAAATATGCGCCCCATTACCGCCGGTCGGTGTTGGTCGGCAACGGACTTTCCCGTCGGACGCTTGAACAACTAAGCAAAGAAGAAGGAGAAGAGGTTGCGGAAATCAAAGCTATCCCTTCGCCGCGGATCGGATATGCCGGATTTGTCTCGAACCGTCTCGATTGGGATTTATTGAATGCGCTGGCGGAAGCAAAGCCGGAATGGCATTTTCTTTTCGTCGGTCCGGTTGCCGATAGGGCGATTCTCAAACGAGCCAGCCGTTTTACGAATCTTCATTTCTTAGGAAGTTACCCCTACGAATCGGTGCCGGCGGTTTTGAGAAGCTTTGACCTCGGGATGATGCCGTATTTGGACAACGAGTTTTTCCGCTTTTTGAATCCGCTGAAATTTTATGAGCTGGCAGCCGCCGGGTTGCCGTCGGTCAGCTCGCCGATTGAAGAGCTTCGGCAGTTTCCGCCCGAGCTTGTCAAAGTGGTGCCCAATCGGGTAGAGGAGTGGATTGACGCCATCGAAGAGCTGTTGTCCGTCCCCCGTGAGGAGGTTCGTCCGTTGGGACGGGAACTTGCCTCTCAATATATTTGGGAAGATATGGCGGAAAAGTTGTTGGAGCAGATTGCCGGTTTTATGCCGTAATTTTCTTACGTCTGCCAGAGATGGTGTTTCCGCACTCCATAGATCCGCATCCCTAAGATAAGCGATTCTGAAATCATCATAACAATGACCACTACGTGGGAGCTGATAACCGGAATGAGTGCCGCTATCAAGGCAACGTGAATGAGCGCTCCGATGACATTGGAATAATTGGCGTACTTTTCATGGTTCAATGCTGCCAAGAGGGGATAGCTCAAAAGCAGCGATGCCGCAATCACCGGAATAAGAAGCGCAAACAACCGCAGGATTCCGGCGGAGGCGGCAAAGTCGGCACCGAAGACCACGTTCGTGATAAGCGAGCTCAGCGAGAAGACCACGACGGCAATAGCGAGCGCTCCCAAGAGAGCATAGCGGAAAATCTTTTTGAACAAAGCCACATTCCTCTTGCTTGCCATGTAGGGGTAAAGAGCTTGCACCAAGGGATAGAACGCCGAACGCATGGCGATAAAGAGCTTTTCGGCGGCAGCGTAGTAGCCCACCGTTTGGTTGTTGGTGAAAAAGCCCAAGATAATCGTGTTGAACGACGAATAGACGGTACCTGAAATTTGCGAAAGAAAAAATTGGAAGCTGCTTTTGAACTGGCTGGTAATTGCCCGCCAGCCAAACCATCCGAAAGAGACTCGAAACTTTCTGACGGCGATAATCATGCTCAAAATGCCCGCTATGATAAAGCCGAGGGAATTGAGCAGAGGGACATACAAGTAATCTTCCGTCGAGCGGACGAATATAAAAATAAGCACGACGAAGAGAAGACGAGCGATGAGAATCATGACGGTGGAGTAGGTCATCTTTTCGATGCCTTGGAAGAACCAAACCGGAAACAAGACATTTCCGACAACCAGCCCGTAGGAGATAAGAAAAAGCGTCGGCTCCGCGGCAAATTTTCCTACCAGTTTGACAAGCAGGAGCAAAAGGAAAAACCCCACTATCATGAGAACGAATCTCACGGTGAGAACGGTGCTGAAAATCTCTGAAATTTTGCGGTTGTCTTGTTGATGGGCGGCAATGTTTCTGGTTGCAGAAAGGTTGAAGCCGTAGTCCGTGAAGATAATGAAATACTGCATAGTCGCCTGCGCGAACGCCACCACACCGAATTTTTCCGCTCCCAGAACCCGCACCAGGTAAGGCAGCGTAATTAGCGGCAGAAGGTAGTTTATCCCCTGGAGCACAGAGAGAGAAAAGACGTTTTCAATGAGCCCTTTTATCCCTGACTCTTGCTGGGAGGAAAGTTTCGTGCGTATCTGTGTGAACCAACTCATACGTCGTTCGGGGATTTTTCAGAGGGGTTATCCATAGGGCTATTTTTCTTCCGCTGCACATATGCTTTGAGGGTAGAGATGATAATCTCCGACGGTTTCTTGCCGTCAATTCGGTAGGCTATCGGTTTGACCGAAAGGTGCTTTTGAAGCAGTCGGTTTATCGCCTTCTTATCAAGTCCCACCAAGTGATTTCCCAGCTTGAGCGTTTCTTCCCATTCGGTTTCTTCCCGCAGAGTCAATACTGGTGTCCCCAAGAAGAGCGCTTCCTTCTGAAGCCCGCCGGAATCGGTCAGCACGGCATGGGCATAGTACGCCAGTGCCAGCGTGTCGTAATAGCTCAAAGGCTCGGTTATTGTCAGATGGGGGAGATTGCTGAGTTCTTTCCACAGTTTGAATTGTCGAAAGCGCTTTTTGGTGCGGGGATGAATGGGAAAAAGGATGGGGAAGGGAAGAGCCTCGATAGCCTCAAGGAGCTGTTGAAGCTTTTCTTGTGTATCAACCGTTGCCGCACGATGAACGGTCATAAAGAGATACTCTTTTTTCTTGAGGTCATACTCTTTCAAGATCGCCGTGTTTTTCCGAACCAGAGGACGAACCGACGCCAACAGTTCGTACATGACATCCCCGCTGAGCACGACGTTTTCCCTAATCCCTTCCGCTTTCAAGTTCTTCACCGAGAGCATCGTCGGACAAAAAAGGATTTCCGACAGATGGTCGGTGAGCTTTCGGTTGATTTCTTCCGGCATATCCCTGACAAAAGACCGCATCCCGGCTTCAATGTGCCCGACGGGGAGAGCTGACTTCGCCGCCGCCAGGGCTCCGGCTAACGTCGAGTTGGTGTCTCCGTAGACCAGCACCACGTCAGGGCGCACCTCAAGCAGTTCCTTTTCTATCTTTACCAGCATCTTCCCGGTCATGGCACCATGGCTCCCGCCGCCGACGTTGAGGTTGACGTCCGGTTTCGGCAGACGAAGTTGTTTGAAGAAGACGTCGGACATATTCCAGTCAAAATGCTGTCCCGTGTGGATGATGTAGTGACGGAAGGATTGCGCCAGTCCTTTGGCAAGGGGCGCCAGTTTGATGAACTGCGGACGGGCTCCCACTATCGAAACAATGGTCGGTTTGGTTTTCATCATAGCGGAATATAGGGGTCTTATACCGACCATTCAAGAAGAAACCGTTTCTGCTGATTGCACTAAGAAGACAAGAAGTTTCACCGTTGTTTTTTACAAAGAAGGAAATATATTGGCATTGTTTTGGAAAAAATGGAGCGATGAAGGGTAAAAAGTTCGAAAAAGCAGCTTTAATGTGCTTTTTTGAACGGAAAAAACAAGCTCGGTGTGAGCATACGTTTCGTTCTTTTTTAACCGGTTTTGGGAAGAAGGAGTCGGCGATGAAATATGGCATACTGGCGTTTTTGATAACGATGATTTCCCCTCTTATCGGGTGGAGTGGCGACACTCAGTCCGGTTCGAGCTTGAGGGATTGGTACGTACAAAATTATGATTTCTTTACTATCAAAGATACGGCATACACGTTTGAAACCGAATTCAAATTCCCGGAGGGATATCACCGTTTGGATTCGACCCAATTGTCTCCGTTCCAATTTTGGATGTCGCATTTTCCGCTGTGGCATCGGTGGAAGCCGATCGGGTCGTGGAAAGGTGGAAAAGCCTTCGAAGCCGACCAGATTTCCCGCGCCGTCCATCTTCCTTGGCGGGGGATGACTTTTCGTGACTATGCCATTCCCATCCGGATTGTCGCCGAATATCTCTTTTCCCAAGACCGGCGGGAGGATTTTCAGGTTGTCCCCAAGTTGGGGGATACTTTGCGGTATACGGACTGGCTTTCGAGCAGAGAGGTCTATGACGGGAGGGGAGCCGTCAAATTGATACCGGATAAACAACGGGAAGACACTCCCCGAGAGTATTACCATTTTGTTGATGTCTGCATGCGCAACACGAGTTACAAGAGTCTGGCGGAAAATTGCGACTCGATCCCCGAAGCGAAAATTGCGCCGGGAGATTTGTTCCTTGCTTTCAATGAAAAAGGAACCAAGGGAGTAGTCTACGTTATCCTCAATGTGCTGGAAGATGACAGCGGCAACAAGCTCTACGTGGCGGCAACGGGGTGTCCGGAGGCGTGCGATTTTCATATTCCGTTGTTCAATCTGGATCGGGATTTCCCGTGGATACCCCTTGAACGGATAAAGCAATTGGGAAAGGATTTCCCTTTCTCTGGATTTTATCGTTTTCGCATCCTTTGAGCTCCGCACGGATACGCAGGGCACAATGAATCCGGTTCTGTCGGAGGGCAAGGCAAAGAATTTGTAAATTTGTCTTCTCTTGCTCTTGACAACCGAGAGAATAATTGTATTTTATTACGTGTCGATGGTTCTCAAATTCGTGTAAGCATGATTTGGGCACTTCAGAGAGTAATGCTCTCCAAGAATTGAGGACACCGGCACACGCAGGATTGTCGCTGGAAGGTAAACTACATTAATATTTTGACATGAGGAGACGTATCCTCGGTCAGTGAGGATGTGCGGGAATGCGGAGGAAATTGTTTTTTTCTTTAATGGCAAAAAATACCAAGCATTTCTTGTCAAGAAGTGTCATGCAAAAAGGTGAACCATTAAACATGGAGGGTTTATCCATACGGTAACACAAGGTCTCAGAAGGTGACGTGGTGAAGAGAGGGATGAGTAGTCAAACATGAGTTGTCCAACCGACGAATGGAGGTAGCCGAGGTGGATTATCGTAGACGACACGAATGGCCTACAACAAAGGAAGAGGCTTACTCACTCCAAAAGGAACTTGCAAATGAGATCAACTTGAATGGGAATTTCGATGAACCGAAACTTATCGCTGCGGTCGATACCGCTTATGGGACGGATGGAGATATTCTGTATGCGGCGGCAGTGGTTACAACGTTTCCCGACATCGAATTGGTCGAGCGTGCCTACCATTCCAGTCCCGTTACTTTCCCGTACGTGCCGGGTCTTTTCTATTTTCGGGAGGGCCAGGTGATTGTGGAGGCTTTGGCGAAAGTGACGAACAACGTAGACCTGATTATTGTCCATGGTCATGGAATCGCCCATCCGAGATATTGCGGCATGGCGTGTTTTGTCGGGTTGACGTTCGGAAAGCCCACTATCGGATGCGCCCGCAAACTTCTCACCGGCACCCATCGGCCGGTCGGGGAAAACAAAGGAAGTTTTCAACCGATCTACATTCGTTCCCGAGAAGTCGGTTATGCTCTGCGGAGTAAAGGAGGCGTGAAGCCGATTTATATTTCACCGGCGTACAAGTGCGACCTCTCTCACGCCAAGGAGATAATCGTCCAGAACTTACGGGGATATCGTTTGCCGGAACCTTTAAGACTTGCACATTTGCTTGCCAACAAGTATCGTCGTTATGTGGAAAGGAAAGAAGAAGCGGAAAAAAGCAAACAAAAATAACATACTCGAATTACGTGAAAGAGCCAAAGAAGAATCAACCAAGCCAATGGATTCTCCATAACGCGGAAAAGATATTAGCCCGACAAATCAAGTGGAGACGGCATTTTCACCAATACCCTGAGCTGTCTTTTCAAGAAGTTCGGACTACGGCGTATTTGCGCCGCTTGGTGCAAAAAATGGGCTTGAGGATTTTGCCGATACCGTTGGAAACCGGGTTAGTAGCGGAGATAATAGGGCGGTTGCCCGGTAAGACGGTAGCTATACGCACCGATATCGATGCGCTGCCGATTTCGGAACAAACGAAACTCCCCTTTAAGTCTAAAATCCCCGGCAGGATGCATGCGTGCGGTCACGATGTTCACATGGCGGTGGTTTTGGGAGTGGCGGCGCTTCTGGAGAAAGGAAGGGAGAAGCTTCACGGGAGAGTGCGGTTTCTTTTTCAGCCTGCGGAAGAGATGCCTCCCGGTGGAGCTCAGGTGATGATTGAGCAGGGGGCGATTGAAGGGGTAAGAATGATTTTTGGCTTGCATGTTGATTCTACCCTCCCCGTAGGGAAAATCGGGCTTCGTGATGGTGCCACGATGGCTTCCGTGACAGATTTTGACATCATCGTGCGCGGGAAAGCCGGACATGCCGCCAAGCCGCACACGGGAGTGGATGCGATTGCTGTGGCGGCGGAAATTGTGGAAGCAATTCAGAAAGTGGTCTCGCGGGAAACCGACCCGGCGCAGCCGGTGGTTGTCACCTTTGGGACGATTCACGGTGGGGTAGCGCGAAATGTTATTGCCGATGAAGTGGTTCTGCAGGGAACGGCTCGGACGCTTTCGAAATCGTTAAGCAAACAGTTACCTCAACGGATTCGGAAAATCGCCGTTTCAATAGCGAAAGCCCATGGCGCTACGGCGGAGATGAACATCATTGCCGGTTATCCCATCTTGCATAATACTCCTCATGTTAACCGACTTTTGGCAAGAGAGTTTGAAGCCCTTTTCGGCAAAGGGAAAATTGCCGAGACCGAGCCTTCGTTGGGCGGGGAAGATTTTGCTCGTTATCTTGAGCACATTCCGGGAGCAATGTTTCGGCTGGGAGTCGGCAACAAAAACATCGGCGCCGACAAACCGTGGCATTCGCCTTATTTTATGGTAGATGAACAAGCAATTTTCTACGGCACCGCTCTTTTGACCGCGACAGTGTTTGGTTTTACATATATTTCCTGTGCCCCTCATGTACGCCAAGTGGTAAGAAAAATGGAAGAAAATATTGCGTCTTCTTCGAAAAATGGCATGATTAAAAAGTATGAGGATTAAGGTTTTCCTGTTCTGTATGCTTCTTGGGGTGGGTGTCGGTATATCGATACCGGCTCACGCTGAGAAGCTGAAAGGGCAGGCGGTCACCTGGGCGAATTTCAGCTTCATCAACTACATCGCCACCTCGTTCAAGTATGTCTACTTTGCCACCACAAACGGGATTATCCGTTACAACAAACTTGAGGAGAAATGGGAATATCCTCTGACCGGTTCGGAGGGTTTGGAAAAGTCCGATATCCTCAAGATTTGGGTGAGTACGTTCGATGACCATCTGATTGCCTCAACGTCCGACGGGTTGGTCGAGTATGATGCTCTCTTCGACCGCTGGATTCCGGTCTCCGAGCTTCCGGTGATGGAGAGTGACGATAGGCACGTCAACATTCCTTCCAATGTCAGTCCGCCGTTTGGCTTTTTGTTTGACGGGAGGAGTCTTATCGATCCGTTGAATCGCCGGTTTCTTATCAACGACGTGGTGGATGACCGAACCGGCACGCTGTGGCTCGGGATCTGGGGGTATGGAGCGGCCCGGGTGAATAAGATGTCTCACATGATGGATTTTTTACCGTACGGGTTGCTTCAAGATAAAGTGCGGACAGTCATTCGAGTCGGCGACGAACTTTGGATCGGCGGAGCGATTTCCAACAACATTCGCTCCGGCATTACCGTTTTCAACCCCGACGAGAACACTTTTGCGTATATGGAAGCGGGATTCGGCAACGGCTTGCCGCCTCTTGACGTGAACTGCTTGGCGGCAGACGATTCGCTGATTTTCATCGGCACGGAAAGGGGAGTGTATCTGGCGGAGAGAGAGTCGAAGGATGTGACCCCGCTGGCGATTTCCCGCCGCGATGTGAACAGCAGAAACGTTCTGTGTCTGGAACGAAACGGGAAAAAAATCTTCTGGGGGGCGGAGCGAGGATTGTATCTGGCTGAGCCGCCGTACGACAGCGTTCAGTTTGTCCGTCCCGACATTTTTATTGAGCAGATAGTGTATCACCTTGTAATTGTCGATTCCTCATTGTGGATTGCTTCCGGGAGCGGGGCGTATCGCCTGAACCTCACCAGCGGAAAGTTGCAGCAATTCAAAGATCCGGAGCAGGTGCTTTTTCATGACGTGTATGACATTACCACGTACGGGAAAGATTTGTGGTTGATCTCCGAAGACGGTGTGGTTCGTGTTAATCGGGAAACGGGAGAAGAAAAGACTTTTTCGCTCTCTTCCCGTCGGGTAATGCCGCGGACGATTGTCGTCAACGATACCGTCTCTTTTGTCGGCACCGATGACGGTTTGTTCTTTATCTTTTACAAGGATAAAAAGCCGTTTACCCGCCGCTTTACGGTTGACGACGGACTCGCTTCCAACCGTATTTGGTGCTTGCTTCTTGATGGAGACTACCTCTGGGTCGGTACCGAGAAAGGTTTGACCAGATTCCTGTGGAATAATCCTGAACGGGTCGACTAATATTATATGAGTTGTTGCTTTCTAGTTGATTGCGAAGTCGGGAATAGTTACCATAAAGATGATGGAAGGAAATCGGACACAGCCGAAGGCGTTTTCGTGGTGAAGGCAAGCGATGTTTAAGCCGTTCGAAAACCTGGGAATAAAAATGTTAGCCCTGGCAATGGGGCTTTTGCTTTGGTTTCATGTGGCTACCGAGAAAAAGTATACCTACCGTTTTACCCTCCCCATCTCCGATGTGGTGCTGGGGGAGGGGCTGACGTTGGCGGAAGCGCCTCCCGATTCGGCGGTGGTGCTCGTTTCCTCTCGAGGAAAGCAATTGATTCGCAGGAAATGGCGGGAGCGGGGGGTCAGAATTCTGGCAACGCAACTGTCGTCGGGTATCCATACGATGAATTTGAACCCGTCGAACACCTTTCTGGTGGGGGCGGGTGAGCACGTATCCTTGGAAGAGGTGGTGTCACCGACCTCCTTGCGGTTGCACATCGATTATATCTCGGAAGCCAAGGTCAAAGTTATCTCCAACCTTAACATTCTTCCCGACGAAGGATTTGCGGTCAGCCATGTTTCCGACCCGCAGCCGCCGGAGGTGACTTTGCGAGGCGCCCGGATACAGGTTCGAAAAATCAACGCCGTGACGACCGAATCGCGCACTCTTACCGGCTTGCGGGACAACATCACGGTAAAACTGGCGTTGGTGACGCCGCCCGGATACAAAATGTCGCTGGAGCCTGATTCGGTTTCGATTGCCGTTGAAGTCGTCGCCGTAAAAACGAGGGAATTCCGCAACATCCCGATTGTAGTCTACAATGCGCCGCCGGAAAAGATAGTCACCACCGAACCGTCGACCATCGACGTGGAACTGACCGGTCCGCCCGAAGATATTGACATTCTCAACCGCATCGCTCTCGTTGCCTCCACCGATTTCCGACAGATGGACAGTAACGGTTTCTCGCCGGTGACTATTGATTGTCCTACCAATTTCAAGGTAAAAAAGGTTTCGGCGAACAAAGTGAAAATTCGGGTGGAGTAACCATGTACGTTTTGGGTATAGAGACCTCGTGTGATGAAACCTCGGTGGCGGTGGTGGAGGACGGGCGGCGGATTCTGTCGAACGTTATTCTTTCCCAGGCAGAGCATACGAAATTCGGGGGAGTGGTTCCCGAAGTCGCCAGCCGAACGCATGTGAAAACCATCGTGCCGGTATTCAAGCAAGCCCTTGAAGAAGCGGGGATAAGCCTTTCTCAGGTTGATGTCATCGCCGCCACAATGGGACCCGGCTTGATCGGACCGTTGTTGGTCGGATTGACTTTTGCCAAGGGGGTTTCATTTGCCAAAGGGATTCCCTTTGTGCCGGTGCATCATATTGAGGGACACATTGCCGCCAACCTCGTGGAGCATCCTCAATTATCACCTCATCATTTGACGTTGGTGGTTTCGGGGGGGCATACCATGTTGGTGGAAGTCAAAAAGTTCGGCGAATACCGGGTTTTGGGAAAAACAAGAGATGATGCCGCCGGAGAGGCTTTCGACAAGGTCGCCAAAATAATGGGATTGGGGTATCCCGGCGGAGCCGAATTGGACAAGCTGGCGCAGAAAGGCGATCCGAGTTTTGTTTCTTTTCCCCGCGGCATGATAAAAGAAAAAGGGTATACCTTTTCTTTTTCCGGTTTGAAAACAGCCGTCGCACTGTATTTGAAGAAATTAACCGCAGAGGAGTTCGATGCGCACAAAGCCGATATTGCCGCCTCGTTCCAGGAAGCGGTGGTGGAAGTCCTCGTGGATAAAACCGCCCGTGCGGCGGAAGAGCTGGGAATAACCGATGTGACGATTTCAGGCGGGGTGGCTGCCAACAGCCGTTTGCGAGCCGCCATGCAGGAGCGTTTGCAGGCACAAAACCGCCGTTTGTTTATACCCTCACCGGAGTTGTGCACCGATAACGCCGCCATGATTGCCACCGCGGGATATTATCGTTACCAAGAGGAGGGAAGCGGGGAATATGTCGTCAATGCCGTGCCGTTTTTGAAAATATCCGATATTTCATTGTAAATCGTTATTTACTCTTGAGCCGGTTGGAGCGATGGCTTTCGGACAAAACTGCTGATGAGAAACAAAACGCCGGGAATAGCCACCGCGAACATAATCCATCCTCGCGGGAAGCTTCCGCTTGCGAGCCGGTGAAAAGCGTAAAAGCCGATAATGCTGAAAATGGTCAGCAGCCCGCCGCATTTTTCCCATTTCCACGCAAGCACCATTCCAATCGTAACTCCGACGGGGAACAGGATAAATTCTACCAACTCGACGGAAGTCAGCTTGAAAAAATTAACGCCCTCGCCAACAAGGAAGAGCAGAAGAAAACCGATGCTGGCAAGACTCCACACCCTCGCAATGACTCGAATACTCATGAAAACCTCTTTTCTCTTTCCTTTACTTCATCAGAACCGGCGAAGTACTTTGTTGTTGTTGTTACCAATAGATGGTAATTTTTTATGTCAGTAAAGATAAAATCACATAAAGTCAGCGCAAAATTTGCGATATCTAAGATATTTCTTGACAAGCAAATAACTATTGACTAAGTTGTATATGGCAAAATATGCGTTTTATTTGATATTTCGTGTGCCTGTTATAATGTAACCATTTGACAGGTTTGAAGTTAACATGAAGGAGGCAAAGCAAATGAAACATTTGCGGCTAATGGTGTGGCTGATGTTGGCGGTTTTCGCCTTTGCCTGCTTTCTGTCTATGCCTGTTCTCTCAAGCGAAGGACCATGGGACAGCGATAACAATAACTCCAGTACGGACGGCTCCAACGATCCCGGGAATAGTGACACCGATTCTACGACGGTAAACGGAGATATGTTATTGTCGGCTGGCTCCGATGGTATCTTCCCTGATGATTTGATGGTAGGGATTGTGTTTACCAATTTCTATCCGTATATCATCGGTGTGGTGTTCTCTCAGGGAAGTTCTCAAAGCGCTGTTATGGCAGCAGGGAGTAGTAGCCAGGGTGGAAATGCCCGCGTGAATAATTCCTTACGGAAGTAAACAGGAAGTAGTATATTTGTCACAACAAGTATAAGAAGCGCTTATAATGAAACTTTCCTCACCACAGAAATTGTCATTTGATAGCCGGCTTCTGTCCGTCGAAGAGCTTTTTCGTCAGCGACAGCATCAGATAGCTCTCAAAGAGCTTTCCCACTTGTCGGAAGAGGAATTCGGTTCTCAGCAGCATGAGTTGGGGCTTTTGTTATCCTTGAAAGCCGACGGAAGCTATGTGGAAGGGAACTATAAGCAGGCTATCGAGTACGGGCAGCGAGCCGCTCGTCTGTTGGCTGGGTATCCCCTCAACAGCCGCTACGGAAGGATTCAGCTTGTCCTTTCGAAGTCGTACTCGGCGATCGGTGATTTGAAAAACGCCGAAATCCGAGCGCGGGATGCTCTGGCGGCGTATCGGCGCGGCTCGGATCCGGTGGGACAAGTCGACTCGTTGAACGAGTTGGCGCGTATTTCATATATCCGTTGTAACTACCACGCCGGGGTGAATTTCCTTACCGATGCGATTGCCATGGTAACCGACAATCCGCGGAAGTTTGCGCAGTTGACCGGTAATATCGCCACACTGAAAATATATACCGGTCAATGGGAACAGGCGGAAAATGATCTGAAAGAAGCGCTTCGCTATAACGTCGAGCACAAACAGGAAATCTCGCACGCCATCAACTTGCTTTCTTACGGGTACCTCCGTATCCGTCGTCGACAGTTCAGTCTCGCTCGGAGGGACCTTGACCATGCTTTGGAAATCATCAGCAAGCTGAACTTGAAGCGGGAAAAAGTTATTTACCTTGAGTTTGCGGGCGAATTGGCGTTGGAGAAAGGGGACTTCTTCAAGGCGAAGATGCTGCTCGGTGACGCCTACCAGCAGGGAATGCTGCTGGCGTCCCGTTCCTCGTTGGTGTCCCAATCAGGGCGTCGGTTGGCGGAAGCGGAGCTGTTGTTGGACAATCTGGACGAGGCGATGAAATACGCCCAAAAAGCTCTGGAACTTTCCTTGGCAATCGGTGAAAGGGTCGAAGCCGGGCTGTCCAACCGGGTTATCGCTCAGATTTTCTCCGCCAAGGGTGACCATGAAGAAGCTCGAGAATATATTGACAATGCCGTGGAAGTCATCCGCTCGGTGGGTGACCCGTACGATTTGGCTCGAACCCTCCTGGTGATGGGAGATATTTATATTGCCGCCCGCTCGAACGAGAGCGAGAAAATTCGAGCGGCGTATGACGAAGCGTACCACTTGTTCAAAAAGCTGAAACTCGATTATTGGGTTGCTGAGACGAACTTCAAATACGGAGCGTTTTCCTGTCAGCTAGGCGATTTGACCGGCGGCTTCAAGAAATTGAATCGAGCGGAGAAGTCGTTCTCATTCTTGAAAGAAAAGACAAAAATCCGCGCCGTCCACAATTTCCTTCAGTCGTTAGCCGAACAAGCGGTCGCGTTGTCGATTTCCCATGACAATGAGTTCAAGATATTCGGCAGTCTTATCACCCCTGCGGAACTGACTGATTTGAAGTCAGGTGAAATCGAAGAAATCCTTAACATCCTTTTGAAAAAGACCAACGGCAGCCGGGCGTTATTGTATACCCCCGATGCGGAGGAGATACCGGCGGCATCGTTGGCTCTGACGCCGCAACAGCAAAAGCGTTTCAGCCAGCATTTTAACGAGCTGCTCGGGCAGGAGATTTCAAAGACCAAACCGACTCTCATCTTGGACTGTCGGCGGGATCCGTTTATCAACAAGTTGTTCCCCGACATTCCCGATGTGGTGGCAAGTGTTATCGTGGTGCCTATTCGGATGAGCGATGAGTCGACCAGTTATCTCTATCTTGACCGTTTGACCGTCGACAACGGGATAAATCCGTTTAACCAAGACGAGTTGAATTTTGCGGTGGGGTTCTCGGACTTGATTGCCTTCAAGTGGGTGGAAATTCAAAAGAACAAGCTGCTGGAGGACAACCGCCGTCTGAAGAACCAACTGATGGAAAAAGCCGCTTTCCCGAGCATTATCACCCAAAATAGTGAAATGCTTGAGATGTTGGCGCAAGTCCAACAGGTGGTCGATTCGAACATTTCGATTACTATCGAAGGGGAGACCGGCTCGGGGAAAGATATTCTGGCGCGGGCGATTCATTTCAACTCCAGTCGGAAGGAAAAGAGATTTATCTCGGTTAATTGTGCCGCTCTGCCGGAGACTTTGTTGGAGTCGGAGCTGTTCGGATACAAGCGGGGAGCGTTTACCGGTGCAAACCGTGACAAAGCGGGACTTTTCGAGGAAGCCGACGGCGGGACGTTCTTCCTCGATGAGATTGCCGATATGCCGTTGAGTATCCAAGCCAAGATTCTCCGGGTGCTGGAAGACAAGGAAATCGTCCGTCTAGGAGAATCGGTGCCGCGCAAGGTTGACGTGCGGATAATTTCCGCCACAAACAAGAATCTGAAAGAGCAGATGGCAGCCGGACAGTTCCGGCAGGATCTCTATTATCGACTTTCGGCGTTGACGTTCCGTCTGCCGCCTTTACGCGAGCGGAAAGAGGATATCCCCTTGCTGGTGTCGCATTTCTTGGAGGGAAGCGGAAAGAAGGTCTCGCCGGAGGTGCTCAAGTTGTTGGTGGCGTATGATTGGCCCGGCAATATTCGCGAGTTGAAAAATGAAATCATGAAGATTGTGCTCCTCTCCGGCGATTCCGAGGTGATTGAAGTGCAGGCGCTGTCGAAAAAGATTTCTTCTCTTGCTCAGAGTGACCAAACCGGTGAAGAGGTATTGGAAAAAGTCTCACGCCCTGACCTTTCCTTCTCTCAGACCTATTCCTTGTACGACTACCTGGGTGAGCTGGAGAAACGCTACATCATCAAGGCATTGAAAGAGAAAAAGGGTGTGAAAAAACACGCCGCCGCTTTGCTGAATATCCCCGAATCCACCCTCCGCTTGAAGATAAAGCAGTACAATATCGACATCAGCACTCTAGTGCACTAAATCCCGTTTGTTTCGCACGGTTCTTTTCTAATTTCTCTCATCTTCACAAATACTGAAAGACATTGGGGCTTATTTGGTTTTTTGTTTCCAATCAGGAAGACAAACTGCAAGGGCAGAGGTTTGCCGCTTTGGATAGTTGAATCGAACCCGTGAAAGTGTCGAGAGCATATATAATTATCGAGGCTTACAGGGAGTAACCTCCAAAGTCATTGGATGGGCAAAAAAATAAGGTCTCAACATTGAATGTTGAGACCTTTCTCTCCTCACCGGTCGGGAGTTTGTGTGAAGCAGCCTAACCGCCACCAAAAAACTGCTCCACGAACTTTGATCGATAGATTGCGAGTAAACAATTATCGCATTACCCGACCGTCGTATTATGCAACAAACCGTATGCCCAACGAAGGGCGTTTTTCAGGCGTTCGGTTATCTTGTTGGAAACAGGGGAGATACGTTTGCGTTGGTGATGTGGGAGGAGAGCGTCTCAAGGGTAAAGCGCAGATTTTGTTTGCGTTTTGTCGCAGAATTTGAGCGTGCGATATAAATTAACGCCCTCTCCTACAAAGGAGAGGGCGTGTTGGTAAGAACTTTTTGGACGCTTTTCAACAGGTTACACTATACAACCTTTTTACTTCAACAAGAGCATCTTCTTCGTCTCAGAGAAGTTGTTCGCTGAGATACGATAGAAGTAGATTCCGCTGGAATACGGCGAGGCATCCCACGTGACCGTGTGATGACCGGCTTCCATTTCTCCGTTAATGAGAGTTTCGACTTCCTGACCAAGAATGTTGTAAATGGTCAATTCCACCCGAGAGCTGACCGGCAGGTCAAAAGAAATGTCGGTGGTCGGGTTGAACGGGTTCGGATAGTTCTGGCTGAGAGCGTACACAGTAGGCGTTTCAGCTTTAAATTCGCCGATTTCGTCCAAAGCTAAAGTAGTCGTCTCAAATTCCGGCTTCTCCATGCGAATATGCGGGACGCCGTTCTCATCATAGTCATGGTAGACGAACGTCAAGGCATGATCCGGCATGTGAGTTTCGATAGCTTCGAGTTTTATCTCATCCACGGTCGGATCGGTCACCTCAAAGACCAGGTTGGCGATCGGTCCCGTGCCCGCTTCCAAATCGGGCTTCGGGGTCGGAGTCATTTGAGGAAGCAAGCCGATGATAACCGTATGGTCTTCATTGTTGATGTTGGCGACTTTCAAATCGAAATAGGAAACCCGGGTGTCATCGTAGGTGACTTCCTTCAGGGTAACGCCTTCGGAGAATTTGAGCGGAATATCAATCGCCGCAAGGTTGTCTTCATTGGTAATAACCAAGGGGACGATAACCGTGTTGTCTTTCGCCATCGCTTTCTTGACGACGAATTTGTGATTGGCTCCCGCAAAAATGATTGCCGGGAGCAACACAATAATAGTGATGACCATTAATGTGTGTAGTAATTTGCTCAAGGTTCACCTCCTCGGAGCTGAGTGAAACACTGTGGCTGTCGTAGATCAACTCAATCCCTTGCGCTACGCAGCCGTTGGCTCATCCGTAATACGAATTACTCTTTCTCGGAAGTGTTACTCTACTTAGGATGCTATAGTTGGCAGTTAGATGATTGACGGCTCATGTATAAGCTAATACATTCGCTTACTTTGTCAAGCCCTTTTATCGTCCGTGAAAAGGTGCGACGCACTCACAAGAAAAATATCCTACCTCTCTATCCCTCCTTTCCTACTTCTATTACATTGGTTTTTTTCATTAGTTCCCATTGTTTCTCATGAATATGAAATTTTTTCCTTCATCCACGATTATTTCGTTCTTCGTCGGGTGGTCGCTTTACACCGGTATCCGTAAAATTTTCTGCTTTATGTTGTTTTTTTGCGGCGACGGCATTTCGTGCGTTTTTCACAACAATATGTACAGCAATATCCATGCCTGCTGTGTGATAACATTCCACGGCGCATATTTTGTGTCACATTGTGTCAGGAAATCGTGTTTCCTTTGAAAAGGAGATGGGCGGTTTGTCGCCGAACGGAAGCTTAATGGACGCTTTATTATAATAACTCTTCATTTTCTCAACTTTCAGTAAGCCTCGGAGGTCCTCGAGGAGAAGGAATACTAAAACTTGACTCTTCGAGGGGAGCGCCTAACTTACCGGTATTGATAGAGGTACGTGAGCAAGAATGGAGGATGCGTGAACAACAGCGAGAAACCGGTGGAGGATTTTCAGCCTGTAATCCCCGCTCATCAAACGGTTCCCGAGGTCACGTGGAAAACGATAATCTTGGGAATAATCATCTCGGTCGTTTTCGGATTGGCAAACGCTTACCTGGGATTGAAGTTCGGAATGACCGTCTCGGCATCGATTCCGGCGGCGGTTATTTCGATGGCGGTGTTGCGGATATTCTTCAAAAAAGTTTCCGTTTTGGAAAACAATATTGTCCAAACCATCGGCTCGGCGGGAGAATCGTTGGCGGCGGGCATCATTTTCACAATTCCGGCGTTTTTCATTTGGTCTGCCAATAAAGAGTTGGTCGCCGCCGGCTACCATCACGAAATCACTAAGACCCAGATTTTCTGGCTCTCCATGCTGGGCGGCTCGCTGGGAATTTTATTGATGATTCCCTTGCGGAAATACCTCGTGGAGCGTGAGCATAAGAAGCTCATCTTCCCGGAAGGCACGGCGTGCGCGGAAGTCATCGTCGCCGGTGACGAGGGAGGGGAAAAAGCCCGCATGGTCTTTACCGGCATCGGGCTGGGAGCGCTGTACAAGGTGTTGATGAACATGCTCAAGGGCTGGTCGGAATCGGTCAATTACAATTTCCACGGCGTGCTGAAGGGAGGCACTATCGGTTTGGATGCGACCCCAGCACTGTTGGGGGTGGGCTACATTATCGGTCCTCGCATTGCCGCCTTGATGATGGGCGGCGCCGTCTTGGGCTACTTGGCGATAGGTCCGCTTATTGCGTTTATCGGCGAGCAAATTCCCGGTATCGTCATCGCACCGGGGACGATTCCCATCAGCGAGATGAGTCCGGCTGATTTGAGAAACTTTTATATCAAATACCTTGGCGTCGGAGCGGTGGCTGTGGGAGGGTTTATCTCTCTGTTGAAATCATTCCCGGTGATTATTTCTTCCTTTACTCAAGGCTTCGGGCAGTTGATAGGCAGAAAAGCGGATCGTCAAGTCAGCCGCACCGACCGTGACATGCCGATGAAGTGGGTGTTGTTGGGTGTAGCGCTGATTGTCGTTGCCATCTGGATGCTGCCGGGAACGGAGCTTCACTTCCTGGGAGTGGTTTTGGCGGTTTTATTCGGCTTTTTCTTTGTGGTGGTGGCGGCACGCATTGTCGGTATTGTCGGCTCCTCATCCTCGCCGGTTTCCGGGATGACAATTGCGACGTTGTTGGTCACCAGCCTTATTTTGCTTTACTTCGGCATCTCCGATGTCAAGGGGATGATAACCGCCATGTCGGTCGGAACGATTGTCTGTATCGCCGTCTGTATGTCAGGGGATATCGCTCAAGACCTCAAGACCGGTTACTTGTTGGGCGCCACCCCTATCAAGCAGCAGTTGACGGAGTTCATCGGCTTGTTCTTCCCGGCGTTGGCGATGGGCTTCTTTGTGTATTTGCTCAATGACGTCTTCGGCTTCGTCGAAGGAGCCACCGGTCGGACGCCGCTTTTGGCGCCGCAGGCAAACGTGATGGCTACCGTGGTGCAGGGAGTGATGAACCAGAACCTCCCGTGGGCGCCGATTTTGGTCGGAGCGATGGTTGCGCTGGCGGTCGAAGTGCTGGGGATTTCCTCACTACCGTTTGCAATAGGTTTGTACCTGCCGCTTTCCCTCTCGACGCCGATAATGACCGGCGGGATAATTGCCTATATTATCAAGAAAGTTTCCCGCAAAGATGAGTATAAGAAGAGAAATGAAAGAGGCATTCTCTTTTCCTCCGGTTTGGTGGCGGGGGATGCCTTAATCGGCGTGCTGGTGGCGTTTATGATTTCGTTGTCGACCATTTGGAAACCGTTTAGCTGGTATGCCGAGTTTTACGACGCCCACGAAGGGATGTGGAACACCGTGACCGGAAGTGCCGGACCTTGGCTGTCGTTGCTGGCATTTTTCGGGTTGACCGTTATCCTCTGGCGAAAGGCGTTGGGAAACAACCGAAAGGGGTAAAGCGACATTCAGATAGACCGCATGAAAATAAAGGACTTCCTTCGCACCCATAAGTGGCTGCTCATCGTTTTGGGAGCGACCTTTCTGGTTCGCTTGATTTATCTTCTCGAACTCAGCCGCCAACCGGGCTTTTCGGTGCCGATGGTTGACGAAAAGTGGCACTGGGAGTGGGCGCATGAAATCCTGACGAAATCGTTTTGGGGGGAAGATGCCTACTTTCGGGCGCCGCTGTACCCGTACTTCTTGGCTTTCCTGGCATGGATTACCGGCAGTTCCATCTTTTGGATGAAGTTCCTTCAACTGACGGTTTGTCTCGGAACCGCATTTTTCCTCTTTCGGTTGGCGGAGCATCTCTTTGGGCGGACGGCCGCCGTGGCGGAGGGGCTTATGTATGCTTTCTATGGTACCCTTATTTACTATGAGTCGATGTTCCTCATTCCGGTAGTTTTCTTGTTCTTTGTGGTATGGGGGATGTACCGGTTGGTGGTCTATCGTGAATCGACAGCGACAAAAACCTGGTTGGCGACCGGGCTGGTGTTCGGGCTGGCGGCGATTTCCCGCCCCAACATTTTGCTGGTGATACCCTTGTTTATGATATGGCTCTTTTTGGAACGGCGTCGAGCTGCTGCTTTCCTCCAGAGACTGCGACGGCCGGTACTGCTTGCCGTCGGGGTGGCAATTGTGATAGCCCCGGTGACGATAAGAAATTACGTGGTGACGGGCGATTTTATTCTCATCTCCTCTCAAGGAGGGGTCAACCTGTACCTCGGCAACAACGAATACGCGACCGGCTTGTCGATGCTGATGCCGGAAGTCGACATGACGGATGAATCCCTTACCTGGCGACAGTTCATTCCCTTGACAAAAGCGGCGGCGGAAAAGGAAGTCGGTCATGAGCTGTCGGCGGCGGAGCAGTCGTCGTTTTGGACGCGTAAGGCATTGCGCTTTATGACAAATAATCCCGGTAAGTTTCTCGGTTTACTCTGGAAGAAAACCGTCTACCTGCTCAACGGGTTCGAAAACAGCGACAACTCGGATATCTACTACGAGCGGCATAAGTCGGTGCTGTATTCCCTGTTGCTGTGGAAGAAGCCGTTGTTTTTTCCTTTTGGGGTGCTTTTGCCGTTGACGGTGCTGGGGATCTATCTTCGGCGTCGGGAGTTCTCGAAACTGCTGCCGATATATCTCTATCTCATCGGCTATATCCCGACCATCATTCTTTTCTTGGTGACGGCGCGGCACCGCCTGCCGCTGGTTCCGTTCATGATACTTTTGGCGGCAGCGGGAGCGGTTACATTAGTGAAGGAATGGAAAAAGCTGGAGAAGAAGAAAGCGGCGTTTTTAATAGGCGGATTTATTGTAGTCGCGTTCCTTGTCAACCGGACCTACTACGGAGAGGGATTTGAAAATACGTTCCAGATTCACTTCAACAACGGGATAAAATACGAACAAGCCGGAGAGTATCAAAAAGCCGAGCACGAGTACCTTCTTGCCGACAAGGAATACCCCTATTCGGCAACTTTGATAAACAATCTTGCCTACATGCAGTTCCTTTTGGGCAAACATGCCGAAGCGGAAAAGAATTATTATCGTGCCCTGGCGCTCAAACCTGACTACAGCAGGGTCTATAACAACTTAGGCTTGTTGGTGAAAGAAAAGGGAGATCTCGATTCATCGATTGCGCTGTTTCGGAAAGCCATCGAGTTGTATGACTCGACGGTAAGTGTCTCTCCCGACGAATTGGGGCGGATGTACTTGAACTTGGCGCGGGCGTATGACGAGAAAGGAGCGTTCGACTCCGCCTCTTCGGCATTTCTGAAAGCCGTTGAAGCGGCACCGTTGATGGGCAAAGCGTATTTCCAAGCAGCGGCGTTCTTTGCCCGGAATAAGCAGTACGGCAAAGCCGACACCCTCTATATGAAAGGGATGCGCCACCACGACTTGGAGGCGAGCGATTTCTTCAATTGGGGACTGTCGCTTATCGAACGGCGGCGGTTCAGCTCCGGCATTTCCATGATGCTGCGGGCACTCAAACGTGACCAGAACTTGTACCAGGCTCATTATATGATTGCGGTGGGACATCTGGAGGGTGGCTCTCCGATTGATACGGTGATGACTTACTTGAATAAGTGCCTCGAATTGGATTCCACATACAAGCCGGCGTTGGACTTGAAAAAAGCGGTAGAGAAAAAAGGAGCGGGGCAGCGGAAAGCAACCGGCGGCTAAGCCGGTTCTTAGTTCCCTCCTGCAAGAGTTCCTTTCATTCCGCCGAAGACGGTGTGGGGATTGTTTCTATTCCGGCTTGAGGATAACCCCTTTTCCGCTTCGTCCGTCGATACGAATTTCCAGCGGTTTTTCCAGAGTGATATGCCGCAGATGGGTGGTTTCATTCGCCACCGGTTGTTGCGAGAGCCACTCCCAATCGATGAAGCCGTTCTTAATGGAAGGGTTTACCGTGAGATAGCCGACATGGAATGAGGTCAGGTTGTGGAAGAAATGAGTGCCGAAGGAGGGATCGGGACAAAAATCGCCGTACGCCGCTTCCACAATCACCCGCGCCGATGAAATCTGCTCCCACATGACCGGTATCCCCAGCCAACGTTCGCGAGTCCCCCAGCGACCGGGCCCGATGAGCAGGTATTGTTCGCCGTTTCGGCGGAAGAGTTCGTTCAAGGAACTGACCTGAGCGGCTATGTCGACCGTTTTCGAGGGATCGAACGATTCCGGGGTCACGTAAATGATATGCCGAATACCTTGTTCAAGCATATTGCCAAGAGCGTTTTCACTCTTGCCGATGATGCGGCTTTCGTCCACGTCATCGGTGGAAACGATGTCGAACCGGTCGTCTTTAATCATGGGTCGTATCTGGAGAAAAGCAAACTCTTTCGCTTTCCCGTCGGGTGGGTTGAGGTTGACGGCAAACTCTATCTCGACGGGACAATTCAGACCCAGGCTTCCGAAGCGCAGAAGGAAGCGAACGATTTCCGGCAGCGGAAAGATTTTCGTTTTCAGTATGGGGGCAAAGGTTATCAAGCGGATGCCGGGACGGCTGCAACCGGTATAAATGCGGTCATTGTCGGGTGAGTAGGTGGAGCAGATGGGGAAGAGGGTGCCGTCTTTGTCGGCTTGGGAAGCAGGAAGTTTAATAAGACCTTTTTCTCCGCCGAGTTCCGGGATGATACTCGGATCGCTCATGTCGATGGCGTAAAATTCTTTCTGTGAGTTGTCGCGAATATCATCGACCGTTGAAAATTGGGGGAGCTTTTCCGGATAACTGGGGCAAAAGCGCAGACATTTCATTCCTTCCACGATGGTTTTCCCCAGCCCCAACGCTACGTAAACCACCCCGTCTTCCGGCTTGACATCGTCAATAGAGTAGTAATTGTACGACAAGGCAACGCCGGAAAAACTGGGGTAGAAGTTCTCGCCGTACCGACTTCCGATAGCCCGCTGGATAATCACCGCCATTTTCTCTTCTTCGATGCGGTTGCCGACCGACTCATGGTAATGTTTGGCGCTCTGGCAGAAGGTCGATGCGTAGATGTACTTGATTGCCGTTTCCAGTTGCTTCAGCCGAATTTTCTTGTCGGGGTGGCTGTTCGGCAGCATGTGGGTATCGTAGATTCCGGCAAACGGCTGCAAATGGGAATCCTCCAACAGCGAGGAAGAGCGTACCGCCAAAGGATAACGCACCACATCGAGAAACGCTTCCAAATCTTTGATGACTTGCGACGGCAGCTTTGCCCGCAGGAATCTTTGAGCAATGGCACGGTCATCCTTATCGGTGAGGGCTTTCTCCATCAGCTTGTTGCTTTCGAGAAATTCGTCGAAAACATCGGTGCCGATGATGACCGACAATGGAACAGTGATGTTCACCCCTTCAAAGAAATTGTGAATCTTATACTTGGTCAATAAAGCGTTGATAAACGCCAGCCCTCTTCCTTTGCCTCCCAGCGACCCGCCGCCGATGCGGACGAAATCGCTTTCCAGGTCGAATTGCTGGGGAGAAAAGTCGGTGATGATGCCGCGCTGTTTTTCATGGCGGAAGCTTTTGAAAATATCTATCAGGTACTGTCGGAGCGATTTCGTGTCTTTGAACTCCGAAACTTTGCGCGGGCGAAGACGGGCGGCTAAGTCGAACTCGGTGCGTGCCATGAGCCAGTTGGAAAAGTGGTTGCGGCTGCCATGGTATAGCAGCGAACGCTCGTCGACTTCGGCAAGGCACTTTTCCATCGAGCGAAAATCTTTGGCGACGGCAACCTGGGTGCCGTCGGGGAGTTTGAAGATGAAATCACCGAAGCCGAAATATTCTTTGATAAAATGCTGCAAATCGGCGTTGAGCGTTTGCGACCGTTTGTAGACGAAACCGGCGTTGTTGGCGTGGGCGATTTCTTTGTTCTTTTCGTCGGAGGACTGCATCACGACCGGCAGGTCCGGAATCTCGGCTCTGATGCGTTTCACGAGCTTGATACCGGCTTCTTCGTCGATTTCTCCTTCTCGGGGAAAGCGAAAGTCGGAGATAAATCCCAACAGGTATTTTCGATATTTCTCCAGCAGCCGCCAGCCGTCTTCGTAATTATGCGCCAAGAGAATTTTGGGACGCGCCCGCATCCGCAGCAGCTTGTCGGTGAGGTTCAACCCTTCCGCCATCAAGGTGCGCGTCTGGCGCATGATTTCGGTATAGAGCAAGGGGAGAAAGTATGAATAGTATTTGACCGAATCTTCCACGATGACGATAACCCGCACCCCGACCAGAGAGGTGTCGGCGTCGACGTTGAGCCTGTCTTCGAGGAGTTTGATAATCGACAGGAATATCTTTACATCTCCCGTCCACATAAAGACCCGGTCGATAGCCGTCGAAAAGCCCGGCTCTTCCATCACCGCCAATTCGTGCTCGTCGTAAGCCAGCAAAATGACCGGCAGGTCCGGCTTGATTTCCTTTACGGCATGACCGAACGCCAGCACATCGATATCCGCCACCCGCTTGAAAATGATGACCAAGTCGATTTCTTGGTTGTTCAATATTTCCAGCGCTTCCTTGGCGTTAGAGGCTCGTTTGACGTGCGGAGTGATGGTGAGGTTCAACTCCAGGTATTCATGGTAAATGAGGTCGGTCAACTGTCCGTCTTCTTCCAGGACGAAAGAGTCATACAAGCTGGACACCAAAAGGATGTGCTTGACTCGGAAGCTCATCAACGAGTCAAACTTTTGGAACTTGGATTCGTAGCGGAGTAGATCCGGTTCAAAGTTCATGTTGTCGTTTCCCATATGTAATTAACACGTTATACCACTCTAATATATCGACCGTTGCACGGCTGTCAATCACCATGAGGAGTCGTCAGGGACGTGAGAGAAAATAATCAGAAATAGTACCGGAACGAAGAGTAGAACACATCGGGATAGCTGCCGAACTCCGAGTTGAAACGGATATTGTAAAGTTGGGGAGAAGCAGGGAAAAGAGTGGTTGCCTTCTTCCCTTGGCTGACGTAAAATCCCGCTGCCACGTAGACATCTTCGGCAATGCTGTATTCGAGAGCGGGAGCGAAAAGAAAGGAAACGTCGTTCAGGTTCACCAAGGCTTGGGCGCTGAGGATCAACAAAGGGGTGAGTTGTGCCGTAAAGCCGGGGATGAGGTAATGCTGTCCCAATAGGTAGACGCTCCCTTCACAATAGGCAGTGGAAAAGAGACTATTAAGGTAGTTCTCCGGTCGGCTTTGTCCAGCGGAGTTGTAATGGTACTCAATAAATCCGTAGATATTGTGGGGAAAGCTGTAGTCGCAACCGGTGGAGAGCCGGAAGTAGCCGTCCGACGAGTCAGAAGAAATAAAGGCGTTTTCAAAAACATAGGCGGCTTCCAGCCAATAACCGGCACCGAACAGATCGCTGCCGACATCGAAACCGGCAAGCAGATTTTCCTTAAAGTCCATCAGCAGGAAGGAGTAATCGGCTCGCCCTATCGGAAATTTGGTCCGGATAAAAGCGGCGGAGAGGGATGATTTGAAATCTTTTCCGAAAACATAGCCGGCGTCGAGTTCCGAAAGACTGCCGAGAGGAACCCGCACCCGTATCGCGTCGACCCCGCGACGGTCTTCCGTATCCAGGTCGGTGTACCAAAAGGGAGCGATGACGTCGGTCGGATTGATGACTCGCGCCGAGCCCCACGCAATCGCCTGCCTTCCCACGTAGAGATCAAAAGAAGGTAAGCTGAGGCTCAGGTAGAGCCGGTCAAGATCATGGTAGACGTTGATGTTACTGAAGCTGTTTTCGTCGCTTGGGTACAAGCGGTACTCGAGGTCGGTGACGCGATAATTGGAAAGGGAAGCGCTGAGCATGAGAGAATCAATACTGTTTTGGTTCCTTGTCCTGCCGAAGGTGGAGAATATTTCGTATGCGGCGTGAAAAGCCATTTGTTCAGAGAGAGCATACCGGCTTTTGAGACGGAGACGATGGCTGAAGCTTCCGGAGATGGGGAGGTTGTCCGATACCGTGAAGAAATTAAACGCCGGATAGTCATACACGAACGAAAAGTTTTTATAGTATCCTCCCCCGGTCAGCTTTTCCTGTGCCGGAGCGTGAGTGTAAATTCCCACTACCCCTCCGAGAATCGCCATGAGTATCTTTGTGAAAAAACGTGTTTCCCCTCGTTTCATGTTTTCACCTTGTCTTTGTCTATTTTCCCGTCTTTCAGCACGATGAGCCGTCGTGCCCGCTCCATGATGTTGGCGTCGTGCGTGGAGAAAATAAAAGTAATACCACTGCGGCGGTTGAGTTCTCTCATCATTTCGATAAGTTCGATGCCGGTGGCGGAGTCAAGGTTGGCGGTCGGTTCGTCGGCAAGCACCAAAGCGGGGCGGGAGACAATGGCGCGAGCGATGGCGACCCGTTGCTGCTGCCCGCCGGAAAGTTTGGTCGGCAGGCGGTGAGCGAAACCTTCCAATCCCAACTCGGAGAGGATCTCCTCGACGCGCCGATGGCGTTCCGCTTTGGGAACACCCTGCAAAAGCATCACGTATTCCACGTTTTCTTCCACGGTCAATACCGGAATGAGGTTGTACGCCTGAAAAATAAAGCCGATGTTGTCCCGTCGGAAGTTGGAAAGTTCTTTGCCGCTCATGGCGGAGAGGAGCTTGCCGTTCAGCCAGATTTTTCCCGAGGAGACGTCGTCCAAGCCGGAGACGACGTTCAAGAAAGTCGTTTTCCCCGAGCCGGACGGTCCCACGATGGCGGTAAACTCTCCCTTCCGGATGGTCAGGTCGATACCCCGTAAGGCGGGGACAGGAACTCCGTTATCGGAATATTCCTTGGTTATCCCTTCGGTGACGATGACATATTCTGACAAATTGTTTTCCATGGTCATTTTCCCTTAAAAACTCCTTCTCATAGCCTTGGCGGGATTCATCCTGGCGGCGTACGTCGCCGGATACAAGCCTATGATGGTGGTAAAGATAAATACCCAAAACGGGTAGAAGGTATATTGTCTCGCTCTCATAACGGGATAAAGCAACTCCCGAAACGTTACCCCCGCAAACTCGATACCGGTGTAATCGATTCCGATTTTCGACATAACCATGGTGGCGACGAAACCAAGCAACACTCCCCAGCAGATACTCAACAGCGCTAACGATGCCGCTTCGAAAAGAATCAACTCGCCCAACGCCAGCGGCTGGGTGCCGATTGCCCGCAAGACACCGAACTCGAACATGCGTTCATACAACGACATGAAAAGGGTATTAACGATACCCAGTGAAACCAGCGCAAAAAGAATGAGTCCCATCAACCAAATCGAGAAGCGGGACATCTCAAATGCCGCTTCCAACTGGGGGAGAAGCTCCGTCCAGCCGACCGCCTCGTTTCCGTTTTTCGAGTATTTGCTCCAAAAAGGCATATCCTTTGACTTCCCTATATTCGTATTGACGAATTTGATGGCGATTTCGTGGGATTGGTTGGGCAAATTCAGCATGGAGCGGGCTTTGTCGATGCGGATAAACGCCATCGCCTTGTCCATTTCCGGAATATTGAAATAATATATGCCCGAAATGCGGAACATGGCTTGCGAAAGGTCCCCGGTGTGGGCTTCTGCGGTGGTCAGCACAATTCTATCTCCAAGCCCAACTTCCAAAATCTCCGCCAGCTTTTTCCCGATAATGATGTCGTTTTCATCGGTGCCTTCAAAATACGAACCTTTGATGAGCGCTTCGTCCACTTGTGATAGTTCCTTCTCCGTTTTCGGATCCACTCCCACCATAGTGATTGAACTGACGTTCGCCGGTGAGCTTATCATCGCCAGCGTGAGGATGCGGGGAGTAAAAGCGCGAACGAGAGGTTCGGTACGCAGCTCTTCCATAATGTTCGGGAAATCGACAATCGTTTTCTCCACGTCGAACGTTTCGAGAAATCCCTCGCGATGGATCTGACCTTCTCCTAAGAATGAGGCGGTGGCGGAATGTATCATGTTCTGTTCCATCCCTATCATGAAGGCATCGACAAAAATCAATGACGCCAAACCGATGCCGATGGCAAACCCGGCAATCAATGTCCGCCGGGTATTGCGGAAGAGATTTCGCCACGCCAGTTTGAGGTACAAAAGCATACGGTAAACCCTCTCAGTGCATTCTCATCGCTTTTGCCGGAGCGGTGCGAGCGGCTTTTGCCGCCGGGAAAGCAGCGACCAGCATTGCCGAGGCAACCACACAGATTGCCGGGATATAGAAGCTCCGCGCATTAATTTCTGCGAACATTCGGGAAAACTCAATCCCGCCATAGGTAAAAGGAGTCGGGAGGGCAATGCCGTGGGTTGACAGAAGGGAGTTATAAAGATATGCGGCGCCTGCTCCCAGCAGACAACTGAGCAAGGACATTATCATCACTTCCATCAGCACCAAGCTGAAAATTTGTTGCGGGCTGGTGCCGACGGCACGCAGGACGCCGTATTCCCGTCGTCGCTCCAACACCGTCATCAATACGGTATTCAAGACGCCCACCGCCACCACCAAAATGACTACCGCCAATGTTACCAATGAACCTTTTTGGTCGGCTCGCATGGCTTGATAAAACTGTCGGGCAAACTGTTGCCACGGCTCGACGGAGAGTGAAGGATTGGAGAGAATAGCCTTGATTTCTTCCGTTATCGTTGGGATGTCGTCAAGGTCATCGCAGATGACGGCGATTTCGTGAACTTGGTTTTCCAAAACGAACAGCTCTTGAGCGTCGGAGAGATGTAAGTAAAGCGAGCTCTGGTCGGTCAAACGGTCGCCGGTGGCGACGGTGCCGACAATGGCATAGAGATCGTTTGCCAGCGAACCGTCCGCTGCCTGCGAGACAATTACCACCGTGTCGCCCACCTTCGCCTGCAGCGCCTTTGCCAAACCGATGCCGATGAGTGCTTCGTGACGGGGAGCTCGAGCAAAGGAACGTCCGTCAACAATTTTCTTGTCGAACTTGGTTGTCGTTTCTTCTTTTTCAGGGTCGATGCCGATAATTTTTGCTCCCGTGCTTTTATCGTTTACGGAGACCAAACCGGCGGAGAACAAGCGAGGAGACCACGATTCCACCCCTTGAAGAGTCATGAGTTCTTTCCCGATTTCTTGGTAATGGGTGATGGTTTTATAGAGAGAAGGAGTATCAAGATACCCGTGGCGATGGATTTGGATATGTCCCAGTTGGTTGCGGGTGAACATATTAATGATATAGTTATACGTCCCGTCGGACCAAGCGATGGTGACGGAAGAGAGCGCAAAACCGCCGAACATGGTTAACGCCGTCAGCAGCGTCCGCCGCTTTTGTCGAAAAATGTTCCGGAAGGCGATTTTGAGCAGTGTCATCATCTCACTTACCGAGCGGCACGGAGGTTTCTCAAGGAGAAAATATTATCGTCGACCGGGGTGTCGAAGTCCAACCGCAAGTAACGGATAATTGTTTTATGTCCCTTTTTGGTGTGAGGGATCATTTCCATGACGGAAGGGAGAGTGTGGGAGCCGAAGGTTTTGATTTCTTTATATGTCAAGGTGCGAATGAGTTTTCCTTTTTCGTCGTAGTACTTTTGCCAGATGGGAATATGGTCGGATTTGCGCGCCGCTATCACGATGTTTCCCCAGACGATAGGTAAATCTTCCCGCGGGATGCAGTTTATATATATCACACTGTCGGCGGCACTGTCGACGGTAGTCAGTTCGTAGGTATAATCTTCAAACAAAGAAAACTCTTTCACCAAGTCGTCGTTGGTGAAATCCGAGCCCATCCATGAGTTCATCATCATGGAGGGAGGAACCTTGATGACCTTGTTGGTTTTGGGCAGATAGTTCCACATTTGGTTTTTGATGCGGAGAGTGGCGACCCCTTTTTCTTTTTGCGGCGAGAGGATGCGGATAAGGGTTTTGTCCATTCCCTGCGTCCAGCACTTCATTTTCAGCGTCCGTTGCCAGTGGGGGGTGATGATTTCCATTTCAATTTCGGAGTAACTGGAGGCACTTCGATAAAGCTTGTCGATGTCGTCGACAATTTGATGAAGTTTTTCGATGGTTATCTCTTCTGTTTGTCCGCGTGTCGGCAGGCATGCCATAATGCTTCCCCACGCAGCAAGTAGGAATATGACGAATGGTTTCACGGTGTTTTCCTCCCCGGTACCGGTAAATGTTCTCACTTCATGGTAACGGTTTGCTCCTCCTTTTGCCAGAATGTTCGATTTCCGAGCATTTGGTCCCCCCGCCTTAAAAGTGGATGCGGTCGTCGGTCGTGTCTTCCGCAATGGGATGAGTCGTCCGGCGGGTGGTCAACGGCAGTCCGCTGGAAGGGTGCAGGCGGCAATAGGTGGTGGGGCAGTTGTCTTCGGTAAAGACTTCGTTGCGAACGTTGATGCAGCGATCGGTGGCAAGCTCACCCGATTCCAGACAGACATCCAGATGGACGATACCTTCCGGTTCCTCAAAGTCGAGGATGGGCAGGGAATCGTGGGCTTTTATCATGAACTCAGTCCAAATCGGGACGCCGTTCTTTCCGCCGACTTGGTTTTTCCCCAGCGACGTTTTGTCGTCGAAGCCGACCCAGGCACCCGCCGTAATCTGGGGGGTGTAGCCGATGAACCAGTTGTCGCAGAAATTATCCGAAGTCCCGGTTTTTCCACCGGCGGGACGAGTGAACCCCATCCAGCGCGCCCGCCGCCCCGTGCCGTTATCAATCACCGAGCGCATCAGGTCGACCATGATGTAGGCGGTCTGTGCCGAGAGCACTTCTTCTTTTTGAACGGCGGTGTTGTCTTCCAGCACTCGACCGTAGCGGTCGACGATTTTATGAATCGTTCGGTAAGGGATGTGTATCCCTTGGTTCGGAAAGGTGGTGTACGCCGACACCAACTCAATCAACCGCACTTCACTGACGCCGATAGCCAGCGACGGCACTTCCGCCAGAGGAGTGGTGATGCCCATCCGACGGGCGTAAAATATTGCCTGCGCCGGTTGGATTTTCAACAGGAGACGGATAGCCACCAAGTTTCGGGAGAGGCGCAGCCCGTCGCGAAGGGTGACAGGTCCCATGAACTTGTTGTCAAAGTTGTGCGGCCGCCATTGCTTGGCGCCGGGAATGTCGAGCACGATGGAATTATCATCAATAATGTCGGTAGTTCGGAAGCCATTGTCGATACACGCGGTGTAAACGAACGGTTTGAACGCCGAACCGGGTTGGCGGAGGGCTTGCACGGCGCGGTTGAACTTTGACTCTTCGAATGACCGACCTCCCACCATTGCCAGAACGTCACCGTTGGAGTTGTCAATGGCGACAAATGCCCCTTGGACTTTTTTGTACACCCGGATGGAATCGCCGAACTCGTCGACCGTGTCCGGCAGCACGGTTGTGTAATGCTTGTTGGTTAAGCGGTAGGTGCGCTCAATCATCGCGCGCAGGGAGTCGATTTTTTTGCTCAAGGCTTCTTCCGCCGCTTTTTGGAGGTCGACATCCAGCGAAGTAAAGACCTTCAGCCCGCCCGAGTAGAGCATATTTTCGCCGTACTTATCCAAAATGTACTGGCGGATATACTCGGTGAAATACGGCGCCGTTCCGATTTTTTCTTCCGGCGGGTTGATGACCAACGGTTCCTGCCGGAGGGAATCGTATTCCTCCTTGGATATTTTCCCGTACTGATAATAAGAATACAGCACTCGATTTCGCGCCCGAAGGCATTTGTCCGGGTTGTTGAACGGCGAATTGATATTGGGCGCCTTGAGAACCCCTATGAGAATGGCGCAATCATTGATGTTGAGCTCTCCGACCGACTTGGAAAAGAACGTATGGGCGGCGGCGGCGATACCGTAAGCGCCGCGGCTGAAATAGTACTGGTTGAGGTACATTTCGATGATTTCATCTTTGGAATAGGTCCGCTCCAGCTTGATGGCGGTCAGAGCCTCTTTGATTTTTCGTTCAAAGGTTCTCTTCCGGTTCAAAAAGAGCATCCGCGCCAACTGCTGCGTAATCGTCGATGCCCCGGCGGCTTTTTTCCATTGGATAAGGTCGGTGAGGGCGACGATAAAGAGCCGCCGGATGTTGATACCCCAGTGGTCGTAAAATTCCCGGTCTTCCGATGCCAGCAGCATATCAACCAAATGGGGAGGAAAATCACGAAAAGGGGTCAAAGCGCGATTTTCGCTGTAAAACTCTTTCAGCAACACTCCGTTGCGGTCGTACACTTTGGTTTTCAGACTCGGCTCGATGTTGTACAACTGCTCGAACGAAGGCAACTCCGATTGGTAGACGACATACGTTCGATAGCCGACTATAACCAGAAGGACAACGCTGAGAAAAAACAGAATGAGGAGAGTATTCCTCAGCCGGTGTCCCTTGTATTTCTTTTGGTTTACCGTCATTGCCATACGTCCAATCTTATTTCCTTGCGAGCGGAAGTCAACTTAAAACGGGAATTCGCTATTAGTTGCTTTTTTCGCTCAATCATACTACCATATTGATTGAGAGATAACTCGTTGTCGTTATCAACCTTTGCTTGTTATATGACGATATCTCAAGAAAGATGCACACATGGAGAGAAAATTGACAACGGAAGGAGAAGACACACAATTGGATAAGGAATTTGCCCGCCAGTGGAAGATTATTTCCCGCGGCACGGTTGACCTTCTGCCGGAAGGCGAATTTGAAGAGCTGGTAAAAAAATCAATCCGCGAAAA
Source organism: uncultured Ignavibacteriales bacterium (assembly GCA_964489705.1). Lineage (GTDB taxonomy): Bacteria > Zixibacteria > MSB-5A5 > GN15 > FEB-12 > CAZAZQ01. Next base: position 93,604 of record CAZAZQ010000002.1, read on the forward strand.
CGTTCCCCTCCGCGTCAAACAAGGCTTCGACCCGACCGCCCCCGATATTCACCTCGGACACACCATCGGGATTCGCAAGCTCAGGCAGTTTCAAGACTTAGGGCATAAAATTATCCTCATCGTCGGTGACTACACGGCGATGGTCGGTGACCCGTCGGGGCAGTCCGCCACCCGTCCCCAACTGGCGTATGACACGATTATGAAAAACGCCGAGACTTATCAGGCACAATTTTTCAAAATTTTGGACAAGTCGAAAACGGAAGTCCGCTTCAACGGGGAGTGGTTCAAGGAGATGAGCTTCTCCGACATTATGAACTTGGCGTCCAAATTTACCGTCGCCCGCTTGCTGGAGCGGGATGATTTCGAAAAGCGGATGCGGCGGGGAATCCCCATTTCCATTCACGAGCTCTTTTATCCCCTCATGCAGGCATACGATTCCGTTGCCATCAAAGCCAACGTGGAAATCGGCGCCACCGAGCAAAAGTTCAACTTGCTGGCAGGGCGGACGATTCAAGAAGCCTACGGCGTCGAACCGCAATGTATTTTGACCATGCCGGTTTTGGTCGGAGTGGACGGGGAAAAGAGGATGTCGAAATCGTTAGGCAATTACATCGGTATCAACGAGCCGCCGAAGGAGATTTTCGGCAAGGTCATGTCGATTCCCGATGATTTGATATATCCGTACTTTGAATTGGCGACGGATGTAACGTTCGAAAAGCTTGAGCAAATCAAAAAGGCGCTTTCCCAGCCGGATGTCAACCCGATGCTGCTCAAGAAAGAGCTGGCGGAAACCTTGGTCGATATGTATCACCCGAAAGGGTCGGGGAAGAAAGCCAAAGAAGAATTCGAACGGGTTTTTTCCCACAAGCAGTTGCCGGATGAAATCCCGGAAGTTTCCCGGAGCCAACTGGAAGAATGGGGGATTTCTCCCGAGAAAGTGTACCTCGTTCATTTGATAACCAAAGCCAAGTTAGCCCGTTCCAACAGTGAAGCCCGGAAGCTCATCGAAGCCGGTGCCGTGACGATGGACGGGGAAAAAATCACGGATGTCAATTACGAGTTCGAATTGTCTCCCGGCGACGAACGTATCCTGAAAGTAGGCAAAAGGCGCTTTTTGAAAGTCCGAGGGTGAAACCGTCTTCCCGGCAAAGTGTTTAAGGAGATAAAGAAAGACGCGGATTATGACTCCCGTGCGGTTGAAGTGCGGAAAGAGGCGAAGAGCGGATGAAAAGGAGCATCGGAGCGAGTGACTGATTGCGAAAAGAAAACGTCGAGAGGGGTTGAAGGGGTGAAGTACGGTATCCTTCTGCCGATGGCGCTTCTTGCACTGCTGGCGTATGTCATCAGCGGCTGTACGAGCAAGGCGGTCAAGCACAAGGTGATGGAAGTCAAGCCGCAGCCCCACGGCGTCCGTGCCGAAGCGGTGCCGCTTCTCTCCGAGGATGACAAAATCGATCCGCAAGCGTTTCACTACTATACAAATGCCGTTTTATACGAGCAGATGGGCAATCCGTACATGGCTGCCATAAATTATCGCAAAGCCCTTCGCCATTTTCCCGAATCGTACGAGATTCGCTATTCTCTGGCGCAAAACCTCTACCATCTTCAGGAATACAAAGAGGGGTTGGAAGTCCTCTCAGAGATAAAACCGGTCGACAAGAAGGTTTTGGAATTGAAAGCGCGAATGTATCTGGCGGTCGGAGCGGAAGATTCCGCCCGCATAGCGTATCTTGACATTGTTCGCATGGACCCGGAAGATTCCCGCGCCTATGCCTATCTTGCCGGTTCCTACCGCAAGCTCAACAACCTTGATTCGACCATTTGGGCATACCAGAATTTGGTGCGCCTGAAACCCGACCAGTATCGCTTGCATACGGAACTGGGGCGACTGTTGGCGCAAAAAGGGGAGTATGAAAAGGCGAAAGAAGCCTTCCGCAAGTCAATCGAGGTTGCCGGTGACGCTAAGAATGTCTCCTCTTACATCGCTTTGGGAGAACTGTACTTGGTAACGGAAAAGCCGGATTCCGCCTTGACCATCCTTCATCAAGCGCTTGAAATAGACCTGGACAATGTCCTTATTCACAGGGACTTGCGAAGTGCCTATGTCGATTTGGACTCACTGGAGAGCGCTTTGCCGCACGCTCGAAAAGAAGTGGAGCTTACCCCCATGGACTTGACCGCTCTGCGGCGGCTGGGGATGTTGTATTACTGGCTCGATTCGTTGACGCAAGCCGATTCGGTTTTTTCCGCCCTTATCGAACGCGGTGATCGCCATCCGCTCAACTACAGTTTCCTGGGCAGGATAGCTCTCCAACAAAAAGAGTATCAACGAGCCAAGGAGTACTACGAGCACCTCACCAAAGTTGCCGACTCGGTCTATGAAGGATGGGTGAATCTCGGCTATGCCTACGGTCAATTGGGGGAGAAAGAAAAAGAGCTCGAGACCTACCGGAGCGGCTTGGAGCACATGCGCGACGACAAGGGGAAAGAGCGGCTGTTGTTTGCTCTGGGGGTGGCATATGAAAAATATGATATGATTGACGAGTCGATTGCCACGTTCGAAGAGTTGGTCGCTCGCTATCCCGATTTTGATCCGGCGCTGAATTATTTGGGATACATGCTGGCAGACCGGGGAGAGCGGCTGGAATATGCCCGACAGTTGTTGGAGCGGGCGGTTTCGATTTCGCCGGATAACGCCGCCTATCTTGACAGTTACGGCTGGGTCTTCTACCGGTTGGGAAAATATAAAAAGGCGTTGGATTACTTAAAAAAAGCAGTGACGCTTGACAATGATCCCGTAATATTCGATCATCTCGGTGATGTATATCAAGCGGTGGGAAATACCGAGAAAGCTCGTTTGTGGTGGCGGAAGGCGCTTGAGATTGATCCGGCGAATGATTCCCTCAAGGCAAAATTGGAGCGGTAGCTCCGAGGTGAGGTGTTCTTCTCGACCCTATCGGTATTCTTACTTTGTTCTCCTCGCAGTAATTCTTATGGTGTTGGGGTGCGCGGAAGTAGCGCCGCCGCCGGGTGGCGAGATTGACAAAAGTCGACCTACCCTGATCGGCTCGATTCCGGAGAATGGCGCCGTCAACGTCGAGCCGGACAATCGCATTACCTTGTTCTTCTCCGAAAAGATTCTTGCCCCTTCTCGCGGTAAAGCGGTTTTTCTGACCCCTCGCCCACAGGAGGAACCGAAGCTGAAGTGGAAAGGGGACAGGCTGATTATCATTCTCCCCGACAGCTTTCAAGCAAAGGAAACCTACATTGTTTCCTTGAGCGGCAACATTACCGATTGGCGCGGCAACAAACTGGACAGCGGGGCGACGATTGCCTTTTCCACCGGTCCGACACTCGATTCCGGCGCCGTGTCCGGTCATGTTTACCTTCAAAATATGTCGCCCGCAAGCGGTATCCTGGTGGCGTTGTATGATGATTCTCTCTTTGTCGATTCCACCGTCCGCTATGATTCTCTGTTCCCCGCTTATGTCACCTCAACGACGGTGGAAGGGTACTTCTCGTTGCAATACCTGCCGGAGCGGCTTTATCGGTTGATTGCTTTCGAGGACAAGAACCGCAACGAACGCTTCAATCCGAAGCGGGAAGCGTTCGCCGTTCCCGATCGTCCGATACGAGTGGGGGGAGAGTTGCCGCTTGATGATTTACAGCTCTTTCTTACGCGGATTGATACCACAACGCCTGAAATCATATCCGCCGTCTTTACGGCGCAGCGGTTGTTGAAAGTCCGTCTTTCCCAGGAAATTGACTTGGCGTTTCTTCGCTTGCATCCGTCGAGCATTATTCTGAGAAGTCACGATGATACCACTCGGTTGTTTGCGTGCCAAGCGTTCATGGAGTCACACCAACCGAAAGGAAAAGTGATGACATGCTATTTCGGCGGGCTGCCGACGGGAAGTTATGAGTTGGAAGTTGGGTACTCTCAGAGCAAGCCGCCGTTGCGGTGGGAGAACATTAAAATCGATTCGGTCGTGGATAAAACCCCTCCGGTGATTGTTGACGTTACCCCGGGTCCCACGCCGGTTTTTCTTGACACCGTTCGGCTTCGCTTTACTTTTTCCGAACCGCTCGACACCGCCAAAATTACTCCCCAAACGTTTGTGTTGTCGGACGGCATGCAACAGATTCCCGTGACGCTGGAGTGGCAGGATGTGTTCCATCTCCAACTTCACCCCGCAGACCTTTCGGAAGGGGCTTCGTATACCGTCGGCGTTACCGAGTTTGATATCGCCGATTATAGCGGTAATCTTCTGGGAGACAGCTTGCGAACCTTTACCTTTACCATCATCGATTCGGATTCGTTGGGTTCCGTCTCCGGAGAAGTCGTTGTCACCCTCCCCGGGAAACAAGGCAGCCCGGCACGGCTGACGTTTCAAAAGGTCGGCTCTTCACAAACTTTTCCGGTGACCACCACCGGACATTCCTTTCACATCGAGGTACCCGCCGGGAAGTATCTCCTTTCGGGATTTCTCGATGAAGATCTCGATGGGAAAAAAGGCGCCGGCAGTATTTTCCCATATGCCTTTGCCGAAACGTTTGCCCGCTACCCTGACACCATCAGCGTCCGAGCCCGGTTTGAAACCACAGGGATTCGTTTCGAATTCAAATGAAAAAAGGAGAGTCGTCGTCGACTCTCCTTCTCAGTTGTCCAGTTTGAAAAGCAGATTTACATTCTTCCCCAAATCTTGATGGTCACCCGGCGGTTCTTGGAGGCGGCATTGCGTTCGTCAGGCATCGCCACCGGTTTTTCCTCTCCGTAGGAGACGATGAACAGACGATACAGCGAAATGCCGAAGCGATCGGCAAGATACCGCTTGACCGCATTGGCGCGCTTCTCTCCCAACATGAGGTTGTACTTCGCACTGCCGGTGCGGTCGGTGTGTCCGGCAATCTCTACCACCGCTTCCGGGTGTTCTTCCAGTTTTTGTCCCGCTTCGTTCAGGATGTCGATAGCGGCGTTGTTGATATCATAGCTGTCGAAGTCAAAGTTGACCACTCCCGACCAAATGATTTGATAGTTCTCAAATCCTTTGGCTTCATTGAGCGCCATGTCGGTTTTTTCGGAGAGTTGCTTTGCCAACGATTGAAGTTGGGCGATATCTTTGGCGTTGGCGTCGGATTTGTTCTGCACCGCCGCAATCTTCGAGTTCATCCGTGCTTCGGATTGACTGATTTGCTCCTGCACGTAATCTTTGTTCACCCCGCACCCGGCTGTAATCACTGCTAAGGCAATAGCGACAATCCCTGTTCTTTTCATCATGAGTATTCCTTTCTTGTTATGTTTCTTTTTTTTTCATGTTCGTTTTTTTATTTTGCCTATTAAACCACATTCTCTCCCGCGGCGCAACAAAAATCTTTCACAAGAATTGTACCCGGTAAAAGTGGGGTGGTTTCTACGGAAATTTTTTCTTTCGTGTTGTTTTACTGCTTGATGGCACCGGCGGTAATGCCGGAGACAATTTGTTTTTGCATGAAGATAAAGAGAATCAAGACGGGAATCACCGCTACCGCCGAACCCGCCATGAGGTGTTGCCAGTCAATGGCTTGGTGTCCTTGATACAGCGCCAACCCGACCGGCAGAGTTCGGACTTTTTCATTGGAAGTTAAAATGTACGGAAAGAGAAATGAATTCCAGTTGGTAAAAAACACCTGAATCGACAATACCGCCAACGCCGGTTTGCATAACGGCATGACGATCTTCAAGAGGATGCGAAGCTCTCCGGCGCCGTCCAGACGTGCCGCTTCTTCCATGGCGGGAGGGATGGACTCAATGTATTGCTTCACAAGGAAGATGCCGATAGGATTGACCAGCCAAGGGAGGATGAGAGCCCAATATGAATCGTACAACCCGCTTTTCACCATGAGAACGTATAAAGGGATAATGAGAATGTGAGCGGGTATCATAAGCACCGCAATCACCGAGAAGAAAAGAAGTTTGTTGGGCAGACTTTTGTACCGCGCCAGCGTGTAGGCTACCATAAAGCAGAAAAGAATATTCCCGATTGTCACGGTGAAGCCGACGAAGAGAGAATTAAAAAGATAGCGTCCCATGTGGTGGGAGGAGAAGAGGTCGATGTAATTGGCAAAAGTGAAGTGGGTGGTGAACAACGCCGTCAGGCTCAAGCCCGACCCCGCCGACATAAACGACACCCGAAACATCCACAATAAGGGGAAGATCATTACCACCAAAAGGACAAGGAGCACCGAATAGAAAAATATGTTCCCTACCGCGCGTCTCACCAGATTGCCTGCCTTTGTTTGAGCAACATGAACCAGCCGAGGGAAAAGACGGCGATAATGACGAACAAAATGTACGCTGCCGCCGAGGCATAGCCGCTTTCAAACCCGGTCGTCAATCCCTTCTCATAGATAAAATATACCGCCGTGGAGGTGTCGAACTTGCCCTTGGTCATAACGAAAATCTCTACGAATACTTGAAACGATTTGATGGAGTTGATGACGAGAATAAACAACGCCACCGGTTTCAAGAGGGGAAGAGTTATCGAAAAGAATTGGCGGATAGCACCGGCGCCGTGAAGGCGGGCGGTTTCGTAAAGTTCCGTGGGAATGGCTTTCAACCCGGCAAGGAAAATGAGCATGTAATATCCCACCGACATCCAGACATCCATTCCCATGATGGAATACAATGCCGTAGCATTGTTGTAGAGAAAGCCGTTTTCCGGCGGAGTGAGACCGACCATCTGAGCCAGAAGAGCGATATACCCGCCGCGTTGGAGCAGGTTCGTAAAAATAAGAGCGATGACCACCATCGACGTGATGGACGGCATGAAAAATGTTGCTCGGAAGAATCCTCGTCCGGGAAAACGGTGATTGACCAGCAGTGCCATTCCCAGCGCAAGAACCGTTGTGACCGGAATGGTTCCCCCTACAAAAATGAAGGTGTTTTTCAGAGCGCGGAGAAAATCCGCATCATGAAAAAGCGCCCGATAGTTTGCCCAACCTATCCAATGGTATTCTTTTACCAGCAGTCGGAAATCGGTAAACCCCATCAAGAAAGAAACAAGCAAGGGAAACAGCCAGAAAATCACCAGCGTCAACAGCCACGGTAATGCCAGAAGGAATGCTGTCGAGCGGAAAGATTTCATTTTACCGCCGCTTTTTTATCTCGGCTATTTTGTCCCGTGCCTCGCGCATCGCTTCCGCCGGTAACATGGAATTGAACAGCGCGTTTTCAACCGCTTGTTCGATGATGTCTTCAATATATACCCAGTCCGGATCCACCGGCGGGTGTTTGGCGGAGTTGATTTGCTTGATGAACGTTTGAAGGTTTATATTTGAAGTGAAATAACTGTCCTTTTGTGCTTCGATGCTGGACGGATTGGCGGAGCGGTTGGCTTTGCAAAAGCGCACCTGGTTTTCCGGGGACGTGATAAAGTCGATAAACTGCAAAGCCGCTTCTTTGTGTTTCGAGTCGTTATTGACGGCAAGAAATTCTCCGCCGAGGAAGGATTTGCCGGGGAAGAAAGTGCCGGGGAAGAGGGTGGTGAAGAAGTTGAGCTTGCGGTGTTCTTTTTCTATGCGCTTGAGCAGCCAGTCTCCGGAGAAGATAAAGCCGATTTTCCCGTCGAGAAAAGCATCTTCAATGCCGCGCTGGTTGGCGACGTATCCTGCCGAGTCGTGGAGCGCTTTATAGAATTTCAAGGCGCCGATGCCTCGTTCGGACGAGAAGACGCAATACTTGTTGTCGTCGGTGAAAATCTGGGCGCCAAATGACCAGAAGAAGGGAAGAAATTTTTTGTACAGGCGATGCTTTTCGGCGGTGTTCGAACCCCAGCCGTAGATATCTTTCCCCAATAGGGCGATTCGCTTGGCGGCGACTTTGAACTCGGGCATTCTGATGGGCACCCAGTTGGTATCGTACCCGGCTTTGGTGAGAAGATCGCGATTGCAAAAGAGGACACGGGTGCCGAGTATCCACGGTTTGGCGTAGACTTTCCCTTGGTATGTCGCCATATCCCAGCCTTGAAACTTGTCGCTGTCCGAGGCAATATGGTCGGAGATATCCGCCAGTTGTCCGTTAGCGGCAAATTGGGCTATCCAATCGGAGCCGAGCTCGATGACATCCGGTCCGGTTCCGGAAGCAAAAGCGATGACGATTTTTTCATGGCCGTTTGCCCAGGTCAGGTCGGTGATGTTTACTTTGATATCCGGGTGGGCGTGCTCGAATTCGGAAACCATCGCTTCAATCACCGGTTTAATGTCCGGATCGGTCCAGAACTGCCACCACTCAATGGTTGTCGCCGCACCGGCGTGCGAAATCATGCCGACGAGTAAAATCGCTATCCCGACGAATATTTTCATGGTACCTCTCATCTTAAAAATCACCTCCTTGGAAAAAGGGTTGTTGACGAAGATTGGTCAAGGAAAAAATCTTTTTGTTGATTCACAAAGGGGGAAGAGCTTTTGTACTGCTTATGATGTGGTATTTTTTCCATGTAACGTTTCTTCCTCTTGCCGGATGGTTTGACGGCGACAAGTTGCCGGTCCTCATCATTGCCGGTGTTTCCATCATAATCGTATTGTACACCACGTACCATCGTTCGAGCCGGGAAAAATATCGCATGAGGGAAATCGCCGGGCTGAAAGCGGTCGATGACGCCATCGGCCGGGCGACGGAGATGGCAAAGCCGGTGCTCTATACGCCGGGATGGGGGGGAGACATTCAGCGCCCGACGACTATCGCTTCGATGAACATCCTCAGCCATATTGCTCGGAAGACCGCCGAGTACGATTGCACCTTGGTGTATCCCACGCACGACCCGGTCATCATGGCGGTGGCGCAAGAAGTGATTCGGGAAAGTTATGCCAATGCCGGGTACCCCGATCGATACCGCAAAGAAAATGTGACCTATGTTACCTCCTCCCAGTTCGGCTACGCGGCGGCGGTCGACGGGATGATAAGCCGCTTAAAACCGGCGTCTATCTTTCTTTTGGGGACGTTCGAGGCGGAATCCTTGATTTTGGCGGAAACGGGTAATGCCATCGGCGCTATCCAAATCGCTGGCACCGATTCGACCATCCAACTTTCTTTCTTTATCGTCGCATGTGATTATACGCTTATAGGTGAAGAGCTCTTTGCCGCTTCGGGGTATCTCTCCGGCGACCAGGCAATTCTTGCCTCGGTACGGGCGCAGGACATTATGAAGGTGCTCATCGCCCTCTTCCTATTGGCGGCGGTGGTATGGAGCACCGTACAGACCCTTAACGGTGGCGGCGGGGAAGGGTGGTGGACGTTCTGATGAATCGGAAAGTGGCGCTGGTTATCTGCTTCGTTTTCGGGGTACTCATGTTTGCCCAGTATTTTTCTCAGCACCCCACCGCCAAAGCCGTCAATCAAGCAATCTTGGAATACTGGCAGATTATCTTTGCTTTTACCCTTATCGTCGGAGTGGTCGGAGTTTTTACGCACAATGTTTCCAAGCTGAAACGGGGTGACGGAAAGATCTATCGTTTTGTCACGCTGGCAGGAATAGTCGTCATGCCGGTGTTGGCGTCTATCTGGGGAATCAAGGCAGATACGCCTTTCATGTGGATGTTCGAAAATATCCAGGCGCCGATGCAGTCGACCGTTTTCGCCCTCCTTGCCTTTTTTGTCGCTTCCGCTTCGTATCGAGGTTTTCGCGCCCGTTCCGTTCCCGCCGCTATCTTGTTGGTGTCGGCATTGATAGTGCTGCTCAGTCGGAGTGCCCTGGGGGAGCACATTTCTCATTATTTCCCGATAGGGGCTGATTGGGTTCGCCATTACCCCTCGATGGCGGCACGGAGGGCTATTTTAATCGGCATCGGTTTGGGGTCGTTGACAACGTCATTGCGGGTGTTGTTAGGTATCGAACGGACGTGGTTAGGGGGCAGCAAATGAGAAAAATGGAGCCTCGCCATTGGACGTTTTTGGGTTTGTTTGTCAGCATCGGATTGGTAATGCTGTTGAATATCAGGATAGACATTCCCGTCTCGCCGCAAACGCAAAAAGTGTACGACTTCATCGACTCACTTCCGCCCGGGTCGGTACTGATTTTTTCATTCGACCATGAAGCCTCGTCGTTACCGGAAATTCGCCCGATCGGGTTGGCGCTGTTGCGCCATGCGTTCGCCAAGGGGCATCGTCTGATTGGGGTGGCGCTGCTTGCCGAGGGGACGGTTATCGGTTATCGCTTGATGCAAAAAACAGCGGCGGAATATCACAAAGAATACGGTAAAGATTATGTCTACCTCGGTTTCAAACCGCAGTATATCGCTGCCATTCTCTCGATGGGAGAATCTATTCCCCGAACGTTCCCCCAGGACTATCTCGGCAAACCGTACGATACCTTCGAACTCTTGCGGGAGGTGAAAAATTACGATGACGTAGCGGCGGTGATTTCCATTACGGACGGATCGCTGACGACGCATTGGATGGAGTACGGCTCGGCACGCTACGGAGTGAAAGTCCTCGCCGGAATGACGGCGGCGATGGTGACGACCTATGATCCATACGTGGCGTCGGGTCAGATGTACAGCTTGGTGGGAGGCTTACGGGGAGCGGCGGAGTATGAAGAGCTGATTCATAAAAGAGGGGGAGGGGCACGCGGGATGTTGGCTCAGACCACAGCGCATTTGTACGTGATTTTGCTTATTATTATCGGGAATGTCGTCTACTTTCGAGGACGGAGAAAGAGAGGTTGATGCCATGGGTGGAATCGGTACCATCATAGCCGGAGTGTTGACGTTGGCTATCCTTTCTTTTTTGTATCGTGACAATCCGATATACCGATTTGCCGAATCGCTGCTCATTGGGGTTTCCATCGGCTATACCCTCGTCATCGTGTGGACAAGCACTTTGATGGATATTCTGTTCAAACCGCTTTTCCTCGAAGGGCACTGGGGGCTGGTTATTCCGTTGGTTTTGGGTTTGCTGATGTTCGGGCGGTTCTTTCCGCCGACCACGTCGCTTTCCCGCCTTCCCATTGCGGTCATGATAGGCTCCGGCGCGGGGATTGCCATTCCCGTAATGTTGGAGGCGCGGACGTTAAAACAAATGTCGGCGACGGTGACGCCGTTAGTGACCGAGTCCGGCATTCCGAATTTTTCCGCACTTGTCGTGTTGTTAGGGGTGCTGACAACCCTTTCGTACTTTTACTTCAGCCGCGAACACAAAGGCATCTTAGGAAAATCGGCAAAGCTGGGGACGTATTTCCTCATGATATTTTTCGGGGCGACTTTCGGTTACACGGTGATGTCGCGAATGTCGACGTTTATCGGCAGGATGGAGTTTTTGCTCAGCGACGTCTTCCATATCGGGGGGTAGTGTTTTTTACTATGTGGTTTTGGTATGCAGTGTCCCCGGTGCAAAATAGCCATGAAAGAGGAAAAGCGGTCGTTCCATAAAAAGCGGAAGTGGGTCTGCCCGCAATGCGGTTTTGTTCGTTTTCAGCATGTCAAAAAGAAACCGGGGCGGTGAAGAGCCTGTTTCCCCTGTTCGTTAGGTAGAGGGAGCTAAGTCGAGGAGATCTCGAAAAGGGACCTGCCGGAGAGTTAAGAAAATGGCAGGTCTGTACCAGACCATGCCCTACTGGAACTTCGGGAGGGGTGTCAATCCCACCTCAAGAGGTGGGGTACCCCACGGGTTACAAGTAGGAAAAGGTTCCAGCTTGTACCGGAGAATAAAAAAGCCGATGCTGCTTTGGCAGCACCGGCTGATGGAGAATTACTCCCATGACAGTATGTTCAACTTACTTTTTCGGCTTCCATTCTTTCCAAACCTTACCCACCAAGTCGGGACCCGGATTCAACGTTTTATCACCGGGTTGCCAACCGGAAGGGGTGACTTCGCCCGTGTTGCGGTTGTGTTGGAAAGCCTTCAGTTGGCGGATAAGTTCATCCGGGTTGCGTCCCACCGGCGGGGTGAGCACTTCCATAGCTTGGATGACACCGTCCGGATCGATGATGAAACGTCCGCGAATATCAACGCCGCCCTTATCGTCATAGACGCCGTACACTTGCCCGATTTTACCGCCCGGATCGGAAAGCATCGGATACGGCACGCCGCCGTCGACCATTTTGGACAACTCATATTCCTGCCACATCTTGTGGACGAAGTGGCTGTTGGTGCTGACCGAAAGAACTTCGGCATTCAACGATTGTAATTCAGGATACTTAACAGCGACCGCTGTTAATTCGGTCGGTCAGACGAACGTAAAATCGCCGGGGTAGAAACAGAGAATAACCCATTTCCCTTTGTAGTCGGAGAGCTTGACCTTCTTGAAGCTGCCGTTGTGATACGCGATAGCTTCAAAGTCCGGGGCTTCTTTCCCCACCCGTGCCATGGGCGGCAGGAACGCCGGAGCCGCCGCAGCCATAGCCGGAGCATTACCGGGGACAAGCGGACCGGCGGCATTGCTCACGCACGGTTCTTTTTTCCCTTGATCGGGGGCGGGCGCTTGCGCCGAGGTTAAAGCGGCTGTTCCCACAATGCCGAACAGCAAGAGGAAAGAAAGGACAAAAATCCTCGTGCGATGATTTGCGTGCATTCACACCTCCTTACGTTAGTTGGTTTACCTGTCGATGACAGTATCCGGATGCTCTTTTGCTTTCTACGCTACTTCCCTTCACAAAGTGAGCATCCTTTTTCCTTTATAAGTAAATAAGAACAGTTACGCTTGCCGTTTGGTTCATAAAAAGTGACGAATTTGTATCTTGTTCTCTATGAGGGAAACGACAGCCCAGTCGGTAAAGGTACGATTTGACTTTGTGGTATGATTTTGGGTTGTAAGAAAACGTCTTTTATGGTCACTATAGAGGTGATAGTGCCTTGTTCTGTAGCGAGAAAAGAAAACTCACTTAAACCGTTACTCCAAGAGGTCTGCAAGTGAAACAGTTCTTGGCAAAATCTCGGTCATATTTTTCACCTTTTGTATCGTTGGTTTGGAAAAGGGGTATACCGCTTAAATGGTGATCGACCTTATGAAATAGGAAAAAGAGCCTCTGGAAGGGAGAGGATGAAATCTCGGATTTCATCCCGTACCCGTCGGTAGTGGTTGAGGGCTTCTTCTTCGGTCTTGGCGTCTTTCGCCAATTGAGGAGGATCGTCAAAACCGCGATGGAGTTTTTTCACCGGTTTGGGGAAGACGGGACAGTGCTCCTCGGCGTGCCCACACACCGTGATGACATAATCAAAATCAATATCCATGAGTTCGTTTACGTGTTTCGAACGATATGAAGAGATGTTCACTCCGGCTTCCGCCATGACCTTGACAGCGGACGAATTCAGCCCATGTGTTTCGATCCCTGCCGAATAAGGTTCGATGACATCGCTTTTTAGATGTCGCGCCCAACCTTCCGCCATCTGGCTCCGACAGGAATTACCGGTGCAAAGAAAGAGAATTTTTATCATATCAGGAGGCTATCAACTTTTTTAGCTCTTTGATGGGCGGCACTTTTCCTATAATCTTGACGGTTCCGTCGACAACCAATGCCGGGGTCATCATAACACCGTGCCGAAGAATTTCCTGGAGGTCGGTAACTTTCCTGAGAGTGTAGGGGATGCCGAGTTCTTTGGCAGCCTTTTCGGCGCTTTGGGCAAGTTCTTCACATTTGGCGCAGCCGGTGCCGAGAATTTCAATCTGTTTCATAATTCACCTTTGCCTTCCTCCCGTCCTCATCCCGTTTAATAAATTGCCGAGCCTGTCCGCAACAAACGAGTTCTCATCTTATCGCATGGTGGACGGTGCGAACATTTTCTTTGAGGACTTCTTCGACACACCGGAAGAAATTCAGAACGCACGGCACCTGTAAATGGTACCACACGTGTAAACCTCGTTTTTCGTCCCCGACGATTCCAACTTGTTTAAGCACCGAAAGGTGTTTCGATACGGTCGAGATATCGTCGCCGATCATCTCAGTAAGGTCGTTGACGCACCGTTCACCTTCGGCGAGTTCGTTGACGATAAACAGCCGGGTGGGGTGGGCGAGGGCTTTGAGAATGCGCGCTCGGTTTTCGAATCGTTGTTTAACACTTTTTTTCATAATTCCATCCGTTTTATTGATTGGCAAAATAACCAAATATGTTACCTTGTCAATGGTTCTTTTTGGGAAATGGATTTCACTTGACATAGTATATAGATTACATATAAATGTAGTTAATGCCGAAGTGGTGAAATTGGTAGACGCGCTGCGTTCAGGGCGCAGTGTCCGCAAGGACGTGGGGGTTCGAGTCCCCCCTTCGGCATAAAATAAAGTCCGGCAAGAAAAAGAGCTTGCAGGGCTTTTTCTTTGGCTTGCAAATCGCTACAGTTTCATCAGCGCTTTTTCGTAGTCTTTGACGACGTAGTTTTTCCCTTTTTTGACAACCGTGTGCCCTTCGGCTTCCAGCAGTTTTTTGAGGCGCGCCACCCCGCCGGGATACTTTTCATTGAGAATGCCGCCGGTCTTCAGGGTGCGCCAGTAAGGGGTAATTCGCTTTTTCCCCTCGGCGGCGTTTTCTTCCGCAGCATGGGCGGCAATCCAAGCGAAAACGCCGGTCGTAATCGGGCAGCCGATGGTGGCGCCGAAATCTCTTGCCAGCTTGGCGCGAATTTCGTTAATGGTGATGAGCTTCCCTTTGCGGACTTTTTTCATGATAGCGTCAACGTCTTTCGGCGCCGGAATGACCACGGTTCCCGTCCCCCAGCGTTTGCGCAGTTTGCTTTCGATTTTGACCACTTTCGGCAGGTCTTTGCTGTCGGCGAGTTTTTCCCGCCAGGATTTTTTCGGCTTCATAGCGTTTCTCCCATAAAAGCTTATGTAGTGACTTCCGCAATTATTATTGATTATTGAATTGTGACGGATTCAAACCTGCATTTGCCAACGCATCTATTTCAGCAAACAGGTTGTTTATTGAATCGGTCAATTTCATGTCAAATTCTTCATTGATTATTTCAGTAACGGTTAGGAACATTTTTAACCCTACGTAGAGAAGCAATGCGATGAGTTCTTCATCGCTTCCCGAAACAAAAGTGTTTGTTGTGAAGTCAAAGTATCGGGTCAAACTTCCGGAAGAGGCGTGAGTTGACTCTGAGAATTCAGTGTAGATAATATGATAAAAATAAAAAGGATCAAAATTACACTCGTCGGCGATGTCCATAAGACTTTTTGAGCCCCACCACCAACCTCGTCTATACTCCTGTTTAACGTCACCATTTTTATTGTGAGGAAAGTATTGCTTTGCTATCTCATAGGCTTTTTCTATAGTGTCCCATTTTCCATAAGTATGAAAAAGCCTTTTGTATTCAGACTTGTTCTTTCCCAAGAAATACATTTTAACTGCAGTGTGATAACGGAATTTGTTTGCTTTATCAGTTTTTTCAGAAGGGTTTTGACGAATGTATTCAAGAGAAACTGCGAGTTCAAACATTTTTCTTGCAATTGTCTTTGCATCTTCAGTTAGACCAGCATTACACAAATGTAGCAATGAAAGAAATGATTCAATAATTTTGTAATAACTGGTGAGGAGAACAAACTTGACGTTATCTATTTCTCCCACCTTATAATTTCTTTCATCGAGATTTTTTTGTATTAAGTCACCTAACAGCCGACATTTATCAGCAAGCTGAAAGTTTTCTTTGTATTTTTCCCAAAGGTTGCTGTTGATTTGAAGTACCTCGGGATAGGCATTTTTATTCATCTTTTGCCTCACATAGCATAAGAAGGGTTGTGATTAACGAGTAAGGCTTCTTTTTGTGCACTTAGCTAATATCCAGAAATAAGAAAGAGAATTCTTCTTTTTGGTCAAGCACGAAATCTGTCGTGAACCCCTTTTTGGTGACAGGGAGTAGAAGCTATCGCTCTTTAGAAGGTATCCGGTCGGGAAGGGATTCCCGACCGCGCACACCCTAAGGGGCTTTTTAGCGGAGAGGAGAGAGATGTTTCGTAAATGGTCGAATATCCCACCCCAGGCTGCAAGTACAAGTTAATAAACTTCATTCGTTCATCCATAGCACAGGTCTCTTTCCACGGCACGATTCACCTCCTTGTGTTCCGTACCGTAATCTAACCTGTTACCTATCTCCCCGGTCTATTCTGTTACCTATCTGCCCGGTTCATACCGGTCGGATATCCCACCGCAAGCGGTGGGGCACCCCACATCCTAAGGGTGTTTTTGCACCCCACGCGAAAGATACTCTTCCAAGTAGGTCAGGTCTCGAAAGAGACCTGACATGTAAGCTATCCCAAGGGCTATCCCAGCATTTGCCGCAATACCATTTGCAGGATGCCGCCATGGCGGTAGTACTCGATTTCCACCGGCGTGTCGAGGCGGGCAATCATCTCGAACGTCTTTTCGCCTTCCGCCGAAGCAGCCTTGACCTGCACTTTTTGCTTGGGTTGCAAGTCATTCGACAAACCCAAGATGGAATATACTTCGTGGCCGGTCAAACCGAGCGACTCGCGGGACTCGCCTTCCAAAAATTGCAGCGGCAGTACGCCCATGCCGACCAAGTTGGAGCGATGTATCCGTTCGAAGCTCTGCGCCAACACCGCTTTGATGCCCAGCAGGTTCGTGCCTTTGGCTGCCCAGTCGCGAGAAGAGCCCATGCCGTATAGATTTCCCGCTAGGACAATCAAAGGAACGTTCTCAGACTTGTACTTCATTGCCGCATCGTAAATCGACATCTGCTCGCCGGTTGGCAAGTAAATAGTGACGCCGCCTTCCGTGCCGGGTGCCAGAAGATTCCGCAGGCGGATATTGGCAAACGTGCCGCGGGTCATAACCCGGTCGTTACCCCGCCGGGAGCCGTAGCTGTTGAAGTCTTCAAACTTGACGCCTTTTTCCAGCAGGTATTTCCCGGCAGGAGAGTCGGCTTTGATAACTCCGGCAGGGGAGATGTGGTCGGTGGTAATGGAATCGCCTAACATGACCAGCACCCGCGCTCCGGATATAGGCATGATATCCGCCGGTTCTTTGGGCATGTCGATGAAGAAAGGCGGCTCTTGGATGTAGGTGGACGCTTCGTCCCATTCGTACAGATCACCGCTGGGGCTCTGGATATTATTCCACATTTCATTGCCGTCAAAGACGCTGGCGTACCTGGTGCGGAAGGCTTCCGGCGTGACCGATAGAGCGATGGTGTCCAAAATTTCCTGCTGGGAGGGCCAAATCTCTTTCAAGTAAACCGGCGAACCGTCGGCACCGGTTCCGATAGGCTCTTCCGTCAGGTTAATGTCAACCCTCCCAGCGATAGCGTGCGCCACCACCAGCGGGGGAGAGGCAAGGTAGTTTGCCTTGGTGTGCGGGCTGACTCGCCCTTCAAAGTTCCGGTTCCCGGACAAGACCGCCGCTACCACAAGGTCTCCCTTGTCGATGGCGTCGACGACCGGTTTGGGCAGGGGACCGGAGTTGCCGATACAAGTGGTGCAGCCGAACCCGACCGGATGGAAGCCGAGTTTTTTCAGCGGTTCGATAAGCCCCGCTTTTTCCAGATAATCGATAACCACCCGGGAGCCGGGAGCCAGCGAAGTCTTCACATACGGTTTCACGCTCAAACCACGCTCGACCGCTTTCTTGGCAAGAAGCCCTGCCGCAATGAGAACGTACGGGTCTGAGGTGTTGGTACAGGAAGTAATCGCTGCAATAACGACCGAACCATGCCCGATCTCGGTATTGAAACCGTCGGTAACCTCTACCCGCGTCGTATGCTTTTCCGGCGGCAGCTCGAAGCCGCGCTCTTTTATCGGTTTGGAGAGAGCTTTTTGAAACTCTTCTTTCATCTGCGAGAGGACGATGCGGTCATGGGGGCGCTTCGGTCCCGCCAGAGAGGATTCTACCGTCGAAATGTCAAGTTCCAACGTATCGGTGAAAATCGGAGCCTCGGAACCTTGTTCCCGGAAGAGCATCTGCTCCTTGGCATATCGTTCGACCAGCTCGATCTCTTCATCGGAGCGGCCGGTCATGCGGAGGTAATCCAAGGTTGAATTGTCAAACGGGAAATATCCCATCGTCGCGCCGTACTCCGGCGCCATGTTGGCAATCATTGCCTTGGTCGGAATCGGCAGGTCGTCCAGCGCGGGGCCGTAGTATTCGACGAATTTGCCGACCACTCCTTTTTGGCGGAGCATCTGGGTAACCGTCAACACCAGGTCGGTGCCGGTCGCTCCTTCCGCCAATTTGCCGGTAAGTTTGAAGCCGATGACTTCGGGGGTGAGCATATATATCGGTTGCCCCAGCATAGCGGCTTCGGCTTCAATACCGCCCACTCCCCACCCGACGACGCCCAAGCCGTTTATCATGACGGTGTGGCTGTCGGTACCGACCAGCGTGTCAGGGAAAGCGACGCCGTCACGCACGAGAATGCACTTTGCCAAGTACTCCAGGTTGACTTGGTGGCAGATACCGGTTCCCGGCGGGACGACGCGGAAGTTGTCAAACGCTTTTTTGCCCCAGTGGAGGAATTCGTAGCGCTCTTTGTTTCGCTCAAACTCCTTGCGGGTGTTGATTTCCACCGCCTCGTCGGAGGCGTAGGCATCCACTTGCACCGAGTGGTCGATGACGAGGTCGACCGGAACAAGGGGGTTGATTTTTTTCGGGTCGCCGCCCATTCGTTTCATCGCCGAGCGCAGCGCCGCCAAATCGACTACCGCAGGCACACCGGTAAAATCCTGCAACAAAACCCGCGCCGGGTTGAAAGGAAGTTCCACCTCGCCGACGTTTTTAGCGTTATACTTCGCCAACTTAATCACATCATCTTCGGTGATGACTTTCCCGTCGGTATGTCTAAGCACGTTTTCCAGCAAAATACGAATAGAATAGGGAAGTTTATCTATTTGACCATATTGGGAGAGTGTGTCGAGTCGATACATTTGATACGAGTTGTATTTTGTTTTCAGGGTCGCTTGAGCGCCAAACGGATTCATCGGTTACCTCCTTACAACAATCTTCAAACTTTTTTCGTGGGGTAATTATACGGCAGAAGAGTTGTGAAGACAAGTAGGGAAACAGGGACAAGCAAAATATACCTGCTCCTATACCGTCATGAGATAACAGACCGTCGGCCAAAGCGTATGACGGCGCCGCTTTTAGAACACCGAGAATTTGAAATACCGGCGCGGGTTCTTCTCGATGTCAGCAATAAGGTTGTTTGCCCGAATCAAAAGGTTGGTCAACTCAACATAGAGCGAAGTATCGGTTACCATCAAGCCGAGGCTTCCTTCGGCGGTGTTGAGTTTGGACAGGATAGTATCCAGCCGCGCCGAGGTTGCCGTCAAGTTGTCATACAGTTGCGGGTCATTTACCAGTTTCCCGATAGTGCCGGTGTTGCTGTTGACTTGTTTGGAAAGCTGGGCGACAGAGTGAGAGGTTTCTTCCAGTGAAGAGACAATGCGCTCTTGGTTTTTTTGCAGGTCGGCAACCAAGCGGGTCAGGTGAGCGGCAAGAGACGTCAGCCCGTGATATAATGTATCGTTTGTCACCAGTTGTCCCATCGTTCCTTCGCCGCTGTTCATTTTCGAAAGCAGGTCGTCAATTCCGTCAACCACCGAGCGCGCTCGACTGATGGCTTCTTCGCCCTTCTTGAACATGGCGGCGGCATCTCCGACATCCCGTGTCGGTATTACCGACATCTCCGGTATGACCGGTTTCCCTTTCGGTCCCGGAATAATCTCCACGTATTTGTCGCCGAGAAAGCCGATGGTTCCCAATTGCACTTCGGTACCTTCGGTAAGCATCTTCCAGGCAGATTTTTTCACCCGGCAGATCACTTTGACCTGTCGCAGGGAATCGAGGTTGACAAAGCTTACCGAGCGGACATTCCCGACTTCAACTCCCGACATCCAAACCGGGGCGCCGGGCACCAAGCCGTTGACGTTTTTGAAGTAACAGATAAATTTGCTCTTGGCTTCGAAGATCGACGTCCCGCCGCCCGTCAGCGACGCCCAAAGCATGATGGCGATAGCGATTGCCAACACAATTCCGGTTTTCAGGTTACCCCATTTGACGCCTGTGGTTCTTTTCATCTCTCTATCCTCACGGCCTTATTTTTTCACATTCAATCTATCATGTTTGAGTAACGAACTTTTTCTTTGCGACTTCTTCAAACGATCTCCGAAAAGGAGCCAGAAAGGCTTGTACTTTCTCATTCGTACTGCCTTTCAATTCTTGCAACGAGCCGTCGAAAATCACCTCTCCTTCGAAAATCACGATGAAACGGCTGGCAAGCGCAATAGCATCGGCAATTTGGTGGGTGACGACAACGGTGGAGATGGAACGGTGTTCGTGCAGTTTCCGGATGAGATTCAGCACGTTTTGGGTCGATTGAGGGTCGAGCCCGGTGGTCGGCTCGTCATAGAGCATGATTTTCGGATCGGTGGAGAGTAAAGCACGACCGATAGCGACCCGGCGCTGCATTCCGCCGGAGAGCTGCTCGGGGAGCTTGTCGATTATTTCTTTCGCGTCAAGCCCGACAAAGCCCAACATTTCTTCCACTTTGGCGGTTATTTCAGAAAGGGGAAGGGAGGTGTGTTCCAAAAGGTAATACCCGACATTTTCTCCGATGGTGAGCGAGTCGAACAGGGCGCCGTCTTGAAAGACCATGCCGATTTTTTTCCGCAGTTCCCGTTTCTCTTTTTCTTTGAGCTTGCAGATGTTTTGCTTGTCGATGATAATCTCGCCGCGCTGTGGTTGCTCCAGCCCCAAAATGAGACGGAGAATGGTCGACTTCCCGGAGCCGGAAGGTCCCATAATCGCCACCGCTTCGGAAGGCTTGATATGGAAAGAGACGTTCCGAAGGATCGGTTTCTCTTCGTATGCGAAATCCACGTTCTTCAGCGAAATCATAAGTACCCTTTAATCAGCGAAAAGATCACCTTTGTGATAAAAAAGTTTACCATAAGGATGGTGATTGAAGCCATCACGACCGAGTTGGTCGTCGCGCGCCCGACTCCTTTTGTCCCACCTTCCGATGTGAACCCCATGTAACACGAAATGAAAGCAATGACAAAGGCAAAGAGAAACGGTTTCAAAATACCGATAAAGAGGTTACCGAAAATAAGCTTCTCCCGAACCGTCGCCCAATACATAGTGGTAGATACGTGAGCGATGTATTTGGCGATGACCCAGCCGCCCAGCAAAGAAATCGCATCGCACAGCACCGTGAGGGTGGGGACCATAATGACCAGTGCAATCAGGCGGGGGACGGCGATTTTTTTTATGGGGTCGATTCCAAACGCCACGAGGGCGTCAAGCTGGTTGGAGGATTTCATGGCGCCGATTTCGGCAGTGATGCCGGCGGCGACGCGGGCGGCGACCATGAGCCCCGTCAGCACCGGACCCAGTTCCCGGACGATGGCAATGGACATAATCCGTCCCAAGTAATCTTTGGCGCCGAAATCAGCCAACTCCACTGAAAAAGCCAAGGCAAATCCCTGCCCGGCAAAAATACCGGTAAGGATAACAAGATACAGCGAGCCGACCCCGATGAGGTACATTTGCTCCAAGGTTTCATGGAGGTAGAACGGTCTGCCGAAGAAAGCGGCTATCGTTCTCAAGGAGAAGAAAAAAAGCTCTTGCAGCTCAAAGAGGAAGCGCTTGAGGCCGTTTGCTGTTCTTTCAAAAATCGTCATCGGTATTGATTCCGGCAACGGTGAAGAGGCTCCTTTTCACGTTTCTGCCCCATGTTTTTTTCGTTACTATATGTCACAGTAGCAAAATCACAGTCAGACTTCAATATTTTTTGTTTATACTTATTCATCTAACCTCACGGACAAATTTGTTATATTTATGGAGAAAAGGAACTAAAAACATTACCCAAAATTGAAATTGTACCGTATTGTTACAGCCCATGAGGAACGCAGACGACAAAAAACGAGGTCATGCCATCGCCCTTTTTTCGGGCGGGCTCGATTCGGCGCTGGCTATTTTGCTGATACAACGGCAGAATATCGAAGTTACGGCGCTGACGTTTATGACCCATTTCGGGTGCGATTTGGGAGACCGCTCCTCGTGCGGCTCGAACCCTTATCCGGCGGCGGAAAAGTTCGGTTTCAAAGTCAAGCTCATGCACCTGGGGGAAAAGTTCGTCGATATCGTCATCAATCCGAAATACGGGCACGGGAAAAATATGAATCCCTGCACCGACTGCCGAATTCTCATGCTCCGAGAAGCGAAAGAGTTGATGGAGTTGGTGAACGCCGATTTTGTCATCACCGGTGAAGTGATGGGACAGCGTCCGATGTCCCAAACAAGGGACAAATTGAACCTCGTGGCAAAAGAAGCCGGGTTGAAGGGAAAGTTGCTGCGTCCTCTTTCGGCAAAGCTGTTGCCGCCGACCGAGCCGGAGCTTTCCGGTTTGGTGGACCGGGAGCAATTGGAAAGCATCAGCGGACGAAGCCGGAAGCGGCAGTTGGAACTGGCAAGAGAGTTCGGGCTGGACGATTTCCCTTCACCGGCGTCGGGCTGTCTGCTGACCGACGCTTCGTATTCCGCCCGCTTGCGGGATTTGTTGACGCATACGGAGGGGAGACCGTCATTTAACGCGTTGAACTTATTAAAAGTGGGACGGCATTTTCGATTGGACGATAAGACCAAAATTGTCGTCGGCAGAAACGAAGCCGACAATCTCCAATTGTTTGCCTATAAACCGGAAAGCGCCGCCTGGCTTGAGGTGCCCGACGTCGGCTCGCCGTTGACGCTTCTTATCGGCGAGGCAAGCGAAGAGAATGTCAGGCGCGCCGCCGCTATTACCGCCCGTTATTCCGCCGCTCGCCGTGAGCCGAGCGTGGACGTTTTGGTTGCCACGCCGGAGAGAGAAAGGAGAATTACGGTCACACCTGCAAAAGATGAGGCGATTCAACCGCTGGCGATTCGGTGATTATGCCTTGGTATCTTCTTCATACCGCACCATATGAGAACCGAGATGGATGGGTAGCTCCATGAAAGCGTTTTTTCTCACTCACTACGCCGCCGATCCGTATTTTAATATGGCGGTAGACGAATGGCTGGCGTTTCACGCCTCGCACAATCCCGGCGTAATTTTTTTCCGGCTGTACAGTTGGAGTGTGGGCACAATTACTTTCGGGCTCAATCAACGGCAGGAGAAAGCACTCGATTTCTCCACGGTGGGGGAGACGCCGGTCATCCGCCGCGTTACCGGCGGCAGAGCCGTCTACCACGACCCGTCGGAAATAACTTATGCCGTCGCCGTCGATACCGCTGCCGTAGAGCCTTTGCAGTTCGGCAAGTCGGTCTCGGAATCGTCAGCGGTGATAGCACAGGCGTTGGTTCGCTTTCTCCGCGCCGGAGGGATTGATTCCCACTATGCCCGCCATGCGTCGGCGATTGAAGCGCAGCCGGTATATTTCCATTCCGCTCCATGTTTCAATTCCGTGTCGCGTCATGAGATAGTAAGCAATTCACATAAGATTATCGCTTCCGCCCAGCGACGGCTCGGCTCGGTTTTCTTACAACACGGAGCGATAAAGATCAAAGGTATTGTCTCGCATCCAGCTCTGCCGGTGGTTGGCCGGCGCAACTTATGCGACCCGCCCGGAGAACGGCTCGAAGAGGGTGAGTTCCGCCGCTGGGCGGTGCTCTTCGCACGAGAGATGGGGGAATTTTTCCGGGTGAAAATTCAAAATTACAATTTGAGCGGCAAAGAGTTGGCTCAAGTGGAGGCTCGGAAAAGCGCTATCGAAAAAAAGCCTTTTGACAAACGAGATTTTTTTAAACAATGGTTGCATTTTGATAGTCATTCTAATAGCTTAAAGGTTAAAAAATAGCTTGACATCTTCTTCCGAGTGTGGCTATTATGCCGTCTAAGTTGTGAGAAGATAAGCTGATAATGCCGGTTTACCGGAGAGTGTTATCGGCAGAAAAAGTTTTGAGTGAGCAAAAAAATATATCAGGAGGAATAGATATGCAACGTCGTGGGCAGTATTTAGTTCTTTTGTTAACTATTTTATTGAGTGTGGCAATCCTGCCTGCCCATGTGTTCTCTGCCGCTACAGGTCAGATAAAAGGGACTATCATCGATAAGAAGACAAAAGAGCCGGTGGTCGGCGCTTCGGTTATGATTGTGGGAACGCAGCGAGGAGCAAAAAGCGACTTTGACGGGAAATTCATTATCACTCAGGTGGAACCCGGCGTCTATACCTTACGAGTTACTCACATTCATTATACTGAAGTTGAGATTACTAACGTAGAAGTTCAATCCGACTTGACCAAGCAAGTAAACATCGAGATGGAAGAGAAAGCGGTCGAGGTCGAGAAGATTGTGGTGCGGGCGAAAAAAGATCCCATCGAACGGGTACAGACATCATCGCAGTTGACGGTGACGGCAAAGGAAATCCAAAGTCAACCGGTGACGACAGTGCAGGATTTGTTGACCCAGGTCGCCGGTGTGGTAACCGGTCGGGAAGGGGAAATCTTCATCCGCGGCGGTCGTGCCGGTGAGGTTTCCTACATTCTCGATGGGGTGCCGATTGATGACCCGCTCGCCGGTGTCGGACAGGCGGGCGCCAGCTTGTCGCTTGCTTCCGGATCCATTCAAGAGTTTACCGTTATTAAAGACGGTTTCGATCCGGAGTACGGGGACGCGGTTTCGGGGATTATCAAGATTACCACCCGAACCGGTTCCAAGGATAACACGAGGTTGAATGTTCAATACTTGACCGACGATTTCGGAAACAGCGATTTGAACAAATACTCCCGCAACAGTGACTATGCTCGATTCTCCATCTCCGGTCCGGATCCTATTTTCAAGACCCGAATCCTCCCGGCTCTTGGGTTGAATTTCCTTGAAGATCAGGAACTTACCTACTATCTCTATACAGAAGTCGACAAGAACGACGGCTATTATCAGTACAGCCGTTATGACACCCCTGTTACGAGGAAGAAAAACGGGTTCTTTGACTTTTTCGGCATTAATATCCCGGAACGGTTGCAAAATCGCTACCACTGGATGATGAATCTGAAGTTCCGTCCTCGCCAGAATTTGAAGTTCATCCTTTCCTATAAAGATACTCAGCAACGCTACACCTTGTTCGATTGGGCGTATCGCTACACCTCAGCAACCGCTCCTGTCTGGGAAAAGAAACTGAAAACCCTTTCTCTGGAAGTTTTGCAGTCGCTGACGAAATCGATGAACTATGAGATGATTCTCTCTTACACTCAGAATATGGTCAGGCAGCAGCCGGGCGACCCGAACAATCCGGGACACGGGTTGGATCCTGACCAATTTATGCTGGAGTACGAATGGGAAGGGTACGAAGACAGAAACCATAACGGACGGTATGACCCTCCGGAACCGATTATCAACTTGTTCCCCGACACCGCTATCTACGGGACGGATTTTACCGGTCCGGCGTACACCTACGGCGAGTATATTTGGGATGAAAATACCCAGGGCGGAATCGGGGGATGGTCTGATTTCCGATTCAATAATAATGGAATGATTGACAGTTTGGAAGGCGAACCGTTTATCGATTTGAACGGTAATGGGGTATGGGATGCCGGTGATTTCCTGTACGACAAGAACGGCAATGGTGTCCTTGACCCCGACCGGGTAGCGCTCGTCCGAGCCCCGTTGCCCGAGCCGTATATCGACGGTGACTCGGTTCTCGGTGAGCCTTTCAAGGATATGAACTTTAACGGTGTGTATGATGAAGGCATTGACGGATTTGTGAAATGCGTCTGTCCGGAAAACATGGATTTGAACCACAACGGGAAATACGACGGTCCGAACGATCCATGGTCTCCCGGCATTCCCTTCATCGACAGAAACGGGAACGGCTTGTATGATCCGCCGAATAACTTCTATGATGAAGGCGAGCCGTTTGTCGATGTCAACGGCAACGGCAAGTGGGATAACGGCGGTTCGAGTACCTTCTTGAATCCCGGCACCTATGATGCGACGGCGCTGTGGCATTACCACCGCATTGATACGTATCGCGGCGAACTGAAGGTTTTCCGTGAAATGGGAGCCCACCAGTTGAAGGCGGGAGCCTCGGTGCGGAAGCTTGACTTTATTTATCATGAAATCGAACAGCCGTACATTTTGTATACCGGTCGTGACGATGGCGGACCCTATCCCGATCGTGGTGCCTTCCGCGATATGTTCGAGTACTCGCCGTGGGCGGGAACGGTGTATTTCCGTGATAAGCTGGAGTACGGTTCCATGATTGCGTCGTTGGGGTTGCGCTGGGACTTTTTCATTCAAGATAAGAACAGGCTTATCCCGGTGGCGCGGGCGGACGACTTGGGCGGTTCCATTATTTTGGGTGATCGGCAGAAGCTGTCGCCGCGGATCGGTTTCTCGTACCCGATTTCAGATAAAGCAAAAGTACACTTCAACTACGGTCACTTTTATCAAATGCCTTACCTGACCCAAATGTATGCCCGAAATACTTCGTCAGTAGACCAGAACAAGGTTATCGGAAACTATAACTTGGACTACAAGAAAACGGTACAGTATTCCTTCGGTGTTAAGTATGCGATGTCCCAGGATTACTCGATTGACATTTCCGGGTACTTCAAGGATGAATTTGACAAGATTAACTCAGCCGAAGTGGTGGTTGGCGGTCTGACCCGTCAGCAATATCGGAATAAAGACTACGGCCGGAGCCGTGGTTTTGAGTTGGAGCTGGATAAGCGCGGTGGCGGATACGTAAACGGGTACTTGAGCTATACGTATGCCTTTGCTTATGGGAAGGCGTCGGAGGCATCACGAGAGTGGCAGACCGATTTCGAAATTTCTCGTGAGCCGCTCTCCGAAGCGCCGTTGGATGAAGACGTTCGTCACCAACTGAACGCGCGGATACAGATCTTTGTGCCGAGTACGGTAAAGCCGCGGTTGTTCGGTATTCCGATTCCAAATGCCTGGTCGTTAGCGATTAACGCCAATATCCATAGCGGCAAACCGTTCACTCCGAGCCGTGAATACCCGAACATCAGCCGTGAAATCGGTGAAGATATTCAGCGGAATTCCTTGCGGATGCCCTCGGTGGTGAACTTCAATATTCGTTTGACCAAGGACTTCAAGTTTGTCGGATTGGATTGCAGCTACATTCTCTGGATTGAAAATATCTTCAATAGCCGGAATGTGACTACTGTGTATTCCAATACGGGACGTCCTGACACGCAGCAAAATATCAACTATATTGTGAAAGGCGGCACCGAGTACGACTTGAACCCGGGGAACTGGGATTATGGACGGCAAATTCGAATGGGATTTGAAATAAATCTATAAGCAGCAAAGCAATACGGGTGAAAAAGAGTTGTTATAATAGATGAGGATAGTATGAAAATAAATGATACTCGTTTCCATACCCAAGGCGAACGGTGGAGCAAGGGCGCTTTCCTTCTGGGAGCGGTGCTTTTGAGCCTTGTGGTGTTGGGTACTCCAACGCAAACATTTGGCCAAGCGAAAGTAGGGACGACCGGAGCCCAGTTCTTGGAGCTGGGGGTGTCGGCGCGAGCCATGGGGATGGCGGAAGCGTTTGTTGCCGTTTCCGATGATATCTCGTCGATATATTATAATCCCGCCGGTTTGACCTACTTGTACGGGCGGGAGTTGGCTTTTACGAATGTCCAGATGCCTGCCGGAGTCAACTATAACTTCAGTGGTTTCGGATTTCCTCTCGAATCTATCGGTGGAGTGTTGGGAATAGGTATTTACGGGCTTTTTTCCGGAAAGATAGACGAAACGAGCTACGACCGTGTTCCCACTGGGCGAACATTTGTATGGAATGACTATGCCATTGCTGTCAGCTACGGACGGTACCTGACCGATCGTTTTTCGATTGGGGTGACAGTTAAATACATTACTGAGCGGGCCCATGATTATTCGGCGAACGGATGGGCGGCGGATGTCGGGACGTTATATAATACCGGCTTCCGAGGATTCAAAATCGGAATGGCTATTACCAACTTCGGACCTGATATGACTTTTATCAGAAATGCATATCCCCTTCCTATCAACTTCAAGTTTGGCGGTGCGATAAATGTCATCGATGGGGTGGATCATATTCTTACGTTTGCTGCAGAAGGATGGCACCCCTCGGATAACTTGGAAAAATATAATACCGGTCTTGAATATGTGTACCATGATCGCTATATCTTGCGCTCCGGATGGCGTTTTAATTACAACGCTGACGGTTTGACCGCCGGCGCCGGGGTACGGGTGCCGTTCGGGGAAGATAGAGAGATCCGAGTGGATTATGCGTATCAGGACTTTGGTGTGCTTGATCAAATTCATCGTTTTACGTTAGGAATATTATTCTAAAAAAGCAGGAACATAGATTATGAGTGTACAAAATAGCCTGAGCATCTCACGTAGGAGAGTGGTTGTTGTCTCGTTTTTAATATTTGCCTTCATTGGAGCGTTGTGGGCGCTCTACTTGTCGGGGTGTACCAAAACCGTTGAAGGTGATGTCAAAGCAAATCAAAAACCGGTGGTGTATTTTGCCAATATCCCTCCCGATGGGCAAAGCTTCTCTCGGAACCCCGAAGTATACTGGTACGGGACGGATCCGGATGGTTTGATTGTCAGATATCGGTATTATATCGTAACGGTCGATGAGATCGGGACAACCCCACCGGAGGATTTTATCTTGACGGTGCCTGATTCGCTGTGGACGTATGTTGATGTCGACCCCAAGGAATCCGATCCGAAGACGAAAAACATTATCCCTCTTATTGCCGACCAGGACAATCCGACGAATAGATATGTATCGCAGTGGGTGTTTTTGCAGGCTTTCGATATGGAAGGTCTTGCCTCGGATATTGTTTACCGTCTCTTTTCACGCAACGACCATGCCCCGGATACTCGTATCTATGAATTCAAAACGGATACTCCCTTTGTCAATGCGGTGCAGGAAGGCGGTATTGTGACGGGAGTTCGGATGCGGTGGTTGGGTCTGGACCCGATTGATTACCCGGGCGAGGCGCCGCCGTTTGAGTTCCAATGGCGTCTGTACGGACCGTATGACGATTCTACTTTCGAGGATTTGAAAAGCCGGTTTTACAAAACGGTTCTGCTGACGACCGATGGGCAAGTATATCAGGAAGGTGACACTATAATTCGTTGTGACACCACATACGGCGATTCGATGTCGGTGGCGTGTGATACGATTGACGTGACTGAGTATATCAGTAACCCTTCGCCCATTTCGTGGGGTTCATTGGAACAGAAGTTCCTCGTTGATGATCCGGAGTTTATCAACGACACCGCTTTGAACAAAGTCGCCGACAGCTCGTGGGATGACGAAGATAATGATGTGTGGGTCTATAAGACTTCCGACACGATGTGGAACGTATACTGGAATGACCCCGACACGGTGACTCAACAGAAACATTTTATCTTCTGGGTACGGAGCCGTGATGATGCCTTTGTTCCTGATTTAGTTCCGGCTTTTGCCGACTTTACGGTCATTAACCCTCGCTTTGAACGTGATGTATTGGTAATGGACTTTACCCTGCGGACTTCTTTAACATCTTCCCTCCCGCTCGATTATTCTGTTCCTGCTGATTATTGGAAAAAGGTTTTGAAAGCCTGGAAGCCTGACATTCAATATGACGACACAACCGAGATAATGACCGACTACGCCCCTGGTATTACTCCTGATTATATAAAGGCGTATCAGATAGGTGAATCTGTCCCTCTGCGGTTGCTGTTGCAACATAAGATCCTCATTCTTTACGATGACCAAATTAACTTAGGTTTACTTGTTAAAGCCAATCGCGATGCAAATGTCTATAAAGCGATTGATGCGGGTGTGAATGTATGGGTAACTATGAGAGCGCCTATTGTTCCAAACAATGAGTTTGAAGAATGGGCGGTCATTCCTCCTGAGGAATACGCTCGTTATTTTGGTGTTCAGCAGTTGGTATATAGTGCGTGGAATCAGCACAGTGTCTCTTTAATGTTCAAGTTATACTACGATGCAAACAACACACCTGAAGACGAACGGTACCTACAGCCTGATATAAGCCCAGATCGGATCGAGGATTTCATCGGTGCATATTCGATGCATCCGGAGAGTTGGCCGGACTTGAGTGTCGATACAAACCGTTTGCATAATATGTATATGTGGGTACCTTATGGATTCCCTCCAACCTTTTTACAATATGCAACTGAAGCTTTTGGGTTTATGCCTGAACATCCGGGGCTGCCTGAAGTCGGTTGGAGTGTCCGCTCGAATGTCACAGAGGTGTTGTATTTGTACAAGTCATTTTACGGTTCTAACCATCCCTTGAAAGGGAATTACAATATGGAAGGAAACCCGGTGGCACATCGGTTGGAAACGAGTTTATTTAGGACGGTTCATTTCAACTTTACACCACTAGCACTTGATACAGCTCAAATGCAGGTTGTGGTGGACTCGGTGTTGAATTGGTTGTATCCTGAAGATCTTACCGAGCCGGTCAACAAGATTCGTTATCCGAATGCGGCGCTTCAGATATCGGTTTCAGAAGCCCGAGCGAACTACTGGCGAAGGAATGACGAGAGAGCTAAGCAAGAAGGTGTCTACAATATGATAATCGAAAATAAGAAATAACAGTAAGTGTTGTTTGTAGGAAACTAAAAAAGGAAGGGTCGATAACGAAAAGTTATCGACCCTTTTTCATTATAATTTTCCCTTGACACGCGGTGTCTTTCTTTGTAGTATATTAGTGACTTGAGTAAATTAATGTGAAACGTTAATTGGGAATGAGCAAATTGTAAGGTAATTATCGGGCTGGGCAATTACCCTAGGGAATGTAATACAACTATCAATTGTTGTTGGGAGGTGATAGTATGGGCTGATATAGGACTCGGTTTCGACCTTGAAAGGGAAGGTTCAACAGAAACTGAGGATATCAACTTCTAAGCACATAACAGGTTTGTTGCCGTTGGTTTGTCGTGTCAACACAAAGAAGCGCAACCAAAAGGCAGATAGACCTGTTAAGGGGTTTCAAAATGCTGAAGAATATCTTTTCATTATGGATACGGTGTGCCTTATTGTGGGCAATCCTATCTATTACGACATGGGGGAATATATCTCCGAACAATTCAAAAGGGGGACAGGATATCGATAAATCTACCGAATACGATGTGCTAAAAGGGGGCGAGAGCAACGCTGTCCTCTCACCGGGGAAACTGCCCTTGGGGCAAGCAGATGGAGGGGTATCGGCATCCGATTTGCCGGGACTTCAACTTGGAAATACATGGTATGACTACCAACGCAATGGACCCATGCGCCGGATGATCATGTCACAATTAGACGATAGCAATAACTTTCGCCTTCATTTTCATTGGATGTACTCGCCATCTGGTGATCTTAGTACTCGAATGTATTTCTACAGCACTTATGATGCAACTGCAGGAGTTTTGGATGGAATAATAGGTGTCACGTCACCTGATGAATATGCTGGTTTTACAACCCTCGACGTTACCAACGATAATAGAGCAGTTTTGGGTGGCCACCTTACGACTGAAACAAGTAATTATCACAGTGAATTCTTGTGGGATTTCGGTCCTGGATCGTGCAATTTTCTGATCCATTCGCCGATTCCTGATTCGCTGAATGCGATTGGACAGTATACACCGGGTGCTGAAGAGGATGGCTACCTCTGGCCTGCCATCTGTTACCAAGAAGGAGCACAGGATACGGTATTACATGTGTTCGCCGTAGAGGCAAATACGGGTGCTCACGATCCGAAGACGCTTGCTTACTTTCGGGCCGTAAGCCCTGAGGGGCCTGCACATTGGTCGATGCGGATTGTCGATACGATTTATAATGTTGCTCAGGACTGTGATTGTACCGACGATGGGAAGGTAGCATTGACGTGGATTGCCAACCTGCCGGTCCCCGGGGACTGCGACACCTGTTCTTCAATAAACTATTGGAAGTGGTCCCAATGGGACAACGACTTGTATTGGCAGATTTCAAACGATGGGGGCTTGACATGGGCGCCGCGAGTGAATGTTACCAGAAATGTTGACGGCGTAGGCGGTTTTCGCCCGTACACTGACATGTCGGCGCTTATTACCACTGACGGAAATTTGCACGTAGTGTGGGGGGCTCGTTATTGGCCTGCCGATGCCAACTACGGTGGTGATGCGGGGCTGTTACGTGGGTGCATCTTCCATGCCTCCGAGGATAACATCGACGGAGACGGCAACCCCCTTATTACTACCGTTCACAATGCGATGTGGGACCAAACCACCTGCAACGGCGGGGCGTGGATGTTGAACGCCTCCAAAATGTCGCTTGCCGAATGTGACGGTAAACTGTATGTTCTTTTCGTGCAGTTCAATGATATTCCCGCCGGACGGGGGGACGATTGTGCGGCACCCAACAGCCCGGCATTTCCTCGAGGCGCTGCCAACGGGGACTTGTACTTGGCGGTTTCCGGGGACTATGGGTTGACATGGGATGACGGGCGAAATATTACCAACACCTACACCCCCGATTGTGATAGTGTCGGAGGAATCGGCGGAGCATGCGCAAGTGAAAACTGGCCCTCGATGGTGAAGTATGGGTATGATTATCAACAAGGAATATGGCCTACCGGGATAATACTTGATCCTTCGATTCCTCCCGATTCCCCTTACACCGGTTCCTACTACCTTGACGCTATGTATATCGCCGACCCCAGCGCCGGGGCGGTAGTACAAGGAGAAGGCTACTCCCAAGATGCGTGGGTGAAATGGTGTCGTATCCCCTGTGTGGAGCCTCGGAACAACCCTCTTTTGGTAACTTCCCCTGCGGAGTTTGCCTACCCCCTCTGGACAAAGCATGGCGTCCAAAAAGATACCGTCGTACTTCTTGAAAATGCCGGAAACGTCACTCTCAATACGTACGTCACTACCTATGAGCTGGCAGGTCCGAGCGGGTGGTTGTCGATAACCGGTTTCCCTTCCGCTATTGCAGCCGGAGCAAATAACAGGGACAGCGGGGTCGTAAGCATCAATGCCGGTGGTATTGTCAATACTCAGGGGACGACGGTGTATTTGTCCGGTGGGATAGTTATCACCTCCAACGCTTCATCCTCACCGGATACGATTCCGATAGAGTGTTGGGTTGCCGACACGTTGTATGAACCGGTGTGGGATACGGTCAACACTTCGTGTACCAAGCTGATTGTCAGTTCGTACGGAAACTTCGGGCGCACCGGCTTTGGTAAGGTGAATATGGATTACTATTCACCTCCGGCTGATACGCACATGGTGTTCCTGTATGACGGTTCTCCCGTCGTCGGGTATCCCAAAGGGACGGACACAGTGGTCGGTTACTCTATGTACAGAGAGAAACCGGGGACGGAAAACAGCTTTTTCCCGATGGGCGGCTATGAGCTTACCGCCGACAGTTCCGACTACCAAATCTTCCGAAGTGGTAAGTTCGTCACTCCCGATTCTCTTATTGCGATTGAGAAGGACTGGTATGCGCCCCAATCAACTACTGATAGCTGCAACTTTGTTATCGAACGGTTGACGGTGTACTGCAACAGAGATACGAATGTCTTACATGTCAGAGTCGGAGAAGCGATCGATTGGGATATTCCCTCAGCCAACGGTGCCGGCAACGGATCGGCATACAACGATTTTTCGAAACTGCTCTATCAATATAGTTGTGATTACAGTTTCTCCTCCGGAGGACTCTTCTACCTCGACAGTTATCGGAATGGCGTTCGACGTTTCCCTCTTTCGGTTCTCCAACCCTACGGCGCCTACACTCACGATAATGCGACCCATGTTTACCCCGCCTCGGGATTCGTCCCGGAATCCTTGTATCTTTACATGGACAACGAAGGATATGCCCTGTCCGATAGTAGCTGTGCCGACTTGTATTCCCTCATGACCTTCGACAAAAACTTGAGCCTTTACCCCGGTGATACTTTTGTCTATTACGTGGGAATCATTTCGTACAAGGGGACGGATGAAAGCGATTTCCTTGACGACGTCTGCGCAGCAAAAATGTGGTATTGCCAGCACCTTTCCGACGAGGATTGCGGGTGCTGTAAGCTTCGCGGCGATGCTGACGGAAGTGGCGCGCGGAACGTAGCGGATTTGACGTATTCGGTTAATTTCTTATTCAAAGGCGGACCTCCGCCGGTATGCTACGAAGAAGGCGATGCCGACGGAAGTGGGGCGGTGAATGTCGCTGATCTGACCTTCTTGGTTAATTACTTGTTCAAAGGCGGACCGAATCCGCCGTGTTGCTTCTAACGAGCACACCCTCGTTACTTCAAATACGTTCGTATTTGCCGTAAAGATTGATTGGTTGGGAAAAGTGTACAAGCGGCGGACAGGACCGAGTCGGCTTGCCGCCGCTTTCCCAACGAAAGATAACCGCTGATAAGATTAATATACGCCTCCGCCAGCAGAGAATCCTCTCGTATGGCGCGTGAACATAATCTGACCGCTTCTTGAAATTCTCCTTGAAGACCCGATAGATACCCAAGCTGAGAGTATGCCAGAGCGCGTTGTTTTGACCAGTTTTGCGGGCTGGTGCGGAAGGTGGGAGTAAAGGCTTCGTCATCCGTTTCGATAGGTGGGGGCGTAGAGAGAGTCGCCTGGTGCCACAAGGTCTCTGCAAAGGAAGTGTCGCCGCGCTCAAGTGTCACATACGCCGCTTCATTCAAGAGATAGATGTCGTCGTTGGTTGCTGCTCGTGCCGCCGTGACAATGTTTCTCAAGCTGTCGTTGGAAATGCCCGGTAATGCCGTCGCAATACGAAGGCGAAGTATCTGGGCGGTGATGTCGTACGGCTTGAGCGAAAGCGCTGTGGTTATCTCGGCATAGGCGCTGTCCAACTTACTGTTGATGAAGTACCACGAGGCAAGGTTGAGATACGCTTGGTTCCGCCGGGGGTGGTACCGTTTCTCCCGTTCAAAGTAATATCGTGACGAATCCGCCTCGCCCAACTTAAGAAAACAAGCTCCGATATTCAAATTCACGTCCGCAAAAGTCGAATCGACCAAGAAAGCTTTTCGGTTATATTCCAACGCTTGGCGGTAATTGCCTTGAGTGAAGTAGTATCGCCCTTTGGAGAGAAGGGGAAGAGGGTTGCTTCCGCACGGGAGGGCGACAAGTGGGATGAACGTAAGCAGTCCCGCTGCTCCGGCGCCCCCAAGAGCGGCGAGCAATCGATGGTCTTTTTTTCGAAAAGAGGATATGGCAGACAGTAACCCGGCAGAAGCAAATACAAAATAAAAAGGCAGCATCGGCAAGCGAAACCGGCTGGAAAAGAAAAAGAGTGAAGTAACAAGGATATATGTCCCCATCATAAGCACAAGCAGACGAGTGAGGGGAGAGTGCCATGTGAGGATGATTCCCAAGACGGCGAAAATGAAGACAATGCCGAATGAAAGAGGGTTGTATGCCAGCAGGGGGATAAGACGGAAAAAGGAACCGAGGTCACGGTTGTTGGATATTTCTCGGTCGGAAAAATTGCGATACAATTTTTTCAGATAAAGGGTGATGAAATTTTTCGGGTGGTGCGAAATCCAATACCAGGCTCGTTTGAACCAATAGCGTGAGACCTCACTTGCCTTGAGGGTCCTTCCGGCATCTTGTTCGGCAAGGTAGGTAATGTCTTGTATCCGCCAATTATACCCGAGTGGCTCGGGCATGATTGCCGAAACGCCGTCAGCTTCGGCGTGGTTGCCGATGTAAAAGTTAATGCCTCCTTGCGAAGCTATGAGTACCGGGTCATTGGCGATAACGATATTCCGAATGAAAATCGGAAGAATAAAAAGAATAGCTCCTATCAAGAGAGCTGTCGATTGTTTCACCAATTGTCGGCGGTTCTTCAAAAGGAATGCTCCCACCACGATAAGCAGGGGAAGAAAAACCAGAGCGGTGGGACGGGTGATGCTTGCCAAACCGAACCAGACACCGGCGAGAAATATTAGTTTCGTGCTTCTTTCCTCGTACCATTTGAGGGTATGGTAAATCGCAACTTGCAGTAAAAGAGTAAATAACGGGTCAAGCAAGAGTTCCGCTTCGAAGTAAAGCATCAGGGGAAAGAGGGCATGGATAAGAGCGGCTGTCAGTCCGACTTTTTTGTTGAACATCTTTTGCCCTATGAGGTAGGTGAAAAATATCGACGCCAAGCCGACCGCTATGCCGAATATTCTGCTTACCCACAAGGAAGCTCCGAAGAGAGCAAATAATAATCCCAAACAAAAAACATAAAAGGGCGCCCGGAAGTAGGTGGTATCGCCGAAGATGTTCCCGGAAGCAATCGATTCCGCCCAGTGGAGGTGGTAGTAATTATCTACCGTCAGTTGATCCCATTCCGGGAGGCGGGAATAGTACCAGAGATAAACTACTCTGATTGCTAAAGCCAGGAAAAGAACAGCAGCCAGCCATCCGTTGAAGTTTGCTTTTCCGCTTCGGTTCATAAGCCGAATATAGCTTGTCCGACCGTGAAAAAAAATGCTCAATTTCGTACTTCTTTTTGCATGTCTTGATTGTTTTGCACATGTCTGCAAATTGACAGCTTGAAATCTGATTTGAAATCAGCCTTGTAATCCAATTTATAACCTGTTGATATTCAATATAATAACTGGCGTTATGTAA
The DNA here is from genome assembly GCA_964489705.1 of uncultured Ignavibacteriales bacterium. Taxonomy (GTDB): domain Bacteria; phylum Zixibacteria; class MSB-5A5; order GN15; family FEB-12; genus CAZAZQ01. The sequence continues at coordinate 130,149 of CAZAZQ010000002.1, forward strand.
AGTTGTGCGCAAGGCTTTTTCACTGCTTTTCAGCGGGCAATCTCCTCTCCGGATATGGCATACCCTTTGCGGAATACCCTGATGGACTTTATTAAAGGAGAGCCCATGCTAAAAAATACCAAAGCCGCAATTTGCTTACTTGTCAATATCCTGATCTTTTCTTTTCTGTTTTCTTCTTCGAGCGAAGCGCGGCTTTCTCCGGGACTGGAAAAAAACTTTGCCCGATTTCAAAATAGTAAAATCGACAGTCTCGTCGAGGTGGTGGTTTTCTTGGACAATGCGCGGCTGCAAAACGGGATTGCCAAAGCCGCCCACCTCCCTTCATTGACCCGCGAGGCTCGCATAAAGTCCGTTCTTACCCGACTTCAGACCTACCGTTCGCCCGAAGCTGAAGTGGTGAAGCGGTTTCTCACAGCCCGCTCTCAAAAACCGGTCAAGCACATTCGGATTGTTCCCGCTTTTTCAGCGACGGTTCCTTTGTCGACCGTCGATTCCTTGTCTCAGCTTCCGGGGGTAACCTTGGTGGTGGAAGACAGCCCTTTGACTTATACCGAGCCGGTGGCGGTAAAAGATGCTCCCACTTTGGCTGCGTCGGTTTCCAACGAATTGCAGATGCTGAACATTCCTTACCTGTGGAATCTTGGTTTGAAGGGAAAAGGGAGATTGATTTGTTCTTTTGATACCGGCGTCGACGTAACACACCCGGCTTTGGGTCCCAAATGGCGGGGGAATCATGCTTCTTTGTCCGCCTCGTGGTTTTCCACCATCACGCCGGATTCTCTTCCGAGCGACAAGTCCGGTCACGGCACTCATACCATGGGTATTATGGTCGGCTCCACGGTGCTTGACACTTTCGGCGTCGCTCCCGAAGCGGAATGGATTACGGCTGGGGTTATCGACCAGGGAAAATCGTTAAGCGCCACTATCAGTGACATTTTGCTCGCCTTCGAGTGGGCGCTCAATCCCGACGGGGACACCAGCACCACCGACGACGTACCGGATGTCATTCTCAATAGCTGGGGGATTCCCAAGGGGTTGTTCCCGCCCTGCGATGAAACTTTCTTCGCTGCCATCGACAATGTCGAAGCGGCTGGCATCGTGACGGTTTTCGCCGCCGGTAACGAAGGACCTGACCCGGTGACGCTGCGTAATCCTGCCGACAGAGCCACGACGCCGTTGAACAGTTTTGCCGTCGGAGCGGTAAACGACGACGACAGCACTATTGCCGCTTTTTCAAGCCGGGGTCCTTCTTCCTGCGACTCGACGGAAATCAAACCGGAAGTGGTTGCTCCCGGGGTGTCGGTGCGCTCGTCCTACAAAGGAGGCGGATATGCCTACATGACCGGGACGTCGATGGCGGCGCCGTACGTCGCCGGTCTGGTTGCTTTGTTGCGCCAGTACAATCCCAACGCTACCGTGACGCAAATCAAGCAAGCCATCATTCAATCCTGTACCGATCTCGGCGCCGTCGGTGAAGACAACGCCTACGGCAACGGTCTGCCGAATGCCGCAACGGTTTTACAGTATCTCCCCGTTCCGCCGGGACCGTTGTTCCATATCGAACGGGTAGTCGTCACCGATGATGGGGTCGCCGTGCCGGGAGAAGAGTTCGGTTTGCAAATAATGCTGCAAAATTCCACCGGCACCGTTGAAAACGTCACGGGGACGGTCATATCGCCGGAGAATGACAGCGTCGTTATCGTTGACGGGGAGGCAAACTTCTTTTTTGGCGACGGCGGGATGACGGCAATCAATGCCGAACCGTTCCTTCTCCGGTTCGATTCGGCGTTTTATCACGGCGAAGTTGTCCCCTTTCAACTGGTGGTGCAAGCGCCCGCCGGACCGGTGCTCGATACGTTGTCGTTTGAGCTCACGGTCGGTTTTCCCCCGAAAGGAACTATTGCTTCTCACACCACCGGTGAGATAGACATCACGGTTTCCGATTTCGGTCAATACGGTTTTGCCCAGGGCTCGATTTACAATTTGAACGGCGACGGCTTCCGCTATCAGGGGAGTCAGAATTTGTTGTACGAAGCGGGGCTGGTGTTGGGACGGAACGCCTTGCAGCTTTCCAGCGCTATCCGGGACAGTCTGGGACAGGTGGCGCCGTCCGATTTTACCCCTATCGAGTCGCTTTCCGCCGGTTGGACCGACAGTGACGGCGGTTTTCACCGGGATGCGTGTTTCCACGACAGCCAGTCGGAAATTCCGATTCCGGTGACGGTTCGCCAGCATACGGTGAGTTTTCCCTCCCAGCCGGACAACGGGGTGCTGCTGATTACGTACTATTTGAAAAACGATTCCGTTGAACGATTGACCGGGCTCTCCTTCGGCTTTTTTGCGGACTTCGACCTTGCCGGTGGAAATGAAAGTTGTCTCTATGATGAGACCTTACAACTTATCTACCAGAGGAACGATGCCGCCCCCATGGTCGGTGTTATCGGATTGCACAACATCTCGTCGGTTCAAACCGTGAATAACGGCGCCGGGAAGATAGGGTTCCGCAGAGCCGACTTGTACGCGTTCATTTCATCTTCCGGCATCAATGTTGACGAAGTTTCGCAGGGAGACATGGCTTTCTTTGTGAATGCGGGACCGTTTACCCTTGAGCCGGGGGATTCGGTGGAAGTGACATTGGCGTTGGTCGGCGGGAGCAACGAGGCGGCTCTCTATGAGAACGCCCGTGCCGCTCAACAGTACTATCGCACCGCTACCGGCATAGAGGAAGGAAGAGCGCTTCCCTCAGACTTTACGCTGTTCCAGAATTATCCCAATCCGTTTAACCCGAATACGACAATCCGCTTCAGTCTCGAACGCCAAGCAGAGGTGACCATCGATATTTATAATGCGCTCGGTCAGAAGGTGACAACGCTCTGCTCGCAGCCGTTCCCTGCCGGTACGCATACTGTTGAGTGGGATGCGACGAATGTTCAGGGAAAGCCGGTGGCGTGCGGGATGTACTTTTATCGTTTGACGGCGGAGAATCAAACGCAAACGCGAAAAATGATGCTTTTGAAATAACACATTATGCCTTATATTTTGGTAACCTTTGGATGAACTTTGCTGTTTAGAGACATAGAGATGGTAAGACAACAGAAGGACACAACGATGAAATTTCTCGGTAAGCCGTTCCGGATAAGTGCGATAACTATTTTCATTCTCGCCTTTGCCCTCCAAGCGATGGCGGTCGCCCCGATGCCGGAAGCGGTGGAAAAATGGAAAGCGGAAGGGAAGTGGGAAAAAGTCGTCAACGATTGGAAAGAGTTCAAGAAACGCGGCGGATGCGCCCCTGAAGCGCATTCGGTTTTCGATAAAAAGAAAAGTCTGGCGGCGATGGCGCTCGGCGAACAGTTCACCGACACGGTGCGCGTTATTGTGATTTTGGTCGATTTCAGCGATTGGCCCGACACCGGGCAATCGCAAGCCGGCACCCCCGCCGATTTTGATTCCATTCTCTTCTCCGATCGCAACATAGATTCCATATACAACCCGACCGGTTCAATGACGGATTATTACATGGAGGTCTCTTACGGGCAATTTTACATTAAAGGTGATATTGTCGGTTGGTACCGGATGCCTAAGACGTACGCCTATTACGTCGGTGACGACAACGGCTTATCCCGTGGAGCAGAATTGGCAACCGATGCGGTCGATGCCGCGCACAACGCCGGGGTCGACTTTTCCGTCTATGATCATGACGGAGATTCGAACTGTGACGGAGTTATTATCATCCATGCCGGTCCCGGTGCGGAAGAAGGAAAGTATGGAATTTGGTCTCACAAATCGACGTTGTCCGTCCCACGGGTATATAACGACGTTACTATCTCGTCGTACACCATGAATCCGGAGGAATTTCAAAACAATCTCACCCCTATCGGGGTTTTCTGCCACGAGTATGGCCATTTCCTCGGCTTACCGGATTTGTATGACGTTGATTATGAGCCGGCTTCTTCGGATGGATTGGGATACTGGTCGCTGATGGCGAGCGGCAATTATTTGGGCGGTTCCAAAAAGCCTGCCCATTTCGATGCCTGGTGTAAAGGGTACATCGGATTCCTCAATATCATTGAGCTGTCCGAAAACCGGTACCAACAAGCGATTCCCGCCGTGGAATTTAACAACGTGGCGTACAAGCTGAAAAACGACAGTTCCGGCTCGCAGTATTGGCTGGTGGAAAACCGGCAGAAAATCGGTTTTGACCAGAGTCTGCCGGGCGCTGGCTTGTGTATCTACCACGTCGATCCGGGTGCCGGATGGAACAACTGGAATTACCTTCGGTATCATGTGGCGTTGGAACAAGCCGACGGCAATAATGACTTGGCATTGACTCAATACAATCGAGGTGATGGAGGCGACCCCTGGCCCGGAACCGCCAACGCCCGGGATTTTCACAACTTTACCAATCCCGACACCAAGACAAACCCCACCACACCAGTTGATACCGCTGATGTAACGTGGATCGGAGTGTGGGACATTTCCAATTCCGATTCGATAATGACGGCGGATTTTGACGTGGTCGAGTGTTCTCGGCCCTGGGTGAAACTTTACGGAACCGACTCGGTTCGTTTTGTCGACGATCCGCCCGGAGGCGACGGGGACGGCATCATTGAAGCGGGGGAGACTATCCAGTTTTTCTTCAAGATAAGGAATTACATGAGAAACTCGTATAACATCCGAGCTTCTCTGGCAACCAGTAGTCCCGCCATTACCTTCACGACGAATGACGTGGAGCTCCATCAGCATCTGTTCGGGTTGGTGCAGTCCAACCTTCTTGCACCGATAGAGTTTCACGTTGCCGATACCTTGACTCCTTCTATCGATTCGTTTTTCCTGACCATCACCACCGATTCACTGGAGACTCCCTACGGTACCGGCGAATATACCACCACCTTTGGTTTCGAGTACCAAATCGGCGGCGCTCAGATTCTCATCGTGGACGATGATAGGGGAGAGACGTACGAGGAAAGTATTGAAAATGTTTTTCGAAAGATGAAGGTACCTGCCGATACGTGGCACAAACAAGCCTACGGTACCCCGACTGGAGCGCAGCTTTCCAAGTATCGGATAGTCATATGGTACACCGGCGACTCTACTTTCCGTGCCTTGGATTCGACAGATGTGCAAGCCATGAAAGAATTCATGGACGGCGGTGGGAATATGTTGTTGTCCACTCTTTCCGGGGTGCTTGATTTGGCGGCTATCGACTCGGTGTTCCTTGCCGATTACTTCGGGGTACGCCATACCGGTAACGTCTGGTGGATCCGGTTCGGAGGAGTGACGGGGAATCCTTTCAGTGAAGGGTTGACCTTCTCGTACGATGGTCTGAATTATCCTTTCCGACATGTGATGAGTGTCGCACCGGTGGGGATAGGGGAACCGGCGTTTCGGTGTGATGGGAATTATGAAGACTCTTTATGCGGGATTTCGTATACCGGATCCCATAAGGCGATTTTCCTGACCTTCCCGATGGAGTTTATCGACGATAACGTGATACCGTGGTACCCGAAGGATTCCCTCCTTGTTCATGCGTTGGATTTCTTCGGCGGCAATGCTACCTCGGTCTATGACGGCAAGCCGTTCACCCAATTGCCGAAGAACTTTGAGCTGGAACAAAATTATCCGAACCCGTTCAACCCGACCACGAACATTACTTATACGTTACGCTCAACGTCCGGCTTCGGCAGAACCCCGGCGAAGACGAACTTGTCTATTTACAATGTCCTGGGGCAGCATATCAAAACGTTGGTCGATGAAATCCAGATGCCCGGCACTTATACCGTCACCTGGGACGGTACCGACCGGTGGGGGAGAGAAGTCGCCTCGGGGGTTTATTTCTACCGGCTGGTTCGAGGTGAAGATTCGGAAGCGAAAAAGATGGTTCTCCTGAAATAAAGTCCGCCATCTCTTTGGAAATAGCCGCCGAACAGGCGGCTATTTTATTGTCGCTCAACGACATAAATTGTCACAAAAAAGAAGAAAAATAATCAACTATTCACTTGACTTTTGTGTTATAATAATAAATATTGAAATTGAAATTCGTTTTCATTTAGGATTCGAGTAGGTAGATGAAAGAGTTTTTGAGAACCAAAGGTTTTAAGATGACGCCGCAGCGGGAACTGATTTTCCGCTCCTTTTTCGAGATGGGAAAGCATGTGTCCGTCGACGAATTGTATGAGCGGGTTCGCCAAAAAGACCGGTCGGTCGGCTACAGTACCGTCTGGCGGAATCTGAAACTTATCTGCCGCGTCGGTTTGGCGGAAGAGGTGAACATTGGAGACGGCGTCACTCGGTACGACCGCGTGACGCAGGATCCTCATGGGCACTTGTACTGCTTAGGATGTAAGAAATTCATTGAGTTCAACGTCGAACAGATAGTGGGGATTTTGGCGCAGACCGCCCAAGAACACGAGTTTGCCCCGGAGGGGTTCAAGATAGAAGTGCAAGGGTACTGTGACGAATGCCGAAAGAAAATGAAGAATTCGGAAACAAAAACGGAAGGTGGAACAAAGGAAGAATAAGCTCTCTCGACATACTCGTGTATGGTTTTGAATAAGCAAAGCGTGAGGAAAAAAAGAATGACAAATCTTAACAAGATGAATCCCGGTCAGCGCGGGCGGGTAGTCGGTTTTACCGAAGACAACCCGATTACGCGTCGATTGCTGGAATTGGGACTCGTGCCGGGACGAGCGGTAACGTATCTGCGGAATGCTCCTCTTCAGGATCCGATGGAAGTGCAAATCGGTGTGAATCGGCTATCTCTTCGACATTCGGAAGCGGCGTTGGTAACGGTGGAGCTTGAAGACTAAGGGGAACGTTCGCTCGTTTTTCATACGGTTATGCTGATTTCAGCAGGGAAAAAGACCTCATCGGTCTCTTGCGGAGTGGCAATTTGCGGGAATCCCAATTCCGGCAAGACGACCATTTTTAATGCCATCACCGGTTTGAATCAAAAGGTGGCGAATTACCCCGGCGTAACGGTGGAAAAAGTCACGGGGCAATTTACCGTCGGCAAGAAAGAGCCCAAGAAAAGGTTCAATATTGTCGATGTTCCCGGAACGTACTCGCTGGCGGCATTTTCTCCGGACGAGTACATCGCCGCCTCAGCGTTGTGCGGGGAAGCCGAAGGGCAGTGTATGCCCGACGTTATTATCTGCGTCATTGACGCAACCAATCTGGAGCGGGGGTTGTACCTGTTGTTCCAGATTCTGGAAATCGGTCGGCCGGTCATTGTCGCTCTAAATATGATAGATGTCGCGACCAAGCGAGGGCTCAAAATTGACTATAAGAAACTCTCCAAACTAATTGGGGGATACCCGGTTGTCCCGGTGGTAGGGAACCGCGGCGTCGGCATTGACCGGTTGAAAGAAGAAGTGGCGAAGATGTCCGAACATCCGCCGAAAGTGTTTTCCCCCAAGATCTATGATAGCGTCACCGAAGAGGTTTTGACGGAACTGCAAAAGCATTTTCAGGCGTCGGGACGAACCCGCGCTCAGTACTTGCGAATCCTTTTTGATGTCGACGGACCGGCGGAGAAACGCTTTTTGAGAGAAGAAGGTGAGGAAGGGAAAAAATGGCTTGAGCAAAGCAGGGAAAAAATCCGCAGCGAATGGACTTCCCTGTCCGCTGCCGAAACGACTCCGCTGACTCAAAATGCTTCCAAGGTATACGCTCAGGTGGTGACCTCGACCAAGTCGGAAGACAAGTCATTTTCGGAAAAATTGGACACTTTCCTTCTCCATCCCATCTTGGGACCGTTGGTATTGATTGTAGTCATGCTGCTCGTTTTCCAGTCAATCTTCAGTTTTGCCGAGCCGTTTATGAACTTTATCGACATGTTTTTCTCCGCATTGGCTGATTGGGTGGCGTCGGTGATGCCTGCCGGTCCGATGCAGTCGTTGCTTACCGACGGCGTTATCGGCGGGGTCGGGTCAGTCCTTGTTTTCGTGCCTCAGATAGCCATATTGTTCATTTTTATCGCTATCTTGGAAGATTCCGGGTATATGTCGCGGGCGGCGTTTTTGGTCGATCGAATGTTCCGGTGGTGCGGTTTGTCCGGGAAGTCGTTCATCCCCATGCTGTCATCGTTTGCCTGTGCCGTCCCGGGTATAATGGCGACCCGAACCATTGAAGACAGGAAGCTTCGTTTTATCACCATCATGGTCGCTCCCTTGATGACCTGTTCGGCTCGGCTGCCGGTCTACGCTATCATGATAGCCGCCTTTGTCCCGTATAAGAGCTACTTCGGCGTCATCAACCTTCAAGGGATTGTCCTGACCTTGCTGTATTTATTGGGAATCGTTTTAGCCGTTATCGTAGCCTTCGTTTTGAGTCGGGTCTTCTTCAAGACGGAGCGGGGGACGTTCCTGATGGAGATGCCCAGCTACAAGGCACCCATGTTAAGTTCCATCGCCATCAAAGTCATCAACCGGGTCAAATCGTTCGTCATCAGAGCCGGTACCGTTATCTTGGCGATAACGATTCTCATTTGGGGG
>CAZAZQ010000002.1:138740-221371 GCA_964489705.1 uncultured Ignavibacteriales bacterium
CTCGGCTGGGATTGGAAAATAACGATGGCAACCCTTTCGTCGTTTCCGGCGCGGGAAGTCATCATCGCCTCGCTTGGCACCATTTTCAACTTGGGCACCGATGTGGACAACAGCTCTGCTTCACTGGTGGATAAAATGCGTCAAGCAACCTGGGAAGACGGGCCTCGAAAGGGGAAGCCGTTGTTTACGCTGGCGGTGGCGCTTTCTATTATGGTCTTTTTCGCTCTTTCCTGTCAATGCGGAGCGACCGTCGTAACCATCAAGCAGGAAACCTCGAGTTGGTATTACGCCTGGTTCACGTTCGGCTATATGACCGTCTTAGCCTATGTCTTCGCTTTGATGGTATATCAATTTTTCACTTGGTTGGGATACTGATGAGCACCTTGTGGCAACATTTGCTGGTGTTGGGAATTATCGGCGCGGCGATAGTTTATTTGGTGATATACTATATCCGCCGAAGGAGGAATAAATCCGCCTGCGCCAGTTGTCCTTCACTTCGGGTGCTCCAAGACAACCGGCGGGTGAAAGCCAAGTCAAAAAGTCTCTGAGTAACCCCCTATCGTAATCCTTTTCAAAAAGAAGAGGGAAGAGGCTCAAAAATCATTGGAAATCCGTTTTTCTCGATAGTCAACAGGCGTATATTATTCCTGTTATGTGGCAAGGGAAACCGATACTGTTGGGGCAATATCGCCCGTTGGACTCGTTTTTGCACCGCTTGGACGCTCGCTCCAAGATTATGCCGGTGATGATTGTGCTGGTGCTGTCTTTGCTTACCGGCTCGTCCTTATTTTATATCTCGGTGTTGGCGGTGCTTGTGGCAGGGTTGCTGACGTCAGGGGTGGCACCCTCATTGTTATGGAGCAACTTCAAGCCGATTCTCTTCTTGGTGGCGATTACGGCGATTTACCACCTCCTGTTTACCGGCAGAGACACGGACGTTTTGTTGACGGTCTTCGGATTTTCCATTACAAGCGGCGCCGTTCATGCCGCTTTCTTTTACTCGCTGCGCTTGTTTCTTTTCGTGGCAATTGCTTTTCTGGTCACGTTGACCAGTTCTCCATCGGAATTGGCGGATGCTTTCACTCGGATACTGTCCCCCCTGCAAAAAATTCGTGTGCCGGTCAGCGACGTCGGTTTGATTTTGTTTATGGCAATTCGTTTTATCCCCGTTCTATATGATGAATTTGAGACGATAAAACATGCCCAAATCGTCCGGGGAGTGCGTTTTTCCGGTTCGTTGTGGCATCGCTTGAAAAAGACCGTCTATATTATCATCCCGGTATTTATAGCTTCTCTTCACCGTGCCGATGAGCTGGCGTTGGCAATTCAAGCGCGAGGGTACGGCAAATCGCCACGCCGGACGTATTACACGCTTTCTCGTTTCGGCGGCAAAGACTGGCTGTTTGTCGGCTTGAGCACGGTGGTGTTGATAGGGATATTTTGGCTGACAAAGTAGCACCATGAAGAACATAAAACTGACCATCGAGTACAAAGGAACCTCTTTCTCCGGTTGGCAGATTCAATCGGGGCAAAAGACCGTTCAAGGAGAAATCACCGAAGCGATTTATAAAACGACCGGACAAAAAGTGAAGCTGACCGGAGCGGGGAGAACCGATGCAGGCGTCCACGCCTTGGGGCAGGTGGCGAATTTCCTTATCGACCATCCGCTTCCGCCGGAACGGTATCGGGACGCATTGAACTATTACCTTCCCGATGACATTAGAATCAAGGGCGCCGAGGAAGCAGCGCTTGACTTCAACGCCCGCCGCGATGCGGTTTCCAAGCGCTATCGATATCTCATCGGCTTTGAAAAATCCGCCCTCTATCGGGAATATCGCTGGGAATATCCCCATCGGCTCGATATTGAAAAATTGCGTGATGCTGCCGTCCTCATTGTCGGTGAGCATGACTTCGCCCCCTTTTGTGTAACCGCTTCCCGTAAACCCGACAATACCTGCCGTATCGAATCCGCCAAGTGGTTTCTCGTACGTCCCTTGCTGGTTTTCGAGATTCGAGGAAATCGGTTTTTGCACGGAATGGTACGCTCTCTGGTTGGCGCAATGGTCAACCTGGCGACGATGGACCGGGATAACCACCCACAAAACTTGACAATGGAACACTTCCGAGATATTATTCATTCTTCGACAGAAGAGCGAGTGGTGTTCACAGCGCCGCCACAAGGGTTGTACCTGGTGTCGGTTCAATATAGGAAGGAATGAGAGCATGAAATTCTTTATCGACACAGCCAATATTGAACAGATAAAATCCGCTGCCGCTATGGGGATACTCGATGGAGTGACGACCAATCCTTCGTTGGCAGCCAAAGAAACCTCCCCCTACCGCGAACTGCTTGAGGAAATCTGCAAAATCGTCGACGGACCCGTTTCCGCCGAGGTGCTGGCAACCGATTATGACGGGATGGTAAAAGAAGCCCGAGAACTAGTGACGATCGCCGACAATATCGTCATCAAAATCCCGACCACGCTCGAAGGGCTGAAGGCGATGAAAACCCTGAGCTCAGAAGGAATTCACGTCAATGCGACTTTGGTTTTTACCCCTTCGCAGGCTCTGTTAGTCGCCAAAGCGGGGGCAGCCTATGTTTCTCCCTTTATCGGGCGGCTGGATGACGTTTCCCGCGATGGGATGAATCTCATCAGCGAAATTGTCACTATCTACCAGAACTACAATTTCAGCACGGAGGTGCTGGTAGCGTCGGTTCGACATCCCATGCATGTCGTGGAAGCCGCTCTCATTGGGGCGGATGTCATCACTATGCCGTATAATGTCATAGAGAAGTTGATTAAGCATCCCATGACGGACATCGGCTTGGAAAAATTTATCGCTGATTACAAGAAGGCTGGCAAAGGCTGATGATAGCACGCTATACGTTGCCGGAGATGGGGGCGCTCTGGACGGAGGAAAACAAGTTTCGCACCTGGTTGGAAGTTGAAGTCGAAGCGGCGCGGGCGATGGCGCGCTATAAAATCATTCCCCGCTCCGCTTTTACCGCCATCGAACAAAAAGCCGATTTTTCCGTTGAGCGAATCAATGAAATTGAAGAAGAAGTCAACCATGATGTCATTGCTTTTTTGACGTCGGTGGGCGAGTACGTCGGGGAAGAAGCCAAGTATCTTCACTACGGCATGACTTCATCCGATGTCCTCGACACTTCTTTGGGACTGCTGATGAAGCGTGCCGCCCACATAATCGATAAGAAATTGACGACGGCGCTGCGGACTATCAAATCCTTGGCGATGAAATATAAGATGACTCCCTGCATCGGCAGGACACACGGCGTCTTGGCGGAGCCGACGACGGTCGGGTTAAAGTTTGCCCTCTGGTATACGGAGCTCAAGCGGGCGCAGGAACGCTTCCGCCACGCCGCCGAAGCGGTAGCGGTCGGCAAAATTTCCGGGGCAGTCGGGAATTTCGCCAATCTGGATCCCAAAATCGAAGCCGCTGTTTGCAAACGGTTGGGTTTGAAACCGGCGGAAGTGTCGACGCAGGTAGTGCAACGCGACCGACATGCTCATTTTATCACCTCGCTGGCGTTGATGGCATCGTCACTTGAAAAGTTCGCTACCGAGATTCGCAACCTCCAGCGCACCGAAATCGGCGAGATGGCGGAAGGATTTACCAAAGGGCAAAAAGGCTCCTCCGCCATGCCCCACAAGAAAAATCCCATCACGGCGGAACGGATTACCGGTATTGCCCGGTTGCTGCGCGGTTACGCTCTCTCTGCGATGGAGAATATCCCCCTCTGGCACGAGCGGGACATCGCCCACTCTTCGGTGGAGCGGATTATCATCCCCGACAGCACCATCATCGCCGATTACGGGTTGCACAAGTTTATCGGTGTGCTCAAGGGGTTGGTCATCAATGAAAAACGGATGCTGGAGAATATCTACTTCCGCGGCGGTATTGTTTTTTCGCAGCGGTTGTTGCTCAAACTTGCCGGACCGATGGGCTCACGGGACAAAGCCTACCGCTTGGTACAAAAACACGGACTTGCCGCCGTCGAGGGGAGAGGGAACTTTCGTGAGCTGGTGAAAAATGACAAAGAGATTCACCAGTACCTTTCCGATGCCGAAATCGACAGTTGCTTCGACCTTCGTTATTATACGAAACATGTGGACACTATCTTCAAGCGGGTGTTTGGAAGATGATAGCACGTGAGGGCTTACCGTTTATCGTCATCGGGGTGGTCCTCACCTCGCTCTTTCTCTATGGCGCTCTTCGCTGGGACAACAAGCTCCTTTTTGCTCTGGTCGTCTTCTTTGGGGTGCTGACGCTCTTTACGACCTTTTTCTTCCGTGACCCGGAACGTCATATTGCCGTCGAACCGTACCAAGTGGTAGCACCGGGGGATGGGAAAATCCTGAGCGTCGATACTTTGTCGAATCACTCTTTTATCGAAGGAGAAGCGATAAAGATTTCAATCTTCCTTTCGGTTTTCGATGTGCATATCAACCGCATCCCGGTTTCGGGTTACGTCTCTTTCGTTTCCTACAACCCCGGCAAGTTTTTCCCCGCTTTTCGAGACAAGGCGTCCGAGTACAACGAACAAACGGAAATCGGAATTATCACCGAAAACAATCAACGCGTGGCGTTCAAACAAATTGCCGGCATTATCGCGCGCCGTATCGTTTGCCGCCTTCACAAAGGAGATATGGTAACGGCGGGGGAGAAGTTCGGAATGATTCGTTTCGGCTCGCGGGTGGAGCTGTTTCTTCCCCCCGGCAGCGAGATTACCATCAAGCCGGGAGATAAGGTAAAGGGTGGCATGACGGTGGTGGGACGGCTCCCGGAGACCACCCCGCTGTCCGACAGCGTGCAAACCGCCGAAGGTGAAAATGTCGAGTTATAGAGGCATCATACCCGGCGTTTTCACGATGGGGAACGTGGTGTGCGGCTTCTTGGCGATTCTTTCCGCCTTCGAAGGGAATATCACGACCGCCTGTTGGTTTGTCATTTTAGCCGGTTTTCTCGACGCCCTCGACGGAAAAATCGCCCGCTTGAGCGGAGCGTCGTCGCAGTTCGGCATCGAGCTTGACTCGTTGGCGGACTTCCTTTCATTCGGCGTGGCACCGGCATTTTTGGTCTATTCGATAAAGCTCAATTCTTTGGGGAAGTGGGGCTGGGTCATCTCTGTTGTTTACATCATGGCGTCCGCTTTCCGCTTGGCACGATTCAACCTCTTCGCCGATACGGAAGAAAAAAAGGATTTTCTCGGTTTGCCGGTACCGGCAGCGGCGGTGGCGTTGGTGTCGTTCATCATTTTCAGCTACCACGTGTGGGGAAGGTTGGAATACGGTGAGCTGATGATTTCCATGATTATCCTGTTCGCTTTCCTGATGATTTCTCAAGTCCGTTACGACAGTTTTCCCGAACGATTCGATAACCCGGCGACGCGGATAAAAATGGCGGGACTGACCGTCGCGGCGGTGGTGTTGGTTTTCAAACCGAGACTCTTGTTGTTTCCGTTTTTAGCAATATATATATTGTCGGGGATAGTAAGAGAAATATATCTCCTCTTTACCAAAGGAGTGGGAAAAGTTGCCAACCGGAGGAAGAAATTTGAGGACGAACTGTAACCGAGGAAAGGCATATGAGTGAGGCCCGCAAAGTAGTTGTGTATGTCCGATTGAAAGAAGGAGTTCTCGATCCGCAGGGGGTAACCATCCATAAGGCTCTCACCCAGATGGGTTACGATGATTTCCTTTCGGTTCGGTCGGGGAGATTCTTCGAGTTGGAAATCAAAGCGGATGCGACGGATATTGATAGGAAGATTCAGGACGTGTGCTCGAAGCTCTTGGCGAATCCGGTCATTGAAACTTTTACGGTGGAGAAACCGGAATGAAATTCGGCGTCGTTACCTTTCCGGGGTCCAACTGCGATTATGACGCTTACGCAGCGGTCAAGCATGTCCTTCGGGAAGAGGTAAACTTCCTCTGGCACAAGTCGGAGGATTTGATGGGAAGCGACGTGATTATTCTCCCCGGCGGCTTTTCGTACGGGGATTACCTGCGCGCCGGTGCCATCGCGCGCTTTTCCCCGATTGTGAAGCAGGTGATACGATTTGCCCATTCTGGCGGGACGGTTATCGGTATTTGCAACGGCTTTCAAGTGCTGACGGAATGCGGTTTGCTCCCCGGCGCCTTGATGAGAAATTCTCACCTCCGCTTCAGTTGCAAACAAGTGTACCTGCGGGTGGAAAATACCGACACGCGTTTCACTCGGTCATGCCGACCGGGGGAAATTTTGAAAATCCCTATTGCCCACAGCGACGGGAATTACTACCATTTCGATGAAGAGATAAAGAAGTTGGAAGACAAGGGGCAAGTCGTTTTTCGCTATGTCGACCGGGAAGGCAACGCGACGGCTGATGCCAATCCGAACGGCTCGCTTCATAACATAGCCGGTATCATCAACGAGCAGGGGAACGTTTTGGGCATGATGCCGCACCCGGAACGGGCGGTGGAGAAAATCCTCGGTTCGGTCGATGGATTAAAAGTATTCGATTCGATTCGAATGTTTCTTTCCTCGGGAACGTTGGTAGGTGGAAATTGAAAAGTAGAGAAGTGACATTTCTCATCATCGCCTTGTTGTTGGCGGCGATTATCGGCGGGTTGCTGGGAGATATCATCGGCACTTTCCTTCCCAACGGCGCCGCCAAGACGGTGTTTACCAAAAACCTCAAGGTCGGCTTCAACACGATTCAGGTCGACTTTTACGCCATTTCTTTTACGTTCGGCTTGACCTTGAAGATAAACTTCATGTCGATGTTGATGGTATTATTAGTGATTGTCTACCTGAGATGGTGGTATCTATAAAAATGTGAAACCCGCAGGAGGTCTGTTATGTTTGGCATGGGCTGGCCGGAGTTACTGCTCATCTTCGTTGCGATTCTTCTTTTGTTCGGAGCAAAACGCCTTCCTGAAATCGCCCAAGGACTGGGCAAAGGGATAAAAGAGTTTCGCAAGGCGATGAAAGAAACGACGGAAGACTTGAAGAATTCCATTGATGTGGAATCCGACGACAAGACTGAAAGTGGGGAGAAGACAAAACACAACGACGAAAAGAAAAAATCCTAACCGCAAAAACACGACGAAGAAACGGTGAACAATAACTTTACCAAACAAGATATCGAGAAAATCGCCGCCATCATCGGGGCGCAGGACGTCTCGTTCCACACCGACCACTACCGCTTGAAGGTGGACAACCGAGAAGAAAAACGCGCTCTCTCACTTGAAATCTATCCGGAAACCAAGCTGGGGAAATCCCGCGGCGTTTTAATCGTGGTTTACACGGGCAACTCGCATCTTCAATTGCACAATTGTACCGGCTACGTGGTGTCGGAGGAATTGGGCGAGGTGACTTTTGTTGCCGAAAGCAGCGATCGCCTCTCCGGGTTGGTAGTGGAAAAAGGAGCCTCCTGCTCGATGTATGCCGCCATCAATCGCGAATTGATTTCTTCGGATTTCACGCAACTGGGAGTGGAGGTTATGCTCTCGGGGGTGGCGCTTTCCCTGGCGGAAGAAATCCTCTCTTCCGACGAAGAGAAGAAGGAATAGGGCGGTACCTTTCCGGCGCTTGTCTCAGTGTGAAATTCTTTGGAATTGGGCGGGTCAAAAAGTACGGCTGAACCTGTTGAGGTTCAGCCGCTTTCTTACGATAGATACCGTTCCCGAAAACAGGAGTGATTTTTCCTTTATCCTTTCGCTGCAAACGACTCCACAAAATCACCCAGCGCGTTGGCAATCTCTTTGGCGTGCTGATACCGTTCGTTCGGATCCTTCTTGAGTGCCCGCATGATAATATGGTCGAACAGCAACGGGATTTGCGGATTGATATTCGACGGTTTGTCCGGTTCCATGTTGATAATCGAATAAATTAATGAAGTGATGTTCTCACCGCGGAAGGGCCGACGTCCGATGAGCATTTCATACATGACCACCCCCAGGGAGAAAATGTCGGCTCGATGGTCGGTCGGCAGTCCTTTCAATTGTTCGGGGGAGATGTAGTTCGGGGTTCCCATGGCGATACCGGTTTTGGTCATGGAACTGGAGTCAATGCGGGCGATGCCGTAATCCATCACTTTCACGCGGTAGTCTTTGAGAATCATGATATTCGCCGGTTTGATGTCGCGGTGGACGATACCTTGATTGTGCGCATAGTCCAAGGCGTTGCAGATTTGAATGATAATCTCGGCAATAATCCGGTAGTTGAATTTCACTTTTTTCTTTATCAAATCTTCCAAGGTTTGCCCTTCCAAGTACTCCATGGCGATGTACTGGAGGTGACCCTCGGAGCCGACGTCATAGATAGTGACAATGTTCGGATGCGAAAGTTTACCTGCCGCTTGGGCTTCGCGGTGGAGGCGTTCTTTCAGTTCGCTTTCTTCTTGCGGGTCGGTGACAAAATCGAGCCGAATGGTCTTCAGCGCTACGGGTCGATTGATAGCCGGGTCGATACCCTTGTAGACCAGTCCCATCGCGCCTTTCCCCAAAATGCCGGTGACTTGGTACCGTCCGAGGTGTTCGATGGTCTGCGCTTGAGAGGAAGCCTCTATCCCGCCGGAGCCGGGCGAGGGGGTATCATTCATTCGTTGTTGCTGCTGCATTTGTCCGGTATTGCCGGGAGTGATAATCTCCGGTTGGGACGAAGAGGTTTTTTCCGGCTCGAAACGCGGAGGGTGCTCTTCTTTGGGTGGGGGAGGAGGTGGTTGCTCGGCGCTGATTTCAGGCGTGGCGACGGTAGCTTCCGTTTCCCCTTCGTCAATGTTAATCGCCTGATGATCTTCAGGGAAGTTCTCCAGCGCTTCCAGGGTGGTGGTTTCTTGGTTTTCCGGGTCGTTTTCCGAAGCCTTTATCTCTCGAACGACTACCTGCTTTTCCTCTTCGCTCGTATCCGTTGCCTTGGGCACTTCGACCTTGGGCAGTTTCTTCTTCTTAAGAATAGATTTTTTCTCTTCACCTTCCACTCTGAGGAATTGCGAATCCAGCAGCGGCGCCGCTAACAAGAACAGGAACAGCTCCAAAGCGATGTAAATCGTTTCCGGGATAATGCGGAACGAGCTGAAAAGGAAGTAGTTGACGTTGACTAAAATAACGAAGCCGACCACCAGCACTATCAATCGGTGCAGTAGCGAAATTTGAGGCATGAAAAAAGCACACAAGCCGCCGACGGCAAAAAGAATCAGCATGATAAGCAACGGATGCTTGTTGTTGAGAAGGAAGTTGTCGTTGATAATGTTTTCCATGATGGTCGCTTTAATCATGGCTTTAGACATATCTTTTTGCACCGGTGTGGTGAACGTTTCCAACTCGGAAAAATCGTCAACCGCCACCAGAATCAGCTTGTTTTTAAGTCTGGCAAAATCGAAGCCTTCTCCCAATACATCCGCCGCAGAGTAGTTGGCAAACGCATTCCCCTTGAGGTAAGAAATAAAGTAGTTACTGTGCTCATCAATCGGCACCTTCCGTTTGGTGCCCAGTTGGATTTCTTTCCCTTCAATGACTTTGATTTGATCCGGCTGGATACCGAGGTACACGGCCGACGCCAAGAGGGAAAGGGAAGGATAGTAATATCCTTCGTAATTCATGATAAGCGCTTGATGACGCAGGATACGGTCGTTATCCGGCATTGTATATTCAAAGCCGAGATACGGCTTACTCTCCAGAATCTTTTCCGCGGGGAGGAAGACCTTACGTACCAAAAGGCTCGACTTTTCATCCATCAGTCCCAGCGGGTTGTCAACGGTAACGGAGTTGTTGAATAAATATTCGGGGTTGCTGGTCTTGTTGCTCCGGAAGGAAGCGAGGGCGATGTCGTAGGGAATAATAACGTTGTTAATCCACGTCAACTGTCCGGCTAAGATGGACGTATAACCGGCGGAATCCTGAGCGGCGTTTTCGTTGAGCTCGAAATTGACGGCAATCGCTTTCGGTTCCGCACTGGCGACAGCTGCCAGCAAGTCGGCGATAATGTCTCTATTCCAGGGCCAACTGCCGTACTCATCCTGTGCTCTGCCGTCGATGGTCACCAACGCCACGTTGGGACGGACGCCTTCCGGTGCCGTCACCCGACAGAGGAAATCATCCAACGACTGTTGGAGATGGTTCAAAGGACCGAAGTCGTTGGCGTACAGGATGACCACCAAAAACGATATCAGGAGAAACAAGATATACGATGAATATTTACTCATAACCGCCTCGTCTTATCGGCCTACAGCCAACCGATCGATGAGCATTTCGGGAAGCTGGGCTTTTGCCATTTTTTGTTGGGTCGTCTTGATGTCATATTCAACTCGTCGATAAAGTGCTTCGTTTTCCGCAGTGTCATAGATGACATAGCAGGCTCGAGGGTCGTTGTCCCGCGGTTGACCCACCGAACCGATGTTGATAAGGTACCGGCTTTCCGTGTCCGGCAGGAACGAGTGCCCCGCTCGTTCTCTGGGAAGGTGTCCTTCCTTTTCCGAGTATATCAACGGGATATGGGAATGCCCATGAAAGCAAAGACGCTGTTGCAGGTGTTCGAACGCTACGGCGGCTTCTTCGGGACTAAGGATGTAATGCCAGCGCTTCGGTTCATACGGAGAAGAGTGGACGAAATACATATCCCCCTCCGTATAGTCCATACGGAACGTCGAGATGATAGCGATTTCTTCGTCGGTAAGCTGGTTCCTCGTCCATTCGGAAGACACCTTGGCAACGTGGGTATAGCCTTTGGTTGATTCCATGCCTAAAATAACATACTCATGGTTTCCCATGATTTTTACTTCACAATACGTATTGACCAAATCCAAACATGCTGACGGTTCGCTGCCGTAACCGATAACATCGCCGAGGCAGTAGATTTTGTCAGCCTTCTGGCTGACGATATCCCGCAACACGGCGGTCAATGCCTCGAGGTTGCCGTGAATGTCCGATAATAACGCAAGTTTCATTTAGCGCTTTCCCTCAATGAATTTATAGGTGCTTTTTCCAACTGTGATAAGGTCACCGTTTTTCAAAATGACCCGATCGATGGCTTCGCCGTTCACTTTGGTTTTTCCGCGCTTCCCGAGATTCACCAGCGCAAATTCGCCGTTTTCCTTGGAGATTTTGGCTTGAATCCCGGACAGGAAGAACCCTTTGGCACGGACGTGAACGAACTTCGCCTTGCCGATGGTGGTAACGTCTCTATCCAAGCGATATTCCGAGAAATCCGTGTTTTCTTCTCCGACCAAGAGCGAACCGCCGTATTTGGCAATCATCTCTTTTTCTTTTTTGTCGTTTTCGATAAGTTTTTTCTGACGCTTGGTTTTGAGCACCATCGTGCCGTCGAAATTGGCACCGTCGTCGTTCTTTTGAGAGGCTTGGGAATGGTAAATAAGGGTGTATTTCCCGATGGTTATGACATCTTCATCCCGAAGGACTTCTTCGGTAATCTTACGGTTGTTTACGAACGTCCCGTTGAGAGATTCGTTGTCGATGACAACCGCAGCGTTGTTGTTGAATTCGATGGTGGCATGTTTTCGTGAAACCCCACGATTCTCCAGGACGATGTCATTATCGTTGGTGCGGCCGATGGAGATCCGCTTTTTCTCCGTCACCACACGCTCAATGACCTTGTCCTCATATTTTACTGTGATTTCCGGCATGGGTGGTTCCTTTCACAATCAGCATACTTTATACTCTGGCATTCACCACGATCTTTTTCATTTTTCCTCCCTTGTATCGGCATGTTTCCCTACGGCTTGTCATATGATACAAGGTCAGTTATATTGTCGGCATGAGAATTGGAAACCTAAACCTCAAAGGCAAAGTCCTTGCCGCTCCGATGGCGGGGATTTCCAACCGTCCGTTTCGGCTGCTGGCGCTTGAAGCCGGTGCCGCTCTGACGTTTACGGAGATGGTTTCTTCGGAAGGGATTATCCGCCGGCAGGCAAAGACCTTGGCGTATTTGGACTTCCAAGAAGACGAACGACCTATCGGCATCCAGATTTTCGGCGCCAAGCCGGAAGTTATGAAAAAAGCGGCGGAAATAATCGTGGAGCGCAACCAACCGGACGTGATTGACATCAATTTCGGCTGTCCGGTGAAAAAAGTGGTCAACCACAATGGCGGTGCTGCTGTTTTGAAAGATCTGGTGCTCACGGATGAAATCATCCGGGCGACGGTGGAAGGAGCGGGACAGACACCGGTAACGATAAAAATCCGTACCGGCTGGGATGAGCAAAAGCCGGTGTATGAAGAGGTCGGGCACATCGCCGAGAAAGCCGGAGTGGCGGCAATAACGTTACATGCCCGAAGCCGGAGCAAAGGATTTTCCGGTCAGGCGGACTGGTCGGCAATCGCAAAACTGAAACAGGCGGTCAGCCTTCCCGTTATCGGGAACGGGGACATTTTTTCTCCTCAGGATGCTCGGAGAATGATTGAGCAGACTGCCTGCGACGGGGTGATGATAGGCAGGGCGGCAATGGGGAATCCCTACATTTTTACTCAGGTTCATCGGTTTCTGGAGGAGGGGATACTGTTGGAGAATCCGACGACCCTCGACAAAATACGGCTCGCTTATCGTCATGCCTGCTTGATGAAAGAAGAATACGGCGAAGAGCGCGGCATCAAAAAGATGCGACGCTACCTGGGATGGTATATCAAAGGAATGCGTCAAGCCGCTTTGCTCAGACCGAGGCTCTTTCAGGTGAATACCCTCAAAGATATCGAAGATATTTTCTCGGAATATCTCGGCGAATCAACCGCCGCTTTCCGGAAAACCGTCTCGGCGGAATAGGGAAAGATATTCCAAGACAATTCATCTTTGTCCTCCGCGGAAGTGCATCGTACCTCCAGAGATATTTTATTGCGTGTGGAATAAACGGAGTGTATATTCAGCGAAAAAATGACGGTTAATGGTAACGATAAAGGTGCGCAAATGAAAATACTCGCAGTAAGCTTACAGAAGGAAGGCAAACTGCTTCCGGTTTCGTTTGAATTGCTCGAAGCGGCGAAATCTCTCGGTGGAGAACTCTATACGGTTGTTCTGGCGGAAAATGCCGACGGATTGGCGTCGGAACTGGCGTCCCGCGGCGGCGGAAAGGTTCTGGCGGTTTCTCATCCGAACCTTCGCTCCTACAACGACGAAATCTACGCCAACGTGTTGACGGAACTCATCGGAAAATATTCGCCCGATGTGGTCTTGGGTCCCGCCACGTTTTACGGCAAGGCTCTCTTTGCCCGTCTGGCGGCGAAAAACGAAGGGCCGATGGCGTCGGACGTGACGCATCTGGAAACGGCTGACGGTAAGGTTGTCGTCACTCGTCCCCATTACGGCGGCTCGGTTCTTTCGACTATCGAACCGACTTCCGACAAACCGTTCTTTGTAACACTCCGTCCGAAAATCTATCCCGAATCGAAAGAAGGGCAGGGCGAGGTCGTTACGGAAACGGTCGACGCTGCCGGAGCGGAAGCAAAAACGACCATCAAGGAGATAAAAGACGAATCCGCCGGTTCGGTCAACCTGACGGAAGCCGATATCATCGTTTCCGCCGGACGCGGCATCAAAGGACCGGAAAATCTCCCAATGGTGCAAGAGTTGGCGGATTCTTTGGGCGCCGCTCTCGGTGCCTCCCGCGCGATTGTTGACGCCGGATGGATATCCTATTCCCACCAGGTGGGACAGACCGGTAAGACCGTCAACCCCAAACTCTACTTTGCGATCGGTATTTCCGGGGCGATCCAACACTTGGTCGGAATGCGTTCGTCGGGCACTATCGTGGCGGTCAACAAAGACAAGGATGCTCCTATCTTTAACGTCGCCAATTACGGTATTGTCGGTGACGCATTTGAAATCGTCCCGGCGTTGACGAAAAAGTTCAAAGCCGAGCTGGGGAAATAGCTTAGTAGGTAAGCATTCGGTTGGTTACAAATTTCCCGATGGGAAGGATGCCGGAACGGCAAGTTCCGGCATTTTTTTGTTTTTACTACTGCCCGTAGACTCGCACACTGTCGGTGACGGTGACCTCTCCGCACGGGTTGCCGACTGTCAGAATCACAGGGTGCCATCCGGTGTCGCTGAAGCTGTGATGAACGACGGCGGAGTCTGAAATCGTGTCTGTCCCAAATATCCATTGCCGGGAGCTGACCACACCTATGGTGGTATCGGTAAAAGTAAAGGTCGTAAACGGGACGGCACTGTCCGGGGAGACCCGGAAACCGACGCTGTCGGCATTAAGAATGTCTCCCAACACGACGAAATCAAACGCCGTGTCCGCCGATGTATCGCCGCACTTCCCGTAGGAAACCACCGAGACGGTATAAATTCCCGGCGTGGTGTAGGCGTGAACCGGTGTGGTGTCCAGAGCTGCCGGTGATTGTGTCCCGTCTCCGAAATACCATATCAAACTGTCCACAGAGCCGAGGGAGTCGGCTCGGAATTTGACCTGAAATTGAAAGAGGGGGGAATAACAATCGGAGGTGGCGCTGAGAGCGGAGACCAAAGCCCGGGCGCTGTCGAAAACGGTGATGTAGTTTTCTATAGAATCGGTCTGGGTGCCGCCGGTTGAGGTAACCGTCAAGCTGACGGTATAGCTTCCCGGGGTGGTATAGGTAACAACCGGCTCAGGTAGCGTGCTGGTGTCGCCGTTCCCGAAGTCCCAGAGGCGGCTGACATACCCTTCCGTATCCAGGTAGGAGGTGTCGTGAAAAGTAACTTCAAGCGGTTGACATCCTTCGGTGGTGTCGGCGTAAAAGTAGACCTGCGGACAGTTAGTAATATGGATAAGGCTGTCATGCACAATCTGCTTTGTCCCGCATTCGCCGGTGACCTCCAGGGTTACGGTATAATAGCCGGAGGAGGTATAGACGTGAGTCGGATTGGAATCGGTCGACGTATTCCCGTCGCCGAAGTTCCACTCCCATGAAGAGACGCCGCCGAAATCGAGGGGGGTGAACGAGATTTCCGTTCCTTGACAGCCGGAGTCGGGGGAGGCGGCAAAGTTCCCTACCGTAGCTCCGGCGATGACCAGATGGAGTTTGTACTCCTCGTCGGAGACCGTATCGGGAGTATAAATGATAGTCAACTTGACGTTGTAGATTCCCGCCGTGTCGTAGATATGGGTCGGGTTGACGATGGAATCGTTGGGGATGGTATCATGGAGAAAACGACGTCCCGCCAGAGAATCACCGTCACCGAATACCCAGATAAGGCTGTCATACGGACCGTTGGAAAGGTCGGTAAACTGTACCTCCAACGGCGTACAGCCGGTAGTCGGTTGGGCGGAAAATTCGGCGACCGGATATTGATACACTTTCTTTTCGATTCGTTCGGTGACGAGTTTATCACAACTGGGAAGGAGATATGAAAGACTGAGAATAAAAACGGCTGTAATTAATAGGAAAATACTACGTCTCATAACACCTTCTTTCATTTTTTTCGAATGCCTTCCTGTATATAAGCAGGCGGTAAGCGGTTGTCAAATGTTTACTTATATCCAATTTCGGCAACAAGATTTCCTGTCGGTGCCGAAACGAACAACAACTCTCCTCGCGGAAATTTAAGAAAATCCTTTTGCCGGTCGAAAAAAAGAAAAACACCAATTTCGTAATTCTCTTAGGAGGAAACATGTCGTTACTCATTGAGGTCATTGAGTGGCTCGATCCTTCTGGCGATGAAATGATACATCGAATTCCTCAGGAAGGTTCCGCCGATTTCAAATTGGGGGCGCAGTTGATTGTTCGGGACAGCCAGATGGCTATCTTTTTCAAAGACGGACATGCCGCCGACTCTTTCGCCACCGGTCGTCATACTCTTTCTACTCTCAACGTCCCGATTTTGACGAGATTATTGGCTTTTCCGTTCGGTTTCAATTCTCCGTTCCGGGCGGAAGTTTACTTTGTTAATCTGAAAGTATTCACCGACTTGAAGTGGGGCACCAAGCATCCGGTGACTTTCAAAGACAGCAAGTTGGGTTTGGTGCGTTTGCGCGGGCATGGGACTTTTACCATGCGAATCAGCCAACCGATTTTGTTCTTGAACTCTATCGTGGGTCGGCAAGCCCGCTATACCAGCGCCGATATCCAAAGCTATTTGCGGGATGTCATCATCGCCCGCTTGAACGATTTATTGGGTGAAAAGTTGGACACGATTTTGGATCTGCCGGCAATCTATACCGAACTAGCGGCAGAATTCAAAGAAATCGTCAAGAACGAGTTTGAAAAGTACGGCTTGGAGCTGGTTGATTTCTACATCTCTTCCATAACCCCGCCCGATGAGGTTTCCAAGATGATTGACCAGCGTTCCGGCTTGGAAGCGGTCGGTGATCTTGACAAGTTCATGAAATACGAAATGGCAAAAGGAATCGGTTCCTCGACCGGGGCCGGTCAAGCCGGAGCCGGGTTGGGCATGGCGGCAGGAGTCGGCTTGATGATGCCGAACATGCTGTCCAAAGTGTTTGCCCCCGAGCAAACGGAATTACGCCGGGAACCGGTTGCCACCGTGACCTGTCCGGTCTGTCATACCGACACGCCTGAGCAGTCGCGCTTTTGCTACCGTTGCGGGCATCCTATGGTGCCGCAAAGTATCTGCCCGGAATGCGGAAAAGAATTGCCGACGGAAGCGAAGTTCTGTCTACACTGTGGGACGAAACTTGATGCCAAGCCGACGTGCCCGCATTGCTCGGCGGAGCTTATCCCCGGCTCGAAATTCTGCGGCAGTTGCGGCAAACCGGTGAAGAAGGATGATAACAAACAAGAATAACATCAGCTTCTACATCGGTGTCACCTGCCCCGGATGCGGGGGAGAGTTGGAACTGGAAGAGGACTTCTTCGTTCTTACCTGTGAGCACTGCGGCTCGGCATTGCGGATAGTCATGCCGGAGGTTCCTCCGGCATACATGGCGGTCTGCAAAATTCCCGAACAAGAAGTCCGCTTCCATGTCGATCGTTACTTGAAGAAACACGATTACCCTCTCACAGATACGGACACCCAAATAAAGGCGTTGTACTATCCGTACTGGAAAATCAACGCTATTTTGCTGAAGAAGCGCAACAAAATCGTCGAGCGGTTTATCAGCACCGATGACGACCGGTACGGAGAGGAGCGTTCCTACGAGCAGAAGAAAACCGAAATCTCTCTCGTTCCATACGTGACCACCGTACCTGCCGGGAACCGGTTCGAAGGCATCCCGCCTTCTTTGGGAATGCGCACCAACATATTGAACGTGGTCCCTTTTTCTCGGGAGAATGTACCGGAGAATTTCGATACCTTCGGGATATACGTCTCGTGGGAAGAGGTCTTGGACGTTTTGCAGCAGAACGTCAAGAACATGGGAAATATCGCCTTTGCCGATTTCGGCAAGAATCGAACCGAGTTGTTCCATCCGGTCGGCTCGTTTGTGTATTTCCCGTATTACATCGTTGAATCATATTTGGAAGGGCAGTTCCGTCGGTTAATCGTCGACGGGGTAACGGGCCGCGTGTGCAACATGCTGACGCAGTTATCCGGCGGGGGAGAGTTCGCTGAAGAGGCGGATATCGAGTTGGGACAACTGACCGTAGAGTTTCACCGCTGCGGCAATTGCGGTTTCGACCTGCCGCGTCAACAGTCGTATGTCTATATCTGCGACAATTGTGGCGTCCTGACGGTGTTGGAGCAGTATCAGCCGTTGCTTTCCGAGCTGTATTTTGCTCCTTCCCCTGGGAAAAATGACGATAAGTTGCTGCCTTTCTGGGCGTTCAAATTGGTTGGGCCGGACGCCCCCCGGGTCAAGCGGCTCATGGGGGGAATTTACGCCTCCGAGTGGTTGGTCGTTCCGGCGTTCAAAATCGCCAACTTCGAAGCGGCTTATCGGTTGACCAAACGGATGTCCGCCGCTTTCCCGCGGATAGAGCTGGAGCCGGTGGAAAGCGAGAAATTTCATTTTTATCCCGTCAGCGTGGGACCAAAGGAAGCGGAAGCTCTGAGCCGCGCTTTGATTTACCGTGAGGAGATAGCCAAAACTCACTCCGCGGCTCCGAAGGAGCTCAACGTTGCCGTAGAAGAAGCTCGTCTGTTCTTTGCTCCTTTTCATCCGGAAAGATATTTTTACGTCGATTCCATCGTCGGGGCAATAACCTTCGAAAGAAGTTTGGTGGAATAAATCGTTCCCCCTCTTGCCGGAACGAAAGGTGCCTGACGGTGTTTAAGAAGTAAGAAAGAAGCCTCACCGGTTTTGAATTTGACTTGCTTGGAAAGGAGATTTTGCCTATGTTCCCATGACTAATGAAGGAACTTTGTAAACCGGTTGGATGATAGGCATTGAGTAAAAAAACATACGGGCAAAGCTGCTTATCGGGAGCTCGAAACGCAAACATAAGCGGCTCTTTTTGTCACGCTCCCATTTTTCCCCTTAAGCAATTCCCATTGTGGGTGATTATCTTTCTTTCTTTTTTCCTTTTTCCATCCCACGCCGGGGCGGAACTGGCGGAATACTTTGCTGAACCTCCCGATACGGGGGTATCGAGCAACACCGTTATTGACATTATCGAACACAACGGCGGAATATGGTTTGCGACCGGCGAAGGAGTGAATTTCTCCCTCGATTCCGGGCAAACCTGGTTGATTTACAATTCGAGCAACGGTTTGGTCAGCGACAATGTCTCGGCAATTTTTTCCATGAACAACCGCTTGTGGGTGGCGACCAACCACGGCTATGGGAGAGAGGCATACTCCGACGGGGTTTCCTATACCGACGACAACGGTTACAACTGGACACAAATTGATTTCAGCCCGGACGGATTGGATATACCGTATATATATGGCGGTTTTCGTACCATTTACGACATCACCGGTTATCACGACGAAAAACGCGGCTTCGACTGGCTCTTTTTCACGGCGTTTGCCGGCGGTTTTCTCGCTTCGCAGGACAACGGCATGAGTTGGCGAAGAATTTTCGCCACTCCCAGCGATTCCACCAACTTCATCTGGTTCTATCGTGATGAGCTTCCCGGCTTGGAGCTGAGATTGACCAACCGATATTTTTCCTGCGCTACCGACACCTCTCATACCGACTCATTGTTTGTCTGGGCGGGCACGGCAGGCGGTTTGTATCAATATGTGTATGCCGCTCCGTGGGTGAAACCTTCCGTCAAGCACATCACCGCCATCGCTTTTTTTGACACGACCTATATGCCCGATAGCCCGCTCGTTTTTTATGGCGGTGACGGCGGAGTAATGCGAGGAAAGCTCACCGGAGGGCCGTTTATTACCCGCTTCGAGTCGGACGGCTTGCCCGGACCGTATGTCAGCGCCATATGTGATTTCGGTGGAAAAGTATTTGTCGGGACGGTGGCCGGCGATACCGTTACTTCGACCGGTCTGGCTGTTTCCACAGACCGAGGAGATTCTTTTACCCCCATGTCTTCCTTTACGGAAGTTACCGGTGTCGGCAGAGTGATTTCCGATTTTGTCGCTGTGCGCGGACGGCTTTATCTAGCGGCGCAGGAAGCAGGTTTATTTGTTTCGAGTGACACCGGTGCAAACTGGCAGCATATTTTCGTCGATTCCGGCGATACCAGTTCTCAAAACCGACGGAATGTTGTATATGCCCTCGATGCCGTTGCGGATACCCTTCTGGTCGGTACCGACTCAGGGTTAGTCATATTGTACATGGATACCCTGGGGAATATCGACTCCTCGTGGTTTCATGTTTTCCCCGAAACGGAATACAGCTCTACCCGGGTGGTTCGTCTGCGGACGCAGTACTTCTATGACTCGACCGGAGCAGCGCTCGATTCAACAGCAATATGGACAATTAACCAGCCTGTCTCTTCTTCCGGAACCCCGGCGATTTTTCGCTCGTACCTTTTCGGCGGGAATCTTTACTTCACCGCAGGGAAGCAAATCGGAAAAATTATTAACGACATCAACTTCATCGGCGATTCGGTTTTCGTCGTCAGCGATTCCGGCATTTACTTTACCGAGTTGTTTGTTGACAACTTGGAACATGACTTCCCAAACCCGTATCATGTCTGGAGCGGCGCGGATAATCTGAACGACGACAAAATCACCACGATGGAAGTGCGGGATTCTCTCGTTTTCTTCGGTACTACCAACGGGTTTGCGATTTCGACCGATCGCGGCGAATCCTATCGCATCTTTCGAGTCAACACCGATACCTTGGCGGCGGATTTTGTTCTCAACCATTCGTACCTTCAGACCCTGGGCGGCATCAGCGGGAATTTCATCCCCGCTCTGGCAGTGCAGTATATTGATGGTGATTACGCCCGCATCTGGGTTTCCGGACGCCCGGCGAGTGAGGTGGGACAGTCCAACGGCATTTCCGTCGGACAATATGTTGCCCGCGGCGCCTCGGAAATCAAAGACTCGCTGGCGTGGAAGGTGGGGTATCCGAACGGCTTTGCATGGAATTTCGCCTTTAACGGCGACACCGTCTTTGCCGCCACCGATGTCGGGTTACTGATGAATTACCAAGATGTCGGTGAGACTTGGGACACCGTGGCGTTGACGGATACCCTGGGCAACGAGTTGGTATTGCCCGGCACGCCGGTGTATGCGGTGGAAGTCAGCGGGAACTCTCTCTGGGTGGGAACAGGGGACAGGACGTTGCGCTTGGATTTGAATTCAATGTACACCGACTTGGTGCTGGCGGTGGTTGATTCGACCAACGAAGTCTATGCCTTCCCGGTGCCGTTCAGCCATACGAGAGACCTGGGAGTGGATTTCCACTTCTTTGTCGAAAAGGAAGCCTACATTACGATAGAAATCTATGACTTTGCTATGAACTTGGTGGCGCGGGTGGTTGACAACCAACTCTTCCCGCCGGGTTTCTATCCGGAGTCGGGCCCGATGAGAACTACATGGGACGGACGAAATGAACGAGGGGAGCAAGTTGCTGTCGGGGTCTATTATTTCAAAGTGTCATACTCCACCGGCGAAGTCCGCTGGGGGAAATTGGCTGTTATACCATAGGGAATGTTATGTGGCGATGCGGAAAAATAATCTTGGTTGTTGTTCTCGGTTTGAGTGCCGCCTCGTTATGGGCGGTTGACGGCAATGGCGGGTACGCCGGTTCGTTCTTCCAGGTGCCTATCGGCGCCCGGCCGACGGCGATGGGAGGAGCATATCTGGCGGTGTCGAACGACGGGGCGGGGATGCTCTTCAACCCTGCCGGTTTGACCAACTTGGAACGCCCCTTGTTCGGCTCTTCGTATCGGTTCCTCGCTCTCGACCGGTCGTTGGGCTACTTGACGCTTTTGTTTCCGGCGCGCGGTCACTCCGTTATCGGGGTGAACTGGTTGTATGCCGGTTCGGGAAAAGTACAAGCCCGCGACAGCAACGGCAGAGAACTCGGCTATGAGCTCGGTTTCAGCAACCACTCTTTCAGTGTCGTTTTCGCCAAGAGATTTGAGAAATACTTTTCCGCCGCTCTCAAGGCAAGTTACCTGCAGGCGAGCTTTGCGGAGATGCTCTCCTACTCGGTGAGTATCGATATCGGGGTGATGCTCTATATCAGCCAATTTTTCAGTCGAGAAAAACAGTTCTATATGTCGGTGCAGGATATTCAAGTTGGGCTGGTGGTGAGAAATTTGGCGGCGGAGTACCGGTGGGACAATACGAACTATTTAATCGCTTACGGTGACCCGACTGCGCTCGGCAGCGTACAGGATGACAAGGTACCGGTAGAAATCGGTATAGGAGGATCGGCGCGTTTTTTAAACGAAAAGCTGCTGGTTGCACTTGACGTGCTGAAAAATGAAAAGCAAAGTCTCCGTCCTCATATCGGCGCCGAATACTTACTTGATCCTTCTTTTACTTTGCGAGGCGGCTATTCGGATGGCCGGTTTACTGCCGGTACCGGCTATCTCTTTCACCTTGGTACCCGCATGCTGGCGATTGATTATGCCTTTTCGACCGATCGGGTGGACGAAGGTTCGGAACACATTTTTTCGATGGATTTCCTCTTTTAAGGAATGGACACTATGAAGAAAGCGGTGGTGGCACAACTGATAGGCATCGTGTTTTTCGGATTCACGGCGGGAACGACTTTTTCATCCGACGGCTTGGCGATGCTGAAAAATGATTTCAGCGCCCGGATTACCGGCATGGGGGAATGTGATATCGGCAGCACCCGCAATCCGAATGTAACCATGTATAACCCTGCCGGAGTGGTCTCGATTGAGCAGTTTATGGTTTCGTTCGGTCACACCGTTTTTTGGGAGAATGTCCGTTTTGAAACCGGTTACATGGCGGCACCGTTGAATTCCCGTTTGTACATCCACAGCGGCTTTCGCTTTGCGGTAGTCGACAATCTCGAAGGGAGGGAGAACCCGACCAGCGAACCGTTCGAATTGTTCGATGCCCACGACGTTTCCATGAAAGTCGGCTTGACCTACCGTTTAACCGATAAAGTCGCCGCCGGAATGTCGGCGGGATGGTTCTTGGAAAAAATCGAAGCCTGGCGCGGCTCGGCGTTCAACGTCGACTTTGGGGTGTTGGTTCTTCCTACGGAACGGCTTCGCCTCGGCGCCTCGGTAACCAACCTCGGCTCCAGCTTTTATCTGGAGAAATCAGGGATACGAGGCTCGCGTGACATTTCACTGCCCACCACTTATCGGCTGGGTGGAGCCTACCGGTTCCAACCGTTTCTCGGAGCGCTGGAACTGGTGGTCCGTGACGACAAAGCTCGGCTGCATATCGGTGCGGAGAAACGGTGGCACCGACAGTTTGCCGTGCGGGGGGGATATATGTTCAATTACGACACCAAGAGCTTTACGCTGGGGGCGAGTTTCACCAAGCGGAATATCTCCATAGATTACGCTTTTGTGCCTTACTCGGGCAAACTTGGTTCTTCCCATGTATTTAATATCACTTTTAGTCTTTAATATATCTATGAAGGAGTTCTGCCTATGCCAAAGTATAAGATAGCATGGCTTCCCGGAGACGGCGTCGGCAACGACGTGATGGAGGCGGCACGAATTGTCTTGGACAAAATTCAATTCGATGCCGAATATATCCACGGCGACATCGGCTGGGAATTTTGGAGGACCGAAGCGAACCCGCTGCCTGACCGCACGGTTGAGCTGTTGAAGAATACCGACTGTGCTCTCTTCGGCGCCATCACGTCCAAGCCGAAAGAAGAGGCGGAGCGGGAGTTGATTCCGGAACTGCAAGGGAAGGGACATGTCTACTCTTCACCCATTGTGCGTCTTCGCCAGGAATTCAATCTCCGCACCAACCTCCGCCCCTGCAAAGCCTATCCCGGCAATCCGCTCAACTACAAAGACGATATCGATATCGTCGTCTTCCGAGAGAATACCGAGGATTTATACTCCGGCGTAGAGTTTTTCCCGTTTCCGGACGAAGTGCGTGAAGTCATCAAAAAACACAACAAGAAAATGGCGCGCTTCGACGGTACTCCCGGCGATGAAATCGCCGTTTCATTACGTATCAACACCAAGAAAGGCTGTCGGAACATCATTACCGATGCCTTTGAGTATGCCAAGAAGACGGGCCGCCCCACCGTGACGGTGGTGGAAAAGCCGAACGTCATTAGAGAAACCTCCGGACTGATGGTTCGCACGGCACGGGAGGTGGCGAAGAATTATCCCGGCATTGAACTGTGGGAGACGAATATTGACGCCATGTGCATGTGGCTGCTGAAAAACCCGCATGATTATTCGGTCTTGGTCACTTCCAACATGTTCGGAGACATCATTTCTGATTTGTCCGCGCAGTTGGTCGGCGGATTGGGATTTGCCGCTTCGGGAAACATCGGCGACAACTACGCCGTCTTCGAACCGACCCACGGTTCCGCTCCCAAGTACGCCGGACAGTACAAAGTCAACCCGATGGCGATGCTTATCAGCGTGAAGTTGATGTTCGATTGGTTGAACGAAACCGAGAAAGCACAAGCGCTGGAAAATGCCATTGCGGGAGTTATCAAGGAAGGAAAGGTTCGTACCTACGATATGGGCGGCAGCAATACCACCCTGGAAGTTGCCGAAGCGGTTGCGGCAAAACTGTAACCGACGCTTTTCTTCCGACAAAAAAGACACGAACGGCAGGGTGCTTTGCGCA
This sequence comes from uncultured Ignavibacteriales bacterium, assembly GCA_964489705.1. Lineage (GTDB taxonomy): Bacteria > Zixibacteria > MSB-5A5 > GN15 > FEB-12 > CAZAZQ01. The sequence goes on from CAZAZQ010000002.1 coordinate 162,801, forward strand.
CCCTGTTTTTTTTCGTCGGTAGGTTGTCCTTGTTCGCGAATCACATATATTGTCAGGCAAAACGAACAATCTGCAAAGGAGGAAATCATGGCACTGCGAACGTACGAAGAATATATTGCATCCTTGAAGAAACTGCGCCCCAATATCTACAAATACGATGAGCTCATTGAAGATGTCACCACCCACCCGACGACTCGACGGACGGTCGAGGGACACGGCTGGACCTTCAAGGCGGCGCATGACGAAAGGTACCGCGACAAAGTGACGACCGTTTCACATCTGACCGGTGAGCCTATCAGCCGGTACCTTTCCATCATCCGCACTCCCGAAGATATGTACGCCAACAGTGAGATGAAGCGGCTGATGTTTCACTTGACCGGCACCTGCACCGGCGGCAGATGTGCGGGGTGGAACGCCCTCAATTCCATGTTCATCACGACGTGGGAAATGGATAGAGATTTGGGCACCGACTACCATCAACGCTTCTTGGAGTGGCTCAAAAAAGCGCAAGCGAATGACATCACCATCGCCGGAGCATTGACGGACGCCAAGGGTGACCGTACCAAGCGCCCTTCCCAGCAAGAAGATAAAGACGTTTATCTCCATCTCGTGGAAAAGCGTGATGACGGCATTGTCGTTCGCGGTGCCAAGCTGATGATATGCGGGGTGGCGGCATCGAACGAAATTTTCGTCCTGCCGGGCAGCGCCTATCGGGAGGAAGATGCCGACTGTGCGATTGCGTTTGTCATCCCGCGGGACATTGAGGGGTTGACCATCGTGGAGACGCGTCATCCCAGCGACACCCGCGATGAGGAGGGAGGGTTCGACAATCCGGTGACCGACGGCGGCATCACCCAAGCTTTCCTCTTTTTCGAAGATGTCTTTGTTCCGAAGGAACGGGTATTTATGTGCGGCGAATACAATTACTCGTTGACGGCGGTGCAGCATTTTATCATGCCGTATCGCGCCGCCATCGGCGGATGTGTCGCCGGGCAGGGGGACATCAAAATCGGAGCGGCGATTCTAACCGCCCGCACCAACGGTCTTTCTTCAAAGGTGTTCAGTGATAAGCTCATTCGGATGCATATCAACAACGAGACTACCTTCGGGATGGGCATCGCCGCCGCGGCACGCGGGAGAAAACATGAATCCGGGGCATGGCTCTGCGATCCGTTGCTTGCCAACGTCAACAAAGTGCATGTCGCTACTTTGCCGTATGAAACCTCGGTGCTGGCGCAGGATATCACCGGCGGTATCGGCGAAACGGGGTGTATGCCTTCGTACAAAGATTTCCAATCGAAAAGGTACGGGCACTTGATTCGCAAGTACATGAAAGCCAAACATTCGGCGGAATCCCGAACCCGCGCCGCCCGTCTGGTGGAGTGGACGACCATCGGGGGAGGGGTGCCGGGATGTATGCACGGCGGCGGTTCGCCGGATGCGGCGAAGCTGGTCATTCGGTCGGCGGCAAATCTTGAGGAAAAGGTGGAAATCGCCCGCCGTTTGGCGCATATTGAAGAGGAAATACCGGATCCGGGGAAAAAGAAGCCATAAAAAATTGACCCCAACGGGAGTCGAACCCGTGTTTTCGCCGTGAAAGGGCGATGTCCTAGGCCACTAGACGATGGGGTCGTCAGTGAAAAGGTCAGCGCCCTATGATACGTTTTTTTTCATCCCTGTCAAGAAAATAGGTGGAAAATCGACAGAATAATTGGCGGACGGCGATTTTTTTCTTTCCTGAGGGCTGACTACCGTGGTGAAGAGTTAAGTTTGACTCCGGTTTTACTTCTGACGATACTAAGAGTATGTTTTCGGGAACGAGAAAAGTATTTCTGGTAGCAATCTTTACCCTTCTCATCATTGTGCTGGTCAATTTGGCATGGTGGTTTTTTTACCGCCATACCGAACAGATGCTCGATTACCAACTGAGCCGCCGCTTGATGACCATTGCCAACGCCGCTACCGTTGCTTTACCGACCGAAATGGTGGAAAACCTTCTCTTGGGGGATTTGAATGCCTATGCGGAAGTCTCCCGCATTTTGGAAGGCATACGAGTTTCCGACTCGCTTTCGGAACTGTTCATTCTCGACGAAAACTACTCGTACCTCGTAACCACTTCTCTTGACGCCGACTCGACCTACTTTCTTTCGGCACTCAACGGCAGCTACATTGACTCTCTTTTCTTCGGTTTCAGCCACCGCGCCATCGCCACGCCGTCCTACAAAACCGCCTCCGTTTACTTGAAATCCGCCTTTGCGCCTCTTTACGATTCGAACGGCTTTCTTATCGCCGTTTTGGGGGTGGAAGCCAATGTCGATTACTTCGACGACTTGGCGGTTCTCCGGCGCAATCTCTACTATTCCAGCAGCCTCTCCATCGCTGGGGGGTTGCTTTTCGGCTTTTTGTTCCTGTTGTATCAGCGCAAAGTCAACCAGGCGGAACGGCAGTTGTTCGTGAATGAAACCCATTCTTACTTGGGAAGAATGGTTGCCGTGGTTTCCCACGAGATAAAGAACCCCTTGATGATAATCCGAGCCTCCGCCGAGCGCTTGCAGAAGAAAAATCCAAGCAACGAAAGTGCTTTCATTCTGGATGAGATTGACCGGCTCAACAGTATCGTCACCGGCTATCTCGACTTTGCCAAGGCGGGTGGATCGGTTCTGTCAGGGGATAAACCGGAGTTGATTCGCTTTCCGGAACTGGTTGCCAACTTACGACATCATTTTCAGAAGAATTACCCCGGTAAGGAAATCGAGTGGCTCGGCGAAGTCTCTCCGCCTGAGATAACGTTCACTGGCTACGTCCGCTCTTTACGGCAGGTACTGCTGAATTTATTGTTGAACGGTGCGGAAGCCTGCTTGGCGGCGGGGAAGCCGATAGCGGTGGGCATCACGGCGGTCGATAAGGGAAAGCATGTCGAACTTAAAGTAATTGATTATGGTTCAGGGATTAAGAAGAAGGAACTCAAGCAGATATTTACCCCCTTCTTTACGACAAAACAGCACGGCTCGGGATTGGGGTTGTACCTGAGCAAAAAAATCATTACCGCTATGGGAGGAGAAATGTCCATATTTTCCCGAGCCGGTCAAGAGACGGAAGTTGTTATCACTTTACCGAAAGAGCCGAAAGGGTAGGCTATGGCACATATTCTTGTTGTTGATGACGAACCGAAGATGACTTCGCTTATTTGCGGGACACTGGAGGACGCCGGACATAACGTTACCACCACGACCGATCCCAAGGAAGCGCTGGCATTGATTGAAAAACATTCTTTCGATGTGGTGATTACCGATTTGTCGATGCCCGAAGTTTCCGGTATGACCATTTTGGAAAAGGCGTTGGAAAAAGAGGGAACGGAAGTGATAATGATGACCGCCTACGGCACGGCGGAAACCGCCGTAGCGGCGATGAAAAAAGGTGCCGCCGATTACCTGCTGAAGCCGTTTTCGCTGGAAGAGTTGGAATTGCTCGTCAAAAAATTAGTCGAGAAACAGCGTTTGGCTTCGCTGTCGGGACATTACCGACAGGTCATCCAAGAGAGCGCTTTCGATACCTTTATCGGAAATTCTCCCGCCGCCCGGAAGTTGAAAGATTTGTTGGCAAAAGTGGCGCCCACCGATGCCACGGTGTTGTTGACCGGTAAGTCCGGCACCGGTAAAGAAGTTGCCGCTCGGATGATTCACGAGCTTTCGCCCCGCAAAGATTTCCCTTTCATCGCCATCAACTGTGCTGCCCTGACGGAAACGCTTTTGGAATCGGAGCTCTTCGGACACGAGAAGGGCGCGTTTACCGGAGCGGTCTCGAGAAAACGGGGGCGGTTCGAATTGGCGGAGAAAGGCACCATATTCCTTGATGAAATAGGGGAGATGTCCCCGGCTTTGCAGTCGAAATTACTCCGGGTGCTGGAAGAAAGAAAGTTAGTGCGGGTGGGGGGAATCGACGTAATTGATATTGACGTCAGGGTCATTGCGGCAACCAACAAGAATTTGAAAGAAGAGATTACCAAAAATAATTTTCGGGAAGACCTGTATTACCGATTGAACGTGTTCCCTATTCAAATGCCGACCCTCTCCGAGCGGAAAGAAGATATTGCGGATTTGGCTGCCTATTTTCTGAAGAAATTGAACTATCCTCAACCGGAGCTTTCCGAGGAAGTCAAAGAAATCCTCCTTGACTACTCTTGGCCCGGCAATATTCGGGAGTTGCGAAACGTTATCGAGCGAGCGGCTATTTTGGCGGGAGGAAAACCGTTGACGGTCGACGATTTTGCCCTGGAAAGAGAGGATACTCAGGCAGCCCCGATTACGACGGGAATTTCCGCGGTGGACGGAGCCGGGGGGCTGGAATCGGCGGAAAAACAGATGATTCTCGAAGCTCTGGAAAAAGCCAACGGGAACAAAACCGAAGCGGCGAAGTTGCTGAAAATTACCCGTCGGCGCTTGTACAGCCGGATGAAGGTTTTGGGAATCAAGACTTCCTGAGCCATTTGGGGCACAACGTGTACCCGACGGTACGAAAAAGGAAGAGATTGACTGGCGAAATGAAAGTTATCTTGTTGAACGGCAATAGATAAGTGAGGCTTTGCATGGTTGGCATATTTTTTGATGTTCTGTTCTAAGGAAACTTAGACGGAGATAGAGATTATGAAAAGAAAGATATTGATATATACTCTTTTGACGACTGTTCTCCTTGTGATGGCGACGGCGGTGCGCGCCCAGTCCAATCAGCAACTTGAGATGGCGCGGCATGAGCTGGAGAGAACCGACGAAATTATTCAGCGCGCCACCGAAGCGGTTATGGCGGTCAACAGCCCGATTGCCATAGCTGCCCTGGAAAAAGCCCGTACTCTCCAGAGTACCGCCAGAAACTACCTGCACGGCGGCCATCCCTACATGGCGTACAAGCAAACGTTGAAGGCTCGGGAATACGCCAAGAAAGCCATCGCCGCCAGTCGGCTGAGCGAGCAGGGGGAAAACGTCGTCCTCCGAAAGCTGGAGCGCGCCAACGAACTGCTGGGACGAGCGAAAGAGCTGTTGGGGACGTCGTCGGACAGCCGGTTGAATGCCGTCTACGAGTCGGCGCGGAACAACTTGAACCGAGCCTGGGAATTCTACCGGGCGCGGAATTACCGTCCTGCTTTGACTCTGGCGAACCAGGTCATCAAAGCCTCTCAACAAATCATCAGCGCTCTCAACCAAGAGATACGTAAACATGCCGATTTCGAGCGGCGCTATGAAATGGTGGGAGATGCTATTGAGAAAGCCCGCCAAGCGGTGGTAACCTGCACGGCACCGAAAGCCCGTCAACTGGTCGATCAGGCAACCGTTCTATACCAGCGTGCCCGTGAGGCGGCTTCCCAGGGCAATATCCTCCCCGCTCTGCGCCATCTTCAGAAAGCCCATCGGCTGGCTAACGAAGTGCTGAAAATCTGTAACGGCACGAGTGGCGGACTGGCATCCTACTATCAACGGTTGAAGAATGAGGCAGAACGTCTGGCGGAAGAAAGGACCAGCCTTGACCGAACGGCTCAACAGCGACTCGATGAAGTGTTTGACCAACTTCGCTTGGCGGATACGTATATCCGTCAGGGGAAGACGGAAGCGGCTTCCGCCGCCCTGAAAGCCGCCCAGCTCACTCTCAAGCAAATAAAGAAATCTCTCCCATCGGACAACCGGTAATACGAAACTTGAGGTAACGGCAATTGAAAGGGCTCTGTGTCGCGGCATTGACCTTGTTCGCATTGTGTGGAATTCAGCAAGAACCGGCGGCTTCGGATTTGACTTTCCAAGCGGGGGTGGGCTACGACTTTCTCTCCCAACAATACTTTCTCGACTCGACTATCTTTGAGGGCCCCGACTCCCTGCTGACCGAATGGGCGCTGAAGACCAACTATCTTGATGACGTGAAAGGGCGTTTTACCATCACGTATCAACCATACCTCGACAATTTTACCAACTTTCACGCCAGTTACGAACAAACGGCGGAGTTTGTCCGCATTCGTTCTTTGACCGACCTTCGCTTTACCACGGGAAGGTCGGGATTCCATCTCAATTCCGAATTCGAGTGGCGAAGCCGCTACCGGGATACGGCGCAGTTCGGCGACAGCTACTTTTCGGGCAATATGAAAGCGACTTACACCGTGCCGTTGGGCAAGTCATGGGACGCCAGCGCTCAGTTAGTGAGCGACGGTGTCTCATTTCAGTCGCCGTCGGACTATGCGTACAATTACTACCGGCTGGGAGGCAAGCTCAAGCTGACCAAATCCCTGCAGGATTTCTCATACGTTGACGCTCGGCTTTTCGTGTTGAAAAGGACGGTTCCCGATTCGCTCGCGCTCAACTACCTTTCTTACGGCATCGAAAGTTCGTTGTTGAGTTTCTTTGACATCGGAGAGGTCGATCTCTATACGCGCATCGAACGTAAGGACTACAACGAACCGGAAAACAAAGACGACTACACCCGTTGGGAACTGACCGGGAGAGGGAAGATTACCTTGAGCCAAAAGTGGGCGTTCAAACAGGAGCTCAATGCCGAACTGGCTTTGTACCATCCGGATGATCCGATAAATTACAATTACGGACGTCTCGGACTGGCGCTTTTGGGACAGTATGGTACCGGCGACGCCAACATTGCCTGCGGTCCGGTATTTGAATTTCTCTCCGAACAAGAGAACGACTTTTCCGAGACGGAAGATTATTTCGAAAGCGGAATAAAAATAGATATCGATTACCTCCGTTTGGAGCGGTGGTATTTCTCGCTGCAGTCGGTGACCGGCAGGCGCAATTTGCGCTACGAGAACGACCTTCAGTCGGACTTTTCTTTCGAACGCATAGATGTCATTTCCGATGTGAAGCTCTTTTCGGTGATGAGCCTAAACGTTCTCTTTTCCGCCGAATGGGAATGGCATACCCAAGCACAACAGAACTCGCAGTTGTACTTACTCTCAACCATTCTCAGTTACCGCTTTTAGACCGACGGAGGCGGAATTTTTTTAATTGACGTTCCCTGTCACATCGTGTAATACTTTCTCCGCATAAATTTTTTTCGGACGAGTACGATACCTCTTACTATGCGACATATCGGCATGGAAAAGGTATCGGGAAACAAGGAAGAGTAATGCCGAAGATTGCGGGAGCGACCGACAGATGGTGATTTCGAAAAAGCTGATGAAGATGATAGTGCTGCTGGTCGGCTTTGTTTTGTTTTCCGCCCAGACGGTCTATTTTCTCGGTGCCACCCAGCCGCCGTTGAAAACCCCTTTCCAGCGGGTCTATCATTTTGATTTTACCAACGTCCGCAAGAAAGCCCCATACCTGAATCTCAAAGCGGCGTTGTTGGTCAACTACGAGAACGGGGAAGTGCTCTATGCGAAAAACTGCGATAAAGTTCGGCCTATCGCATCTATCAGTAAGTTGGTCGCAGCGATGGTGGTGCTCGACAAAAAAGTGGACTTCAACACAAGGGTGAAAATCACCAGACAGGACGCTTATCGTTCCCGCCGCTCCCGGTTGCGGGTCGGGTATGAATTGACCGTCCGTGATTTGCTCCATGCTTCTTTGATGAATTCCGACAACCGCGCTACTCGTGCTCTGGCGCGAGTTACCTCCGGCTCGATTGAGAACTTCGTCCGCGATATGAATCGCAAGGTCAAACAGATGGGATTGAAGCAGACGGCTTTTTACGATCCGACCGGCCTCGACTCCCGTAATGTTTCCACGGCGCGGGAAGTCGCCAAGATTCTTCACCAAGCGTACGAGTACCAGGTGATTTCTCAAATCACATCCAAGCGGAAATATCGGGCGAAGGTCCTCAATAGGAAAAACACCTATCGAAACTTCATCAACACCAACAAGCTGATTTATTCCCCTTATAAGGTACTTGCCGGAAAGACCGGCTACATTATCGCCTCGGATTACTGCCTGACCACTATTGTGAAAAACAAAAAAGGGAAGCGATTGACGTTGGTGGTCCTGGGAGCCCCGAAAGAACGCTTGCGTTTTCGTGAAGCCCGTCGCTTGCTCGACTGGGGGTACCGGCAGATATCTTCCTGACTTTTTGTCGATTCGCTTTGAGCTGCCGATTTCATACTGTAAAGTACAAACGAAAACACTTGGTAAGATTTCTCTCCGACATTATACTTATGCGTTATTGATTTCCCTATGGGATTGACGAAGGACGGATACTGAGATGGCATCGAAACCGAACATTCTTGTCGTTGGCGCCGGGTACGTCGGCTTGGCGACGGCGGTTTTTCTGGCAACGAAAAAATATCCGTTGACGGTTATTGAAAAAAATCTTCTGACTTTGAAATCGCTCCGCCGCGGCAACCTGCATTTTCGAGAGCCCCTTTTGCAGAAGAAGCTCCGGGAGTGCCGTGCTGCCGGGAATCTTCAATTCTCTCCGCCCGCCGGGGAATGGTACGAAGGCGCCGACTTCATTTTTATCGCCATCGACTCGGCTGACCCGGTCACGGGAAAAATGAAAATCGAGAATTTCAAACGGATTGCCGAGTGGACAGGCGGGAAAAAGCGAAAGCGCCCGCCGGTGGTGGTGCTGAAATCGACAAATGTGTTGGGATTTGCGGCACAGTTTCATCGCCTGTTATCCAAGACGTCGCATGGGGGAGAGGTACGGTTGCTCGTCAACCCGGAATTTTTGCGGGAAGGATATGCTTACGAAGACACCGTCACCCCGTGGCGGATTGTCATCGGTGCGTCCAATAAGCGTGATGCTGCGCCGTTGGTGAAATTATATGAAGCCGTCTACCCCAAGAGCATTCCTCGGATTGTCACCGATTGGCAGTCGGCAGAACTGATTAAGCTGGCGTCGAACGTCTATCTTTCTTACCGATTGGCGTTTATTCATGAAATGGCAGAGTATGCTCGACAAGAAAACCTCGACCTCGATGCCGTACGGAGCGGTCTCGGCTTGGACCCCCGCATCGGAAGGGAATACTTTGAACCGGGTCTCGGGTTCGGCGGGTCGTGCCTTCCCAAGGATTGCCACTTGTTGAACTCACCGGATCGAAAAACGACTTTTCATTTCCTGACCGCTCGTACCGCCCTTGCCGTTAACGAGAGGGTTCTGGACATATTGGTCGAAAAACTCCGAAAAAAAATCGGCAGCTTCAAAGGCAAAAAGATTACCATCTTGGGGGCGGCATTCAAGCCGGAGGTGGACGACACCCGCGGCTCGCAGGCGGTCAGGCTGGGACAGAAACTACACGACAAAGGCGCCAAGGTAGTCTTTTTTGAGCCGTACTTGAAACACGCCGATAAAATTGCCGACGGTGACTTCCTGTTAATTCACGAACTTGAAGAGGCGTTGGAAAATGCTTCTGCCGTCATTGTCGGTACCGCTCACCGGCAATTCAAAACGCTCAAGCCCAGCCTGGTCGAGAAATATGTACGCAAAAAACTTGTGTGTGATTACTTCGGCATTTTCAACCGTAACGTCTGGCAAAAGAAAGGATTTGAGTTTATCTGAATGGCTACCACGATTCTTGTTACCGGTTCGTCGGGAACGGTCGGAACCGCTCTCACCTTGGAGTTGATGGCACGAGGGTATAGGGTTATACCGTTGGACATCAAGCCGTCGCTCTGGGATGAAACAATAGACAAAATGACGGTGCGGCATGATCTCCGAAAGTCCTTGCATACGGCGACCGTGTCAAAAAAGCCGGATGTTATCGTTCACCTTGCGGCAAACGCCCGGGTGCATGACTTGGTTGTTCGTCCCGACCTGGCACGGGATAACTACCTGATGACGTTCAATATCCTCGAGTACGCCCGACGGCACCACATTCGGAGAGTTTTGTTTTCCTCCTCGCGGGAAATTTACGGGGAATCGAAGCGAGGGGAAAAACGACGAGAAGACTCCACCGATGTCACCCGCATCAAATCTCCCTATACCGCTTCCAAGTTCGGTGCGGAAGCGCTCCTCCATGCCTACCACGAATGTTACGGCATCAAACCGGTCATTGCCCGTTTGTCGAATGTCTACGGCAAGTATGACGTATCGGAACGGGTCATACCGCTTTTTATCTATTACGCCAAGCGCCATCGTGACATGGTCATTTTCGGCAAAGAGAAGAAGCTGGATTTCACGTACATCGACGACTGCGTCGACGGTTTGGTCAGGATAATCGAGCGGTTTGATGAGGTCGCCGGGTTGACGTTCAATATCTCACGGGGCGTGGGGGAGAGGATAGTTGATGTCGCTTGGCTGATAATCGAGTATATGAACTCGCGTTCCCGCCTGACCTACGGGACGAAGCGGGTAGGAGAGATCTCGTCGTTTGTCGGGGATATTAGCTTGGCAAAGAGAAAGTTAGGGTATCGCCCTCAAGTGCTGCTTCAAGAGGGATTGAAAAAAAATATCGAGTGGTACCTCGAAGCGATGAAATCCCGTCGGGTGTATCAATCCCAACGAAGGAACCTTGCCCGCCGCGGCTGGGCGTGATCAAACAAACAATAAGAATAATGCAACTATAAGAAAGGCACGCCAAAAGCAGCGCGCCTTCAATTGTTACTTTAATGTGAAGCGTTAGTTATTGCTTCGTCAACTTGTCCATCTCTTCGACGTGTTCGGAGAACATCTCAAGAGTTGCTTGAATCGGTTCGGGCGAAGTCATGTCAAGACCGCAGATTTTCAACAACTCGATAGGATAATTACTCCCGCCGGCAGAAAGCATGGTAATATAACGCTCGATAATGTTTTCTTCACCGGCTAAAATTTTGCGGAGGATTGCTTGGGAAGCGGCAAAAGAGGTGGCGTACTGGTACACGTAAAAGTTCATGTAGAAGTGCGGTATCCGACACCATTTCAAGCCGAAATAGTCATCTTCCGCAAGTTCGGGACCGTAATATTTCTTTGTCAAATTAACCCACAATTCGGTCAGCATGTCGGGGGAGAGGGCTTCGCCTTTTTCGACTTTCTCATGTATCGTCAGCTCAAATTCCGCATACAAAACTTGATTGTAAAACGTCCCCACCGTCATATCGATATAGCGGTTGAGGAGATACAGTTTATCCTTCGTATCTTCGGTCTTTTGCAGCAGATGGTGAATGAGCAACCCTTCGTTGAGAGTCGAGGCAACCTCCGCCAGAAAAATCGAATATTGGGATTTGACGTACGGCTGCGCAGCGCAGGACAGGTAGCTGTGCAGAGCATGTCCCATCTCATGCGCCAGCGTAAAGAGGTTTTCGATGGTGTTGTTGTAATTCATCAGGACAAAAGGATGAATGCCGTAGCTGCCCCAATTGTAGGCGCCGCCGCCTTTGCCCTGTGTTTCATACACGTCAATCCATCGGGAATCAAAGCCGGTCTGCATTATTTTCCGGTACTTCTCTCCCAGCGGTCCGATGGCTTCCAAGATGGTCTTCTGAGCTTCATCATACGGAATGTCGAAATGTTTGTCGGGGAAGAGGGGGCAGATTAAATCATACGTGTGCAGCTCCGAAAGCTTCAGAACCCGTTTGCGGATCGACAAATAGGTGTGGAGGCTTTTGAGGTTTTGTTTGGTGGTTTCGATGAGGGAGTGGTACACCGAAGTTGGGATGTTATCGTTATACAAGGCGCTGTGCAGGCTGCTTTCAAACTGCCGCACCCGGGCGTAGAAAATATCGGCGTTGATGGCGGTGGACAGAGTGGCACCCAAGGTGTTGATGTGTTCTTTGTAGACCGAGTAGAAACCTTCGTACGCATCCTTGCGCACCCGCCGGTTGGGAGAATCGAGAAACTTGGCGAAGCGTTGCTTGGAAAGGGTCACCTCGTTGCCGTCTTCGTCAATGATGGTCGGGTATTTCAAATCGGCATCGTCAAGCATCGTGAAAATCGTATCCGGTCCGCGGGCTATCATAGTACTTTCCGCTAGGACTTCTTCGACTTCCTGGGAGCGGACATGTTTCCGGGAGCGGATGAGTTTCCTAATGTAGAAATCATACACGTCGGTCTTGGGAAATTGTTCCGACAGGCGGAGGAGTTCCGTCTCATCGAGCTGGAGAAGTTCCGGCTCGACGTAGGCAAAAGCAACCCCTGCTTGAGAGGAAAGCATCGCCGCCCGCTCGCTCATCGCTTGGTAGCGGGAGACGCGGTTGTCCAGGTCCTGGTTCAAACGCGCATATTGGTACAGGCGGGCGACCAGCAGGAAGAGTTCGCTTTTCGTCTCCAAACACTGATAGAGCGTCTCCGCCGAAGAAGTGAGCTTCCCGGCAAACGTTTTGGCTTTTTCAATAAGCTGCTCGGCTTTTTTGAAATCGGTTTCCCACGCTTCTTCCGACGGGTATATATCCTTAAGATTCCATTTATAGACATCTTCAATTTCATCCCGGGTGGGAATGGCTTTGGGGGTAGTGGAGGCGGTTGTGGTTGTCATGAATCTCCTTTCTCTTTAACTGGCAAATACAAATTTATCAATAAATATGTCGGTTCCGGCGAAAAAAGCAAGAGTTGGCAACACGGAGCGTAACGTTATTCTCTTGTTGGAGGGTTTCTGTGAAATAGCGTCTTACCGTGAAAAGAGGTTGTATTTCAGAATACACCAAACCGCCCGCAAGCCGTCTTTCCAGCCGATTTTTTTCCCTTCGGAATAGGTTCTGCCATAGTACGAGATACCGATTTCGTAAATCCGCACCCGTTTTTTGGCAATCTTGGCGGTGATTTCCGGCTCGACGCCGAAACGCGGCTCCTGAATGTCGATGGATTGGATGACTTCCCGGCGGAAGACTTTGTAGCAGGTTTCCATATCGGTCAGGTTGATGTTGGTAAACATATTCGAAAGCAAAGTCAAAAAACGATTGCCGACGTAATGCCAGAAGTAGACGACCCGGTGGGGACCGCCGCCTTGAAAGCGGGAGCCGTAGACGACGTCGGCTTTATCGGTTACGATAGGCTCGATGAGGTTCGGATATTCGTTCGGATCATATTCCAAATCGGCGTCCTGTACCAGCACAATGTCGCCGGTCGCCGCTTGGAAACCGGCTTTGAGGGCGAACCCTTTGCCGTAATTCTTGTCCTGGTATACGACACGGTCGACTTGAGCTTCGAGTTTTTCTTTAATCAGTTCTCTGGTTCCGTCGGTGGAGTAGTCGTCAACCAAGATGATTTCTTTGTCGTCGACTGGAGCGGCTTTGACCCTCTGGACGATTTCTTCGATAGTGGAGACCTCGTTATAGATGGGGATGACGATTGATAGTTTCACGGCTCAAACCACATATTGTCTCATAAGAAATATTATGTTAACTTGCGGCTGTCCTACTTGGCAACGATATTCAAAATCCGACCTTTGACATATATCTTCTTTACGATATTTTTGCCTTCAAGGTGCGCCTGAACCTTTTTGCTCTGAAATGCCAATTCTTCCACCGTCTCTTGCGTCGCATCAACCGGCACTCTGATACTGTCGCGCAGTTTGCCGTTGACCTGAACGGCGATTTCAATTGTCTCACCGACAATCGCTTCACTGTCAAACTCCGGCCATTCCGATTTGAATACCGACTCGGTATGACCGGTCAGTTCCCACATTTCTTCCGCCATGTGCGGAACCAACGGCGCCGCCAGTTGGATTGTCTTCAGGATCACGTAATCGTTCAACGTGTCGTTGGCAATCTTTTCCGGTCGATATTCGCGCAGCAATTCCATCAAAGCCGCTATTGACGTATTAAACTGAAGCCGCTCAAAATCTTCGCTGACTCGCTTGATGGTCTGGTTCAGCTTGATATAGAGCTGTTTTTCTTCGTCGGTCAGTTCGTCCGGCTTGAAGTATTGCTTTAAGTCGGGATTTGTCTGACGGTAGTGTTCGACCAGCGGAAAGAGCTTGTTGATGGCAAACTTTTCCACGCCGATTATGGTCTCATTTGACCACAATACTTCTTTTTCCGACGGAGCGGTGAAATACATCGCCAAACGGGAAATATCAACGCCGCGCTCTTCCAGCAAGGTAATCGGTGAGACGACATTACCGGCGGATTTCGACATCACTTTCCCTTTGGCATCCAAGACCATACCGTGATTGAACAACCGCACGGCCGGTTCCTCATCGTCGACCCAGCCGATGTCATGCAAGAACTTCTGGAAAAAGCGGAAGTAAATCAAATGTCCGGTGGCATGTTCCACCCCGCCGACGTACAAGTCTATCGGCATCCAGGCACGAGCCTTCTCTTTGTCGAACGGCTCCCGCTCGTTGTGCGGGTCGACATACCGGAGGAAGTACCAGGAGGAACAGACGAAGGTATCCATCGTGTCGGGATCCCGTTGTGCCTCTCCCCCGCATTGGGGGCAGGTAACATTCATATACTCGGGAACATCCGCCAGAGGTGAACGTCCTTTCGGTTGATAATTCTCGACTTCCGGCAAAACAACCGGCAGGTCGCTGTCGGGCACCGGCACCTGACCGCATTTTCCGCAATGAATAATCGGAATCGGACATCCCCAGTATCGCTGACGGGAAATCAACCAGTCTTTCAGCTTGTAGTTTACTTTTTTCCTTCCGAACCCTTGCTCTTCAGCGTAGGCGGTAACCGCTTCAATCGCTTCCTTACCCGCCAAGCCGTCGAATCTGCCGGAATTGACCATCGGACCATAGTCGGTAAACGCATCTTCCATCTCTTTGACATTCAAGGTAGTATTCTCGTCCGGTTGAATCACTACTTTAATCGGTATGCCGTACTTCTTGGCGAAAGCAAAATCCCGGCTGTCGTGTGCCGGTACCGCCATAACCGCACCGGTGCCGTACCCCGCCAGCACGTAATCAGCCACCCAAAGCTGAACTTTCTCACCATTGAAAGGGTTGATGGCATATTTCCCGGTGAACACGCCGTCTTTTTCTTCGGTGGCGGCGGTACGCTCGATTTCCGAGCGCAGGAGAGCTTTCTTTTGATACTCGGCGACCTTGCGGGCATATTCTCCTTCCAGATTGAGTCTCTCCACAATGTCGGACTCGGGCGAAATCGCCATGAACGTCACGCCGAAAATCGTGTCGGGACGGGTCGTAAAGATAGGCAGCTTTTCACCGGTATCTTCGATAGTAAAATCTATTTCCGCACCGTACGAGCGCCCTATCCACTCGCGCTGCATGGTCTTGACGTTTTCAGGCCAGTGAGGAAGTTTGTCCAGATCGTCCAGGAGCCGGTCGGCATAATCGGTAATCCGGAAGTACCATTGCACCAGATCTTTTTTCTCGACCGGAGTGCCGCAGCGTTCGCATTTCCCGTCGACTACCTGCTCATTCGCCAGCACCGTTTTGTCTTCGGGGCACCAGTTCACAAAGCCGCGCTTGCGGTATGCCAACCCTTTCTTGAATAACTGGATGAACATCCACTGCGTCCACTTGTAATACTCCGGCACGCAAGAGATAACTTCACGTGACCAATCAAACGAAATACCGACTTTTTTCAAAGTGGTGCGCGACGTCTCGATATTTCCCAGCGTCCACTCCTTCGGATGGATGCCTCTTTTTATCGCCGCTCGTTCCGCTGGCAATCCAAACGCATCCCACCCGAAAGGATGGAGCACTTGTTTTCCTTTCATCATTTGTTGGCGGGCGATGGCGTCACCGATAATGTAATTCCGGAAGTGCCCCATGTGGATATCACCGGAGGGGTAAGCAAACATCACCAGCATGTAAAACTTGTTTTCTCGGTCGGGAAAATCCGGAGCGCGGAAAAGTCGGGTCTCTTCCCAGCGCTTTTGCCACTTGCTTTCTATCCGTTTGAAATCATACTTTTGATGTGTTTTGTCACGCGTCGCCATATCTTTCTCAATCCTTTTTACCTTGTCTCAAGAAAACCTAAGGTACAATAATTTCGTCAAAACAGCAAGAAAATGCCGCACCTTCTTTCCTTCCTCTTCGGCGGGTGAGGTGTCTTTTCCGTAGTTAATATCGCCCGGAAGGGACATCTTTTGAATAGAAAATACAAGGATTAAACGGTGTCGCCGTTGAGAAGAGTCATTTCCTTCGCAGGAGATGGTTGAGTAGAATCGTGCCGTAGGAAAGACGGTTCGTCATGCGGGCTTTCCAAGCTTCGAATCGACCCGTCTTCCCCCCAGAGATTTTGCGAAAGACTGAGGCAACACTGTCGTATCCGTAGATGCCGTACCTTCCCCGCGTGAGCGGAGAATCATTCTCGGTTGGAAACCGCATCGTAAAACCCTCGGTATAACCAAGCTCACGAACCATGTCGAGAACCGCCGGAGAATACCTGCCGAACGGGTAACTTATCAAAGTGATCGGTTTCCCCGTTATATCTTCAAGAATTTTTTTGGAGGCTTCCAATTCACGTCTCAGAGTTTCCGAAGAACATGAACGCAAGTCGATATGGCTATGGCTGTGAGAGCCGAAGCGCACTCCCATTTCCGACAAAGAGCGAATCTCTTGCGACGTCAAGTGTTCGAGCGGTTGGAGAAAGTAGCTGTAGTCCCAGGTATTGCGTTTTCCGATATACTTGGTCGGGACAAAAACGACCGGCATGATGCCGAAATCTTGCATGAAGGTCGGCAGCACTTCCGCGAGATGGCGGTAACCGTCGTCAAAGGTCACAAGAATGGTTCTTGAATTCTCAACATCGTTTGCGGCTGTTTCTTGATGGGCTGCAAAAGTGTATCCCTTCGCTGACAGAGCAGTCATGAGGCGATGCAATCGACGGGGTGAGAAGTTTGTTGAGCTGAAGCTGAATGTTGAAAGCACCTTGTGAAAGGCAAGAACAATCGGGGTCGAAGCCGCCTTGAGAGGGCGGGAGTTCTTATCGTTTGGGGATGAGCCCATCGAAGACATCCTCATCAACCGGTCCCAGGACAGCAACCGTCAACTCATTGTCATCGAAGATGCAGTTGGAAAGCTCCAATATCTGAGAGGAAGTGATGTTGTCTATTTCGCTCAAAAACTTTTCCACGGGCTTTCGTGGTTGGTTGCGCAGTTCCTCCCGTGCCAGACGGTTCATGCGCGAGTTGGGCGATTCCATTGCCAACGCCATCTGTCCCTTGAGTTGGGTTTTAATCTTATCGAGCCTGCTTCCGGAGATTCTCCGCTTTTTCATCTTACGGAACTCCGTCAGGATAATTTCAAGGGCTTGCCGAAGACGGGTTTTGTCGGTTCCCAAGTAAATGCCGAACACCCCGCTGTCGCGGAAAAAGTCATGGAAGGTATACAGAGAGTACGCCAAGCCTTTTGCTTCTCTGATTTTTTGAAACAATACCGAAGATGACCCTCCTCCCAAGTAGGTGTGGAGCGCCAGCATTGCCAGCTTGTCCGAATCCACATAGCTGATGCCGGGATATCCCAGACAGAGATGAGTCTGGTTGTGGTCGTTGGTCTCGACGGTTACCCCCGGAGAGTTGTCCCGATACGCCGCCTGCGGAGGCTCGGAGGTCCCATCGAGAAACAAGAAATACTTTTTCGCCAATTGTACCAGCTTCGTATGATTTACCTTTCCGACGGCGGCAACAACCACCGACTGGCTGCGGTAGTGACGGTTGAAGTATTCAAGCACTCGGGAACGGTTGATATTGGTAACCGTTTTGCGGGTACCCAAGACCGGCTTTCCCAGGGGATGTTGTCCCCAGAAAGTCCGCGAGAACAGCTCGTGGATATAATCGCCGGGGTTTTCTTCCGCTTCTTTGATTTCTTCGCAAATAACCATCTTTTCGCGGTTCAAATTCACCGGCGAGATGGTCGAATCGGCAAGCATGTCCGCCAGCACCTCGATGGCGACCTCAAGGTGCTCTTCCAAGATGTGGGCGGTGTAGCAGGTGTATTCGCGGGAAGTAAAAGCGTTCAAATTTCCCCCGACCGATTCGAGCGCCAGAGCGATTTCTTGCGGGGTGCGGGTGTGCGTCCCTTTGAAGAGCATGTGCTCGATGAGATGGCTGATACCGTTTTCTTCCGGCTCTTCAAACCGAGAGCCGACGTCAATCCATACCCCTAACGTGACGGAACGGACTGAGGGCATTTTTTCCGTTACTATCCTCAGCCCGTTGTTCAACGTGGTCTTGCGGTACGTGCGATCGGGGGACGTCACGTTCTTCCCACCTTATCTCCATTCCTCCGTCGTTTTACTTACGACCGCCGGGGACGAGCATGCTTGTTGTTTTTGTCCCGGTCTCGGTCGCGCTCGTGTTCGGACTTCGGCAAGAGAGCTCGTCGAGAGAGACGAATCTTGCCGTCCTGGTCAATGCTGATGACTTTCACCGCCACATGGTCGCCCAAGTTGACGATGTCCTCCACTCGGTTGACGCGGTGATTGTCCAACTCGGAGATATGGAGCAAACCGTCGGTGCCGGGCAGAATTTCCACGAAGGCGCCGAAGTTGGTAATCCGGTTGACGACCCCGTTGTATACTTTCCCGACTTCCGCTTCCTCGACAATCGCTTCGATCCGTTCTTTTGCCCGCCGACCCGCTTCGGCATCGGTGGTGGCGATAAGAACCGTCCCGTCGTCTTCGATGTCGATTTTCGCGCCGGTCTCCTCGGTGATGGAACGAATAACCTTCCCTCCGGGACCGATAACCTCACCGATCTTGGACGGGTTAATCTTAATCGTGATAATCCGCGGAGCATATTCGGACAGTTGGTCGCGGTGTTTGGAAATCGTAGCATTCATAACGTCCAAAATCTTCAACCGCGCCTGACGGGCTTTGTCCAACGCCGCCCGCATGGTCTCAAGGTCCAAACCGGTAATCTTGATGTCCATCTGAATGGCGGTGATACCTTCCGCCGTCCCGGTCACTTTGAAGTCCATGTCGCCGAAGTGGTCTTCATCCCCCAAGATGTCGGTCAGGATGACGACTTTTTCATCGGATTTAATCAAACCCATTGCGATTCCGGCAACGGCGGACTTAATCGGCACCCCGGCGTCCATCAACGCCAGCGATCCGCCACAGACCGACGCCATCGATGAAGAACCGTTCGATTCCATGATGTCCGAGACCACCCGGATGGTATACGGAAAGCCGGTTTCCGACGGAATGACGGGGAATAACGCCCGCTCCGCCAACATGCCGTGCCCGATTTCCCGGCGGCTGGTGCCGCGGATCGGTTTTGTTTCACCGGTGGAAAAAGGCGGGAAGTTGTAATGGAGCATATAGCTCTTGGTCGATTCGCCTTCCAATTCATCGAGGCGTTGCTCGTCAATTTTGGTTCCCAACGTTACCGCTACCAGCGCCTGCGTCTGCCCTCGAGTAAAGACCGCCGAACCGTGCACCCGCGGGAGAAAACCCACTTCACAGGTGATGGGGCGAATGTCGTCGGGACCGCGCCCGTCGATGCGGCGGTTCTCCTTGAGAATCATATCCCGCATTATCGCCGCATCAAGCTCTTCGATGATTGTCTTGATGTCCCCTTCGCTGTCGGGGTATTCCTCGGCGAGCGCTTCGACGATTTCCTTGGACAATTTTTTCTTTTCTTTTCGGCGAGCCTCTTTATCGGCGATGCGGTTATACTGCTCCAATCGATCGCCGACCATCTCCTTTACTTTTGCGGAGAGGGCTTCGTCGATGACTACCGGCTCATATTCGAAGGTCGGTTTCCCGCACATCGCTTTGAGTTCTTCGATTTTCTCCACGATGATTTTGATGTGCTCATGCCCGAACATGAGAGCTTCAATGAGCTCATCTTCCGAAATCTCGCGTCCGCCTCCCTCCACCATCGTGATACTGTCCGCCGAGCCGGCTAAGGTGACGTAAATGTCGCTCTCGTCGGTCTGCTCGATAGTGGGATTGATAATCAATTGTCCGTCAATCCGACCGACCCGAACCCCGGCAATCGTCTTTTCAAACGGGACGTCGGAAATCGCCAGAGCCGCCCCGGTTCCGACAAGCGCCAGAATGTCCGTATCGTTTTGCTGGTCATGAGAAATGACGTACGAGATGCACTGCGTTTCCCCCTTGAAGTCAGGCGGAAATAACGGCCTGATGGGGCGATCGATAATGCGCGCCGAGAGAATCTCCTTTTCGGAGGGTCTTCCCTCCCGCTTGAAGAAACCACCGGGGATTTTTCCAGCGGCATACGATTTCTCGCGGTACTCGACGGTAAGCGGGAAAAAGTCGACCCCTTCTTTCGGTTCGGGATTCGAGCAGACGGTCGAAATGACCATAGAGTCAGCGTACCGAACCGTTACCGCCCCATTTGCCTGATTCGCAAGATGACCACTTTCGATGGTCATCATGCGACCACCGAGTTCAAATTCTACTTTGTGTGACATACAAAGTTCCTATTCAATATTATCGTCGTAACCCCAGATCCGAGATAACCTGACGGTAACTCTCCAGATCTCTGTCTTTAAGATAGTCCAACAACCGGCGTCTCTGTCCGACCAGTTTCAGCAAGCCCAACCGCGTATGAAAGTCTTTCTTGTGCACTTTCATATGTTCCGTGAGATGACGAATGCGCTCCGTCAAAAGGGCAATCTGCACTTCCGGCGAGCCGGTATCGGTTTCATGGAGACGATTAGAAGCAATAATTCGAGCTTTTTGCTCTTTCGTCAGCGCCATGCCGTTTCTCCTTTTGAAGTATGTGTAACGCCTTTTCTTTATCTTTAGTTATCTGCTTCACGAGAGGTTCGTGAGCATCGAATTTCTTGTTCGCCCGAATAAATCGCGTCGGGTACACAATGATTTCTTTTCCATAAATATCTCGGTCGAAATCGAACAGGTTTACTTCCACCGAGATACGCGCTTCCGGGTTGAAGTAGTTCCGTCCGATAAACATCATCCCTTCGTAGCACTTTTCGTCAAGCTCGGTGTAACATACGTACACCCCTTGCGGCGGCAGGAGCTTTCTTGAATTGTACTTTACGTTCGCCGTCGGGTATCCCAACTTTTTCCCCAAACCGATTCCCTTCTCGACCGTCCCGTAGATGGCGTACTCATGCCCCAACAGCTTGAGGGCTTCCTCGTATCGGTTTTCCTGCATCGCCCGGCGTATTCGAGAGGACGAAACCGCTTCCTTTCCGACCATCACCGGTCCGCAAACCTCAACCTCGTAGCCGTATTTCTCACCCATCTTACGCAATTCCGGAATCGTCCCTTTTCGGTCTTTTCCCAGAGCATGGTCGTAGCCGACAATGAGCTTCTTCATGCCCACCTTATCGATTAAAATATTTTTTACAAAGTCCTCCGCTTCCATGTTCTTCATTTCTTCGTCGAAATTGACGATTAAGACGGTCCCATCGAAGAAGTCGGGAATAAATTTTTCCTTTTCTTCAATTGTTGTCAAGAGCAAGGGGATATTTTCCGGGGAAACATAGACCCGCGGATGGGGGTGAAAAGTGACCAGCACCGGCGCCAGTTTATATTCCAAAGCGACCTCTTGCACCCGCCGGAGAATCTTCTGGTGCCCCACATGGATGCCGTCGAACGTGCCGATAGTCACCACGGTGGGGGTATCACCCCGGGAAGGGAACCGCTCTATACCATGGACAAACGTCGTACTCAATTCAATACTCGCTTATAGCTAAAAATCTTTTTGGTCTCGCTCTTCTTCAATTCGTGAGAGGCGATTTCAGCCAATCCCACCGCTAAAACTTTTCCGGTCAAATCCTTCAATAGAATATAATCGCCGGCACCGAACGCCCCCTGAATCCGAACCACATGTCGAGGCAGGAGCTCTCTGCCGTGAATAACGGCTTTTTCAAACTCTTTGTCAACCATGACGGCGCTGTACGGGAGGACATCGTCAATCGGTATCAACTTCTCCCCCAGCGTCCCTTCGCGGTGAAGAGTTTCGATTTCTTCCACGGTGAGCGTCTCCGTCAACTTCATCTTCCCGACTGCGGTACGCTGCAACTTCGACAGATAGGCGCCGCACCCGAGGTGTTCGCCGAGTTCGTGTGCCAGCGAGCGGATGTAAGTGCCGCCGGAACAATGCACCCGAATCCTCAAAAACGGCGGTTGGAAGTCGAGCAGCTTCAGCTCGTAGATTTCGACCTCCCGCTCGGGCGGCTCCACTTCTTTGCCTTGACGGGCAAAATCGTAGAGGTGCTTTCCTTTCACGCGAACTGCGGAATACAACGGCACCTTTTGAGTTATTTTCCCCGTGTATTTTCGGAACAACCGCTCCCAGTCCTCGTCAGTCAAATTCGGAACCGGCTTGGAGGGAGCCGTTTCATCCACTCCTTCCTTGTCGAAAGTGGTGGAGCTTTTCCCCAAGTAAATTTCCGCATGATAGACCTTGCTCAAAGAAGAAAGATACGGCGACGCTTTGGTGGCACTGCCCAAACAGAGCACCATCAATCCCTCCGCTAACGGATCCAGGGTGCCGGTATGCCCTACCCGCCGTTGGTTCAATATGCGGCGGATATCCTTTACCGCGTCATGGCTGGTCATACCGACCGGCTTGTTCAAAAGGAGCAAGCCGCTATACGGATGCCGTCTGTTCTCAGAAGCTTTTGCCATCCCGTGCCTTTCTCAACAAGGGAATCACCTCTTGCCGTGCTTCCTCGAGCGGCAAAGGGATAGTGCATCCCGAGGCATTCAAATGCCCCCCACCGTTGAAGCGTGCCGCCACTTCGGCAACATTAATCTCGTCGCGGGAACGGAATGAGACCTTGGTCTGCCGAGGAGCGCTCTCCTTGAACAGCGCTCCGACCAGCACACCCCGAGCAAAGAGCGTAAAGTCCACCAACCCTTCCGTCTCCGACGGCTTCGCTCCGCTTTCGTCGAACATGCTCTGGGTCAGGGTCAGCAAACAAATGGTACCGTCGTCGATGAATTCGATGGAGTTCAAGACCTTTCCGATAAGTTTCATGCTCGAAGGACGGAGGTTATAATACACCTGGTCGCAAATCTTCTGCGGGTCGGCACCGGCTGCGATGAGCATCCCGGCTATTTCCATCGTACGCGGTGAGGTCGAGCTGTACCGGAAACGCCCTGTGTCGGTCAAGATTGCCGTATAAAGCTGCTCGGCAACTTCCCGGGAAATCGGAAAGCCCACCTGCCGGAAGTATTCAAACGCCATCTCCCCTACCGACGAGGCTCCGACGTTCAGCCAGTTGATTTCGCCGAATTGCTCGTTGTCCTGGTGGTGGTCGATGTTGACGATTTTCACCTCCGGCGTAATAAATCGCTGCGTCTTGCCGATTCGCTTCAAATTCGGGCATTCGAGAATAAGCGCCGTATCGACGGCAAAAGAGTCGTCATACTCATCGGCATGAGTAATGGAATCGACGTCGGGAAGGAAGGCGTACTTTTCCGGGATGCCGTTGTCGCTTATCAAAAAAACCTCTTTTCCGAGGGAGCGGAGGTAGGCGGCAAAAGCGAGTTGGGCGCCGATGGAATCCCCGTCCGGGTCAATGTGCGAGGCAATCAAAATGCGACGGCTCTGTTCGAAGAGGTCGCGAATTTCTCGATAAGGGATATCGCCGGAGGTTTGGTTCGTATTATTTTTTTGAATTACTTTTGATCTCATTCAACAACTGCTCAATTCGAATTCCTTCTTCTATGGAAGAATCATACTTGAAACGCAATTCCGGAATACGCCGAATATGCAGATTCCGTCCGACAATGTGCTGGATGCGTTTCCTTTCTTTCGCCAAGTACGCCGCTATCGCCAGCCGGTCGTCTTCCTTCTGTCCCAATACCGAGTAATAGACAGTGGCATAGCGGAGATCGTCGCTGACCCGGACATGGGTGAAGGTCACCAGAATCTGAGTCATATCCGACAATTCCGTCTGCATGAGGGTCGAAATATCACGCAGCATCTGCTCGCCGACCCGCGTGGAGCGTTTGTACTGTCGCATGGCTAAAAGGTTTCCGTTCTATACTCCGCCAAATTCAGGTTCGGCTCGGCTTCTATTTTGTTCACCACCTGGGCAATTACCTGATGGGCATAGCTGTTGTTGTTGGCGACCACCGCCGCTCCCAAGAGGGCGGAGCGAAGGATGTCATTGTCGCCGACCTCGGCTATGGAGATGTTGAAGTTGTTTCTCAAGCGTGCTATCAGCGACTTGAGAATTCTTCGCTTTCCCTTCAGGGAATCAACCCCCGGCAATTCCAATTGACATAGTAACGTCACTGTAACCAAAAATCGAGCCTCACGCCTATAGGGTCCGTGCTTCTTCTACCAACTCAAAAGCTTCAATAATATCGCCGACTTTGATATCATTGAAGTTCTCAATTCCCAATCCACATTCGAACCCCTCCTTCACTTCCCGGACGTCGTCCTTGAAGCGCTTCAAAGAGGCAAGGTTACCGCTATAGATGACCCGGCCGTCCCGCACCAAGCGGACTTTGTTCTGGCGATGGATTCGTCCTTCTCGGACGTAGCAGCCCGCCACCGTCCCGACCTTGGGAATTCGGAAAATGTCGCGGACTTCCGCCACTCCGGAAAATTTCTCCTTCACTTCCGGTGACAACAAGCCCGCCAATGCCTGCTTGACATCCCGTTCCGCTTCGTAAATCACGTCATACATACGGATGTCCACTTTTTCCCGTTTGGCGACTTCCCGGGCGCGAGCGTCCACTGAGACCTGGAAACCGATAATAATAGCGTTGGACGCCGAAGCGAGGAGAATATCGGACTCGGTAATCGTTCCCACTCCTTTGTGGATAATGCTGGTTTTGACTTCCTCTGTGGCGATTTTCCCCAAGGTGTCCGCCAGCACTTCCACCGAACCGTCCACATCGCCTTTAATAATGAGCTTCAGCTCTTTGATTTGTCCTTCTTTAATGCGGTCAAAGACCTTGTCGAGCGAAATCGCCCCGCGCATCTTGCGGATTTCCTGCTCCCGCTTAATCTGGGTACGTTTGAAAACGATGTCCCGGGCTTCTTGGTCGTTCTTGACGACCATGAAGCTGTCCCCTGCTTGCGGGACGCCGTTCAAACCCGAGATCTGCGCCGGGGTCGCCGGGCCCACCGATTGAATTTGCTGCTCCCGGTCATTAACAATCGATCGAGCTCTGCCGTAATACATCCCGGCGACAATGGAATCTCCGATACGGCAGGTGCCCTTTTGAATCAAGACCGTCGCCACGGGACCACGCCCGCGTTCCAGGCGGGCATCGACCACCACTCCTTGTCCCCGAATAGTCGGGTCGGCTTTCAAATCCATAATTTCGGCTTGCAGGAGAATCATTTCCAAAAGCTTGTCCACTCCTTCCCCGGTTTTTGCCGACACTTCGACCATGATATTTTTTCCGCCCCATTCTTCGGCGACGAGGTTGTAATTGGACAATTGCGTCCGGGTCGCATCCGGGTTGGCGTTCGGCTTATCGATTTTATTGATAGCCACAATAATCGGAACGTTCGCTGCGCGGGCGTGGTCGATAGCTTCGACCGTCTGAGGGCGGACGCCGTCATCTGCCGCCACTACCAAAACGACGATATCGGTCACCTGAGCGCCGCGGGCTCTCATAGCGGTAAAGGCTTCGTGTCCCGGGGTGTCGAGGAAAGTAATCCGCCCGCCGTCGTGAATGACTTCATACGCCCCGATGTGCTGGGTTATGGCACCCGCTTCTCCGGCGACGACGTTCGTTTTCCGAATGTAGTCCAGGAGCGAAGTTTTCCCGTGGTCAACGTGTCCCATGATGGTCACAACCGGGGCGCGCGGGACAAGATTTTCCTCGTGTTCTTCTTCTTTCGCCTTCTCTCCGACATCCGCAATCGGCTTGACATCGAAGCCGAACTCGGCGGCGACCATCTCAATGGTATCCATGTCGAGACGCTGGTTGATGGTCACCATCATGCCCATTTCCAAAAGCTTCGCCACCACTTCAACCGGTTTGCGGTCCATCAAGGCGGCTAACTCGGAAACGGAGGCATACTCGTTTATTTCAATAAGATGGTCATGAGTCGTTTCCGTCTTCAAACCGCCGCCGGAAAGCCGTTTGTGCTTCCTTTTGCCTTTCGAGCGGTCAAGGTGCGCCATCACCGAGCGGACGCTCTTGGCAACCTCGGTTTTGTCCACCACTTGCCGGTTTTTCTTTTTGCGCTTGTCTTTTTTCTTCTGCTTTTTTTCAAACCGGCGCATAATGCTGGCGACGGTGGAGTGAGAATCATCGACGGTATACCTGCCGATACTGGTAGATTTCCGTTCCAACGCTTCCTTGACCTGTTCCCGCTGCGCCATTTCCTTTTTGGCTTCGTCCTTTTCCTGCGCAAACTTCCGGTTGACCGCCGCAATCATCTCCGGTGTGGCGATGGACATATGGGACTTGGGTTGGAAGTTGAGATCCCGAAGTATCGTCAGCATGGCCGTTGAGGAGATCTTAAACTCCTTTGCCAGTTCGTATATTCTCTTTTTCGCCATTAATTTCTCACTTCCTTGGAACGTCAGCTCCATCTCTATAATAACCTGCAGGCTATTATTTTACTTCTTTTTCTTCTCACTCAAATCCTCATCTTCGATTCCTTCGAAGTCGGGAGCGGTGGCTTCGGGAATATCATCAGCTTCGGTGACGAAGTCTTCATCGTCTTCAAAAATATCTTCCACCGACAGCTCTTCTTCCGGAGCCTTTTCTTCTTTTTCTTCTTTGGCTTTCTCTTGTTCTCGCTGACGGTATTCCTCTTCCAATTGTTGCACCATCAGTTGGGCTTTTTCAATCAAGTTCTCAGCCGTCTTTTTGCCGATGCCTTCAATCTTGGTCAGCACTTCCACCGGCGTAGCAGCCAGCTTCTGCACCGAGCTGATATTGACTTCCGCCAGCCGTTCTTGGATTTTCGCACCGATGCCTTCCAGTCGACCGACCGGCACCAACATTTCGGCTTCCCGTTTCTTGGCTTCGGTGTACTCCGTTTCCGACATGATGTTGACTTTCCAGCCGGTCAGCTTGGAAGCCAAGCGGGCGTTTTGTCCGTTTCGACCAATCGCCAGCGAGAGCTTTTCGTCTTCCACCGCAACCGTCATTCCTTTTTCCAGCTCGTCAACTTCGATGTAAACGACCTTTGCCGGCGCCAAAGCACGGGTGACGAAAATTTCCGGATTGGACGTGTACGGAACGATGTCGATGCGCTCGTTGTTCAACTCGCGGACAATCGACTGCACCCGCACTCCCTTTATGCCGACACACGCCCCCACCGGGTCAATGCGGTCATCGGAAGAATACACGGCGATTTTCGTGCGCTCACCCGGCTCGCGGGCGATGGCTTTAATTTCGATGACCTTCTCGTAAATTTCCGGCACTTCCAGTTCAAACAAGCAGCGCAAGAATTCGTTGTTCGCGCGGGACAGAATAATCTGCGGACCCCGCATCGACTTCTGCACGTCGAGAATATACGCGCGGATGCGATCCCCTTGACGGAAGCGCTCGCGCGGAATTTGCTCCTTGACCGGCAGGATACCTTCAGCACGGCCCAGATTCACAATGACATTTCCTTTGTCAATCTGTTGCACTACGCCCGTGACCAACGTCCCGACCTTGTCGATGTATTCGTCATAAATGCGATCCCGTTCGGCATCTCTGATTTTTTGAATCAGAATCTGCTTGGCGGACGCAATCGCATTTCGACCGAACTCTACCTCGTAGTCGATATAGATCTCGATGTCGTCGCCCACTTCCGCTTCGGCGTCAATCTCCTTCGCTTCTTCCAGTGAAATCTCCAAGTCCGGGTTTTTCACTTCGGAGACGACTTTCTTTTCCGCAATCATGAGCAACTCGTTCGACTTGCGGTCGAACTTGAACGAGATGTTGTCCGTTTCTTTGTACTTTTTCTTTGCCGCGGCAAGGAGACTCTGCTGAAGGGTCTCCAAAACCGTGTCAAAGTCAATGTTCTTTTCTCTGGCAATCAGCGTGATTGCCTCAACCATATCAAACGCCATCTAAACCATCCCTGCTAAAAGACTATTGTCGCTTTCTGTATTTCCGACAGCGGCACTCGGAAGTACCCGTTGTCGTCTTTGAAGGTTACTTCCTCGTCCGTTGCCGATACTATTTCGGCTGCGTCCTGTTTCCTTTCCGGGTCAACAAATTTGATTTTGACTGTTTCACCGATCCGATACTTGAAGTCCCGTGCGGTCGTCAGTGGTCGATCAAGCCCGGGGGACGATACCTCAAGAGTATACCCGCTTTCGAACCAATCGGTTCCCTCGAGCAGATCCTCGACAATCCGCGAAAGCCGGGCACACTCACCGATAGTCGTTCCCCGCTCCGAAAAGACAAACAATCGTACCGTCCAATTGTTCCGATACTTGGCGATAACGACTTCGACCAGCTCACCCCCTTCACGGCGGAGCGGTTCTTCAACCAAATCGACAACTTGTTGTTTCAATTCCTCATACATACATTCACCATATATATACAAAGAGTGGGCTATTGCCCACCCGAACCAAACAATATAGCGTGATTTTTTTATAAAATCAATAGAATAATTATTTAATTCAACTGCTCGGCGAGCGCCTGCACGGCTTCGACGATATTCTCCACGGCAACCAGCTCAGCCGTGTCCCGACTGCGGGCTTTTAGCTCTACCTTCCCTTCTTTCAACGACTTATCCCCGATAATGATTCGGATGGGAAGACCGATTAGATCGGCATCGTTGAATTTTACCCCGGCTCGCTCCGTCCGGTCGTCGTAGAGCACGTCTATTCCCGCCTGCGTCAAGGCATCGTAGATTTTTTCGGCGGTGGCGGCGTGGGTTTCCTTTTCCACGTTGAGCGGAATAAGCTCGACCAGGTAGGGAGCGATGTTCTTGGGCCAAATAATCCCCTTCTCATCGTGGTAGCGTTCCAGCGCCGCTTGGGGAGTACGGGTGATGCCGATGCCGTAGGAGCCCATTAAAATGGGACGCTCTTTCCCGTCAGCGTCGAGGAACTTCGCCCCGATGGTTTCCGAGTACTTTGTTCCCAGCATGAACGTGTTGCCCACTTCGATTCCCTTGCGGGTAATAAGCTTCGCTCCGCAGGATGCGCAAATGTCTCCCTCGCGCGCCAAGGTGAGATCCACTACTTGGGTCGCTTGGAAATCACGTCCGAGATTGACGTTCACCAGGTGTTTTTCATTGGCGTTGGCGCCGACGATGAAGTTCTTCAACTGGGTCACCAGCGGGTCGACGAGAATGGGAATATCTTTCAAGCCGACCGGACCGGCAAACCCGACCGGCGCCGACGTATATTTTTCAACTTGCTCTGCCGTCGCCATTTCGAGTTCGGCGGCTCCGACAGCGTTTTTCAACTTGTTTTCGTTCAGGTCGCGATCGCCTCGGATAAGAGCGGCGACCGGCTTGCCGTCCGCCATGTACAGGAGTGTCTTCACCAGCCGATACGCTTCCACGTTCAAAAAGGCGGTCACTTCCTCGATCGTGGCGGCTCCCGGCGTGTCGACTTCTTCCATCGGCTTCATCTCGCTGTCGACTTCAATGCTGAGCGGATCTTTGAAGGTCGCTTTCTCGACGTTAGCAGCATAGCCGCACGATTCACAAGAGACAATGACTTCTTCTCCCCCTTCGGTGTCGACGAGCAGCATAAATTCATGTGCCGCCTTTCCCCCCATGGCGCTGGCGTCGGACTCCACCTTGACGGTATCCAGCCCGGCACGTTTGAAAATGCGGTAATATGCGTCGACCATTTTCTGGTACGATTGCTCGAATGACTCTTCCGTGGCATCAAACGAATAGGCGTCTTTCATTATAAACTCGCGTCCCCGCATCAAGCCGAAACGGGGGCGGATTTCATCACGGAATTTCACCTGAATTTGGTACAGGTTCAACGGCAATTGCTTGTAGCTGCGGATTTCTCCGGCGACCAAATAAGTGACTGTCTCTTCGTGTGTCCCGCACAAAATCATTTCGTGCTGGTGCCGGTCTTTGAGTCTCATTTGTTCTTTGCCGACCGTATCGTAGCGCCCGGATTTTTTCCAGAGTTCCGCGGGGCAAAGGACGGACATGGTAATCTCAAGAGCGCCGGCGCGGTTCATTTCTTCCCTGACGATGTTGGAGAACTTGTCGATAACCCGCTGCATGAGCGGCAAGTAAAGATAAATGCCCGAAGCCAGCTTGCGAATGTACCCGCCCCGCAAGAGGAGTTGGTGGGAGATAAGTTCCGCTTCCGCTTGGTTTTCTCTCAACGTCGGTATGTAGGTTTGCGTCCAGCGCATAATGATTATCCTTTACCTTATTTTGATGCTACGCATTCTTACTTTCTTTATCGGCTGTTTCTTAAGGTTTGTAAGATAGTGAGAGGAAACGGAATATCAATTGAAAAATCGCCTTCCGCTCTCAAAGCACCGCGTTCTCAAAGAAAATGCTTACCTCCTTACTATTGATTACGGCAAAAGACTTGACAGACGGTCAAGAAAGAGTTTTAGACAAAGGAGAAACTGATTGATTTAAGAGAGGTTATCAGACTCCAATGGCGCCGCACAAACCGTCAGCTTTGTTTGACTATTTATTACGGGAGTGGTTGCTATTCGGAGCGGCGTTGGGAGTGATTGTGACTTCCGCCTATCTCCGCCGGATACCGGAGTACACTTTTCAGGATCTCGAGATTATCTACATCCTCTTTGTTCTTTTCGTTATCATCAAAGGGCTGGAGCACACCGGTTTTTTCTCTGCTCTGGCTGCCGGATTTGCTTCAGGTAAACACATCCCAATAAAGCTGGTACTGGCGACGATGTTTCTTTCGATGTGGGTTACTAACGACATCGCTTTGCTTATCGTCGTTCCCTTGACGTTGCAGCTCCGGACGGTCAATAAAGGCAAGATTGTCATTTTCGAGGTGTTAGCCGCCAATGCCGGTTCGGCGTTGACGCCGTTCGGGAATCCTCAAAACTTGTTCCTCTACTGGTTTTATCACCTCCATCCCCATGAGTTTGTCGTCACCATCGCTCCTTTTTTCCTCGTGTTTCTGGCGTTGTTGGTGGCCGGAGCGGCATTCATTAAGGTAACAAATCACCGCTCCGACAGCGTCTCTCTCAGACCAAACAAGCGGGCATATTGGTATTTGCTGCTGCTGGTTCTTTTTGTCCTGACCATCTTCAGGGTTTTGCCGGTGGCGCTCGGAATCGGAATAGTCTTGTACGCACTTATATTTGACCGGAAGAGTTTGCGAGTCGACTATGCGCTGTTGGCGTCGTTTGTCTGTTTTTTCGGCTTTGCCGACAATATCAAAGTGCTGCTCGCCGCGGAAATTACCAACTCGAAACATATCTTTCTCCTCTCGGCGATGCTCAGCCAGTTCATGAGCAACGTCCCCGCCACCGTTTTGCTGGCGGATTTTACTGTCAACTGGAAAGCACTGCTGTGGGGTGTCAGTGTAGGGGGATTCGGAAGTATCGTCGGCTCATTGGCAAATCTTATCGGCTACAAATTGTATGTCAACAGCCCTGGCGATTCTCCCGGGCAAGCGAGGAAATTCTTTATTACGTTCAGTGTGTACGGGTATGCCGCTTTTCTCGTCGGTATCGGCGTGTATTACCTTTTCGTGGTATAATTTTTCGGGAAAAAGAAGCGATGGAGAATTTTATTGCTTTCGGAAAGAATTTGAAGTAAAATTCTTTAGTGCCTGAGGTGAGAAGAAAAAACACCGTCAGGTTTGGGAATGCCCCCGTGGTGTAATGGATAACGCACCGGCCTCCGGAGCCGGTAATACAGGTTCGATTCCTGTCGGGGGTATTTTTACTAAAGGAAATTCCAGGCGACTACTTTTTATCGCTTTCCTTTTCCGCAATAAGCTCTTTCAGCCACTTCTTTTGGGATTCCAAACGGGCGATGCGAGCGTCAATCTTCTCCCGTTCGGAAGGGACGATTTGGGAGAGGCTCTGCTTTGTTTCTTCCAATTCTTTTTCGACGTCTATCAGCCGCTCTTTCATTTTTTCCAACGACTCCGCCTGCTCCGCTTTGTCGAAGACCAACTCATCCATGACCGCTTCTTTGGGGCTTTTGCTCGTTTTCAACTCCGACTCGGCGCTTGGGGGGATGAACTGTTTTTCAAGCGGCAATGAGCGAGTGTTCATGAAAGTCGGCGAGACAATTTCCACCTGGGCTTTTTGGAAAACGTCCAATATCTTTTCCCTCAGGCGTGACTGAGCGGAAAGGATGTGTTTGACATCTTTCAGTAATCCGGCAATACGGTACGTGACGGCAAAATCCCCCAACGAAATGACCCGGACAAACGGCTCTTCCAACTCGGCTTCTTTTCCCGCTTCCACCAGAAGAGCTTCTATCTTTTGATGTGGGACATCGTAACCCAGCGAGAGCTCGGCGGTGACTAACGTCCCCGAAGAGCGGATGACTTTGACCGGGTTGGTCACCAAGTACAAGTTTGGCATGGTCGTCAGGTCTCTATCTTCGGTTTGAATTTCAACGTGGAAGAGTCCCAGCTCGGATACCCTGCCGAAATGTTCGCCGACGCGGATGAAGTCCCCCGGACGAAAACTCCGCACCGCTCGGAGCATAATTCCCGCCATGGCATTCCCCACGAACGTCGTCGCCGAGAGCGCAATGGCGGCACTGAGAAGAATCCCTATCAGACTGAGAAGTTGCCCGCGGGCGGCATCGGTGATAGGCAAGACGAGAATTACGATAATCAGTCCGGCAAACGATAACAGCAAGGTAATCACTTGCTGCTTGTAACGGTTGCGGGAAAGATGGGCACGCTTTTCAAACGTGTAACGGATGACCGAGAGCACAATAATAATCAGCAGCACCACCGCCGCTGCAGGGAGAAACGGAAAAAGATAGTCGCTTATTTTTTGAATGATGTCCATATATGCCGAATCGGCTTCACCTTCCTTGTGAACGAGGGTTGTTATCTATTGTTTTTTATCGTCTTTTTCCTTCATTCTTTTCAGGTAGGCATCCAAAACTCCGTTGACGAATGACGGCGACTCGGATGTCGAATACTTTCGAGCCAGCTCAATCGCTTCATTGAGAATCACCTTGACGGGCGTTTCCGGAATGTGTTCCAACTCCACCAGCGCCATGCGCAAGATGGTTCGGTCGATTGTGGCTATCCGTTCGAGCTTCCAATGTTCCGCCAGCTCGGCGATGACCCCATCCGCCCACTCGGCATAGTGTTCGGTGAGGGAAAACAAGGCGTACGCAAACTTCTTATTCTTTTCGCTCAGCTCTTGCGTTTCCGCTAACTCGTCAAAAACTCTTTCGGGAGAGGAAGCCTCCCCTGACTCCAGCGCATACAACGCCTGCAGCGCCAGTTCACGAGCCAAGCGTCGAGGTGAGGAGGGTGATATGTGGGTCATTCAACCGCCCGGTACAAATTCACCATCTCGATTGCCGTCTCCGCGGCTTGCCATCCTTTGTTACCGGCTTTGGTGCCGGAGCGTTCAATCGCCTGCTCCAGCGTATCCGCCGTCACCAACCCGTAGATAACGGGCAGACCGGTTTCCAACGCCAGGCGGGCGATGCCTTTGGAGGCTTCGTTGGCGATGTAATCAAAGTGCGGGGTATCGCCGCGTACCAACGCCCCCAAGCAAATGATGGCATCATACTTGCCCGACTTCGCCATTTTGGCTGCCAAGTACGGAATCTCGAAAGAGCCGGGGACATACGCCACCGTCAATTTCGATTCATCGGCGCCGTGACGTTTCAGGCAATCAAGCGCCCCTTCCAACAGCTTGTCGGTAAAAAAGTTATTGAACCTGCTGACGATAATCCCAAACGATATTTCGCGGGCGTCGAGTTTTCCTTCGTAGACGGTATAACTCACGGTGATTTCTCCTATTTTAGGCTGAGCAAATGTCCCAGCTTGTCTCGTTTCGTTTCCAGGTAGTGCAAATTGTATTCGCACGGCTCGACTTGCAACGGCACCCGCTCGGTAATCTCCAAGCCGTATCCTTTCAAGCCGATAATCTTTTTCGGATTGTTGGTCAGTAAGCGAATAGAGGTCAACCCCAAGTCTGCCAGTATTTGAGCACCGATGCCGTAGTCGCGCAGGTCGGCTTTGAAGCCGAGTTTATGATTGGCTTCAACGGTGTCATGACCATGTTCCTGAAGTTCGTAGGCGAGGATTTTGTTCGCCAAACCTATCCCCCGCCCTTCCTGACGCATGTACAGAATAACGCCCAAGCCTTCTTCTTCCACGCGCTTCATCGCCGTATGCAGTTGGTCGCCGCAGTCGCACCGTCGGGAACCGAACACGTCACCAGTCAAGCAACTGGAGTGCACCCGCACCAGGACATTCTTCTTCCCCGCCACGTCGCCTTTGGTCAGCGCCAAGTGATGGTGGTCATCGATATCCGACTTGTACAAGTGGAGTTTGAACTTCCCGTAGTCGGTCGGGAAATCGACGGTCGTAACCCGCTTGACCAGCTTCTCGGTCTGACGGCGATAAGCAATCAAGTCCCGCACGGTAATCAGCTTCAAGCCGTGTTCCTTTGCCATCTGGGAGAGCTTCGGCAAACGCGCCATGGTTCCGTCTTCATCCATAATTTCACACAGAACGCCAGCCGGTTCCAATCCAGCCAGCCGCGCCAAATCAACCGCCGCTTCGGTATGTCCCGCCCGAACCAAGACGCCGCCGTCAAGCGCCCGGATAGGGAACACATGACCGGGACGAGCCAAATCTTCCGGCTTCGTTTTCGGATCGACCAAGGCTTTGATTGTGACCGCTCTGTCGGGGGCGGAAATGCCGGTGGTTGTCCCGTGCACGGCGTCGACGGAAACCGTAAAGCGCGTCCCGTGCTTGGCGGTGTTGTGTTCCACCATCGAATGGAGTTGGAGCTCTTGTATCCTCTCTTGCGTCAAGCAAACGCAGATGAGCCCCCTGCCGTGTTTGGCAAAGAAGTTTATCGCTTCCGGAGTCACTTTCTCTGCCGCCATGATGAGGTCACCCTCGTTCTCTCTATCTTCATCATCAGCCACAATGACAAATTTCCCCGCTTTAATGTCTTCAATGGCTTCCGGGATAGTGCTGAAGGTTATCTGTTCGCTCATAATTACCATCCACTCTCTTTGAGTTTTTGCATCGTTACGGAATGATTCCGATTCCTCTCGTTATGTATCTTCAAAAGGTATTTCCCAATCATGTCAAATTCGAGATTGACTTCTTCGCCTGCTTTAAGATGCGCCAACGTGGTTGCTTGCACCGTGTGCGGGATAAGGTTGACGGTACACCAGCCCGAATGAGAAGCGTTGACCGTCAAGGAAACGCCGTTGATTGCGATGGAGCCTTTTTCCACCACCAGCGGGTCGTAACGGCTGTCATACCGAACCGCCACTTCTTTCGAGCGTCCTACCTGTCGAACATATTTGACTTGTCCCGTGTCGTCGATGTGTCCGGTGACGAAATGTCCTCCCAGACGGTCGCCCATCTTGAGCGCTCGTTCCACGTTCAAGCGAGTGCCCGCGCGGTAGTTGCCGATGATGGTTTTTTTGAGGCTCTCTTGCGACACCTCGACGTCAAACCCGTGGGGAACAATGGAAACCACCGTCAAACATGCCCCGTCACACGCTATCGAATCGCCGATTCGCAAATCATCGTCGGCGAAAGAAGCGGCAATCGAAAGAATCCGATAATTCCCGCGCTCTTTAATATCCGTTATGGTTCCGGTCGTTTCAATCAAACCCGTAAACATGCGTCATGTCTCTTTCTTCTTCGGATAACCGATAAAAATCCGGTCGGTTCCGCTTTTGTGAAAACTCACCCGTTCAAAGGCAACGGCATGGGATATTTTTTTGATGTTCATATCGCCGATAGCGTCGATACCGCTTCCCAGCACCATCGGTGCGATGGCGACGACGAACTTGTCCACCAGACCGGCTTTCAAGAAAGACGCCGCCAGTGAACTCCCTCCTTCAACCATCAGGGAATGCAGTCCGAATTCATGCGCCTTGCGAACAAAATCGTGCAAATCCAACAAACCGTCCTTACCGGTTTTGAGCTCCCAGTAAATCAAACCCCGGTAGCGGCGCTTGGCTTTGAGAAACCTTTCGATAGCCGGCGCCGTCGAAGCGATAATGGTCTTGGAGTCATCATTATGAGACAGAAGCTGGGTGGACGGTGGAAATTGCAACGAGCGAGAAAGAACGATACGGTAGGGGTTGCGTCCCTTTACCAGGCGTACCGTCAGCGCCGGGTTGTCGACTCGCACCGTCCCCATCCCGACTACCACCCCGTCCACTTCGGAACGCAGGCGATGGCAAAATCTCCGGGAAGCAACGTTGGATATCCATTGTGACTCGCCGGTGACGGTGGCAATTTTTCCATCCAAGGTTTGCGCCGTTTTAAGGAGAATAAAAGGACGCCGGTTTTTATGATAGCCGAAGTACATCTCGTTCAGTACTGTCGCTTCTCGGCGGAGCAAGCCTCGTTCGACGATAATACCTGCCTTTTCGAGCACCCGCGCTCCTTTGCCGTTGACGCGCGGGTCGGGATCGGTCACGGCGTAGACCACTTTCTTGATGCCGGCAGCGATAATGGCGTCGGTACAGGGAGCGGTCCTGCCGGTGTGACAACACGGCTCCAACGTCACGTACAACGTCGCCCCGCGAGCCTTTTCCCCCGCTTTTTTCAGGGCAACCCGCTCGGCGTGGTCTCTCCCCACTCGATGATGATACCCTTCACTGATTATCTTGCCGTTTTTGACGATGACCGCCCCCACCATTGGATTCGGTGAGGTCCACCCTCTCCCCTTTTCCGCCAGCTCCAAGGCACGGCGCATAAAAAGTGACTCTGACGTCTCAGCCATAAAAAATCCCGAATTATACTTCGGGGCATCCGTACCTTCCCCCAAAGGAAAGGCACACGACTTTGTATCTTCTCCCATCCGGACTATACCGTCGGCGCCTGGATTGCACAGGCTCAGCCGAGACCTTCTCGGCTCGCGGGCTTTTACCGCCGGTCGAGGAATTTCACCTCGCCCCGAAGATCTATTTTAGGCAAATATAATCGGATTTGTAAAAAAGGCAAAAGTTTTTTGCTCTTTCCCCGAAAAAACTCCGGGGATACCTTATACGACAAGTTCCTCCACCATCTCGCGTACTTCTTTCAGGTGAAACGGCTTGGAGAGGACTTTCCTGATGCCTTTCGACGATATCTCCTCCTGGGAGAGTTGTGTTCCCCAGCCGGTAATCATGGCAATCGGCATATGCGGGCGGGTTCGATGCACCGTATCAGCCAATTCCAGCCCTGACATGCCCGGCATCCCCAGATCGGTTATCATCATGTCGTATTCGTTCTTTTCAAGCGCTTTGAGGGCATCGTAGCCGTCTTGGCAGGCAACGGCATTATGCCCGTTGATGGTGAGCATATCCGTCAGAATTTCCCGGATCTGTTCATCGTCGTCGACAATGAGGATGCGCAGCTTGTCGGCGTGTTTTGTCTTTCTGGTTATTTCGGAAATGTCCTGGTCGAGGTCGGCACGCTTGAAGCGGATAGTAAAGACCGTCCCGGTCTGCGGAGAAGTGGTAAACGTGATTTCCCCTTCATGGCGCGCGACGATGCCGTGCACGATCGCCAAGCCCAAGCCGGCTCCCCGCTTGCTCTTGGTGCTGAAGAAGGGATAAAAGATTTTCGGTTGTATCTCTTCGGGAATGCCCGGACCGTTATCCGCCACCGACAGCGTAAAGTGGCGCTCATCGGCTTTGAGAGAGACGGTAACGGTGGAATGTTCGGGAGCATGTTCCACGGCGTTTTCAATCAGCTTGTGGGTGATGATTTTCAGATCAGGCGTCGCTCCCAGCATCACGGCATTTTCGACGTCGGTCTCCCACATGATTCGCAGATGCTTTTCCTCCGCCAACCGCTTCCACTCCTCCATATCTTCATGGAGACAACTTTGCACGACCTGAGAGAGGTCGACCGGCGCCATGTCTTTCGGCTTGGCGCTGGTGGAAAATTCTTGAATATGCTTGATAGTGTTGGCGCCTTCCAGCACCAAGGCTTCAATCTTATCCAACCCCGCCAGCACCGCTTCATCCTTCACCTTCAGTTTCATCAACTGCAATCGGCCGATGACTCCGCCGAAGATATTATTGAAATCGTGCGCCAGACCGGAGGTCATATCGCCCAATGCCGCCAGCGCTTCGACGTCAGCCATGCGCATGGTGGACTTTTCCAACAGTTGTTTCGACTTTTTCAGCTTGCGCACCACCAGAGCATTGCTGAGTACCGTCTCGACGAAAAGAGCGTAAACCGACAGAAGCTCGAGGTCGTTCTGCGAAAAGCCGTTTTCCCGTCGGGTCCATACTACCAGAAGACACTGGATGTGGGCATCAGCCGGTAAAACTATTTTTACGGCTCGAGCCTGGAGTTTTTCCGCATCAAAGTACCGGCTGAGGTCTATCCATTCGCACTCAGCGCCTGCGGACATGGGTTCATTCTGTTGCACTCGATTCAACACCACTTCACCGACCGAGTCGGCAACGGATGAGTTGTTGTCCGTCACCCGCTTGAGGTTCAACCGCTGTGAATCGGGACTCTCGACGACGATACCCACCTCGGCATGAGGGACGATATGACGACCCGCTTCCAAGATTTTCTCGACGAGTTCTGAGAAAGAAAGCTCCTCCAAAGGAAGATCAAAGATGGTTAGCAACTTCGCCAAGCGCAGGGAGAAGTTGTCCGCTTGTTGTCGCTCTTCGGAGAGTGACATGGCGTGTACGAGTATCTGAGCCAGCGACGACAGTACTGAGTCAATCGGCGGTGAAGGCGCCTGAGTTTTCTCCCGCCAGTACGCAACGATAGTCCCGCGAGGGGTTTCTTTTTCGTAATACGTATAGTGATACGAACCGACAAAAGCGTTGGCAGCGGCAAAAGGGTCGGTGGTTGTGGCAACTTCTTCGTTCGGATCGAGTAATGAGAACTGCTCCGGAATATAGTTTCCCGACAGAGGCTGTTGCGCCCAATATTCTTCCAGTAGGTGAAGGTCACGCACTGGCCGTTCTTGAGAAGTGCAAATCGACACCGGAATAAACGTTTTGGAGGTTTCCGACATATAGAGCAAAGCGGTAAAATCGGCGTGGAGCATATCCGTCACCAGAACGGCAATGGTATCGACAATGGAAATAACTTTGTCGAGCGAAAGGTTGGTTCGAAGATAGAGAAAATCCTGAATAATTTTATGGACGTTGTGCATAGAAAACTCACCTTGTTGTCATCGAAGTTGAAACGGGTTGGGCAAGTTTATACCACAGGCTGATAAACGCCGTGATGTTCTTCAAAAACGGTTCGACCGTGCTCAGGTAATCCCCTTCCCGCGGCGCCCCGAAGGCGACAATGCCGACCTGTTCTTCGGACGTACGAAAAGGGAAGCACAGCTCCGATTTCACGTTATCGAGATAGTATTGTTTGATTTCTTCATCGGTCAATGACTGTTCTTCCAACGTCGGTATCAGCAGTGGCGTCTGCCGCTGCGACAAGCGGCGGATGAACGCTTCCGCGATGGGGCTACCTTCCTTCCGAACATGGATGTCAGTCTGATGTTTTTGCACGATGGCATATGAAGCTCCCGAAGGAAACACCACCGACAAACGGTTGACGAGGCTGTACCGACTGGCAAGCGCAAAAACCTTCTTGAGAATCTGTTCCATTGACGAGGAAAGACATTGGGGATCATCCAACCGCATGAACAACGAGAGGATATCGTACGCATAGCTGAACTGGGTATCATGCAGGGCGGCGGTCAATTGTGCCGTTGTTTGCAGACAGTGCATTTTTCTTGTGTCGATGTCACCGGGAAAAACTACCGCAACGAGGTAATCGGTACGCTCGGAATGAGGACCCTTATAGACGAACAGATAGTTCGGCGGTTCCGCTAAAAACGTCGGATGCCCCGGCAGTAAGTCGATGGGGTGAAAATAATCCCCCCGTTCGACAGCACCCAACCATTCCTCAGCGGTGGCGTGATTGAGTTCCACCGACAACTTATCGAACAAAAGGAGATTCCCGACCACCAGTTGCTGGGTGTAGATGCCGTTTT
This sequence comes from uncultured Ignavibacteriales bacterium, assembly GCA_964489705.1. Lineage (GTDB taxonomy): Bacteria > Zixibacteria > MSB-5A5 > GN15 > FEB-12 > CAZAZQ01. Next base: position 202,598 of record CAZAZQ010000002.1, read on the forward strand.
GGGAACGGTAGAGCGTGGCGATGCTGTGGGGATGGTACCCCGCCAAAAGATCCAAGAAGTGCTTCATGAAGATCTCGAAGTTCGCATCCTGTCGATAGAGTGTCGAGATAAAGCGCATTGCCAGTTCGAGAGGAGGTTCATCCTCACTTGAAACCAAAGACGAAACATACTCTGTGAGGTTTTGTTCTGTTTCGGGGGAAAGGGAAAATTGTCCGCCCGGTTTTTCCCTGAGGAAAGCTTTTACTTTCCCGTTGAGAAAAAGAGGGTATGCGCGTATTTCGTCGGAAGAAAGCGGTGATTTCCCTACCCAGGCGGATGCACTTTCGGCGGGTGGCGAGACACCTTTTTGAATGTCTTCCACGTGTTGCCGGGGGACATACAACCAGCTTTCCGAGGGAGGACAGGTGGAAGAATGCTCCAAACAACAAAACACTTCCGGCAAACCGATCGACACGTACAAAGAAAAAGGAAAGTCCATCCGCGGAAGAATCTGTTTATGTGAATGTGGATGCATATCCGGGCACATTTTCATCTGTTTCGTTCGTAGCCTCCATTTTATCGAACGCAGGACCTCTTATGAAAGCATATGGTCCTGCTGAACATAGTCGTGTATCTTCTTTACCGACCGATCGATAATTGAAAAATACTGGTCGAGGTTTCTCTCCGTCTGTAAAGTATGAGATTTGATTATTTCCATGGAACCGATAATGCTGGAGAGAGATGACTTTATCCGCCCTCGTATCATCGGGTCAGCCGGTACCGGCGAGGGGACGATGTCTTCTTCGTGCCGCAAGGAGATTTTTTTCTTTTTCCCCAACGCCAACTGAATCGCCAACGCCAAGCCGGATGCGATGGAACGGACAAACAACACATCCGAAGGGGTATACTGGTAACGACTCCACCGGCGCTTCTCCGTCAGACTGATAACCGCCAATACCTGTCCTTGCACCGTCACCGGCACCAGCAAGGCGGATTTCAGCCCGTCACACCCGATCTGCCGGGCTTCGGCTTCGGGTATTTTCTTGTCCGTTTTTTCCTGGTTAATCATCATCACCCGCCCGGTCTCCCGAACCAGAGTGTGGTATGGCATGAGCGAGAGAATCATATGTCCGTCGGGTGGAGTAAGTTTCTCCATCGGACGGATTGTCGTCAGCGCCCGGGACTGCAAAAAGCTTCCGTCATACTCGTAAGTGGAAATCCTCACCAGGGTGGTGCGCAGTTCTTTCATAAGCAGTTTCGCCGCCCGGTCGAAAAGATCCTGCAACTTGGTGGTGCGGGCGCATTCGGCAAGGAAAGTGGTAATGTGCTCCATCCGTTTGTCCATGAGGGTATGGACGTGTTGAGAAATCTCCCGGGCAAGAATTTGATTTAACAGCGGTGAGACATTTCGGATAAGCTCCACCTCACGAGCCGAATAACGGTTTGCCTGTTCGGAGGCAATAACGAGAGCTCCCCTCATACTCTCGCCATACCCCAATCGAAACGCCGCCACTGACTTCATTCCGCTTTTCAAAATCATCTTGTCGAGCGGCTCGTGAGTTTTTCCGTGAACGTCTTTAATCATTACGGGACGGTCGGCGGAGAGGATTCTCTCGAGGAAATTCGTCGAAGAGGCAATATCGATACCTTTTTCCTGGAGAAGGGTACCATCTTTGCCGATGGTAATCCGCTTGACGTTTTTCTCGTCGTAGACCACGGTGAATATGAGCATATCAACCGGCACCATTGCCGCAATCCACTTGGCAACGCCGGGAATGACGTCGCGAAGCGGTTTATGCCAATCCACCGCTTGCCGGAACGATTCCAGCCATTGGGTTTGTTTTTTCTGCATAGCATGCCGCCCATGCAGCTTTTCCAGCTCGATTTTCCGGGCGATAATGCCGGCGGCGATCTTCAAATTGATGTAATCTTCTCTTTCCAACGGACTCTCTTCCGACTCCCACAGGAGGAACACCGCCAATACTTTCTCCTCCACTACCACGGGAAGAACGAGATTCGGTTTGGTCATTCCTTCCGGGAGAGCGTGTATGACCGTGTCAGCCGGATTGAGGTTCGACGAGGTAAGCAGCTCCTTGAATTTCTTGTGAAACGCTATCTCCTCTAACTTGCTCTCCGGCATATCATCTTTGCCGTAGGTGGAAAGCAAGAACGGATTGGTGCGTCTGTAGGAACAGAGATACACCGCCGCCCGCTTCAAACGATACGCTTCCCCCATGTGTTGAAGGGCTTTGTTCAAAATAACCGGGGTGCGTCTTTCCACGCCGATGAGTTGCTCGATATGTTTGATAAAATTCAAGTGCTGTATTTGAAAATGCCTTCCTTGTTGTTCTTGTTTCGCTAGCGGCAACCACGTCGAGACCCCGCTGACCAGAAAAATCATTCCGGTAATGACGCCGATCCAGAAGCAGAGCTGATAAAAAGTTGGTTCGGAAAGAAACGGGACGGCTTGCAACATGCCGTTTGCCGCATAGAGTCTGGAAACCATAACCAGATTCAGAATAACCAACCCGGCTGAGATATTTCGGTAGCTGGTAACATCCCGACGCTTGAGCGGACTGCGAAATTTTCGAATCAAAACCAGTGCCGACAGAAAAAACAACGAGACAACCAGGTCAATTACCTGTATTTCCATACATCCTCCTGCTTCGAACATGGGCTTTTTCTTCTCTTCTATACTTATCGACACGTGCTCTCTTCTGATTAGCCCGCCGGGAAGTATTGAAAGGCCCTCTTTTTGTATGGGGAACTCTCCCCATACCCCTTTTGGCAAAAGGTAGAGTGTTACTTTAACATTCCGCCCGCAACGTACAATCCCTCAATAACTTTAGAATATTGCCCACCATTGGCATTTTGCTTGCATGAAGTGTTCGGTAAGAAATTGAACCGAAACAAACGCCCGTATTATTCGGGGGGAGGAGAGTATGTACACGAAGAAATTGTTTTTAGGCACGCTCATCTGCTTGGTAATGTTGGGATTGACGTGGATTGGATGTTCCAATGAACCCGACTCGACCATCCTTTATACCTCAGCGCCCGGTGTCGGCAGCGTCGCCCAGTTTTTCCCACTGACGACAGGCTACACCACGACGTACAATATCAACAACGGCGACGGTACCTCCGGCACCATGACGTTCAAAGTCGGCGGGAAAGATATTATCAACGGGAAATCCGTCACGGAATGGATTTCCTACGGTGAGAACGGACTCGACACCTCCTGGTTTGAAATGACCGACAGCGCTCTGTACTACTACTCCTCACTTCGAAGCAACCCGGAGAAAATTCTCGAGCTTCCACTCACGCCGGGGAACACCTGGGCACGTTACAGCCAAAGTCAAAATGATACGTACGACAACGACTACAACGACATCATCACCGACTACCGCTACGACAAATTCAGTGATACCACCAAGGATAACGGCGGCACCGTCAGCAAGACCTTCCCCACCACCGGCGCCAACACCATGACGGTCGAGGGATGGGAGGAGATCACCCTCAGCAACGGCGACTTCTACAGCCGGGCAATTCGGGTCAGTAACAAAGGCGCCGCGGGAACCACCAATTATTACTGGTACGTAGCCGGAGTCGGTTTGGTGAAGTATGTCATTGGGGCAAGCGGTGAAGCGTACTCCCACGGGGACGTGGTCGGAGAGCTGGTGCTCTACGGATTTTAGGACCGAGGCTCCTTGTTGTGCATCCCCACCTCTGTGAAGCCGGGTTGAGACGCCCGGCTTCTTATTTTAGAACCGTAAAGTCGGGTGCACGATGCGGTGGTAATTTTTGAAGTGGGTTTTGGCAATTTCTCGTAAGGATAGATCAGGATAGGCTCGGACGATCTTTCTGCCCGCTTCGTCGGTTATCGCTCCCGCTCCGCGAGGCACCTCCATTTTCAAGCGAGCGGAAAGCTTTTGCATTTCCCGGAGAAAAGCGGCGCGGGCTAACATCGAGGCGGCGGCGACTTGGAGGATCTCTTCTCCGCGGACGATTTGCTCCAGTGGAAGAGTGACGCCTCTCCGCCGCAACTCCATTTCGATGAGCTCCGGTTTGCCGAACTTGTCGGAAATGGCTTTGTCGGCTTGATTCGCCGCCAGTACCCGCTCGATGGCTTCGGCATGTCCCTCGGCAAGCAGCTTGTTGAGGTTTTTTATCTTATCGTACCGGTTATTGTATTCTTCCGGGCTGATGATAACAACGGCGTGAGGGTACAATGCCCGCAGTCGTTCGTCGAGCGTCATCAGCTTGGCATTGGCGATAAGTTTTCCGTCCCGTACCCCAAGTTCAAGCAGTTTCTCACTTGCGTCCGCCGGAGCGAGAAATGCGGCAATGACCAGAGGACCGAAAAAGTCCCCCTTCCCCGCTTCATCAACGCCGATGATTCGACGTTCTTTCGGCATCGTCTAATTCGCCCGTTCCAGATACTCGCCGGTACGGGTATCCACTTTGACTTTATCCCCTTCTTTGACAAACGGCGGGACTTTCACCGTCAAGCCGGTTTGCAACTTGGCGGGTTTGGTGATATTCGTCACCGTATCCCCCCGAGCCGCCGGTTCGGTCTCGACCACTTCCAAGACCACCGATGCCGGAAGGTCTACCGAGATGGCTTCGTTATCTAAAAAGACTACCTTGTATTCTTGATTTTCCAAAATATACCACTTGGCATCGCCGAGATTTTCCGAAGGGACGGAAATCTGCTCGAACGTCTGCGTGTCCATAAAAACCAGTTCGCCGGAATCCTCATACAAATACTGCATGGTTTTGAATTCCATGTCGGGCGCCTGGAAGGAATCGTTCGAGGAAAATACCTTTTCAATAACAGCACCGGTCTTGATATGTTTGAGTCTCGTACGAATATTTGCTTTTCCACGACCCATTTTGAAGTGCTGGAAGTCAACAATATAATACGGTTGGCCATCAACGATAATACGTAAGCCTTTTCGAAAGTCTGATGGTGTATACATTATTACCTCCTGATTTTATCGACCAAATATAATAAAATTCGGCATCTCCCCAAGTGAATTCTCATCACATGAAAAAATTATTTCGCTTTTTTCCCGGTAAGACCGACCGAAAGACCGGAAAGGATTAAGGCAACGAAAATGAACAACCCACCCAAGGCGCGGTGGAGAATAAATGGCTCTTTCCCCCACGTCCAGGCAAACAAAGCGGCAAAGACCGGCTCGAAAGCAAAAATCAACGACACTCGCAACGGCGAAGTCAACTTCTGGGCAACCATCTGGATGACAAAAGCGGATAAGGTCGGGAACAACGCCAAAAAGACGACAATCCCGCCGACTTCCATGCCTTTCACTTGAAACGGCAGCCGAAAGACCAAGGCGGTGAGCAACGCCATGACGCCGAGCAGTAAAAATTGCTGGCAGCTTATCAGGTACGGGTCTATCCCCGCCTTCATGTATTTGTCCGAATAGAGCAAGTGCAGCGCATACGCCATAGCGGTTAAAAGCGTCAGCATGTCCCCTACGTTAATATCGACCAGCCCTCCCGTCAGAATCCACAAGCCAACCAACGCCACAGCGGAAGCGACCACTTCCATCAGCGACGGTTTCCGTTTGAAGATGAGTCGGAGGAACAATGGGACGAAGGCAACGAACAGTCCCGTAATAAAACCCGAATTGGATGCGGTGGTGTATTTCAAACCCAAGGTCTGCGGGATATACAAAAGCCACAACAAACCGGCAAGAAAAAGTGACCTTCCGATGCCGTCAAAGAAGCGCCGCTTCGATGCGAGCACATATATCAGCAAGACCCCTCCGGCTATAAGAAAGCGATACCCGACCATGACGACGGGGTCAATACCTGCAAGAGCCGCTTTGACGAGAACAAACGTTGCTCCCCAGATTGCCGCCGCATAGAACAAACCGGCATCGGCAAGGAGAGCTTTTTGTTTTGGTGACAAGGAAGTGGTCATAATATAAAAGCGCCGACATTGTCGGAAAATACGAAGCGACAAGGTCAGCGCTTATCGAAGGTCATCGTAAGTCTTATTTTGCCAATTCGGCGAGCTTGTCGAAGTCGATTTTCTCCGCTACCTTGGTCAATTCTTCCATCGTTACATGCTCATTTCCCTGGAGAGAAACCAGCACCCGGTCGGAAATCAGCAGGACTATTTGGGTACTTTCAATTTCCCCCTTTTCTTTTTCCACAATCTGCCACCCTTTGTAATCCTTGAACGTCGTTGCTTTAATGCTTCCGTCTGGGGAATCGTATTCCATCATCATGGTAAACGGAGCAATCATCGCTTGGTTCAAGCCGGAATCCATAATACTGATTTTGATCTCTTTTTCTTCCCCGTCTTTCAACTCCGCCGTATACTCCCGCTCTACGGATGAGTGACTGAATTCCTGTCCGGGACTGCTGGGATCCGACATGGTGAACGTTCCGCCATCGACATCGCCTGCTTTCATGCCGGGAATTTCCTCCGGCAGAACTTTGGAAAGCTCTTTCCAGTCAATCGCTTTGACCGCTTGAGGCTCGGCGTTTTCTTTCTCTCCGGCCAGACTCATCAACGGTATGCCAAGCGCCAAAACAATTGCTACACCAAGGAATAATTTTACTCTCACAACGCACCTCACTCTGCTTAAAGGGTTAACCGTCATAGCCAAGGGTAGCGAACTCCCCTCTTTTTGGCAAGAAAAAAGGGAATCTCGTTGCCAAACGGCGATGCCGGTATATATTCCTTCGAGTATGAATCGCTTATTGGATGATTTGAACAAAGCCCAACTGGAAGCCGTCACCACCGTAAGCGGTCCGCTTTTGGTGATTGCCGGTGCCGGTTCCGGGAAAACGCGGGTACTGACCCGCCGGGTGGCGTATATCCTGACCGAACGCCTTGCCGTCCCGTACCAAATTCTTGCGGTTACTTTTACAAATAAAGCTGCCCAAGAAATGAAAGAACGGATAGCCGTCTTGTTGGGAACGGAACTTCACGATTTGCAGGTCTCGACTTTCCATTCTTTCTGCGCCCGTTTTCTCCGGCAGGAAGCGGAGGCTTTCGGTTACGAGAGGTCTTTTACCATTTTTGACACCGACGATTCTTTGACCCTGATGAAAAATTGCATTAAGGATTTGAAAATCTCGCCGGAACAGTTTTCCCCGAAATCTCAGTTGAGAAAAATTTCAATGGCAAAAAACAAGCTCGTCTCGGCGGAGAGTTTTGCCGCTGCCGCCAGCGGGTATTTTGAATCTATCACCGCCAAGATATATACTCTCTACCAACAACGACTGCGCGAGTGTAATGCGATGGACTTCGACGACCTGTTGTTCTACACCGTGAGTGTTCTTAAAGGAAACGAAGAGATTCGCGCCAGGTACCGGCACCGCTTCCAATACCTCATGGTCGATGAGTACCAGGATACGAACCACGTACAATACCTGCTGTTGAAATATCTGACCGGCGAGCATCAAAACCTGTGCGTGGTCGGTGACGAAGACCAGTCGATTTACGGGTGGCGGGGTGCCGATATTCGGAATATTCTGGAATTCGAGCGGGACTACCCCGGAGCAAAAATTATCAAGCTGGAACGAAATTACCGCTCGACGGACATCATTCTGAAAGCGGCGTCCGCCGTTATCGGGAACAATGAAGCACGCAAAAAGAAAGTGCTTTGGACCGACCAAACCGGCGGCGAAAAGATAAAGTGGTTCTTGGTAGACACTGCTGAAGACGAAGCGAAATACGTCATCGACGAGATAGAAAAGAACTCTTTCCCGCTAAACGAGATGGTCATTCTCTACCGTACCAACGCCCAGTCCCGTCCGTTTGAAGAGCAACTCCGACGGCGCGGTATCCCCTACCAAATCATCGGCGGCATTACCTTCTACCAGCGCAAAGAAATCAAAGACTTGATGGCGTACTTGAAGCTCATCGTCAACCCCAAGGACGATGTCTCTTTCGAAAGGATAATCAACTACCCGAAACGCAGTATCGGCAAAAAGACCCTCGAGGAAATAGCGATGCTGGCACACCGAGAGCGACTCTCATACTATGAAGTCATTCAACATGCCGACTCGTACCCGGAATTGTCGGGCAAACAAAAAAAACTGGCTCCTTTTGTTTCCCTTATCGAAAAATACCGTGGGCAAGCCGAAACCGTCCCGATTGACATTTTCACCCAATCACTGCTCCAAGACATCAACATGGTGGAAGACCTTTTAGCCGAGGATGCCATCATCGGACAGACCCGCATCGAGAATATCCAGTCGTTTGTCGAGGGGATGAAAGAATATGCGCAGAAAAACCCCGACGGAACGTTAGCGCAATACCTTGCGGAAATTTCTCTGCTGACCGACATCGACAGCTACGAAGAAAGCGAAGAAAAAGTAACCTTGATGACCCTCCACTCCGCCAAGGGCTTGGAATATCACCTTGTCTTCATCGTCGGTTTGGAAGAGGGGCTTTTCCCCCTGCAGCGTTCTCTGACGGAGCCGCTGGAATTGGAAGAGGAGCGGCGTTTGTTCTACGTCGGCGCCACCCGGGCGCGTAAAGTGCTCTACCTTACCTCCGCCGTCACCCGTCACCGCTTCGGGTACGTCTCGTCAACCCCCTCCCGCTTCATCAAAGAAATCCCCGCTGACTTGGTGGAAAAATTGGATTTGCGGACGACCCCTTCCTCCTTGTCCGGCACGCGCTCATCTTCCTCATTTTCCACCAAGAAAACACAACCGGAAGGGATATACTACGAGTACGAGAGCGCTGAATCACTTCGGGCAGGACGTATCGTGCAGCATCCCACCTTCGGGCGGGGCCAGATACTTCGGACGGAGGGTTCCGGCGAAAAGCTCATCGTCGAAATTTTGTTTTCCGGGTTGGGAACCAAGAAAATTATGGCAAAATACGGTCACTTGAAAGTTATCGGGTGACCTTCCGTCGGCTGCCGAGATTTTCTTCCCCTTGAAAAAACAAGGGGCTTTCGTTATACTTGAAAGTTAGCAAAAAATCGTTTTTCATGGAGTAAAAAATGACAACCCTCACCAAAATCCCTCCCGCGCCGACGTGGGACCTCGATTCGATATTCCCCGGCGGGAGCGAATCGAAAGAGTTTGAAGCTTTCCGCAAAAAGGTAAAAGACAACCTGGAAAAAGCCGCTTCACAACTGGAGCAGCTTCCGAGTTCCGTAACGGATGAATCTCTTCCCCGTTTTGTGGACTTTATTCTGTTACTCCAGTCCCTGCTGGAAGATATGGAGCTGGTGCTTTCTTTCGGCAGTTGTCTGACGTCTCAGAACGTCGATGACATGAAAGCTCACGCCATTCTGGGGGAAGCCGACGGCTTCATGGCAAAATGGTTCAAACTTCGTGCCGGTTTGGAAGCACGCTCGCTGAAAGTTTCCGACGAAGAGTGGCAGCGTGTGCTTGATGCGCCGGAGCTGAAAGAGATTGCGTTCAGTCTTGACGAATTACGCTCTATCGCCAAAAGCAAAATGCCGGTCGAGCTGGAATCGCTGGCGCTGGATTTGTCGGTAGACGGGTATCATGCGTGGAATCGCTTGTACGACAAGATGGCGGGGGATTTGCGCGTCGATTTTGAAGAAGAGGGAAAAACAACGACCATATCGCTCGGACAATTGGCGACCAAGATGTCCAGCCCCGATCGAGAGGTCCGTCGCCGCGCCTTTCAAAAGCTGACCGAGGCATGGGAATCGCGGGATGAACTGGCGGCTATGGCGCTCAACGCCCAAGCCGGCTTCCGGTTGACTCTTTACCGCCACCGCAAATGGGACTCTTCCCTCTTCGAGCCGTTGCAATTGGCGCGAATGCGGGAGGAAACTTTGGATGCCATGTGGCGGGTGGTGGAACGCGAAACTCCTCGGTTGAAACCGTACATCGAAGCGAAAAAGAAATTGCTGGGCATCGACAAGTTCAGTTGGTTCGACGAGTTCGCCCCTTGCGGGAATGTCAGCCGGATGTACAGCTTCGAGGAAGCGGGGGAGTTTATCATCGAAAACGTCAAGCCATTTTCTTCTCACCTGGCGGAATTTATCGAAATGGCTCTGAAAAAACGGTGGATTGAAGCGGAAGACCGCCCCGGCAAAGCAGGCGGCGGCTTCTGCACCGGCATGGGACCGTTCCGGGAAAGCCGCATTTTCATGACGTACGCCGGCACGTATGAGAATTTATTGACGTTGGCGCACGAACTGGGACATGCCTACCATACCTGGGTGCTGAAGGACAAACCGTTCTTCGCCACCGAATACCCGATGAATTTAGCCGAAACGGCTTCCACGTTTATGGAAGTGCTGGTAACCGATGCCGCCTTGGCTCAAGCCGAAGATCCGCAAGAAAAACTGATGCTTTTAGATCAAAAGCTCCAAGGAGCATATGTCATGTTCACCGACATTTACAGCCGCTTCTTGTTTGACAAGAGCTTCTATGCCGAGCGGAAGAAAGGTATCGTTCCTAAGGAGAGACTCAACGAGTTGATGATTGAAGCCCAGCGGAAAGCGTTTGCCGGAATGCTTGACGAATCCGGCTATCATCCTCTCTTTTGGTGTTCGAAGTTACATTTCTTTATGACCGACATTCCGTTTTACAACTTCCCCTACACTTTCGGCTACCTCTTCTCCGGCGGCGTATACGATAGAGCCAAAAAGGAAGGTGCGGCGTTTGCCGACAAGTACCGAGCTCTCTTGGCGGACACGGGAAGTATGAAGACAGAGGATATCGCCAAGAAGCATCTCGATGTCGACCTCACGCAAGAGGATTTCTGGACGGAGGCGGTCAATCGGCGCTTGGCTGATGTTGAGGCGTTCGTGGAATTGGCGGAGAGCCTGCGCTCGTAACAGACATCTTTTGTTACCGAACAACGCTCCGGCAGGGACGGAAATTCTCATCTCTGCCGGAGACAATATCACCATCAAGCACGGGTATCTCGTGCCGATACTTGCAGAAATGGTATAATTAAAACGAATAAGCAAAAGGACGATGGAACTGTTTGACCTATTGAGGATCGGTGCTCATATCTCGCCTGACGAAGTGGCGGTGGCTCATGGCAACCGAAAAATCACCTACCGGGAGCTTCTTTTGTCTTCGGCGCAGGTGGGGACGTATCTCCGTCAGTGCGATTTCCCTGCCGGGAGCCGAGTGGCAATACTTTGTGAAAATTCCATCGAGTATGTGATATTCTTCTTTGGCGTTTTCCAAGCTGGAATGGTTGCGGTGCCGCTTGACACGTCGTTGAAAGCCGATAAACTTCGCTTCATCCTCAATGACTGCCAAGCGAAGGCGCTCTTGATACAAAATAAATTCCTCCGTTATGTCAAAGAGATAACCGCGGAGAATCCCTCCTTGACGCATCTGGTGTTCAGTGACAAAGCGGAAATCGAGCTGCCCGGCAAGCAGGTAGTTTCTCTACCGGAAATCATTGAACAGCAAAAAGACACTTCGTATGACAAACTGATGGATGGCATTTCAGATATAGCTCCCCCTCTTCCCCAGCAAAGATTTACTCACGACAATTATCCGACTGCTCCGACCGACCTTGCCGCTATTTTCTACACCTCCGGCAGCACCGGTGCTCCCAAGGGGGTGATGCTCTCACATCGGAATCTTATCTCCAACACGGTCGCTACTGTCGAGTATTTGAACTTGACCGCTCGCGATTCGGTGATTGTCATTCTTCCTTTTCACTACATCTACGGCAATTCGCTCTTGCTGACCCACATCCTTGCCGGAGGCAGGCTTGTTATCGACAACCGGTTTGCCTTCCCCCATGTCGTTCTTCAAACGATGATGAAAGAAAACGTCACCGGCTTTTCCGGGGTGCCGTCGAACTTTATGATTCTTTTGGGGCAAGCCGGGTTTTCATCGGAAGAATTGCCGTCCTTGCGGTATCTCACTCAAGCCGGCGGCGCCATGGCTCCGGAAGTGATTAAAAAAGTGATGGCAGCCTTTCCCGATAAAGAGATTTACATCATGTACGGGCAGACGGAAGCCGCCCCGCGAATTTCCTATCTCCCCCCCGAACGACTCAAAGACAAAATCGGCTCAATCGGTATTCCCGTGCCCGGCGTCACGATAAAAGTCGCCGATGAGTTCGGGAATGAAGTTCCCGTCGGCGAGGTCGGCGAAATAGCGGTTGCCGGAGAGAATGTCATGCTTGGCTACTGGAATCAGCCGGAGGAACAGAAAGAAGTCCTCCGGGACGGCTGGCTGTTTACCGGCGATTTGGCACGTCGGGATAAGGAAGGCTATTTGTACGTCGTCTCTCGGAAAAAGGAAATCATCAAAGCAGGCGGTAACCGCGTCAGCGCCAAAGAGGTTGAAGAAACAATTTTGGAATACGACAAAGTCTTGGAGGTCGCTGTCATCGGCGTCAAAGACGACATTTTAGGTGAAGCCATCAAAGCGGTCGTGGTGCTTAAAGAAGGACAGCAAGCCGACGCCAAAGAGATACAAGAGCACTGCCGCACCAAACTTGCCCCTCACAAAGTGCCGAAGCATGTCGAGTTTGTCGCCGCTTTACCCAAGTATCAGTCCGGGAAGGTCAACAAGCTGGCACTTTCCGCCCGATAAGCTTACCGACATTTTACGAGCTGTCAAAAGTCCCTTTCTGATGAGCAGACTTTCACTATTATTTCAGATGTCCGATCGGGAAAGGATTTCCGACCGCGCAGAAGTTAAGATTTCCGAATGCACGGAATTAGTTTTTCTAAGGGCTGTTATTTACGAGCCGTCAGGAATCCTTTCCTGACGGCTTAACTACTTCTCACTTTCCCTGCATGGCTTAGCTTGTATGAGGTTGACCTTCTGTTTTCTTCCTCAGTTTCCGTTCCACCCCGCCAGTCGTGCCAACATCCACCAGAAAGCTTTTCCCTTCAAGTAACAGTTGTAGCATTGCGAATGAGCGCATCCGCAGGAAGGGCACGGGTGAGTATCGCACCAGTCGGAGCACCAGTTGCAATAATCGGTCTCATCGGGGTAATAATTGCCGTCGGGATCGTAGCTCTCGATGTCGGCAAAGTCGAAAAGTACCTTGTTGTTGGCTTTGCAATAGGCGCGGATTTGGTTGTTGCGGGCGTACAGATTGCCGTTAGGACCGGTGCCGTCAAGATGTCCCGTCATGTAGACGAAAATCACATCGGGAAAATCACGCTCCAGTTGGCTAACGGCATTCAAGTAGGTGTTTATTCCCTCTTCCGTATTGTCGGAACAGCCGCCGCACCACGACCACATGACCAGATTGATGTCATTGCCTGCTTGTACTAAGCGCTGGCGGGTCGGCGCCACCCAAGAGGTGTCGCCGTTGTGTCCCAAGTCATCGCCATACTCTTCAAGGTACAGAGAGCTGTCGGTGCCGTCGTTGTAAGCAAACACCTCGCTGCTGTCGGCAAGGATAGACATCCCGGAAACAATTTGGCTGCCGTGGGAAGTATGGACATAATAAATTTTGAAGTGATGCCGAGCCGAATCAAGGTACGCGGTTGGTATATCATTGAAAGAAGCTGCCGCCAGATGATCGGCAATCACCGCACCTACCAGATTTGTGTTGTTGGAACCGGTTGGGCTTTTCTCTTTATCACAAAACGAGATAAAAAGAAGTGCCACTCCCAGCGCTCCCAGCACCTTGAGGGATACGTTTTTTCTTCTCATTTCTTCTCCCACTTCTTCGGTTGCTAAAAATCTTATCCACTCATTTTGACGAGCCGTAGGAATTCCCTCCTGACGGCGCCTTTTTTACCCCTTCTCTTCCGGTGGATATTCCCTGAGCACCTTATGGATGATGTCATCAATCTCCTCCTGCCCTAAACCGGCGGGAGTGAGAACACCTTGCGCCCAGCCCCGCCAAACCAGCGCCTTTTCTTTCCGGTCGACAATGTCAATGACGACGGTTCCCTCTTTGTAACGATGAACAACTTTGTGCGTCCGAACGTAAGGAGACCGCCACGTTCGATAACCGTACGTTGTTACATCCACTTTATTTTGCACCCCGACATGAAACGCCACCAGAAAATCGGCTTTACCGCGTTTGACCTTCTTATACCCTTTTTTCGCCAATTCATTATCCACCGCCCGTTCCAAGCGGGTCATCAAAAGCGAATTGTTTCGAAGCGGTTTGTAACCGGGTCCTCGTTTGTAAGCGATAATCTTATAGGTTTGATATTGCGAAAAATTTGCCTCTTCGTCATAGTCGTAATTCACCGCCACCGTGGCGCACCCGACCAGCCCCAAAATCAAGGCAATCCCTGCCAAAAGTACAAAATTTCTCATGGCTCCCTCATCTTTTCCGGAAAAGTTACAAAACTGTCTCTTTTCTTTTATTCTTCGGCAGCTTGTCCTTGGTATCTTGAGAAAAAATAGATTCCAATTCATCCCCAAAAAGAAAACCGGCGCCGGACGCCGGTTTTCTCCATTAACACAGGGGAAAGTTTCAAAATCAGACTAATGTCTCTTGATGTTTACAATGATGCTTGGGAAACCTTCAACCGGAACGTTATTCGTCTCCGTTTTATTTTCCATTCCGAACATTTCAACGTCCACATCATCGGCAAGATCGACAAGCTCGTCTTGGGTTTTCGGTATTTTCCCAATCATGACAAACAAGGGGAAGTTGGTCGTGTCGGTAACAAAATTGTCCGGCTCCAAGGTAATGAAAACCGTTCCGGAATTTCCGGTGGTGTAGGGCACCAAACCTTGCCAGCCGGTCATTCCATCAGGGAGGTTCTGGAGGAAATCTTCACCGGGGAATGGAGGAATTCGCGGCCCAAGCACGTAGGGATTGCTGTCATCGGGGGCAGCTATGTCATCAAACGTGCCTGTGGTCAACAAGCCGCCCTCGATACCGGGAATAAGCGAATCAAAGGCGTTGTAGTTGATAGGATAGGCAGGCGGCGTAATTTCACCGACCGCTTCCTTGGGCACCGTCGGGGAAACGACCCAGCCTTTGTAGTGCCAACCGTATGAGGAATAATTCGGCAAACCGTAATTGCTTTGGAAGAAGTAATCGTAGTGGAAAGTATCCGCTCCGACGCTCGTGTCGGGGCGAATCGTATAGTAGAAGACCGTAGAATCCTTGGTGTTGTCAACAACCGTGTAGGGCCAGGTGGTATCCATTTCCAACACGGAATCAAACCGCACCACCGTATCCCACGAGCTGTCCAAGCCGATGTCGTACAAAAGCGGATCGAGGCCGTAAACCCGGATGGTTTCCAGAACCGTCACATTCGCCGTATCGACAAAATACCACGACGTCGACCCCATGGGCAGCGTGGAATCCTGTTTGTATCGCACTACGAAGCTGTCCAACCGGACGGTATCGCGGACGGAATCTCTCTTTTCCATGTAACTGGAAAACCAGATGCCGAAACCGTCGTACAAGTCACGGTCTTCATCCGAGGTTGTTTCCATATTGAACGCCACAAAAGCCGTCGTCAAGCTGTCGTTCAAAGGAAAGCGCAGGTTTATCATGTCATCCGAGGGGTCGGTCACCTCGTCGATGAGCATAATCGGACCTGGAACGTTGAGATTGTCGTCGGGGCTGGTTTCGATGGAAACGAAAAGATGCGTGTAGTTGAAAATATCTCCTTCCACCTCAAAATGATTGGAATCCGCCCGTTCCGTTCCGTTTTCGTTATAATATTTCAACAAATTCTGGTCGTAGCCGAATTTTCCCAGGGAAATGGTATCCTGACTGTTGGCAACCCATAATTCGTAAACCATTCCCTGCGGATTGGTCGGGAGCAAGCGAGCGTTCAAATACAGATCCGTCTTGGTTACCGCCGTGATAATGTCATCCGGCTGAGAGCAACCGAAATACATTGCCGTAACGCTCACAAGCAAAGCAAAAAAGAAAAGGTGATTTCTGCGCTTTCTCATCTATGTCATCCTCCTATGAGACATTACAAATTTTCTCATTTTTACTCACTGCAATCAACTGCCAAGTATAACAACTTGATGAGAGCAGTGTCAAGCCAATAATTTGCAAACTCTCTTTCATTTCTTTGCTTTCCGCTTACCAAGAGGACGTTTATTCCGGGGCGGATGTCTAAAGGAAATATTTCTACCGGACGATAAAATTATGGAAAGCTGGGACTCTATGAAGATGAGGTGAAATTCAGTGGATGAGCATCAGAAAAAGAATGAAGACTTAAACGAGCCCACGAACCAATCACCAGAAGAGACTGACGATCTCGAGTTTGTGGTCACGGAAAAAAACGAAGAAGACCGGGAATTTGTCGGCGGGCAGAAAGAATTTTCCGATTCCGACGAGGAAAAGCTGGAAATCGAACAACCGGAAGACCTTTTGGAAAAAGATGCTCAACTCGATGAAACACAACTTCTTTCCGGAAATGACGACGCTTCGCAAATCGGCGACACCGCTCCCCCTCTTCCCCCCAAGCCGGATTATTCCCATACTCCACCGGAAGCTCAACAAACTCCTCCCTCCCCCCATTCCCACCCTTCCAATCAAGTTCACAAGCTTTCCCCCGACGAAGTGAAATCCATTGAAAAAGACCTCTACACCAGCAACGCTTACCTGACGGACAAGGAGAAAGAAGAGCTCATCCACAAAATGGACAAGTTGGATAATTCCCACCAACCGACAAAAAAAACATCTTCCCCTCCCCCATCTCCGGCAAAGGAAACTTCCCTCTCACCTCAAGAGAAATCAGATCTGCCTCCTCCTCAAATGGCAAAAAGAGGCAAAGGAATCGCCTATTTTTACAAGAATTATATCCAACTCGTCAGCAGCCAAGAGCTTCACATCAACGACGAAATGACCATCAACGACCGTCTTTACGAACTCAGACCCAAAAAACTGAATACGAAAGTCTTTGCCGCTGTGGCGGTAGTATTTTTTGCGGTGATACTTTATGCTGTCGGCTCGCTCTTCATTACCGACCCTACCGGCGAAGACGGCGAAATCATCGGGATTGCTCTCAACGAGTATGGGCAGCCGTTCGTTCAAGGTGCGACGGTCAAATTCCCTGAGTTGGGGAAAACCACCCATACCAACGCCCAAGGTTTCTTCCGTTCCGGGGAAATTCCTGCCGGAACATATAAAATCCAATATTATGCCGGAGATATGCTGCTCAAAGAAGACTATGCCACTGTTGTCGGCGGAAAAATCACTATGGTCACTCTCCATCCCGACGAAGAGCTTTTAGCCCAATCATCCGCGCCGGAAAAGCCTTCCCAACCCCAAGAGTCTCAGCCTACCTATGCAAGTACCACCACCGGCACCGAAAAAGTGAAAGAACCTCCAACTCGGACTCAGACGAAAACCACTAAGAAGAAGTCGAAAGCGACCGTCAAAAAATCTTCCAGGAAAAAATCCACCACCAAGAAGAAAACCGCCAAGATTAAGTTAGCCGCCAACGTGGAAGGCGCCCGTATCGAACTCGACGGCAACGTCTTGGGCGCCGGGAACTTGACCTATTCCCAGCTCAAGCCGGGCAGCCATACCTATACGGTTTCAAAAGACGGTTTTGAACCGCAAAGCGGTAAAATCAAGCTCACCGCCGGTGAAACGAAAACCCTTGCGGTCACGCTGGTTCCTCTGAATCAAGAGGCAAAGAAAGAGATTTATTCGGAAAACGATTTCTACTACTCGGGAATAGCGGCTCTAAAAGAGGGTCGGTATGAAACCGCTATTGCCGATTTGACGGAAGCAATCAATAAAGATCCCGGTTACGCCGATGCTTACCTTGCCCGAGCCGAGGCGTATCAGATAACCCGGGAAAAACGAAAAGCCTACGACGACTATGTACGGGCGGCAGAAATTTTCCAATTCAAAAAAGACTACAACCAAGCCATCACTGCCTATAACAAAGCAATAAAGCTGGACAAAAAGACCGTGACGGCTTATCTGGGTCGGGCAAACACCTACTTGCTGAAAAAAGAAGAAATCGCCGCCGTGGCTGACTTTGAAACGGCAATCAAGCTGGACAAGCGGAACGCTCAGGCGTACTTCGGGTTGGGTGAAGCCCGTTTCCGCCAGGGACAGTACAAGAAAGCCAGCAAACATTTCAAGGACGCCAAATCGCTCGATCCGAAAAATCCGCTCACCTATCAGTATTTGATGCTGTGCTATTTTGCGATGGACGACTTGAAAAAAGTCAAAAAGACGTATGAAAAATTCAATCGAATTGCCACCGACGAGCAAATGAACCGTTTCCGTACCGACTCACGGTACAGCGCGATATTGCGGGTGGTCGAACATGATTAAGGACGTATGGCAAAGAAGTTAAACTGCTGGGAGTTTCACAATTGCGGAAGGGAAAAGGGGGGACTTTTTGCCGAAGCATACGGCGAATGTCCGGTCTCGACGTCGATGCAGTACGACGGTTTGAATGACGGCATCGGCGCCGGACGAGCCTGCTGGATGGTGCCTAATTCGGCTTGCCGCTTGGAATCCCTTCGGAACTCCCGCGCCATGTCATGTATCACCTGCGAGTTTTACCAACGGGTGCTCTTCGAAGAAGAAGAAAAAACCACCTTCGCTTTCGCGTCTACTGTAATTCCCACTTAAGAGAATCGGGGCATAAGCCCGAGGATTGTGACTTCTGACCCAATTCAGAAATCAAAAACGGATTCTCCTCTCCTCCCACTCACGCTTCGCCCGCTCATAGTCAGATTGTGGTTTTTTCATATGTCTCTCTGTCCATTCTGTTACTAAGGGTCCAATATGCTTGCCTGATTCCCATGAGGTCATTAGAGTATCACCTGTCGTAAGAAAAGCTATTCCATAGTGGTAGGCAGTTTTTCCACACTGCTCTCGAAAGACCAAATAACTTGTGTCATTCGGCGGTAGAGTTAGATTCA
>CAZAZQ010000003.1:0-44924 GCA_964489705.1 uncultured Ignavibacteriales bacterium
ACGACAAGAAGACAATTCCCCCAATCCCGACTATAATCTCATTGCCCAACTCTATCGTCGTTTGCAGGCAAATTACGTCAATAATTATAATTACGCCGGTGCCGGAGATTTCCACATCGGTGAACAGGAAATGATGCGCAAGGCAAAAGGGAGCGGCTGGAAAATCTGTAGACGGGTGTTTTGCGCTAATTTCATTTATATGTTGTTCTCCTATTACGGTGAGAGTTTTCTCCTGCCGCTGTTTTGGTTAGCGGCTGCTCTGTTCGGTTTCCCGCTGTGGCTGCTGTGTAAGACAAGCGGGTACACTCTCAGTTGGTCAGGGGAATTCTTCTGGCGTGTCCCCGACTACTGGGATGTCTTTTACACCAACCTCTCCTTTCTTACGTTCAACCGCTCCGGCATCAAGGAGATGCTCACTTCGCCGCGCCAGTGCGGAATCGTAGCGTTCGAGAGTATCGTTGTCGTGGTGTTGGTGACGTTGTTCGTTTTGGCGCTGCGGCGGAAGTTCAAGCGCAAGACCTTTTGAGCGAAGTGAAAGTAACAGTGGAGTAGAGAAGGTCTCGGAGAGACCTGCCGAAGAGTTAAGGAAATGGCAGGTCTGTCCCAGACCATGCCCTACCAAAACTGCCACGGAGATAAGTGGAGTAGGGAAAGTCTCGAAGAGACTTGCCAAATATGAAAAAGGTGATGGCAGGTCTGTACCAGACCATGCCCTACCAAAAGATGATAAAGAAAAAGCAACGGTCTGTGATCGCTGTTCTGCTCCGGGTGAAACGCCGGAAAAAGAGCTTGATTTTTGGGCGCTCGGTTGGCATACTGAAGGCAGCGAAATTTCCGCACCGATGAAAGTGAACATATTCTTTATCTTGGGTATAAAGAGAAACTGGAAATAAGGCAGAAGACATACAAGCAGTTAGGGTTAGTCGAATGAAATTTAAGGATTATCTGGAAGGCGATGTCGTCGTTTTCGAAATCTCCGGTAAAATCATGGGCGGCGAAGAGACGACTATGTTTCACGGCAAAATCCACGAATACATCAACCAGAAGAAAAATAAAATCGTGGTCGATCTGGCGAAAGTCGATTGGATGAACTCGGTCGGACTGGGAATGCTCATCTCCGCCATGACCACGGTAAAAAACGCCGGGGGACGGTTTGTCCTTGCCAACATCACCAAAATCGAATCCATCCTGACCGTCACCCGCTTGATTACCGTTTTCGAACATTACGACAGCCGCGAAGAAGCCATCAAAGCTCTGTCCGGCTCATAAAAATAAGCATCCCCTCATGCAAAAAAAGCCCCAATCTCGGGGCTTTTTTGCGTCTGTTTTCTTTTGTGCTCAGATGTCCGCCAAGCCGGTCGGACCCATCAGTTGAGCAAAAGCGCGCAGGAAGCGCTCATCGTACGCGCCTTTCATCGAGAACATGATTTTCAGGGCGGGGAAAGTCTCCATCGCCTTCTGGTAGACCCGCTGGGTGGTCATGGCGTCGAAGGAATCGGCAATCGCCACCAGCTTGGAGTAGTCGTGCATTTCGTCGAGCGAAAGTTTGTTGGGGTAGCCGCTGCGGTCGCCCCGCTCGTGGTGCTGGAGGACCGGGTAGTAGGACGCCGAGGAAAGCTCGTCGGTTTCGTTGAGAATTTCGATGCCCCACTTGGGATGTTTTTTGATGATTTCGTACTCGATGGAATTGAGAGTGGTGCGCTTGTTGAGAATGCGCTCCGAGACCCGCGATTTGCCGATGTCGTGCAGGAGCGCCCCGACGCCCAGCTCGTTGAGGAACTGTTCATCGTTGAAGCCCAACTGTCTCGCCAAAGCGACCGCGAAAGTACAGACATTGACGGAGTGGGTGTAGGTATAGTAATCGAAGGAGGTGATTTTGAGCAGGTTCAAGAAAGCGTCCCGCCCCTTGAGGATGTAGTCGACCGTGTTGGTCACCAGGTCCTTCGAGCGGCGGATATTGTCTCCGTAGGTGGGATTGGCGAGGACGTCCCGCACCAGATTGGTCGAAGTTTCGTACAGGATACCGGCTTTCTTTTCCTCTTCGATGTTCGGGTCGGCGAGTACTTTGCCGAGGTTTTTCTCCATGTACTGCTGATATTTTGCCCGGCTTTCGGTGGTGATATACAGCCGTTCGACATTATTCTCCAGCAGCTTCTGGCGGGTGCGGTCGGTGAAAGGCAAATCCGCCGAACGGTAGAGCACCAAGCTGCGGTTGACTTTGATATACAGGTCGAAATCCAGAACCGTATCTATCCGCAGCGAATCAAGATATATCGGGATAAAGGGTTTATTGACCTTGCTTTTTGTTGCCAGTGATGACATCAGCGGTAACTCTACATTTGTTCTCCGTGAGCTTTTTCCGGCTCAGGGCTGTTCTCTTCTTATCTTTGCTCTTATCGGCAAAAACAGCCGCAGGATTAAAAAAAAGCCCCCCGAACAGGTCGGTAGGGCTTTGTAGGAGGGAACTATGTATCTTAAAAGTTACTCTATGAACCGTAATTTTTGATGGTCGTCAGCACCGACTGCAACGAGTTGGTGATCTCAGTCAAAATTTTGGAGTACCGCTTGAGCAGTTCCGAATACTGCCAGCGCATTTGGAAGGCTTTTTCCGGGAAGTCGAAAATCTCAAGCAGCGTCGTCTTGTAGATTTCGTCGATATATTTGATGACATAGTAGGGATATTCGGGGACATTGGGATCGTTGACTTCACCTTTGCTCAACCGGTCGCGGTAGACTTCCACTTTCTCAAGCATGACCGTCCCGAAACACCAGGGCGTCATGATAACGCCCAGATTGGCGCCGTCGGTGTAAAACCGGATAATCGTCCGCAACAGCAAATCGACGATTACCCCCTTGGCGCGATAGTAGGAAATCGTTTCCGTCTTCTCGGGAGAGATCTGCTTGAGCTTTTCATCCAGCTTCTGCCGCTCGGCAAGCGCTTTGGCGTACGTTTTTTCAAGGAACCGGTAGTAATCCTCGAAATACACTTTCGTGTTCTCCGACAGGGACATAATGAAATATCCCCGGTCGTCCTTGCGAATTTTCGGCTCTTTGGTCGACGCCAAACGCTCGGGAGAGAAGCCTCTTTGAAATCTGTTGTCTAACATATCCTCTTTTCACCAAAGTTTTATGTTCTGCCCTTCCCATAGCATAGGCTATGCCATCTCCCGTCAATCCCCCCGCCGGCAGCGGAGTTGAATGTTATCTTATTGCTGTAGAACAAGATATAAAATTATGACGACGTTTCATCCCTGTGGAACGTTACGTTTCCCACAAGCTGAAAGTATGCAAACCAAGTCACTTTCTCCGTGACTGTGTATTTTCCTGCAGACATTTCAATACCGCTCAGCAGGTGAAAACCCTTTATTTTCTGCCGAAAAATACTCTTCTCTAACAAAAGAATCGTTCCGCAACAGCCGAAAACTTTATTGATTTTGCATTGCTCATAATTTTTATGGAGGGTCACAAAAAATATGTGCAGTTGGCAGGGTACTGAAAAACGTCGGCGGAAAAAACAAAAGTCGAAGCATCGCCGACACCACCACCATCATCGCGACGAGCACGGCGGATCGTACCTCACCAAAGCTCGACGCCGTCAACGAAAGGAGTTAAAGAACAAAATCGAATCGTTGCTGCTCATGGAGTTGGAAGAAAGCGAAGAGCTGTAAGAGTACCGAAAGAGCACATTTTATCTCACCGCTCGCAACTAAATCGAACAACTTGTATTCCCCCAGCGGGTTAGTGCGCCTGTGAGAAAAGATATTCGCTTGGGTGCGCTTTTCCATTCATTTTTCACGATATAGGGGGGAAATGCCCCCTTTTTGTTTTGCACATTTTCATTTGACATCCGTCTGTTGCTTGTATAAGTTTACCCAGTTGTGGTAAGTAACTATAAGTACTTGGAGGAAGTGCACTTTGAAAATGAAAAAACATTTTGCCTTGAAGATGTCGGCTCTCATAGCGGGGATGCTTTTATTGACCTTGGTATTCGGCGGGTGCAGCAGCGACGAGGAAGGACCCACCGAATCGCAAAGCACGGCGTGGACACTCCATGAACCGATTCTGGAAGCGAATCAACTTCGCGCCGCCTATTTCGTGAATCAAAACGAAGGATGGGTGGTCGGGAGAGAGGGTGTCGTTCTTCACACTACCGACGGCGGCGCCACCTGGGCGTACCAAGTCAGCATTACCAATCAAGATTTGTGGGATGTTACGTTTTTTGATACCGATACCGGCTGGGCAGTAGGCGAAGGGGGCAAGCTCATCCGGACGATCGACGGCGGTGAAAACTGGGTGAATACTCTTTTTGACACCATTACCGGCGACATCATGGCGCTCGATTTTGAGGACGCCAGCAACGGCTGGGCGGTCGGAGAGTATGGAACCGTCATTTATACCGAGGACGGCGGCCGACGCTGGCAGCGGGATACCAGCAGCGGTTTGGACGTGGCTGTTACCTTGCGCGGGGTGGACTTCTATGGGAATGTCGGGGTGGCGGTCGGCGATGACGGTACCGTCATCCGTACCACTCGCACCGGCGGCGTCTGGTCTGACTGGGCGGTCTTTGGTGCCGGTACGGAAACTCTGTGGGATGTCGTCATGGTCAGTGAAACGGTCGGTTGGGCGGTCGGTGAGAACGGAACCATCGTGACCACCACCGATGGCGGGCAGACCTGGACGCCGCAAACCAGCGGTGTAACCGTAACGCTCATGGACGTTGCCTTTTCCAGCGCCACGACCGGTATCGTCGTCGGAATGGATGGAACGATTCTCTCAACGAGTGACGGCGGTTCCACCTGGACGCCGGTGAACAGCACCACTTGGAAAGATTTGTACGGCGTCTATCTCGGTTCCCAGAACGAAGCGTGGGCGGTCGGTTCGCTGGTAATTCTCCATTCGACCAACGGCGGCGGCAGTTGGACGGAAACCCCAAGCGGTACCGCTCCTTTTGTCACCCTTATGGATATTACCTTTGCCAACGCCGATGTCGGCTGGGCAGCCGGGTTCGGCGGCATGATTATGAAAACCACCGACGGCGGCGAGCATTGGACCTGTCTCAAGCGCGGCAAGTTGTTTGACGTTGCCGATATGTGGTTCTCAGACCTTCATTTCTTGGATACACTCAACGGCTGGTGCCTCGGCGGCTCGGGGTTGCTTGCCGTCTATTCCGGCACGTTGCTGCGCACCACCGACGGCGGAAAGCACTGGACGACACAGACGTTCGACTCCACCCAATGGCTCTATGGCATGACCTTCGTGGATTCCCTGAGAGGTTGGCTAGTGGGCGGTGATCATGCCGAACCATTCAGCAGCGGGGTCATTTTCCGCACCACTGACGGTGGCACCACCTGGGATACTCTCACCTTGCCGGTGGAAAATCAGTTGGAGGATGTCAGCTTCGTCGATGCCAACAACGGCTGGGCGGTCGGATACGGCGGAGTTATTCTCCATACCACCGACGGGGGTGATACCTGGGTGAACCAGAATACCGACACGACATTTACCCCCACGTTCTACGGCGTTGCCGCTACCGATTCGCTGCACTGCTGGGTGGTCGGTAAGCAAGGGATTATCTACTATACCGCGGATGCGGGAGCAAATTGGACTGTTCAAAACTCCGGGACGACAGCCGACCTGACGGCGATTACATTCGTCGGCTCGACCGGCTGGGTCGTTGGGGCGAGCGGAACCGTTCTCTATACCGAAGATAACGGCACGACGTGGAGTTCCACGCCGAGCGGAACGGGGAACACTCTGCTTAGTGTTGAATTCATCGACGCCGATAACGGTTGGATTGTCGGCGGGAACAGCAGTGGTGGTGTCGGCACAATACTTTCGACAACTACCGGTGGGAAGTAACTTTTCCGCCTTTACGATAGAGAGCTTTTCGAACGGCAGGAGTGTTTTCCTCCTGCCGTTTTGACTTTTATGAGAAAAAGTACCTGTAATTTCGTTTAATCTTGTATGAGAATCTGCCATTTTGCGGACAGTCACCTCGGCGCCGGCGCCAACCATCCCAAGAGAGGGAAAAGCGGTTTGACCCTCCGCCAGGAGGATATCATCAACAGCTTTGCGGAAGCAGTTGACAAAATCATCGCTCTCAAGCCGGATGTCTGTATCCACGCGGGAGATCTGTTCGACACGGTCAGGCCTATCAATACCGTTATGGCGATTGCCGCCTTTCATCTCTACCGGTTGGCGGAAGAACATGGCATTCCTACCATCATCATCAGCGGCAATCACGACGCCCCGAAACAGCCTCATGTCGGAGCGGCGATCGAGGTTTTTCGTCACATCGACAATTTGTATGTCGCCGGTGGCACCACCCTGGACGTTTTCGAGATACAAGGAACAAAATTTTTCGCTCTGCCCTATTGTCTTTCACCCTCGCTTCAAACTCAGGAACTGGAAAAATGCCAGCCGGATCCGCACGCTGCCTACAACGTGCTCATCGCTCACGGCATAGCGGCGGGAATGCCGGAATTTTCCATGGCGGAACTGGGCGAGTTGGAAATCCCGCTTGACGTGTTCTCACGCTTCGACTACACCGCGTTGGGGCACTTCCACAACTTCTCTGCTGTGGCACCGCGAGCGTACTATTCCGGCTCCACGGAGCGGTTGTCCCAGGCGGAGCGAGAGACTGCCAAGGGCTTTCTGGAAGTAGAGCTCGATCCTTTTGAGGTTCGCTTTCACGAGGTAACCTGTCGGCCGATGGTCGACCTTGCCCCCATTGACGCCGTCGGGAAACGAGGTGACCAACTTGCCGAGCTTATCCGGGAAAAAATCGAAACCGTCGACAGCAGCGACAAAATCGTGCGGGTGAAAGTGGAAGGAGTCAGCGAAGAAACGTTGAAGACTCTCCCTGCCGACGTGCTGAACGAATTGAAGCAAAAGTCGTTCTCCTTGAACATCCAATTCGAAAAAGAAACGACTGAAAGTAACGAGGTAACCTTCGGGCACTCCGCCATCGGCAAGCTTGACAAGAGCTTTTTACAGTTTTTGGAGAGCGTGGACTTGCAAGGGTTCGACAAAGAGCGCTTGCGGGAAGAAGCCTTGAAATATCTCAATATGGAAGAATGACCGCCCCGCTTTTTTGGAATTTTACTACCCCCTCCTTGGGAAAACCCGGTCGAAATCACCGCGTCCGGCGATAGCGCCGGACAGCTTTGACAATCAGCGGAACCAATACCAACTGCAGGGCAATCCCCGGCAGTCCTGTGACCATCGCTCCTCCGGCGGAGAAAAATTTAGCCGCCGTATACGGAAGCTCCATAAACCGCCCCAGAACAAACAAACCGACGCCGAACATCAAGCGTCCCATCACCATCGCCGTTATCAGCGCTAAGTAGATATTCCAGCGCCACCGGCCGTAGGTGATACCGGCAATCAACCCGTACATCGGCAGCTCCAACGACATCAATGCTACCGCATAAGTCGGCGGCATCCCCGTCAGCAAATTCGACAGGCCGGGTGCCAACAACCCGACCACCACTCCGCTTGCGGGACCGACCAGAAAACCCGCCAGCAGTACCGGCAGGTGCATCGGCAAAAAGACCCGTCCCGCCGCCCCGAAAGAGTGGAACGCCACCGGTAAAAGTACCGCCAGGGAGAGGTAAAGCGCCGAATGAGAAACGAAGGTGATTTTCTTTGAGGCTTGTGGTGCCAAGAGGCAAACAACTTTATTTTGAGTTTATCGCGCAGGCAATGTAAAGTCCCGGCTGGTCATCAATTTTGATGTCGGTAAAATGGCTGCTATCGAGCATGGCGCGGAGTTTGTCTGCCGGTGGAATCTCGTCATGTTCGACTACGCCGCCCATTTGTTGGTGCATCTCCGACAACTCTTTTGAAGAAACGAGATGGAAAATGCAGAAGCGGGCATCCGGTTTGAGGACGCGGTGAGTTTCTTGGATGGCTTTTTGTTTATCGGAAAAATGCGGAAAAGCGGAGCACGCCACCGCCATATCAAAGGTCGAATCGACAAACGGCAGCATCGTGGCATCAGCGTCGACGACGTTGACGTTGTCAAACGGAAAATTCCGATGGGCGACCTGCACCATCTTAATGGAAAAATCCACGCCTGTGACGGAACCGTTCTCACCAACCTTCCGGCGTAACATATCAAACAACACCCCCGTTCCGCACCCGAGGTCGATAATGTCCATCCCCGGTTTTACACCCAGCTTATCCACAATATGGGCAAGCCGTTCCAGGTCCTCTGCCGTGAACATGAGGTCCCATTCGGCAGCCAACAAATCAAAAAAGGCTTGAT
The DNA here is from genome assembly GCA_964489705.1 of uncultured Ignavibacteriales bacterium. Taxonomy (GTDB): domain Bacteria; phylum Zixibacteria; class MSB-5A5; order GN15; family FEB-12; genus CAZAZQ01. The sequence continues at coordinate 8,270 of CAZAZQ010000003.1, forward strand.
GCTTATCATGTGTCATCAAACCTATATTATATTGCTCTCGGGCGGATGTCAATAGCCAGAAGCGAAGTTTGGAAAGGTATTTTGCCGGTAATTTCCTTTGTTACAAGCCCGGTTAGGGCAAGTCCGTGCCCCGAGAAGTCAGCTTAAGCGGAGAGGTTGTCCAGTCCGACCAGTCCTTTCAAATGAGCGACTTCCTTCTCGGTGAGAAACCGCCATTTCCCGGGAAGAAGCCCTTGGACGCTGATACCACCGAACTCCACCCGCCGCAAGCTCTTGACCGGATGTCCCACCGCTTTGCACAGTTGCTTGATTTCCCGCTTGCGTCCTTCGTTCATGGTAAGCCGAATGCGGGTATTTCCTTTTTTGTAACGAATGACCTCCACCTCGGCTCGACCGATGGCGCCGTCTTCCAGACGAATGCCGCGGCGAATCCTCATCGCGTCGGCGCGGCGGAAGATGCCGCTGACGGTGGCTTCGTAGATTTTCTTTACATTGTATCGCGGGTGAGCCAAGCGGTAAGTTAAGTCACCGTCGTTACACAGAATTATCACTCCCTCGGTATCGAAATCCAGCCGCCCCACCGGATATACCCGTTGGGGGAGAGTTTTCAGGTAATAGAGCACGGTTTTCCGGCGAAAAGGGTCGTGTAACGTCGTCATAACATGGCGCGGTTTGTTCAAGACGACATAAACTTTTTCCGTTACAGGAGTAACCTCGGTGCCGTCGACTTTGACGACATCCTTTTCCTCATCGACTATCGTTCCTATTTCCTCGACCGTGTGGTCGTTAATGGTTACCCGCCCTTCTTCCACCAGCTTTTGCGCTCCTCGGCGGGATGTAACTCCACACAGAGATAAGTACTTACTCAGTCTAATCAAAATGCACTACTCCTGACTTTGAAAAAGCCTTCTTTTCTCTTTGCGGCGGTAATATATACGAATTTGCAAAAATAAAAACCCCCCTGAGACATTTTTTTCCTCTTAGCCCTCTTTTTCCCTTTCCTGTCCGCTGGTAGCCATTTCTTCTTGGTGCTGCCCCGGTTCCCCATCGAAAGGAACCTCCCCGCCTTTTGAAAATACGGGGTCAGAAGTAGTATCGGAAGATTTTGAATTTTCTTCGGTGCTCTCCGGCTCTAAAACAACCGGCTGTCCCGAGAGGTCGTCTATTTCGATAGTCCGATTGGGGTTATACGTCCCGTCGGCGATATTCAACTTCATCCCTGCCATATCTGCCTGTTCCAGTTCCAGTTCGGTTTGAGTTTTCGGTTCCTTGGAGGAGAGGAGCTCTTCGATTTCCGACATTTTGGGCAGATCTTCCAAGCTGTTCAAGCCGAAAAACTTCAAAAACTCGTTGGTTGTCCCATACTGCAACGGCTTGCCGACCGTTTTCGCTCTCCCCTTAATGGTAATCAGCTTCTTTTCCAGCAGATTGTGCACCACGCCGTCCGACGCCACGCCGCGGATGTGCTCAATTTCCGCCCGGGTAACCGGCTGGCGGTACGCTACAATCGCTAAGGTTTCCAATGCCGCCCGCGTAAGGCGCATTTTCCGCCTCCGGGTGAAAAGCTCTTCGACGTAGCTGGTAAATTCCGGGATAATGTAGAACTGGTATCCTCCGGCTAATTCCCGGATACGATATGACGCCGCCGCTTCCATATAGCGGTTGTTCAGCTCCGCCACCGCTTGGGCGACTTTGGCAGGGGTCATTCCTTCTATCACTTCGGCGATTTTCCGGGCTTCCAACGGTTCCGGAGAGGCAAGAATCAATGCCTCGACGACTGAATTGCGAACTCCGTTTTGCATATTCTTAGACAGTCATTTCCTTTGGGGTTTCTGAAAGATCGATAATGTCAAGTTCCTGGCGTTCCCGCTCGAACGCTTCCCCCCGATACACCCGCAACTCGGCATAAGGCCGGGACTGGTACATGGAAATCCACCGCGTCCGCGCCAACTCCAGCAGGGCGATAAACGTTACCACCGCGACGATTTTGGTCGGAATGTCGGCGAACAGCTCGTGGAACGTGTAGAACTCTTTTTGCTTCAGACAGGTGACAATATATTTCATCCGGTCTTCAATAGACACTTCATCGGGAGTAATCTGGTGCACCGCCTCATCTCGGCGAGCGGAGATAACTTCTTTGAACGCCGTCAGCAGGTCAAACAAATCGGTATCCGGCAGCCAATCGGTTTTCCCTTGGATTTTTCCGACTGGAGACGGGGGAATGTAGTTGCGTTCTTCGAGAAGAGCCTTCTCGCGGAGAATTTCTCCGGCTTCCTTGTACTTTTTGTACTCAATCAACGCCCAGATGAGCTCTTCGCGAGGATCCGGCTCGTCGGCATCTTTTTCCCCTCGCGGCAACAGCATTCGGGTTTTAATCCGAATGAGAGTCGCCGCCATGAGGATAAATTCGCCGGCGACTTCGAGGTTGAGCGAGGTCATCAGTTCTACGTACTTCAAATACTGGCTGGTAATCCGGGCGATGGGAATGTCGTAAATATCGACTTCTTCTTTTTTGATGAGATAGAGCAATAAATCCAGGGGACCCTGGAACACCGACAAGTCCACCCGGTAATCGCCGTTGTTTGGTTCTGCGTTGTGCATGTTCATCGTTGCCTACCCACGGTAATTCATTTTCATAGCGGCGCGGACCCGTTCCATTACCCGTTGCGCTTGGTTTCGCGCCCGCTCGGCTCCGGTCTGCAAGACGTCCCACACGTAGTCGGGGGTCTTCAGCAACTCGGCGCGTTTCTCGCGAATCGGAGCTAAAGCGCGGTTAAGATTGGCACTCAACCGCATTTTACAGTCCACGCATCCCAGCTCCCCGGTACGGCAATGGGGAGCTATCTCCTCATCGACTCCGGGGGTGTAAATCCGGTGCAAAAGAAAGATAGGACATCCCTCGGGATGACCGGGGTCGCCTTTGTGTATCTTCTCCGGATCGGTATAAAATCCTTTTATTCGCTTTTCCGTTTGTTTTTCCGTGTATTCGATAGGGATATGGTTGTTGTACGACTTTGACATTTTCCGGTTGTCGGAGCCGAGAATCAACGGAATCTCGGTCAGAAGCGCTTCCGGTTCGTTGAACACTTTTTTGTAGAGGCTGTTGAACCGCTTTGCCAAGTCGTTTGCCAGCCAGATATGTTTTTCCTGGTCTTTGCCGACCGGCACCTTGTGAGCGTTGTACAGACAGATATCCGCCGCCTGCAACACCGGATACCCCAGAAAACCGTACGAATCGAGGTGTTCTTTCTTTTCCATGTAAGTGGGCAATCGAGTCAACGTCGGAACAGTTATCAACATCGAGAAAAGCAGATGCAACTCGGCATGTTCTTTCACTTCCGATTGGATGAAAATAGCGCATTTCTCCGGATCCAGCCCCGCTGCCAGAAAATCGACCGCCATGTAAAAGATGTTGTTCTTCAAGACCTTGGGGTTCTTGTACTCCGCCGTCAAGGCATGCCAATCGACAATGCACAAGTACATCCAATACTTGTCCTGCAACCGCACCCAGTTCCGCAGCGCCCCCTCGAGGTTCCCGATATGGAGCGAGCCGGTGGGCTGCATGCCGGAGAGAATTATCTCCTTGCGAGGAGCCGACTTCCCCGATGATGAGTCTTTGTGCTTTGTCGTATCGCTCATATATCCTTTAACAAACGCTTTTTTTAAGCGTTCACCTTAACAATTATACCGGTATAAATCAATTAAAACTTTTTTAATTTTTTAGGCAATACGGCTCATTCTCCCTCTTCTCTCCGGATGGGAAAAGTGATGGAAGCTTCATTGTTTGTTGTTGCTTCCCGCGGGGGAATCGGTTTAGTTGAAAGCGATGAAATATATTCGGACGCTGTTGATACTGCTGGTATTTTCCATGCCAACGTACGCTCAGGATAGCTCTTCCCTTTCACCGGAGCGGTTCGGCTTGGAGCATCTCATGGAATATCTGGGCATGAAGCCGGATGACATCGGCTTTCGCTCCGACTACACCGAACCGGACTCGTTCCGTCTGAAAATTGTTGCCGACCTGATGCAACAACCGCTCGGCATGATAGAGTACACCGAAACCTTGAAGGATGCTCACGTCAAAGGGCAGCCGGAGATTATCGCCGGTATTTTGTTTCAAGACCTCAAAGGCGAATATCAAACCAGCCGCAGCCGTCCGTATCAACCGGAAATAGAAGAAATCCAGCGGGCGTATAATCTTTACTATACCGACGTCGCTTTCAATCAACTTTTGACCAAGGCGGCGATGTTCCTCGATGTTGTTTTCCCCAAATCCACAGAAAAATCATTTGCCCGTCTCAGTAAAGCACAACGGAAGTTCCTCAGGAATGAGTTCAAAGAGTTGATTGTCATGAGCGAGGAGGAAGAGTTTCTCTCTGTCGAAGCGATGGACTCGCTGGAAAAAGTCGAAGAGGGCTATGCCGACGAGTTCGTGAAATTCGGGTTGAATATCGACAAAGATCCCACCGTTTCGGCAGGCATCGATTGTCTCCGCCAGTTGATGGTGGAAATCCGACAGTTGCAAAAGCGCTTGCAGTCGGGTGAGATTTCCGCCGCGCAATTGATTGAGGGGATAGGATACCTCCCCGGCAATGCCGACCGAGAGTCGTACCTCGGCAAACAATCCGGCTGGAAAATCGGCGGCGCCGGTAATGACTACTACGACGGCGACTACCGCTTTATTCTCGACCTCGGCGGGGACGATGTTTACCACCTCTCGTATAACCCCGCTCGTCCCCACGGCGTGATTATCATTGACCTTTCCGGAGACGATTTCTACCAGGCGGAAACGGACTTCGCTTTGGGCTCGGGTTGTTTCTCTACCGGTATGCTGTTGGATTTCGACGGCGACGACCGATACGATGCCAAATCGTTCGGTTTGGGATCGGGGTATTTCGGTTTTGGGATTCTTTACGATGCTGCCGGGGATGACCGCTACGACGGCGACACTCACATCCAAGGAGCCGGAACCTTCGGGCTGGGATTGCTCATCGACGAAGGAGGGAGGGACATTTACAACGGTGCCGTCTACTGCCAAGGGTTCGGCTTTATCGAAGGCATCGGCGTTATCTATGACCTTGACGGTTCCGACAGCTACTATGCGGGCGGAAAGTACAAAGACATCTTACGCTATGAAGACCATTATCTTTCCCTTTCCCAAGGGTTCGGCTACGGGCTGAGACCGTGGATGTCGGGGGGCATCGGCGCCATTATCGACTTGAAGGGGAACGACAGCTACTATTCGGATATCTTTGGGCAAGGCGCCAGCTACTGGTGGGCACTGGGGATTTTGTACGACTCCAGCGGCAATGACAATTATCAATCGTTCCAATACGCCCAGGGCTCGGCGACGCATATGACGCTGGGCATTCTCATTGACGAGCAGGGCTCCGACGTCTACTTCGGAAAAGGATTGATGCACGGCTGCGGACATGACTACTCGTGCGGCATGTTGATTGACCGTCAGGGGAATGACACCTATACCGCTTACGATTTATCCCAGGGTGCCGGTTCCGCCAATGGGGCGGGAGTGCTTATTGATGTCGATGGCAATGATCGGTACTTTGTCAAGAGTCTCAAGAATACCCAGGGATACGGCAACCCGCGGCGCGATTTCGGTTCCATTGGACTTTTTATCGACCTCGGCGGCGCCGATCAGTACGACGGTAACGGCAGGGATAATTTTTACTGGCAGACCCCGTCCAAGTGGGGAGGGGGGATGGATATCGAACTGAACCCGCCGCCCGACAGCACCGGGGGAGAACAATGAAGCGGATGACCTTGATATTTGTCTTACTGACGGGCGGGGTACTCTTTATCCTTCCTCACGCTGTTTCCGTCCCGATCAATCCCGACCTGAAACGGAAAGTCGACTCGTTGTTTGTCATCGCCTCTTCTGGAGAGGTGAAATACCGCGACCTGGTGGAACCCGCCAAGGACTCCATCGCGGCACTGGGTGCGGAGGTAACTCCCATTCTGATAGACAAATTCACCACCAAGTCGGCGCGGGAACGCTGGACGATTATCAAGATATTGAAAAAAATCGGCTCGCCTGCCGTTCCTTATCTTGTCTCGGCGTTGAAACGGCTGGACGGCTTGGTCGTCCAACGGGTCTGCTGGGCACTGGGCGACATCAGGGATACCGCCGCCGTCGAGCCGTTGCTGGGAGTGACGAGTCATTCCCGCTGGCAGGTCCGCGATCAGGCAATAGGAGCATTGGGCAAAATCGGCGACAGCCGCGCCGATGATGCCGTCATGCTCGCTTTAGCCGATCCCATCGGGCAGGTGCGCAAATCGGCGGTTGTCGCCTGCGGTAAACTGAAAATTGAGCGTTCCGTCGAGGCGTTGGTTCACACGCTGGGAGACCCATTTTACGGTGCCCGCCTGTCGGCGGTCGACGCCTTGCTGAAAATGGATACGGCAATCGTGCTCAAAGTGGTGGCTGACTCTCTCAATTCAGCAAACAAGTTGGTCGGTCATCTCGGTTGCCGGGTGCTGGGGGCAATCGGTACCGACAGAGCCATTGAATTGTTGCTGGAACAGACGAAATCACCCGACCCATTCCGCCGCGCCCACGCTGCCGTGGCGCTTATCCATGCCGACCCGGAAGACAACTGCGGCTACTATAACCGACTGGTTGAACAGGAAACCGACCGGTTGACCAAGATGAAAATTCAATCGGCACATGCAACCGTCAGTCATGAGCGGCAATAACCTCCAAAGCAAGCTCAACCGCTTCCAACAATTCATTGTCAAAGAATCGTCTCCACCCGCCACCGAGCCGCCGTATCATTACCGCCAGTTGGCGGACGCACTGGGCGGTGAGCTTGTCACCACTCCGGCTGGCGCGTACTGCCGGATAACCAGCCGGTACTCCTTCTCTTACCGGCATGGAAATTTCTCCCTACAGGATGTGATGCCGAAGGCTTCCCTTCCTCTTTCCGCTTTTACCAAGGACCACTGCGAGGAAAAGATTGAACCGGCTTCTTTGTTGTGCCTTGACACCGAGACTACCGGTTTGGGCGGAGCGGGAACGGTCGCCTTTCTGGTCGGTTGCGGCTTCTTGGTCGAGGATGGTTTCGTCATCCGCCAGTATCTTATCCCCGACTATTCGGACGAAGCCGCTATGCTGGAGGCGTTGATGGCGGATTTTGCTTCCCAACCGGTGGTGGTCAGCTACAACGGGAAAGCCTTCGATCTTCCTCTCTTGCTTGACCGAATGATAATCAACCGGGTAACGCGGGAACTTCCGACACGGCACCATCTCGATTTGCTCCATCCGGTGCGGCGTCTTTTCCGGCGTCGGCTGGGGGATTGCAGTTTGAGCAACGTGGAACAGGAGCTGTTTGCTTTCCGTCGACCTAATGATATCCCCGGTTACCTCATCCCGTCGGTTTACTTCGATTGGCTAGCGGAACGTCGGACGGAGTTCCTCCCGGCAGTGGTCTCTCATAATCGGTGGGATATTCTGACCTTGTTTTTCTTGGTTTTCTTCCTTGCCCGGATCTTTCGCACCAAAGGGGAAACGCTCGAGGCAGTGGAGGATTTGTATTCCCTTTCCCGTATTTACGGTTTACGGAAAGCGAACGAGCAAGCCGTCGGCTTATATGAACGGATGCGTTCTCAGGTACAGGAGCCCCTGGCACCCGAGGTGTTGCTTTTCCATGCCGATATTTTCAAGAAAATCGGCGCTTACGAAAAAGCGGTGGAGCTTTGGGAGTCTCTCGCCGATTCGGATTCCCGGGAGGGGTTCCGGGCAAGTCTCGAGTTGGCAAAGTATTTCGAACACAAAGCAAAAAACATCCCTCACGCCTATCATTACGCCCGACTGGCGCAGAAACGGGCGCCTTCCGCTTCCAGCCATCACCGGCAGCTTCGCCACCGTTTGGCTCGATTACGGCGGAAAATGGGTCGGTCATAGCGCCTCTTTCTCATTTGAAAAGAACAAGCCTCAAGCAAAAACCTCGCCGTCGGCAGAGCGATTTTAGCGGTAGTCCTACTTTTGTGCCGTGTGAAAAGAAAACGAATCGTGACACATAATGACACATTTTTCGCTTAAAGTTTCGTTTTCCGTCGAAATATCTAAAAATGCCCTCCTTTTTATCCGATACAAGGGAACAGGTAGTAAAAATACATGAATTCAAGCCTGTTTCAAAAAATTCTGGACGAGCACGAGGAACTGTCATCGCTTCCTCAAACGCTGGTAGAAGTCCTCCGCGTGGTCAAAGACGAGGCGTCGTCGGCGCAGGATCTTGCCAACGTTCTGCGGCGCGATCCGCCGTTGACTGTTAAAATCCTGCGGGTGGTCAATTCGCCTTTTTACGGTGCCGGAAGGGAGATTACCTCGGTACGGCAGGCGGTGGTGACGTTGGGGATTCGGGCGGTGACAGCGGTGGCGTTGTCCACCTCGATATATGATTTCACGGATAAATGGCACACATCTATTGACCGGATGCGCTTCTGGCGACATTCCTTGGAAGTTGCCGTAACCAGCCGGATGATAGCGGAAGCTATCGGCTATCCCGCCGCGGAGGAAGCGTTTGTCGCCGGTTTGATTCATGATATCGGGATGCTGGTGTTGGAGAAGTCGTTTTCCGAGGAGTACACAGCCATCCTGCGTCAAAGTCAAGCCAAGGAAGGACTGTTGCGAGCGGAAGAAGAGAAGTGGGGGACCAACCATGCGCGGGTCGGGCAATTCTTGCTGGAGCAATGGAATCTTCCCTCCGGTATTTGCGAGGCGGTCGGGCTGCACCATGACGAGTTCCAGAAAGGAGCCTCCTCTCCCGAGCTCCGCTTGCCGCAGATTATCGCTCTGGCGAATTTGCTCTCCCAGTTCAACGTCATTGAAACTCATCTCTGCTCGGTGGATATCCAGAAAAAAGAGCTGCTTGCCGAAAACCTCTCGCTGAAAGAAGCCAAGCTCCGACACATTGAGGAAACTCACCTCACCCAGACGCTCGACGAAGCCAAGTTCTTAGAGATAAACATCGGCTCACACAGCGAACTGCTCAACGAAGCCAACCGGATGCTCTATTTGCAATATGGGACGGTGGAGAGCCTATTGCGGGAAAACCGCCAAATGCAGCAGCATCTGGCGCTGGCGAAACTCGACAAGGCGGCTCTCGACACTCTCAAGACCATCTCTGCCACCTTCAACCATTATATCAACAACGCCGTGGGTACTATCCTTGGCAGAGCCCAGTTGGTTGAGGTAGCCTTGAAGCGGGGGGAAATCATCGACCACGACGATTGCGTCGCCAAGTCGATGGGAATCATCATCAACGGTGTCAAGACCATCAAAGCGGTGGTGGAAGAGCTGACCAGGCTCTCCTCTTTCAAGACGACCGTCTACCACGACGAAACGTACATCATCGACATTGAGAACAAACTCAAAAAGAAGTTGCAGGACATCAACGTCGAGACGCCGGAAATGACGCCGTAGCTCTCCGGCAAGAAAGACATCATCCTCTCTTCGGTTAGCGTCCTTTTCGTATCTTTATATCCGAGTATTCTCCGTAAATCTTCAAGTTGGAAGTGGCTCTGCCCAGCCGGATTTCAGTCTTTTTTTCCAGACCCCGGTCCACCACGCGAGATGGGAAAGAACTGTCGATATTCGCCCCTTTGGCGACAGCGGTCACAAGCACATCCGAGTCCGGAGAAAGGGAGACTTTGATTTTCCCGTAAGATGCTTTTATCGTTGACGGTCCGGCAATTTCCTCCGCCAGCTCTACCTCAATGGGACCGAAGGAACTGACAATATCGAGCGGACCGTAGAGCTCTTCTCCGGAAATGCGACTGTAATTGTTTCGCGCGGTAAACCTGCCGGTAACGTTTATTGCTTCGATGGGACTATAAGCGTTGGAAATTTTCGCCTCTCCTAAGATATCCTCCACCGCCACCTCTTGATACTGATTCGCAATAGCCACATCCCCTTTGACCTTTTCCACGTTTACAGCGCCATACCGGTTCTCTATCTCTATCATTCCGATGTGGCGAGAAACATTTATCTTACCTGAGTTGTAGATAGTCGTGCGTCCTTGGGTTTGTTCCAAGTCGACCGAAGAAAACTGGTTTGAGATATCCATCCTTCCCCTGCTTGCCGTTATCGCAATGGGACTGAATTTGTTCGAGACCTTGAGGTCTCCCTCTGAGCGATTTATCTCGATACCGCCGTAACTGTTGGTTACATCCGTCTCACCGACGATGTCGTCAACCCTTACGTTCCCGTACGAACCGGTCACCGTCACACCGTTGTCGAGAGCGCGCACCACGATATCCCCGAAGGAGCTGGAACAGACCAATCGATTTTGCTTCGGGACGTTCACTTCCATCGTACTTTTGACAATCTGGGTGTTGGGGTCGTCCAACTGCGGGACGGAAAAGTCGACGGAAACTTCCCTGCCGTTTCGCTCTACCACCAGTTCCACTTCTTCGATATATTCCCGGGCGAGTCTCCGGGTTTCCGCCATCACTTCAATGGTCGCCTGCACCGTCAATTCTTTCTTGTCCCATCCTTTCACGTCCAAGTCCCCGATAGGGTTAGTGACGACAATCGTCAATTTCTTGGAAGGAATCGGCAAACGGTCGGCAAACTCCCTTTCGGCACTTACCCCGCGAAAGCGCGGCTTGATTCTTACTTTCGGCGGCGTCGGCGGCACTGGAGGAGGAACGATATCAGCCGTTTCTTCCCTGAGAGATTCTTCTTGAGCCGAAAGTTCTTCCTCCGCTTCAGAGGGGCTCGAGTAGAGCTCGTCTCCTTCTTCCTGCAAGGAGTCAAGAACCTGCACCAACTGTTTCAAAGCAACCTTATCCTCCCTCAAGGGACGGTAAATATCCTGCTCCATAAGCTCGCTGATTGCGTTCAGCTCCTCTTGCAGGCTGAGGGTCAGACGGTAAATCTTCTTGTCTTCCCGTTTTATTTCGTCTTCATGCTCTTGTAACATCTTGACCAACGAGGTAATATCTGCCTTCAACTGATTGAGATGCGTCAGATACACTCCTTCATGGAGCCGCTTATACAGTTGATCGAGCGGGTCAAAGTATTTGTAAATGTCTTTCGACTGAACTTCCCGAAAATAAGCTAGATAGTCACGAGCGAGAGAATTTATCTCGCTAAGCGCATCAACATACTCCTGAGCAAGGACCTTGGTTTCTTCCGAAATTTCTTCGTTCGGAGGGAGAGAACTTTTCTGTTCGCTTCTTTCTTTCGAAGCGTCGACTGCTCCTCCATATCCGACGAGTGCCAGCACAAGGAGGAAAACAGTCACCCGTCTCCATCCCCAACCGGGAAGCCCGCTCCTTCGCAGAAAAGAACCGCTCCCTCCGACGTGTAAACTATCCCATGGTCCTTCACTCATCTGTTTCTCCCGTTTCATCGTTGAATTTTTTTCTTACGTGTTTTCTTTTCATTTCCGCCTTCTTCTCTTATGTCTAAAGAAACTGAAACCGAAGGTCTTGACAACCATTTTCCCTGCACCCGTTCGCATCAGGAGCTCTCTTTACCTAATACGTACGAGCCCTCTCTCGGGAGGTTTCGTCGCGGCAAAATAAATTTTCTTTTTCCCAACAACTTGCACTTGCTTTCGTACCTGCCGAATCGAGAAAAAATACTTGAGTCAAGCCCTTCTTCAGCGTATAATCACTTCAATTCGGTGATGGGAAACAAAGGATGTATGAGAAACAACGCACGATAAAACGAGAAATCTCCATGTCCGGCATAGGGTTGCACACCGGCAACACCTGCACGATGGTATTCAAGCCGGCACCGCCGGATGCCGGTATTCGTTTCGTCCGAGCTGACCTGCCGGACAAGCCGTCAATCACCGCCGACATCGACCACGTCGTGGACATTTCCCGCGGCACCACTCTTCAAGAAGGGGACGCCAAAGTTTACACGGTCGAGCACGTGCTGGCGGCTTTTGCCGGGCTGCAAATCGACAATATGATTGTGGAACTCGACAACAACGAGCCGCCGGTCGGCGACGGTTCGGCGAAACCGTATGTGGACAAGCTGCTGGAAGCGGGCATTGAAAATCAAGAAGCCGACAAAGTATATTTGGAAATCGACACTCCCATGGCGTACAGCGAGCCGGAGCGGGGTGTCGATTTGGTCGTTACTCCCTCCGACGATTTGCGGATTACCTTCATGATTGACTACAAAAATCCGGCTCTGGGCACGCAATATACCACCCTGGTCGACCTGGAAAAGGAGTTCGTCGAGGAATTTGCTCCGGCGCGTACTTTTTGCTTTTTGTCTGAAGTGGAAATGCTCAAGAAAGCGGGGCTTATCAAGGGCGGCGGGCTGGACAACGCCATCGTCATTTATGATTCCGATTTGGGGCAAGTCGAAGTCGACCGCATCAAGAACGCTTTGGGGTTGGAAGAAGAAGTCTTCGTTGGGAAGACCGGTATCATCAACGACATTCCCCTCCGTTTTCCCAACGAGCCGGTACGCCATAAAGCCCTCGATTTGTTGGGGGACTTGTTCCTCATCGGGGTACCGTTCAAGGGGCACGTTCTTGCCGCCCGCTCCGGGCATAAAGCCAACGTCGCCTTGGCGCGGAAGATGCGGGAGCTGTACAAAAAGAAAAAAATCGCCGGGCGCTACGCCAAGAAGCAGGGAGAAATATTTTTCGACATCAACGCCATCTTGAAAATCATGCCGCACCGTTATCCCTTCCTGCTGGTAGACCGAATCCTTGACCTCGAACCGGACAAACGAGTTGTCGCTATCAAAAACGTGACCATCAACGAGCCCTTCTTCCAAGGGCACTTCCCCGGACATCCCATTATGCCGGGAGTGATGATTCTGGAAGCAATGGCGCAATCGGGTGGTATTCTCCTTTTGAATGCCATCGAAAATCCGGAAACCAAGGTGGTGTACTTCATGGCAATCGACAACGCCCGGTTTCGCAAACCGGTGATGCCCGGCGACCAGTTGCGCTTTGAGTTGGAGATGCACGCCTTCCGCCGCAATACCTGCAAGATGTCGGGTAAAGCGTTCGTCGAAGACAATCTCGTTGCCAGTGCGGACTTCATGGCGATGGTGATTGACCGATGAGTAGTATCCATCCTACAGCGATTGTCTCCCCCAAGGCGGAACTTGCCGATGATGTAGAGGTCGGGGCGTACACGATTATCGAAGAAAACGTTCGCATCGGCAGCGGCACCAAAATCGCTTCCTCGGCGCTTATTGCCGGAGGTGCTGTCCTTGGGAAAAACGTCACGGTTCATCACGGCGCCGTTATCGGGACGATCCCGCAAGATTTGAAGTTTGAAGGGGAAAAGACCCAAGCGGTGGTCGGAGACGGCACCGTCGTCCGGGAATACGCCACCATCAACCGCGGCACCAAGGCGCATGGGACAACCACTGTCGGCAAGGAGTGCATGTTGATGGCGTACTCGCACGTCGCGCACGACTGCATCCTGGGAGACCATGTCATCATGGCGAACGCCGTCAATCTTGCCGGGCATGTGGAAGTCGGCGATTATGCCATCATCGGCGGAATCGTGCCGGTACACCAGTTCGTCAAAATAGGCGCTCATGCTATGATCGGCGGCGGCTTCCGGGTACAACAGGATATCTGCCCGTTTGCCTTGGTGGGAGGGTACCCCTTGAAAGTCATCGGTTTGAACTCCATCGGCTTACGGCGGCGCGGCTTCAAACGGGAAGTCATGCGGCGTCTGGAACAGGCGTTCAAGCTTCTCTTTTTCAGCGGCTTGAATACCTCTCAGGCGGTGGAGCGCATCAAAGCCGAGGTGGAGCTCATCCCCGAAGTCCGAGAGATACTCGATTTCCTCGCCAAGACCGAGCGGGGAATCGTCAAATAACCGCCCAGGCAACACGGGAAACCGGCATATGATAAGCGCCGCCTGTCGAAACGCTCGTATGAGAACACAACACGATGGATAAGATAAAGACCGCTGTCGTTGGCGTCGGACACCTCGGAAAGCACCATCTTAAGTGGCTCCACCAGTTGCCGGAAAGCGAGCTGGTGGGGTTTTATGACATCGATGAAGCCAAGAGAGAAAAATTTGCCGACGAATACCAGACACGCGCTTTTGAGTCGCTGGAACAATTAGCCGAACACGCCGAGGCGGTTTCCATCGTGGTTCCCACCACCGAGCATTTTGCCGCCGCTTCTTTTCTCATCGAACGGGGTATCCATTGTTTGATTGAGAAGCCGGTTACCGCCTCTTTGGAACATGCCCGAAAGCTGCAGACCTTGGCGGAGGCAAAAGGAGTCAAAGTCGCCGTCGGACATATCGAACGCTTCAATCCCGCCGTTCGTGCCGTGTCCGCTCTGGGAGTCAAGCCGTCGTTTATCGAAGCCCATCGCTTGGCGGCGTTCGATCCGCGGGGGACGGATGTGGCGGTGGTGCTGGATTTGATGATTCATGACATCGACCTTGCCCTACTCTTTGTCGAGTCGAGCGTTGCCGACATTCACGCCTCCGCCGTCGCCGTGGTGTCCGAGCAGGTTGATATTGCCAACGCCCGCCTGACGTTTGAAAACGGCGCGGTGGCGAACCTGACCGCTTCACGGATTTCGCTCAAAGAAATGCGAAAACTGAGAATTTTTCAGAAATCCGGCTACTTCTCTCTCGATTTGGCGCGCAAGCAAGCCGACATCTACCGGCTGAAAGGAGAGAGCGACGAAAGCGTCGGCATGAAAATACCGCTGGGAAACTCGGAGAAAAGCTTGTACTACTCGCGCTACGATGACACCGGCGAAGATATGCTTCGGATGGAGCTTACCGCCTTCCTTGAAGCGGTGCGAGAAGACAAACCGGTTGCCGTTTCGCTGGCGGAGGGAACAGAAGCTCTGCGGGTGGCGCTGGAGATTGAACGCATCGGCAAAGATTCAATCGAACGCATGATGGGAACGGAAACGGAGTGAATGGAGTCAACAAGTCTCTTTGTGTCGGCTGGTGACCCGTCGGGGGACAATGCCGCTTTCCACTTGGTACACGCCCTCCGAGAGATGCACCCTTCGTTGACGTTTTTCGGGCTGGGGGGAGAACGGCTCAAGAAATTGGGGCAAGAGCAACTGGCGGAGAGCTCACAGTTGGCGGTGCTGGGGTTTTGGGAGGTGGCGCGCCATGCGTGGTTTTTCAAAAAACTTTTGCGCCGGTGTGTCGAAGAGATCGCCCGTCGACGCCCGAAGGCACTCGTTTTAATCGACTATCCCGGTTTCAACCTCCGGCTTGCCAAAAAAGTCAAGCGGTTGGGCATCCCCGTTATATATTACATTTCTCCGCAGGTGTGGGCGTGGGGAAGACGGCGGGTAAAAGTCATACGAAAATATGTTGATACCATGATAGTTATCCTCCCTTTCGAAAAGGATTTTTACGAACAGTTCGGTATCGAAGCGCATTTTGTCGGACATTATCTCCTTGAAGATATCCCCAAAGCCTATATCGCCTCTCCCATCCCGTCCGACGGTTCTCTTGCCCTGTTGCCGGGTTCCCGTCCTCAGGAAATCGAACGCATGTTGCCGGTCATGCTTGAGACGGCACGACAATTATACCGTACTGCTGCGATGCCTGCCGTAGTGGCGGCACGGGAGAACACGGTTGATTACGAAAAATATTTGTCTCCCGACGATTCCCCATACATAACCCTTTCATACGAGGACTCACGGAAAATTATTTATGAAAGCTCCCTGGTGTTGACCGCATCGGGAACGGCGACACTGGAAACCGCCGTTATCGGACGGCCCATGGTGGTAGTGTACAAAACCGGTTTGGTGACCTACCATATTGCCCGCCGGATGGTAAAACTTGACAATATCGCTTTGGTGAATTTGGTTTTAGGGAAAAAAGTGGTGCCGGAACTGATTCAAAACGAGGCAACCCCGCGGCGGATTTTTGCGGAGCTGGAAAAATTTCGCACCGACTCTTCATATGTTCAGGCGGTTAAGAAAGAACTCGATAGGGTACCGAAGATTTTGGGAAACGCCGATGCTTCCCGCATGGCGGCACGGCTTATCGCCCGAAAAGCCGGACTTCGCCCGGAGAGGTAAACCGGAGATGAGTATCGCTACCGGCATGGAAACAACCGAGAAGTACAAGCAACCGTTGCGGACATGAGGGGTAGTGCGCTTCGATGATGTTTCTCTACACCGTCTTTGTCACTCTTGTCTATATGCTTACCTACCCGTATACCCGGCTGCAAGCCGCCTTGGGAAAACAGGCATGGCAGGGGCGGTTGGGCTTGATTGAGCCGGTCGGACCTAAAGATATCTGGATGCACGCCGCTTCGGTGGGGGAGGTAAAAGTCCTGAATCACTTAATAGATTTTTTGAAAGAACATTCTCCGAAGATTGCCATCCACCTGACGGTGATGACGCCTGCTGGCTTTGCCACCGTCAACAATCTGGTAAGAGCAAACCATCCCGACGTGAGCGTTTCGTTTTTCCCATTTGATGTTCCTTTCGTCGTCTCACGCACCTTCGACAAAATCCGCCCTCGAATGGTAGTCGTTGCCGAAACGGAAATTTGGTTTAATACCATCTTCCATGCCGCCAAGCGAAATGTGCCGGTCATCTTGGTGAACGGCAGAATGTCGGAAAAATCGTTCATGCGCTACCTTTTGATTCGTCCCTTGTTGACGAGACTTTTCCACACGTATGACCGGTTTTTCTTCAAAACGGAGGAAGACTTCCGGCGCTACCAAAAATTCGGAGTGACAACGGAGAAAGGGACCGTTGCCGGAGATATGAAGTTCGACGCACCCCTGCTGCCGCGTTCCGCCGAGAGGCGCCGGGAGCTGCGGGCTCGCTTGGGAATCGCCGACGAAGAGTTTCTCATTATTGCCGGCTCAACCCGACAGGGCGAGCACGCGGTCTTCGCCGAAATCTACAAAAAGCTGGTTTCGGTACACCCGCAGGTTCGTCTGGCGATAGCGCCCCGCCACCTGGAGCGGGTGGGCGAGGTCATGTTTATCTTCAAGCAAAAAGATATCCCTTTCACCGTCTACAGCCGCTTGGATACTGCCGGAAAGGAAGTAATTATTATTGATAAAATGGGACTTTTGAACGAACTTTACTTGGCGGCGGATATTGCTTTTGTCGGAGGTACCTTGGTGGCGCGTGGAGGACACAACATTCTCGAGCCGGTTTGGGCGGGTACGCCGGTGCTGTTCGGCCCTTCGATAGAAAACGTCGTCGAAGCGGCACGTTATATCGAAGCGCACAACTACGGGAAGATGGTCGCTTCCAAGGAAGAACTTTTGACAACCGTCCGGCAATTGATTGAAGGGACGTTGACCTTTGCCATCAAAACGGAAAAAGATTGGCAAACCTCTCCGACCGCCCATATCGGAGAGTATATTCTGAAGAAGCTTGAAGATGCTTGAAAAAATCTGGAAAAAAATTTTACGACGTTCCCGTCACTCTTTGTGGTCGATTCCGGCTTTTTTCCTGTGGCTTGCTTCGCTGTTCTATCGTCTCTTCTTTGCTTGGCATAAATCACGAAAACGCTCCCCCGTCAAAGTGAATGTCCCGGTGATTTCGGTGGGGAATATTACCGTCGGCGGTACGGGAAAAACGCCGATGGTGAATTTCCTCGCCCACTTTTTCATCGAAGAGGGGTACCGCGTCGGTATCGTCTCTTCCGGCTACCGACGCCAGAGCGAAAAATCGTTCGTGGAGCCGGGTTACCGAGTCGCTAACATGCCGACCGAAGAAACCGGCGACGAAGTCAAATTGTTGGCGATGCTGCTTCCCGAGGCGGTTTTTTCCCTCGATCGCTCCAAGGCGCAAGCGGCGCAACGGCTGGCGGAAACGGGGAAGGTCGATGTGATTCTCGTTGACGACGGCTTCCAGCATTTCGAGCTTGCCCGTGACCTCGATATCGTCACGTACGACGCTGCCGTTCCCAAAGAGCTCCTCAAGCCGTTTCCGTACGGGATGTTGCGTGAGCCGCTCTCGGCGCTCCAACGGGCGGATGTCATTATTATCACCCGTTCCAATTTCGCCAAAGACCGCGGCAAGTTGCAGAAGAAGCTAAAGGCGATAAACCCGCACGCCAAACACTACCATGCCCATTTCTCCGTGGACGAACTCATCAGCAAAGACCGCCGCTTGCCGGTGAAGTATCTCGAAGACAAGTCGGTCTTTCTCTTCGCCGGGGTAGGGAATTTCCGTCCCTTGCGAAAGCAGGTGACGGCGTTAGCCGGAGATTTGGACGAAGCGGTGGAGCTCTCAGACCACCAGCAGTATACCCCCCGCCTGCTGGCGAAGCTGAAAGAGCAGGCGGATAGGTGGGACTCGGATGTTATTGTCACCACCGGCAAAGATTGGGTGAAAATCGGAGATTTTGATTTTAAGCGGGAAATGTATTATCTTTCTCAAGAAATAGATCTAGACCCCGGAGAGGAGAAACTCATCGCCTACCTCCAGGAGAAGCTCGGTTTGGCGAAGCGACGGAACTGATGGAAAAACGATACGATTTTTTGGTCATCGGCAGCGGTATAGCGGGGTTGTTCTATGCGCTTGAAGTGACGGCGAAAGACCCGAAAGTAAAAGTGGCGATTGTAACGAAGAAGGCGGTGGAAGACTCCAGCACCAACCGAGCTCAAGGGGGTATCGCCGCAGTCCTGAGCAAGACCGATTCCATCGAAGCGCACGTGAACGACACCTTGAAAGCGGGTGCCGGGCTGTGCCACCGGGATGTGGTGGAAAAAGTCGTGGAAGCAGGTCCCCAGGTCGTTCAGGAGCTCATTGCTTATGGCGTCAAATTCACGCAAAAGAACGGGAAATTCGATCTCGGGAGAGAAGGCGGACACTCCACCAACCGGGTAATTCATGCCGCTGACCTTACCGGGCAGGAAATCGAACGAGCCTTGTTAGCCGCCTGTCGGCAGAAAGCCGACCAGATTGACATCTACCCCAACCATATCGTCCTCGATTTGATAACATATTCTCTCGGCGGGAAAGAAGTATGCGCTGGTGCCTTTGTTTTTTCCGAGCAGGGGAGGACGTTCGACGCTATGTATGCGCCGGTCACGATGCTGGCGACCGGCGGATTAGGGCAAGTCTATTACCACACCACCAACCCGAAAATCGCCACCGGCGACGGCGTGGCGATTGCCTACCGCGCCGGGGTTTCCGTCGCCAACTTGGAGTTTATCCAGTTCCATCCCACTACCCTTTACAATCCGGGGCGATGGCCCTTTCTGATTTCCGAAGCGGTGCGCGGCGAAGGCGGCATCCTCAAGACCGTTGACGGCAAGCGCTTCATGGAACACGCCCATCCCATGAAAGAACTGGCGCCGCGGGATATCGTTGCCCGAGAAATCGACAAAGTACTTAAAGAAACCGGCGAGGAATATGTCCTGCTCGATATCAGCCACCGAGATAGCGAATTTATCAAAAAACGTTTTCCCAATATCTACCAAGAATGCTTGCGGCGCGGCTTTGACATTACCAAGCGTTCCATTCCCGTCGTCCCTTCCGCTCACTATTCCTGCGGGGGCGTGATGGCGTCCGTGGAAGGGGAAACCGAGCTGACCGGCTTGTTCGTCGCCGGGGAGGTCGCCATGACCGGTATGCACGGCGCCAATCGCCTTGCTTCCAACTCCCTGCTGGAAGCCATCGTCATGGCGAAGTATGCCGCTGTGAAATCGTACGACTACTTCAAACACTCGGATTTTCCCCAGGTTCTGCCGATTGACCGGTCGCTGCACTCTTCGCTGAAATCCCCGCGGGAGAAGGTGCTCATAGCGCACGACCGGCGTCAGTTGCAGCGGATAATGTCCGACTTTGTCGGGATTGTCCGAAGTGAAGACCGGCTGAATCTGGCGTTGCAAAAAGTGCACCGACTCAAAGAAGCCGTCGAAGAATACTACTTAGCTATGCCCGCCACCTACGGCGTAGTGGAACTGAGGAACATGGCAACCGTCGCCGAGCTGATGATCCGTTCCGCGCTTATGCGGAAGGAATCGCGCGGCTTGCACTATGTCATTGACTATCCCGAAACGAACGACGAGTATAAAAAAGACACTATCATAGCTGGCAAGTTACGCACGAGGTCACAGCATGAATCCTCCGCATAATCCCTCTCAAGAGATGATTGTCATTCTCGATTTCGGTTCCCAGTATACCCAGTTGATTGCCCGACGGGTTCGGGAAGCGCAGGTGTACTGTGAAATCGTTCCTTTCAATGCCGACTTGAGTCAGTTTGCCGACAAAAACGTCAAAGGGTACATCCTCTCCGGCGGTCCTTCTTCGCTTTCGGATGCCGAAGCTCCCCGGATGGAACCGTCCTTTTTCGATTGCGGTGTCCCTATGCTTGGGATCTGTTACGGCATGCAGCTCATTGCCGAACATTTCAAGGGGCAACTGGTTCCTTCCGCCAGCCGGGAGTACGGGCGGGCAATTTTCCGCGTCGCCGACGAGCAGGGATTGTTCAAGGGTGTCCCGCGGGAAAGTCGGGTCTGGATGTCCCACGGTGATTCCATTATGAAAATGCCGGCGGGGTTCCACCTGATAGGTTCCACCGATTCCTTAGAAGTCGCCGCCATTGCCGACCCGCAGCGGCGTATTTACGGTGTGCAGTTTCATCCGGAGGTGCACCACACCGAAGCGGGGAGCGCGATTCTGCGGAACTTTCTCTTTGAAATCTGCGGTTGCGCAGGCGATTGGACTACGGAAACGTTCATTGAAAGCGCCGTCAAAGAAATTCGCAATACGGTCGGTAGTGGCAAAGTCATCCTCGGTATCTCCGGCGGCGTCGACTCCACCGTCGCCGCCATGCTTTTGCACCGTGCCATCGGCAACAATCTCCACGCCCTTTTCGTCAACAACGGCTTGCTGCGAAAAAACGAATACGAAGACGTCATCGCCATGCTCGAGACGTTGAACATCAATCTTCACCCCGTCGATGCCTCGGAGCTTTTCCTGACGCGCTTAGCGGGGGTGACCGATCCGGAGCAAAAGAGAAAAATTATCGGCGCCACGTTTATCGACGTTTTTGAAGAGCACGCCAAGAAAATCGGTGATATAGAATTTCTCGCTCAAGGGACCTTGTATCCTGACGTTATTGAATCCACTTCTTTCAAGGGACCGTCGGCAACCATCAAATCCCATCACAACGTCGGCGGTCTGAAGGAACGCATGAAACTCAAGCTGGTCGAGCCGCTGCGGGAGTTGTTCAAAGATGAAGTGCGGGCGTTGGGTCGTTCTCTGGGCTTACCGGAACAATTTATCCGGCGACACCCTTTCCCCGGTCCCGGTTTGGCGGTACGAATCCTGGGCGAGGTGACGAAAGAGCGCTGCGACCTGTTGCGCGAGGTTGATGCCATTTTCATAGACGAGTTGCTCAAAAAGGGCATCTACGACTCTATCTGGCAAGCCTTCACGGTCCTCTTGCCCATCAAAGCCGTCGGCGTCATGGGGGACGAGCGGACGTATGAGCATGTTGTCTCCCTGCGCGCCGTGACTTCCGTCGACGGGATGACGGCGGATTGGGCGCGGATAGATTATGATATTCTGGCTGAGGTTGCGGACAAAATCATCCGCACCGTCAAAGGTATCAACCGTGTCGTATACGATATCTCTTCCAAGCCGCCTGCAACCATCGAATGGGAATGACGGCGTTGCCCTCACCGAAGTTTGTCCAGTGAAACAAATCTTAGTTAGGGAAGATCCGGAACGGATTTGCCTCTTCTACATTTTGGCAGGTCTCTTCGAGACCTTCCCTACTTTGACTGACAGCGGCGCCGGGCGGTGGATTCAAATTGTTGACCTGAGGGGGCTTTTTCGTATAATTGACATATGCTCCAAGAGAAGCTCACAGAATACCTTGCCGCCCTGAAAGGTCAGGGACGCCACGCGGCTAATACTATCGAAAGCTACCGGCGGGATTTGACACCGTGGGTGCAGTTCCTTGAGGGTAAGTATGCCGAGCTGCCCACCCTCAGCCGCAATGACCCGCTTCTCCTTCGGTTGTACCTTCGTATGCGCCTCGAGGCGGGCGTTTCCAATCGCTCCCTTGCCCGCTTCCTTTCCGCCCTTGCCGGTTTTCAACGCTTCCTCGCAAAAGACAAATCCCTCCGGCAATACCTTTTCAAGCTCCCCAAAATGAAATTCGCCCGCAAGATGCCGCAATTCATCACCCAGCGGGAAGCCCGCGCCCTTTTTGACGCTCCGACGCAGACTCGCTCGCACGAGCCGTACCTGGCGTGGCGTGACTACCTGATGATGGCGCTGTTGTACGCCACCGGAATGCGGCGCGAAGAACTGGCGAATATCCGCCTGACCGACATCGACTGGGAGAAGGGGTTGATTTCCGTTACGGGAAAGGGGAACAAGGTCAGGTTGGTGCCGGTCGGCGACACGACGATGGCGGAGCTCAAGCATTACCTTGAACTCCGCAAGGACTTCGCCGCCCAGAAAGGAACCTCGTCGGAATCGGCGCTGTTTCTTAACAGATACGGTAAGGCACTCACGGTACGGACAATCGACCGGCGGGTGAAGAAGTTCGGAAAAGCCGGGGGCGTTGAACTCACTCCGCACGCCCTGCGGCATTCCTTCGCCACCCACCTGCTGGAGAACGGAGCAGATTTGATGCTGATAAAAGAAATTTTAGGCCATGCTTCCCTTTCCACGACCCAGAAATACACCCACGTGACGGCGGAAGCGATGAAAAAAGCCTATCTCACCGCTCACCCGCGCTCGGGAACAAAAAAATAACTCAGGAGGCATTCGATGAATCGTACCCGCTCGACGACCATTTTGGGCATTATCCATAAAGGCAGAGCCGCCATGGCTGGCGACGGTCAAATCACCCTCGACGATACCGTCTTGAAAGCCCACTCGACCAAAATCCGGGTTATGTTCGAGGGGAAAATTTTAGCCGGTTTCGCCGGAACGGCGGCTGATGCCCTGGCGCTCTACGAGCTCCTCGAGAAAAAAATCGACGAACACGGCGGAAATCTCCCCCGTGCCGCGGTGGAGCTTGCCAAAGAATGGCGCACCGACAAGACCTTGCAAAAACTGGAAGCGGTTATTGCGGTTACGGACAAAGAGCATATATTCCTGCTCAGCGGTAACGGGGACGTTATCGAACCCGACGACGGGATTATCGCCATCGGGTCGGGCGGTTCGTATGCCTTAGCCGCCGCCCGGGCGCTGATTTACGCCAACCCCCGTTTGTCCGCGGAGAAGATCGCTCAAAAAGCATTGGAAATTGCGGCTGACATTTGTGTATACACGAATAACCATATTACGGTGGAAACCTTGAAATGAAAAACAACTACCCCACTCCGAAAGAAATCGTCGAACATCTGGACAAGTATATCATCGGACAAGCAAACGC
The DNA here is from genome assembly GCA_964489705.1 of uncultured Ignavibacteriales bacterium. GTDB lineage: Bacteria > Zixibacteria > MSB-5A5 > GN15 > FEB-12 > CAZAZQ01. The sequence goes on from CAZAZQ010000003.1 coordinate 31,592, forward strand.
CAAGCGCTCCGTCGCCATTGCCCTGCGCAACCGGTGGCGTCGGCAACACGCTCCGGAAGAACTGCGCAAGGAAATCATGCCGAACAACATCATCATGATAGGTCCCACCGGCGTGGGCAAAACCGAAATCGCCCGTCGGCTTGCCGATCTTGCCGGAGCGCCGTTCATCAAAGTGGAAGCCTCGAAATTCACCGAAGTCGGCTACGTGGGACGCGATGTGGAATCGATGGCAAGGGATTTGGTCGATATTGCCGTCAATATGGTCAAGATGGAGAAATCCCAATCTCTCCAGGAACAAGCGGAGAAAAACACTACCGAACGGCTGCTTGACTTATTGCTGGCGCCAGTGCCTTCTCGGGAGACGGACGAGTTTGGCGAAGAACAGCTAAGGGATTCGCTCGTGCGCACCCGTGAGAAGCTCCGGAAAAAGCTCATTGCCGGGGAATTGGACGACCGGGAAGTGGAAATCGAAGCCCCCCAGAGTCAGTTTCCGGTGGTGGAGATTTTTTCGCCGATGGGAATGGAAGAACTGGGGGTAAACTTTCAGGAAATGTTTTCCGGACTTCTCCCCAAGAAAACCCGCCGTCGCAAAATGACCGTCAAAGAGGCGCGCAAGTTCCTCACCAACGAGGAATTAAACAAGCTGGTCAATATGGACGATGTTATCGCCGAAGCGTTGGAGCGGGTGCAGGAATCCGGCATCATTTTCATCGACGAGATAGATAAAATCGTCGGCAGCGATGCCAAAACCGGTCCTGATGTCAGCCGCGAAGGCGTCCAGCGGGATATTCTCCCCATCGTCGAAGGCTGCGGCGTAATGACGAAATACGGGATGATACAAACCGACCATATCCTCTTTATCGCCGCCGGGGCGTTTCATACGTCCAAGCCGTCCGATTTGGTGCCGGAACTGCAAGGGCGCTTCCCCATCCGGGTGGAGCTTGATTCTCTCACGGCGGAAGATTTTGAGCGTATTCTGACCGAACCGAAGTCCGCCTTGGTCAAGCAATACAAAGCATTGCTGAAAACCGAAGGTGTGGATTTGGAGTTTGCTCCCGGCGCCATCAAGAAAATCGCCAGCTACGCCGAGCGGGTCAATAACGAATCGGAAAACATCGGCGCTCGGCGCCTCCACACGATTCTGACGACCCTTTTGGAGGATATTTTGTTCGAACCGCCGGCAAAAAAGAAGAAAATAACCATCACCGCCCGAATGGTGGACAAGCGGTTGTCCTCTATCGTCGAAGATGAAGATTTGAGCCGCTACATTCTGTAGGCAGAGCTACACTTCGTAGACTTTGATATCGCCGATAAAATGGCTCACCACCAGGTAGAGCTTGGCATCGGCGGTTTCATAGGTGGGGGATTGGCTTTCGATGGTATTGCCGAAGCCTTCCTCTTTCTTGTCTTTCACGAGGATATCACCGAGGAAGCTCGAGCACCGGACAAAATACGGCATATCTTTCGGGATAAAAATCCGAACGTCGCCGATAAAGGTTGAGACAATCATCCGGTTCAAGCCGGGGTGCAATTTGCCCCCGGCAAGCAACACTTCGACATCCCCGATTGCCATTGAAATCTCGACATGTTGCAAGGAGAGGTCGGCGCAGTTGATGTGCAAATCGCCGATGAACTTACTGTATTTGAGCGAGGTCGGTCGACCTTCCGCGTATGTCGCCGATACTCCCGCGTGAGTAAACCCGGAGGAAGTGGTTGAGGAAGCGTCGGACTCTGAGGTGGTATAGCCGGAATGGAAGGTCGTGCGGTGGTACCATTCTCTCATCTGTTCCTCATGCCTTCTCTTACGGAGAATCAACCAGATACCGAGAGCGACAAGGGAGAGAGGGATAAGGTTGCGGATAAGATCGTGAAAACTAAAGTAAAACAAGCCGACACTGCGGCCCAGCAACACCAGCCCGACTAAAATGAACGTAACTCCGATGATTACCTTGCTGTGGCTTGTTCTATTCATACGTTTTCAAATTCTCCGTTACCTGTACATACGAAATATGCCGACTCAAGTTGCCTTTGGCAACCTTAATACTTTTTCCGGAGCAGTCGATATTTCCGTCCTTCTTCCCTTTTTCGTAGTCGTAGGGAGGAACCTTCACCGTAGTTCTCTCTTTCCCTGCCCGAAAAATTTCTTCTCGGATGAACTTTCTCTCGTTTTGTCGGTTATGACAGGTAAGATTAAGATGCTGCCGGAAAGTGATATGATAGTCAGAAAGAATCGTAGTTAATAATAATACGAAATCGTTTGACAAAGTAGATAGAACCTTTTGAGTCATCACAAAACAAGGAGATAGAGATATGAAATTAGACTCCGCTGAAAAGATATTGGAGTATGCTATCCGAAAAGAAGAGGAGGCGGCGAATTTTTACACCGATTTGGCGAAAAGAGTGGATGTTCCGTACATGCAAGAAGTTTTCGAAAGTTTCGCCAAGGAAGAGCTCACGCATAAGGAGAAACTCCTCGGTGTCAAAGAAGGCAAACGCCTCATCTCCGCCGACAAGAAAATCGCCGACCTGAAAATCGGTGACCACTTGGTGGAAGTGGAAATGAAACCCGACATCGGTTACCAGGACGCCCTCATCATCGCCATGAAGGCCGAAAAAGCGGCGTTCAAGCTCTATACCGAGCTGGCACAGACCACCGACGATGCCAACCTTCGCGAGCTGTTTCTTTCGCTTGCGCAAGAGGAAGCCAAACACAAGCTCCGTTTTGAAGTCGAATACGACGATTATGCCTATGTAGAGAACTAATCTGAGTGCGGAAAGCGATAGTAAAAACCCAACGACTGAAAAGTCGTTGGGTTTTTTCTTCTGTCCTATTGCTCCGGAGAATTTAGAAGCCGTAAATCTCCCCGTACTTGGCGTTCATATAGTTGATTAACGGCTTATAATCTAACGGCTTTCCGGTCACTTTCTCACAGAGCTTCTTCGCCCGATAGCGTTGCCCTTGGCGATGGATGTTGGTCAGCAGCCACTCCCGCAGGGGGAGAAAGTTCCCCCGTTCGAATTGACTCTCCAAATCGGGAATGTCTTCCTTCGCCTTGGCGTAGAATTGGGCGGAGTACAAATTCCCCAGCGTGTACGTGGGGAAATACCCGATTAGCCCCGCCGACCAGTGAACATCCTGTAAGCAGCCGTTGGCATCCTTGTCGACCTTGATGCCGAGGTATTTTTCAAAGCGGCTGTTCCATTCTCCCGGCACGTCGGCAGGCTTCAAGTCGCCGGTCAACATCGCCCGTTCCAGCTCGAAGCGCAACAGAATATGCAGGTTGTAGGTCGCCTCGTCGGCTTCCACCCGAATGTAGGAGGGTTTCACATCGTTTATTGCCGCATAGAAATCGTCAAGGCTGACACCGTCGAGTGATTTTCGGAACAAACGCTGAGCTTGCGGGAAGAAGTATTTCCAAAACGGCTTCGACCGCCCTACCTGGTTTTCCCACATCCGTGACTGCGACTCATGGATACCCAGCGAGACCGACTCCGCCATCGGAGTACCGAAATACTTTTGCTTGTCCAAGCCCATCTCGTACAAGCCGTGCCCCGCCTCGTGCATGATGCCGAACAAGGCGTCGTTCAGCCGCTCGGGGTTGTAGCGGGTCAAAATCCGAGTGTCGCCGGGACCGATGCCGATGCAGAAGGGGTGGGTCGTCACGTCGAGCCGACCGGCGTTGAAATCAAATCCCATCGCCGCCGCCACCGATTCGCCGAAAACCCGCTGGAGTTCCACGTCATACGCGCGCTCGACGATGGAAACGTCGGGTTTCTTGGGAGCATGGGTGATTTTATCGAGCAACGTCACCAACTCATCCCGCAGGTTGGCGAACACTCCCTCGACGTCAGCTACCGTGACACCCGGCTCGTAATCATCGAGCAGGGCATTATACGGTTCGCCTTCGTAGCCGTAGGCTTCCGCTTTCTGCTTGGTCAAATCCAAAATTTTCTCCAGCCAAGGGAGAAACTTCTTGAAATCAGAATTTTTGCGGGCGTCCGCCCACTCCTGCTGCGCCAAACTGACGGTCTTGGTGAATTCTTCCACGAATTCTTTGGGTAATTTGGTTGCTTTGTCATACTGGTAACGCAACTCCCGGATATTCGCCGCCTCCGGTGATTCTTCATCTTTGACCAAATCCGATTCCTCAGCCTGGGAGAGCAACTCGTTTATTTTCGGGGCGGTGAACATCTCATGGGTCATGCGAGCCAGCAATCCCAACTGCTCCGCCCGGAAGGCGCGCCCTGACGGAGGCATGTACGTTTGCTGGTCCCAGTGAAGGACAGAGCCGGAAGAACCGAGCAAAGCGATTTCCCGACACTCGCGAACCAGTTCTTCGTATGCTTCTTGTGGGGTCATATCTTTTCTCCTTTAGTCGGTCATCGGTGACGCTGTCATTTCGACACCGGTACCGTTACGGGTTTTCGTTCAATGCGGCAAAGATACATATTTTCCTCCAAAAGGCAACTCTCTCAACCCATTATTCGGCGAGCGAATTCTCCGTTGTCTGCCGGTGGCTTGTTGTCTATCTTGGTGGAAAATGATAACTGCAGACGTGAATCAGGAGGAAACATGTTAGTCACTACTACCCCAAACGTTGAAGGGAAACGTATCAGAGAGTATTACGGTTTGGTCAGCGGTGAGGCGATTTTGGGCGCCAACATCTTCAAAGACATTTTTGCCAGCATCCGCGATATCGTGGGCGGACGCTCTGCTTCTTATGAGAAAGAGCTCCGCACCGCCAAGGATACCGCTATCAGTGAGATGTGCCAGCTTGCCCAACAGATGGGCGCCAATGCCGTGATTGCCGTCGACCTCGATTTTGAAACCATCGGCATCAGCAGCGGCGGGAACATGCTCATGGTCACCGCGAGCGGCACAGCCGTAAAAATCGAATAAGGAATAATAGCGGTAAGGAAACGGCAAATCCGTTCCGGATCGTCCCTACAATGCGATAAGCCCACCGAAAGTGGAGTAGGAAAGGTCTCGAAGAGACCTGCCGAAAGGTTGAGAAAGTGGCAGGTCTATACCAGACCATGCCCTACCAAGATTCGATAAGACACCCGTAGGGTGCTACCGCAAGCGGTGGGGCACTCCGCGCTTTATAATCTGACGGTCAGCAGACGGTTATTGAGAGGTGGGAAGGGAAAGGTGTATTTTCGCGCAGTCGGGAATCCCTTCCCGACCGGCTCCTGAGGGGCTTTTACCGTTCGTTGGGAAGTACGTCACCCATCGGGTGTTCCTGACGGTGCGGGAAAAGATTAGACGGTATTCACACGTTTTATAATCTGGTGGACAGGAGACAGTTGTTGAGGAATGTGAGAGAAAAAATGTATTTTTTCTTCTTCTTAGAGGTCTATAGAGTAGTTGTGTGTAAGCAAGTACGATGAGAATTACATCTGTGTCGTCGCTTTTTGGAAGAAAAGTGTGGGGAGTAGGATGAAAGCCAAAAAAGTTCTTCTATGGGGGGGAGTTATCCTTATCACGTGTGTCGTGGCGATTCTTTTGGGTGTCATCGTAGGGAAAAAAGTCAGCGCCGCCCGACAGAAAGCTCACCGGGGAAAAGTTACCCAAGAGATTCTCTCGCATATGAAAACTCTTCAAGAGGGAGATGTTCTGCCCGATCATACCTTCGAGTTTCTTGACGAATCCAAAATAGCGCTTTCCGAGCTCATTCAGGGAAAGAGCGTTATTATCTTTATGTCTCCCACCTGCGAGACCTGTCTGGATGAAATCGAGTATCTGCAACGGCTGGTGCCGGACAGCGCCCGCCTGCAACATTTTATTTTTATTTCCGCGGGGAATCCTCGGCTTCTGCAGGATTTGAAAAGCGAACGTCATATGTGTTCTCCCATTCTCTATGATCATAAAGGGAAGTACCACTCACGGTTTGCTATCGAGTCATTTCCGTTGAACGTGATTGTTTCAAAAGAGCGCAGGATAGAAAAGATTGTCGCCGGGGGGCTGTTGGACAATGAAATTATGGACATTGCGAACGCATATTAAAACGGTAATACTCTTAGTTGCTCAGAACCATCAACAAGAAACTAAAGAAAGGAGTACGGTATGAAGAAAAAAGCCTTGATATTGTTAGGCTTGCTGTTTGTCTTTACGTTGTCCCTCACGATTACGGTTGTTGCCGATGGCGTGATTCAACCGCCATGTTGTACCTATCATTTCACGATAAACGGAGTTGATTGCTGGACCGGCGGTCAGTGGGAAAACGGTGTCTGCGTCCAAGCCGAGCCGACTATTAATAATCCCTGCTGGACCGGCGAAGTGGATTGCGCCGAACCGATTCCGGTCGGGAACTAAATCGAAAGAACTTTCCTCCTGTTCTGAAGCAACTAAGAAAACATGCCTTCCCCCCTGAAGGCATGTTTTTTTGCGCCGACATATAGGAATAGTTCTTGAAAAATTTAGAAAATCTTGTATAATTTATACTTAGGAGTGAGTCCGCTGAAATATCGGTTTTTGGGACATACCGTACTATAACAATGCAGCTAAGTGAGAGAGAGTACGTCAAGCTGAAGAGGTTCTAAAAAGTTGGTGTTGAGGAGAAAGGCTTTTTCTCAAAAACAGCAGGGCTCGACGAAAGATACTCTTGCAGTGTCTCAGGAATGAGCTGCCTTTACTAAATCTTTTTACGTCCACTCTTCACAGGCTCTTTCATTTTCCCCATAGCGTGCGGTTTTATCGCCCCATGGACGAAAACCGGAGGTTACGATGGACGAAAAAAACGTCCGAATCCATCAAAAAAATGAAGAGAATAACAAGAGCTTTTTTGCGTCTTGTCACACAACACGGAGAAGACGTTGCTTGGGAAAAAAAGAGAAGGTTGTTTTTTAGTTTATGAAAAAAACAGAAAGGAAGAGTTAAAGGAGGAAACATGAACACGAGACACACCTTTTCTGTTGTAATTCTCAGTTTGTTTTTCGTTATCATTGGGACAACTGGGAATGCCGAAATACCTCAAGTTATCACCATTCAAGGGCGGCTGACCGATTCGACGGGCGCAGTCGTCGGTGACGGTGATTATTCGATGACCTTTACCATCTACGATGATTCGGTGGGCGCTCATAGCCTATGGGTTTGCCGCGACCAAAAGGTGCACGTGGAGAACGGGTTGTTCGTGTACCAGTTAGGAAGCAACTGTAATTTGCCGGACAACCTTTTTGTCGGCGACACCGTGCGATGGTTGGGGATTCAGGTAGGTGATGATGCGGAAATAGCCCCCCGCACTCGGTTGACCTCGGCGTCGTATGTCTACCATGCCTTGAGGGCGGATACGGCGTTGTACGTAGCGGGAGGAGCGGTCGGCGGCTGGGTCGATAACGGCACTGTCGTCACGACCGAGACCGCCACTGATTCGGTCGGGGTCGGCGTCACTGCGCCGGTTTCCAAGCTGGATGTCGACGGCGACATTAATACTTCTACCCGCTATCAGATAGGAGGGGAAACTGTTCTCAGCAATGATGCCGACAAGAATCTACTCATAGGAAAGGGGGCGGCAGTAATCGCTACAGGTGGAGAAAAGAACACTTTTGTAGGGGAATCGACGGCACCGCATAACGGCGGCAGTAATAATGTCTTCGTCGGTTATGCAACCGGCTATTGGAACAACAGTGGTTCGTATAACACCTACATTGGTAGCGCTGCAGGTTTCAATGCCCAAGGTTCCAATAATGTATTCATCGGGAAAGAAGCAGGTTATAACGTGAACGGTTCCGATAAGCTGTACATTGCCAATTCCCAAAGTGGCACTCCTCTTATCTATGGTGATTTTTCTTCAGGGCGGGTCGGGTTCGGTACTACCAGTCCTGGCGCGGTGGTTCATGCCGTTTCCTCGGGAACGACGGCTTTGAAAGGTGAAAATAGCACGTTGTTCGGAAGGGGGGTAATGGGTGAGGCAACCGGCATCGCGGGATCAGGGGTTTACGGAAATGCGGAAGGTTCGCTGGGAGTAGGTGTTCGCGGCTATGCGACGGGAAGTAACGGCGTTGGAGTACGAGGGGAAGCCGCCGCCGATAGTTCTCATGGAGTGGAAGGAATAACGAACGCTCGCTTTGGAAAGGGGGTTTATGGCGAAGGCAATGCCACTAGAAGCAGCGGGGGATGGTTCGTCGGGAATGGTTGGGGCAGCTACGGGGTTTACTGTGAAGCAACCGAGCCGAGTTCCTACGCTTTGCATGCGGTGGCAGACAACGCTGACGCCGGGGCGGCGGTTCATGCCGTGTCGAAAGGGAGCACTCCGGTTGCGTTGGAAGCGGTTGCCGGTCTCTCTGGCTTGGCGGCAAGGTTTTTCGGCAATGTGAGGATTTTAGGAACTGACAGCACTACCGTCATGGAATTAGGGGTAGGGCTGGATTATGCGGAGGGATTTGATGTCTCGGCACCAGCCGCGGTTGAACCCGGCATGGTCTTGATTATAGATCCGACCTCCCCGGGGAAATTGACGGTGAGCAGCCAGCCGTATGACACCAAAGTCGCTGGAATTGTTGCCGGAGCGGAAGGACTAAAATCCGGTATTCGGCTGGGAGCGGATCAGTTCGACCACGACGTGGCTTTGGCGGGGCGGGTATACTGTTACGTTGACGCCACCCAACATGAAGTTATCCCCGGCGATTTGTTGACAACCTCGGCAACCCCCGGATATGCCATGAAAGTGACCGATTACTCCCGCGCCAAGGGAGCCGTCCTCGGCAAAGCGATGCAGAGGTTAGCAAAAGGGACAAAAGGTAAAATTTTGGTTTTGGTAACCCTCCAATAGAGAAAGGCAAGAGTTATGAAACATATACTTATAACCTCTCTTTTTCTGTTGGGGATGGTTGCTGCTTCCCCGCCGGTACGGGCGGAGCTTGTCACCGAGACGGAAGCCCGGCAAGTTGCCGAGAACTGGGTGCAATTACTTATCGGTTTACGTGGAAACTGGGGTGGTGCCGAAGAGGCTCGTGTGTCTGACGTGGTACCGTTTCGACGTGATACCCGCGTACTCGGCTATTATTGCCCGGTTGAACCGCACGGGTTTGTCATTGTCTCACTCGTGCGCGGTTTGGCGCCTGTGAAGGCCTATTCGGAGACAAGCCGACTGGATATAACTTCCGACGAAGGTCCTGCCGACCTTACTAAGTACCAAATGGAAAGGGTATTGGACGTAGTCGAAAAACAGCTTGGTTCTTTGCCTTCCGTAAACTCGGAAGATGTAACGGCTCTTGTCGGGTTCGATCATAGAGCGCTCTGGCAGATGTTGGATGTGGCGCCCAAGGATTTTCGAGCGGAGTCGAAAGCCGCTGAGGTAAAGCGTAACTATAGAGAGGGTGAGATTCTTCTGAGCTCTTCGTGGCACCAGGGGAGCCCATATTACAATCAATGTCCTTCGAACCCTGCTGTGTGTGCGGATTCTCATTGCGCGGTCGGGTGTGTCGCTACAGCGGCTGCTCAAATCATACGCTATTGGTCTTGGCCTCCCGGTCGGGATTGGATGAATATGCCGGACAGCGTTGACTCTCAGAATATTCCCACGCCGGAACAAGTTGCCGCTCTTTCCGAGTTGTGTTATGCTATTGGTGTTGCTCTTGAGATGATGTACTGTGAAAAAGGTACGTGCGCTTCTGGGGCATATATATCAAATGAAGTACCCATGTTTGAGGGTTGGGAATATGGTGATTGTTTACTCGTCAAGAGGAAGGACGTTTCGGCTGACGTGTGGTGGGGCGGGCCTGGCTGGATAAAAGACCAACTTAATGTTAATCGGCCAATCTTGTATAATATTGATAAGCATACGATTGTCCTTGACGGATGGCGAGAATGGTACACTAACCCACAATACCATATGAATTACGGTTGGGATGACAATTATAATGCGTGGTACGTTTTAGACAAATTACCTCAAGTTACAGATACCGGCACATATCTGATGGAAAGTATGGTTCTTGGTATTGTTCCCAACGTCCGCTTGGGGGCGATACCTCCGACCGGCGTTATATCGCCGGATCCTTTCACTCCGTACCGGTATGTTGATGTCGATTTCCTGGGTGACAATGTGACTTTTCTGCCGGGACAGCTTATTCAGTTTCTTCCGAGATTGATTATGAAGTGCGTCAATGGCTATATCCGGATCGAAGGTAGCCCGGCACACCATACCAGGCTTTATACTCCGGATGTCACGCGAGGGGTGAAAATTGTAAACGGCACTATGGTCATCTATCCCGGTGGGGAAGTAAAATTCTCATTGAATCGGCAAAGAATGCAAAATTAGGTGAGGAGACAAAGATGAATAGATGCTTTTTGAGGTTTATAGTTATCGGAAGCCTGCTGATGCTGATGTCATCGGTTGGGTATGCTGCCCATGACAAAGAGGACCGACCCGCTCAAAGAAGGGCAACCGTTCACAAAAAAGAGCCCCGGCAGGAGGTCGAACCGGTTACATCTCCTCAGCAACTCCCCGAGCCTGCTCCCGCCGAACCGGCGACCGGTGAGCAAATCAACTGGCTGGTCATCGGCAAAGGCGGTTCCTTCGGGACGTCGGCGAATTATCAACTCGGTGTCACGATTGGGCAGGTTGCAGCAGGATACGGGACGTCCGCCAATTACGGTTTGAATCTCGGTTTCTGGCAGGACTTCGGAGGATGTTGCGTGAACCGGGGAAACGTCGACGGGGTGATAGGTCCGTATAGCCCGGTCGACGTGGCGGATGCTACCTACTTGGTTGCTTTTCTTTTCAAAGGAGGAGCCCCTCCGGTCTGCGAAGAAGAAGGGAACGTCGATGGAGTCATGGGTCCGTACGGTCCCACCGACGTTGCGGATTTGACCTACTTAGTGTCCTTCTTGTGGAAAGGCGGTCCTGAGCCGCCGCCGTGCGATTGAGTCGAAGGTAATAATAAGAGCTAGGGGTGGCGTGGATGCCACCCCTAAACGTGCAATAGGAGGTTTGTCAATGCTGAAGAACAAACCTTATGGGAACTAAAGCCACAGTTTTCTATCAAGGGTGCGGTAGTGGATCGCTTCTGCGATGTGTCCCATTTCAATATTTTCAGAACCTGCCAAATCAGCAATAGTCCGCGCTACCTTGAGAATACGATCGTACGCCCTTGCCGAGAGTCCTTGTTTATTGATTGCCAGGGCAAGCAACGATTGGGACTTGCTGTCGATTTTGCAGTACTTCCGAATATCTCGTGATTCCATGTGAGCGTTGCAGAAAATTCGCTTTTCCTTTTTGAAGCGCTCCAACTGCCGACGGCGGGCGGCGTTGACGCGTTTCCGGATCGTCTCCGATTTTTCACCGCAGGTATCGGAGGACAACTCCTTGAAGTTTACCGAAGGTACGGTAATATGGATGTCGATTCGGTCCATCAACGGTCCCGAGATGCGCGACATATACCGCTGTATTTCGCTGGTGGAGCAAGTGCACTCGTGGGAAGCATCGCCGTAATATCCGCATGGGCAGGGATTCATAGCGGCGATGAGCATAAAGCTTGCCGGGTAGGTCAGTGTCGTCGTCGCTCGCGAGATAGTGACCTCGTTGTCTTCCATCGGCTGGCGGAGCATTTCCAAAATATCTTTTTTGAATTCAGGCAATTCGTCGAGGAACAGCACGCCGTGATGGGCGAGGGAAACTTCACCCGGTTTCGGGACGGTGCCGCCGCCAATGAGACCGGCGTACGAGATCGAGTGGTGCGGCGAGCGGAACGGCCTGGTAGCAACCAGGGCGGAATCGACCGGAAGCCTGCCTGCAACCGAGTGGATTTTCGTCGTTTCCAGTGCTTCTTCGACTGTCATATCAGGAAGGATAGTCGGCATGCGACGGGCTAACATAGTCTTGCCGGAGCCGGGAGGACCTATCATGATGATGTTGTGCCCGCCTGCTGCGGCGACTTCAAGGGCACGTTTTGCCGACTCTTGCCCCTTAACGTCGACGAAATCGATGGGATAATGGCGGGCTTCGTCGAAAACGCTGGTGATGTCGATATGAAAAGGACGGATGGATGATTCGTCTTCGAGGAAGTGCACCGTTTCTTTCAACGAACTCACCGGATAAACGGGAATTGTCCCTGCCATAGCCGCTTCTTTGGCGTTTTGTTTGGGGACGATGATACCTTTTACGCCGTTATTTTTGGCGAAATTCATTGTCATCGGCAGGACGCCGGGAACCGGGCGAAGAGCACCGTCAAGGGAGAGCTCCCCCAGCATGACAAATTCATCGCATCGATCTCTGAGGATTTGTCCGGTGGCTGCTAAAATGCCGACAGCGATGGGGAGATCGAAAGCGGAGCCTTCTTTTCTGATGTCTGCCGGAGCGAGATTTATCGTCACCCGCTTGGCAGGGAAGATAAAGTCGGAGTTTTTGATGGCGGCGGTCACCCGTTCTTTCGATTCTCGTACTGCCCCCTCCGGTAACCCAACCGTGACAAACGCCGGCAATTGCTGTTGGATATCGGTTTCGACTTCAACGGGGTACGCATCAACACCGAGGGTTGCCGATGATACGATTTTCGACAGCATGTTTGAATATCCTATTTCGTGTTTATCGGTTACGTCCTCTGTATTTTTTCGTGGAGACCGCTCTTGCAAGCGGTCTCCCATCCCCCCCTGTCTAAAACGTCAACTTCCTTAACCAAAGCCGGGTAGCTCCGATTCTTCTGTTTCGCCTGAGCGAAACCCCTGCACCAACACTCTCTGCGTCCCTATTCCTATTATCTGGGGTACCCCTGACAGACCATGTCAGGGAAAAATGAAAAAATTGGAAAAAGAAAAACGGTAAGGGAAAACCCTTACCGTTTGGGACAATCAAGGAGATTTTTTCAATTCATGATGATTTTTAGACTAATATGGCCACATGACCATCTGTTTCTGCATGGTCGAGTCTTTGTACGTTAATTCGAGGGTGTCATTGCTCTTTCTTATCAAGGTAAAGCCGCCTTCCGGCGCATATGCTTCGTTACACGTTTGGCATACCATTTCACCCACATTGCCAGGTGCTTCCGGAATACCTAAGTCAAAGAATTCCACCCGGCTTTTCATGGCATATTTTCCAAAGTAGTTGCACATGCAATCCAACGACAGGAAGGCAGAATCTTCTTCATTAAGCTTCATATTGAAGGTTGTATCACGAAAAGTCCATATATAAACTTGCTCTCTTACTTCTTCAGTAACAAGGTTCGTGACAGTATATCTTCCTTCGTAAGTCCCTTTCAATGAGGGAGGTTTCTCAAGAATGATATCCGAGGCGCAACCGAAAATGATTCCCAAGATGGCCAAAAACGATATAATAGCTACAAATTTTCTCATTTTCTCTTATCTCCTTTCTTGTCCGTTTCAGAGCACAAATATAAA
>CAZAZQ010000003.1:45024-56005 GCA_964489705.1 uncultured Ignavibacteriales bacterium
AGGTAGCCAGTAGTCGTAGCGTTAATCGATTTCCCTGTAGATGATGTAAGCCTTATGGTCTGCTAAAAACGCGATCTTCTTGCCGTCGGGCGCGTAGGCTGGACGATGGCAGTTTGTCAATCCAATTAAACTGTCAAGTACAGTAAGCTCGTACGTTGTATAGTCAAATACTGCAATTCGATCAAAGATGTAATTATGTCCGTCATCGCAGGTCAGATTAAAAGCGACCTCGGGGTATACAGGATTGAAGACTTCCTGAACCGAACCGCATGCTTCTGTTCCTTTCGGCTTTGGAAACCTTCGCACAAGCGTATCCAAAATAACCGTTTTGTCATCTTCTAGCCTGACTATGACGCCATTATTCAAAAGGTGAGTTCTATCTTTGCTCAAGTACATTCTCATCCATAGATCCAAGGGGGGGTTGTACGGTTTGTTAGAAATCTTAATAGAATCTTTGTAATCCACCTGGACGAGGTACAAACCGTCACTCCCGGCACGCAGGATGTGATTCTGTGCGGGTGATGCCTTATCCGGGGAAACCCCCGGCGCCATTTGGATTTTGGCCTTAGGGGGGCTTTTGTCAGCCTGGTAATTTTCCTGAACGAAGTAGTAAGCATTTCCCTCCACCGTCAGATACGGCCCTTTGAAGATGCGGGGAATCTTCTCGGATTTGTCACCGACGCGATGAACAAATTCTTCTAAGAGAGTTTGCGTGCCTGTCTCAACGTTGATTGAAATCATTCTGTCAATTGTTCTCATATTCTGATCGACTGAGTCTCTCGGTAAATAATCCCATTGATACAGGATGATGGTGCTGTCAGACGACCAGACAAAGCGGTGCGGCGGCAGATCAATCTTGGCAGCAGGCCTGCTTTTACCCAGTGTATCGGCAATCATGAGCTGACCGTCATAGAAATACGCCAACTTGGTGCCGTCTGGTGACCACTGGGCTGGTTTGACCATCCCGTAAATTGGACCGACTTCAACAACTTCTGTAATTTTGAAGTCAAGCGCATGGGCAAAACCGTGCACAAGCCCGGTAACCAGAAGAAATATTGCAACGAAAACGCGCATGCGATTTGCTCCTTTCTCTTTTTCTGATTTTACCTCCAGTGGATATCGTTCAATCTTGATCAAATGTTATGGTGGATGAAGGAAATGGGGGTATTTTTTACCTCCACAAAAATGTGGTAAGGGAGAATATGCACGAAGGAAAATGTATATAGTACTCCCCCTTGTATCTTGACCCCATCTCATGGAATGATACTCTTTCATTATTAACCTTCCTATCACAACGAATGCCGAAAGCCCGTTGCTCGTATGGTATGGATAGATTATACCAAAAGACATAATGTTGTCAAGGGAAAATCTTTAGCTTAGATTAGAGATAACAAGGGAGAAAAGAAAAAGCAGTATCTCGTAGGGCTTTTGCCACCATCACATTGATGTCATCCTCGTGCTAGTCATTGTAATGAGTAATAGCGCCAGCGTCGCTTCCTCCATGTCCTGGATCAACGCATAAGTCTGTTAATTGAGCCGCACTGTATTGAGGTAGAATACAGCATATAAATATCCCCCAAACTAATAAGCTTATTCTCATCCTAAACATGGCCTAAATCTCCCTCTTGATAAAGTACAACTCCCCTTCAGAAATGAAGGATATCCGCTTGCCATCAGGAGCATAGGTTGGTCGATAGCAATTGGTGAGATTGATAAGAGTATCAAGAATCGTGAATGTATTTGTTATGTAATCGAATACCCCTATGCGGTTAACTATATAGTTGTGGCCATTGTCGCATGACAGTGTAAAGGCTACTTCAGTAAATTTTGGGTTGAACGATTCGTTATTGAACCCGCACCCTTTTGTACCATCCGGCCTGGGGAAGTTCTGGATAAGAGTATCCAGGACAATCATTTTGTCATCAGCCAACCTAACTATAACGCCACCAAACATGATGTACATTGTGTCTGGACTCAAGCTTACAGGTCGACCCAAATAGCCTTCATAGTATTTGTTAGAAATCCTGATGGAGTCTTTCAGGTCAGCTCGGACTAAATACAAGGCATCGCTTTCGTCTTGGTGACTTCCAGGACGTGGAATTGCCGCTCGGAGAATGTGGTTTTGCGTCAGCTCTGCTTTGTCCGGTGGTAATCCCGGCGCCATTTGGATTTTGGCCTTAGGGGGGCTTTTGTCAGCCTGGTAATTTTCCTGAACGAAGTAGTAAGCATTTCCCTCCACCGTCAGATACGGCCCTTTGAAGATGCGGGGAATCTTCTCGGATTTGTCACCGACGCGATGAACAAATTCTTCTAAGAGAGTTTGCGTGCCTGTCTCAACGTTGATTGAAATCATTCTGTCAATTGTTCTCATATTCTGATCGACTGAGTCTCTCGGTAAATAATCCCATTGATACAGGATGATGGTGCTGTCAGACGACCAGACAAAGCGGTGCGGCGGCAGATCAATCTTGGCAGCAGGCCTGCTTTTACCCAGTGTATCGGCAATCATGAGCTGACCGTCATAGAAATACGCCAACTTGGTGCCGTCTGGTGACCACTGGGCTGGTTTGACCATCCCGTAAATTGGACCGACTTCAACAACTTCTGTAATTTTGAAGTCAAGCGCATGGGCAAAACCGTGCACAAGCCCGGTAACCAGAAGAAATATTGCAACGAAAACGCGCATGCGATTTGCTCCTTTCTCTTTTTCTGATTTTACCTCCAGTGGATATCGTTCAATCTTGATCAAATGTTATGGTGGATGAAGGAAATGGGGGTATTTTTTACCTCCACAAAAATGTGGTAAGGGAGAATATGCACGAAGGAAAATGTATATAGTACTCCCCCTTGTATCTTGACCCCATCTCATGGAATGATACTCTTTCATTATTAACCTTCCTATCACAACGAATGCCGAAAGCCCGTTGCTCGTATGGTATGGATAGATTATACCAAAAGACATAATGTTGTCAAGGGAAAATCTTTAGCTTAGATTAGAGATAACAAGGGAGAAAAGAAAAAGCAGTATCTCGTAGGGCTTTTGCCACCATCACATTGATGTCATCCTCGTGCTAGTCATTGTAATGAGTAATAGCGCCAGCGTCGCTTCCTTCGTGTCCCGGGTCGATATATACATCAATAACATCTGCATAACTGACCTGTAAAAGGATTGCTGTCAAGCAACTTCCTATAAAAGGGAAACACCGGGAGTTTGTTTTTCATAAATTACATCAGTTCTTCTCCCTATAGATGATGTAAGCCTTATGGTCTGCTAAAAACGCGATCTTCTTGCCGTCGGGCGCGTAAACAGGAGCTGTGCAACCTTCAATTCCAATGAGAGTGTCAAGAATAATAAATTCGTTAGTCGTGTAGTTGAATGTCCCAATTCTATCTATTACGAATTCTTTTCCCGAGGGGTAATTGCCATCACAGGTTTGGTTAAACAAAATTTCAGTTGCCTTGGGATTAAAGGAGGTAAATAAAAAGCCACAGAAAAAAGTTCCCGGAGGAAGTTCCCCGGCGAAATCGTATACGTTGACTTGCGTTGATTCACCAATTCTTCGCAATTGTCCTAACCTAAAGATGTAGGTCATGTTTGGGTTTATTGTAACGGGGGCATCTACTCCGGGTTTTCCATATGTAACTCTCAAGGAATCTGTTTTATCAAGATTAAAGATATAAAGACCGTCCATTTTCCACTCAATTGTGTGGTTGTCCTTTAGAGGAGGAGCTTTGTCAGGGAAAAACCATATAGGTTTATCACGTGTTTCTCGTACTCGACCTAGTGGTATTTCCTTCGATTTCCCTGTACAGGTTTTTATTACATAGTAGGCATTTCCTTCTAATGAGAGGAAGGGTCCTTCGAAGAAGGTACGGCCAGTTAATCCACCAACCGGCTTTAATACTCCCGGTCGGTTAGAAACAACCACTTCATCTTTGCCGGTATTGATGTCAACAAGGGTTATGGTCTTGTACACCGTGGAGTCAGATGTGAGACGGCGAGGGAGGTTGATGGCAACTTTATCGTTTGATGCCCATTCGAAACGGCGTGGTGTGGTGCCTTCATCGATTTTCCACACTTTGCGGCTGTTACCCAACGTATCTGAAACCATGAGGTAGTTGTAGGCAAAGTATGCCAAGTAAGTGCCGTCTGGAGACCAACGGAGGGGACCCGTAAACGGTACCCATGCCGCAGGACCCACCTCAATCACTTTGGTGACCTTATAGCTTGCTCCAAAAGCGGAGCTGTGGAAGGGGGTTATAGCCAGCAAGAAAAATGTAAGTAATAATCTCATACGATATTATCCTTTCTCGTTTTGGTGTTTTGTTTTGGTACGTCAAAAGGTAGCCTCTCTCATTTATGGTGGGTGAGAGAAGGTTGGTTTATATTTTCTTCCTTGGAGGAGAGTTGGTATCTCACCTTGACGTAAAGAAAGGGATAAGGTAACAAGCATTGTGTTTACTACCCGACTCATAGATAACACCATCAGGAGCTTTTCCATACCAAGAGCCGAAGCCCATCCAGCCGTGTGTAAAAATATTAACAATTTTTCCGTGTAATGTCAAACGGAAATCTTTGGCTTAAGGTAAAGAGAATACAAGTATAAAGAAGGCAGGGGAAACCTCCTGCCTTAACTGTGGGGTGGATAGAAGACTCTGTCTTTTGTGGCTACACCAGCCTTCGATGGATGATGATTCGCGGTATCGAGGACCCGTAGGCAACTTCCAACATCAAACCAATAAAACTTCCGGTTTGGATAAAAGAATAGCCCTTTGTACATTCTTCCTCTTTCCCACCTCATAGGTAGAATTCCTTAAAAACTTGACTCCTGTTGAGATCCGTGACTCATTCCATACGGGAATTTTACTTGATTTCATTGATGTTGTCAAGAAAAAATTTGGTCAACCATGTGCTTCCTCGGAATTTCTTGACCCTCAGCGAAAAAAAGCGCTATATTTTTTCGAATATTTTTCTATCCCCCAAGTATGACCGGTAGAAGGAAGCAGGTAAAACATGTGCTCGGATACGGCATTGGTTACGGATATCAAATTCGGCGATAAGAAAGCCTTCGCCAAGTTGGTGGAGCGGCACAAGAAAGCCGCCTATCGGATTGCCTTGGGGTTGGTCGGCAACAAAGACGACGCCTACGATATTTCCCAAGAAGCCTTTCTGCGGGTCTACCGGTCGGCGAAAACTTATGACGAATCGCAACCGTTTCTTCCGTGGTTTTACGCTATTATCGCCAACCTCTGCCGGACCTGGCTGCAACGCCGCGCCCGCCGGGAGCACCGGATGGTCGATATCGATGACGCTTCCTACTTGTTGGTCGACACCGACAATCCCGAGAAATCTCTCATCAGCAAGGAGACGGTCGCCCGCCTCCGTTACGCCTTGATGCAGCTTCCGTTCAAGGACCGAGAAATTATCATTCTGCAGCACTTTCGGGGGATGAGTTATGATGAGATTGCCGAGCTGTTGAACATACCGCGAGGGACAGTCATGTCGCGACTGTATTATGCCCGGAAAAAATTAGCAACCCTCATGAGGCAAAATGATGGATGATAAAATGCGAAAATTGCTTGCCGGCTATGTGGACGGTGAATTGACCGAAGAGGAACGGGCGGCATTCGAGCGGGAGTTGGAAAACAATGCCGAACTGCAAGCGGAATTGGAGGAGTTTCGAAAGCTTAAGGAGGTGACCGGAATGGTGCGGTATGCGGATCTCCCCGACGAAGTGTGGGAAAATTATTGGCATTCCTTGTATCGAAGAATCGAACGCGGCGTCGGGTGGATACTTTTCTCTCTCGGTGCTATCCTTATGCTCGGCTTCGGGCTGTATCACGTTTTGAGCGAATTTTACCGCAACCCGGAAATCTCCGTACTCCTGAAAATCGGCGTGACGACCCTCGGCGGGGGCGTCGTTATTTTACTTGTGTCGTTTATTCGCGAACGGTTATTTGCTTTCTATCGGGATCGTTATCGAGAGGTTATGAAATGATAGTCACGACAAGCGATTACATTGCCGGAAAAAGAGTTGTCAAAACGTTGGGGCTGGTCAAAGGAAACACCATTCGGGCTCGTCATCTGGGAAGAGATATCGCCGCTTTGTTGCGGAACGTGGTCGGTGGTGAGATTGTGGAATATACCAAGCTGATTGCGGAAGCACGCGAGCAAGCGTACGACCGCATGGTGGCGGATGCCGAGCAGTTGGGTGCCAACGCCGTCATCATGGTGCGCTTTTCCACTTCCGAGATTATGCAGGGAGCGGCAGAGCTGCTTGCCTACGGGACGGCGGTGGTAGTAGAGGACGAATAGGAGGAACTCTAAGGAGTTGTTCTTCTACTTCTTTTTTCCGCTGCGATTTCAGTTCTCCCTTTGAGAAAGAGAGTCTAGCCAAAGGAGAGTGCTTCTCCTTTTGTTGCCAAAAGCGGTTTTTCATCCTGAGATATTGTGAAGAGAAGAGCCCGGTACGGGGGAACAAAAGCAGCCGTCGGCTGTTTTAATCAATTGTATAATAAAGTGTTATAAAAACGGCCTCCAACCGTGGACCGGTTGGAACGGCGCAAAATAATCTCAAAGCGGAGCTATTATTACTTGCTCCGGGGAAAATTGCCTATAAATTAGGCAGAGAAATTATAAATGGCTTTTAGAGGTGTTCAGAATTTGAGCATTGTGCCGATAAATTAGGGGAAAAATTGTGGAATATAACTGGCTGATTTTAATGGCAGGCGGACAGCAGACTGGAAACGACGGAATGTTTACCCTCCCGTTGTTTGGGTTGATTTTCGTCCTCATGTATCTGCTTTTGATTCGTCCGCAGCGGAAAAAACAAAAAGAACACGAAAAGCTGTTAAGTGAACTGAAAAAAGGCGATAAAGTCGTGACGACCGGCGGCATGTTCGGCACTATCTTCGCCATTGATGATGAGCGAAACCGGGTGGTGCTGAAAATTAATGAGAATACCAAGTTGGAGTTTTTGAAATCCTCCATTGCCGCCCGGGTCGACAAGTAGTGTAAGGAGTTACCGTGGCAGAGCGGAAGATTGTCATCTATGGCGATCCGATTCTGCGGGAAGTATCGCAACCGGTCGGTGAGATTGACCGGGAAGTAAAAGATTTGGTGTCGGATTTGACCGACACTTTGAAAAAAGTACGAGGCTTAGGCCTCTCAGCGGTTCAGATCGGCGTCTTGAAACGCGTGTTTATCGTCGATCTTTCGGCAATTGATGCCCATGATACCCTCAGAGTTTTTATCAATCCCGAAATTGTAGAAGCGAAAGGCGAAGTTGAGATGGAAGAAGGTTGTTTGTCCTTTCCGGGATTGTACCTGAATATCGTCCGCCCTTCTCAGGTGACGGTCAAAGCAACCGACCTTGACGGGAAGCAATTTGAAATGGAGGCGGATGGATTGTTGGCTCGTGCCATTTTACATGAATATGACCATCTCGAGGGTAAATTGTTCATTGATTATCTTTCATCCATTGCCAGGGCGCTGATACGGGGACGCTTGAAAAAGTTGGCAAAAGTGTCTTAGACGTACTGAAAAGCTCTGGGGCGGGTTTTGCCTGCCCGAATCTTCCGTTTACTTCCACAGACGCCTGCTCACGGTAAAAAACACACGTGAAAGTTATTTACATGGGTACGCCGGAGTTTGCCCGCAAACCTCTGGCGGCGCTCGCAACAAGCGCGCATTCGATTGCGGCGGTGGTGACGGGTCCGGACAGCCGCTCACCGCGAGGGGGGAAGTATGTCCCCACTCCCGTCTGTCAGGAAGCCGAGAAATGGGGGATGCCGGTTATCAAGGTCGACTCCCTCAAAGATGATGCTTTCTATGAAGAGTTGAAGTCAGTGCAGGCGGATATTATCGTGGTGGTAGCGTTCAAGATACTGCCGGAGCGGGTGTTTACCCTTCCGCCCAAAGGTGCGATTAACATTCATGCCTCGCTTCTGCCCAAATATCGGGGAGCGGCGCCGATTAACTGGGCGCTCATCAACGGAGAAAAAGAAACCGGCTTGACGAGCTTTATCCTGAAAAAGAAAGTCGATACCGGCGACATTATTCTCCAGGAGAAAGTGCCCATTTTCGACGATGACACGTACGATTCACTTTCCGCTCGCCTTTCGGAGTTGGCAGGACCGTTTCTTTTGCGCACGCTTGAGCTGGTCGAAAGCGGTCGAGCTGTTCCTCGGGTCCAGAATGATGAAATCGCCACGCCCGCACCCAAAATCCGCCCCTTCGATGCCTTGATTGATTTTGGTTTCCCGGCGGAAAAAGTTCACAATTTTATCCGGGGGCTTTCGTCATACCCCGGTGCTTATACCTATTTCCGGGGGGAGAGAGTCAAGGTTCTCTCAAGTGCCCTTCTCCCTTCCGAAAGTGACGGTTCGGACGATGCCGTCCCACCCGGGACAATTTTGCCGTCACGAAAGAAATTAATCGTTCAATGCGCTCATTCGGCGCTTGAAATACGCACACTGGTGCCGCAGGGGAAAAAGCCGATGTCCGGCGTATCCTTTTTGAACGGTTATAAACCGCAACCCGGTGAACAATTTGGAACCATACCCAAAGGGGGTAACGTACACGAATGAAAAAAGAAATTCTTGTCAATTCAACCGATTACGAAACACGCGTCGCTATTCTGGAAGACAACAAACTGGTCGAGTTACAGGTCGAACGACCGGACTCGGACCGCATGGTCGGAGATATCTACAAAGGTATCATCAAAACGGTCTTGCCGGGGATGCAGGCAGCGTTTGTCGACATCGGCATGCCGAAAGCGGCGTATTTGCACTCATCCGACATCGGGAAAGATTACGGTCATCACCACTACGACTCGGAAGTGTTTGAAGAAGAAGAGTCGCCGGTCGATATCGTCCGCAAACGGCGACGGGCGGGTATCGAGACGGTGCTCAAGCGGGGGCAGGAAATATTGGTGCAGGTCATCAAGGAACCGATGTCCACCAAAGGACCGCGGGTGGCGTCCGAGATTTCCATTCCCAGTCGTTTGATTGTGTTGGTGCCCGATGATGATCATATCCGCATGTCCAAACGCATTTCCAGTTGGAATGAAAAACGGCGTTTGAAGAAAATCCTCTCCAAGCTCCGTCCTGAAGGTTTCGGGCTTATTGCCCGGACGGAAGCGGAAGGCAAAAGCGAAGCCGACTTCAAAGCCGATATCAAGCGAGTCCTCAAGTTGTGGGCAAAGCTGAAACGAAAAGCGGAGAACACCCCCGCCCCGTGCTTGATTCACAAAGAGGCGGAAATGTTGGTGGGGATGATTCGCGATGTTTTCACTGAGGATGTCGAGCGCTTGGTGGTCGATAACAAGAAAGATTACAAAAAACTCATCAGTTTTGCCCGCCAGGTGGTGCCGCATTTGAAAAGTCGTATCGAGCTGTACAAAGGAGAGCTGCCGCTGTTCGACAAGTACAATCTGGAGCCGGAGATCGAACGGATGCTCGACCGCAAAGTGTGGATAAAAAAGGGTGCTTACCTCGTTATCGACCAAACTGAAGCGATGGTCACCATCGATGTCAACACGGGACGGTTTGTCGGCAGCGGCGACCAAGAAACAACCATCTTTCAGACCAACATCGAAGCGGCGCGGGAAATTGCCCGTCAGATCCGCCTGCGCGATATCGGCGGCTTGATTATCTGTGATTTTATCGACATGTACAATCGCGAAAACCGCCGCCGTCTGTATGAAGAGTTCAAAGCCTGTTTCAAGAACGACCGCGCCAAACGAGCGATCAGTCCCGTAACCGATTTCGGTATTATCGAAATGACTCGAGAGCGGGTGCGTCCGTCACACATGCACATGCTTTCCGAGCCGTGCCCGTACTGTTCGGGACTGGGACGTATCCTCTCCAAACAAACTATGACCACCAAAATCGAACGCTGGTTCTGCCGGGCGAAGGCAGACAGAAAGTACACCAAGTTCAACTTGGTAGTCAGCCCCTTGTTGGCGGAAGCGATGACCGAGAACGGCACCGACCGGGTGGAACGGATGATGAAAATTCACAAGTTCAAGATCAATCTGGTACGGGATACTACCGTGCATATCCAAGAGTTCAAGGTCTACGATGCCGAGACCAACGAGGAAATTACCGAACGGTATCAGGTTTGATGTTACCGGTAAGGGCTAACGGTGAAAAACAGGCAGTTTGTCCGTTTTCCGCGGTCAAAAGGGGGAGGAAAAGAGGGGGGTATCGGCTCGTGCCGCCACGAATTTTCAAAAAATAGTTGCACCTTTTTCCCGGTTGCTGTTTATATTACTTATAGAATGGGAGATGTAAAAGACATACGCCGGGAAATCGAAATCAAGCTGCAATTGAACTCCTTTACCGACTATCTCAAGCTCTTGGGATTTCTCGGACAAGCGGAAGAAGAAGAACACCACGTCAACGCTTTCTTCGACAGCGAGGATAGAAAACTGGCGCGGGAAGGCTGGGCGCTGCGGGTGCGGGCGGAAAACAAGCGCGGTCTCGTGACTTTGAAAAGCAGCCCGCTCAAGCCGGGTCTCGCAGCGATTCGAAATGAAATCGAAGGAGAGATTTCGAAAGGGCTGGCGCAGGAGCTTATCGCTTTGCGTCGGGATGTGATGTCGCTTGATCACCCCGCCGTCGAGTTCATCAAGCAGAAATGGGGGGACATTACCGTCATGAAGCTGGTGCATTTCACAAATACCCGCCGAAGAAAGCCGTTCAAAATCGGTGACGATATCTACACCTTGGAGTTGGACAAGACCGAGTTTTCCGACGGTTCCGTCGATTACGAGTTGGAAGTCGAGCTTCCCGATGAAAGCGTCATCGAGATGGTGCAGGATAAGCTTCAGAAGGTGTTTAATTCATTGGGGATTCCTTTCGTTCCCCAAACCGAGAGCAAATTCGTCCGCGCCTTGAAAAAAGCCGGCATGGTCGAGCAGTAAGCACCCGTATTCGTGGGCATTCTTGACATTCTGAAATTACACCACAGTCAAAG
>CAZAZQ010000003.1:56105-194499 GCA_964489705.1 uncultured Ignavibacteriales bacterium
AAGCACCCGTATTCGTGGGCATTCTTGACATTCTGAAATTACACCACAGTCAAAGTAGGGAAGGTCTCGAAGAGACTTGCCAAATATGGAAGAGGTGATGGCAGGTCTGTACCAGACCGTGCCCTCCCAAGACTTAGAGTGTCGGGGAAGGGTTCCCCGACCGTGCAAGGATAAATCACCCTGAGGGTGTGTGTGGGGGGTTACTTTGCTTTCTTGACGAGGATTTTTCCTTTGCTGCCGACGGCGAAGAGGTAGTCTCCGGCAAGGCACATATCAAGAATGTCAAACTCTTTTTCTTCCAACGGTTCCCGCTTCCATGTCTTTCCCCCGTCGGTGGTACGCATTATCAAGGCGTCTTTACCGGCTATGTAGCCTTCCTTCTCGTCGACAAGTTCCGAGGTGATGTAGAGCGTGTTTGACCATTGCTCCGGTTTTATCCAGGTTTTCCCGCTGTCCGAGGAATAAGCGAACATCCCCGACGGTCCTGCCATGATGCCGGTTTTCCCCTTCAGGGAAAAGGTTCGTGCCACCAGCCCGTCGGCAGTGTTTCGGCTCTCCCACGTCTTGCCGAGATCACGGGAAAAGTGCAACTTCCCGAACGAGAGTAAATACAGCCCTTCACCGGGATGGTAGAGCAGTTCGCTGTAGCCCAAGCCGAGCGATGTTTGTTGTTTCCAGGTTTTGCCGCCGTCGGTGGTACGCAAGCAAATCCCTTTGAGGGGGGAAACTGTATTACGCGTCATACCGATAATCACGCCGACCTCGGGCGTAAGCATTTCGACATCCATCAGCCACGGGGTCTTGTCCCACCACGAGCAATTTTCCCACGTCCCTCCGCCGTCGGTAGTACGGTAAATCGCACCGTTGCGTCCGCAGACCACTCCGACCTTCGCATCGGCAAAACTGATGTCTTCCAGCGGAACGTTGGGAGCCACGGAGATAGCTTTCCAGTTTTTGCCGCCGTCGGTGGTGCGGGCGATGTTCCCCTTACCGGTAACGATGAAAAGGGTGTCCGGAGAAAGGGCGCAAATCCCGGTGATGGTTTCTGTAAACGGTGAAGCGACGGTTTTCCATTCTTGGGAGTGCGAGACCGAAAAAACGGCGGTCAAAAGCGTGATAACAGCGATAATGATTCTCATGTGAATTGTACCATATCTTAAAAGTTGTTGCTTTGTACTACTTATACCCGTATAAGTTCTATGTAGCGGGAAGATAGAAGACGAAAAGGAAAAGGTCAACTAATGACAGGGAAGGTTAGTCAGGGTCGTTATGGAATCGGATATCTTGGTTGAACTCAACAACGTCTACGTCAGGTCGGACCGAGGGGGACAGATTTTCCGCGAGCTGAATTTTTCCCTTCCCGCCGGTCGTTCCGCCGTCATTACCGGGGCGGCGGGTTCTGGGAAAACCTCTCTCGTCGAGTTGCTGGTGGGGAAACGGTTTGCCGAAAGCGGCTCGGTGGAAGTGATGGGAGTAACGCTCAAGCCGGGCAAGCGGCGAGTGCTGAAGAAGATACGCCGCAAAATCGGCGGCGTCGGCGGTATCTATGGCTTGATGCCGTCGCTGACGGTTGCCGAGAATATCACCTTCCCGCTCATACTTGCCGGGGAACGGCGAAAAGTCTGCCGAGAACGGCTGCTGAAAATGCTGACCGAGTTTTCCTTGCTCAAGCAAGCGGGGGTCTACCCGCATCAACTTACGCGGGTGGAAAATACGTTGGTGCAGTTTGCCCGCGCTTCCATTGCCCATCAGCCCTTGATGTTGATAGACGAGCCGTTGGCGGGACTTGACCAAAAGACTTACCAGCGGATTTTCGAATACTTGGTGTCGGTTACTTTGTCGGGACGCTCGATGATAATTTTAAGCTCGGATATCCCTTCCCAGCAACTGCCCAATACCGACTATTATCATATTTCCGAGGGAACGTTGGTATGACGCGCACAGCATACGTTCTGAAAGAATTAGCCCGCAATTTCAAGCGCTACCCCGGCACGGCATTGGCGTCATTTCTCTCTTTGACCTTACTGTTGCTTTTGTTCGACTTGTACTGGATCGGCGCCGGCACTTCCGAACGGTTTTATACCACCTTGCTGTCGGATATGAATATGGAGCTCTTCGTTGACGAAATGGTGCCCGATTCGGTGTTACCTTCGTTGCAGGCTCGTTTGGAGGCGACCGAAGGAGTCAGGGGCGTCGATTTCGTTTCCAAAGAAGAAGCCCGGGCGGAATTGAGCCGGTTGGTCGGCACCGACTTGCTGGTCGGTTACGATTCCACCAACCCGCTGCCGCGCTCATTCCTCTTGACCTTTGCCCCCGACTATTTGAACTCCGCCGACATGGCAAACCTCGCCGCTCGGATGGAGAAACAACCCGAAATCACGCGGGTCTGTTATAGTGAGCGATGGCTGCGCAAAGCGGAGGCGACGCGGGCGACCATCTTGAACTTCGGCATGGTGCTGGGGGCGCTCATCTTGCTGGCGGCGTTGATAAGCTCTCTCAACAGCATCCGCTTGATGACCCGAGCCCGTGCCGTCGGCTTTCAACAAATGCGGTTACTGGGAGCGGGAAAGCTTTTCTTGGCGCTCCCCTTTCTGTTGGAAGGAATGATTATCGCCGGACTCTCGGCGGTTGCCGGGTGGCTGCTGATCTATTACGCCTATCACAAAATTACGTTCACTCAGTTTGAGCTGGTTATCCCGACGTTGGAGGAGATTGCCATTTTTTGCGGGGTGACGGCGTTGTTGGGAATAATCAGCGGCTATTTGGGAATACGAAAGCTCTTGAGGTGAGCCGATGACGGCGCGGATGATAGGGACGGTTTTCCTCGGCCTGGTGGTGCTGATGGCGGCGATGCCGAGCAGGGCGGCGGGAGGAAAGGAAGACATCCTCTTTCAAAAGCAAGACCTCGAAGAGATTTTGAAAGAGGTCGAACAAAGCCGTCGCAAGCTCGATTCCCTCAAACAAGCTGAGAAAGACGTTCTGAAGACCGTCTCGGAGTATGACCAAAAAATCGCCTCCGGGAAAAAAGTGCTCTCCCGCTTGAATCGGAAATTGAAAAAGCTCAAAAAGCAAATTGCCGAGACCGAGAAGATGCTCGCCGATTTCCAGGAGTTGTACGAACGTACCCGGCGTCGCTATTTGGGCAACCTTCGGCAGTTCTACTTTGCGGCGCGCCAGACCGAACTTGCCTTCGCTGAGCAGGTGAACGAAGAGCTCGAGTTGAAGCGGGAGGTTATTTACTTGGCGGCGCTGGCTCAGTTCGAGTCGGGAAATGTGGCGCAAGCACGAGAGTATCTCGAAGAGTCCCGTCAGAAGTTGACCGAGCTTTCCGGCGCCAAAAAGAAAGTTGCCGGACTGAAAAAGAAAAAAGAGACCGCCACGGCTCTGAATAGAACCAGAAAGGAAAAAGAACAGAAAAAACTCGAGCGGCTCCGGAGGAAAAAATCGGCGGAAGCCGACCGGATTCTTACTCTCCAACAGGCAGCCCAGGAAATAGAGCGGATTATCGCCCGCTTGCAAAGGGAGAAAGAAGCGACGTTGCCGACGGCATCTCGGGACACTTCCGTTCCCTCCGCTTTTGCGGCGTTGCGGGGGCAGTTGCTTTCGCCTTTCAAGGGAAAAATTGTCGTCGGGTTCGGTAATCATGTCGACCCGGTCACAAAACTGAAATCGTTTTCTCCGGGCATCACCATCAAGGGGAAAAGCGGGCGGAAAGTAGTGGCGGTTGCCGATGGGACGGTGGTGTACGTCGGAAATTTGCGCGGGTATGGGAATTTTATTATCATTAACCACGATGACCGCTACTTTTCCACCTACGGCGGTTTGGGAAAAACAGCCGTCAAGACGAGCGAATACGTCGTGGCGGGGACGACGCTTGCCTATGCCGGCAGTGATGGTTTGGTAAAGTTTGAACTCCGGAAGGGGCGAACCCCCCTTGATCCGGTGAAGTGGATACGCCTTGATTCCTTTTGATATTGCACAGTACCAACCGAAAGCGTGGCGACTGTTGAGCCGCTCCTTTCTCGCGGGGCGGACAGCTTCCACTTATCTTTTTCACGGCAAAGAAGGGGTGGGTAAGTGGGCGACGGCAGTCTCTTTTGCCGCGTTGCTCAATTGCGAACAACCGGTGAAAAGCAACGATGACGGAATTCCCGTGCGTCCCTGCGGGGAATGTCGGGCGTGCCGAACTATCTTCGCCTTGAATTACGAGGGACTCCACTTTGCCGTGCCGGTACCGCCGCACAAGAATCTGGGAGAAGCCATCGAGCAGACGTCGGAGTACCTTGCCGAGAAACGAGCCGAGCCGTTTCGCATTCTCTCTTTTGCCTCCCATACCGCCATTCCCATCGACGTGGCGCGGGAGATCCGGCGACGGCTCTCCCTGCGGGGAGCGGAGGGAATGACCCGGGTGGTACTTTTTTACCAGATGGAACGAATGCTGCCTTCCTCGGCGGACGCCTTGTTGAAGCTCATTGAGGAGCCGCCCTCCGATACCGTCATCATCCTGACGGCGCAGCGTCCCGAGTCATTGCTGCCGACCATTCAGTCCCGCGCCCATAAAGTGCGATTTCACAATATCCCCGAAGAAAACATTATCACCTACCTCCGGGAACGTCATGACGTCGGGGAGAAGCGGGCGACCTTGTTGGCGCGGCTTGCCGACGGTTCGCTCGGGACGGCGATGGCGATGCTGGAGATGCCGGAAGACGAATCTTCCCAGCGAGCCGTGGCGCAGTTGTTGTTCAAGTCGTTGCTCACCGAGCCGCCGTACGAAACGGTTGCCCGCCTGACAGATTTGATAGGAGGGCGCGACCGCGGGCAAGCCGAGCGGCTTTTGGAAGTCTGGCAGTCACTGGTGCGCGACTGTACTTTCTACGCCGTGACTCAAGACGAAACGAAGGTCGTCAATGTCGATTTTTTGGCGGAAATTACCAAGCTGTGCGGCGCCTTTGCCGAGCGGCAGTTACCGGAAGTGTTCCTTGACAATATAAAGATTGCGCTTGCAGATTTACGGCGGAACGTGCATATTCACGGGACGTTGACGGCGCTGATATTGCGAATACGGTCTCAAATGCCGACTCAACCCTAAGTGGTACGGACGTCGATGCCGGTGACGATGGAGAAAACTGATGGCGGAATTGTATCTGGTTGAATTCAAGGGGCATCGAAGGGAATTTTATTACAACAAGTTTTACCATTCCCTGACCCTGTCGGAATATGTGGTGGTGGAAGCCGAACGCGGTGAAGATATCGGTGTGCTGGTGCACAAAGTCGACCGCGAACTGGTGTTCCCGACCACCAACCGGCCACGCTCTATCTTACGCCCGGCAAGCAAAGCCGACATTGAACGGGTGAAAGAACTTCGCGAAAACGAAAAAACCTACAAAGGCGAGGTGGAGGTACTGGTTGCCAAGCACGGCTTGCCGATGAAAATCGTCGACGTGGAGTGCCAGTTCGATTGGAACAAAGTGACGATTTATTTCACCGCCGACCACCGGGTCGATTTTCGTGAGCTGGTCAAGGACTTGGCGGCACGCTACAAAACCCGTATCGAGCTGCGCCAAATCGGAGTGCGGGACGAAGCCAAACGGCTGGGAGGGTTCGGCATTTGCGGCTTGCCGCAATGTTGCAGCACCTTTTTGAGAGAGTTTGCTCCCATAACCACCCAGCATGCCCGGGAACAGGAGCTGCCGTTGAATCCGGTGAAAATCTCCGGTAATTGCGGCCGATTGTTGTGCTGTTTGCGCTTTGAAGCCGAAACCTACGTCCAATGTCGTCGGCGTTTTCCTCCGGTGGGAGCGTTGGTGAAAACCAAGATGGGAGACGGCGAGATCGAGCGCATCGACATCTTCCATGAGGAAGCGGTCGTCCGCGATGAAGAGAACAACCGCTTTCGAGTGCATCCGACGGACATTCTGGAAGTGCTTTACGAAAAGCGCGAGAAGAAAGAGGTCCCGAGCCAAGCCTATCTTGACTTAGGGAACGGGTCGCTGGAAGAAGGAGAAACGGAAGAGGTGTTGAAAAAACTCGAAGATACCACGGATGAGGATGCCAATCGTCAATCCGGGGACCCATCGTCATGAGGTCGAAAGCAGACAGCAAGATTGCTGAGGAGAGATTATGTCGAAGCCGTTTTATGTGACTACCCCGATATATTACATCAACGACCGTCCCCATATCGGTCATGCCTATACGACCATCGCCGCTGACTACTTGGCGCGTTTCCACCGCCTTGCCGGGAGAGACTCATTCTTTCTTACCGGCACCGATGAGCACGGCTCGAAAGTCGCCGAAGCGGCGCAGGCGGCAGGTCTGTCGGAAATCGAGTTTTGCGATCGTACCGTCGAGTTATTCAAAACGGCGTGGAAAAACCTCGCTATCGAGTATAACTATTTCATTCGCACCACCTCCGAGAAACATACCCGCGCCGTCAATAAGCTCCTCGATGTGCTGCACCATGCCAAGACGGAAGAAGGGGAAGAGGTCATTTATAAGGGGTACTACGAAGGTTTGTATTGCACCGGCTGCGAGAAGTTTCTCACCGAGAAGGAGCTGGTCGACGGCATGTGTCCCGATCACAAGCGGGTACCGGAAAAGCTGAAAGAAAAAAATTACTTTTTCCGTCTCACGGCGTTTTTGCCCAAAATAAAGGAAAAGATTGAAAGCGGCGAACTGCGAATTCTTCCCGAAGAACGAAAGCGGGAAGTGTTGGGGCTCATCGCTCAGGGATTGCCCGATTTTTCTCTCTCCCGCGAACATGTGAAATGGGGTATCCCGCTGACGTTTGACCCTTCCCAATCAGCGTACGTTTGGGTGGATGCGCTGAGCAATTATATCTCCGCCATCGGCTACGGCGACGACGAAAAGACCTTCGACAAGTGGTGGAACAAAGCGGAAGTGGTGCATTTGATGGCGAAGGATATTCTCAAGTTCCATTGTCTTTACTGGCCTGCCATGCTAATGGCGGCGGGTTTGAAATTGCCCGACACTATCTTCCTCCATGGTTTTTTCACTATCGACGGGGAGAAGATGTCCAAGTCGCTGGGTAATCAGATAGACCCGAACGACCTCGTCGCCGAGTTCGGTGCCGACGGCGCCCGATATTTGCTGCTTACTCAGTATCCGTTCGGCGTCGACGGGGATATTCAGGCAAAGCGGTTTGTCACCCAGTACAATTCCGACCTCGCCAACGACTTGGGGAACCTTGTCTCACGGGTGGCAAAAATGATTGCGGTCAACTTCGACGGCAAACTTCCCGAGCCGCACCGGGAGCTGGAGGGGCTGCAAGAGCTGATGGAGCAAGCGGAAGCGTTGCCGCCGGCGGCGTATGAGCATGTCACTCGTTTTGACGTGGGACAAGCCATCGCTCTGGCGATGAATCTGGTGCGGTCGACCAACAAGTTTTTCAACGACCGCGCCCCGTGGATTCTTGCCAAGGAAGGGAAAAAAGCCGAGCTGGGCGGGGTCTTGTATGCGTGCTGTGAAGTTATCCGCATCGTCTCGATTGTCCTGTA
This sequence comes from uncultured Ignavibacteriales bacterium, assembly GCA_964489705.1. Taxonomy (GTDB): domain Bacteria; phylum Zixibacteria; class MSB-5A5; order GN15; family FEB-12; genus CAZAZQ01. The sequence goes on from CAZAZQ010000003.1 coordinate 63,620, forward strand.
TCCCTTGATGCCGGGAAAGATGAAGGAGATCCGCCGGTTTTTGAATTTGGACGATTCCACCTTGTCGTTGGAACATGCCCGTATCTTTTTCGAGTTGGCGCCGGGCACACCTGTAGCGCTCGAGGAGGCGATTTTCCCGCGCTTGAAACCGAAAAAAGCTCCGGCACAGCCACCGGCGGAAGCGGCGAAGAAAGAGAAAAGCCCGACGGGGGTTTTACTCGACATTTCCGAATTCGCCAAGGCAGACTTGCGGGTAGCGGAAGTCATCGAAGCAAAGCGGGTGGAGGGAGCCGACAAGCTGCTCCACCTTCGCATAGACATCGGGAAAGAAAAGCGCTATATCGTGGCGGGCATTGCTCAGCATTATTCGCCGGAGGAAATGCTCAGCAAGAAAATTATCGTCGTGACCAATTTGAAACCGGCTGTCATCCGCGGTATCGAATCGAACGGCATGTTGCTGGCGGCGAAAGCAGGGAAGAAGTTGGTTCTCTTGACGCCGGATGGTGATGTCCCCGCCGGTGCCAAAATAAGCTGATGATTGACTCCCACTGCCATCTTGATTTCGACGTTTACGACGGACGCCGCGAGAAAGTCATTGCCGACGCCGCTGAAGCGGGCGTACAGATGTTGGTCAACATCGGTGTCGACCTTCCTTCTTCGCGTCACTCTGTGGAATTGGCAGAGAAGTATGATAACATTTATGCTACCGTCGGGGTTCATCCCCATGACGCCAAGACCTTGACGAAGGGAGTGTTGGCAGAGTTGAAAGAGTTGGCGCAGCAACCCAAGGTGGTTGCAATTGGGGAGATAGGGCTTGATTTCTATCGGAATCTTTCCCCCGCCGACGTTCAAAAAGAAGCCTTCCGGACGCAAATCGAGCTGGCAATCGAGTTGAGCTTGCCGATTGTGATTCACACCCGCAACTCTTTCCGGGAGACGCTTGACATTCTCATGGATTATCTTCCCCTCTTGAAGGGTGGAGTTTTTCATTGCTTCCCGGGGACGGTCGAAGATGCCGAGAAAGTTATCTCCTTGGGTTTTCATCTTTCGGTTGGTGGGGTGGTTACTTTCAAGAAGGCAAAAATGGCGCAGGTGGCGGCGGAAGTTCCGCTGGAGCGGCTGCTGTTGGAGACCGACTCTCCCTACCTGACGCCGGTGCCGTTTCGCGGCAAAGAAAACCAACCGGCGTATGTCGCTTACGTTTACAAAAAAGTGGCGGAACTGAGGGGAATGCCCCTCTCCGAGTTGGAAAAAAACGTCGACCGGACGGTACAAAAGTTTTTCGGTTTGGCGGAAACGTTCGGGGGGTAGGTACCATGCGCCCGAAAAAACGGTTCGGACAGCATTTCCTGAAGTCGGCGGAAATTATTGATAAAATAGTCGCTCTTATTCACCCCGCAGAAGGTCAGACCATCGTGGAAATCGGTTCCGGCAAGGGAGCGTTGACGCTCCCCCTGGCGCAAGCGGGGGCTAGCGTCATCGCGGTGGAGTATGATCGGGAGGCGGTGCGCTATCTTTCCCGTACCGTTAAGGACATGGCGAACATCCGGCTTCTTCATCAGGATTTTCTGACGTTCGAACCTACCCAAGCCGGTGTCGAGAGGTTCACTCTCGTCGGCAATATCCCTTATCACATTACTTCACCGCTCGTCGAATGGATATATACCCACCGCACCCACATCGAGCGGGTCGTTTTGATGGTGCAAAAGGAGCTGGGCGCGCGCTTGGCGGCGTCACCGAACAGCAAGGATTGGTCGCCGTTGTCTATCTTTACCCAGCTTGCCTTTGATGTGGTGAAGCATTTCGACGTGGCGGCGCGGCATTTTTCCCCTCCACCGAAAGTAGTCTCGAGTGTGATTTCCTTGACGCCGAGAAGCGCCGTCGAGGTAGCGTATCCCGATTTCTTTGAAGAAGTCGTCCGCGCGGCGTTTCGGCATCGTCGGAAATTGCTGGTCAACAACCTCGTCCCGGATATCATCCCCACTGCCGAACGAGCGCATGATATTTTCGCTCGACTTGGTTTTCCGGAGAAGATTCGTGCCGAGCAGCTTACCATCGAGCAATTTTTAACGTTGACTAATTTCCTGAAAGAGCATACCATCTCGTAGGAGTGTGGGGGAATGCCCTGCAGCGTGTATCTTGGCGAGAGGTCGGAAAAGAACCGAAAGGTTTACCGAGTTTCAATCGAGCGCTAACCATGGAAGGAGAGAGCGTTGCCGTTATTGTCAGTCAATCTTGATTTGGTTGCCATTGCCCGGGAGTTGGGGCATCACGTGGAGCCGGATCCGGCGCAGGCTGCGGTGTTGGCGGAACTTGCCGGAGCCGACGGTATCACCATACAACTCCGTCGTGACCGCCGCTTCGTTCGTCACCGCGATTTGTATTTGCTGAAAGGGGTGGTCAAGACCAAACTGACCCTCGAGATGCCGCCGACGGAGGATATCATCGAACGCGCTTTGGAGGTGCGCCCGTGGATGGTCACGTTCGTTGCAGACCATGCCGACAGCAACAGCCCCGTGTCGACGATTGATTTCGCCTCGACGCCGGTTGATTTCGGTGATTTGACCGCCCGTTTCGACGGGGTGGGCGTGAATATTTGCTTCTTCGTGGAGCCGGAAGCGGAGCAAATCAAGGGCGCCACCAAAGCGGGAGCCACGGCGGTGCTGATTAATTGCGAAGGATATACGAAGGCGCAGACCATCGAGGATGCCCAAGAGGAGCTCGACCGCATCGACCGGGCGGTGCAGGCGGCATCCAAAGCCGGGCTTTCCATCCACTGCGGGCGTGGCATCCACTACAAGAATATCCCGCCGTTGGTCGAGTTGGGGTATGTGGACGAGTTTGTCATCGGGAGAGCCATTTGCGGTCGGGCGATGTTGATCGGGTTGGAGCGAGCCGTCCGCGAAATGCTTGAGTTGGTGCACGGGGATTTTCGTCCTTCGTAAGTGCTATGTCTGCCGCCGAGTCTTCAGAGACAAAGACCGTCACGCTTACCGTCCCCTCGTCGATGAAGTCCCGGCGCTTGGATACGTTTCTCGCTTCTCAGCCGTCGTTGTCGTTGACGCGCACCAAAGCGCAAAAGTTAATCGCCGAAGGGTTGGTGCTGGTCGACGGCAAAGCGGTGGCAAAGAACTATCCTCTCAAGGGAGGGGAGCACATTTCCGTTACTATCCCTCCGCCGCCGAAAGTCGACCTCGCCCCCGAGGATATTCCCCTTGAGATTGTCTTTGAAGATGAGTTCCTGGCGGTGGTGAACAAACCGGCGGGACTGGTGACGCATCCCGGAGCGGGCAATTATTCGGGTACGTTGGTCAACGCGCTGATTCATCATTTCGGCACTCTGGCGCACGGCTCCGGTGTCGAGCGTCCCGGTATCGTCCACCGCCTGGACAAAGACACCTCCGGGTTAATCGTGGTGGCGAAAACCGACGAGACCTACCTTGCCTTGCAACAGCAGATGCAGGAAAGGAAAATCAACCGCACCTACCTGGCGCTCATTTGCGGGCACATGCCTTCCGACGAAGGGACGATAGAGCTGCCCATAGGCCGTTCGCCAAAAGACCGAAAGAAGATGGCGGTCGTTTCGGTCGGCAGCCGACAAGCCAAGACCAGCTATACGGTGAAGCGGCGCTTTCGGACGTACGATTTGCTTGCGGTCAGACTGCACACGGGACGCACCCATCAGATTCGAGTGCATTTTTCACATGTAGGGCATCCGGTCTTCGGCGACCCCGAATACGGCGGGCGGAACAAGTGGCACCGCGGCATTTTCGGTCCCGAGCGGCGCTTCGCCCGACGCCTTCTTGGACTCATCGACCGGCAGGCGCTCCATGCGTACAAACTGGAGTTCACGCACCCACACTCCAAGGAGCCACTTTCTTTCCAATGCCCTCTCCCCGCCGACTTCGCCCGCCTCCTGCAAGTCCTGGAAGAGGAGGGACAGTAGAGTGGCAATTTCCTTAAATCACAAGTATGCACCGGCTGATCGTTATAAGGCAGTTGTCGAACATAGGGACGGACTACTTGTTGTGTCCGCAGGTCCTGGAACTGGAAAAACTTATAGCTTATTAAGGAAAATTGAAAGCTTAATTGAACACGGGGTAGATCCTTCTCGCATTTACTATCTAACGTTCGTTAACAGCATAGTTAACGCTTTCAAGGTAGATATTGGTAAGCCAAGAGATGAGGGTGGCTTGGGAGTGGAAGCAGGCGAATTGGGTATCCATATTTCTACACTTCATAGCCTCGCTTTCAAAATTGTGGCTGCATATGCGGACGAACTAGATCTACCAGCTCATTTGGAAGTAATTGACCTGTCCCCTAAAACCCAAAGTTTCTTATCGCAAATCTTCTTAAAAGATCTGTTTCAGTATTCGAAGAGTGTTGGACTTATTGCCAATAAAAAGGAATTTTATTCATTGTTGAAACAGTTATCCGGAACATGGCAAAAGAATGATAAAACTTCAGGTAATTGTGAAAAGCTGGAAGAGATTGTCAATAAATTCTGCCACAGATATTCAGTGTTATCTTGGGATCAGCTTGCTATTCTTGCGATCAAAGCTATTTCTGAAAATGGTTTACCTAAATGGCTTCGAGGTGCACGGCATTTCCTAATTGACGAATACCAAGATTTCAATCCTGCCGAGCAACGACTTATTGAACTTATAACAGAACCGTGTGATTCTGTCATAATTGTAGGTGACCCAGACCAGAGTATATACAGTAGTAGGTCAGCATCGCCAAAGGGGTTAACGAATTTGCTTGCTCGAGATAATGTGCAGTGTGTTAATTTTGTTTTTTGCCGGCGGTGTCCCAAGAGAGTTATTGCTGCAGCCAACAACATGCTGAGGTTCATGGATCCAGAGGGTTTTTCGGAGAAAGAGCTTCAACCTTTCAAGGATGAAACTGGCGACCTAAAAATTCTTTCTTTCAAAAGCTGTAAAGCAGAGGTTAAAAAAATAGCGGAATTTATTAAAGCCCTGAATACGTCTGATAAGTCGGACACGGTTATCTTATTGCCAGCGAAGAAAGCTATTAACAACTATGTAGAGAAGCTCAAGGAATCAGGTGTCAATTGTGAGGTACGTGTGACTGATTTATCCCGAGAAATGTTATTCGCAATGTTACGTTTGGTCATTATCCCGAATCAACCGTTCCTAAATAGAGTGTTGTTGAATAGTTTTGAAAGTTTAAACAAAAAGTACAGGGCGTATGCGCTCTCCCAATATATTGATAGCGATGTGGAATTTGTTGATGCTCTGATACGTGTATCAAAAGTCCAGAAGTGGCAAAGGCGGTTTATAAAGCTTTTAGATACTTTTCTGTGTACAAGAGAAAAAATAGTCTCACTAAATGCTGACTCTATAATTCAAGGGCTTGCTGAGATCAATCTCACAATAAATGAAAGTGTGATAACGAATCTACTTGCTAGTGACGATTCATTATTGCCAAGGGAGAGAGTAGAAAACTCTTTTTCCTTAATTGAAACAGTACCGGATGATGAAACTGAGGACAATGGGCGAATAGAAGTTTTGACTATGCACAGTTCAAAGGGTTTATCTAAGAAATTTGTTATTATTCCCGCTTTTGATGAAAAGCTCCTGCCTGGGAGTAATAGTGGCGAACGATTGGCTGAAATGCATCGTCTTGTTTATGTTGCAATTACAAGAGCGAAAAACCAAGTGTTGATTACGTTTCCGAAAACCCGTGCCAGACGTGATAAGCTCAACTATGGTGCCAGACCAAAGTTATCTCGTTATGCTAACATCTTGATCCCGCATGCAATGCTTTAGTTGTTTATTTATAATTAACTCTCCTAAGATATACTAATAAACGAGCGCGCACGTAGGCTAAAAATACCCCCGGCAGGACTCGAACCTGCTACCCTCTGCTTAGAAGGCAGATGCTCTATCCAGATGAGCTACGGGGGCATTACCGCTTTTCTCTTTGAACAGCTTGCACCGACAAACCGCTCAAAATATCCTAACCGTATACTCTATCGCTAAATTACCGTCTTTTCTTACCCCCGGCAAGTCAATTTTTCCCCCGCCGCCAAAACGAAACTGTCATGGGAAAATGGTGAGTTTTCTCCCCAAAAAAGAAGAGGGTCGGACGGAGCCGACCCTCAGTCAGCATTTTTTAATCCGCTGACCTTCGTACCAAGTGAAACATGAGCGTCTCACCGATGACTTTATCAAAATCCGTGCCGGATTTTTCCCCCTTGCCCGACGGTAACTTAGCAAAAGGCTGCCTTTACTTCTTATGGGAACCGGTCGATACTTAGAGGGTACTTCCAATAAGAACATTGTGCTTGCTCAGTAGGGGAGAGAATGATAAGTTCTGAAAAAACATATAAAAAAGGGATGTAAAAGATGTCAGATTTCCAAAACATTCATGCCCGTCAGATTCTCGATAGTCGAGGGACCCCGACCATCGAAGTGGAAGTCCACCTTACTGACGGCAGTGTCGGTCGTGCCGCCGTTCCTTCCGGAGCGTCGACCGGTGCCCATGAAGCCGTGGAGCTTCGCGACGGTGACGGCAACTACTTTTTCGGCAAGGGAGTGACCAAAGCGGTTGCCAACGTCAACGACAAAATTTGCCCCGCCTTGTTGGGGGAAGATATCAGTCCCTTCGACCAGGTAGCGGTCGACAAGTTCCTCATCGATTTGGACGGCACCGAAAACAAGGGGAAATTGGGCGCCAACGCTCTCTTGGGCGTCTCACTGGCGACAGCGAAAGCGGCGGCGGAATCGAAGCGAATGCCGCTCTACGCCTACATCGGCGGCTGCAACTGCAAAATCCTGCCGGTGCCGATGATGAACATCCTCAACGGCGGAAAACATGCCGACAACAACGTCGACCTGCAAGAGTTTATGATTATGCCGGTCGGCGCCAAGAGCTTTGCCGAAGCGCTTCAGATGGGAGCGGAAGTCTTTGGGCACTTGAAAAAAGTTCTCAAGGCGAAAGGATACAACACCGCCGTAGGTGACGAAGGAGGATTTGCCCCTGATTTGAAGTCCAACGAGGAAGCGCTGGAAGTTATCATGGAAGCGATCGGAAACTCCCAGTACGAAGCCGGGTCGCAGATTATGATTGCGATTGATCCGGCGTCGTCGGAGTTTTACGAGCCGGGAAACAAACTCTACAACCTCGCCGCCGAGAATCGCAAACTCACCGCCGAAGAGATGGTCGACTATTACGAGCAGCTCTGCGAAAAGTATCCCATCATTTCCATCGAGGATGGCCATGCCGAAGACGACTGGGAAGGCTGGCGGATAATGACCGAGCGGTTGGGCAAAAAGATTCAAATTGTCGGCGATGATTTGTATGTCACTAACCCGAAGCGCTTGGCGCGCGGCATCGAGGAAAAGTCTACCAACTCCATCCTTATTAAGCTGAACCAAATCGGCACCTTGACCGAGACGCTCGATACCATTGCTATGGCGCAGCGTGCCGGATTTACGACGGTCGTCTCGCACCGTTCCGGCGAAACCGAAGATACGACGATCGCCGATGTGGTGGTGGCGACCGGAGCCGGGCAGATTAAAACCGGCTCGATGTGTCGCACCGACCGAATTGCCAAGTACAACCAGCTCTTGCGGATAGAAGAGGCGCTCGGCGACGATGCCGTCTTCTTGGGTCGGAAAGCATTCTACAACATCGCACCGTGACCGAAAATGTCCGCATTGTCGGGAGTGTGAAGGGCGGTTGTTGTGCCGCCCTTTTCCTTTGAGAGACGACTCGTTTTCGGAGCTTTTGGGTAACTAATCCGAGCAAAAGAAAAAGAGAAAAAAACGGCTCCCGCATGAAGAGAATGCGGAGGAGCAAAAAGTATATGTCTCTTTAGCGATGCCGATAGTATATATTATAACCATGAAGATAGTCGCTCTCATATTGGTAGCCTCGCTGGTCGGGTTCTTGTTGTTGCATCTGCGGGTGCGGTTGCATTTCAGCCCGGAGAAGAAGCTGCTGTTTATTGGGCTGGGACGCAGCGGGCCTGAACTGGATTTTATCCGCCGGGAGGCGGTGATTTCCCTCTGGGGCTGGAAAGTCAAACGGGTTACCTTCGATATCAAAGCGGAGATGTTCAAAAAGACGCCTTCCTCCCGGAAGGAGAAGAGAGCCAAAGCCCCACCCAAAGCAGCCCCTCGAAGGCAGCGCTCCCTTCGTGATATTCTCCATCTGCTCCCGAAGTGCTTTCAACCGTTGTGGCAATTTATGATAGGCGTGTTCAAATCCGTCATCGTGGAAGAGCTGGAGGGGCAAATTGAGGGAGGCTTCGACTCGCCTCATGTGACGGGGATGGTGTTCGGTTACTACCAAGCCGCCCTGGCGGCGGTACCGAACGTGGTGGGGCGGGTACGCTTTGTACCGATGTGGACGGAAGCGTCGCTAAGCGGTTCGGCGCGGGTTGCGGTGGCGATTCCGCTGTATAAGCTGCTGGGGCGCATGATTGTGCTTTTGTTCCGTCTTCCCTTAAGAGATTTGTTCAAGCTGGCGATAGGAAAGAAGAAAGGAGTATCGGATGTCCAACAATCTCGTTGAGTTGCTCAAGGGTGTGGTTGGCGAGCTGAAGGAGATAGCTCGCACGGAAACCGTCATCGGTGAGCCGGTTACGGTAGGAAAAAAGACCGTCATCCCGGTCGTGAAAATATCGGTCGGCTTCGGCGCCGGCGGCGGTCAAGGCGAAGGTGAGAAGAACACTTCCAATTTCGGCGGCGGCGGGGGCGGCGGCACCAAAATCGAGCCGGCGGCGTTTATTATCATCGACGATAAAGAGGTCTCCCTCCTGCCGATGGCAAAAGGGAAGTGGGAGAATATCATCGACGCCATCCCCGGCTTAGCGAAGAAAATTTCCAAGCTCAGAGACAAGCTGAAAAAAGAGAAGGAAGAAGAAAGCGAAAAAGATTCTTCCGTCGAAGAAGAAGCAAGCGAAAAAAGTTCGGATAAAGATTGAGAAATGATAGCCGTCAAGAAAACTCGTTTACTTTTCCTATGTTTTCGAGAAAAAGAGAGGTTCTCAAAAACTTCCGAGCAAGGGTGATGAAGGTAACACCTTGGACTGAAATGTGATACGAGATGGTAATTGTCTATGTTCGAGGGAGTTTATTGCCTTGACAAGAAGCGGGAATTTGTTTACTTACGAACATACAATGTGGCAGAAGAGGGCCGTTACTTAATTCACGCAGGACTCATGGGTACATCTTAACGGCAGAGTGTTTGGAAGGGAATTATCGCAAGTGTGAGGAGATGGTGGAAGAGCACACCCCCAAAAAATTGTCCTTCAACGGGCGCCTGAAATGGCAATTGAATATTTCTTCCGACGATGTTGCCGCCGTTCAAGAGATCAATGATTTTTACTACACGCTCTTTGAGAATGTCCCGATAGGTATCGGTATCTCCGACGAAGAAGGGAGGATTCTCTCCTGCAACAGTGCGATGTTGGAAATGACCGGTTATGATGAGGAGGATGCCAAAAGGGTCAACGTGAGGGACTTTTACGTTCATCCGCATGATGGGGTCGTCCTGAGAGAAAAGCTTCGGCGGGAAGGAGAGGTGAAAAACTATGAAGTCCTCTTAAAGCGGAAAGACGGTTCGCCGTACCTTGCTTCTATAACAATTTCATGCTATGAACGAGAGGGGAAAAGATACTACCTTACCATTGCCCAGGACGTTACGGCGCGGAAGGAAACCGAGAAAAACCTCAGAGAAAGTGAAGAAAAGTACCGTGCCGTCGTGGCACAGAGCGCCGATAACATTTTTCTCATGGACATCGAAACCCGCCGTATCTTGGAAGCCAACACCACCTTTCGGAATCTTCTCGGTTACAGTGAAGACGAAGTGACGAACTTGACGGCGTACGACTTTATCGCTCATGAGCGGGAAGATATTGATGAAAAAATAGAGGGGATTGTCCGGAAGGGGTTCTCGGATTTGGGAGAACGGAAGTACCGGCGCAAAGACGGCTCCTTGGTGGATGTCGAGGTACGGGTGAGTGTCATCACCTTCGGCGGACGGCGGGTGTTGTGTACGGTCTCCCGTGATATTTCCAAGCGGAAACGGTATGAGGAAGAGCTCATCCGAGAACGAGACACTATCCGCCAGATGTTAGAGTTCAATCCGTATGCTATTGCGATTGCCGACAGTGAGGGACGAAATGGGCGAGTGAACCAAGCGTTCAAGAACTTGTTCAAGTCCGTTCTGCCGAAAGAATATTCTATTTTTGAAGACCCCATAGTCAGAAAAGCAGGGTACTATGACGAGCTTCTCAAGGTGTGGGAAGGAAAAGTCGTTACCATTCCCGAGATATGGTATAACCCGCGGGATGTCTTTTTCAATGCCCCGAATGCGCTGGTGTGTGTTCATCTGACGGTTTTTCCCGTTTTTGGCGGAGAAGGGAAAATCGAGAACCTGGTTTTTATGTACGAAGACATAACCGAGCGGAAATTAGCTGAAGAGAAGCTGGCGGTTTCCGAGGAGCGGTATCGCACCCTCTTGAACAACATTCCCGTCGGCGTTTTTCGTTCCACTCCCGACGGTGAGATAATTTCGGTAAATCCGGCGTTTCTGAAAATGTTCGGTTTTGATTCCGAAGAAGAATTACGGAAAATTTCCGCCCGCGACCTCTATTTCTTCCCGGAACAGCGTGACGAATATGCGAAGGTTTTGCTCGAAAAGGGGGTTATTACCAACATCGAAGCACAAATGCGACACAAAAGCGGTTCCACCCTTTGGGTGTCCGCAAGCGCCAAGCTCATTTATGGGGAAGATGGCTCTCCTCTTTACGTTGACGGCATTGTCAAAGATATAACCGAGCAAAAAAGAACGGAAATGGCGCTCAAAGAAAGTGAAGAGCGGTTTCGGTTGTTTACTTCCGCCGTCACCGATGTCATTTACCGCTTTGACCCGGTAAACAATCGATATGATTTTATTTCTCCGTCCTTCGAGCATCAAACGGGCTATACTCTCCAAGAGCTTGTTGATAATCCTTCGGCTCTATTCAACCGGATGGTTCATCCCGATGATCTGAAAAAGGTGTTCAACAAATTCGAAGCCCACCTCAAGAATGGTCCCGACGCTGGTCCAATTACGATAGAATATCGGGTCATTCGAAAGGATGGAACAGAAATCTGGGTGAGTGACTCAAGAGATATCGAGTTTACCCCGAATGGAAAAGTTTTCCGTGTTAACGGCGTCGTCCGCGATATAACGGAGCGCAAACGAGCGGAACAAGCGCTCAAGGAGTCCCAGGAAAAATATCAAGAACTTTTCGAGTCCATCATTGAAGGTATCGTGGTGGTGGATGAGAACGAAAAAATTCTCTTCTGTAATCCGGCGTTTGCTCACATTCTCGAGGAAGATTCGGCGGCGGCATTGAGCGGGAGAAGCTTTCTCGATTATGTTCCGAAGGACCAAGAGAAGGTGATTTCCTCTCAAATCGAAATCCGCCGGTGCAACAAACCGTCCCAATATGAGCTGGACATCGTTACTGCCAAGGGGAACCGGAAAACCGTCCTGATTTCGGTGGCGCCCAGCTTCGATGAGAATAATCGATATCGGGGGTCGTTCGGTGCCTTTATCGACATTACGGAACGGAAGGAGGCGGAACGTGCCTTGCGGGAGAGCGAAGAAAAGTTCCACAACACGATGGATGCTTCCTTGGTCGGGATTTATATCATCAAAGATTTCGCCTTCAAGTATGTCAATCCCACTTTTGCGAAAATGTTCGGGTACACTCCCGAAGAGATTGTCGAACGCATCAGCCCTACTGACTTGATTGTCCCGGAGCAGAGAGAATTGGTACGGGAAAACCTTGTCCGCCGCGCCGAAGGAGAACCGGGTCCTCCGTACGAGCTGAAGTGTCTCCACAAGGACGGCTCTATCGTTGTGACGATGGTGTGGGGGAAAGCCATTACGTTGGGGGGAGAACCTGCTTCCGTCGGGACCTGCATAGACGTGACGGAGCAGAAAAAAGCCGAGAAGGCGCTCAAGGAAAGCGAAGAAAAATACCGGCGCCTGGTCGAGCTTTCTCCGGATGCGATCGTTATTCATTGCGACAACAAGCTTGTCTACGCCAATTCGGCGTGTATCAAGCTCTTTGGTGGAACCTCGCTGAAAGATGGCTTCGGGAAGTCGATTTATGATTTTATTCACCCGGATTACCATCAGTTGATACGGGAAAGAGTCGCTCGACTGTATGAACAAAAGGAAGAGACGCAACTTACGGAAGTAAAGATGCTCCGATTGGATGGAAAGACAATTGATGTCGAGCTTGCCGGTTCGCCGATGCGCTATCTGGGACGTCCCGCCGCCCAGGTCATTATGCGGGACATCACCCAGCGTAAACAAGCAGAGAAAGCGCTTCGGGAAAGTGAAGAGCATTACCGCATGTTGTTCCAGACAGCCAACGATGCCATTTTCATTATGGATGGGGAACATTTCATCGACTGTAATGAAAAAACACTGGAGATATTCCGCTGCTCCCGTGAGCAGATTGTCGGTCAACCGCCGTATAATTTTTCTCCGCCGCTTCAACCGGATGGGAGAGATTCGAAAGAGAAAGCCCTTGAGAAAATTACCGCCGCTTTGGAAGGACATTCCCAGTTTTTTGAATGGCGGCATCGGCGTATGGACGGCACCCTTTTTGACGCCGAGGTAAGCCTGAATCGCTTTGAAGTGAGTGGGGAATACCGGATTCTTGCCATTGTCCGGGATGTGACGGAACGGAATATTACCGTGCAAGCGTTGCGGGAAAGCGAAGACCGGCTTCAAAACGTGGTGCAAAATATGCCGGTATTGATGAATGCCTTCGATGATCAAGGAAATATCGTCTTCTGGAATCGGGAATGTGAACGGGTGACCGGTTATCGAGCGGACGAAGTGCTTGGCAATCCGGATGCCATGAAAATGCTCTATCCCGACCAGGCGTACCGGGAGGAAATGATCCATAAGTGGTTGGAGGATGATGAAGGTTACCTTGCCCGGGAGTGGGAAATTACCTGCAAGGACGGCACAAAGAAGACCATCGCCTGGTATAACATTTCCAGCCGCTTTCCCATTGCCGGGTGGGCGACATGGGGAGTCGGAGTGGATGTGACGCAGCGGAAACAAGCGGAGGATATGTTGCGAAAGACCACCGACGAACTCCGTGCCGAGCGGGAAGCCTTAACGGAAAAAAATATCGCCCTCAAGGAAATTCTCGATCATATCGAGAAAGAACGCCAATTGTACAAGCAACAGATATGTACTGACATTGAGAAGAGTCTCAAGCCGTTGGTGACCAAACTCAAGCAAAAATACAGCCGCCATACCAGTGAGCTGGAAGCCTTGGAAATGGAAATCCAGGCTATTCTCTCCAAGGATATCGATACCTTCCGGAGTCGCTTTGCCAAGCTAACCCCAAGGGAGGTAGAGATTTGCGAGATGATAAAGAGCGGTTTATCCTCTAAGCAAATCTCGGAATACCTTAATCTTTCTCTGCTCACAGTAAACAAGCACCGGGAGCAAATTCGCAAGAAACTCGGTATCGCCAATAAAGATATAAATCTTACTACTTACCTGAATTCTCACTAAAAAATAGCATATACGCAATAAATACGCAGTTTTCCCTTATTGTTGTTTGGTATAGAATACCCGAAATTAGGAGTGGTTGGGTAATAAAAGGACGTTGTCGGTCAGGAAACTCATGACACCTTTGCATGACACGACCGGACAGCAGGGGCGATGTTTGACGAAAGGCTTCACTGAATAAGTGAAGCCTTTATTATTTGAACTTTATAAGAGTGTCTTAGGGGCGAAAAAATACGTCGAAATTTGAAATTTTGAAAAAAAGCGGCTGAGCCTTTCAGCTCACGCCGCTTTTCTATAGCCCGTGCTTCGGTCGGCTTAGTAGCTTTCTTCCGTAATAATCGGTTTTCCTTTGAAAACGCGGTAGATGTAGATGGTATAGCCGATGACAATCGGCATCCCGATCAAGGCGATAACCAACATCGTCATCAAGGTACGCGGGGTGGAAGAAGCGTTGTAGATAGTCAAGCTGTACGCCAGGTCAATGCTGGACGGAACCAGCCGCGGGAACATGCTCACGGCGGCAAGTCCGATAACGCTCAAGATGATTGCGGAAGAGGAAAGGAAAGCATGAAAATACTTTTTCCCTTTCAAAGCGACCGGAACGTGGATGACCGAAGCCAACAAAAGAAGGAAAAGAATCCAGAAAAGAGGGTTCCCCAGCACCCCGTCAAAAAGATAAGGCGAGCTCAGGGCGCTCCAAATGGTCGCCAGGATGTACAAAATGATAAAAGCAATCCACGCCTTGGATGCCCAGCCGCTCATTCGCTCTTGCAGTTCCCCGTCGCTTTTCAGCGTCATGTAGACGGCGCCGTGCATGACGAACATGACCAGGCTCAGCACGCCGATAAGGATGGAGTACGGGTTGAGCAAGCCCAAGAAAGAGCCGACGAAGACACCTTCAGCGTTAATAGGGATGCCGCGAAGGATATTTCCCACCGCCACTCCGAACAGGACAGCCGGCAGGAGACTGCCCAATCCAAACGCCGTATCCCAGAGTTTTTTCCAGCCGGGGGATTCGACTTTTCCTCGAAATTCCAGCGAAACCGCCCGGAAAATCAACGCCGCCAGCAGAAGCATCAATGCCAAATAGAAACCGCTGAAGACGGTGGCGTAGACGATGGGGAAAGCCGCAAACAACGCTCCGCCCGCCGTCAGCAGCCAGACCTCGTTGCCGTCCCAGACAGGACCGATGGCGTTGAGGTTAATTCTCTTTTCCGTTTCGCTTCGGCTGAAAAGGTGCAAAACGCCTACGCCGAAGTCAAAACCGTCGAGAATAGCGTACCCGATAATGAGTACTCCAAACAACAGAAACCATACCGTGTTCAAATCCATTATGACACCTCCTCCCGTGACGTGAGGGCTTCAGGCCCGTGCTTGACCTCTCGAGCCATCAAGAAGACGTACAAAATACCTAAGAAGATATAAATGAGAGTGAACATGATAATGGAGAAAAGCGTCTCTCCGGCGGACACCGTCAACGAAATGGCGTCGGCGGTTTTCAGCACTTTGTACACCACCCACGGCTGTCGTCCCACCTCCGCGGTTATCCATCCCAATTGACAGGCGATAACCGGCAAAGGCAGCGTGTACAACAGAAGCTTCAGAAACCACTTTTTGTCCCATAGGGTGTTCTTGTAGGCGAAATACGTCCCCAGGAGGGTTGTCAGTATGAAAAGACCTCCTAACGCCACCATAGAGTGGAATGAGACAAAGGTCAGCCAGAAGGGAGGTATTTCGTCAGGCGGGAAGTCGTTCAGCCCCTTGACATAAGCCTCAGTATTGCCGTGCGCCAGCCAGCTTAGCAAGCCGGGGACTTTAACGGCAAGGTGGACGTCCGGCGGGTTCTCGGTGGGAATACCGAACAGTATCATGGGGGCGTTGGTTTCCCCGTCAATAAGCCCTTCGATTGCCGCCAGCTTTTCCGGCTGCGTCTCTGCGACTTGCACGGCATGGAGATGGCCGAAGGGGAACAGTTCGAGCACCGAGAAAATCAGACCGAAAATGAGAGAGATTTTCAGAGCCTTCTTGGCGATTTCCACCCCTTTGTTTTTCAGCAGCAAGTATGCCGCCACTCCCGCCACGACGTAAGCGCCGGAGATAAGCGCCGCATCGACGGTGTGGAAGAAACGAGGCAAGGTCGAAGGATTGAAGACCGCGTCAAAGAAGTTGGTCAATTCGGCTCGTCCGTTTTGCAGGATGTAACCGGTCGGGGTCTGCTGCCAGGAGTTGGCAACGATAATCCAGAAAGCGGAAATCGTTGAGCCGACCGCCACCATGAGAATGGAAAACCAGTGGGTACCTTTGGAGACCTTGTTTCTGCCGAAGAGGTACAAGCCCAAGAAGCCCGACTCCAAGAAGAAAGCAAAGATTCCTTCGGCGGCTAAAGGAGCGCCGAAAATGTCGCCGACAAACTTGGAATACTGTGCCCAATTCGTCCCAAACTGGAATTCCATGACGATTCCGGTGGCGACACCGACCGCAAAGTTGATAGCAAGCAATTTCCCAAAAAACTTGCCCATCTTTACGTATAATTCGTCACCTCGCTTCCACCCCAAATACTCGATAATGACCAGCAACCACGCCATACCGATGGAAATGGGGGGGAAAATGAAGTGGAAGCCTATCGTCAGCGCAAACTGGATGCGTGACAATAATACCGGATCAAGATCCATCCGTCTATCCTCCTATGACTTTGTGAATAGTTAAAAAATACGGTTTCTTTTTCATCGCTTTATCCTAAAGCAACATCGAGCACCATCATCACCGCAAAACCGAGAATGGTTCCCATGGTAGCGGCATGAGAATGACGCCCGCGCTGAGATTCCGGCACCAGTTCTTCGATGACGACGAAAATCATCGCCCCGGCAGCAAACGCCAGAGCGTACGGGAGGATTGGACGCGCCAAGACGACCAGCGCCGCCCCGGCAACTCCGGCAATCGGCTCGACCACGCCTGAGAGCTGTCCGTACCAAAAACTCTTTGCCCGGGTCACTCCTTCTCGTCGCAACGGCATCGAGACCGCCGTTCCTTCCGGGAAATTCTGTATCCCGATGCCGATAGCAAGAGCGACCGCTCCGGCAAGCGTGGCGGAAGGAAGGTTAGCGGCGATGGCGCCGAATGCCACGCCTACCGCCAGCCCCTCGGGAATATTGTGCAAAGTGATGGCGAGAATCAGCAACGTCACCCGCTGCCAGCTTGTTTTTATTCCTTCCGCTTCTTCGCGGGGAAAACCGGGGTGTAAATGCGGCAGGAACTTGTCTATCAAGCGCAAAGAAAAAGCTCCCAGCAAGAATCCCACCGTGGCGGGTATCCACGACGATATTCCCATTTCCTCCGACATTTCAATGGCGGGTGCAAGCAGCGACCAGTAGCTGGCGGCAATCATTACTCCGGCGGCAAACCCCAACATGCCGTCCAAAACCCGCTGGTGCATGTCCCGTTTCAAGAAAACGACTGCCGCTCCCAGTGCCGTCATTAACCAGGTGAAACAGGTCGCCAGCAGCGCTTGAACAACGGGATGCAGTTCGGTAAACCAGTCAGGGAGTGTCATGCTATTGTCCTCATATAGTGTTTCAAGGGGGGCTTGCAAGGCATACCGTGGCCTGTTTGAAGAACAGAAAAGTTACCCGCAGCGCCGACAACAGAAGAGAATCGATGGAGGAACGGGTAACCGACACATTTTTTCCCATGTTCATACACTACCAAAAGACCGATGTCCCTGTTGAGAAATCAACAAAAAAGTATACAACATTTACCCTTAAATCTGCTCCACACCGGCAGATTTTCGTTGCATATTGTAATAAATTAGTGAAAAGAGAGCTTTGTTCCCGTATTTTGCCGGAAAGAGTGAACTTTACGATAGTTAGACGTCGTTTTCTCTGCTCACGGAAAAGAAGGTACAAAAAACGGGTTTCTTTCCCTTTGCGGGAGAGAAACCCGTTGAGCTTTTCGGTAAATTTTTTTACCAGTTTTCGGCTAACAGCTCGAAATGTGCTTGCGGGTGGGCACAGGCAGGACACACTTTAGGTGCTTCGTCCCCTTCGTGAATGTAGCCGCAATTCCGACACCGCCAGACCACTTTCTTTTCTTTTTTGAACACCGTTCCGCCTTCCACATTCGCCAAAACGCCCAGATAGCGCTTTTCGTGCTGTTTTTCGGCGACAGCGATAGCTTCGAAGGTGCGGGCGATGGTTTCGAATCCTTCCTCGCGAGCGATCTTGGCGAATTCCGGGTACATCGTTTCCCACTCGTAATGTTCGCCTGCCGCCGCCGCTTTCAAGTTCTCGGCTGTCGAGCCGATGACTCCGGCAGGAAATGCCGCTTGAATTTCCACTTCGCCGCCTTCAAGAAACTTGAACAGCCGCTTGGCGTGCTCTTTTTCCTGGTCAGCCGTTTCTTCGAAGAAATGGGCGATTTGGATGTAACCTTCTTTCCTCGCTTTGCCGGCGTAGTACGAATAGCGGTTGCGTGCTTGTGATTCGCCCGCAAAAGCGGTCAGCAAGTTTTTTTCCGTTTTGGTCCCTTTGAGAGACGCCATCTTTCATCTCCTTCCGTTCTTATTTTTCTCTGGTTTTGTCCGACGACGGTACGTTGCTTTACGTTCCCAGCTTGTCCCTCTGCCGTCGCAAGGACGGCAGAGGGATGAGGTACCAATGCTTTATTCTGCGGTGGTCGTCGGCGGGGTAAAGGTGCGTCTGCCCAGCTCGCGGTCGATCTGGAACAGTCCGCCGCGCGAATCACCTAAGAGTTTCAGCTGCTGGACAATCGCCTTTACCGAGGCTTCTTCTTCAACCTGTTCGTTGACGAACCACTGCAAAAAGATGTGGCTGGCGTGATCGTTTTCCGAAAGCGCCAAATCGACCAAGTTGTTTATCAACCCCGTCACTTTTTGTTCGTGGCGGTATGCCGCTTCGAAAGCATCCAATGCCGAAGTCCACTCGACGGGAGGCGCCTCGAAGGCTTTGACGACGGCTCTGCCGTCGCGTTCGATGACATAGTCGAATATCTTCTCGGCGTGTGAGATTTCTTCTTGGTACTGAATCCGCATCCAGTTGGCGAAGCCGGGAAGGTCAATCGATTCCAAGTATGCGGACATGGCGAGGTAGAGGTGGGCGGAATAAAATTCGGCGGCAACCTGGTCGTTGAGAGCGTCTTGCATTTTCTGACTAATCATCGTTTATGCCTTCCATAAGCCGTGGAGGTTACAAAATTCCCGGGCGGTTATTTCGGCGGCGTCGATTTTGAACACCGCTTCCGGTTTATCGCCCGGCTTGAGGAACTGCCGGTAGGCTTTCTCTCCGGCAATGGCTTCAATCCATTCGATGTAGTGCTTGTCTTCCATCGGATGGTTGACTTCTCCGACGGTCACTTTGAAACCGCCCTCGACTTTCTCGATGACCGGGACGTGTTTCTCGGTGGCGGCGTCAGTCTCACCTTCTTTCAACAAAGTCATTGGTTGGTTGCAGCAGACCAAGGTCCCTGCGCCGGTATGAAGAACCTCGACGATGTTGCCGCATACTTCGCATTTGTAGACTTGGAGTTTTTCCGTCATGGCATTTTGTCCTTTTCTTAAATATTATTTCCGTCACGTTGTAATTTCTACATTGTAACAATTCTTAATAAAAAATGTTCAGTTTTTTACCGCCGCGATGCAATTTTCTCATTGGGGGCAGCTTTTACATGCTTCATCACGCCAAGGTACGATAATATCGCTTGCCTGTCTATCATTAAATACGCATTGCCGGGAGAAAATGTGAGAGGAAAGTTGGTATCGAACAAGAACTTTTATTAACTGAACGATACTGACTGCCGTTGTCAGGGGGCGGTGAAAAGTTTTGGGCAGCGTCAGGTCACAGGAAAGGGGTGGGGAAGGAGAAGCCAATGACTGTCAAGAGAGTTACGATTCTGTTGTCCCGTCAGCCGATGCTGCCCTCCGGCAGGATGGGGTGGGTGTGCAAAGTTGTAGAAGCGGTACGGTGGGTGAAGAGCCGGAAATATGTGCTCTATTCATCGGTAGGAACGCCCACCTGGGAGTTGATAACCGCTGTCGCTTCGTTGGAGCGGGTACCGTTGAGGTTGTTTTTGCCGGTTGCGACGCAGGATGAAATTGCCTCTCAAATTCGTTATTACCTTCGAGAATTTGACCTTGAGCCGGGACTGGTGGAGTGGGAGCCGGTCTTTAAGAGAAAAGAAAATGCGGCCAAAGAAAACCTCCGGCTTTTTCGAGACCGTCGAATAATGGAATCCGTTGACGTTCTTGTTCCCGTTTCCCTCAGGGATAAGGGTTATATGTCCGAAGCCTTAAAGCAGGCGAAAGGAAAGGAAATTCAGAATGCTTTTCGCATTCCTTACCAACGACGCGTCGAGCCGATTGCCTATACTCTTTCTTCGGAAGAAATCAACCCCGAACTCCAAGGAATCACCGATTATGTAATCCATTGGACTCGAACGTCCAATACCGCATGGTATGATGAACGGCTCCTCGACTATTACGCCTCGATAATAACATCCCTTGAATATCCTCGAAACGGTTTTCACACGTTGAGAAAAATTTTGTCTACTCGGTTTATTCGTGCCTCCTCGAAAAATATGCCCGGCGGTATTGCGACTGTCTCGTTTTCCGGCTTGTCGCCTCTGGAGATGCTGCCGCTCATGCGCTGGAGAGCGCGGTACCGACAAATGTCTTTCGAACCATACGGGATAGGCATCGAAAAAACTGTCGCTCAAGCTTACGGTATACAGCCGGTTTGCTATCATACTTCTCCCGGTAAGCTGCCTTCTCGGTGTCCGCAGTGGTTATGGCAATCGGTGGGGAAGCGGAGCGATTGGCGCCGAGAAAAAGAATACCGCTTTTGCGGGGATGTCGATTTGTCTCACATCCCCACAAAAAGGTTGCTTGCTTTTTGTCGTACCCCGGAAGAAGCGGAACATGTTGAGCGCGAGTTCGGCATTAATGCCGTATCATTTCAAAAGCATCATCTTTTTGCTGAACGTTCTCTCTCCGACTTTTAAGCGATAAAAGTACATTCCGCTCGAAACTTCTTGGTCACGCTCATTTTTTCCGTCCCACTTCACGGTGTAATGCCCCGGTGCCTGGATTTGCTCAACCAGAGTGCGCACTTTCTCGCCGAGGATGTTGTACACCGTCAACGTCACTTTACTCTTGGCTGACAGAGAATACTCGATGACCGTGCCGGAGTTGAAAGGGTTGGGATAGTTTTGCGACAGTTCGTACCGGTAGGGAAGGGGGGTGCCGGGATTTTCCCGAACGTCGGTTACCACGCTGTCAAAGAGTGACTGAGCCGCCGCACCCGCCGCAAGGAAATCGTCGAGCGAGTCACCCGCCACTACGGCAAACGCCACCGTGTCGGTGCCTCCCGCTTCCAGATTCAGCGGACCGAAAGAAAGCACCTGAAGCAAGTCCAGCTTGGCGTTGGCATAAAGGGTGTCGGTGGAAAAACCGTCGGTCAAGGTGGTATATTTCTCTTCTTCGGTAAACCCTTCCGGGAAGTAGGTCAAAGTGGAGGCATCGGCAGTGTACGCAGACGCTACCGTTCCCTTCAAGGGCTTGACGCCCCGGTAATCCGAGATAGTCAAGCCGTGGTACCCTATCCAGGCGATCTGATTCTGCGAATCCCAACCGCCCGCGTCGCCGGTGTAAGCTACAATATCCCAGTCGAAGTAGAGCCCTATGTAAACGCCGTTCAACGGATATGGGTTCGGGTTGTACAAGGCATACTCAAGGATGATAAAATCGTTATAGGGCGCCGAAGTGAAGGCGTAGCTATGCTGAGTGACTTCTATCCCCAACGGATTTTCCCCTCGCGAATCATCGAAACGGGAGACGGTTTCTTGGTCGGCGGTGGCGCCGGGCTGGATGATTTCGATATTTCCGCCGGGGAGGACAGCGAAGTCGCCGTCCGGTTCGCCGATGATGTTGCGTACTCCGTCGGAGACCTGGTTGATGGCGGTGCCTATCATCAGCCCCGCTTCAAAGAGGTCGTTCGTAAAGGATTTGTACAGAAATCCTACTCCTCCGCAGGGGAAGAAGCCGTCGTCGCCGCAGCCGTAGGTTCCAAAATTACTGATGGTAAAGGTTATGTTGCCGGTGGTATGGGTGGCAAGCAAGCGGTGGGTGGGCGGTTCCACTAAGAAATAGAGTTTTGCAGTGTCCGTGTAAGAACTTGCGGTGCTGATGACGAAATCCATTGAGAGAATGGAGCCCACCGTGACGGTATCGGAGACGATTACCTTGATGCTGTCGTACGAGCGAACGGTATCTCCTTCTTTGATATTGCTGAAGAACGCCGTCCCTTGGAGAACGCTCAGAGAGGGGTGGGTGCCGGTCAGGCTTCCCGAGACCGTGTAAGCGTCGGCTCCAATATTTTGCAACACCACCGTTCCCACGACCGTGTCGCCCGCAGAGATGGGGGGGTGGTCAAAGGCATACACTTGAAAGCGCGGCTCCGTATTGACATCCGAAAGAGCGTTCAACGCCGCCATGCAGTCGATGACTCCCCACCCATAGCTGTTGTCCGGTAGAGCATAGCCGAAATCGTTGGCGGAGGTCAAGATAGCTTGTTTGATTTCTTCCACGGTGGCGTTGGGATTTTTCTGGCGCAATAATGCTACCAGGGCTGCGACATGGGGAGCGGCAGCGGAAGTCCCGCCGAAAGAACCGTAGCTGCTTGACGGGAGGGTGGTTCGGATAGACGTTCCCGGGGCGCTGACGTTCGGTTTGATGGCGCCCGGAGTGCAATCCGAAGGACCGCGGGAAGAGCTGGCGGCAACGGTCGGGGGAGTGGTCGAGGCATCGACGTTACCTACCGCGAAACAGTCCAAAGAGTCATTGGCGCGGTTGGCGGGGTTGCGGATTGTGGAAGTATCCGGACCTTCATTTCCCGCCGCAAAAATATTCACGATTCCCAGCGCCTCAGTGTTTTCTATGAGGCTGTAAAACATGTTTTCGCATCCGATACCGGCGACTCCCCAACTGTGGTTAATCACGTCGGGCACGTCGTCAATGGTGTTGGGATCGCCGTCCGGATCGGCTGCCCATTCGAAAGCGTCGATGAGCGAAGCTCCGGGAATGTCGAGCACCGCTGCGGAAATCCACTTGGCATCAAGAGCAATACCGGTCGTGTCGCCGGTGGAATCGTCATGCCCGACCATGATACCCATGGTTGCCGTGCCGTGGCTGCTGGAGTAGCCGTAGGGAATATGGGGGAACGATTCGTGATCTTGCGGATCGAACCATGCCGCCGCCGAATCGCCGTCGTGTCCTTTCCAACTGTTGTACAGCGCCGGATGGAGACCGTCCACGCCGCTGTCGAACGAACAGATTATCCTTCCCGCACCGGTATAGCCAGCCGCCCATGCCTCGTCGGCTCGGATGAGCGTCAGGTTGCTTCCGATGGCGGTAGAGAGTGCCGGAGCGGGGGTTATTTTGTCCGGATGGGTGGAAACAATTTGAGGCGCAACGTCGATGATTTCAACGTCCGCCCGCCCGGCGATCTGGGGAAGACGCTCGGCGAGAAGGTCTGCTTCGATGACATTTATAAGCCAATGAGGGCGAATATTCCGAGCCAGGTTTTGGTTTTCCCACTGCCGGAGGGTAGTGAGAAGCTCTCGTTGGGCGTCGCGGGAATCGGCTTGGAGACGGGTGATAAGACGAGCGTGGCGCTCCTGCCGAGTCGCCGCGTACGGATATACAGCCGCTTTGAGCTGGGAGATATTTTCTTTGTCGGGAAGCTTTATCCAAACGCTGACAAAGTCATTTGCGCTCTTGGTAGTCAGAATGTCATGCAACGGTTTTGACAACTCGCCGGCCTGTCCGAGAGAAACAAGGCAAATGAGAAAAGATACGATCCAGAGGCGTACATACTTCATTTATAAATTCTCCACAAAATCACTTTGATGTCTTCTGCTTTTGTTTTATGGGGGTAATATAACATGAATTTTGGGATTGTCGTCGTTATTTTCCGTTGTTTTTTCGGGTGGAAAAACGTTATGATTGAAAATGTCTTTGAGAGGTTGCAGACATTGGAAGAAGATATAATGAGAAGACATTAGAAAAGGAAGGTTACCTGCCAATGAGCGACAGAAACGATCTTGACCGGGAAATGCTGGAAAACATGCTGGTGGACTTTGCCAAAAACTGGTTGGCTCATGACGGCTTGTGGTTTCAGGCGGTGGAGCGTCAATTCGGGATGGAAAAAGCCATCGAACTTGACCGGGAAGCCTGGGAGCGGTTTACCGTCATCGAAGCCAAAAGAATCATGGCACGTCACGGTATCCCCGAAAACAGCGGCTTGGAAGGTTTGAAGAAGGCGTTGCGCTATCGTTTGTATGCCTTCATCAACACCCAAGAGATACGAAACGAAACCGAGCATTCGTTTGAGTTTTACATGATAGATTGCCGGGTACAATCGGCTCGCCAGCGGAAGAAAATGCCGTTGTTCCCGTGTAAGTCGGTGGGGATTGTCGAGTATTCCGGTTTCGCCCGCACCATCGACCCGCGCATCAAGACTGAGTGTATTGCTTGCCCGCCGGACAAGAAAGCCGGTATCGACTTCTACTGCGGCTGGCGGTTCTCGATATGATTCAGCCGAAGAAGTAGGTGATGTCGTCTCATATCGAATAATTGACAGGAACATTTCCCTGTAGGGAAAGTCTCGAAGAGACTTGCCGCGAAGAAGGTGAGGAAGGCAGATCCGTTCCGGATCTACCCTACTACGAGAGGTGTTACTTCTTGCCGTAAGGTAATAAATCACCTTTAGGGTGTCGGGAAGGGATTCCCGACCGCGCACTCATATCGAATAATTGACAGGGACATTTCCCTGTAGGGAAAGTCTCGAAGAGACTTGCCAAAGGATTGAAAAAATGGCAGGTCTGTTTGTCCCAGACCTGCCCTCCTGAGAGCTGTAATTTCCTACTTGGCTGACAGTTGCTTTTCCAGATTGGCGACCGCTTTGGTCAACTTGTCGAGCTTGGCTTCGATTTTCTTCAAGTCGTTACGCGTGACGAGCTTGTATTCCTTGACCTCTTTCGTGAGTCGGGAAACTTCTTTCTGCGCTTTACCGGCTTCCTTGGCGATTTTCTCGCGCATGCCGGCGGTGGATTTTTCGGCTTTTTCCAAGAGTTCGAAGATGGCTTTCTTGCGGTCGGATTCGTCCAGTTCGCCTTTTTTAATCAGCTCGTCGATGATTTTCTCGGCCTTGGCTTTGGTCACTTGAATGACCCCGATGGACGCCAAGATTGTGTTTTTGAGTATCGACATAGACTTGGTACCTCCTAGTTCTATGATGGTTTTGAACAGTTCTTTCGATTGTTTGGTATCTTCCCATGACGCTGCCTGGGCAAGAACGATTTTTCCCAGCACTGTCAAGGTGATGTCCTTTCCGCTCGGGACATCGATAACTTGTATCTCCTCGCCTTCTCTTACCAGGTCCGCCAGCTCCTCCAGGGTGAGCGTTTTGCTCTCAGCCGTGTCGTAGAGCCGTCGATTGCTGTATCTCTTGATGACCCGCATACCGTCACCAATATAGTGCACCGCACCAAAATGTCAAGAGGTTTTACACTTTTGACCTCACTGCGGATTAATTTTTTGAGGAAAAAGTGCTTTCCCGACTGCCGAAAGATGGTATTTTCTTAAGTCTTGGGGGATTACGACGAAAAGAAAGATAAAGAGTATAAACGGCAAAACCCGAAGCGCTTCCTGCCGGAAGGGTACGAAGCAGATTGGTATACAAAAAAAGAGTAAAATCGTATCATGTGCGGTATTGCGGGATATTTTCAACTTCAGGGAAAGGCTAAACCGGAGTACGAGCTGGTTTGCCGGATGATAAGCCAGATCCGCCACCGGGGACCGGATGAATTCGGCGCCTATTTCGATGACCGGTGTGGTCTGGGGCAGGCGCGGCTTTCCATTATCGACCTTTCCGGCGGATCGCAACCCCTCAGCAACGAGGATGGCACGATTTGGATTACCTACAACGGCGAGATTTTCAATTACCTTGAATTGCGAAAGGAATTGGAAAAGTACGGGCATCGATTCCGTACCCGCTCCGATACGGAAGTCATCGTCCATGCCTACGAGCAGTGGGGGACGGAGTGCTTGTCGCATTTCAACGGGCAGTTTGCCTTTGCCGTTTATGATCGCTCTGAGGGGTCCTTATTTGTTGCCCGTGATCGGTTGGGCATTCGTCCGGTATATTACGCGCTACATAACAATCGGTTCTACTTTGCTTCGGAGATTAAATCGATATTCTGTGATCCGACTTTTCCCCGCCGCTTGGATATTCTTGGGTTGGACGAAATTTTCACCTGGTGGACGACTGCTCCGCCCCGAACGGCTTTTGAAGGTATCAACGAACTGGAAGCCGGGACCTTTCTTATAGTCCGTAGCGGAGAGGTGTATACTGAGCGCTATTGGACGATGCAATTCCCCGAGCGGTTCGACCGAAACCGCTCGATTGACTCATGGGCGGAGGAGCTTCACGCTTTGCTGGTGGATTCCGTGCGTCTCCGTTTGCGTGCTGATGTTCCCGTCGGCGCATACCTCTCCGGCGGGTTGGACTCGTCGGCGACCACGGCGCTGATTAAACATTTCACCGACACGAAGGTGGAAACGTTTTCCATTGCTTTCCATGATAAAGCCTACGACGAATCGGATTTCCAGAACCAAATGGCGGGCTTTTTGGGCACCAACCACCATCAGATTCGCTGCTCTTACCGTGACATTGCCGAACATTTTCCCAACGTGATTTGGCATACGGAGAAGCCGATTCTCCGCACCGCTCCCACGCCGTTATATTTGCTCTCGCGATTAGTGCGGGAGAACGACTTCAAAGTGGTGCTGACCGGAGAAGGTTCCGATGAAATTATCGGCGGCTACGACATTTTCAAAGAAACGCTCATCCGCCGGTTCTGGGCAAGAAACCCCGAATCGAAGTGGCGTCCCCTGCTGTTGAGAAAACTTTATCCGACTTTGCCGTTGTCGGCGGCGCGGGCACGCTTTTACTTGGAAACGTTCTACAAAGCCGGTCTCTCCGAAACCGATAAGTATTACTTTTCTCACATTCCTCGCATCAACACCACTTCGAAGATAAAAGAGTTCTTCACACCGGAAATCAGGCAGCGACTTGCCGACCATGATTCGTTGCACGCTTTTGAAAACGAACTCCCGTCCTCGTTCTCTCGCTGGCATCACTTGGTGCGGGCACAGTACTTGGAAGCTAAGTCCTTGCTTGCCGGCTATATACTTTCTTCGCAAGGGGATAGAATGGCGTCTGCCAATGCGGTCGAAGGGCGTTTTCCCTTTCTTGACCATCGGGTGGTGGAATTTGCGGCAACCATACCGCCCTGGCACAAAATCTTCGGGTTGAACGAAAAATACGTGCTCAAGAAAGCTATGACAAAAGAGCTCCCGCCGGAAATTCTCAGCCGCGTTAAGCAACCGTACATGGCGCCCGATTCCAACAGCTTCGTACAGCCCGATTCTCCCGAATATATCGATGAGCTTTTGTCCGAGACGGCGTTGAAGAAGAGCGGAATTTTCCATCCCGAGTATGTCGCCCGCTTGCGGGACAAATGTCGCCGGTTGTCTCATGCTCATTTGTCTTTCAAAGACAATATGTCGTTTTTGGCGGTTCTTTCCACGCAGTTGCTGGTGCGGCTGTTCATCGACGATTTCAAGCAAGCGGATGAACTGCCGCAAGATTCTTTTTCCGTATGGGAAGATTTTTCCTCGGTGGCATCGGCGCGGTCGGTGCAAAAGTGAGAAAAGGTCAAACCGGTGGCAACGTTTTTTCGTAATCGGAATAAACTCAACCGGTTTGTTCGAGCCGGAAAGAGGAATTGACAGCGGGAAAGCTAAGGTTTATACTGGCACCCTGCCGATAATGGTATCAGGATTTTTGTGTGGTGAAAAAAGGTAATTCGGTGTAAAACTGTCGGACGGAACACAAGCACAAGGAGGATACTTGGACATTCGAGAGGAAATTCGAGGTTTTATTCTTGATAACTTCATGATGGGACGAGACCCGCAAGAATTGACCGATTCGGCATCTCTTTTGGAGCTGGGTATCATAGATTCCACCGGTGTGTTGGAACTGGTCGGTTTTATTGAAGAGAAGTTCAATATCCACGTGGAGGATGAGGATCTCGTTCCGGAGAACCTGGACTCGGTGGATAATTTGGTCAGCTATATCAAGGGTAAAATTCCTGAAAATATAACGTAAGCGGGGATGTAATCTTCCGGAAAAGATTTAGACACACGAGCTCTTATCCCTCCATCGCGGCGGTGCCGAGGAGGGAGCTCGTTTCTTTTTCAAAGGAAGCGGGGGGAGGTCTGCCGGGCGGTTCTCTCATGCCGTTTCTTTTTCTTTTCCCCCGGAGAGCGGGCGAAAGGGAGGCCGTACACGCCCTTGACATTACCGAGTGATTCGCCGATGTTGGGAATAGGGAAAACGGAGTGAGCCGTACAAGAAAATAATGATAAAACTAATACTGAAAAGAATCCTCTTCGTTATCGGACTGATACTGACCCTTCCCCTTATCGCCGTAACCCTTTTGGAAGGGGTGCTGTCCGGCAATCGGAAAGAAGTTGTTTTCGGCTCGTGTAAGGAGTTGCTTTCGCTGGTGCCGACGACCTTCGGGCAGTTTATCCGGGGAGCGTATTATTGGGCGGTCTGCCGGCAGGTTTCGCCGGACGCCTGTTTTTTGTTCGGTAGTATGCTGGCGCACCGCAATGTCATCGTCCGGCGGGGGGTGGTATTGGGGGTGTATACGATTATCGGCTATGCCGACATCGGCGAGAATGTCCTCTTCGGAGCGCGGGTATCTCTCTTGTCCGGCAAATACCAGCACGGGCGTCCCGGCGAGCGAGCGGAAAACGGCGAAACCTCCGACGAATATCAAATGATTCGCATCGGCAGGAACTCGTGGATTGGACAGGAAGCCGTCATCATGGCGGACGTGGGAGAGAATTGCACGATCGGTGCCGGGAGTGTCGTGTACAAGGAAGTTCCCGATAATACGACGGTGATGGGGAATCCGGCGCGAAAGGTGAGTTTCTAAAATTTGAGAGTAGTTAATAAAGGAGAAAAGAATATGCAGACGATATGGAAAGTTGTTCTGGTCGGTTCGATACTCTTGAACCTGATTGCCATTTGGGGATTTTTCCACTACATCCGTTACGGCGGCTCGCCGCTGGGAGAATTGAAGCGGCGATTGACCGGCAGTACCCAGCAAACCGCGACGAAACTTCCCTATGAGGATGAAAACAAAAAAATCCTTGCCGAGCTGGCGGAGGGGAAAGAAGACTCTCTCAGAGTTGTCTTTTTCGGAGCCTCCATCACCCGGCGGTGGGATTTGGAAAAGTATTTTCCCAAGGTACACATTCTCAACCGAGGGGTGGGCGGACAATTGGCTCCTTCCATGTTGTCGCGCTTCAAGCGGGATGTTATCGACTTGAAACCGAAAGCGGTCATCATCAAGTTTTGTTCCATAAACATCCGTCCCCACATCCCTATGAGCGTCTTGAAAGATGCTATGACCATGATGGTGCAACTGGCGCAAGCGAATAACATTATTCCTATCGTCGCAACGATAATTCCCGCCGGGAAACCGGAGGCGCATATCGGGGATTTCAGTGTGGTTGATTCTCTTCGAGCCTTCAACGAATGGGTGCGGCAATTTGCCCAGGAACATAACCTTCCCTTGATTGACTTCGCTGCGGCAATCGAGGACGAAAACGGCTTTTTACCGCGGGATTGTTCGACCGACCCGGTACATGTGAACGAAAAGGGGTACCATATTTTGGCGAAAGCGGCGCGACCGGTGCTCTACAAAGTAATGGGCGTATCCGAGTAAACAACTCTCCCGGAGGGGAGAAGAAAGATGTTTTTGACCGATTATGGCTGATCCGAAAAAGCTCTTACTGAAAAATATCTTTTCCAATTGGGCGCTCATGGTGAGCGGGGCGGTTATCGCTTTCTTCATGAGCCCCTTTTTGGTTCATACCCTGGGCAAGGAGCAGTACGGGGTCTGGGCGCTGGTCTTCTCCATCATCGCCTACATGAATTTCTTCGACGTCGGGATGAAACAGAGCCTGGCGCGTTTTCTCTCCAAGCATTATGCCACCAAGGATTACGACGGCTTAAATAAAGTCATCAATACCAGTAACGTCATTTACTTCATTACCGGTTCGCTGGTGATTGTCGCCACCTTGGTCATTGCCTATTTCTTTATCGATTCTTTCAACATCGAGCCCGAGCTGTTGCCGATTATGCGCAAGGCGCTCATTCTCATCGGCTTCAACCAGGCGGTGCAGTTCTTCTTCATGACCGGCACGGCGATCGGTCCCTTCCACCGCTACGACATTTCCAACGCCATCGAAATCTCGTACGCCATCCTCAACGCCTTGGTGGTGGTGTTCTTTTTGAAACGGGGACACGGCTTGGTGACGCTGGCAACCATCACGTTGACCGGCACGATTATCAAGGACATCGTTCGCCGTATCGTGCAGCAGCGCATCGTGCCGCAGATTAAGTGGCATTACAAATATTTCGATCCTCAACAGGTGCGGGAACTGCTGGGGTACGGTGCGGTCAGTTTTCTGATTGTCATCTCGTGGATGATAATCTTCAACATCGATAACGTCGTCGTCGGAATGTTCCTCAGCGCGACCGCGGTGACCTACTACAGCATTGCCGGGCAGATGATTACCTATCTGCGGACTCTCATCAGCGCTATCGGGATTCCCTTGGTGCCTGCCATCAGCCATCTCGACGCCACCAGCGACAGCCGGGAAATCGCCGAGCTCTATCGGAAACTGTCCAAGTACCTCTATTATCTCAGCGGGTGCATCTGTGTCGGGCTTTACTTTTTTGCCGGGAAATTCATTTACTTATGGATGGGCACCGAGTTTACCCAGACCGTCAATATTCTCTACATTCTGGCGATTCCGGTCTGCATTTATCTGCCGCAGGTGATGGCGAATTCGGTGCTTTTGGGCATCGGGAAACACCTCCCGCTGTTCTATGTTCTGGCGGCGGAAGCGGTCGCCAACGTCACCTTGAGTATTATTCTGGTTAAGATTTACGGTATCTACGGGGTGGCGCTGGGGACGGCTATCCCCCAGACGATTATTTACATTTTCGTTTACCCGATTGTTTTCCATAAAATTATCGGGGCCGATGTGAAAGTGTTTTATTTCCAGAGCGCCACGATGCTTTTGTTCAGTGCCGGTTTTACCTTGCCGGTTGCCGCTTTGATGAAATACGTTATTCCCATTCCCGGATGGGTGGGATTGTTTGTCGATGTCGCGGTGGTCGGAGCGGTTGCCGTCGCCGGTTTTTGGTGGAAGGTGCTCAATGAGGAAGACAAGACCCGCTTACTCGGCAGGTTCCGGAAAGCGTAGTGTGAGGCAGGGGAGCAAGGAGATAAGAAGAAAGTTGTTGAGACAACAGTGCGGTGAGGTAATCTTGTGAGGTAAGCGCTTCTTTGCGTAAAGAAGAAACGGGAAGAGAAGGATATGTCGCTGTACAATCATTTCTACCATTGGTTGTTCCGGTTGAAAGATATCAAGGACGGTACCGGCATCTATTCTCTTTTATCCCAATTCAAAAAGGAGCAGTACCTCTCGCCCGGCGAGCTCAGAGCCCTTCAGTCGGAACGTTTGCGGAAGCTCCTTCGTCATGCGCAAAAGCAGAGTCCGTATTATCGGCAGCTTTTCTCCCGGAAGGATCTCACCTTTCCGGATTCGTTCGGCGTTGACGATCTGCCGACCGTTCCGCTGCTGACCCGTACCCTGTTGCAGCAGAATGTCGACGCTATCCTCTGCGAGGATGCGCACAATCCTATTCCCAATTCGTCGGGCGGCTCTACCGGGCAGCCGGTGAATTTTTATCAGGATGAGCGCTACCGGATTACCAGCCATGTCACGGGGTTGTTGTTCCTTTCCTGGATGGGCATTCGGCCCGGCGACCGGACGGCGATTTTTTGGGGTGCCGACAGGGAATTCAAAGACCTCTCTTTCTACGACAAGCTGATGCTCACAATCAACCGCACCAAACAGCTCAATTCCTTCTCCATGACCGATGAGCGTATCGAGAAGTTCCTGGAGGAAATCAATGCCTATAAGCCGCGCTATATCTACGGCTATGCTTCTTCTCTCTACCTTGTGGCGAAGTATATCAACCGTACCAAGCCGCTGACGTTTGCACCTGTAGCGGTACGTTCCTCGGCGGAGATGCTGTTTGATTTCCAGCGAGAGGAAATTGAGCGGGCGTTTCAAGCGCCGGTGTACAACTTTTACGGTTCGAGAGAAGTCAACAATATCGCCGCCGAGTGTGCCGCTCACGAAGGACTGCATGTGTTCGCTTCAACCCGAATTGTCGAGGTGGTGGATGAAAGCGGACGACCGGTGCCGGACGGGACGACCGGTCATGTGGCTATTACCGACCTTACCAATTTTTCCTTCCCGTTTATCCGCTACTTAACCGGAGATATGGCGACCAAAAAGAGTTCCCCCTGCTCCTGCGGCAGAGGCTACCCGCTTCTGGAAAAAATTCAGGGCCGTTCGACCGATATGATTGTCGTCAACGGCGAGTACATTCACGGCGAGTTCTTCACCCATCTCTTTTACGGCAAACCGGAAATCGCCCAATTTCAGCTTATCCAGGAGGATGAGCAGACTCTCCGATTGTTGATTGTCAGCTCCGGGGAAAAGCCGGATTTGGAGGATGTCCTTGCTGCTATTCGCGCCAAGGTGGGGGAGCACGTGACCCTTCAGGTTGAGTTCACCGACCATATTCCTCCCACCGCTTCGGGAAAGCATCGCTTCACCATATCCCGTTTGCATGAGCAAAGATAAAAAAGTTGTTTTCCGAGGGGGAATGTCCGACGTATACTTATGGAGACACCGGCAACCCATAAATTGAGCTGAAAACGATGGCACGAATACATACAGGCTCTACCTCGGCGACTTTTATCACGAAAAAAAGCCTGCTCTATATTCTTTTTTTCGCGGTCATAGTCATTTTCGCCCATCTGCTTTTGGTGCCGTGGCCCTACAGTTTGATTCCTTTCGGTGTCATCGGAGGGTCGGTTTTCCTTTTTCTGACCTTTCGGTACCCCATCATCGGTTTGCACTTTTACCTGCTGTTCTTTTTGATTCGTCCGCAAGAGTTGTTCCCGAACCTGGCGGTGATGCACTACCCGTACGAAAAATTCATCGGCATCGTCGTCATCATAAGCCTGGTGTTTTCCTACTTGGTGCGGGGGAAGAACTTCGAACTGTTCGACGTGGACAAGGGAGTATTGTCGTTCGTGCTGGCGGTGGCGCTGTCGGTGCCGGTGGCAGTCTGGGTCGGCGGGGCGAAGGATGAGTTCATTATCTTTTTCAAAATTATTCTGGCGTACCTCTTTATTGCCCGCGTTACCGACACGCAGGGCAAGTTCAAGTCCGTCATTTGGTTTTATGTTCTCTCAGTCGGGTTTATCGCCATTTCCTCGATGATAAACTATTATCTCGGCAATTACGAGTACACCATGGGTATCCAGCGGGCAGCCGGGCTCGGAGGAGAACAGGGGCTCTACAGTGATCCCAATTCGACCGCCTCGACCTTGGTACTCGGGATGCCGTTTATTTTCCATACGATGAAAGCGTATCGGCGCCTGAGCGTTCGGATATTCTTGGGACTGTTGTTCCTTTCCAGTCTCTGGACGGTGGTCATCACCGGTTCTCGCGGGGGGATGTTGGGGGCGATTCTGATGCTTTTGATGATTGGCTGGAAGAGTCGGCACCGGATGCTTTCCATTGTGGCGGTCTTTTTTACGATTCTTGTCTTTGCCGCTGTGATGCCGGAGCAGTATGTCGAGCGATTTGCCTCTATCGCCCGCTACAACGAGCTGGACGATGAGACCGGCGCCAGCGAATCGGCGCAGGGGCGTATCAAAGGGCTGAAAGTAGGCTTGGAGATTTTGTACCATCGGCCGTTGACCGGCGTCGGCATCGGCTGTTTTACCGTGTATAATCACGACCATCACGGGTCGTGGTTGCAACCGCACAACCTTGTCGGGCAGTTAGCTGGAGAGGTCGGGTTTATCGGGATACTGGCGTTCATCTACTTTATCTACAAATTGACCTCCAACATTACCTTTATCCGGCGAATGTTGAAACGCCACGGACTGGAAGACCATTTCAACTACCATATTGCCACAGCGGCGAAGATTTCCCTTATTCTTTTGTTTTTCTTGGGAATGTTTGCCCATAATTTGTATCGCTTCAACTGGTACCTTATCGCCAGCTTTGTCGCGATTATGACGCGATTGACGGAGCAGCAGTTGAACATTCGGATGAAGCAGCGGCGGGAATTAACCGATGACTCGGCGGCTGCCGATATATAAACAATCGAGAAAGAACCGTTTTTTCGGGTGAAAGGTAACTTCTTGGAAGGAATCGGTCGGGGAAGATGGCGACGGTAGATGAATTTTTGGCTCGGCTGGGACGGTATATGTTAGCCCTCCATCGAAAGGATGTGGCGCAGTATACCTTTGCCCGTATCGTCACGGAGCACTTGAAGCGCTCTGCCGACGAATCCCGTGCCGAGCAGTTCCGTCTTCTTTCTGAGATGGTTGCCTATGCGTACGCCAACTCTCCTTTTTATAACCGACGCTTTCGGGAAGTCGGTTTTGAGCCGGGAGATTTGAAAGATTTTTCCGATCTTGCCAAGCTCCCCGAACTGACCAAGACCGACCTGCGCGATCATGTAGATGAGATGGTCTCCACGGCGGTATCTCCCGATGAAATAACGAAAAGCGTCAGCGGCGGGACCACCGGCATTCCGGTGACTTTCTATCGGGACAGCTATTGTCTGCACTACCGCTGGGGAGTTGACCTGGCACTGGCGCGCTATTACGGCTGGCGCGAAGGGCAGTGGCAGGGTCTTTTGTGGGGAGCGCCGCGGGATGTCGTCATCCGGAAGAGCTGGCGGGAAAAATTTGTCCAGTACTGGGCAGACCGGGTGTTTGCTCTGGATGCCTGGCACCTCTCGGACAAGGCGTATGAAGATTTTGCCGCTCAAGTGAACAAGTACCACCCGACTTTTGTCCTTGCGTATCCTTCTTTGGCGTATGATTTGGCGCGGCGGGTCGAAGCCGGAAAAGTTCAGCCGGTGCGTATCCCCGTCATCAACGTCACGGCTGAGCCCTTGTACGATTTTCAGCGGGAAAAGATTGAGGCGGTCATTGCGGATAATGTTTATGCCCGCTACGGAGCGCGGGAATTCGGCACGGCGGCTTTCGAATGCCCTCGCAAAGAAGGGCTGCATATCCTCACCGACAGCGTCTACCTGGAAGTCGTCCCGCAGGAAGAGGGGGACGACGCCGGGGTGGTGTTGGTGACGGATTTGCTGAACAAGGCGATGCCCCTTATCCGTTATCGGGTGGGAGATTTGGGCAAGCTGGATTATTCTCCCTGCTCGTGCGGTTTGCATACCCCCCGCCTGCGGCAGGTGCAAGGGCGGGAGACCGATATTATCTGGCGCCCGGACGGTACCGGTTTTCCCGGCACCGAAATTGTTACCTTGGTCGGAGAAGCGGGGCTTCATACGAAAGTGCAGGTTGTCCAGGAGGCATTGGATGAGATAATCATTCGCATTGAGGGAGACCCTGACGCGCACCGGCAGGAGCTTTCCCATTTGCTGGAAGGATTGCGACGAAACGTGGGCGAGGAGTTTTCCTACCGGGTGGAGCCGGTGGAAGAAATAAAACGTGCCCGCTCCGGTAAGTACCGCTATGTTATTTCGAACGTGGAACGTCCGGAAGAAAACTGAAACATTGGGAGAAACGTTGTCGCTATGGAAAAACGCAAAGACGGCTGTCGAGGAAAAATAAGGAGGGCGTGGTGAGTGGAGTAAACAGGATGTTGGGTCGATGGGGGAAATATCTCTTGTCGGTGCGGCGGCATGAAGCCGAAAGCTATCGGTATGCAAAGCAGTTTGAGGAGAGAATGAACGCCTCGGAAGAGGAAATCCGTCGGCTCCAGTGGGAGCGATTGAAAGAGATATTAACGACGGCGTATCGTTTTTCTCCGTATTATCAGAGAAGATTTGACGAAGTCGGATTTACGCCGGATGATTTCACGGATTTTTCCGATTTACAGAAGCTGCCCGAGTTGACCCGCACTCACTTGAGGGAACATCTCGATGATATTGTAACGGTTAACGTTTCCCCTCAAGCGAGAGAGAAAAGCAGCAGCGGCGGTACCACCGGCAAACAGTTGAGCTTCTACCGTGATAGCTACTGCCGAAATTATCGCCGGGGTATCGACTTGGCGTTAGCGCGTTACTACGGATGGAAAGACGGTGATTGGCAAGGCTTGCTGTGGGGAGCGCCGCAGGATTTGTTTATGCCCCACGGGTGGAAACAAAAATTCGTTCAGCAATGGGGGTCGCGGGTGTATGCGTTGGATTACAACCGGCTTTCCGATGCCACCTACGAAAAATTTGTCCGCAAAACGAATCGATATCGCCCCTCGTTTATTCTCGGTTATCCGTCTTTGGCGTTCGACCTGGCGGAGCGAATCGAAGCGGGGCGGGTAAGTCCGATGCGGGTTCCGGTGATAAATGTGACTGCCGAGCCGCTCTATGAGGACCAGCGCCACAAGATCGAAGAGGTCATTGCCGATAAGGTTTACGCCCGTTACGGAGCGCGGGAGTTTGGAACCATTGCCTTCGAGTGCCCGGAGCAGAAAGGGCTGCATATCATTCCTGAGAGTGTCTACGTCGAAGTTGTGCCGCTGAAGGACGGTTCGAACACCGGTTACATTTTGGTCACCGATTTGTTGAATCGGTGTATGCCGCTGATTCGGTATCGCATCGGAGATATTGTCGACTACGATGAGACGCCGTGCACCTGTGGTTTGCGCACTCCCCGTCTGCTTCACATTCAAGGACGGGAAACGGATATTCTCTGGCGGCCCGACGGCACCGGCGTCGCCGGGTTACGGGTACACGGGATGGGAGAGGAAGCTGGCTTGACCACCCATGTCCAGATTATCCAAGAAGCGCTGGATGAAGTGATAATTCTCATCGAAAATACCGGCAACGAGTATATCCAACAAGCGCAACGGCTGTTGGAGATTTTCAAACGGAAATTAAGTGCTGATATTCATTATCATATAAAATATGTAGAAAAAATAAAACGATCTCCTTCCGGGAAATATCGTTACGTTATTTCTCATGTGAAGCAATCGGAGATTTGGCGATGAAAAATGGGTGCGCTCCGGTGCGAAAAGTCCGGAGCAGTATTGAATAACATGTTTTACTTGAGGATTGTCCATAAAGAAGAGGCAGCGTTGAACGCCCCTCCGCCCGAGATACCGGGATTGCAGGTGGAGCAGGTGAGTGCATCGGGATACCATGTCCTCCTTGCCGCCGACCGGTATGAAACCCATGTGCTCCGAACGGGTAACTACCTCGGCGTTGTCGGTTCCCTCGAGTCTCCGAAGATATCCGAAAAAGAGCTGGCAGATCTTACCCCTGAGAACTATGAGGCTCTTCTCGGCGATGATGTTTTCTTCGTGGCGCTGGTGGATGTCGTCACGGGAAAGATTTTTTTGGCTCGGAATATCTCAGCCGTCCGAAATGTATATTATGTCCCGACGGAATCGTCGTTTTCCTGTGCCTCTTCGCTCGCTTTGCTGCATCATTTGGGCATTCCTTTCGAACCGAACGAGTCCGTGCTGCCGGAATTCTACGCCTATCGAACCCTGCTGGCGCCGAACACGCTGGCAAAAGGGGTTCGCAGACTTGCCGCCGGTGAGCTGACGACTCTGACGTGCTTTGAACCTTCGAGCGTTGCAAGGCACCACCATACTTTCACCTTTGCCGATTCGTCCGTTGCTCCGAACCTCGAGGAAGTCAGCAAACAGGTGAGATCGATTCTTGCCGACGCCGTTTCGATTCCTTTTGCCTCCAATGGCTCTTCCTTGGCGACCTTGCTCAGCGGCGGGTTGGATTCCACTTTGCTTGCCCTGTTGGCATGTGAAAAAGACAAGGAGCTGGTTTCCTATTCTTCGGACTTTTCTTTCTTGAATACGTCCGACATGGAAGCGGAATACGCTCTCAGTGTCGCCGAGCATCTGCATATCCGCCACACCGTCTGCACCACCGACGAAATCGAATATCTCAACGCCTTGGTCGACAGTATCGCGGTGGCGGGAGAGCCGCTTCACCATTTGCAATCGGTACTTCTCTACATCCTGTTTCATCGTTGCCATGATTCCTCGCGGCGGGTCTTCTTGTGCGGCGAAGGAGCAGACGGCTTTTTCGGCAACACTCTCCATGAAAAGCTCTATCGCTTCAAACGATTGACTCGTTTGCTGCAACGAAACGGCTCCGGAGCTCTCGTGCAAGCAGCCGCCCGGCTGATGAATCGGATTGACCCGCGTTTTGAATTCCTGACGTATGATTACCGCCACGAAGATACCAGCGATTATCACATTCTCTGGACGTTGGGACTGTTCGGCGACATCGACTTCATCACCCGCTTTTTCTCCTGTAGCCGCAGGGATATTTTTGCCTCGCGGCAGGAGCTGATGGCGTCTTATCTCGACTACGATATCATGGATAAGGTGACGATTCTTTCGTTGCTTGGGGGAATGTCCACCACCATGCCGTTATGGGCGCATCTGGCAGACAGCGCCGGGCTCTCGTTGGTCTATCCGTATACGACGCCGCGCTTGATGACGTATATTAACGCCGTGCCGTGGTCGGTGAAGGGGAAAGAAGCCAAGGCGGTTATCAAGCATATCCTGCGCACCCGGGGAGTGCCGGAGCATATTATCAGCCGTCCCAAGTTGAGCTTCGGCTTCCCCACCCGGTACTGGGCGCTGCCCGGTACCTTCTTCCAACCGCTGGTGGATATGGCGGCGACGATGTTTGAAGCTCCCGTCCTGCGCTCGTTGCAACAGGAAGAGGTGAGCAAGGCGATGATTTTGTGGAACATGATTAACTACTTCCTATGGCATGCCTTGTTTGTCGAAGGAACCGCCGCTGAAGATATAAAACGGGAAATCAATGAGCGTTATCGCACGTTGTCTCGAGAACACTGACAGGGAAGGTCGGTCTCTTGAAGCTGCTCGTTATCGATGAAGAGTTTCCCTACCCGCTGAATACCGGCAAGCGGATTCGGAGCTTCCACCTCACCAAAGGGTTGGCGCAGCACCACGAGCTTACCTATTTGGCATACGGCGAACCGGATTCCGAAGCAGCCGCCTATCTTCGAGAACACCGCATCACCC
This sequence comes from uncultured Ignavibacteriales bacterium, assembly GCA_964489705.1. GTDB lineage: Bacteria > Zixibacteria > MSB-5A5 > GN15 > FEB-12 > CAZAZQ01. The sequence goes on from CAZAZQ010000003.1 coordinate 102,498, forward strand.
CGATTGCCGTTCCGCCGCCCGACCGCCGCCAGAGCGGGATAAAGTTTTATGCCCGGTTATTCTTCAACCTGTTTTCTCCGTATCCTTACATTGTGACGAGCCACTACACGGAAGCCTTTCAGAAACAGGTTCGAGAGCTGGTTGGGAAGGAACGATTCGAGGTGGTGATTAGTGAATGGACGCCGTATGCGATTTTTCTGCGGCAGCTTGAAGGGTGTAAACGGGTTATTGTCGCGCACAATATCGAGTCGTCGATTTGGAGGCGGTATGAGCGCAACGAGTCCAATCCGCTCAAGCGATGGTATATTTCCATCCAGCGAAAGAAGGTGGAAGCGTTTGAAAAAAGCTGCTTCCGCTGGGTGGACGGAGCGATTTCGGTCAGTGAGGCGGAAGCGGAAGAACTTCACGCCTACGGGCTTCCCTACCGCGTCGGGGTGGTGGAAAACGGAGTGGACTTGGACTATTTCCTCCCGACGGAGGAGGAGAGCGAATCTTCTTCTTTGGTCTTTACCGGTTCCATGGATTGGCGTCCGAACCAGGATGCGGTATCGTATTTTGTCAAAGATATTTTTCCTCTCATCCGCTCCGAAAAACCTGAGGTGACGGTTACTATCGTCGGAAGAAAACCGCCGAAGAAAATTACCGACCTCCGGCAGGTACCCGGCGTTACCGTGACCGGCACGGTGGAGGATGTGCGCCCGTATATGGCGAAAGCCGCTGTCTTCATTGTCCCGCTGCGTATCGGGGGAGGCTCCCGGTTGAAGATATTGGAGGCGATGGCAATGAAAAAAGCCGTGGTGTCGACTTCCATTGGGGCGGAGGGGTTGAATGTCACGCCGGGGAGGGACATTTTGATTGGCGATACACCGGAGGAGTTTGCCCGTCAGGTGCTGAACTGTCTCGACTCCCCCGAAGTCAGAAAGCGGCTTGCCGAAGAAGGAAGAGCCTTAGTACGGCGGCAATACGGATGGGAACGATTGAGTGAAAAATATGCCCGGTATCTTAGCGAGTTGTTAGGTTCGTCATGAAAATACTGCACCTCCGAGCATCGAACTTTTACGGCGGACCGGAGCGACAAGTGCACTATCATGCCAAGCTCTGTCAGAGCGCCGAATGTACCGTGACGGTGGGGTCATTTACCGAAGCCGGACGCACCCCGCCGTTTTTGGAGGTCATCGCTCGCGATGGTGTTCCAACCAAACTTTTTGAAGTGCGCAGCGCCTATGACCCCAAGACACCGGCTCTGGTGAAAACTTTCTTGAAAGAAGGGGGCTTTGATATTTTATGTACCCATGATTACCGCACTCATCTGGTCGGCTGGCTGGCGACGCGAAGGACCGGCGTTCGCTGGATTGCCTTTTCCCGCGGTTGGACACGGGAAAACTTGAAAGTCAAGCTGTACCATACGCTCGATAAAATCATCATTCGTTTTGCCGACCGTATTGTCGCCGTCTCCGGCGCGCAGAAACAAAAACTGCAGCGGTTGCTGATAAGCGCTAAAAAAATTTCCGTAGTGCTCAATGCTGTTGCGCTTGATGCCGTCATGCCGAAAGAGGCAACCGACCTTCGCACGAAGTTTGGTTTTCCTTCCGATTCGATAATTGTGATTGCCGGGGGACGATTCAGCGCCGAGAAAGGACAGGCGGTTTTAGTGCACGCCGCCGCCGCTGCTGTGAAAGAAGAGCCGCGCCTGCGCTTTCTTTTGTTCGGCGAAGGTCCCGACGAAGAAAAAATCCGGCGGATGACAGCTTCCCTGCGCCTCGAGGGTCACCTTCTCTGTCCCGGCTTTGAAAAGAACATGACCGCTGCGATTGCCGGTGCCGATATGTTGGTCAATCCCTCACTTTCAGAAGGGCTGCCGAATATCGTCTTGGAGGCAATGGCGCTTGGTGTTCCTGTTGTCGCCACAAGGGTCGGGGGCGTGCCGGAGATTATGCGGCACCGGACGAACGGCTTGTTGGTGCCGCCCGGTGATGTTTCCGCTCTGAAGGAAGCGATTCTCGAGTTGTGCCGGACACCTTCTTTGCGCCAAGAAATCGCCGAGCACGCCTTGAATTACGTAAAAGAAACGCTTACCTTTGACGCGCAAAATCGGAAGTTGATGGAAATTTATCAGGGGGTTTTGAAAAAGACACTATGAACCGCCTACGAATCGGATATGTCATAGACACCATAGAAACACCGGCAGCGGGCACCGAAAAACAATTGCTAATGCTGCTCAACAACTTGGATAGAGAAAAATTTCTTCCCTACTTGATTTGCCTGCGGAACTCCGAGTGGCTCAACAAGCAGCAATTTACTTTTCCCGTCATGGTTTACGACGTACAGGCGATTACCAGCTTCAACATGCTGCACTTCCTCCGACGTTTTATTCGGTTTCTCAAAGAAGAAAAGCTCGACATCGTTCAGACTTTTTTCGTAGATGCCAATATCTTCGGTACGCTGGGGGCGAAGTTGGCGGGGGTGCCGGTTATTCTTTCAAGTCGACGCAATATGGGGGATTGGCATAATCGCAAGCATGTGATTGCGTTGCGCTTTCTCCGGCGGTGGACCTCGCATTATGTCGCCAACTCCCAGGCGGCGGCCCAAAAGACCATCGAAGTTGAAGGAGTTTCCCCCGAAGCGATGAGTGTCTTTTACAACGGCTTGGAACTGCAGCGGTATGAGAATCTTACTGACGAGCTGCGGGAAAAACAACGCCGGGAGTGGGGAGTAAAACCGGAGGAAATACTTGTCGGAACGGTGGCAAACCTTCGTCCGGTGAAAAACGTCGCATCGTTCATCTCTGCCGCCGCCCGCTTGGCGCCGGAGTTTCCTTCGCTGAAATTTGTTGCAGTCGGAGACGGCTATGAACGACCGGTACTGGAAGAGCAGGTCGCTCGCTTGGGATTGACCGGTATTTTTCATTTTGCCGGACGGTTGACCGATACCGTTCCGTGTTTGGCGGCTTTCGACATAGCCGTGATGTGTTCGAAGTTTGAAAGTTTTTCCAACGCCTTGATTGAATATATGGCAGCCGGGTTGCCGATTGTGGCGTCACGAGTGGGGGGAAATGCCGAAGCTGTTGAGCATGAGGTGACCGGACTTCTCTATGATATTGATGACGAGCATGGCTTGGAAAACGGCGTGCGGCGCCTTCTTACCGATCGAGAGTTTGCCTTGTCGTTAGGAAAAGCCGCTAAAGAAAAAGCCGCCGGCAGCTTCAGCCGGGAAGCATATGTGAAGACCCATGAAGAGTTTTACGAGCGGATTTTTCAGCGTTTGGTATCAAGGAAGAAAAGTTGAAAAAACATGACGTCAAAAAAGATATATACTGCCTGTTCGCCGGATTCTGTCGGTTGGAGAGGTGTAAAGAAACTGACGATAAGAGGAAAAAGCAGCGCTGAGCCTTCCACGCAATAATGAGGAATAAGAATTGATGAGTTTTTCTCGATGGAAGAAAAGAATGGCTTTGGAAGCGGGGAACTTTTTCCGGTTCAACAAGTATTCCCGGTATCTCACCAGCCGGGTCTTTGACCTGAAAGATGCTCTCCGTCCTCCCAAGACCGACGACGAGATTATGACTTCCCTGCACAAACTTGCCCAAGCCGCTCGTATCTGTCCGCCGTCGGGACTGTTGAGTCGCCTCGAGGCAAAGCTCCGACAACGAATAGCTCAGCTCGATCCGTCCAAGATAGATTGGGATGCTCACTTTCCCCATAGTCAGCCTAACGTCATCCGAAAAGGCATTATTTTGAAAAAGCCGGTGAGCGAAAAGGAGAAGGGGATTCTTTTCATTGCGTTTGAAGACCACTGGCTGCGTTTGCTTCGTTTTGCCGACCTCGAGCGGTTGGCGCAGGATTACCATTTGGTCTTGGCACCGACCTGGTCGCCGCCTCATGATGTTCCTTTTCTGTTGGCAAGCAAAATGTGGAAAGAGGTGTTGTTCCATATTGTCAGCAACTTTGACGACATCCCGATTTTCTCTCGCTTGGCTGATAACTTGGTGACCATTCCCTTGCTCTCTTCAAGTTGGGTGGATCCGAATCTGTTTTCCACCGATGAGCCGGTAGAGAAAGAGTTTGATATCGTCATGCTGGCGAACTTCGCTACTTACAAGCGCCATTTTCTGCTTTTTCGCGCCCTGAGAGAAATGCCGCCCTCCACGCGGGTCTTGCTACTCGGCAAGCCGATGGAAGGACGGACCGTCGAGACGATTATGGCGGAGGCGGACGCGTACGGGGTCGCTGACCGGATAACGATTCGTCAAGGGCTGCCCGACAAGGAAATGGTTCGCTCTTTTCGCTCGGCGAAGGTCAGCCTGATTACCTCCGGGAACGAAGGCTCATGTGTGGCGGTGGTGGAGTCGATGTTTGCCGATATTCCGGTCGGTTTGATGGAGGATGCCATCGTCGGTTCGATTGCCTATGTCAACGAACATACCGGCGTGTTGCTCAAGTATCGCCATCTGGGGAAGCAGTTGAGTGACTTCATCGCCCGTGCCGACAGTTTTTCTCCCCGCCGCTGGGTGATGGAAAACGATATTTCCTGTCTCGGCAGTTCCAAGCTGCTGAACCGGATGTTGAAAGACGCCCTGACACAACGAGGGGAAGAATGGACGCAGGATGTTTGCGTGCTCCATTTTCGTCCCAACCCGACGTACTTCTACAAGGAAGACGAAGAGAGAATGCGGGATGCGTACGAGGATTTCGAAGCCAAGTACGGCGTCACCATTGTCCCCAACCTGGTCGTCTGACCGAAGTTATTAGATTTCCCCAAAGTCAGCTAGCAGGGAACGTCTCGAAGAGACCTGCCAGAACGGAAAAAGGCAGGTCCGTTCCGGATCTTCCCTACGATTTTCCTAACCTGTTACCTATGTCCCCGGTCTATTCTGTTACCTATCTGCCCGGTTCATACCCTGGGGTGTCCCACCGCTTGCGGTGGGTTATTATAAAAACCCTTCAACCCCAAACTAAACCTTGACTCTTAAGACGGTATCTACTGTCTGCTCCCCGGGTCTACGGTAACGTTTCCAATACTTTTCGGGTGGCGTTCGCCAGCCGCTCGTAGCCGGTGTCGTTCGGTTCGATATGACTGGCGGAAAGGGAGACCGGGAGGTACCCCTGCTCGTCGGCAAGAGTTTGATAAAAGTCAACGTAGGCGTACCCTTTTTCGTCACAGTATTCCCGGAGCCATTGGTTGAATGTCTTGACGCTGTCGAGGACAGAGTACCCTTCGTAGCGCAGCGGCTTTCTCGTGGGGATTACGGTGGTGAGAATCGGCTTGATATGGTGAGCCTCCGCTAGCTCCGCCAGGCAAATAAGATAGTCTTTGAGTTCTTTGAGAGAGTATTCCGGTCGAAAGTTGTAGGAGCTGAATTCGATGATAACGGCTTTGGGAAACAGTTCCAGAACGTCGGGGCGGAAACGCAGGAGGAAACCGGCAAAGCGCTGCCCGGAAATGCCGCGGTTGATTGCCTCATAAGAGGGGAAGTACTTTTGCACCTCCCAATGTTCGGTCAACTGATTGCCGATGAAGACAAGACGGTTGGTTACCTGCGTATCGGAGACCAATGGGAGGTTGGCATCGCGATATTTGTCCCGTCCGGAAATTTCCACTACCACGTAGGTATACTTATCGAGGAAGTAATTGACATGACTCCGATAGTCTAAGGCTTTGTAGGCGACGTAGACAATGAACAGGTTCCCTATCAGCGAGAGCGCCAAAACGATTTTCCACTTTTTTCCCATTTTCTCCTCGGTAGGCAGACGTCCGTCTTTCTCTTTCGGCACAAATTATTCGCCTGATGATACCGCTCAACAAAAAATAGGGCGGCGAGGGCTGTTCAATTTTTGAGGGCTGTATACCAAGAAGCACAAGAACACTCCTTGCCTTCCAAAGGGTTGGCTCTTCTCTGTTCATTTTTTGACCGCGCCGGGTGAAGGTGGCGAAAGTTGGATTCCCTGAAGGAAAGGGAACTTGTTGAGAGAGAGCGACTTCCGATTGCACTATAAAGAGGGCGAAAGGGAAGGATATTTGCATAGAGGGAAGGAGGAAAAGTTTTTGTGGAACTTGTGATATTTATTCAAGTTATTTGTCGGTAAGGTCGAAAAAAACGTTGAAATCACGGGTGAAAAGTCTGATACTGAAGTTGAAAACATGAAGCGAATTAAGTACCTACTTTTCGGCGCTTGTATTGTAATACTTCTGGGTGTAAGCGTGATCGGATACAAAATATACCAGACTCATTACAATATCTGGCTGTACGACTATATCTTCCACAGTCCGACCGGGATAGCTCAACCGGCGGACGAAGGGATAACGGATATCATTTTCGTGGTGGTGGACCACTGGGAGCCGGGCGGAAATCTGGAGTACCTGAATGCGTGGATGACCGGCTACCGGGCGTTGGCGGACAAACATATCGACTCGGATGGGAAGAAGCTCCAACATACGTGGTATTACCCTTTGGAACAGTTCCGGGGCTACGAAGTCGACAGCCTGGTCCAACTCTGCCGGGAAGGCTACGGCGAGGTGGAAGTGCACTTGCATCACCAGGGTGACGACTCGGAGTCGCTTCGGAAAAAGCTTGCCGACGGCATCGATTCTCTGCAAGCCCACGGGGCGTTGATTTCACCGGACGGGCAGGACCACTGGTCGTTCATTCACGGCAACTGGGCGTTGGATAATTCCCACTTGGAAAACGGCGTCGATTACTGCGGCGTCAACGACGAAATATCCATCCTCTTGGAGTTAGGCTGCTACAGTGATTGTACCTTTCCGGCGTTGGGGCAGACAGCTCAGCCCTCGCTCGTCAACAAGATATACTACTGCACCGACGACCCCGAAAAACCGAAATCGTACGATACCGGCGTCCGCAGTGCGGTCGGTTTGGAAACCACCCCTTCCCAACTGATGCTGATGGAAGGACCGTTGATGATTGATTGGTCGGACTGGCGTTTCAAGACTCACCCCACTATCGACGACGGTAATCTCTACTGGGAAATTCCCACCACCTTTCACCGCTTTGAACTGTGGCTCAAAGCCAATATCCATGTGGCGGGACGGGAGAACTGGATTTTTGTTCGGCCGTTCACCCACGGGGCTTCCTTGGGGCACAAGGATGCGTATGACAATATTCTGGGGAGTAACATAGATAAGATGCTGGCAGAGGTAGAAGCGAAGTACAGAGATAACCCGAAGTACCGATTACACTATATGACGGCGCGAGAAGCCTATAATGTCATAAAAGCGGCTGAAGCCGGATATGACGGTAATCCGAACGACTACCGCAACTTCATCCTGAAGCCGTACCTCTACCGGCAGATACCTGAGAGTACGAAGGAGGGTTCATGAAACATTTGACGAGTCCGCAGCGAGGACTTCTGGCTGTGGCGGTAATGGGAATGGTAGGATTTTTTCTCTTTTCCCCATCCGCAACGGCGACAATAACGGTTATCAATTCTTTCCCCTATACCGCCTCACAAACCGGCACCAACTTCAGCGAAACTTTGCTGGTTGCCGGAACGAATCTCTCGACGAGCGGCTCCGCCTTGAATATCAACGGGCACGACATCGTCGTCTACCTGGTGAACGATACCATCACTTTCGGAACGGACAATGGCGACGGCTACTACGGGATTCAGCTCAACTACTCCTCATACAACATTAAAATCATCGGCGGGACAATTTATCACGGCGGCACCGGCGATCGGAACGTCTGTCTCCGCTTGGTCGGAACCAACGACGTGCTCATCGAAGGGACGGATATGCGTGTTGCCGGCACCAACGGGCATTGTGTCTTCTCCCCTTCGCTCGGGGAGCCGGGAAATTACAATATCGAAGTCTCCGGCGGGCATTACCGGAGTGATGTCACCGGCTACACCAACCGCTGCAACTACGACGGTTGCGCCATGTGGTTTGGGACGACCTACCGCGGCTACGGCGATTACCATTTCAAGATTCACGGCATCAATCTCATCACCGGGCCCTCGCAGGGGTTGGTGGTCACCGGCAGATCGGGCGGCAACGAAGCCTTGGTCTTTATCTATGCCTGTACCTTGCAGTCCGACGCCCGCAATTATTTCTACACTTCCGGCGACAACACCTGTTTTTCGGCGGCGAATCCGTACCAGCTTGTTGCCGGACGGCTGGCGGGAGGAAGTGAAATCCATGACAACGTTATCACCAGCGGCACCAACTACGGCGGCTCGCGGGGCATTATCATGGAAATGTGCGCCGGTACTCCCGACAACTACGTCAAGGTATACAACAACTATGTCGACGTTCACGAAGGTCCCAATCTGGAAGAGTCGGAAGGCTTGGTACAAGTTCTCCGAATGCGTTTCGGGAATAAATACGTTCATGTCTACGACAATGTCTTCATCGGAACCGGCAGCAGGAACCACGGCTCCAGTTACGGGGGAGAGGTGGCGGTCTTTCGCTTGACGGCGACCGACGAAGAAGGGCATGTTCCCGACCACGGTATCATTATCGAGCGCAACCTCTTCCGCGCCCAAGCCCTCAGCGACAACGTGGCGGCATGGGCGGGGGTGTTTGAAAGTTTCCCCGGTGTCGGGAACATCTATCGCTACAATCGCTTTGAGAGTTCCGGCAGCATCATTTGCTTCGGCGAGACCAACCACGGTGCCGACGGGATTATGTTATTAGGAGATACTTTGGTGCGCTTGACGCCCAGCTACAATCCCAAGACGGTGGTGGTCGGATGGCGCGACTACTTCAGCGCCAGCAACGATACCTTGCGGGATTGTGTTTTCTTGGGCGGGGCATCCGACGACGATATTGTTTTCGACGCTTCCGGTTCGGATTACCGCTTGGAGAGGACTCTGGCGATTCGAGTGCTCGGGAACAACGGCTTGCCGGTTCCCGGCGCCAGCGTTCGGGTGGTCAACAACTACGGCAACACCGTCATCAACGGAACGACCGACGGCAACGGTTTCGTTATCGGAGCGGTCGCCTATCGCTGGGAGCAAAACCCCGGTGCGGACTCGACCGACTTTAACGATTTTACCGTTACCGCAGTGAAAAACAGCGATACCACCCGCTTGACGTTTACCGTGAACGCCACCTCGACGTCGCCGACCCTTACGTTGGCTGCAACCCCTGGGGAAGAGCCGACCGACGATACCACCCCTCCGGGGCAGATAAATCTCAACGCCGTTCCCGGCGCCGCTCATGGTGAAATCGACTTGAACTGGACGGCACCGGGCGATGACGGCTATACGGGTACGGCGAACCATTACGTTATCAAGTATTCGTCTACTCCTATTACGGACGCCAACTGGACGCAGGCAACGACGGTTCCCAATCCTCCCGCTCCTGCGGCGGCAGGTACGGCGCAGAGCATGACCATCACCGGCTTGGAAGAAGGAAGGCAATACTATGTTGCCATAAAAGCCTACGATGAGAACAACAACGAGTCACCGCTTTCGAACGTGCCGCAATCGTTTGCCGCCGGGATTGCGCCGCCCTCTTCATTGCAGGCATGGCTCGATACCTACGGGGCTTCGGTCACGTTGACCTGCGGGGTGGTGTCCTCGTACCATACGTTAAAATATCAGTTTGCCTTGGATACGATGGTCACCTTTCCGACGCCTCGCTTGGCGGACGGCAATATCGGCGGTTCGACGGTCTCCACGCTGTTTGGCTCTCTCTTGTCGATGACCTACTACTGGCGCTGCCGGGCGATCGCCGACGACAACAGCGATACCAGCGCCTGGTCTTCGATTCAAACCTTTACGTTCAATACCAACAATCCGCCGACAGTGCCGAACCATCTCACTCCGGCAAACGGCGACAGCATCACCGCCGACCCCATTGTCTTGGTGGTGGAAAACGCCGTCGATCCGGACGGAGATGCCTTGGTGTACGATTTTTGGCTCAGCACCGATTCGGCGTTTACGGCGGTGGTCGATTCGGTGAAAAACGTGCCCGAGGGAACCGGACAAACCTCGGCGACTTTCTCTCAGTTTACGCCGCAAGAGGGTCAGCGGTACTGGTGGCGGTGTCGAGCGGGAGACGGCTCATTGTGGAGCAGCTACAGCACTCCCACCTCGTTTGTCTGGGTAAAGTTTTCTTCCGGCGGTGACTGCGACAATCCACCCTCCTTGCCGACTTTGTTTTCACCCAAGGACGGCTCCGGGGTGAACACCGCTCAGCCGACCTTGTGCATCACCAACTCCACGCCCGCTCAAGGCTGTCTGGAACCGCAGATGTATATTTTCGAGATTTACGGCGACTCCATCTTGACGACGCCGGTGATACCGCCGACGATGGTCAGCGAAGAGCTCGAGACGACCTGCTTTACCGTACCGACGCCGCTTCCGTCGGGAAGGTACTATTGGTGGCGGGTGCGTTGTTTCAACGGTACTGCTTATTCCGAGTGGGCGGGACCTTTTACCTTCCATACTCCGAACGTTCCTCCCGAAGCGCCGGCTTTGCTGTCCCCCCGCGACGGCGATACGGTCAGCACCGTGGTGCCGGCCTTGACGGTTGAAACAGCCGTCGATCCGGACGGCACTCCCTTGACGTACTTCTTTGAAGTTTCACAATATGCCGACTTTTCGGCGATTGCCGCCAGCGGTTCCGTTTATAACTACCGGGGCTCGATAAGCTGGACGGTGAAAAACGAGCTGCAAAATAATTCCGGCTACTATTGGCGGGCGCGGGCGTACGACGGCATCGCTTTTTCCGACTACTCCGAACCGACCTCGTTTTATATCGATGTCGGCGACAATACCCCACCCTCCCCGCCGACGGTACTCTCTCCGACCAACGGCTCGACCGTCGATACCACGCAGCCGACCTTGATGGTGCTCAACGGCAGCGACAGTGACGGAGACGAGTTGACCTATGAGTTCGAGGTGTACAACCATTCAGACGAATTGATAGCTTCCGTCTTTGGGGTGGCGGAAGGAAGCTCCAGCACCGGTTGGACAGTGACGACTGCCCTGACGGACAGCGCCGTGTATTACTGGCGGGCGCGCTGTTACGACGGCTCCGAACTTTCCGCCTGGACGCCGCTGATAGAGTTTACCGTCCTGCTTTCGCAGGAAGCCAACGAGCCGCCTTCTCTGCCGGTGCCGATTTTGCCGGCTTTGGGCGATACGGTGATGTTTACACCGATTGTGCTGTTGATAGAAAATTCAATCGATCCGGACGGGGATAATATCCTGTATGATTTTTGGGTCTATAGCGATGCTTCCTTGACGCAGGTGGTGCAGACAAAATTTGACGTTCCTCAGACGCCCACGCAGACCTCGGCGCTGTTTGATTTCCAGCCGATTAACGGGCATCGCTACTGGTGGCAGGTGCGCGCTAAAGACGGGCAGCATGTGACGGCGTTGACCTCGCCGATGTGGTTTGTTTTCAACAGCTCGACAACGGGACAAGACGATTACATGGCGGCGCCGTCCGGTCCGGAAAACGGTTCGGTGGTGTTGACCAACAAACCGACTCTGGCAGCGACCAATATCGCCGCCGCCGGGGACAACTATTACTACTTTGAGGTTGCCAACGATTCGAACTTTTTCTCGCCGGTGGTGTCTTCGCCGCCGGTTGCCGAAGAAGAAGGCGGGGTTACTCACTGGCGGGTGTCCGAGGAGTTAGCGTCCGGGGAAACCTACTACTGGCGGGTTCGCGTCAACAATTACGCGTATTCACCGGTGGCGCAGTTTACAGTGGATTACCAGATATATGCTTCTCCCAATCCGGTACATTTCCGACGGGGCGAGTATGTCACTTTTCACCTCCCTGATGAACCGGTTGACCTCTTTATTCAAACTGTTTCCGGTGAGACGGTGCAACTGGTGCGGAATGTTTCCGGTGACTGGCGATGGGAAGGGCTCAACAATTCGGGGCGGCAAGTCGCCGTCGGCATCTACCTCTGGTACGTGCCCGGTACCCCGTACAAAGGCAAAATCATGGTCAAACCGTAGGGGCAATGGGTTAATCCGATTTACTTCCCACCCGTGAAAAAAGAGCGACTCCCATATCGGGAGTCGCTCTTTTTCTCTCTTGGCGTTGGCGTGTCGAATAGAGTACTTATTCGACTTCAAGAGGGGGCATACGGAGATATTCGGTCGCTTCAATTTTTCGTTTGATGTTGGCGTACCCGCGTTCCACCTGTTCTTCGGTAAGGTTGAGCACCTTGGCGACTTCCGCCGGAGGAATGTTGTGTTCCATGGCGTACCAGAGCATATCCATGTGGTAAAAGTCCAGCCCGAAGAAGAACTCCGCCTGCGTGACTTCGGCGCTGTAGGTGTCGGTGGTGGGGGTACGCTTGATGATTTCTTCGGGAATGCCCAAGTATTCGGCGAGCTCGTATACTTGCACTTTGAACAGATGCGCAATCGGCTTGAGATCGGCGCCGCCGTCACCGTACTTGACGAAGAAGCCTTGGCTGTGTTCGTCCTTGTTGCCGGTTCCGACCACCGCCCAGTTACGTTTTTCGGCGTGGTAGTACAAGGTCGTCATTCGCAGCCGCTGCTTCAGGTTAGAAGCCGCTACGACTTGCAGGTAGACCGACACCGGCATCCGCTTGGTTTGAGATTTCCCGTCTTCATCTTCGATAGTCAAGGTGAAGAAGTTGAAAGATTCTTTTTCCAGGATGTTGGTCGGAATGGTGATTTTGCATTTATATTTGTCCGGCGTGTATTCGGGGAAAACCCGCTGGATGGCTTCATCCCGCCGGGGGTAACATTTCATCCCTGCCAAGCCATCGGTGATATCCTCGACGACGGTTTCCACCCCGAATTTGTTCGCCAACTTAGTTGCCAGTTCTTTGCTTTCCGGGGAGGAATCCTTTTCCGGCATCATGACCCCAAGGACTCGTTCCGGTCCCAAGGCTTTGGCGCACAACGCCAGTACCACCGAGGAGTCGATTCCCCCGGAAATACCTACCACTGCTCCCCGTTTTTTGAGGATGGTGGTAATCTGGTGTGTGATAGTCCGACAAAGCTCGTCCGTGACCTTTGCCGCATCGATTTTCAGGACATCTTTATGGAATTCCAAGGTTCGTTCCCTTTCTGATAAACTTCTTTGCATCCGTCGGTGTGTTTCCCGTCATACGGTGATATATTTCCCTATCCGTCATATCGGTTTATTCGCCGTTTGCTTTAAGGCGGCGATATCTCGAAAATCCGCTCTTTTCCGGGTCAAAAAATCGCCTCATGGGGAAGGGGAGAGTAGGCGTAAAACAGCCTCACCTGCCGTTTTTCCCCTTCCCCTTCGATTTTTTTGACATACAGCAGGGCGTTGGTTCCTTCCGGTGTCACCATATGTACCCAGTCGCCCGGCTTGATTGCCACCCTCTCTTGAGTCGGCGGAGTATCGTACCGAGCGAATTGTTCTTTTATCTCTTCAAATGTTCCCTTAAACGGCAACACGTGGAACTTGTTCTTTCTCAGAAATCCGTCGAGGCGGTTGGGAGAAGAAAGATAGTCGGTGCCGTTTTTGGAGAAGAAATACAGATCGTTTTCGAGATTGTCGGCTCGGACATACTCGTTTTTCTCGAAGGAAAAACCGTCATGCTCGGATTTGTAGCGGACGGACAATTCCATCTCCCCACGGGGACCGCAGACGGCGACCACTTCGTTGGTCGGTTTCGAAAGCGTCCGGTCAGGATTGACCACCCGGACGGAAACGTAGTATTTGACGCCGTTTTTCAAGCCGGTGGCTTCGAAATGTTCGAGGTTGTCTTCCGGGTTGGTGTCGCCGGGGAAGGGGGTAGGGTTGAACGGCTTGACGGAAGCGGGGAGCTCGGTACCGGGATACCGGCTTACCAACGGTTCGGTGCTGATGTAGATGTTATATCCGCTCATGAGCCGAGAGCAGCGTTTTTTCCAGATGACGGTCATCTGTCGGTCGTTGACTTCCACCCGGGCGTCATAGGGATAACATTCGCCACGGGATTCCCAGCTCTCTTTTTTCGGGGCGCAGCTTGTCATAATCAGCAGAAGAGCTCCGCCGATGACTGCTGATATCTGTCGGTGTTTCAAAATTCAACAAACTCCTTATCTTTCGGTATACCGTTTGCCGGATACGGTGCCGACATCGGCGCCGAAAAGATATGACGGTGCGCCGGTTTTTACAAGCGGAGAATTTCTCTTTTCCGTCGACGGCGGAAAACCCAAAAACCCCTTCCAGCCCGCCTTTTCCTTTGGTGAAGAAAATCCTCAAGGTTGTTTCCGAGCGGGTCGACATAAGATAGGTACACCCAAATAACTTTTTCTGCGACCTTCGTGCAGAGAGATAGAGGAGAGAAACGTATGTACGATCCAAATTATCAGGCAACCGGTTTTGGGGTGGCGACCTGGTTATTTTTTATCGGGCTTTATGTGTTTGTTTCTTTCAGCTTGTACAAAATTGCGCAAAAGACCGGTCCGCGCGAGGATGCGTGGTGGTCTTTTATCCCGATTCTCAACACGGTGCTGATGATTAAGATGGCGGGCAGACCGTTGTATTGGTTTTTATTTTTGCTGATTCCCTTTGTCAACCTGATTGCCATTGTCGTCTTATGGGTTGATATCGCCCGAGCCTGCCGTCAATCCCCTCTCTGGGGTGTTCTCGCCGTGATTCCGATTATCAATTTGTTTGCTATCGCGATGCTCGCCTTTACCAAGCCTCCGGCACCGCGACATTTTTCTTCATCGGCGCCTCCGCGCCAACCGACGAAAGTCGGCTGATAAGGCAAGCGGGGACAGCTCATGGCAAGCCGTCCCCGCTTTTTCTATAAACGGAGTGAGGAGTCTGTCTTTCTTTTTTTCCGTTCTCCTACTTCTCTACTGAGTCAACTCATCAAGCTGACGTCGAAACTCATCAATCGTAGTCACCGGCAGTTGACAGGCTGAATTCCGGCAGAGATACACCCGCAACCCGTCCGGCGGAATTTCCCGCCGACCTTCAAACAACGGCAGGGGTTCTTCGCCGGTGATACTCGTTGCAATTAAGGCGTCCGGCAGGTAGCGCCGGTAAAGCTCCGCCAACATTTCTTCTCGTTTGGTGCCGCCGCCGACCATCACGATTTCGATTTTATCGCTTTTCAGATAATCCCATGCCGCGACGGCGGTCACCATCCCGTGTGGGTAGGCAACAATTTTCCCCGCCAGAGCAGTGAGCGCCAGCTCAGCTTTTTCATGATAGTTCTTGTTCTCCGTCAGTCGCGACATTTTCAAAAGATTCATTATCATCACCGAGCCGGGAGCGGGAAGAGCGCCGTCGGTTTCGTTTTGCGGACGAAACACCAAGTCGCTCTGGTTATCCGGTCGGAGGTAAAACCGTCCCTGCTCGTCAAGAAACAATGCAAGGGCGATATCGAGAAGAGTGGAAGCAAATTCAAGCCAGCGATAATTGTTTCCGGTATCGGTTTCGTACAAATCAAGCAAGCCCTGTATCAGGTAGGCGTAGTCTTCCAAGAAATCTCCACCGATGTGTTGCCCCTCTCGATAGGAGTGGGTCAAATGCCCGTCGTTATATAAGGTCTTTTGAATAAACGAGGCGTTTTTCACCGCTGCACTCAGATAGCGCACGTCACCCGTGACCTGATACCCTTGGCACAAGGCAGAGAGCGCTAAGCCGTTCCATGAGGTGAGGATTTTATCGTCGGTTGCCGGGCGGATACGCCGGGAGCGGACGTCGAAAAGCTTTTGCCTGCTTTCATCGAGGTATTTCTCAAGATTTTCTGGGTTGAAGGTACGGCGGAGTTTTTCCGAGTCGGCATTGACATAAAGGATATTTTTCCCTTCAAAATTGCCGTGGGAGGAAATATGGTAGTAGCGGCAAGAGAGTCCCGCTTGGTCCTTTCCCAAGATAGATTCCACTTCCTGCTTTTCCCAAAGGTAGAATTTCCCCTCTTCTCCTTCGCTGTCGGCATCGAGGGAAGCATAAAAACCCCCGCTGGTGTCGGTCATTTCCCGCAGCACCAAATCGAGGGTTTCTCGGATGACCTTTCTATAAAACTCATCACGGGTCAGTCGGTAGACTTCGGCATAAACCGGCACCAACAGAGCGTTGTCGTAAAGCATCTTTTCGAAGTGCGGCACCCGCCATTGGGCGTCGGTAGAATAACGAGCGAAACCGCCGCCGATGTGATCATAAATCCCACCATGCGCCATGGCGCGGAGGGCGTGCTCGGCAGCTTGTAAGTAAGAACTGTCTTTTGTTTTGTAATAATGGCGAAGGAAGGAAGAAAGCTCACGGGCATGGGGGAATTTGGGAGCATCGCCGAATCCGCCGTTGACATGGTCAACATTCTGCATCAAGGCACGAGCGGTTTTTTCCACAATGTCGTCGGGAAGCGGTGATGAGGGTAGGTGAGACATCGCCCGCTCGAGCACTTGCTTATAGATGCTTTCCGCCGATTCTTGCAACGCTTGTTTGTCTTCACGGTAGGCACGAGCGATTTCCGTAATGATGCTCATAAAGCCGGGTCTTCCATAGCGATTATCGGGGGGAAAGTAAGTACCGGCAAAGAACGGCTTCAAATCGGGAGTCAGAAACACTGACATTGGCCAACCGCCCCGCCCGGTCATGGCGGTCGTGAACGACATGTATATTTCGTCAAGGTCGGGACGTTGCTCTCGGTCTACTTTGATACAGACAAAATACTTGTTAAGCACCTCGGCGACGGCTTCGTTTTCGAAAGACTCTTTTTCCATGACATGGCACCAGTGACACGCGGCGTAGCCGATAGAAAGAAAAATCGGCTTGTCTTCTTTTCGGGCTTTCGCCAGCGCTTCATCGCCCCACGGGTACCAGTCGACCGGATTGTGGGCATGGGAAAGCAGATACGGTGAGCTTTCACCGGCGAGGTGGTTGGTATATTTTTTTGAGAGGGGGGCAGTGTTTTCCATGGTGTTATCTCTCTCGGCGGAGTAAATCATGCCGCTGGTAATAAGAACAGCAACAACGGTAATGAAAAACAATGTTTTCTTCATACGACGTAGTCAAGGCATGATTCGTTTGGTTCTCCTGTTTGTTGAAGAGGGAGAGGTATGGTGAACCTCTCCCTCGAATAAGGAGATTGCAGGGTGCTGTGTACTAAGTCGCTTTTCCGTTATTTCATCCCTGACTTCTTAAACGGGCAATTGTCCATCGACTTACAGTGATTGCACCAGCCCATTTTCTTGCCGTCGACGGTGAACGTTTCCACGTCCAGCATGTCCGCATCGGCAAAGAAGGTGCCTTCCACCGCGATGGTTTTCCCGCGGTACTTTTTCCCTGAGATAAGCCCCTCGGAAAATTTGTTTTCCAAGAAGTTAATGTATCTTCCGTCCGCCGTTTTCAGGGCGTATGTATGGCCATACGCGGAGCACATGGCGTTAGCACCTTCGGTTTTTTTCAGGTCACACCCCAAGCAGACCAACGTGCCGCTGAAGGTGGCGTGTTTCTCCTTGTGAACCGGTTGATCGGTTCCCGCTGTGAGCGTCCCTGCTGAGAGTATCAACACTGCTACGAGGATTGAAAGGGTTTTCTGAAACATGAGTTTCTCCAATGTAAAAAGTCTTGTTCTTTCCTTGTCTTATCTTCTGCAACACCGGGTGGAAAGAAAATGTTCCAGATATTTTAGACCTTATTAGACCATAATAGCCAATAAGGAAAACCCCTTGAAAGACGGGAGATTATCTTCTAATTGACATTCCTTTCAGGAAAAGAAAGGTACTAAGAACAGCAGCAGTAACGGCTTGCCCTTTTTCCGGGACTTAGGAAATATCGAAAATCTTTCCGGGGTTGAGGATGTTCTGCGGGTCGAACTGTTTTTTTATCTTTCGCATCAGCTCCACCGAGGCGCCGTGTTCGAGTGCGAAGAGATTTTTGTGCCCCAGCCCGATACCGTGCTCTCCGGAAATGGTGCCGTCCAGTTCGAGGGTCTTGCGGATAATTTTGTCGTTGAGCTCAAGCGCCGTCTTCCATTCTTGTTTGTTTTCCCGCCGGGCTAACATCAGAGCATGAAGCAGCCCCATGCCGACATGCCCGAAGGTGTGCATCATGATTCCGGCTTCTTCACCAAGCTGATGACAGTATGCCACCATCTCCGGCAGATGGGAGATGGGGAAGGCGACATCGTTGCGCACGATGCTATATCCCGGCTGGCGGTACTTGATGGCGTCGGTCACGTAGTGACGGATTTCCCACGGATTTTGTCCGTCGGCAAGACTCAGTCGCTCCCCGCCCAGTTCGGTGCAGATTGTTTCCGCCAGCTCGGCATTGGAATCCAGCACCGCTTTGGGTCCATGAAATTCGAGGAAAAGGCACGGTGCTTCCTTGAGGTTGTATTCTTTCAAACGATTGAGAGCTTGGATGACGTTGCGGTCAAGGAACTCCACCGCCGCCAAATCCAGCCCGTATTTCATCATTTCCGAGACCGCCTTGGCGGCGTCGACGTCGCTGCCGAACATAAAGGCGTCCTGCCGCCGTCCCTCCGGCAGCCCGGCAAGTTTGAGCGTGACGGCGGAAATGACCGCCAAGGTTCCTTCCGAGCCGGCGATGAGGTCGACGAGGTTATAGCCGCTTGAGCGTTTGGTGGCGCGGTTGCCGATAGTTATGATTTCGCCGGTGCCGGTGATGATTTCCAACTGGAGCACATAGTCCCGCGTGCCGCCGTACTTGACCGAATAGATGCCGCTGGCGTTCGTGGAGACCATCCCGCCGATGGTGGCGATGTCTCCCGAGCCGCCGGGGGAAGGGGGGAAGAAAAGCCCATCCCGCTTGAGGCGGTTGTTCAGGTCGTCATAAATAATGCCCGGCTCGACGCGTACCTGCAAATCATTCTGCCAATAGTCGAGAATCTTGGTCATGCGGCTGAGATCGAGCACGATGCCGTCGGCGAGAGGAATGGTCGAGCCTTCGAGAGCGCTGCCAGCTCCGCGGGTGGTGATGGGGGTGTTCGTTTCCAAGCAGGCTTTGATGATGCGGCTTATTTCCTCGGCATTTTCCGCCCAGACCACAGCGCGTGGCGTCACCGGCTCGAGCGTCGATTCGTCCTTCGCCACCACCGCCAACTGCTCCGGGTGCGTCGACACCCGCTCCGGAGGCAGAATCTGAGAGAGCTTTTCAAGGATAGACATGCTTTACCGTTCCAACCTCTTCATTGCTTTCCAGAAGGGGTCCCAGACGGGGAGGACGATGGGTGGTTCTTTCAGGCTGGCTTGGTCGTCCAAATCAAGGAGAGCTTTGTCTATAACGGCAACGTACACATACTCGTTGAACCAGTCGTCATACATGTACCAATACCCGTTATCGCCCTTCTTGGTGCCCCAACTGTTTTCCACCAGCCACTTAACGGGGTAGCCGTCCGAGGCCGTGTCCACCCCCAGCAGTACCATGGCGTGCGTCGGGTAGCTGTCGAGATAGTTTATCCTGTCGGCTTTGGAGATGGAAAAATCGATGTTGAAAGTGGCTTCATAATCGTAGATGTCGGTGGCGAGTATGCCGGAGTCGCGATAGTGTTCCTTCCCGACGTCGCAGGCGAACCAGACCGCCTGGCTGTCCAGCAACGCTTTCAGGCAGTAGTGTTTGATTTTCTCGATGGGGAGGTTCAAAAGGGTGAGGTCGGAACGATCCGCCATATTGCGGCTGGATTCGATTTGGTAGAGCTGTCCGTATTTTTTATTCGGGTTGTGCATGAGAACGACATACTCCGGCATCTCGGACGCCAAAAATTCTTCGTAAAAAGTATGCGGGGTGTATGTTTTCGGAGGGGTGAGGGTGGAGTCTTTGTCCTCATAGCGAAAGACGAAAGTGTCCGGCGGTTGCCCGTAAGCATACACCAACATCGCGTAAACGTCACTGAGCACACTTTCTTTATAGCTGCGAAGCTCGTCGAGATTTTTCCCCTGAGCATGCCGGCGACGAATCTCGGCGGCGGCAGCACGGAGCTTGCGGTTAATCAGCTCGTTGATAACGCCCGTGGAGGTCGATTGCTTGGTTTCCGGCATTGCCGAGAGGGGCACGATGCCGTACTTTTCAATCAGGTCGGTAACGTAGCTCCACCACCCCCCGTCGCCGAAAGGATTGTCCAGGATATTTTCCAGTTTGCGGTCGGTGATGATACGGTCGCGTAAGTCGATGATTTCTTCCAAGAAGAGGTTGGCTTTTTCCATCTTGTCCCAAAAGGTCAAGTACGGTTCCGACAACTCGAACTTCGAGAGGTTAAGCTTTTTCATGAGAGTCGGATTGAAAACGTTCAGTCCGGCGAACAGCCAGCACCGCCCGGAACTTTTTTGGTTGGTGATGCCGCTCTTTTCAAGTGTGTGGGCGAAAAATTTATTGTGAGCCACGAGCTTTTCGCGATTGAGGGAGATATTGCGGATGTTGTTGTTGGTAACGGCATTAATCAGGTATCGCGTATCGCCGCGACTGTCGAAGCGGGTTTCGATGCGACGTATCATCTCGGGGGTGAGCCCGGATGCCGGGTCGCTTGATGAAAACACAATTGGGTACGTCGTGATGATAAGCAGAAGAGTAAGCACAAAGCTTCGCATTGAAATTTCTCCTTTATGGTGAGTCAAGGATGTTCATCTTCCCGCGGTAAGGTGGGTTCGACTTTCCTTTGGAATGTATTTTCATACCATTCCCTTTTTCTCTCTGCTGTTTTCTGTCTCCTATGGACCCACATAAGTATGCTGTATCGGAATTGTGAAGCGGGTGCGGGCGTCGTCGTCAACTTCAATTGTGACCGAGCGGAAAAACGATTGGGTGCGTTTGGATGAGTTGAGCCGGACAACCGCGGTGGCGGATTCATGCGGCTGCAGGACGGCGGGAAGCCGTACTTTTACATAGTCGTCGGGCAGGTCTATGACGGATATGTGAAGAGTGGAATCGGAAAGGTTCTCTATCGTGAAAGCCAAGGAGTCACCTCCTCTCATGGTGGAAGGAGACATGTACACCTTCGGCGGCGTAATTTTCAAGGGAAAGTATTCGGAGTCCGGGTGCTGGGCGACGGTGGCGGTGATGGTCAGCGGGATTTTATCGGGGCATTCGTTGGTGATAAAGTACGGGTGCTTGGAAACCTTGCCCCGGTATTTTTTGGTGTGAAAGGAAACATCGAGCTTGGTGCTGTCACCGACAGCCAACACCGAATCCGTCAACGGAACGGTGGTGCAACCTCACCCGGGGACAATCTTTTTGATTCTCAGGGTGTCGTCACCGGCAGAATAAATCCAGAAGACATGGTTGACGGTCGAGAAAGGCGGGGTGAACCCGAAGTCAAAACTGGTTTCGGGAAGGTACAAGCGGGGACCGAGAGTGATACTGTCGGCGCCGTATTTGTTATCAGCCGCTTGAGCATGGAGTCCGATGGAGAGAATAAAGACGAGGAAAAAGAAAGTAAGGCACCTATCACGGAGACGCCCGGCTTTGCCGTCTGACAGAAAAGAACGCTTCATGGAAACCAAATATAGCGCCCGTTGCCTGCTTCGTCAATCGTTTCGTTCGGTTTTATCTCTTGTGATGGCTTCTTTCCGTAAGATGAAAAAAAAGAACCCCTCGGCTGTTTTCCTCGCCGAGGGGTGCAGTTCTTCTACTTATAAGCTCAAAAGAAAGGCTACTTTATAAGCACCATTTTCTTCGTTTCGGTATGACCGAGAACCATCAGGCGGTAATAGTATACCCCGCTTGCCACCGGGGCTCCGTTTTTGTCGGTGCCATCCCACTTGAATTGGTACCACCCGGCTTGATAGTGCTTTTGGAAACCGTACACCACTTGTCCCAAGCTGTTGAGGATTTGAAATTCAACTTCCGCGTGGTGCGGGAGGATAAAAGATATGCTGGTCGAGCTGTTGAACGGATTCGGATAATTCTGTTCGAGGACGAAGTTGTCGGGGAGGTACCCAGAGCCCGGTGAGCCGTGGCGATCCACAAGCACCTTGACCGCCGCCGCCCGGTTGGTGGCTGCCGACGCTTCAATCAGCACTTGGGAGGGGGAGAAATGGAACACGTCGGAACTCGTGAGCGAGTCTCCTTGGAGAGAATAAATAAGCACGCGGGTGATGTTTTCCTTCTCGTTATATGCGTACTTAACCGCCATTTCGTTTCCTTCGACCGAAAAGGAGGACAGTTTGCCCTCAAAAACGAGGAAGACTGCTCCCAGCGGTTCGGAGGTGCTGATATGAATGATTTGCTCTTTCAAATCTTGGGTGAAGCGAGCAAGTTGCGGGGAGGAAGGATCCGGTTTAGCGTACGGTTCTGCATCTCCGACGATGACAAGGATTCCGTATTCCAAGTCCTCTACCGTGAGCACCTCACCGTCGGCATTCATGTCGGTGGCGGCGATTTGGATTTCCGGATTAATGGTAAAAACGACGGTGTCGTAAATAAAGTAATTGGTGAAAAGCACCATGTCGGCGATTTCGTATGCCTTTCCATTGAGGTTGATATCCCCGCGGTTAGGGTCAGGTTCACTGTAGATATGAACATATCCCTCCTGATAATCGACAATCGGCAAAGAGGGATGAGTGTTTTCATGCTCCCGGCAGGAGGACGGCACCCCGGAAAAGCTCGGGAAGGTGTCTTGGCATGGAATGGGTAACCCCGTGCTTGTGAACACCTTTCGCGGAGTGTACATAGTGTCGCCCGAGTGCGAAAAAAGGAGGTTATCGTTGCAAGCCAGCCATAAGAACCGGAGCGGGGTAGTCGTACCCGCCAGGGTCATGTCGTTTGAAACCCGCAGGTGGAGCGTGAATAATTCGCTGGCGGACGTTGGGAAATCAAAGCAGGAAGGATGAAGCCCGTTGAACATATCAGCCATGCTGATGATTCTCAGAGCGAACACATGTGAGGAGTCGGGAAGTTGTACTTGGTAGGAACGGTACGTAAAATACTCCCACGTGCATTCCCTTAGAAATTCTCCTTCTTCAATATTTTGGAGGCTCAGCACCTTAGAATCGTAAACGATGACAAAATCGAATCCACCGAGTTCCATGGGGTGATCAAATTCGTGAGTAAGGGTGACCGGGATTTTCACTTGTTCTCCCGGTAAGGCGTCATTGATACATCCTATAGACACCCGAAAGGTCGGGGAAGGCACAACGGTGAAAAAGAGGTTGCAGAAGCTCGTATCGGTTCCGTCCGTCGCTCCTACTACCACTTCGAAGGTTTTGTAGGCAACGTCGGCAGGTGCGACAATGGAAAGGAGAGGAAACTCTCCCCATAGATGTATTTCCCCTGTGAATTTCGGAGAAATACGCTGCAAAAATGTCCGAATTCCTCCCCTCCACCAAGCTTCTTTACTCAAAGGGAGCCACACTTCGATACTTCCCGGCGCTGGGAGCGAATAGTTTTTCCCACACGCATTTTCCTCGAAAAAGGATGTGAACCGGGAGCTTCGAACGACCGTAGCGTAGAAAAAGCAGTTGTGTCCTTCCGAAGACGAATAGTCGTCATACGCTTCGATTTCGACTTCGTACGTTTTCCCTTCATCTTTTGGACGGGGATGAAACACCCACTCGCCGGTTTCCGGATTGATTTCTCCCGGTCCTCGAAGCAGGCGGTAGCGTATCGTTCCGACCTTGGGCATCATAGATATGTCACAGGCTTTGACGTACGCTTTAAGCGAACGTTCTACCGAGCCGTATACCGTATCGGGGGGACGATTCTCGAAATAAATAGTACCACTGTATGCCTGAGCAAAGAAAAGAAGAAAAAACACCCCCAGCCACATCACCCCGCTCCTTAAGGCGGCATATGTTGTTTTTTGCTTCATAGTAAAAGTCTCCCGCTTGTTTCTAACTTAAAATATAAGCCTTCTTCTCTTTTGTCAAGTTTTCTTGGAGATGAGAGTCGGGAGAGAAAATCCGAGACAGCTCTGCCTATGGCAGGTCTCTTTCGAGTCCTACCCTCCACTACTCCATGCCATTGTGGGGGGATGTCCCTGTCTCCCTTAATGATAACCCACCACAAGCGGTGGGGGCACAGCCTTGGCTGTTTTATCACCTCATGTGGGTTCTGTTTCCTCTCAGCAACTCAATGAGATACCCTTAGGAAATGCGCCATCAGGAATCCTATCCTGACGGTTATTATTCCCCTTTTTGGAGAACCGGTCAGGAGAGGATTCCCGACCGCACACACCCTGAGAGTGTTTTGGCTTAGCATCCGTCATCTGGGGAGCATCGCCGTTTGCAGTGCTACCCCAAGGGTGTTTTAGTGAGTAGGGAAGCTCCGGGACGGATCTGCCACTGCCACTATCGGTTTACTTCTGAGCGGCACGCTCCAAGAATTCTTTAACCGAAGCAAGCAAGTCAATAGGCACCGGGAAGACCAGCGTCGAGTTGCGCTCCGAAGCGACTTCCGTTAGGGTCTGCAGGTAACGAAGTTGCAAAGCGTTCGGCGCCGTGGCGATGACTTTGGCGGCGTCGGCGAGTTTTTGTGCCGCTTGGAATTCTCCGTCGGCGTGGATAACCTTGGCGCGCCGTTCCCGTTCCGCTTCCGCTTGTCGTGCCATGGCACGGGTCATCTCCGGCGGAAGGTCGACATTCTTGACTTCCACCACCGAAACTTTGATACCCCAGGGTTCCGTTTGTTCATCGATGATATGTTGGAGTTCGGCATTTATTTTCTCCCGGTTTGCCAGCAGATCGTCAAGTTCCACCTGTCCCAGCACCGAGCGCAAGGTCGTTTGGGCGATTTGCGAGGTGGCTTCGAAATAGTTCATTACCGAGACGATGGCTTTGTTCGGATCCATAATCTGGAAATAGACCACCGCATTGACTTTTACCGAGACGTTATCTTTGGTGATGACATCCTGCGCCGGGACGTCGTAGGTAATCACCCGAAGTTCCACTCGCACCATTCTGTCGATGATGGGAATAAGGATGATTAACCCCGGTCCTTTGGCGCCGATTAATCTCCCCAACCGAAAGACTACCCCACGCTCGTACTCCTTCAACACTTTTATCATATTAAACAAAAGGAGCAACAAGAAAAAGACAACGACGGCGAGTATTGGGAAACCTGTCACAGTAATCCTCCTACGGTTATTTGTTAACTTTCTTTACTTTCAAGGTGAGATTATCCAGCCCCACCACTTCCACTTTGGAACCGACTTCCAGTTCTTCGTCGGAGACCGCTTTCCACAGCGCCCCCTCGACGAATACAAACCCATGGGGGCGGACTTCTCCGATCTTGCCGATGAATCCTTCTTTACCGATGAAGGGTTTGTTGCGTGCCGCCTTCCAAACCAGCCAGGCGGCGAGAATGACCGTGACGCCAATGCAGATTGAGATGGTAATCAGCAATGAGAGGGACACTTTCAACGACGGGTCGATGGTATCAACCAGCATCAAACCGCCCAAGAAAAACGAGATGATGCCGCCCACCGTCAGCAGTCCGTGACTGACGACTTTGATTTCCGCGATGAATAAAATCATGGCAAGAATGATGAGAGCCAGACCGGCATAGTTGATGGGGAGGGTTTGAAAGGAATAGAATGCCAGGATAAGGGAAATGGCGCCGACCACCCCCGGCAGAATGGCGCCCGGGTTGTACAGCTCCAAGATGATACCCAACCCGCCGATGGAAAAGAGTATCAGGGCGATATCGGGTTGCGTGATGACTTCCAAGAAGCGATGAACGAAGGAGGTTTTGATTTCTTCCACCCGGGCGTTCCGAGTGCGAATCTTTTTGGTGCCGGTGGTGACCTCAATCTCTTTGCCGTCCAGTTGGGCAAGCAAATCATCCAGATTGTCCGCCCGGAAGTTGATGACGTTCAGTTCCAACGCTTCCTGATCGGTAATAGAGACCGACTCCCGCACCGCCTTTTCCGCCCACTCGACGTTCCGCCTGCGTTTTTGAGCGGCTGCTTTGATTTGCGCTACGGCGTCATTGGTTATTTTTTGGTTCATTACCGAGTCGATTTTTTCGCCTGTTCCGGCGACCGGGTGAGCGGCACCGATGTTGGTGGAAGGTGCCATTGCGGCAAAATGCGCCGCGTAGGTCATGTACACTCCCGCCGAACCCGCACGAGCGCCGGAGGGGGCAATATACACACACACCGGCACGGCAGCGTTGAGAATCCGTTTGCAAATCGACCAGGTCGGTTTGGTGAACCCGCCGGGAGTATCGAGGAAAATGACCAACAGCTCGGCTCGGTTTTCTTCCGCCAATTCGAGAGCGGCGGCGATGCGATCGTCGGTAACCGTCCCGATGGCGCCGGTAATGGGCAACGTATAAACCAGTGGTTGGGCGGTGTGTTTCTCCGTTTTGAGCGATTCACTCTCCCCAGCCGAGTCGGGATGAAGCGTCTCCTGCGGCTGCTGAGGCGAAGAAGCGCCAAAAACGGGCGGCATAATACCCGCCATTAGGACGCTTAGCGTCACGGCGAAAGCAAACAGTCCGATGATTGTTTTCCTCATGATAGAGGAATATGACACATGTTCGTATCGATGTCAAACAAAACAGTCGGTGCTCGAATGCGATTACAGAGTGAGGGAGGAATGACAATATTTCACTTCCCCGTCGAGAACGGTGGCGAGTACCTCTACCTGCCACAAGCGGGAGCGCGTGACCTTTGCGATATCTTCCGAGAGAACGACGAAGTCAGCGGGATATCCGGGAAGGAGTTTTCCCCGGCGGTGCTCTTCACCGGCGGCAATTGCCGGACCGACGGTAAAGCAAGAAAGCGCTTCCAAGGCGGTCAGACGCTCACGAGAATAGAATACGTCGCGGCTTCCACGCCTGGCGCGGTTGACGGCAGCGGCTATTCCGGCAAGCGGATCGAGGGGCTCGATGGGAACATCGGAACCAAAAGCCACGTCGATTCCCAAGGAGAGAACTGTCCGAAACAAAAAGGCGTTTTTCCCCCGCGTTCCCCAATAGGTGCGGACGAGGTCGATGTCGGATGGACAGTGGGAGGGCTGCATCGACGCCACGACTCCAAGTCGTTTGAGACGCGGGAGGTCTTTTTTGCGCACCAGTTGAAGGTGTTCGATGCGGTGCCGCGCCGGAGGGGGAAGGGGAGGACTTTCTTCCAAGGCGTCCAAAACGTTGGCGACGGCTTTGTCGCCGATGGCATGGATGGCACACGGCAAACCGAGTTTGGCGGCGTTTTTGATGAGCCGTTGCATCTCTTTTACCGAGGTGACTTCTATACCGTAGTTGTCTTTGCTGCCTAAGTACTTGTTAAAGCAGAGCGCCGTTTGGCTTCCCAACGAACCGTCGGCAAAAAGTTTCACTCCGGCAATACGGAAAAAATCGGTGCCGGTGCCGTAGATCGTATGAGTTTTCTCCAACTGGGGGAGGGTTGCCGCCGGGGGATAGTAGTTGATGCGCAACCCCAGCCGGTTTTTCTCAGCGAGGTTGCTCAGGTAAGGAAAAGCCGCGGCGCTGTCAAACGAGTGAACGCCGACCACCCCTTTACGGTACGCATGTTTCAACGCTTCTTCCCAGAGGTGAGCCGTCTCCCGGGATTTGGGGAGGGGGATGTGACGCCATACCAGATCAAAACCGGGAACTTCTCTCAGGATTCCGGTCGGATTGCCGTTTTCATCTCTTTCGATTTTCCCGCCCGACGGGTCGGGAGTGTCGGAGGTGATACCGGCGATTTCCAACGCCTTGCTGTTGACCCAGGCGGTATGTTCATCTTTGGAAAACATAAATGCCGGCTTCCCGCCGGTGACGTCATCGAGCATCGAGCGATGCGGTTCCTCACGGGGACGGAAACTGTCAAGGGCATACCCCTCCCCGACAATCCACTCGGCGTCGGGGTTATTTCGAGTAAAGTCTCGTATTTTTTCGAGGCACTGCTCTAACGAGGACAATCCATGGAGCGACACCCGCCCCAAGGAGAGGGCAAAATAGTGGAAGTGAGTGTGCGCATCGATGAAACCGGGTACAATGGTTTTCCCTTTGAGATCGATTTTTGCATAACTGCGAAATTCTTGAGTGTGGTGCAAATCGTCTCCGATGGCTTCGATGGTGCCCTGCCGGATAGCCATTGAAGAGGCGACCAAGGGGCTGCCCATCACGTATATGCGGGCGTTATATATTAAACTCTTCGCTTCCAAATTTCTCTCCCTTGATACGAACGTCGCCGTGGCGGCGGGTCAATCCGATGCGATCGGTCTCCTCCAAGATAGGAATGGCGAACTTTCGCGTAAAGCCGAATTTTTCCCTCAGGTCGGCGACCGCCAGGCTGTCGTCGTCGGCAAGCTTCTCGGTGATAAACCGCACGATTTCCTGCCAGACCTCTCGGAGGAAGAGAAAGTCGGAGCCGCACTTGTATCCTTCGTGCGTTTCGATGATATATTTGATAGCTTCTTTGTGTGCTTTCCCGCCTTCCGCCAGCTTGCTCAAAGTAGGGGGAGCGTACGGGGCGGCGCGCAAGGTGTTCATTATCTCATCGTGGGCTTTTTTGACCGCTCCCTTCAGACGAATGCCTCGTCCGGCAAGGTTGTACTTGTCGCCGGTTTTGGCCAGCGTGCCGGCGGCAAGCAAGGCGGTAATGAGCGATGTAGTTACTCTCTCCCGGTACGGGGAGAGAGCCGCCAATTGCTCCGGCACTACCCCGACCAAATGGGGGTTTTGGTCGAGAAATTCGGTAACCGCTTGCACAAACCGGTTGCAGGCTTGCTCGAAGGTCTGCCGGTGGTACAGCGAGAGTTCAAGTTTCCCGATGATGTTTTCAGCTTCCAGCTTCTCCACTTCCGCCATAATTTCAGAGCGGGAAAAGTTCGCTTCCTCCAGAAAGCGGTCACCATCGACGATAATGTTTTTCTGCAGTTCCGAAATGATGACATCTCTCAACGTTCCGCTCACGCGCGCGTGGAGATAAGCGTAGCGCTCGATCTGTTTTTGACGGGGCACATGCTCCAAGTGGTCAAGCACCATCCCCCCACCGATAGTCACCATCGGGGTGGGCAAACGAGCGATAAAGTGGTCGCCGACGAGCGTATACATCGGCTCATTCGGTTTGAAAAAGACAATAGCTTTCTCGCCGGGGGGAATTTCCCGGTCGGGAACAAGCCGTATTTCTCCTTCCATCTCGGTAGTGCCGATGATGATGAGCAATTTCCGCCGGTTGGTCAAACTGATGGGCGCTTCCGGAAGCAATTCAATGGAAAGAGCAAGAACCGGATGCTGTTTGAAATAATCGACATCCTGTCGGTCGACCACCACGCCGCCGCGCTTCAGCAATTCCTTATCGATGCCGGTGAATGCCATAGCCGTCCGTTGTCCCGGCGCGGCGGTGCTGACATCGCGATTGTTGGATTGAAGAGAGCGGATTTTCCCTTTTTCCGCGGAGGGCCACACGGTAACCGTTTGACCGACGGAGAACGTGCCCCCTTGGAGAGTTCCGGTCACTACCCCTCCGATACCTGCTCTGACGAAAGAGCGGTCGATATACAACCGCGCCTTGCCGATGTCTTTGTGTCGGCGGACCTGGTCCGGGAGCGATTCCAAGTACTCTCGGAGGGCGTCGAAGCCTTCCCCGGTTTCCGCCGAAACGGGGAAAAGAGGGGCATCTTCCAAAAGCGAGCCTTTGACTTTTTCCCGGATTTCTTGCTCCAAAAGCCCCAGCCATTCTTTATCCTCGACGAGGTCGACTTTGTTGATGACAATAAAGCCGTGCTTGATTTCCAAAAGCCGGATAACCTGGAAATGCTCTTGGCTTTGGGGCATCCAGCCGTCATCGGCGGCAATGACCAACATGGCGACGTCGATACCCCCAACCCCGGCAATCATGTTCTTGACGAACCGTTCATGTCCGGGAACGTCGACAAAAGCGATATCTTCGCCAGAGGAAGTGGTGTAAAAAGCAAAACCCAGGTCTATCGTCATGCCGCGGGCTTTTTCTTCCGGCAGCCGATCCGGGTCGGTGCCGGTGAGGCGTTTTACGATGGAAGATTTGCCGTGGTCGATATGTCCTGCTGTGCCGATGATTATCATTTCAGCTTGCCCCTTTTATGATGGCTTCAATCGCTTGACGAACGGTAGGAAGTTCCTCTTCCGAAACGGCTTTGAGGTCTACGATGAACCGGTCGTTGTCGATGCGTCCGATGATGGGCGGGGAATACGTGCGGAATTTTTTCATTAACGTCGTCGCTTTATACTGAGTATCGAACACAATGCCGACTGAGGGAAGATGCGAT
Source organism: uncultured Ignavibacteriales bacterium (assembly GCA_964489705.1). Lineage (GTDB taxonomy): Bacteria > Zixibacteria > MSB-5A5 > GN15 > FEB-12 > CAZAZQ01. The sequence continues at coordinate 132,578 of CAZAZQ010000003.1, forward strand.
TCCGGCAGTGCTCCTCCACCGACGTAGGCGTTGGTTGCTTCAACGTACACCCCCGCCGGAGAGCCCAGCTCCTCCACGAGTTTTTTCGCTCGCCGATAAAGCTCCGCTTCCGAAACGGACAGAATCTGCCATAACTTGATTTCCGTCATGTGGCTGCCATTCAAGTACATGGTAAACAGTTTTTCCAGCATCGAGAAAACGATTTTGTCCACCCGCATGGTGCGGAAGAGCGGATTTTTCTTGATTTTTTTGATGAATTCTTCTTTGCCGACAATCAGCCCCGCCTGCACGCCTCCCAGCAGCTTGTCCCCGGAAAAAGAAGTCAGCGCCGCTCCTTGTCGCACCGATTGCTGGACGGTCGGCTCCGTATACCCCAGAATATCCGTTGTCGGTATCAGCACTCCGCTGCCGAGATCGTTTATCACCGGCAGGGAATGCTTTTTCCCCAAGGCGACCAGCTCCGTCAACGGAACTTCCTCGGTAAAACCGGCTTGAACGAAATTGCTCTTGTGCACCTTGAGAATCAAACCGACCCGCTCGTCGAGGTTGTTTTCGTAATCAGCAATGGTGGTAATATTGGTGGTGCCGACTTCCCGAAGTTTGGCGCCCGATTTCTTGAGAATGTCGGGGATACGGAAGCCGCCGCCGATTTGCACCAGCTCACTGCGTGAGATAAGCACGTGTTTGCGGTTGGCAAGGGTGTTGAGCATAAGGAAAAGAGCCGCCGCACAGTTGTTGACCACCGTCGCCGCTTCGGCTCCGGCAATGAGAGCCAAATACCGCTCACAGGCTATCCCCCGTTGCCCCCGCACCCCGCGATGCAAATCAAACTCGATATTTCCGTAGCCGGTTACCGTCTGTTTGACCGCCTCAAAGAGAGATTCGGAAAGGGGAGCCCGCCCCAGGTTGGTATGGACGACGATGCCGGTGGCGTTGATAATTTTGGTGATTTCGTCCTTCTTGGCTTCTCGGACTGCATCGGCGATATCGGCGGTCAGTGCAGCGTAGGTGAGAGGTTTGGAAGTTTCCAGCAGTTTCTTCTTGTGAAAAGTGATTCGTTCGCGAATAATCAGCACGGCATAGGGACGCGGAACCAGAGCGAGAACAGGGGCAAGGTTTTTATCTTGCAACACTTCTTCCACCGCCGGAAAATCGCGGGGCGTTTTTATTTCATCTTGGGCCATAACGACTTCGTGTATATAAGTTTTACCATGATTTCCCCGACATTCGACAACGCCTCCGGACTGCATTTGTCCGGCGTGTCGAACTCGGTGTGCCAATACGGATAATCAAAATCGATAATGTCAATCGCCGGAACTCCGCCGCTTATCAACGAAAGGTGGTCATCGATTATCGTGTACTTGACGGTGTCGTGAAAGGTGGTAATTCCGAGCTGGGCGGCGATATTCCATACGGCGTCGTTCAGCGGCTTGGCGGCTTTCTCCGAATAGCCTTCCCGGTAGATTTCTTGGTGGGCGTCTCCGATCATGTCCAGGACAATGCCGAAGCGGTACTTTCCGTGAATGCCGCGTCGGGCGAACTCCCGGGAGCCGAGCAAATAGTATTGGGTATCTCCCGCTTTGCCCCAATCTTCCCCGTCGACCATGACCAGATCGACATGGCAGGGGGGAGGCTGGGCAGCAAAGAGGTTACCCAACTCCATCAGCACCGCCACTCCGGAAGCGCCGTCGTTGGCTCCGTCAATCGGCGTATCCCTCAAACTAGTATCCCGAGCATAGTCGGTGCGGGGACGGCTGTCGTAGTGCGCCATCAGGACGATACGAGCGGTAGCCTTGTCATCCCCGGCAAAAGAAGCGATAACGTTGACCATCGGGGTATCGGTGCGGGTGTAGGGGTCAAAGAAAGTGAAGGTCTGCGAATCAATAGCTGCGCCGAGCCCGGTAAAGTGGTCGTAAAAAAAACGGCGGCACTGTGCCGAGGCTTCCGTTCCCGGTACCCGGGGACCGAACGCCACTTGGGCTTTCAGATAATCATACGCCCTCTCGCCGTTGAAAACCGGGAGAGGGAGGTCGGATTCCTGACAGGAGAGCCCCGTAAGTATCAAAAAAACCGCACTGACTATTCGTTTCCACATGTCGTACAATTACATCCCCCTCTGAGCATCTGTCAATTGAAAATAATTTTCTCTCCCAACTCTCCCACTATTATGTGCATTTCTATGCCGTTTTTTTGCATTTTGCGTTTTAACCGGACCGAAAGAAAAGAGACTCGATGGTGCCGAAAAAAAGACGCCTGTTTTTGGGCTATCTTTGTAACCTGCTTCTTTTCAGCCGGTTATCGGTTTATTGGCATATTTATCGGTTGGGGGAGGTAAAGGCACAGCCTTTGCTTTTTCTCCTTCTGACAGTAAGATGGTGCTTCACCACACCGTTTGTTAGACCAGACCCCTGACTCACCACCAGGGGTCCTTTTTTATCCACAGGAATGACTTTCTCGATAAAAATCACCGTATCAAATCGGTTGACGGGTTGGGGCAGTTTGCTTAGCTTTTCTTTCTATGAAAAAGAAACTCAAAATCCTGGGGGTGGTTCTCCTGATTATCCTCGTAACGTGGGCAGGCTATATGGTATACGAAGCCCTGCGCCCTCGTACCCGGGAAGAGAAAATAGCGGAGATTATCCACCTTGAAGACAAACGCCGTCTCACCGAGCGGCTCGAAAGCTATCTCGAGAGTTCCGAGCCCGAGCTTCGACAGCGGGCGGCGTTGGCAATCGGCAGAATCGGCGGCAAGGGAAGCGGCAGGCTGTTGCTTGGGTTGCTTGCCGACAGCTCGTACGATGTGGCGATTACCGCAGCTTTTGCCATGGGTTTGACCGGTGAGAAAGAGTATGCTTCCCAATTGTTGGATAGAGCAAACGACCTACCGTCGGCAATTGCGGCGGAAGCGGTGGAAGCGGCCGGTCGGTTGGCGGACAGCAGTATGAAAGATGTCGCCGAGGCACTGAGCCAATTTTTGACTCACCCTTCACCCGATGTCCGCGAGGCGGCGTGTTATGCGCTGTTCCGCGCCGGAGCGAAATCACAAGGCAGCGCTCTTATCAAGTTCCTTAAAGACGAGCCGGACGACTACGTGCGCAAGGCGGCGCTCTACACGTTGGCACGGCAAAAGAACCCCTCGGCGAAGAAGATCTATGTCGGCTTTTTGGCGGATGCCGATCCTTTTGCCCGCTCGTTGGCAGTGCGGGGATTGGGGGCGGTGCCTTCCAAGGATGCCACGCACTATCTTGCCATCGCTTTGAACGATTCCGATCCGGGTGTAGTCGCACAGGCGATAACCGAGTTGGCAAAGAAAAATACCCCCGAAGCCCGCAAGCAGTTGGCGGAGAAACTGGAAAACGAACATGACGACAATTTGGTTATCCTTCTGCTCTCCGCTCTCCAACAGCAAAAGAATCAGGCTGCCTTGGCAACCGCCCGCACTATCGTGGAGACGAATCCTCCTCCGCCCATTGCGGCGGCGGGCATGACCTACTTGACTACGCTGCTGAAAGACCGAGCAGTCAACCTGATAGATTCTCTTACCGCCGAAGGTGGAGTGATGATTCGCGCCGCGGCGGCGGATGCTTTCGGTATTATCAAGACCCGCAATGTCATCTCCCGCTTGGCGATGCTGTTCAACGACGAAGATCCCGTGGTGCGCCGCCATGCCTTGACCGCTTTGCTTACCGTCGATCCGACGAACCGGGATTTTTACCTCCGCAGGGCGCTCAACGACCCCGACTATACCCTGAACGTGGCGGCGTTGGAGCACATCAAGCAAAAGCAGCTTGAGTCGTACCTTCCCGTCATGCAGACGATGATGTCGCGAGGGGAAGAAATCGACGTCGATGTTCGACGGGCGTTGGTCGAGACGGCGGCGGCGTTTTTGAAAGCCGATTCTCTGGAAGAGACCGCCAAGCAGATTCTCTCCGCCGGATTGGTAGACCCGGAGTATGTCGTTTCCCGGGAAGCGGCGGAATTCTGGCAGGAGCTTTTCGGCATCGATAAAGCTGATGTCATTACTCCCCCGAAAACGCGTTATGGGAAGAGAAAAATTGCGAGTGCCTTGAAACGATATGGGTATAATCCTCATGCGACTATTGTCACCGACAAAGGGGAGATAGAAGTGGAGTTGTTTTTTGACGTGGCGCCGTTGACGGTTCTCAACTTTATCGAGCTGGCGGAAAGCGGCTTCTATAACGAGTTGACCTTCCATCGGGTGGTGCCGAACTTTGTCGTTCAGGGCGGCGATCCCCGCGGCGACGGCTGGGGAGGTCCGGCGTATTTCATTCGGGATGAGTATTCCGATGAGCCGTTCGAGCGCGGCACGGTGGGGATGGCAACCTCCGGCAGAGATACCGGCGGCTCCCAGTTTTTCATCACCCTCTCGCCGCAACCCCACCTGGAAGGACGGTATACCGTCTTCGGGAGAGTCCTCTCCGGTATGGAGACCGTCGACCAAATCATCCCCGGTGACGTTATTGAAACCATTCTCATAAGTGAGGAGTCAAAATGAACGGAATCACGTGGGCGAAAATGCTGTTTCGGCTGGCAGCCGTGGTTGCCGTAAGTGGCTCGGTTCTTTTTGGCGCCGACAACCATGGCGGGATTGATCCGGAAGCCTTGATTGATCAAATTGTTGCAACCGATATAAAACAACGCTCCGAGGTTTCCGATGTGACCTTGGACGCGGAATATATCGAGGGAAAACCTCAAGAAAACGGAGACATAAAAGAGGAACGGCGTTTTCTCAAACGCATCTACCTGCGCAACCTGCCGGATACCACCTTGTACCATGAAGAACTGCTGGGGTGTTTCAAGGAGGGTGCCCCGTTGTCTGCGGAAGAATGCGCCAAAGAGTTTGCCAAGTATCGGGAAAAAAGAAGCAAGCGCAAGACCCGCAACATTGCCTACCGGGTGCTTGCGCCGTTTTATCCCGAATCACGAAGTCAGTATGAAATAACTTACCACGGCATAGCGGATGAGAAAATCGACGGGCACATCTGCCATCATTTTTCGGTTCGGGCGAAAGAAAGCGACCCGAAGTTGATAAACGGCGAGTATTACTTCGAGGCGGAGTCGTTCCACCTGGTCAGAGTCGATTTTTCCCCGGCGAAGCTGGTCAAGAAGACCATGTTCCGCCTGAATCGATTGGAAATGACTATCCAGTACAAACCGACGTGGGAAGGGTGGTGGCTGCCGCACCAGTTTACTATTGTCGGTGCGGGGAAAGCGGCGTTTCTTTTTGGTGTGAAGTTTGCCGTAAAAGAGACATATCGAAACCCGCAAGTAAATACGGGTGTGAAAGCGGAAATTTTTGAGGTGAACGATGGGAAATAGTAATTTCAAAACGAAAGTTGTAAAAGTTGATATCCCCGAAGAAACCAACATCATCTTCGGACAAACTCACTTTATCAAGACGGTGGAAGACTTGTACGAAACGTTGGTTGAATCGTCACCGGGTATCCAGTTCGGCATTGCTTTTTGTGAAGCCTCCCAAAAACGTCTCATTCGGACCGACGGCAACAATGACGAACTTATCAAGTTGGCGACCAAAGCGGCGTTTGACGTTGCGTGCGGACATACCTTTTTCATTTACTTGAAGAACAGCTTCCCCATCAACGTCCTTAACCGGGTGAAAAATGTCAGCGAAGTCTGCCGTATCTTCTGTGCGACCGCCAATCCGCTGGAAGTGCTGGTGGCGGAAACGGAGATGGGACGAGGGGTGCTGGGGGTTGTGGACGGCTCGCCGCCGGTGGGAGTGGAATCGGAAGAAGACAAGAAGGAGCGGAAGGAGTTTCTCCGTTCTATCGGCTACAAGAGGTAACCTGTTGAAAAGAGGGAACTATGCGTTTTGAACTGGAACGGTCACCGACGGAAAAGTTGGTGATTGAAGATACGGAATACCGAGGTCATAATTTGGTGTCTTTGCGAATTTACTTTCTCTCGGATGAAGAGAAGTGGCTGCCGACCAAGAAAGGGGTAACCTTCCGCCGAGAGCAACTTGACGAAGTGCTGGACGCCTTGCAAAAAATCAAGGCGGGCGATACCACCTAAGGTTGTGAAGAGAAAAATATTTCTCGACTAAAAAACGGGGTTCGCTTTCTTCATAAAAGCGAACCCCGTTTTCTTTCGATAAACACAGGTAAAGCAGGGTAAGTCTTCTATGCGTACGGGTAGATGTTGCTTTTGATGTTCTGGAACGCCTCCAGCATCTTGTTGTGCTTTTCTTCGTCTTCGAGTAAGTAGTTCAGCAAGTACTCCTGGACAATCATCTTTTTCCCTTTGAGAGCTTCAAGCGATTTCTCCGCCAGCTCGATAGTCTTTTTCTCCAGCTCAATGTGCTTTTCAATCATTCCCCAGACTTCCGCCAGTTCGTCGGTGGTCAGTGTTATCGTTTTGCTGGTCAAACTATCGGCAATCAACTGTTGAACACGATAATGAACTTGAGAATCCCGCTGGATGATTTCCATGACCAACTGGACGATAGGGTTTTCCGTTTGCTCGATAATCTTTCCGGTAGAGGCAATCGAAGCTTTCTCGGTTTTCATCCAGTCACGCATATTTTCCACAAGACTTTCTTGGACTTCTTTGGTTTTGGCAGACATTGTGGGTCTCCTTTTTATGGTTCATTCCTTTGTCATTGATTGTATTCTGTAACATTCTTTGACGGTTATTGTTCCTCTTTCCCGCGGCGTCAGACTTCAAATCTTCGACCAATAATCGACAAAAACGATGGTCGAGAGAACGAATCCCAACGGCACGTTGACGATAACCCCGATGGTAAACGCCCAAAACGGCTTGATGCCGAACGTCATCAGGTCCTTGAAACGGGTGGACAGACCGATGCACAAGAAACACAGCACAAACGCCCACGAGCGAAGTTTCTTAATCGGGGAAATCACTTGCGGTTTCAGGACGCTGGCGAACCAGTCGGAAGAAAAGCGAAGTTGGTTGAGCGCCCACACCTGGTCTTGACTGGTCGTCTGGGCGGTCAGCAATTTTAACTCTTCAAGGCTCAACGAGCCTTTGTACGTGAGCGTCCGGTTGTCATGGTCAATAATCAGCTTGTTCCGAAAAGCGTCGGGAACAGGATAATCGGAAAAGTCCGCCGCATACGAGACGCCTTTATATTTCCCTTCCCACGGGGCAATTCCCTGGTGGTCACGAGGCACTTGACTGGAGACAAGACTCATGATTATGGAAGCGGCAAGAAATCCCAAGACAAACTTGGGGAACCGTTCCCAGACCACGCCTACGCCGACACGATTGTGAGCGGAGCCCTTTTCTTTCTCCCAGAAAAGAACGGAAACGACCGAAAGAATCAAGCACCAGATGCCTATCCAAATATCGCGCCCGATGACTTTCATCAACGTGAAGGCATTGATAGGGGCATCGCCGAAACGAGTCGCCAACTCGGCAACCACGGCGAAGCCGGCCGCATCGGCGAATTCCGACGTTCCGACCCAGGCGCCGCCGACACCGGGAGCAATGCGGTCAGGGACGAGATGTTTCAGGATAATAGTGAGGGTGAAAATCATTATAATCGCCCAGACGGTGACGACGGCAATGGCAATGGAGATATGGTCTTTCCGTGCTTTGACCGCTCCCCCCACCGCAATCGAAGCCGACACGCCGCATACCGCGCCGCCTGCACCGAGCACCGCTCCGAAACGGGGCTCCATCTTGAAAAGTTTGGTCGCAACCAAAAAGATGGTCAACCATGTCACGACCGAAACGATAGTGGCTTGAATGAAGGCTATCGGTCCGGCAGAGAAAATCAGCGTTAACGGAAGAGTGGCGCCCAAAAGAACAATGCCGGTCTTGATGTAATACTCGGTGCGGAGGGCGGTTTTGAACCACTCCGGTATTTTGAAGAGATTGGAAATAATCAGCCCGACTATCAACGCCAACAGCGGCGCCTCTAAGTTGAGTTCGTTCATTGCCCGCCATCCGGCGGCAATAAAAATGAGGAAAGCACCGACAAAGAGGATAAGAAATCCCGGAATGAAATACCGCAAACGGTGCCCCATGATTTTCATGGAGACACTGAAGACCGTTCCGAACATCAGCAGGACGAGAGCATAGCCGCCGAGGTTGTGGCTGATATGGCTGACGATAGTGCTGAGTTGGCTCCATTTCTTGGGAGTGACCGCCCAACCGGCGATACTCCCGCCGCTCCAAAAAGTACCGAGAGCAAGCAGGACGATCCCGAGTCCAAACCAGACTGCCCACCAGTCTTCCGTTTTCCAAAGAGAACGAATACCGTTACCCATGGTTTTCCCCTTTCTCTTTCCGATAAGGCATTCCGAAATGACTTACCGGTAGCTGGTATCTTTTCCCCCTCCATAAGAATAATGAGTAATGCATTGCCGTTTTTGCTCGGCTTCTCATACCGTGGCTCTTGAGAAAATCAGTAAATCAACTTACACAAATTCGACCGAGGAAACTCCCTTAACTTGGGAGATTACTTCTTGAATGTCTTTTTGCCAAACGCTGGCACCAACTGCCGGCGGGGCGCCACGGACTTTAACTTTACCGCTTTCCGCATGGCACTCCACCGTCAAATCCATTCCCCGTGTCCGGGGGGAACGCGCCAAGAAAGCAAGCACTTTTGCTTTCAGTTGCGCATCTTTGATTTTGCTCATGTCTTCTTCGGTGAGCGCAAATTCCGGCTGGCGAGAGGTGTAGGCTATCAGTTCCACCATCGTGGGTAAACTCATTTGGTCCATGTTCAGGATGAGGTCGTAGTTGAGCGGATTGTTGAAATCGACGCCGTACAAAAACCGCGCCCAGCTCACCCGCCGGGAGTCGATTTGATTGATGTACTCCCGCGCTTCTTCTTCCGTTCGACCTGATTCTTCCATGAGCGTGCGGATACGCAATTCCAGCGGTGCGTCGACCCGCACCCGCAACAGGCGAGGAACGTCCGACAAGAGAAATTGTCCCAGGTGTCCATGGTAGATGACGTTTCCGTCCACAATGAAATTCATCAAGGCGGCACGGAAGATGGCAAGGTAGTGACGACGGCGCGCCGCATGGCGGTCCCAGAAGTGCGGCGGTTGACTTTCCACCACGCCGGATTCCGCCAAGCCGGTTTCATCTATTCCATACCGTTTGGCATGTTCGATGACTTCCTCGCGTGAGATAGCTCGGTATTTGAGTTTCGCCGAAAGCTGTTCGATCAGTTTGAAGGTCGTGCTCAGCGAACCTCGGGTAATCGTTATAACCGCCACAATAACCTCCTCAAGTATATTTATCGTTCCCTACCGGTGGCTCAATGAAAATCTTTCACCGAACACATTCCGTTCCGTCCCTACGGAGAGGGGGCTCGTTTTTCCGCTTTGATGCCCAACAGCAAGCGGATGAGTATCAACAGCGTCATACCGCCCGCGGCACCCATGACAAAGTACCCTGCCATCGTACCGAGAATAGGAAGATCCAGCAGCGACTCACCTTGTTTAAGCGCCACGGAAACTCCCGCCAGCAGGATCATAATGGCAAACAGCAGCCGTATGCCGTATCCGCGGACGTAACGCGTCGCCAACACCCCCATCTGCGCTCCGATAGCCGCCCCAATGAGCATAATCATCGCCGCCACCAGTTCGGTCCTTCCCGACATGGAGTAAGAAAAGCAGCCGTAGCCAGCCATGAAGCAGACACTCAGGAGGGAGGTTCCCACCGCTACGGTGGTCGGGCAGCCGACCAGGTAAATCAACGCCGGGAGAAGGATAAAGCCGCCGCCGACCCCCATGAATCCGGAGAGGAAACCGGTCAGCAGAAAGATGGAGAAAACCACCCAAAAGGATATGCGGTCGATGCCGGAAGTCGGCAAAGAGACGGTGGGGGGAAGGGTAATTTTGCGCAGCTTGACTGCCGCCGGACTGGCAACTTCCTCCGGTTCGGAACCGGGCAGGTCGACCCCTTCTTGTTTCATCCGTTTGACGGCGCTCATGTAGTCGTAGACCATGTAGATGCCCAACCCGAAAAGGAAGACCATATAGACCCACCGGACGACATCGCCCACATTCCCGGACGTCTCCAGCGCCAACACCAATCGTTTTCCCAGCTCGATACCGATGACCGAAGCGAATATGGAGAAAAATCCCAATCGCCAGTCGACATTGCCCATGCCGCTGTGTTTTTTGGTGGCGATGATGGACTTGCCGAAGATGTGAGCCAAATCGGTACCGATGGCGAACGCCATTCGAAAGCCGAAAATGTTCAGTGCCGGGGTAACAATCCACGCCCCGCCGACGCCGAAAAATCCTCCCAACGTGCCGACGCAAAAGCCGATGGCAATAAGCAGGAGGATATTGAACTCCATTTCCGCAATTGGCAGATAGATTGTAAAAATTTCCACGTTTCTTCCCTTACTGTCGGTTAGTGCATACGACTTGCTTTCTTCGCCCCGAGGAGTTTCAGGACGAAGTCGGTGACTTGAGCTACCACAATGCCGAGGATCGCCATGGTAAAGGTGACCACTAACGAATAGAGTAAGCGATGGTCGTTATAAAGTTTGGAAAGGAAGAGGTTAAGCCCGCTTTTGTTTTCGGTTGAGACGCGATGTTCCAGTTTCCCTGTTTCCCCGTGTCCTCCGGCGAGTACCGGCGGAGAAAGGAACGCCGTCAAGAGCAGGCAGACCAAAGTAATGGACAAAATCGGTATCAGGCTATGAAAACTTCCGTGAGAGAGCGGAGAGCTTCTTTGTGCCGTCATGATAAGTCCTCATTTATGTTTCACGATTGATTTCTCGGTATCCGTCCCACCTGCTTGGCATACGTCAAAGCGAGGGTACGGTAAACCATATGGGCAAATTTTGAATACGGCATATACCACAGCAAAGCGAATACGAACACCAAGTGGATAAAGTAGTTCACATACGCCAGCATGGGTATCCCGCTCAAGCGGGTCAACCACGACAGCATACCGCTTAAGCCGGTGAAAAAGATAAGATATAAAAACAGGTAATCGGGATATCCGTTGGCACCGACCTCGGTCTTGTTAGTCCAACGTCGCCAAAGCAGCATCCCGCTGCCGACCAGGATGGCGATGCCGCTGAGGGCGCCGAGTATCTTTACCGGATGGGGCAGGTCCAGAGGAAGCTCGAAGAACGAGTGCAAACTCTCCAATCCGAGCATGTTCAAGTAGTGGGGTACAAAAATGAAAACAAAAACCATCCCCGTAGTTACAAATGCCCCGATAAATCCGAACAGTAAAATCATGTGAGCGCTGGCGCGTGGTTTGTTGGTATCACATTTCTTAAAAAGAGTATGCGCCAGAATCTCTTTGACGGTGAGAATCAGCCCTTGCACGAAAGAGATGCGTTTCCCGTTGCCGTGTCCCTGGAGGGCTTTCCAGAAACGGGAAAAGCCGGTGGCGGCAAGGATGAAGATGAGAATATTGCCAAAAACGAAAAAGGCGTCCACCGAGCTGTGCGGAAGGAAAATATTGAAATCAATCGGTTGGCCGTTTTGCAGAAAGAGGAAATGCCCGTCCGCTGTAGTCGGGGCGAAGAGGAACATTAGCCCCAACAGAAGCACCACCGGGACAAGGAACAACACCGGAAGGGCGCCGGGACTTGCCAGCGCCTTTCCCATGAAAGAAGGCACCGCATACGACTTATATATGTAAGAGCGAATCGCCGCCAGAACATCGCCCGGTTTGGCGTCCCGGGGACAATAGGTACTGCAATCGTTGCACTGGTGACAGAGCCAGATGTCGGGGTCTTGCACCAACTTTTCTTTTTGTCCCCATTGCGCCCATATCATTTCTTTTCGCGGGAACGGCTTATCGGCTGGTGACAAGTTGCAAACGACCGAGCAGGTCGCACATTGAAAGCATTTCTTAACCGTGTCGCCGCCCGCTTTTTTTACTTCACGGATGAGTTGTACATCGGGTTCCGCCAGTTGCCCACCGGCCATGTTAGTCTCCTTTCCGAAAAAGGCTACCTTTTGCGCCGGCACCTTGTAACGAGACCGGTACCGCCTTGCTCTTCTTAAGATAGGAAGAGAGGAAGAGACTGTCAAGATTTTTTGTTATTTTTTTCACAATGTATTCTATTATTCATTTTCTGAAAATGGATTTCTTTTGATGAATTCTTGTGGTTATTTAACCGATTTTTTTTATAAAGAAGAGCCAATGTTTGGCTGAATATCAGAGCTTGGTTAATTTCATTTGGTAGGTGAACAAAACCGATTTTTTTACGATAATGTTTCTAACTGATTGAAATTATTGACGTAAAGAGAATAGACGACCGCCCGTCACGAAAGGAACAAAGGCAGTGTTTTATGAGATGATCCCCTGAAGAAAATACTATTAAAAAACCCGGTTGTTCGCCGTAAGATGTTGATGTAAAGTATCTTACGATGACATAGAGAGGTGGTGACACGATAAAATCGGAAAAATCTTCACCCGTATAGTCATTTGATACCGGTCAAATCGGTTATTTATATCCCCACGGGAGAAAAAAAGAAAAAACGGTGCGAAAATTAGATGAAATTCATATTTTTCGCTTGACAGAGCTTGTGAAAAAAATTACATTCTTAAAGACGGAAGAAGGCAAGCGATAGTATGAACGGAAGGTTTTCTTACATAATGTTTTGTGAAAAAAGTCACATGCTTTCCATGAAAGAAATACAATAACCATATAACAGGAATAAAAGACGGGAAATGATGATGAGCAAGTCAAAACTAATTTCTCCGCACGGTAGCGACACGCTGAAAATTCTTCTTCTCGAAGGAAAAGAGAGAGAAGAAGAACTCAAGAAAGCGGAAAAGCTGCCAAAAGTGACGATGACGTCACGGGAAACCGGTGACCTCATTATGATGGGTATCGGCGGTTTCACACCGTTGGAGGGCTTCATGGGGCATGACGACTGGAAAGGCGTCTGCGAGGAAATGAAGATGACCAACGGCATTTTCTGGCCTATTCCGGTCACGCTCTCCCACGACGAGAAGTTCGAGCCGGGCACCGAGATTTGCCTGATTTCCGGTGAAACAAATGAAATCATGGGGACGATGAAAGTCACCGAGTCCTACAAAATCGACAAAGAGTTCGAATGCAAACATGTCTTTCGGACAGCCGATCCGGAGCACCCGGGCGTCAAGATGGTGATGAGCCAGAAAGAGTGGAACATCGCCGGACCGGTGAAGGTGCTTTCTGAGAGCTACTTCCCCAAAGAATTCGCCGGTATCTACCAGCGCCCGGCGGAAAGCCGCAAGATTTTCGAAGAAAAAGGGTGGAAAACCATCGCCGCTCTCCAGCTTCGGAATCCGATGCACCGTTCCCACGAGTACCTGGCGAAAATCGCCATCGAAGTAAGCGACGGGCTGTACATTCACCAACTCGTCGGCAAGTTGAAACCGGGTGACATTCCCGCTGAAGTGCGGGTGAAATGCATCAATACGCTGGTGGACAAGTACTTCGTGAAGGAGCGGGTGGTCACCGGCGGGTATCCGCTCGACATGCGTTATGCCGGTCCGCGTGAAGGGCTACTTCACGCCGTTTTCCGCCAGAACTTCGGCTGTACCCACATGATTATCGGCCGTGACCACGCCGGGGTCGGCGATTATTACGGTCCCTTCGATGCTCAGGAAATCTTCCACCAACTGTGGGACGGCGCTTTGGAGTGCAAGATGCTGCCCATCGACTGGACCTTCTGGTGCTACAAGTGCGGTGGGATGGCGTCCATGAAGACCTGCCCGCACGGAAAAGAAGATCGCCTCTTCCTCAGCGGCACCGCCTTGCGGAAAGCCCTGTCCGAGGGAGGAGAAATCCCCGCCGAGTTCAGTCGTCCCGAAGTGTTGGCGATTCTCCGCGAGTATTATGCGGGTTTGAAGGACGAGGAGAAAGTGGAAGTGAAGCTTCATGGCCACGCCACCGGCGATGCCAAGAAGTGAGCGGAAGTATTGAAGAACGATGAAAATACAAAGAAGTAACACATCGAATAAACACATCCAAGTAGGAGGAAGCGATGCCTAGTTTCGTGAACCCTGAAAAGTGTGACGGGTGCAAGGCGCTGGACAAAACTGCCTGTCAGTATATTTGTCCAAATGACCTGATGGTTCTCGACAAGGAACAGATGAAGGCGTACAACCAAGAGCCGGAGATGTGCTGGGAATGTTACAGTTGTGTAAAGATTTGCCCGGTGCAGGCGATTGAGGTTCGCGGCTATGCCGATTTTGTCCCGATGAATGCCTCGGTTACCCCCATGCGGAGTACCGACAGCATTATGTGGACCATCAAGTTCCGGAACGGAATGTTGAAGCGCTTCAAATTCCCCATTCGGACGACCGAAGAAGGAAAAGCGCAGCCAAACGGCGGCTATGCCACCGCTCACGACGATCTGAACAGTCAAGTGTTGGCACAGGAGCCGGAAGCGTTAAAAACCTCGGAAGTGTTCACCATCAAGTAAGGATTAGGAGGGTAGATTACCATGCCGAATTTCGAAAATGTTGAAATCACCACTGATCTGCTGATCCTTGGTGGTGGTATGGCGGCGTGCGGAGCGGCGGTCGAAGCTTCGTACTGGGCAAAGAAGAATGGCTTAAAAGTCACCTTGGTCGATAAGGCTGCCATGGACCGCTCCGGGGCGGTTGCGATGGGCTTGTCGGCGTTGAACCAATATATCGGGCTGCATGAAGGCAAAAACACGGTCAAGGATTATGTCGATTACGTCCGGATGGACTTGATGGGCATCACCCGCGAGGACTTGGTCGCCAACATCGCCCGACATGTCGACTCCACGGTGCACCTCTATGAAAAGTGGGGGTTGCCCATCTGGAAAGACGAAGAAGGCAACTACGTCCACGAAGGACGCTGGCAGCTCATGATTAACGGCGAATCGTACAAAATCGTCGTAGCGGAAGCGGCGAAGAACGCTCTGGCGGAAGCCGGCGGCGAATACTTCGAGCGTATTTTCATTACCGATCCGTTGCTGGACGGCGATCGCATCGCCGGTGCCGTCGGGTTCAGCACCCGTGAGAACAAGTTCTACATCTTCCGGGCGAAGGCTGTTATCGTAGCGATGGGCGGCGCCGTGCACGTCTTCAAGCCGCGCAGCACCGGTGAAGGTCTCGGACGCGCTTGGTACCCGCCGTGGAACTCCGGTTCGAGTGCCTACTTCACCATTCGGGCGGGAGCCGAGATGACCAGTCAGGAAGTCCGTTTCATTCCGGTGCGTTTCAAAGACGCCTACGGTCCGGTCGGAGCGTGGTTCTTGCTGTTCAAGTCCCGCGCTACCAACGCTATGGGCGGCAACTACATGGTGGAGCGCAAAGACGAGCTGGAGAAGTGGAAACCGTACGGCTTGGTCAAACCGATTCCGGCAAACCTCCGAAACTGGCTCGGAATGCTCGACATCATGGAAGGCAAAGGACCTATCTTCATGAGAACGGAGGAAGCCATCCAGAAGATTGCCTCCGAAGCCGGTGACGAAAAAGCCGCCAAGCGGAAACTGAAAGAACTGGAAGCGGAAGCGTGGGAAGACTTCCTCGATATGACCATCTCGCAGGCGTTGCTGTGGGCGGCGACCAACGTCGAGCCGGAAAAGAAATCCTCCGAAATTGCCGCTGCCGAACCGTACTTCATCGGTTCCCACTCCGGGGCTTCCGGTGCCTGGGTGAGCGGTCCGGAAGACTTGCAGACCGAAGAGAGCAAGAAAGAGTACTTCTGGGGCTACAGCCACATGTCCACCATCAAGGGCATGTTCTGTGCCGGTGACGCGTCCGGTGCTTCTTCCCACAAGTTCTCCTCCGGTTCCCACGCCGAAGGGAGAATCGTCGGGAAGGCGGCGGTTAAGTTCATCGTCGAGAACAACACCCTCCCGAACATCGACATGGCGAAAGTGGAAGAGCTCAAGAAGCGCATCCTGCAGCCGCTGGAGGTTTACGAGCAGCACAAGGGTGCCTCCACCGATCCGGAAGTGAACCCGAACTACATCAAGCCGAAGATGTTCATGTTCCGGCTCCAGAAGATTATGGACGAGTACGTCGGCGGTGTGTCTTCCCAGTTCACGACCAACAAACCGAGCCTGGAACGGGCGCTGGAGCTGCTGGAGTTCCTGAAAGAAGACTCCGAGAAACTGGCGGCGAAGGATCTCCACGAACTGCTGCGGTGCTGGGAGAATGTCCAGCGTCTGTGGCAGGCGGAAGCCCATACCCGGACTATCCTCTTCCGTGAGGAAACCCGGTGGCCCGGCTACTACCGGCGGGCGGACTTCCCGGGTCTGGATGAGGAGAACTGGCATTGCTTCGCCAACTGCCGCTGGATCCCGGAGAAGAACGAATGGGAGATGATTAAACGGCCGATGTACGAGATCTTCAAATAGTAAATGAGGAACTCGTCGTTTGACCTGAGGATAACGGTGTCGCTATGAAAGGCAATACCGTGTAGCGTGAAGAGAGCCTCCAGGCGTTGTGCAAACGGCGTCTGGAGGTTTTTCCCGCCCTGAAAACAAGGGAAAAGCAGGGAAAAGGGGAAAGATATAAAAAACAGGTGCCTGAGCATCGAACGTAAGTGTTTGACCGCCAATGAGAATTGACAGGTGAGAGAAAGACACGTACCTTAATATACTTCTTTTTTACGATAGATTCATGAGGTGTTCACAAAAACAGTGAGCCGCAAAAAGACGTCGAACGACAAACGAAACGAGAAAAGCTATGAGTAAGGAAATACCGCTGTGCCCCCATTGCGGGCAGCCGATGAAAAAGTGGCAGACTCCCCAACAAACCTGTTGGGAGACGGCTTATCATTTTGTGTGTTTCAATGATGATTGTCCTTACTACGTTCGGGGGTGGGAATGGATGCGCAGCCGGTTTAATCAAAACGTCTCTTACCGGCACCGTATCGATCCCACCACGGGTGAATCCGGTCCTCTCGCCGTATGGTCAAGTCAAGCATTGCGGAACGGTATCATTGAGGAGAGAAGTGATGAGAGAAATTCAGAAGCTCAAAGAGCAGATTCTTAAAGAGTATCCTCGTCTGTCCGAGGAAAGCACCTTTCGCTTCCGGTGTCACAAGGGTATTTCCTGTTTCAACGAGTGTTGCGGCGATGTGAATATCTTTCTCACCCCCTACGATGTGCTCCGGTTGAAGAACCGTCTCGGCATCAGTTCCACCGAGTTTCTGAGAAAGTATACCATCACTCCTTTCGATAAGAAACTCAAATATCCCGTCATTCTCCTCCAGATGGGCGACGATGAAAAGAAGAAGTGCCCCTTTGTCAGCGAGGAGGGTTGCCGGGTGTACGAAGATAGACCCTGGGCGTGCCGGATGTATCCCGTTGGGTTGGCGTCACCGGGAGAGAGCTCGCAAGCATTGGACAAAGAGTTCTACTTTTTGCTTCAGGAGGATATCTGTCAGGGCTTCAAAGAAGATACCGAGTGGACGATACGGGAGTGGCTGCACGACCAAGGGATTGACGAATACAACAAGATGGGCGAATATTTCAAAGAGCTGACCACCGATAAGTTTTTCTTGGAAGGGGGGACGTTGACGCCGGAAAAGGTGGAGATGTTTTTCATGGCGTGTTACGATGTCGATCGGTTCCGCAAGTTTGTTTTCGAGAGCAGCTTTTTGAAAAAGTTTGAGGTGGATCCCTCTACGGTTGAGAAAATCAAAACGGACGATGTAGCTCTGCTTGAGTTCGGCTACCGGTGGCTCCGTTTTGCCCTCTTCGGCGAGGAGACCATGACGGTCAAAGAAGAAATCATCGAAGATAAGCGCAAGGAGTTGGTGTTTAAGGGGAAGCTGAGCAAAGAAGCGGCCGAAACGAAAAAACGATAGCGTTATCGTTGAAAAATAAACATACATCATTTCTCCTTCAATTTTCCCTGTTATAGGTAAAGAGGGAAAGAGGCGTGCAAGGGTGATACCTATCCTTGCACGCTGTTTTTTCCCCTTTTGAAGGGAGCGGGAAAACTTCTGCGATGATTCTTGCGTTTCCCCGGCTGATACTGTTTACTTATACGCATGTTCAAGAAGTTGGCGATACCTCGGGACGAGTTGGTTCGCACCCTGGCGGCGCAGGAGTATTGGGTTGCCCAAGCGGCGGCATACCTCGATGAGGGAAAATACTCGAAAGCGGTGGAGGTTTGTACCCGTCATCTGCGGGAAGAGCCACGGTTAGTCTCCGGCAGGTTGGTGTATGCCACGGCATTGTACCGAGCCGGGCAAAAGCAGTCGGCGCTCGAGCAGTTTTATCAAGTGCTCTCGTTGGATCCAGATAACGTCGTCGCCTTGAAATACGTCGGGGATATCAAGTTTGCGGAAGGGGACGTTATTGCGGCGATGACGAATTACGGACGCATTCTCGAGATTGACCCTTACTGTGGCGGGTTGAAATCAGACCTGAAGCCGATTAAAGACAAGCCGGTTTCCGCCATGAAGCTTGTGCGTTCTTCCGAGTCGCGTGACGAGAAGGAGGGCAAGCCGCAAAAGCCGAAGTGGAAGATTCATTTCTACACCGAGACCATCGGGGATTTGTACTTGGCACAAGGACACCCTCGCCTTGCCGCCGAGGTCTATCGGGTAGTACACCGGAAAACTCAGAACCCCCGCGTCGCTGAAAAATTAGCGCAGGCGGAAAAGAAAATCAGAGAAAAGGAACATTGACATGTCGGTAAAACGTATCAACGCTCTTCGACAGCAGCTTAAAAAGGAAAATTTGGATGGGATGATTGTCTCCCATCTCGACCATATTCGTTACCTCGTCGGCTTTACCGGCACGGCGGGACTGTTGCTCATTACAACAAAAAGCGCCCACTTTTTTACCGATTTCCGGTACGCCGAGCAGGCGGCAAAGCAAGTCAAGGGAGCCAAAGTGCGTATCATCAAACGCGACCCGATTACCGGTTTGAAGGAGTTCCCCGAATTGAACGTCAAGAATGCCAAATATGCTTTCGACAGCGAACATATCACCGTTGCCCAAAAGGAACGGCTGCACAAGTCCTTGCCGGATGTTCTTTTGGTGGCGAATAACACCCTCTTGGCGGAGTTGGGCTGGGTAAAAGAAAAAGACGAGATAGCGCTTATCACCAAAGCCGTCGCCATTTCCGATGCCGCTTTTGAGCGGATTCTCTCGATGATTGCCCCCGGCGTCCGTGAACGCGAATTGGCGGCGGAATTGGAATACCAGATGGCGGTCATGGGCTCCGAAAAACCGGCTTTTGAAACCATCGTCGCTTCGGGTTACCGCTCCGCATTGCCCCACGGGGTCGCCTCGGAGAAAAAGGTCAAAAAGGGAGAATTTATTACCTTCGACTTCGGAGCCACCGTCGGCGGCTATGTCTCGGATATTACCCGCACCGTGGTGGTGGGAAAGCCGACCTCGCGCCAGAAGAAAATTTACGACATCGTCCGGCGCGCCCAACGTGCCGGTATTAAAAAGGTTAAAGCGGGCATTATGGCAAATATGGTCGACAAAGCGGCACGCGAAGTAATCCGGAAAGCCGGATTCGGCAAGTACTTCGGGCATGGAACGGGACATGGCATCGGTTATTACGTCCACGTGGGACCGCGCGTGGCGCCGCAGTCGGAAGATAAGTTAGTGGTTAACAACGTCATAACAGTGGAACCGGGCATTTATATTCCCGGCTGGGGCGGGGTGCGTATCGAGGACGACGTGGTGGTGACCAGAACCGGGGGAAAGGTTTTGAACAAAGCGCCAAAAAACTTGTTGGTCTTATAACGTAAAATTTGTATACTTTTTCATGGAGGTCGGTGCGGCGACGTGTGCGTTGGCGTGCGGTTTTTCAAAGAAAACGCCAGTTTGAGGTAAAATATGAACGAGAATTATATCAAGAAATTAATTCGTTTGGTTGAAGAGTCAAAAGTAGAGTCATTGGAAATCTCCAGTTGGGGTAGGCGGATAAAAATCACCCAACGTCCGCCGGTGGCGACGAACGGAAACGGCCAGCAGGTCGTCGTTGCCCAGCAATCGGTGCCGCCGGTACCGCAGCCTTCTTCCCCTCCTCCGGCTCCCGCCGCTCCGCCTGCTGCGACTGCCGCCCCGGAAACAACCGTTAAAGAAGAGACCGACTTGGTGCCGATAAAATCACCAATGGTCGGAACGTTCTACGCCGCTCCGGCACCCGATGCCGATCCGTATGTCTCGTTGAACCAGAAGATAACGGTCGGCCAGGTCGTTTGTATCGTGGAAGCAATGAAATTGATGAACGAGATAGAATCGGAAGTGAGCGGGCGAGTAGCGAAAATTTTGGTGAAGAACGGAGAACCGGTGGAATTCGGACAGACGCTTTTCTTGATTGAGCCGGACTAAATCTCGTAATTTGGGAAAGGGATTTCCATGAACTTGAAGCAAATGCTGGTTGAGATGCTCAACCGGAAAGCCTCGGACTTGCACATCCGGGTGGGTGTTCGGCCGCACTTGCGGGTGAACGGACAACTCGAGCAAATCGCCACCGACCCGGTGACCATCGACCTGATGGATCAAATCGTTTCCCAAATCCTGAACGAAAAACAGCGCGAGCGGTTTTTCCGCAAAAACGAGATGGACTTGGCGTTATCGGTGGCGAAGCTCGGTCGCTTTCGTATCAACCTGTACCGCCAGCGCGGTACGACCGGCATTGCCATTCGTGCCGTCAACACCTTGGTGCCGTCGTTTGAAGAGCTCAATCTGCCCGAAACGATACGGGATCTGGCGAAAACCCGCCGCGGGCTCATTGTGATTACCGGAACAACCGGTTCCGGGAAATCGACCACCTTAGCGGCGCTCATCGAGGAGATGAACTCCACCCGCACTGACAATATTCTCACGATTGAAGACCCTATCGAGTATATCTACCGGGATAAAAAATCCATCATCTCCCAGCGGGAGGTGGGCGGCGATACGGAGACCTTCGCTTCGGCGCTGCGCCATGCCTTTCGGCAGGACCCCGACGTAATCCTTATCGGGGAGGTGCGGGATTTGGAAACGATGTCGATTGCCTTGACCGCTGCCGACACCGGTCACTTGGTGCTGACGACGCTGCACACCTTGAACGTGGTGGAAACGATTACCCGGATTATTTCTTTCTTCCCGCCGCACCAGCACCAGCAAATCCGATTGCTCCTGGCGGGCACGCTCAAAGCCATCGTCTGCCAGCGGCTCTTGGCGCGGGCGGATATGCCGGGACGGGTACCGGCGTTGGAAATCATGATTGCATCCGGCGCCATAAAGGAGTGTATCATGGATCCCGCCAAGACGGTTGACATTCCCGAGCTGATGGAACAAGGCGGAGTACAATACGGGATGCAGACCTTCGACCAGTCGATTATGAAGTTGTATAAGCAAGGCTTGATTTCCTTCGAGGAAGCGATGAACAATGCGACCAACCCGGATGACTTCGACCTGCGGGTGAAAGGCATCACCGGCACGGCGGAGCGCTGGCAGGACGATACGTCGGATACGGGTGACGAAGGCCGCTTGGATGCGTCGAATGACTTTATCAAGTACTGAGCAATCCTTAAATGTATTGAAATTTCGGACGGGCGCTTAATCCGGCGCCCCGTCAGCCGATAAAGGAAAGCGATATGCGAGGTGTTACCGTGACCATGAGAAAACTGTTCGGTGCAATCTTGATAGGCTTTCTCCTGACGGGCTGTCAGGAGAAGAAACACCAGGAAACCACACCCCCAGCAAAGGAAGAGGCGAAAATGGCAATGACAGTTACCAGTTCGGCTTTCATTGACGGGGGTATGATTCCGGCGCAATATACGTGCGACGGCGCCGACATTTCTCCACCCCTGTCAATCAGCGGTGTTCCGGAAGGAACGAAGAGTCTGGCGCTTATTGCCGATGACCCGGATGCGCCTTCGAAAACGTGGGTGCATTGGGTGATGTACAACATTCCGCCGGATATGACCGAGATACCGGAGAATGTCCCCAAAGAGGAGTCGCTTGATTTCGGTGCCAAGCAGGGTGTCAACGACTTCGGTCGCATCGGCTACGGCGGTCCGTGTCCTCCCAGCGGGGTACACCGCTACTACTTCAAACTTTACGCTCTCGACACCACGTTGGAGATGAGCGGAACCGTCACTATGCAAAAGTTGCTTGGTGCCATGTCCGGACATATTCTCGCCGGAGGGGCGCTGATGGGGAAATATCAACGGCCGTAGGATGAAAGCGGCGGCGTTACTTTGAAAATTTTATCCTTTTTTCTCTGGGCGGGCGTTATCGTGGGGGGAGTGCTTTTCCTTTTCTGGCTTGCCTTGTACTTTCTTCAAGGACGCCTGGTCTTTTACCCCACCCGCGATTTTGCCGTAACGCCGTCGCAGCTTGGCATAACCTACGAAGAAGTCTCTCTCCCGGTCACGCCGGGCGAGCAGGTGCACGGCTGGTATTTCCCGGCACGCGGTGAAGAAAAAAACGTCTCGCCGCCGGTCGTTCTCTTTTGTCATGGGAATGCGGGCAACATTTCCCATCGTTTGGAGACGGCGGAATATCTTCTCGCGCTCGGCGTGTCGGTGCTGTTGTTCGATTATCGCGGCTACGGTAAATCCGGCGGTTCTCCCTCGGAAGAAAACTTGTATGCCGACGCCAAGGCGGCGTACGAGTGGCTGGTTCGGGAGAAGGGCTTTCGAGCGGAGGATATCGTGCTGTTTGGCCGTTCGCTCGGGGGAGCGGTGGCGATCGAGGTGGCGCGGCAAATGCCGTGCCGAGGGCTGGTAGTCGAATCGTCGTTTACCTCCGCCGAGGAGATGGCTAAGAAAATGTTTCCCTTTGTGCCGGGATTGAAGTACGGCTTACGTTATTCTTTCCATTCCCTTCAAAAAATTCCCGCCGTTTCCTGTCCCGTGCTGGTCACCCATTCTCCCGACGATGAAATCGTCCCGTACGAAATGGGTAAACGCCTGTATGAAGCTGCCCCCGAACCGAAACGGTTTGTCCGCTTGCAAGGCGGTCACAACGAGCGCGAGTACTTCCGGGACGAATCGTACCGGGAAGCCTTGCGAGCGCTTTTTTTCGGGACTCTTACCGCCGAATGATTTTTTTGTATGTTTTGTTTCCATCTCTCTGGTCAAAGAGGGGAAAACCGTTCAAAATGGGTAGAATTTTTATTTGACACTGTTTGCTTCTCTTATTAGGTTGACTGACAAATGGAAAGCTGGGAAACGTAAGTCGCGATACGGTTAAACGTGGGCGAAAACATTAATTTACCCAATACATAATCAGATGAAGGAGTGTTCTATTATGTACAAAGTGTTCACAGTGGTTCTTGCGGTGCTCCTTTTGGTGTCCTTGGCAGGAGCGCAGGAATGTGTCGAGTGCCATAAGACCGTCACTCCAAACGTCGTGACGGATTGGCAACTGAGCAAGCATAGCCAGAATGACATCGATTGTTCCGCCTGTCATGGTGATGCGCATACCTCGGCATCGGACGTGGCGAAAGTGGAAATTCCCACTCCCGAAACGTGTGCCGATTGCCACGAAGAACAAGTAACCCAATTCAAAGCCGGGAAGCATTCCATGGCGTGGGCGGCGTTGCAAGCAATGCCGACGACCCACATGCTTCCGTCGGCGTTGAACTACGGGATGAAGGGATGCGGTGGCTGCCATAAGTTAGGCATCAAGTCGGAAGATGACATTCGAAAATTCAAAGAAGAAGGGGCTGGCTTCGGGCTGGCATCATGCGATGCCTGTCACACTCGTCACGTCTTCTCCGTCAAGGAAGCGCAACAGCCGCAAGCCTGCCAGACCTGTCATATGGGCTTCGATCACCCGCAATGGGAAATGTATTCGACCTCCAAGCACGGCGTGCGGTACCTGCTGAAGCAGAACGGCACGCTGCACGAAGACGTCGCCGCCCCGACCTGTCAGACCTGCCATATGCAGGAAGGCAACCACGAAGTGCGGACGCCGTGGGGATTCTTGGCGGTGCGTTTGCCGTTGCCGGAAGACAGCCAGTGGGCGGCTGACCAGGTGACCATTCTCCAGGCGTTGGGTGTTCTTGACCTTCAAGGGCAGCCGACCGGACGTCTTGACGTCGTGAAAGCGGCTGATGTGGCGCGGTTGACCGAAGAAGATTTCCAAAGAGAGCGCAACAAATTGCTCAAGGCGTGCAGCCAGTGCCACTCCGAGAATTTCGCCAAGGGTGAATTGGCAAAGGGCGATGAGATGATAAAAGAAGTCGATCACCTTTTGGCGGAAGCGATTCGCGAAATCGCCGCTTTGTATAAAGACGGTGTCTTGGAAAAACCGGCAAGCTATGCCGAACCGTTCCCGGATCTGTTGACCTTCCACGATGCCCCGACTCCAATCGAGCAACAGTTGTTCGTGATGCACCTCAAGCACCGGATGCGAGCGTTTCAGGGGATATTCCACGCCAATCCGGACTATGCCCTCTGGTACGGATGGAGCGAGATGGTGCGGGATTTGTCGGAAATTCGGATGATGGCTGAGGAGATGCGGGAAAGGCATAATAAATAGCTTTTTCCCCTTCGAATATTCTCATAAAAGCGGGAGCCGACCTGTTCCCGCTTTTTTTGTGGTTGTATCGTGAATCTTATATCCTTCAAGTGCTTTCGGGCTCGCGGACAACAATAATTCACCGACGTGGTTCTGTTTGGTAAAACGATTGACAAAAGAGCCGTCGGTGCATATTTTCCCTTCCTGACAAAATGAGGAAGAAGAAGTAACAGAATTATGCTCGATACCGCCAAAATGCTGGAGTATATTCGTCCCGTCCAAGCGGACTTGGACGAGTTCGACCAAAAGTTGGCTGATTACCTGCGGGGGGATTCTCCGCTTATCAGCTCGATTGCCCGGCATCTGCTCCGAACCAAAGGGAAACGGATTCGTCCGGCGTTTCTCTTCTTATCCTCACGGGCGGCGGATAATTTTACCGAGCGGTCGGTGGACACCTCCCTTTCCATCGAGCTGATTCATACCGCCACCCTTTTGCACGACGATGTCGTCGACGAGTCGGAGCTGCGGCGGGGGCAGGAGACGGTCAATGCCCAGTGGACCAACCTCATTTCGGTGTTGATGGGTGACTATCTTTTCGCCAAGGCTTTCCGCATCATGGTGGATACCGGCTCGGTCGAACTGATGAAGGCGATTTCCCGCGCCACCGAGCGGGTTTCCGTCGGCGAGCTGCGGCAGATTGAGGAAACCAGCAATTTTGACCTCTCCGAACAGGAATACTTAACGATTATCGCCGACAAGACCGCTTCTCTGTTTGCTGTCTCGTGTGAAGCAGGTCCTATCCTCAACCACCGCGACGAAAGAGAACGCCGTCGCTTTGCCACCTTCGGCGAGAAAGTCGGCACCGCTTTCCAGATAGCCGATGATTTGCTGGATTTTGTCGGCAATGTCGAAATTACCGGGAAAGAACCGGGCAACGATGTCCTTACCGGAAAAGTAACCCTACCGTTGATTTATTCCCTCAAAAAAGTCAACAAAGCCAGTCGCAAAGAAATCATTTCCCACCTCACCAACGGCGGAGGACCGGAATCGTTCGAGGTGGTTTTTGATTTCGTCCGGGAAAACGGCGGCATCGAGTATGCTTATCGCCGTGCCGACGAGCTGAGTCAACAGGGGTTGGACGCCATCAGCGGAATCGCGCCTTCGATTTATTTCGATTCGTTGGCCAACATGGTGCAGTTTACCACGGCGCGCGCATCGTAATGACAAACTCATGATATCTCTGTCTTGCGGTGTGCTTCCTTTGAATTTTCTCTTGGGAAAAGCGTTCACGAGGGGCTATCTTCCCAAAGTAAACCATCATTGTCGCTGCGAGTATAAGAAGAGATATGTTCGGCTTTAAGGATGTCACGGTAAACATACTCACCTCTTCACCTACCCTGGTGATACTGGCGTTTCTTGCTTTGGTGGTTTTGGCGGTGCTGCTGTACCGAAAGACCAACCCGCCTTTGCCCGTCTATGTTCGGCTCATTTTGGCGGTGTTGCGCTTGATTGCCGTGGTGTCGCTGGTGTTGGTGCTGTTGGAACCTATTGTCGGCTATACCCGTCAGTTTACCCGCTCCCCGCGCGTTTCCCTTCTTTTGGACAATTCTTCCAGCATGGATAAAATTGAGGCGGAAAAGTCCCGCCGCACTCGTCTGGATTCTCTTTTGTCGTCGTCCTCGTTTGCCCGCCTTACTTCCCAAGCCGACGTGAGCCGTGCGTATTTCGGAGGAAATCTCGCTTCTTCGCCCGAACGAGTTGATCGGGACAAAACGGCGCTGGGAGATGCCTTGTATCAATTGAAGCAGGAACAACTGACCGAACCGGCGGACTACTGGCTGGTGTTCAGCGACGGTCGTTGGAATTACGGACGGGACCCGGCGACGGCGGTAAAGAGCGTTGCCCTCCCTGTGATGTGCGTAGATATTACCACCGGTACCGGCAACTTTGATGTCGGTATCTCTGACATCGAATATAACCCGGTCGTTTTCTCGGGGCAGAAAACGGAAATCAAAGTCAAGCTGGCGTGGCAGGATGCCTTGAACAAAAATATCCGGATCGAACTGCTCGATTCCGCCACAGTGCTGGATAAAAAGCGGCTGGCGGTTTCCCAGGAGGTCGGGTTCGGTGATGTTACGTTGGAATACCTTCCCACCAGACCGGGGCAGCATATCCTTCGGATAGATATTCCTCCTGTGGAGGGTGAAGAGCTCACGCACAACAATCACCGTTCGATTGCCGTCAAGGTGCTCAAAAGCCGTTTGTCGGTCTTGTTGGTTACGGCACATCCGGATTACGAAGTCGGCTTTTTGAAAAGATTTTTATCGAATTCCGGGAAGTATGACGTGGAGTTGAAAGTCACCGCTCCGAAATCGGGAAATCTGTACGGTGCCTTCCCTTCTCGCCAGAGTGAATTGAACCGCTATGACCTCGTCATTTTGTATGACCCCGACCCGCGAAGTTTGGATGCGGCACAACGCTTGCTCTCTTCGTATCTCAACGAAAAAGGGGGAGCTCTCTGGGTGTTGATGGGGGAGCAATTCGCCAAACGGGGACCGGTCGCATGGTTCAACCGGCTGCTTCCTTTCTACCAGACAAAAGGGCGACGAGCGGCGTTTTCCCCGTTCCATATTCAACCGTCCGAGGGCAATCTCTTCCATCCGGCGCTGCGACTGGCGGAGACTCAGTCCGATATTCGGGAACGGTGGTCTCAACTGCCTCCCTTTCTGTTGTTGGTTCCCTGTGACAGCGTGGCAAAGGACGCGGTGGTGTTGGCAAGCGCCCCGTATGCGAAATCCGAGCAGGGAAAACTTCCCGCTTTGGGCTACAAACGCTTCGGACCGGGAAAGGTCTTTGCCAGCGCCGTCTTGCCGTTTTGGACGTGGGACTTCGTCAGCTTAGGTTTCGGCGAAGACAATCGTTCTTACAAAGCGTTTGTGGAAGGGGTGGTCAGTTGGCTGACGGTCAAAGATGACTTCGAGCCGATCCGCATCGCTCCACAGAAAGAAGTGTTCGCCCGCGGCGAGCCGGTGGTTTTCGAGGGATTTGCCTATGATTTGGGCTATCGTCCCCTGCCGGACGTGACCGGGATAGTTCGTTTGGAGCGAACTGACGGTGCCGACACCTTGGAAACCGACTTGGTCCCTTTGGGGGAAGGAAAATACCGTGCCGACTTTTTCAATATCCCTCCCGGTAAGTATCACTTCACGGCAACGTTTGAAAAGAACGGACGGCTGCTGAAAAAGGACGAAGGTTCTTTGTTCATTGAATCGTTTTCGCTCGAAGAGTTCGACCAGCGGGGAAATCCGGCGGCGCTGAAGGCGATTGCAAAGCTTTCGGGCGGTGCTTATTTCACTTTTGAAGAGTTTGACCGGGCAATTGACGCCATGAAACTTGCTCCCCTCGTGGAAAGCCGAAAAGGAGAGGTAGTCGTGTGGAACAAACTGTGGCTCCTCTTTGCGGTTATCGGTGCTTTGTCGGTGGAATGGCTCTTACGGAAAATCTATCAGTTGGTTTGATCCTCTGAAAGCGGCTTGGCGATTTTTTTATATGCTTCCGTAACGGATTTCAAATCTATTTTTTCGGCGAGGGCTATTTTTTCTTCGCACAAGCCTTCGACCAACTTTTTTATCCGCTCCCCGCATTCCAGAATTTGACGGATAAATTCCCGATGCGTATCGCTGAACTGGTCGGAATCCTCCAAAAGAAATTCGCTGTATCCGATGATTCCCGCCAAGGGGTTATTGATATCGTGATTGAGCGTCAGGCAGTGCCCGATATAGGGCTTGAGGGCATTGAAGATAGCGATGTCGTCGGTTATGTCAGAGGAATGCTCAATCGTCTCAAGCGGTTTGTTTTCCATGGACTTTTCCTACAAAAAATATCGTTACCCAATCTCTCCGCCGGAGCGGACGTTTTCTTATTCTATCGGTTGATTGCGAACTTTTCTCCAGACGAAAGAGGGCACAATTCGGTGGACAGATGCGATTTCCGCTTTTCCTGAGCGGCAAACCGCATATATTTGACGCCAAAAATAGCAAACGGAGAAAGGAAAAGATGAACATAGCGGTACTGGGAGCCGGTTTAATGGGGCAGGCGGTGGTCTACGACCTTGCCCACAACGACGACGTAAAGAAAATCGGGGTTTTCGATATTGACGAGCAGCGGGCGAAAGAAGTTGCCGACCGTTTCGGCGAGGGGAAAGCGATATCAGCCCGGCTTGATGTCGCCGATCTCGATACCGTAAGGCAACGGTTAAACGATTTCGATGCCGTGCTCTCTTGCGTTACGTACAAGTACAATCCCGATCTGACTAAGGCGGCAATCGAGGCGAAGTGTCATTTTGTCGATCTCGGCGGCAACAACGACGTGGTTCGTCTCCAGTTACAAATGACCGACGAAGCAGAGCGTGCCGGAGTGGTGGTGATTCCCGATTGCGGTTTGGCGCCGGGAATGACCTCGGTACTGGCGGCAGACGGTATCGCCAAATTCGATAAAGTCACCTCCCTGAAAATTCGGGTGGGCGGGTTGCCGCAATCGCCGCGCCCGCCGTTGAACTACCAGATGGTTTTTTCCGCCGAAGGATTGCTCAACGAGTACTGGGAACCTTGTTTGGTTCTTGAGCATGGCAAGAAAAAGACGGTCGACCCGATGACCGGGGTGGAAAAACTGAGCTTCGACGGCATCGGCGAGCTGGAAGCGTTTTACACCTCCGGCGGCGCTTCGACCTTACCGGAGACGTATGAAGGTCAGATTGACTTTCTGGATTACAAGACGATTCGCTATCCGGGGCATTGCGCTTTGTTCAAGCCGATGCTGGAAATCGGTCTTGCCTCCCGCCAGCCGGTGACGGTTGACGGCATGAGCGTAGAACCGCGTGCCGTTTTTCGGGCGGTTTTGGAGAAGAATCTGTCTTTTCACGATCCCGACATGGTCTTGGTGCGCTTGGTCTTCGAGGGAGAGAAGAACGGAGAATCGAAGAAGCTCGTCTATGAAATAGTCGACCGGCAGGATTCCAAGAGCGGTTTGACGGCGATGATGCGCACCACCGCTTTTCCGGCGGCGATTATCGCCTGGATGGCGGCGTCGGGACAAATCACGAAGAGAGGGTGCTTGCCTCAGGAGAAAGCGGTTCCCCCGACTTTGTTCATCGCTCAGTTGAAAAAACGAGGCATCCATCTGACCGTCAGAGAAGAATAAGATGGGTGAACGGCTTGTGAAGAGATAAAAAAGGCACCCTTCGGAGGGTGCCTTTTTCCGTAATACTTTTAAGGCAGAGAGAAAAGTGCTCGACCTACCGCGTTTGCAGCAACTCCTCTTCGGGGATGTCGTGAGCTTGAATGCCTTTCATGGCGCCGCCGAGATTCCGCGAGGCTTCCGCCACAATAGCCGGGTCTTGGAAGTGCGTCGTGGCGCTGACGATAGCCTTGGCGCGCTTTTCCGGGTTGTCGGACTTGAAAATTCCCGAACCGACAAAGACCGCTTCGGCTCCCAACTGCATGCACAATGCCGCATCGGCCGGGGTGGCAATGCCGCCCGCTGCGAAATTCGGCACCGGCAGTTTTCCCGTCTTGGCGACCATCCGCACCAAATCAATCGGTACCCGGTATTCTTTGGCGACTCCATACAATTCTTCTTCCGGCATGACGGTCAAGGCTCTCATGGCGGCGTTGATTTCACGCAAATGTTTGACCGCTTCGGAGACATCGCCGGTGCCCGCTTCCCCTTTGGTGCGAATCATCGCCGCTCCTTCCGAGATACGGCGCAGGGCTTCGCCCAGATTCCGGCAGCCGCACACCACGGGAACTTTCAGTTTCCATTTGTCAAGGTGATACTTGTTGTCGGCGGGAGTCAAGACCTCCGATTCATCGATGAAGTCGACTTCCAACGCCTCCAGCACTTGAGCTTCGGCAATATGCCCGATACGGCATTTCGCCATAACCGGAATGGTCACGGCGTGCTTGATGTTTTCAATCACATCCGGATCCGCCATCCGGGCGACCCCGCCTTCGGCGCGAATATCCGACGGTACCCGCTCCAGCGCCATCACCGCCGCCGCTCCGGCTTGTTCGGCAATCTTGGCTTGTTCCGCCGAAGTAACGTCCATAATGACGCCGCCCTTGAGCATCTCCGCCAAACCGACTTTGACTTTGTGTTGTTTATCGTTAAAATCTATCATCGTTGGACTCCTCTGTTATTGCCTCTACCTTTCAAACAAAAGAACCTCCCCGAGGTTCGACGTTTCCTTCCTCCGACGGGTACCTCCGTTTTTCGGAGGGGAAAATTCTTTATGTTAATCTGTAGTGAATATAATGGAAAAAGGGGCTTGGAAACAAGCCCCTTCGAAAGGAATTAGAGTATTGTTTTCTCGTTACGAGGTTAGCCCCCTAGCCTCTATTACGTAGCGGTTACCGGTTCCGAAGGAAGAAATTTTGGGAAATAATCCGACCGTAACTTCCTCTTTTTATTTTGGTGAGGGTTTTGTTCAGTCACGAAAGATATCTCCCCTTTATTTCTTTCGAGTTTTTCTTTTATATTTGCCGAAATGCTGGCGACTCATTGCCTTTTTGAATGAGTTTTCCTGAGCTTCCCAGAAAGCACGCATCTCGCAGGTGTCATACATGTCACAGTCGCATCCTTCTCCTTCGGTACAAAGGTTCAGGTGAATAGGTCCGTCGATAGCTTCAACAACGTCGAGGAAGGAGATCTCTCTCGGTTTTCGTGCCAGCCGGTAGCCGCCGGTAACTCCTTGGTAGGAGACCAAAATACCGCTTCGAGTCAGGTCTTTGAGGATTTTCGCCAAAAATTCCCGAGGAACGGATTCTCCTTCCGCGATGGCATTAATGGAACCAAGTTTGTCTGGAGGCAGATTGGACAGGTAACGGACAGCCCTCAGAGCGTAATCTGATTTGCGTGACAATCTCATCTTTTGTTTCCTTTTTAAGGTTCTCCCGTTTTTTTAGTTACGTATAGTAGATAACATTAGATTGTTTCTTTTTGTTTCCATATTGTCTTGGTTATTATACGAAATATGATTTGTGAAAGCCATAAAAAAATCTGCTAAAAACTCTTTTTTTGCCTCTTTTTTTTCAAAATAGTCATTTTTAGCCTACTTTTAACGGGTGAAATGAACCAAAATCGGAGTTCATAATTTCGATAGGGGACAATTTTTCTCCCTATTTCTTTTTTCGCGGGGTTCTCTGGGATTTTCATGAGGAAGGAGGGTATGTTTTTCCCCGAAAAAGCCGAAATTATAAACTCACCCTTGAACTGACCGATATTGTAGGTAAATAAACCGGAAAAGGTATGCAAAACAGATTGTTGAAAAATTCTTCTCCTGTCGGCTACACGTTGGTTGAACTTCTGGTCGTTATCATCATCATGGGAGTGATTGCGTCGATTGCGGTGAACTCGCTGAAGGTAACGGACGACACGATGAAAATCGAGCAGACCAAGCAAGAGCTGAACCAACTGGCGTGGGCGATAGCCGGGAAACCGGATCTACTGTCGGGGGGATATCGTACCGACTACGGATATGTCGGCGATGTTGGGGCGCTGCCGCCTAATTTGAATGCCCTGGTGAACAATCCCGGCTTAGCCACATGGCAGGGTCCGTATATCCGCGACGACTACTATCTGAAAGATACCAGCAGTGCCTACGAATCGTTGATTGATGCCTGGGGGAAATCATATACCTATGGCGGCGGCGTAACCATCACATCCACCGGCAGCGGTACAGCCCTGACCCGTACCATTGCCAATTCCGTCGGTGACCTTCTGTACAACACCATTGCCGTCGTGGTATTGGATATCGACGACAGTCCGCCGGGAGCCGATTATCAGGATTCGGTGCAGGTACAATTGACCTACCCCAACGGAGCGGGAGCTCTTACCACGACAACGCAGTTCCCGAACGCCAACGGCTACGTGAGTTTTGATTCGATTCCAATCGGACATCACCGGATGCAGGTGGTGTACCTTCCGGATAATGATACCCTGGTACGGGAAGTGTATGTCAATCCCGGGCAGACCAGCAATGTGACGATACACTTCTTTGCCAATGTCTGGTGAGGAGGAACTTTGCTTCGTAACGAAAGACAAGAAATTTTGGGAAAGATAACGACTCGGCACGTTTCTCATCGGTCGGAACAAGGATTCGGACTTGTAGAAATGGCGGTGGTGATTATCGTGGTGGGGATTCTTGCCGCCGTTGCTATGCAGTCCATGGTGGGGGTGGTGCGGGACGCCCGTCAGGTGAAAACCGAGCGGGAGCTGGAAATTTTGGCGAACGCTATCGTCGGTAATCCCGAGGTGATGAACGGCGGCGTGCGCTCCGATTTCGGCTATGTGGGTGATGTCGGGGCTTTCCCTCCGAAT
Organism: uncultured Ignavibacteriales bacterium; assembly: GCA_964489705.1. GTDB lineage: Bacteria > Zixibacteria > MSB-5A5 > GN15 > FEB-12 > CAZAZQ01. The sequence goes on from CAZAZQ010000003.1 coordinate 165,364, forward strand.
TTGCAGGCGCTTTACCAAAATCCGGGGAGCTACGCCACCTGGCACGGACCGTATCTCCCTGCCGGTTTTACCCAGGACACGGTGGGGCTGCTTACTGACGAGTGGGGCAAGGCGTACAGCTACAGCGGTGGATTGACCATCACGTCGACCGGCAGCGGAACCCCTATTGTCAAGAAAATAGCCGACGCTCTTTCCGACTACCTCTACAATACCATTCACGGCACCGTCAAAGATGCCAATGACTCCCTGCCGGGCAGCATCCGAAAGGACTCGGTCGATATCATCATCACCTACCCTGACGGTGCCGGGGCGCTGACTTCTCAACTGCTTCATCCGGATTCGCTGGGTGATTTCACTCTCGATTCCATTCCCGTGGGAGTCCATACGGTACAGGCGATTTATACTCCCACTTCCGATACTATCATACGCTCGTTGACGGTATTGCCGCGCCATAAGAGGGATATACTCTTCAAATTCGCCGCCTATTATTTTTCCTCCGACTCGAGCGGAGCGGGTAACGGGCTGGTCGGGCATTGGAAGTTCGATGAAACCTCCGGCATTATTGCTTCCGATGCCTCGGGGAACGGTAACCACGGCACCTTGATTGATATGGATACCCTGACGGTGTGGGGTCCAGGGAAAATCGACGGGTGTCTCGATTTCGACGGCACCAACGATTACGTCAACGTGCCCGACGACAACAGCTTGGATTTGTCGGACGAAGGGACCTTAGCGGCATGGATTTACATTGACTCAATGACCCAGTTCGGCGGTATTATCCACAAGGGGAACCTTCGCTCGTTTTCTGACGAAGCATATACTTTACAGGCATGGATCGGCAATCGGATAATTCTGGGAATAAAGAGCGGCTGGAATCTTCGCTTGCTGCTGTCAAATACGCACTTTACGGTCGGAACATGGTATCATGTTGCCGGGGCATGGGATGCCAGCGGGATGTATCTGTATGTCAACGGGGTGCTCGACAACTCGACGACCAACACCTTGGTGGTGCAAAATTCCTCGGGAGATTTGAATATCGGCGCCCAATTAACGGAATTTTACAACGGTCATCACAAGAACCTTCCTTTCAACGGCAAAATCGATGACGTGCGCGTTTACAATCGAGCGTTGAATGCCGCCGAGATATTGGCGTTGTATAACATGGGCAACTGAGGGAAATGGGTACGCAAGTGGAAAATAATCGCGGTTTTACCATGATTGAGGTTATCTTGGTGGTTGTCATCATTGGGATACTGACGTCGGTCGCTTTGCGTTCGGTCTCGACCATTTCTCAGGTGGCGAAAATCGAAGAGACCAAGCAGGAACTCGATGCCTTGGCGTTTGCGATAGCAGGGAACCCGGAATTGGAAAACAATGGTCAACGCGCCGATTTCGGCTATGTCGGCGATGTGGGAGCCTTGCCGCCCAATTTGGATGCTTTGTATGCCAATCCCGGCTCATATGCTACTTGGAAGGGTCCCTACATTCAAAACCGCTTCAGCCAGACACCTGATGATTACAAGAAAGATGCCTGGGGCAAACCGTATCTCTACACGGGGGGCGTAACCATCACCTCTACCGGTGGGACGGGAATGGTGCGTCGTTTTGCCAATGCTCCCTCTGACCTGTTGCAGAATGTCGTGAAAGGAATCATCTACGACCTCGACGGCACTCCTCCGGACACAGTGTTCCATGATTCCGTGTCGGTGCAATTAATTATCCCGGACGGCAGCGGCGGAATGAGTACTCAAACAACTTTTCCCCGCGCCGGGGGATCGTTTTCCTTTTCTTCCGTGCCTGTCGGCAATCATACCTTGCGAATCATTTACATTCCCACCAGCGATACTCTCATTCGATATGTAACGGTTTTGCCCCGTTCCGAAGTCTACGGTGAGTATTACCTGCCAAGCGATGTGTGGAATTGAGGAAAGTGAAGAGATGCGATACCTGATGATTCGACAAAAGGGCTTTACGTTTATCGAGTTGGTTATTGTTATTGTGTTGGTGGGGATACTGGTAACGGTGGCTGCCCGCAAACTCGGTTCCTCTATTGACACCGCCAAATACGAGCAGACTAAGAAAGAGCTGGACCAGCTTGCCAATGCCATCGTCGGGAATCCCGCGGCATACGTCGAGGGAAGCCGGGTGGATTTCGGATATGTCGGGGACGTCGGGGCTCTTCCGCCCAATTTGGACGCGCTGGTGCAGAATCCGGGCGGTTTTGCGACCTGGGCGGGACCCTATATTGAAGCGGGGTTGAACGGCGATGAATTTAAAAAAGATGCGTGGAACGCTTTCTATGTTTACGTTGACACCCTGATTCGCTCGACCGGCTCGGGACAGAATATCGACAAAGTGTTTGCTCGCAGTTCCGCTTCTCTTTTGAACAATTCCGTGGCAGGAGTGGTCATCGATGCCGACAGCGATACTCCCGGCTCAGTGTATCGAGATTCGCTGCGGATTCTTTTGAGATATCCCAACGGCAGCGGAAGTTACACCACTGTGACGACCAACCCCAACGCCGGTGGGAACTTTAGTTTTGCCAACGTCCCTATCGGCAATCATACTTTGCAGGTGATTTACCTTCCGGACAGTGACACCTTAACCATTCCCATCACGGTTGTCCCCAGCAGTACCAGAAAGTTATCGCTGGTTTTCCCCGCCGATTTGTGGTGAGACGTTTACCCTCAAACGTGCTTTTTCAGATATCGACAGGGAAGCGGCACATCTGTTGCAGATGTGCCCTGCCACTGAGGGGTTGGGTATGCGTAGGGAAGGTCTCGAAGAGACCTGCCTGCCTCAGTTAGAAAAAGGTTGCGAGTTCTGGTACAGACCGGGGAGATAGGTAACGGAATAGAACGAAAAGAGGATGACAGGCACCTTAGAGTGCGGAACCTTTTGCGGCTCCGACACTCAACTTATTGCTATTACCCGATGCGACGGTCGGCGTAATTGGGCGGAAGACGGTAGTTATCCTGATAGTAGTCGTTTTCGTACCCGTGTACCGGTTTCAGTTCGTCAAGCCAGTAGGCGTTGTCGTTTCGGTGACAGACCAAAAAGCGTTGTTCGTCTTTTTGATACTTGGCGCGGTGGTACTTCAAGTAGATGAAACGATGGTCGACGCCGACGATTTCGATTTTCCCCGACTCGTGCGACATGACGTATTTGACCCGCTTGGCTAAGCCGGAACATTTCTTCTTCGCCTGCTCGACCTTACGGTACGCTTCCACGATGGGGATGCGATAAGGAGTATTCCCGGTTGTCGGTCTTCCTTGGAAGACGTAATACTGCTGTACCCCCATGTACGAGAGCTCGTTCCACAAGGTCGCCATGTCGTCGGGGTCGTCGGAAATGCCGCGCGAGATGGGATTCTGGTTTACACATATAATTCCCGCCGCAATCAACCGTCTGACGGCTTCCCGCGCTTGCGGGGTAAGCTCGCGAGGATGGTCGAAATGACACATCATGTATATCCGTCGGTCAGGGGTAGAGTATTTCTTGAATACCTCCATGAGGGTATCATCGTTCAAGAAGCGATACGGGTTGTAGGCGGTCATCTTGGAACCGATTCTGATAATTTTGACGTGGTCAATCTGCCGGAGGGAGCTGATGATTTTCTCCAGGCTGGAGGTTCGCAATACCATAGGATCACCGCCGGTAAGCAGGACGTTATCGACTTCGGGATGCTGACGGATGTATTCCAACCCCTCGCTGATATCGTACGATACTTCGTTATGATGTCCCATGAACAACCGCTTCCGGAAACAGTAGCGGCAGAAAGCGGCACACGTTTCGGTTACCAAAAGCAGCACCGTGGTGGCGTACTTGTGCTGCACCCCGGGGCGGACGGTGATTTTACCTTCTTTTGAAGCATCGAGTTGTCCCCAGGGAAGAAGTTCGTCTTCGTGAGGGACGATAAGTTTTTTTATCGGGTCGTTCGGGTCATTCCAATTTATCAATCCCAGGTAGTAATCGGTCGCCCGGAAAGAATATTGCTTGGTCACTTCCCGGAGTTTCGCCTTCTCGGCATCGGTCAAATGGGTGAGCTTATCGAGAGAATGAATATATCGAACTCTGACCTTGTCCTGACCGATTCCTTGTTCATTCTTTGAACGCATAGGCACCTCCTTATTTTTATTTGGAGCCTTCTATCGGTGAAGCCAGACGCTCTCGGGATTCCTCAAGGCTGAGATATTGGGCTCAACGTTTCCCGGTATGGAGTTGTTGATTACAGCCCGCCGCTTTTTTGTCGCTGAGGAAACTCAGCGGATTCAACTAAAGTTGCCCGGCTTTCTACTTTACCATAAGGAAGGCTGTTGTCCTAATATCGCTGCATCTTTCATGCCAGTCAAGCCTAAAACGTATATTCCCCAGAAAAATCTCAGCCCACTAAGTTGCTTCTTTCCCCCTATCGCATTGGAATGCAATACGGTAGGAATAAGTCGGCGGGTTTTTATCGTTCTTATCCATATATCTTACCACGGTAAAAGGGGAAAATTCAAAAAAAAGTGCGTTTGTAAGGGAAAAGTACGATAAAGTATAAAAAAATATTTGACAATAGGTGACATAATGATATTATCTCTTTTGTAACGAAAGGAGACTCGAAATGGATTATTTTGAAGGGATTATCAAAAATACCGAATTCTTCACGACGTCCGAATTGGCGGAAAAGCTGAAGATGAACGTTCAGGTGATTACTCGGAAAGTGCAATCGGGTGAAATCAGTGCCTACAAAATAGGGAAAGATTGGCGGATTCCCGAACAAGCCGTCTACGAGTGGTTGGAGCAGCATTCCAATAAAAAGGGCAAAAAAGCGTCGTCCAAACGCAAAGCGGTGAGCTCTCCCGAAGCCTCACCCCATCATGATGTTTCTTCCGCGGTTTCCTCTGCTCCTCAGCCGTCGGAGAAGCTTCCAACCCAAAGCAGCAAAAGAAAATTTCTCTTGGAATATATTCTTGCTCAATTTGAACCGAACCGTCTTTACAGCGAAGAGGAAGTCAACAAGATTATTGTCCGCTTCCATGAAGACTACGAGACGATCCGAAATGAATTCCTTACCGAGAAGATGATGGAACGGGTCGATGACAAATACCGTCGGCGTGCCGGTTATCGTCTTTCCGATTGAGAAGCCCCGCTGATCTTTCTTGTTTCCGAAGGTGCGGAGCGTTTCCACCAGCCCTGCACTGTGATTGCGTTGTAATTTCTCTCCCGTGCTCCTTGCACACCGTTCCCCGGCTTTACGTAGTTCTGTTTTTGACGGCACGGAGGGTGTCTCCTGCCTATTGCGGCAGCGGTTGTCCCAGCTTGGAGGCGATGTCGATGTATACTTTCTTGGCTTGGTCGGATTTGTACGGGTTCAGTTTTACCCCTTTTTCATAGTACTGCAAGGCAAGGTTAAGCAGCGAGTTATCCTTTTTCAAAGCCGAGAGGATTTGAAGGAAGCGGGCATATTGCAGTTGTATGTTGAAGTCGGTCGGGAACTGTCTCGCCATTGCCGGAAGCAGGGCATTCAGCTCTTCCGCCCGCTCGTTGTTCCACAGTATTTCCGCAATCAACATGCCGCACGATTTGGATTGAGGATGCGACTCAAAGAATTGGCGAGCCAGTTGAAGAGCTTTCGTGGTGTCGCCTGCTTTATTCAACATTGCCGCTTGTTCATAAATTGATTCTTGGTAGCGGCGGGCTTGAGGATTGTTGAAAACTTTGCTGATATTGTACAAGCGGACTTCAACGTCGCGTATCCAGTATGAAGCGATGGGTTCCAGGTCAGCCAGCACGGGGTAATTCCGAACCGCCTCCGTCCAGTTTGAAACATCGACGGCAAGATGGGTGATAGGGTATCGGTCGAAAAGGGTCGAATCGACCTTGGCGACGCCGAACAGGTGGATGAAGGATTTCACTCCCGTGTCAATCGTCAGAGCGGGACCGTAAGGACCCGAAACGACCGCTCCCGGTGAAAGGATAGCGTCAAGGTCGCGATTGGCTTCCAGGATATTGAAGTTGTGTTCGTCGAAGTGTTTGCTTTTGATGCGGATGGTATTGAAAAAGGCGGAAAGGAGCAACACTCCCCCAACGGTAGCGTAGAGCACCGTCTTGGTAATGCGGAGATATTTGCGTTTGAGCAGGTATCGGAGAAGGAACACCAGTCCTACCGCAGCAGGCAGCGTTACCCATGTGAGCAGGCGGATCGGGTGGGGGATGGTATTGAAAAAGACTGTATTGGCAATCAACTGAAAGAGCGCCAGCCAAAATACAAAGCCGAAAAGAACGGAGTCTTTTATAGTGAGGCGGTGGGGCAGCTTTTTGAAAGAGCTCTTCAAACCGGTGTCTTTGTCGGACAGGGAGAGGTCGAGCATGGTAAAACAGAACACGATGATGGGGGGAATGAGCAAGAGAGTGTACCGCAAGGGTGAGTAGTTCAACGGCATAAGCCCGACAAAGGCGGCGATAGTCCAAAACAAGGAAAAAATCACGGTGCGGGGAAGTCGGTGCACGGGATACTTTGCCGCCAGCGACATGACCAGCAGGAAAGAACCAACCAGCAGGAAAAGCAGAAGGTCAATGTTGAGAAAGAAAAGATGGTTGTCGTAGCCGTAGGAAATTAGATGTTCAATGAAAGCCCACGGTGAGCGCAATCCTTTCGGGAAGCCGCGTAAGCCGTAGGCTTGCTCGCCGACATAGGCATAAGCAGCGGCGATGTTTTTCCCATACAAGATAAACAACAGGCTGAGACCGACCACAAAGAAAGTCCCGACGGCGGTCAGGATATACTTCGTTCTTTGGGAAGTGCCGGAGAAATAAATCGCCAAAAGCAGTGCCGGAAGCAGCAACATGCCGAACAATTTCCCCATCAGCATGGCAATTGCAACCAGCCCTCCCGACAAGGCGACACCCCAAAGGGTGTTTCCCCATCGAGTATAAACAAAAAAGACCAACGACGCCAGAAAGATAAGTCCGTTTTCCAGATACGAGAGCCTCCCGTAGGTATAGAGCGTAACGTTAATCAGGTAAACGAAGGCAACGGCACTCGTCACCCACGGAGAATGAAAGCGGAGGAGCGCCAGAATCAACAGTACCAACCCTCCTAAGCAGAGGATGATACCCACCACCTGTGATTGAGCCAGGGAAACACCCGCCAGCGAAAACCAGATATACGCCACCAGCGAAGTCAAGGAATGTTGGTATACCGTCCAGCGAGGGTAGTTGTAGGGATCAAACGCTCCGAAAAGAACTTTGTTGCGGGCGTGAAAAGTATACTGTGCCGGATCCGTCGAAAGGGATTGTCCCAAGCCGCTGAAATGCATGGGCGGGTCGGCGGTCAGGTTGAGGTGCCAAAAGATAACCCCGCCGACCAGCAGGAGTGCGGTCAGCACCAAAAAGAGGGTTTGTCTGTTTATGTTTTTCATGGCAACGTTGTGTTTACTCTACCAGGAGGGGAACGTCCTGGGGCGGTTCCACTTCTCCGATGAATTGAGCGAAGATATGTTCCCTCTCGGCTTCGTGTTCGAAATCCTCGGCTTTTTCCGTGGAGATGGCAATCAAAAGTCCGCCGGACGTCTGCGGGTCATACAACACCCGTTCCACGTTCCGGTCGATGCTCTCGGAAAAGCGTACCAGCCCTTCGAGGAACTTTCGATTGGCGTTGGCACCGCCGGGAATCATCCCGGCTTCCGCCAGCTCAATGGCGGACGGCATAAAGGGAATGAGCTCGGCAAACAAACGGAAGGTCACATTTGACGCCTGCGCCATCTCCAACGAGTGTCCGAGCAAACCGTAGCCGGTGACATCGGTCGCGGCGTGAGCGTCGAATCGCACCATCAACTCCGAGGCGCGTTTGTTGAGCTGTTCCATTTGCGCTATGACGATGTCGGTCAGTTCCTTCCCCACTTTGTTCCTTTTAATGCCGGTTGTTATGAGACCGGTTCCCAGCGGTTTGGTCAGGTATATCCGGTCGCCGACTTGGGCGCGGGCGTTGGTAATGATTCGCTCCGGGTCGATAAGGCCGGTGGCGGCAATGCCGTATTTGAGCTCGACATCTTTTACCGAGTGCCCGCCAACCACCACGGCGCCTGCCTCTTCGACTTTTTCCTGCCCACCGCGTAAGACGTCGGTCAGCATTTGAACCGGCATATAGTTTGATGGGAAGCAGACAATATTTAATGCCGTGACAGGAGTTCCACCCATAGCATAAATGTCGGAGAGGGCGTTGGCGGCGGCAATTCGCCCGAAATGATACGGGTCGTCGACGATAGGCGGGAAGAAGTCGATAGTCTGGACGATCGCCTGCCGGTCGTTGATACGGTACACCCCCGCATCGTCGGCGGTATTGATGCCGACCAGCAAACGTGGATGAGACGAAAGCGGCACACCCTTCAATGCTTCAGCCAAAAACTTTGGCTCCAATTTCGACGCTCAACCGGCGCAACTTACTTCGGCGGTGAGCTTGATTTCTTTTTCTTTTCTCTGGTCGTCCATAAGTCATTATGACGGCTGAGGAGAAGGAAGGATATGTTCCCTTTAGTTTCTTGCCCGGCAACCGCTTCCGTATTTCAAGAAGCGAAAACGGTACTCCTTACTCCGCAACGCCGTTCTTTCGCTCGTTCGTTGGGAAAGGATAGGGTATTTCAGGGGAAAAGTCAACGAGCATGACTTAACGGTTGCGGAACCGGAACGGGAAAAAAGTGATATAAATTCCGCTTCCGCTTTTGCGTCGGCGTCGGGATAATATTATATTACGGTTTGTGTTTTTAGGGCGGAAAAAGTGCGAAACAACAGCGTGCAAAAAAAGAGAGAGTTTATCTACATAAAAGGTGCGCGGGAGCATAACCTCAAAAATATCGATGTGAAAATCCCTCGCAATACCTTGACGGTCATCACCGGTTTATCCGGTTCCGGGAAGAGCTCCCTGGCGTTCGATACCATTTATGCCGAAGGGCAGCGGCGGTATGTCGAGTCGCTCTCGGCGTATGCCCGGCAGTTTTTGGGGCTGATGGAAAAACCGGATGTCGATTTTATCGACGGGCTTTCTCCCGCTATCTCCATCGAGCAGAAAGGCACCCCCCGCAATCCCCGCTCGACGGTCGGCACCGTTACGGAAATTTATGATTACCTTCGGCTGTTGTTTTCCCGGGTGGGAGTACCGCATTGTATCAAGTGCGGCAAGCCGATTACCCAGCAGACGGTGGAGCAAATCGTCGATTCCGTCCTCAGTTTTGAGGAAGGAACCCGCTTGATGGTATTGGCGCCGTTAGTGCGCGGGAAAAAAGGGGAGCACAAAGAAATCATCGAACAAGCCCGGCGGGAAGGATTTGTCCGCTTGCGGGTGGACGGCGAAATCGTCGAGTCCGATTCCGACATCGAGCTGGACAAGAAAAAGAAGCATACCATCGAAGCGGTGGTCGATCGCTTGGTGGTAAAGGCGCGTTCCAAGCGTCGATTGGCGGATTCGGTGGAGACGGCGTTGAAAGTGGGGCAAGGGACGGTCTTGATTAACATTAAAAACAAAGACTTGCTCTTTTCCGAGCAGTACGCCTGTTTGGATTGCAACATCAGTTATGAAGAACCCAGCCCCCGCATGTTTTCATTCAACTCTCCCTACGGTGCCTGTCAGGTGTGCGACGGGTTGGGGCAGAAGATGGAAATCGACCCGCAGTTGGTGGTGCCGGATCCGTCGTTATCGATAGCCGAGGGTGCCATCCGTCCCTGGGGCGGAGCGGAAATGCCGAACTGGTATCGCTACATGCTGCGAGGGCTGGCGAACCACTATCATTTCAAGTTTTCCACGCCGTTTAACAAACTGCCCGAGCATGTCCAGAAAGTCATCCTCTACGGTTCCGGGAAGGAGGAAATCGTCTTCGAGTACGAGCATACCAGCGGGAAAGGACATGGCTCCGGCGTGTACAAATCGACCTTCGAAGGGGTTATCCCCCATCTGCAGCGACGGTACCGCCAGACCGAGTCGAGCGGCGTTCGCCAGTGGATAGAGACTTACATGTCGGTTTCTCCCTGCCCGGCGTGTCATGGGGCGCGGCTGCGTCCCGAGGCGCTGGCGGTGATTCTCGACCGGGAAACCATCGACAGCGTGACGGATATGTCGGTCAAAGAAGCTCTCCGCTTTTTCAAAAATATCAAATTGACCAAGCGCCAACAGCTTATCGCCCGCCAGATTCTCAAGGAGATTCGGGAGCGGTTGGGCTTTCTCAGCGACGTGGGATTGGACTATTTGACCTTGAGCCGCACCGCCTCCACTCTCTCAGGCGGTGAAGCTCAGCGGATCCGCCTTGCAACGCAAATCGGCTCCCGCTTGATGGGAGTGCTCTATATTCTCGATGAACCTTCTATCGGTCTCCACGCCCGCGATAACCGGAAGCTGCTCAGCACCTTAACGGAGCTTCGCGACATCGGCAATACCGTGCTGGTAGTTGAGCACGACCGCGAGACGATAGAGCAGGCGGATTTCGTCATTGATTTGGGCCCCGGCGCCGGGGTGCACGGGGGAGAAATTGTCGCTATCGGTCCGCCGAGTGCTATCAAGAAAAACAAGCGGTCGATAACCGGGCAGTACCTTACCAATGCCCGCCGAATTGAGATCCCTGCTCATCGGCGCAAACCGGGGCACGCCTATATCCGTTTGAAGGGGGCGTCCGGCAACAACCTGAAAAAGATTGATGTGGATATTCCGTTGGGGCTGTTTGTCGTTGTGACAGGGGTTTCCGGTTCGGGGAAATCGTCGCTCATCAATGAAACCTTGTACCGTATCTTAGCCCGGCACTTTTATTCTTCACGGACGATGCCCCTGCCGTACGACGATATTGAAGGATTGGAACACATCGACAAAGTAATTGACATCGATCAGTCTCCGATCGGGCGGACGCCCCGCTCCAACCCGGCGACGTATACGGGGTTGTTTACCCATATCCGTGATTTGTATGCCAACTTGCCGGAATCGCGTGCCCGCGGCTATCTGCCGGGACGGTTTTCTTTCAATGTGAAGGGCGGGCGGTGTGAAGCCTGCGAAGGGGACGGTATCATCAAAATCGAGATGCACTTCCTTCCCGACGTCTATGTGCCGTGCGAGGTATGCAAAGGCAAACGCTACAACCGGGAAACGCTGGAGATTGTTTTCAAAGGGAAGACCATCGCCGACGTGCTCGACATGACGGTGGAAGAAGCCCTGGCGTTTTTCGAAAACATTCCGAGAATCAAAAAGAAACTGCTCACCTTGCAGAACGTCGGCTTGGGGTACATCCGCTTGGGACAGCAAGCGACGACTCTCTCCGGCGGGGAAGCCCAACGGGTCAAGTTGGCTACCGAGCTTTCCAAGCTGGCTACCGGCAACACTCTCTATATTCTCGACGAACCGACTACCGGCTTGCATTTCGAGGATATCCGTTTGCTGTTGAATGTCTTGAACCGTCTGGTCGAGCGCGGGAATACGGTCTTGGTCATCGAGCACAACATGGATGTCATCAAAACGGCGGACTGGATAATCGATTTGGGACCGGAAGGCGGGGACGAAGGAGGATATGTCGTCGCGGTAGGAACGCCGGAGGAGGTTGCCGCCAACCGGCGTTCCTACACGGGGAAATACCTCAGCAAAGTGCTCAACGGCGAAGGAGCCGAGCGGCGGGAAGAAAAAATGAAAGAGAAAGTCCTCGATGCCTGAGCTGCCGGAAGTGGAAACGGTTGTTCGGGGGTTGAAGCGCACCGTGGTTGGAAAGACCATTGCCGCCGTGACTCTTAACGCTCCGAACAGCTCTCTTTTCGTCAGCCCTTCTCTTGGAAAGCACACGTTTGATCGCTTACTGGCGGGAAAGAAAATCATTGGAGTCACTCGGCGCGGGAAAAACATTTTGATTTCTTTGTCAGGTGGCCTTACGCTGTGGGTTCATCTGAAAATGACCGGACATTTCTTATACCTCGACCGAACTCAGCCGCTTGAAAAGCATGACTTGGTCGTCATCGATTTTGAAAAGTCTTCGCAGGCAAAAAAGGGGAAGCACCTCCGTTTCAATGACTACCGCCGTTTCGGCAGGTTACGCCTGTTTCCGAGCGAAGAAGTGTGGACTCAGCCGGGTCTTGCCGATTTGGGTCCCGAACCGTTGGAGCTTTCGGCTGACGAATTTGTCGCCCTCTGCTTTCGACGTCCTCGAATGATAAAACCCGCCCTCCTTGACCAAACCTTTATTGCGGGGCTGGGAAACATTTATACCGATGAATCCCTTTATTTGGCACGCCTTCACCCTCGTCGTTTGACGACATCGATTTCTCGACGGAAGTTGGTCGAGCTGCACGGATATATTCAAGAAATCCTCCGCCATGCCATCCGGTTGATGGGGACGTCGGTGGACAGCTATAGCGGGGTGAACGGTCGCGCCGGGCGGTACCAGAAATACTTACAGGTCTATCATCGGGAAAACGAGCCCTGCTTCAGGTGCGGCGCTCGGATCGTGCGGGAGAAGGTCGGCTCCCGTTCCGCTCACTTTTGCCCCCGCTGCCAACGGATATAGAGAAATTCCTTTTTGCAAAAAGAAAGCCTGCCGGTAAAAACCGGCAGGCTTTTGTGTTCGTCGAAGGTCAATGACTCTTAGTGGTGCATGGGAGGATTCCCATTTCCAAAGAGATAGTTGACTAGGTAGGTCAAGTCGGCGACGTTCGGATCGCCACCCGAGGCGTCGACGTCCGCCAGCTCCATTACCACCGGCGGCGGTCCGCCTGCGAAGAGGAACTGGACAAAGTACGTCAAGTCAGCGACATTAACGTTCCCGTCCATGTTCAAATCACCGGAACGGTGACCGATGTAAACGCACTCGCCTTCCTCAGTGAACGGGGTGGAGTCGTTGAACTCACCGCTCACCGAATACGTTTGGATAGTCGTATCGTAGAGGAATCCGTAGAACAGAATGAGGTCGCGGGCGCTACAGGTCACTTTGAGTATTGGCCCGGTCATGTCGGGATACGACGGAATTATCGTCGCCGAGGTTGGGGTAATCGTACCGTTAATCATGACTGTCGAAAGATTGATGTCGTTGACGGAATAACCCGGTTCGAAGTCGTCGCCAACATAAATCTTGGCTTCCATCGGATCTAACGTATATGCGTAGGGAACCATCAACGGGTCAGGATCGAGCAGAATAGTATAGATTCCGCCGCCAACCGTCAGAGTAACCGGGATATCCACATCGTCGCCCGCATTGTGGGAGATGATGATATGAGCGTTGTACACCCCTGCGGGTAAGCCTGCGGTCGTGAAGCTGACCGTAACCGGCTCCTGGCTGCCGCCGGCAACCGTTCCTGAGGTCGGAGTGACACTCAGCCAACTTGTCGTCGGATCGCTCATCGGCAGCGTTAACGATCCGGAAACGTCGTGCGGCGGGCTGCCATACTCATCACCGGAGATAGTATAGTTGAGGGTCAAATCACCCGACAGGCTGCCGTCAAACGACAGGTTCATCACCGCCGTCGCCATCTCCGTGCTGTAGATGTTCCCATACCCTCCGTTGTAGTCAAACCACGTGACTGTAATACCGTCACCGGTCGAGCCGTCGTATTGGAGATAATGGGAAGTGTTGTCCTCCACGATGAAGTCGGTCGACGTATTCACCGTCACGCCTGCAGGGAAGGTAATCGTGGCTTCATCGAGCCATTCGGCGTCACTGCTGGCATTTTGGAGGTGGAAAGTGATATCTGCTGTCGCACCCGGCGTATAAGAATCCGGCGTGGTAATGTTGGCACCGTCGATTTCCTTCAAACCGTAGCTGATGGAGATACTGTAGACCAAGTCTTGTTCGCCGGTGTTGCCGATGGTGAGAATCGTATCACCGGTTTCACCCGGGCTTGCCGTTCCGAAGTTGATGGATGACGGATCGTAAGTAATCTCCGGCGGAGCCGCTCCCGCCTCGATGGTCAAGTCGAAGTCGGGGATACAGTTCGGGCTGGGCCAGGTGTCAATCATCAGGTAGTATATCCCCGGAGCCAACACGATGTTTTCAATTACTCTCGGGTCACTGCTGCTTCCCGTGACGGTAGCGATACAATCGCTGGCATCGGCCGGGCAGGCATCGTCGAGCAGCATGCCGCTCCAGGTGGTTCCTTTCGGATCCATCGTTATGGTCACGCTGACGCTCGAGGAAACATCCAGTTTGTAAATAATGTCTTCCCCTCCGTCGTACGAACCCAAGCAGGTGTTGTTGTAGTCGTCTCCGCGGCCACAGGTGGTCTGGGATAGGTCGCTGTACGGCAGATCGGTGGGGAGCTTGACAAGGATCGGATCGTTGCAGTCATCCCCCGGTTCCGGTCCTGCCGAGGCGGTAATGGTCAGATTGAAATCCGGAATGCAATCTGGGCTGGGCCATGTATCTATCATCAGGTAGTACGTTCCCGCTTCCAGATGGAGCCCGCTGATAGTGTGTGCTGAGCCGCCCGAATTGGAACTGGTGGCAATGCAGCTTGAGGGATCAGCCGGACACGAAGCGTCAACGAGCATGCCGGTGTAAGTCGTTCCTTTCGGGTCGAGAGTGATGTCGACATCAACAGCGGAGGCTACGTTAATCTGGTAGATAATATCTTCCCCGCCGTCGTAGTAGCCCAAGCAGGTGTTGTTGTAGTCGTCGCCTCTGCCGCAGGTGGTCTGGTTTTCGTCGGCATAGGGCATGTCAGCCGGAAGGTTGATAACCAGCGGATTGTCGCAGTTGTCACCTTCCGCCGGCGGTTCGGCTTCGGTCACATTGACGACAAATTCAAATGGCGTGGCGACATAATCACAGTTGGCATCGCCGATGAAGACCGGGTAATAGTACGTCGCCGGTCCGGGAAGGTCTTCCCAGGTGATAAGCGGTTTGTTGGTGCCCCCACAGTCGTTCCACTGAATATCGGTATTTAGGATATAGTTACTGCAATCATCACAGTTGGCATACAATACCACCCCGATACACTCGACATCGTACGGGCTGGTACAGAAGTCGATGGTGATGTTGTTGTAAGCGTTGGGGGCTTCAAACTTGTACCAGACCGCATTCCAATCGAGCACGCCGGGACAATCGATCGTCGCTCCCTCCGTCGACCCGGTCGCGGTTGCCGGGAAAGGACCGGGTATTAATTCCGCATTGACACAGTCATCATTTGACGGGGCAATCGGGCAGGGGTTGTTCGTGCAATCGAGATTGGCATCCCAGCTTCCCCCTAAATCGCCACATGCCGCTTCGGTCGTATCGACGCAGTCAGGAGCGCTTGGATCGCCGTAGCAACACCGTCCGACCGGCAGGGCTTCATCATTGATGGATATGGCGTCGATTGAGAACTGAGCGCCGTCATACCCATAGTAACGGAAACCGATTTTGACATTGCTTTCTGCCGAATAGGCAGCCAGGTCAATAGTCGCTTTGTACCATGTCCAGTTTGAAAATTCGCCAACACCGTCTTCCGACCAGAGCATAGTAGTGAAGTTGGCGCCACCGTCAGTGGAAATCCAGACTTCCAAGTTGCAGTTATCGTACGGATCGACCGACCAATAGTAGCTTCCCATCCACCAGAAATCCAATTTCCAGTTACTCTTTTGAGAAAGATCAATGACCGGCGAAACGAGCCATTCGTCCTGCGTTCCGGTATAGTTTTCATCATAAAAGCAGGAGGCGTTATATGCCCCTTCATACGGATTGTACGAATCAATTTCCCACGTAAAGGGATTATTGATAACCGCAGTCCAGCCGGTCGGCGGCACTGCTCCCCCTTCGAATCCTTCCCAGAGGATTTCGCCAACAGGAGTTCGGGCCGGAATCATTTGATATGCTTGTTTGGGATTTGACTTCAGATCCGGCGAATATGCTGGCATTTGTGCTTTTAGTTCCTGCAGCTTTGCAGCTAACTCGTCCGGTTTCGGCTCAACATTCGAGGCATATGCCGACAGGCAAAATGCCGCAACCAAGACAAGCGATAAAAGGATACTTAAAGGAGTTTTCCATTTACCCATTTACTTACCTCTCTTTGTTGAATAGTTACTCTTAAAGGGCTGACAAAATAACGAAAAAGGATTAGTTTTGCTGCGATAGACACCACCTCCTCACATTAAAAAGCATTTTGCCACGTGTGAGACGTGATTTATTTATTTTTCAACATGAAGACGTTCCGGTAAACGTCCGTATCATTTTTACTTATTGAATCGCTTGCTGTAGACTTTATCTGTTACTCTTCTCTGTGATTCCTTTTTATCAAGAAATGAATCTTGACGTACCAATTAAAGATACGATTTCCACTGCTAATGTCAAGTCTGTTTTGTCCTTTTCCAGCTATTTTTTGGTGTTTTCCCAAGTCCTGCATTTTTCGCTGGAGGCTTGTTACTCTCTCTTATGATTTTCCCATCTATCAGCTTCTCGTTTGCCATTCTATGAAAAGATACAAGAAAGAATCCCTCGTTCAAGGGAACAACACCGTCCACAAGCCTTTCCTGATGTGACTTTGTTTTTGACTCGACCATTCAATTTCTTTATACTTTACGGAACTTAGCAATGAAAACAAGCTATGAAGTAGTGGAAGATAAAGGTTTTCTATGCTCGATATAAAATTTATTCGCGAACAACCGGATACGGTAAAAGCCGGCATTGCCAAGAAAAACGATACCAGCGATATTGATTCCCTCCTCACGCTCGACCAAAAACGCCGCGACATCATTCGGGAAGCAGAGCAGCTAAAAGCGGAGCGGAACAAAGTTTCCGCCCTCATTGCCAAAAAGAAAAAAGCGGGTGAAGATGCCGACGATGAAGTGCGTCGGATGCGGGCGGTGGGGGAAAAAATTGCCGAGTTGGACCGGGCACTCAAGGAAGTTGAAGAGCAATTGCATACCGCTCTTTCCTGGATTCCCAATCTCCCGCACCATTCCGTGCCGGTCGGCGAAGACGAGAGTGCCAATGTCGTCGTTCGCGAGTGGGGAGAAGTGCCCTCCCCCTCCTTCGAGGTACTCCCGCATTGGGAAATCGGGGAGAAGCTCGGCATTATCGACCTTCCCGCAGCGGCAAAAATCGCCGGTTCCGGTTTCTTTCTCCTCAAGGGGATGGGCGCTCGTTACCAGCGGGCTCTCATAAACTACATGCTGGATGTCCATACCGGCGACGGTTTTATCGAACATACCGTTCCCTATATCGTAACCTCCGACACCATGTTCGGTACCGGGCAGCTTCCCAAGCTCGATGAGGACATGTACAAAATCGAAAAGGACAACTTGTACTTGATTCCAACCGGTGAGGTCCCGTTGACGAACCTCTTCCGCAAGCAGATTTTGGATTACCGGCAGCTCCCCCTCTACCTGGTGACCCATACCCCGTGTTTCCGTCGGGAAGCGGGAGCGGCGGGCAAGGATACGAGAGGACTGTTGCGGGTGCATCAGTTCGACAAGGTGGAGCTGGTCAAGATTGTCCGCCCGGAAACTTCCTATGAGGAGCTGGAAACGCTGTTGCAGCAAGCGGAAAAGATTATTCAGGGCTTGAAATTGCCCTATCGTATCGTCGAGTTGGCGACCGGAGATTTGACCTTTGCCTCTACGAAATGTTACGATATCGAAGTCTGGTCGGCAGGGGTAAAAAAATACTTGGAGGTCTCTTCCGTTTCCAATTTCGAAGCCTTCCAGGCGCGGCGGATGGGCTGCCGTTTCCGTGACGAGGATAAAACGGTGAAATTCCCGCATACCCTCAACGGTTCCGGGGTGGCGTTGCCGCGGTTGCTGGCGGCGTTGTGGGAAAACTACCAAAACGAGGACGGAACAATTACCGTGCCGGAGGTGCTTCGTCCCTATCTGGGAGGATTGCAGACAATAGGCTGATGTCTTCTTCATCATACATCTCGGGTGGATTGAGCCGGTTTTACATCGGCAAGTCGACCATTTTCAAAGCCTTCCTGCTGGGGTCGGTGGCGGTGGTGTCGGCACTTTTTATTTGGTATACCTTCGATGTCATCAGGAAGCTGCAAACCGACACCCGCTCGCAGGTGGAGAAGTACGTCAAGCTCTGGCAGTTGGTCGCCAACTCTCCGACCTCCGGTTCGGAGTTGCAGTTCATTTTTGACGAGATTATCGTCAAAGCGAATTTCCCGATTATCGTGTTGAACAGCGAGCGGGAACCGATCCATTGGCGCAATATCAAGGGGATTCCCCCGACTGACACGACCTTTCAAACCCGAGAGCGTCTGAAAAAAGTGGCGGAAAGGATGATTGAGCAGCACGGTGAATTTCCTTTGCGCTTTGGGGAGGGGCACGTCAATTATTTCTGCTACGGCGATTCCGAGGTTATCCGGCAATTGACCATGATGCCGTTTATCGAAATCGGCATTGTGATAGCCTTTATGATTGTGGCGATTATCGGTTTTCAGAATATCCGCAAGAGCGAGGAGCGCCATATCTGGGTCGGTATGGCAAAGGAGACCGCCCACCAGTTGGGCACCCCGATAACGTCGTTGATGGGTTGGACGGAGGTGATGAAGACGCAGTGTTCGCTGGAGCAGCCGTCGGCGGAAGATTTGGCGGAGATTGCCAACGTCGTGTCGAACATGAAAATCGATATTGAACGGTTGGAAAAAATCGCCAACCGCTTCAGCCAGATCGGCTCGGCACCGGATCTCCAGCCCAGCGATCTGAACAAAGTTATCATGGACACCGTCGAGTACTACCGCCGCCGGTTGCCCTTTCAAGGAGAAGGGATTCAAATTAATTTTACTCCCAACAAAGAACTTCCCCAGGTATGGTTGAATGCGGAGCTGTTGAGTTGGGCGCTTGAAAATCTTATCAAGAACGCCTTACAGGCGGTGGATTCCAAAACCGGCAGAGTGGATATCCGCGCTTCCCTGCTTCCCCATAAGCCGTATGTGGCGATTGAAATTGCCGATAACGGTCATGGCATCCCGGCTGCGGCGGTGCGGAAAATATTCCGAGCCGGTTTCACGACCAAAAAGCGCGGCTGGGGGTTGGGGTTGTCGTTGGTGAGGCGGATAGTGGAAGAATCGCATAGAGGAAAGGTCTCGCTGAAACGTTCCAAACAGGGTGAGACCGTTTTTGAAATCCTCTTACCCGTACACGGAAAATGATGAGGAAAAAATGGCAGGAACGACGGAAAAGAAAAAAATCCTGTGGGTCGACGATGAAATCGATTCCTTGAAGTCGCATTTTGTCTTTTTGCAGAACAAAGGGTTTCAGGTGGTCGGGGCAATGTCCGGCGACGATGCCCTGGTAAAAATTCAACAGGACAACTATGATCTAATCCTCCTTGACGAAATGATGCCGGGAAAAGACGGCTTGACGACCTTGGAGGAAATCAAAGAGTTACAACCTCACCTGCCGGTCGTTATGGTAACGAAGTCCGAAGAAGAATCGTTGATGGAAGAAGCCATCGGGCAGAAAATCGCCGATTACTTGGTCAAGCCGGTCAATCCTTCGCAAGTGTTGTTGGTCATCAAACGCCTATTGGACTCCAAAAAAATCATCGGCAGCTCTTCCATGAAGCGTTACATAACGGAAATCAATCGCTTTAATCAGCGTCTGTTCGGTGCCATGAATCCCGAAGACTGGTTCGAGGCGGCGCGGATTATTTCATGGTGGAACTTGGAGCTGGATGAGCAGACCGACGTCGGCTTGGAGCAGACGCTGGAGGGAACACGCAAAGAGTGGAACACCGAGTTCACCAAGTACATTCTCAACCATTATCAAAAATGGCTTTTTTCCGACAAACGCCCGCCGCTGTCGCCGGACATCGCCGCTAAGTACGTCATTCCCCGCTTGAAGCAGAAAGAGAAAGTGGTGTTCATTGTCGTAGATTGTATGCGGTTAGACCAGTGGATGCTCGTCGAACCGTTGGTAGCGGAGTACTTCACCGTCAAGCGGGACTACTACTTTTCCCTTCTGCCGAGTGCCACTCCCTTTGCCCGGAATGCTCTTTTCGCCGGTATGTTTCCCGACGACATTCACAAGACGTACCCGGACAACTACCGCACTCAGGACGAGGGTTCCTTGAACCGTAACGAAGATAAGTTCCTGTTGGACAATCTCGCCCGCCACGGCTTGCGGCTGGAGAAGAGCTTTGCCTATGTGAAGATTCACAACAACACCGAAGGGGAAACGGTTGCCAAGCGGATAGCCGACTTTTTCCAAAAGCAGGTGGTGACGTTCGTGTTCAACTTCCTCGACATTTTGGCGCACGGTCGCTCCAACAATGTCATTTTGAAAGAGATTGCCGGAACGGAAGCGGCTTTCCGTTCCCTGATGAAAAGCTGGTTCATTCACTCACCGTTGTTTGCCATTTTGAAGTCGTTTGCCGCCAAGGACTTCACGGTAATAGTCACCTCCGACCACGGATCGGTGTTGTGCAAGCGCGGCACCATGGCGCACGGCAAACGCACCACTTCCACTAACCTGCGCTACAAGTACGGCGACAACTTGAATTCCGACCCCAAAGAATCGGTTCTGATAAAAAAGCCGCAGCAGTGGCGGTTGCCGGCGTTCAGTTTGGCGACGACTTATATTCTTGCCAAGGAAGATTTTTACTTTGTCTATCCCAACAACTATAACGAGATGGTGCGCCAGTTCCAGAATTCCTTCCAACACGGTGGAATTTCTCTGGAAGAGATGGTCGTGCCGGTGGCGGTTCTGACTCCACGGTGAGGCGATGGAACGGGAATTGAACATCGTCTCTCATTCGGAAGAGCAGACTTTGGCGTTGGCTCAAAAACTGGAGCCCCACCTTCGGTCGCCTCATGTGATTGTCCTGACCGGCGAGTTGGGTTCGGGCAAAACGGTCTTTGTGCGCGGTTTGGGCAAGGCGAGAGGAATTGACGAAAACCTTATCTGCTCCCCTTCCTTCACAATGGTCAACGAATATCCCGGCGAAAAACCGCTCTTTCATTTTGACCTCTATCGACTGCATGACCTTTCCGAACTGGAAGAGCTGGGCTGGAATGAATACCTTTCCCGCGACGGGCTGGTGGTTATCGAATGGGGAGAGAAAGCGGACGGTTACCTCCCCAGCCGCTACTATCAGATTCATTTTACCATTTTAAGTGAACAAGAGCGTAAAATCGTTATCTCCTTGGTGCAATCATGAGCGATTTCGACTTTCTCAATATTCTTGCTATCGATACCTCATCGTCGGATTTGAAATTGGGTTTGATGTTCGGCGGCGACCGGATGGTGAAATCCTCCAACCGCGTCGAGAAGTCGCATGGCCAACAAATTATCAAGCGGATAGGAGAACTGTTTCAGTCCGCCGGTTTGCAAACAACCGACCTGCACGCTCTCGTCGTGTGCACCGGACCCGGTTCTTTTACCGGACTGCGCATCGGGTTGGCGGCGGCAAAGGGAATGGCGGTGGCGTTGGATATTCCGCTGGTGGGAGTGCCTTTGTTTGAAATCGCCGCTTATAAGCTGAGGAATATCAAGGAGCTCGTCTACGTGGTGTTGGCTTTCAATCGGGAAGAATGTTTCGTCGCTCCGGTCCGGCAAGGAGAGGTAAAAAAAGAAGATATCGCTCTCGTCCCTTATCGTGACCTAGCGAAGGTAGTCGGTGACAACCGCATTGCCGGGATGGGGGTAGATGTGAAAGCGCTCGTACCGGAGGCGGGCTCGGTCGATATGTCTGAGCGTTTGCGCTATGATGCCACGGAGTTGTTGGATATTGGACGGATGAAGCTGGAAGAGGGAATACGAGACGATATTGCCCAATTGGAGCCGTTGTACCTGCGAAAATCACAAGCGGAATTGCGCTTTGAACAACGACAACGAAAAAAGGAGCAGTAGGATCATCCTTCGCGAGATGACCACCGAGGATATTCCTCAGGTCATAGCGTTGGAGAAGGAAATATTTTCCGACCCCTGGCCCCCCTCAGCATTCGAGGAACATTTGACACTTGACGGCTGGGGCGCCTTCGTGGCGGAGAAGGAAGGAGAGGTGGTCGGCTATGCCTGTTATTATGTGGTTGATATTGAAGGGCATTTGACCAATATTGCCGTTCATCCCGCCTTGCGGAGAAAATCGGTTGCCAGGAGGTTATTGGAGCGTATCTTAGAGGTTGTGCAGGCAAGCGGCTGTGAGTATATATTGCTCGAAGTCAGGCCCGGGAACAAGGAAGCCCGCGCCTTTTACGAGCGGTTCGGATTTACGTTATTGTATCGCAGACCGTATTACTACCGACATCCGCTCGAGGATGCCCTGGTGCTGGTACGCTATTTGAAAGGTGACAGGAAAGTATTGTAACGTATGGCATGGTTTAGAAAATCGAAGACCGGTCCCACCCCGCAGGAGAAACGGAACATTCCCGAAGGGTTGTGGACCAAGTGCCCTTCCTGCGGGGAGATTGTCTACAGCAAGAAGATGGAAGAGCTGTTGTGGGTCTGTCCCAGTTGCCGCTACCACTTCCGCATTTCCACCCGCAAGTATATCGAACTTCTGCTTGATGAAAATTCCTTGGAGGAATACGACGCCAACTTGACCTCGAAAGACCCGCTGAAATTCAAGGATTCCAAGAAATATCCCGATCGCATCAAAGCCGCCCAGCAAAAGACCGGCGCCAAAGAAGGCGTCATCGCCGGAATGGCGACTATCGGCGGGATACCAATTTCTTTTGCAATCATGAACTTTGAGTTTATCGGCGGCTCGATGGGATCGGTGGTGGGAGAAAAAATTGCCCGCGCCATCGAACGGGCGTTAGAGAGGGAAGTGCCGTTGGTGATTGTCTGTCGTTCCGGCGGGGCACGGATGCAGGAAGGGATTCTTTCCTTGATGCAGATGGCGAAAACCTCGGCATTGTTGGCATTGCTGGACGATAAAAAAATCCCGTACATTTCCATTTTGACCAACCCCACCACGGCGGGAGTGATGGCGTCGTACGCTTCTTTGGGGGATGTCATCATCGCCGAACCGAAAGCGCTGCTTGGGTTTGCCGGGCCGCGCGTCATTCAACAGACTATCGGGCAGGATTTGCCGGAAGGGTTCCAATCATCGGAATTTTTTCTGGAAAAAGGGTTTCTTGATAAAGTCGTCGAACGGGAAGAGCTCCGCAATACCGTCATCCAACTGTTGAGGTTTATGTGGAGGAAGTAATGGCGAAGCATTCTTATGCTGCCGCCGAACGGTTTATTCTTTCTCGCGAATTTTTCGGAATGAAGCTCGGTTTGGAAAATATCACCGAGTTTCTTGCTTCTGTGGGCTGTCCGCAAAACCGGTATCGCACTGTCCATATTGCCGGAACGAACGGCAAGGGTTCCGTTGCCGCTATGCTGGCGTCAGTTTTGCAACATGCAGGATACAAAACCGGTTTGTTTACCTCTCCGCATCTGGTGGATTTGCGTGAGCGCATCCGCGTCAACGGCAGGAAAATCCCTAAGCCGTCGGTGCAGGCGTTCATCAACGCCTATCGTCAGGTCCTCTCGAAGCGGAAGCTGTCTTTTTTCGAAGTTGTCACCGCTTTGGCGTTGTACCATTTTTGGAAGGTGGGCGTCGATATTGCCGTTATCGAAACCGGTTTGGGCGGTAGGCTGGATGCGACCAACGTGTTGACGCCGCTGGCGACGGTGGTCACCGACATCAGTTATGACCATGTCGAGATTTTGGGCTCCTCGCTGGAAAAAATTGCTTGGGAAAAAGCCGGTATCATCAAACCCGCCACGCCGCACGTTATCGGCATTATCCCGCCGGAAGCCCGCCGTGTGATGACCACCCAATGCCGTCAGCGGAAAGCGCCGCTGGTTGCGTTGCGAAAGAACGAGTTTCACATCGATCGGAAGGCGATGACGCTTGATTTCTCCTCGAATGGCTTTTCCTGCCATGAGGTGACTCCGAGTTTGTACGGGGTTCATCAATTGAAAAATGCGGCGTTGGCGCTCAAGGTGGTCTCGGTGTTGCGCGAGAACGGCGTGACGATTCCGAACTCGGCGGTTCGGGAGGGGCTGGCGCGGACAACATGGCACGGGCGGTTCCAAGTCGTCAAACGTCGGGGCAAACCGACCTTGGTGTTCGATGTCTGCCATAACGCCTCCGGAGTGAAAGCCTTTGTCGAGTCATTCCGTACCCGCTTTCCCGGTCGGAAGACGCATATCATCACCGGCTTCGTAAAGCGCAAACCGCACCAGCAAATGTTCGATATGCTTGCAACGATTGCCGAAGATTTTGCTCTCGTACCGTTGAATACCAAGCGCTCGACTGACCTTGAGGAACTATGGCGTCAAATCACCTGGCCCCCCCTGCCGGTAACGCGGTTTCCTTCGCTGAGTTCCGCATATCGGAGCCTTTTGAAAACCTGCCCTCCTGACGATACAATAAGTATTGTCGGTTCGCATTTTTTGGTAGGTGAATTTTTTAAGAAATACGGTTGGGCATGACCAAGTCCAAGAGAACAGCTTCTCCATCTTCTCCGTCTTCAGCCAAACGGACAAAACGTCCGTCGCGAAAGACGGCAGCGGCGAAAACCGTCTCTCCGGCGGAAAAGTACGAGAAAAAGCTGGCGGAGCTGATTGAGTCGAACCGACAGTTAAAACGAAAAATTTTCGACCTGTACACCATTTTTGAAATCAGCCGTAACTTCAACTCCGTCTTGGATTACCAGCGGTTGCTCGATTCGTTCATTCTCACCTCGTTGGCGCAGGTGAGTGCGGCGAAGGGAGCGATTTTTCTCCGGGATGGAGGGCAAGCCGAACGGTTTGTTATGATAAAAAGCAAGGGATCGGGCCGTCTGCCGGGTCCGGGGCTCTTTTTCAATTGCGGCTCGAAACTGCTGGACTATGTGACCAAGCTCAACCGACCGGTCGTGACCAAGGAATTGCTGACGGATTTGGCGGTGGAAAACGAAAAAAAGATTCTCAAGATTTTCCATCCCGGTTTACTGGTGCCGTTGATTTTCCAAAATCGTTTACGAGGAATCTTGTTGGTCTCCGACAAAATATCCGGCAGGGATTTCACCATGGATGACATCGAGTTTTTGTCAATTTTAGGCAACCAGATTTCGGTCGCTATCGAAAACGCCCGCTTGTACGATGCCGAGAAACGTGCCACCGAGCAGTTGCGGGCGGCACAGCAGCAGTTGGTCAACTCCGAGCGGTTGGCGGCGCTGGGGGAGATGTCCGCCAAAGTCGCTCATGAAATCAACAACCCGTTGGGAATCATCAAAAACTATCTGCTGTTGATTAAGCGGTCGATTCGCAACAACGTCGAGGGACGAAACTATGTTGAGGTCGTCAGCCAGGAGATTTCCCGCATTGCCCGCATTGTCAAAGAATTGCTCGACTTTCATCGTCCTCGCGGCATAGAGTTGGAACCGACCGACGTTCCGAAAATTATCGATAATGTTCTCCAGTTGATGGAACACAAATGTGAAAAGCAGCGGGTGAAGTTGGTGCGGCAGTATGCCTCGCCATGTCCGGCTATCGACGCTTCACCGGAGCATCTCAAGCAGGTCTTTTTGAATCTGGTAATTAACGCCTGCGATGCGATGAAGGATGGGGGGAAACTTGAGATAACCGTTGAGCCGACGGGGGATGATTTGCGTATTCGTTTTGACGATACCGGTCCCGGCATCCCGCCGGAAATAATCCCGCGCATCTTTGAACCGTTCTTTACTACCAAGGAAGCGGCGGAAGGCAGCGGTTTGGGGCTGTCGGTTTGTTATGGGATTATAAAGAAACACGGGGGGGACATCACCTACCGAAATACCGACCACGGAGGGCGGTTTGAGATAGTTTTGCCTCAGAAAAGGGAAAAGGCGACGTGATGACAAAACACAACGAAAGAATCATCATTATCGACGACGAAAAAAGGATGTGCGACTCCCTTCGGGAATTGTTGACCAGCGACGGCTACGTGGTCAAAGCGTTTCAGCGCTCTCCCGAAGCGGCGGAAGTGATAAAGAATGAGAAAATCGATCTCGTCATTACGGATATCAAAATGCCGGAGATGGACGGCTTGCGGATTTTGGAAATCGTGAAAGAGGTCGATGAAGATATTCCGGTTATCTTGATGACCGGCTATGCCTCGCTCGATACGGCGATAAAGGCGGTGTCGATGGGAGCGTATGATTATCTGTTGAAGCCGGTCGAGTTTACCCAACTGGAGCTGGCGGTCAACCGCGCCTTGGAAAAGCGTCGTGCCGATTTGGCGCGCTTGCAACTTTTGGAAGAGTTGCGTATCTCCAATTTGCTGCTCAACCGTCGCATCAGCGAGCTGAACGCCTTGTACGAAGCGGGGAAATCCATCGGTTCCACCGCTAACCTTAAAGGTCTGCTCAAGCAGATTGTTGCCCTGGCGGCGTCGGTGACGGAAGCGCAAATCGGGTCGATTATGTTGCTGGACGAGCGGCAGGAGTTTCTCACGATTGAAGCCGCCATCGGGTTGGAGCAGCATATCATTGATACTACTAAGGTGCGGGTGGGCGAATCGGTCGCCGGACATGTCGCCAAAACAGGCGAGCCGCTCATTATTGAAAATATCGAGAAAGACGAGAAATTTCGGAAGCGGAATCAGGAAAAGTATGGCAACGCGTCTTTGCTCTGCGCCCCCTTGGTTATCAAGAACCGTGTTATCGGGGTCATCAATATGGCGAACAAGCAGGGGGGAGGGGCATTTACCCAGAATGACCTGCGCCTGTTAACCACTTTTGCCTCCCAAGCTGCCGTCGCTGTCGACGACGCTAACCAGTTTGAAAAAAATCGCCGCCGCTTGGTGGAGTTCGAAATTCTGCACGAAGTTTCCGAGGGATTGCCGGCGATTCAATCGATGCACGAGTTCCGCCGCACGTTGATTGAAAAGTTGAAGCGGGTCTTTCCCATCGATTATTCCATCTGGTTCAATTGGGACAGCTCCAACCATATCCTGGTTGCCGACAGCGCCACGGGGTTGTCGGATATACCCTTGACCGACAGCGGAGGGATAGACTTGCGAAGTATCGCCCGCGAACAGGTGGTGCTCACCTCAGTCGAGCTTGACACCGTCGACGTTCATAATATCCCCCAGCTCTCCGATGTGATTGCCAAGCACTTGGCGGCGCATGACCATTTCCCTACCCCGACAGGCGGTTTTATGGCGGTTCCCATTTTGCGTTACGGGGAGTTGGCGTATATCTTCTGCCTGGGCTCGAAAAGCGAAAAGCCGTACGGCGAGGACGATATTTCCCTTGCCCGTTTGGTGATATCGCAGGCGGCGCTCTTGTTTGAAAAAGAACGAACCCTTCTCAATGCCACCCGGCTGTTGACTATGGGAAACATGATTTCGGAGATTTCCCACGATTTGCGTAAGCCGCTGACTTCGATTAAAGGGAGCCTCCAAATTCTCAAACAGCGCTTGCCGGAGGTTGCCGATTCGGAATTGTTGAAGTTAGCCGAAGATGAAGTCTATCGGATGAATGAGCTGGTGCGGGAGTTGGTTGATTTTTCCAACCCTAACAAGTACCAGACGGAACGCTTAGATGTGCGGGAGATCGTCGCCCGCGCGGCGGAGCTGATAGGAAGCGATTTGCGCAAGCGAAACGTCACCTACGTCTCGAAATTCGAAGACGCCGACTGGGAAGTTATTGTCAATAGAAACCAGATCTTGGAAGTCTTGCTGAATTTGTTCATCAACGCCATCGATGCCATGCCGAACGGCGGAACGCTCACGGTGCACGGCTTGGTGGAGCGCCCTGAACATAAGAAGACCGACTACTTGGCGTTGCGCATCAGCGACACCGGCGTCGGCATCAAAAAGGAAAATCTCTCCAAGATTTTTGACCGCTACTATACGACCAAGGAGACCGGCACCGGTTTGGGGTTAGCCGTCGTGGAGCGCATCATCTCCGCTCACAACGGCACCTTGAAAGTTGACTCCATCGAAGGCAAAGGCACGACTTTCACCCTCTATCTCCCCTTACGCACGCCTTAGTAAAGATAGATACCTTTTCCTCTGCTAATCTACATGTTCTCACGATTTTCCTTGCGCCCTCAGGGATCCTTTTTTGACGGTTTAGGAGACGTTAGAAGTTGAAAGTTCGATACTCCTGATTTATAACTTAGATCAAAATTTGAGTTAATTGCTTTTATGAGGATTCTTAGGAGGATAGTTTTCGTATCCGATTTCTGGATGCTTGAGGTAAATATCACTCAGAGTCCTATCTAGTTTTTTATTTTCTTTGCGTAGTCGAATTATTTCTGCGTGCAAAAAAGAATTTTCCTCTTCAAGAATTTTAATTTTTTCTTGGGCTTTCTTGTTTTCGTTGGTCTTTTTCCTATCAAGAAGTTCAAGATCTTTATTTGAACGTTTAATTTCCTCTTTCAATTCATCAATCTCCCACTTTAAGTAGAGATTTTTGACACTATCCTCATTTTTTGGATCTGTGAGGAAGTCTATGAGAGGATCAAAGTAATAAAGAAAATTTTCAAAGCTTCGAATTATTGTCTCGACCCTTGAAAGTGAATACTTATCCTCCTTAGATATACAATTATTTTGTAATCTAATTATCTCTTCCCCAAGTTCATCTCGCTTTGCTATTATATCTTCGAGAAAAGACACCCAACCCATCTTAACCTCCAACACTTTTTCATTCTTACATTTAATAAGTTATTGAAACCTAGGTACTACCTCAGTAGATGTGAAATCGATCATTCGTCGTCAGGTTGCCACCCAGTATTTCTGAGCCCTGGGTTTGTTACAACCTTACCATCTCGTAAACTCCCTGGGATATGACCTCGCTGGGGAAACTTCATACGATCTTCTCGGGTGAAATAACCAGAGAAGAAACTTTCATTTTCGCTAGTTGTTTCTTCTGATGATATGTTGCATTGGACTTTTTCAATGTTTTGTTGGTCCGAATCATTATTATCTGGTGTATCATCAGGTGATGCGGTGTAGCCAACAACTTTTCCATTTTTTCTGATATATCCCATAATAACACCCTCCGGACATCCTGCTTTAGTCTTTTTGATAAATCTACATACAATAAAAATATCATTATTCTTTCGTCTCGTCAAGAGGAAGTTAAGTGCCGTGTGAGACAATTAGGTAGAGGATGTCCATATATTTACCCTCAATGCAATCTTAAGAGAAGATGAAGCTACTAAAGTGAAAGATAATTGCAAAAAAAAGAGACCGGCAGAGCCGGTCTCTTTCGGAAAACATTTTCCTTACCAACAGGTCGGGAAAATTTTCT
>CAZAZQ010000004.1:0-23046 GCA_964489705.1 uncultured Ignavibacteriales bacterium
AGGGGTCAATCTGAACTTCGGTGTAACGGCATCAGACGCGGAGAGTATTCCGACTTTGACGACGTCTACCCTCCCAACTGGTGCGACCTTTACGGACAATGGCGACGGTACCGGGACGTTCGATTGGACGCCGGGGTACACGCAGTCGGGTAGTTATAATGTAACCTTCTATGCTACTGATGACTCCTCAGCAGTTGACTCCGAGATAGTGACTATAACCGTGAATGAAGCCGGTAACCAGAATCCGGTACTCGATCCGATCGGCGCCCAGAGTACGACCGAGGGGATCAATCTGAACTTTGGGGTGACGGCATCAGACGCGGAGAGTATTCCGACTTTGACGACGTCTACCCTCCCAACTGGTGCGACCTTTACGGATAATGGTGACGGTACCGGAACATTTGATTGGACGCCTGATTATACCCAGGCGGGAACGTACGATGTGACCTTCTACGCGACGGATGATTCGTCGGCGGTCGACTCCGAGATAGTGACCATAACCGTGAATGAAGCCGGTAACCAGAATCCGGTACTCGATCCGATCGGCGCCCAGAGTACGACCGAGGGGATCAATCTGAACTTTGGGGTGACGGCATCAGACGCGGAGAGTATTCCGACTTTGACGACGTCTACCCTCCCAACTGGTGCGACCTTTACGGACAATGGCGACGGTACCGGGACGTTCGATTGGACGCCGGGGTACACGCAGTCGGGTAGTTATAATGTAACCTTCTATGCTACTGATGACTCCTCAGCAGTTGACTCCGAGATAGTGACTATAACCGTGAATGAAGCCGGTAACCAGAATCCGGTACTCGATCCGATCGGCGCCCAGAGTACGACCGAGGGGATCAATCTGAACTTTGGGGTGACGGCGTCAGATGCGGAAAGTATTCCGACTCTCACTACGTCTACCCTCCCAACTGGTGCGACCTTCACGGATAATGGTGACGGCACCGGAACGTTCGATTGGACACCGGGGTATACGCAGTCGGGCAGCTATAATATAACGTTTTATGCCACAGACGATTCCTCGGCAGTCGACTCCGAAATTGTTACTATTACTGTCAATGAAGCGGGTAACCAGAATCCGGTGCTCGATCCGATCGGCGCCCAGAGCACGACCGAAGGGGTGAATCTGAACTTCGGCGTGACGGCGTCGGATGCGGAGAGTATTCCGACTTTGACAACCTCGACTCTCCCAACTGGTGCGACCTTTACGGACAATGGCGACGGTACCGGGACGTTCGATTGGACGCCGGGGTACACGCAAGCTGGGACGTACGATGTGACGTTCTACGCGACGGATGATTCGTCGGCGGTGGACAGTGAGATTGTAACGATCACGGTTGTGGATGCGGGGAATCAGCCGCCGGTGCTCGATCCGATCGGAACCCAGAGCACGACCGAGGGGGTGAACTTGAACTTTGGCGTTTCGGCGAGCGATCCCGACGGGACGATCCCAGCGCTTTCAACATCCACCCTTCCGACCGGAGCTACCTTTACGGACAACGGCGACGGTACGGGGACGTTCGATTGGACGCCGGATTACACCCAAAGTGGAACATACGATGTGACGTTCTACGCCAGTGACGGAGTAGAGACGGATTCTGAGATAGTCACGATAACCGTCAACGAGGCGGGTAACCAGAATCCGGTACTCGATCCGATCGGTGCCCAGAGTACGACCGAAGGGGTGAATCTGAACTTTGGGGTGACGGCGTCGGATGCGGAGAGTATTCCGACTTTGACGACGTCGACTCTGCCGACGGGCGCGACCTTTACGGATAACGGCGATGGTACGGGGACATTCGATTGGACGCCGGATTACACCCAGGCGGGGACGTACGATGTGACGTTCTATGCGACGGATGATTCGTCGGCGGTCGACAGTGAGATTGTGACGATCACGGTAGCGGATGCGGGGAATCAGCCGCCGGTGTTGGATCCGATCGGTGCCCAGAGCACAACGGAAGGGGTGAACTTGAACTTTGGCGTTTCGGCATCCGATCCCGACGGGACAATCCCGGCTCTGTCGACCTCGACCTTGCCGATGGGCGCTACCTTTACGGACAATGGCGACGGTACGGGGACATTTGACTGGACGCCAACCTACACGCAAAGCGGAACATACGATGTGACGTTCTACGCCAGTGACGGAGTAGAGACGGATTCTGAGATAGTCACGATAACCGTCAACGAGGCGGGTAACCAGAATCCGGTACTCGATCCGATTGGTGCCCAGAGTACGACCGAAGGGGTGAATCTGCACTTCGGTGTAACGGCGTCAGATGCGGAGAGTATTCCGACTTTGACGACCTCGACTCTGCCGACGGGCGCGACCTTTACGGATAACGGCGACGGCACGGGAACGTTCGATTGGACGCCTGATTATACCCAGGCGGGGACGTACGATGTGACGTTCTATGCGACGGATGATTCGTCGGCGGTCGACAGTGAGATTGTGACGATCACGGTAGCGGATGCGGGGAATCAGCCGCCGGTGTTGGATCCGATCGGTGCCCAGAGCACAACGGAAGGGGTGAACTTGAACTTTGGCGTTTCGGCATCCGATCCCGACGGGACAATCCCGGCTCTGTCGACCTCGACCTTGCCGATGGGCGCTACCTTTACGGACAATGGCGACGGTACGGGGACATTTGACTGGACGCCAACCTACACGCAAAGCGGAACATACGATGTGACGTTCTACGCCAGTGATGGGGTAGAGACGGACAGTGAAATAGTTACTATAACGGTCAATGAAGCCGGTAACCAGAATCCGGTGCTTGATCCGATTGGAGCCCAGAGTACGACCGAAGGGGTGAATCTGAACTTCGGTGTAACGGCGTCAGATGCGGAGAGTATCCCGACTTTGACGACGTCGACTCTGCCGACGGGCGCGACCTTTACGGATAACGGCGATGGTACGGGGACATTCGATTGGACGCCGGATTACACCCAGGCGGGGACGTACGATGTGACGTTCTATGCGACGGATGATTCGTCGGCGGTCGACAGTGAGATTGTGACGATCACGGTAGCGGATGCGGGGAATCAGCCGCCGGTGTTGGATCCGATCGGTGCCCAGAGCACAACGGAAGGGGTGAACTTGAACTTTGGCGTTTCGGCGAGTGATCCCGACGGGACGATCCCAGCGCTTTCAACATCCACCCTTCCGACCGGAGCTACCTTTACGGACAACGGCGACGGTACGGGGACGTTCGATTGGACACCGGATTACACGCAAAGCGGTAGTTATAATGTAACTTTCTACGCCAGTGACGGAGTAGAGACGGATTCTGAGATAGTCACGATAACGGTCAACGAAGCTGGTAACCAGAATCCGGTGCTTGATCCGATTGGAGCCCAGAGTACGACCGAAGGCGTGAATCTGAACTTCGGTGTAACGGCGTCAGATGCGGAGAGTATTCCGACTTTGACGACGTCTACCCTCCCAACTGGTGCGACCTTTACGGATAACGGCGACGGCACGGGAACGTTCGATTGGACGCCGGATTATACCCAGGCGGGGACGTACGATGTGACGTTCTACGCCAGTGACGGAGTAGAGACGGATTCTGAGATAGTCACGATAACCGTCAACGAGGCGGGTAACCAGAATCCGGTACTCGATCCGATCGGTGCCCAGAGTACGACCGAAGGGGTGAATCTGAACTTTGGGGTGACGGCGTCGGATGCGGAGAGTATTCCGACTTTGACGACGTCGACTCTGCCGACGGGCGCGACCTTTACGGATAACGGCGATGGTACGGGGACATTCGATTGGACGCCGGATTACACCCAGGCGGGGACGTACGATGTGACGTTCTATGCGACGGATGATTCGTCGGCGGTCGACAGTGAGATTGTGACGATCACGGTTGCGGATGCTGGCAATCAGCCGCCGGTGTTGGATCCGATCGGTGCTCAGAGCACGACCGAGGGGGTGAACTTGAACTTTGGCGTTTCGGCGAGCGATCCCGACGGGACAATTCCTGCTCTGTCGACGTCAACTCTGCCGACCAGCGCCACGTTTACGGACAATGGCGACGGGACGGGGACGTTCGATTGGACGCCAACGTATGATGACAGCGGGACATATAATGTCACGTTCTATGCCTCCGATGGAGTGGAAACGGACAGCGAGATCGTGACGATTACTGTTGATAATACCAATAGGGACCCGGTGCTGGATCCGATCGGTTCCTTCAGTATCGTGGAAGGCGATACCCTGACTTTCAATACCAGTGCCAGCGATCCGGACGGTGATACGCCGATAATGACCAGTTCCACCCTGCCCGGCACTGCCACCTACGTCGATAACGGTGACGGCACGGGAACTTTCACCTGGGCAACAACAACAACCGATTCCGGTGTATACTATGTGACGTTCTACGCAACCGACAGTGCCTACGCAACTTCGGTCGATTCTGAAGTGGTGACGATTACGGTCGGGAACGTCAACCAGCCGCCGGTGCTCGATTCGATCGGAGCTCGCTCGGTGGTTGAGGGACAAAACCTCAACTTCACCGTGACCGCCTCCGACCCGGACGGCGACACGCCGATTTTGTCGACCTCAGCTCTTCCGGGGACGGCAACGTTTGTCGATAACGGTGACGGTACCGGCGTATTTGATTGGAATACCCTGTATACCGATCACGGCATCTATTTTGTGACGTTCTACGCGACCGATTCCGCCTACCCGACGGCGATTGATTCGGAGGAAGTCCGGATTGTGGTCGGTGAAGCGGGGAACCAAGCCCCGGTGATTACACCGATTAACGATACCACTATCACCGAAGAGATGGCGCTCTTTATCAACGTGTCTGCCACTGATCCGGAAGGCGACTCCATCATACTCTCGGTGAGTACGTCTATAACTCGTTACACGTTCGTCGACAACGGCGACGGGACGGGCGTCTTTAACTACCAGCCCGATTATTACAGCGCCGGGGTCGATACGGTGCGCTTCCTGGCGACCGATAACGGCTCGCCGCAAGCAACCGGGACGGAAGAAGTCGTAATTACGACGGTGGATGTCAACCAGCCGCCGGAGTTTGCGGAAGCGGGTCCGTTCGGCGTGGAAGTCAATGATACTCTGGTCTTTACGGTGGTGGCTTACGATTCCACCGATGCCAACGGCGATCGGCTCTTCCTCTCGGTTATCGATCCGCCGACAAATTCGGAATTTGTTGATAACGGTGATAATACCGGGACGTTTACTTTCTACCCGGTGGTCGGGCAGGAGGGCGTCGACACGGTGACTTTCCTTGCCACTGACCAAGGTATTCCGGCGCTGTCCGGAAGTCTGCCGGTGCAGATTACGGTTGTGGAAACCAACTTGCCGCCGGTGCTTGATACTATCGGACCGCAACTGGTTGCAGAAGGCGATACGCTGACGATAAATGTCTCGGCAACCGATCCGGACGGTCCGGCGCCGATATTGGAAGTTCTCAATGCTCCCGATAATTCGAGCTTTACCGACAACGGCGACGGAACCGGGGTGTTTGTCTTTACCCCGAACTTCATCCAGTCCGGGCTCTACCATGTGACCTTCCGTGCCAACGACGGAATAGATATTGATAAAGAAGTGGTTCTCATTGAAGTTACCGAAGCGGGTAATCAGGCGCCGGTCTTCGATTCGTTGCCGACTCCGTTGTCGGTGGTGGAAGGGGATACCCTGCGTGATATCGTTATTGCCCACGACCCCGATACGATGCCGGTGACTATCGTCTTCGACAGCACGACCATGCCGCCGAACTTCTACTATGTTGACAACGACACCGGGGTGGCGCAATTCCTCTTTGCCCCCGATTACACGCAGTCGGATACGTATTACGTCGATGTTATCATCAGTGACGGTGAAGCGGCTGATACCGGTACCATCATGATTGATGTTATCGAAGCCGGGAACCAGCTGCCGGTGCTGGATTCCATTCCCGATCAGTGGGTTATGGAAAGCCACGTGTTGACGTTTACCGTGACCGCTTCCGATCTCGACCAGACAGCACCGCTGATATACTGTTCGCAGCCACTCCCGGGTACTGCGACGTTCGATTCCGCCTATGGGTCTTCCACCTTCAATTGGGCGACCACGTACGACGATTCGGGAACATACCAGATTATGTTCTATGCTCAAGACAGCGTCTACCCGACGGTGATTGATTCCCAGTTGGTGATTATCACCGTTGCCGACAGCAATCGGGCGCCGTGGTTGTACTACAACCCGTACCAGAAGGATTCCTGCTGGGAAGGCGATACCCTGACCTACCTGGTAACGGCATGGGATGACGACGGTCCGACCCCGAGTTTGGAGGCGTTCCTGAACGGCAGCGATACGTTGGCGCCGAATATGACCTTCTATGATTCCGGGAACGGCAACGGGGTCTTGACCTTTATCCCCGACCATACTCAGGGAAATGACGATCCGACGCTCTACTACGTCCAGTTCCGGGCAATCGATTCGGTCGACGTGACATTAACCCGCGAGACGGAACCGATTCAGCTCAAGGTGTACGATGAGAATCAGCCTCCGTATATGGTTTTCTCTGAAGGCGTTGGACCCTTCACTATCACTGAAGGAGACAGCTTGGTCTTTGAGGTGACAGCCGCTGATTCGGATGGGACTCAGCCAAGCCTAGCGGTTGACAGTCTTCCCGACAGCAATGCTACCTTCACGCTTACCTTCCAGAATATGGGCACCTTCCGATTCTATCCGGATTACCGTCAGGCAGGACAATATTCGCCGATGTTTATTGCGACCGATGACCAAGGGTTAGCGGATACCCAAGTGATTGAAATTACAGTGGTTGACGCTGGGAATCAGGCTCCCTACTTCACGACGACTTTGCCGGATACCATAGACGTCTTTGCTGGAGTTCAGCACGATACCGATGTGGTGGCGTACGATCCCGACCTCGACAGTGTCGTCATAACGGCGCAGTACACCTGGCCAAGCGCCAGCTTCGTCGATCACGGGAATGATACGGGTACTTTCAGTTGCACTCCGGATGTGGGTGAGGTCGGCACGGTATATGTGGTGACGTTTATCGTTCAGGATGTGCCGAATAACCTGGCGGATACGCTTATCACACATTATCGGGTGAACAACTTCAAGCGCGGTGATGCGGACGGCGATACGTACTACACCATGAACGATATCGTGGTGATTATCAATTACTTATTCCGCGGAGGACCGATCCCCGAGCCGTTTGAAGCGGGTGATGTGGACCAAAACGGCACGATAAATGTCTCGGATATAGCATACTTGGTGAATTTCTTGTACAACTCCGGACCTCGCCCACCGCAGTAATTGCGTTTTCTCGCCAGATGACGATAAAAGCCGCTTTTTAAGCGGCTTTTATCGTTTTGGGCAAATCAATTTTTTCGAGATTGTTTTCAGGAAAAACACTTGACAAGAAGCGATTATAACATTATCATATTATGGCTTTTGCATAAAGTGCTTATGTGAAAGTTGTCGTTGGTAAACTACGTTTTCTCGCATGAGAGAAGCTTCCCGAAGGACGAGGAAAAAGGTTAAAATTGGGGAGCTGAAAAGGTAGCAGAGATTGTTTTATTGTTGGTAAGACGAAGTAACTTTGGACGCATCTTTCAACAACTTCAATGTAAGTGATGTAGAGTTACGTAAGGACGATGTATCTAAAACCCTGATTACAGAAGAATGTAAGAAGGCTTTTGAAGGGAGGTGAATCCATAGAAGAGTAACATTTTCTTGTGCGAAATCGTTTCGAGCAACAGGCAGGCACACAGCGGTCGTGTTCGGAAAAACAGGATATGAAGCTGGCACGCTTGCTTGAAGATTGCAGAGAAACAAGGTGGGAACTTATTAAAAAACTCTCGAAAGGAGTTGCGAATGATAAGGAGAATTTCTTCGTTAACTATTCTCTCCTTAGTGCTTGTTGCTTTTCTGGCAATGACGGCATTTTCAGCGAGGACCGCAAAGGAAGCGCGGGTCATCAATCCGGTGGTCAACAGCTCCTTGCAGTACTCGTTCCCGGATGCTCACATTCAAATCGAACCAGCATCGGGCAAAGAGATGCCGCGGCAGGCATTGGGAGATGCCGGTTACCAGAACCCTCAAGGAGTCGGGATCAATCTGGGGAACACCTGGTACGATTACCAGCGGAACGGCTCGATGCGCCGTATGATTGCTTCCCAGTATGACGGCTCCGATTTTCGTATTCACTTCATCTGGATGAGACTTGCCCAGGCGTCGTTTACCGCCCGTCACTACTACTACAAGACCTACTCGACCACTTCCGGTGCGTTCGACTGTGAAAAGTCGATTCAGCCGAGCGATCAGTATGCCGGTTATACCGTAGTAGAAGCAACGGGTGACAACCGCGGTATCGCCGGTGGTCACAACAACACGGCTCCGGGTACCGGTGTGTATCAGTCTCACTTCTATTTTGATTTTGGTCCCGGCAGCTGTAACTTCCTGGCGAACTGCCGCGTTCCTGATGCCTTGTCGCAGACGGGTCAGTATACCACGGGCTCCGGTGAAGATGGCTATATTTGGCCTGCTATGTGCTGGCAGGAAGGAAGCACGGAGACGGTGTTGCACGTGTTTGCTCAGGAAGCGAACCCGGATGCGGGTACTCCTCAAGCGATCGCGTACTTCCGTACCACCGATCCGGAAGCGGCTTGCAACTGGACGGTTCGGGTGGTAGACACGGTTCAAGACATCTCTCAAGACTGCGATTGTACCGATGACGGGAAAGTCGTCTTGGCGTGGATTGCTAACCGTCCCGACCCGAATGACGCTACGTGTGTTCATGACACTAATAGTGTGTATGGTGATACCTGTTCGTCTATCGGCTATGTGAAGTATGGCCAATGGGACAACGACGTTTATTGGCAGATTTCCAATGACGGCGGTCTTACTTGGCAGCCGCGGGTGAACGTGACCATGAACATCGACAGTGTGGAAGGCTATCGTCCGTACACTGACTTGTCGGTGTTGATTACCAGTGACAACAATGTCCACGTGGTATGGGCAGCCAGCTACTGGCCGGCCGATGCGAACTACGGCGGTGACGCCGGGTTCTACCGCGGACGTATTTTACATGCCAGTGAAAACATCGTCGACGGTAACGGCCGTCCGATCATCAGAACGGCTCACAGCGCCGACTGGGATCAGACCACTTGCTCGCCGCCGGCATGGAACCTGAACGCTTCCAAGATGACTCTTTCGGAGTGTGACGGAAGACTGTATGTGCTGTTTGTGCAGTTCAATGATATCCCGGCCGGTCGTGAAGATGACTGTGCGACCGAGGACAACCCCGGCTTCCCGGGCGGTGCGGCGAACGGTGACTTGTACCTGGTCGTGTCCGAAGACGGTGGTATCACCTGGGATCAGGCTCGTAACCTGACCAACACCTATACCCCCGGCTGCGACAGTGTCGGCGGTTCGGGTGGTGCCTGCGCGTCGGAAAACTGGCCCTCGATGGTGAAGTTCGGGTCTAACTATACCGGTACTTATCCGTCCGGTATTATTGTGGTGCCCGATGGCTGCACCGATCCCGAGAATTACTACCTGGATGTTCAGTACATTGACGACCCGAGTGCCGGTGGTATCGTTCAGAACGAAGGATACTGGCAGAGCGCGAATGTCAACTGGTTCCGGATTCCGTGCTGTCCGGCGATCCCGAATCCGCAGTTGAGCTACAACCCGACCTCCATTGGCTATCCGAGCTGGACCAAACATGGCGTCCAGAAGGATGTAACTGTGAACATGGAGAACAGCGGGAACGCCGATCTGAATATTTCCAGCACGACGACCTATGAAACCAGCGGAACGTCTGGCTGGCTGAGCATTTCCGGTTTCCCGACCACTATTCCGGCCGGTTTGAACAATACCGCTTCCGGTACCATCCATATCAATACCGGCGGATTGGTGAACAATCCGGGTACGGTTGAGTACCTTGCCGGTGGTATCGTGTTTGTTTCCGATGCCCCGAGTTCGCCGGATACCCTCCCCATCGAGTGCTGGGTTGCTGATACGCTGTACCCGGTAATCTGGGATACGGTTAACACCAGCTGCACCAAGCTGACGGTGGCGACCAACGGTAACTTCGGTAATCAGGGTAAGGGCGGCGTGAACATGGATTACTACAATCCGCCTGCTGACTCTGACAATGTGTATCTCTATGATGGTTCGCCTATCATCACATGGGATGACGGTACTCTCCATGCGAACTGGTCGATGTTCAGCACCTCGTACACTGATGAGAACGGTTTCGTCCCGCTTGGGGATCATACCCCGACGACCGACATGGGTGATTACGAAGTCTTCGAGAGCGGCAAGTTCGTTACTCATGACTCTACCATTGCGGTCGAGAAGATCTGGTATGCTCCGAAAGCTGGCACCGATACGTGCAGCTTCGTGATTGAGTGCATCAAGGTCTACATGAATAAGAACGTCACCGTGAGCGGTGTTAAGGTCGGGGAAGCTATCGACTTTGATATCCCGGCGGATACCGGTTCTCGGAACGGTTCCGGCTTTGACAACACGCTCAACCTGATGTATCAGGTTGGTTGTGAAGAAGACGGCGCGACTCCGGATTACAGCAGATACTATGGTGGTATTTTCTACCTTGACTGCTATCAGAACGGTACGCGTTGTGACGATCTTTCTAACATTGCTCCGTATGGTGCCTACACTCATGACAACTTCACCCACGTGTATCCGGAAGGTGACTTTGTCCCTGAGACTCTGTACACCTACATGAGCAACAGTGGCTATGCGGTTTCCGACTCGACCTGCACCGACCTGCATACGGTGATGACGTTCGAAAACGATCTGACGATTACCCCGTCCGATACGTTCGTCTTCTATGTCGGTATTGCAACCCACAAAGACGGAACCTTGAACGACTTTACTGACGAAGTCAAAGCCGCTAAAGCATGGTACTGCGGCCACATTGCTCCTGAAGAATGTGGATGCTGCCAGAACAGAGGTGACGCCGACGGAAGCGGCGCGGTCAACGTTGCTGACCTGACCTACATGGTGAACTACCTGTTTAAGGGTGGTCCGGCACCGGTATGTCCGGAGGAAGGTGACGCTGACGGTAGCGGCGCAACCAACGTTGCGGATCTGACCTACCTCGTGAACTATCTGTTTAAGGGTGGTCCGCCACCTCCGCCATGCTAATCGTGGCATAAAATAAAGACATTCGGTTTATTCCGAGTCGAAAACGGTCACCCCGCACAAGGGTGACCGTTTTTTATTATTGACCTTTTTAGTATACTTTATTATATTATGGGGAGAAACAGATGAGCAAAACACGGTATGTCTGTCGGATTTGATGAATACCTGAAAGAGTGGCGACCCTACTAAAGGAACGTTTCTTAAAAGAGAAGCGGGGAAGAGATTTCAATCGGCAAGTTTTTGAAGGGTGGAGACAGGAGGGAAAAGATGAGCAGGAAAAGAGGTTACATCGTTATAGACAATTGAATAAATAAACAAGTGGAGAGAAAATGTACTACCGTAACAAAACCATTCGGGTATTTTTCATCACTCTCATCGGAGTGATGGTCCTGGCAGGGGGAAGTTATGGGCAGAGCTCAGCAGCTCAGGGGGAACCGAAGCCGTTCGTCATTCCCGGCTTGGTGACCGTTGAACTGGAAAGTGACGTGAACGTTCATGGGATGGAAAAGGGATTTGGACGGGTGGCATTCGGGGTGGCGACACTTGACCGGCTGCTGAACGAGTTTGGTGTCTCTGAGGCGCGGAAGTTATTCCCCTGGCATACGGGAAAAGAAACGGTCGAACCGGGCAGGAGAGATCCCAGCCGATACTTTGAGCTTTCGTTTCCCGATACCGTCGACGTGTATGAGGTGATTCGAGCCCTTGAG
Organism: uncultured Ignavibacteriales bacterium; assembly: GCA_964489705.1. Lineage (GTDB taxonomy): Bacteria > Zixibacteria > MSB-5A5 > GN15 > FEB-12 > CAZAZQ01. The sequence continues at coordinate 11,881 of CAZAZQ010000004.1, forward strand.
CAAAATCCTCATATCCGCTTGGCGGAGCCGGTTTGGGCGATTCCCTTGGAGGCGACTCCCAACGATCCGCAGTGGAGCAATCAGTGGGCGATGTCGCCGCCGGAACCGGACCCGTATTTTTACGATGCCTGGGATATCGAAACCGGATCGGATTCGATAAAATTCGCCTGTATCGATTCGGGAGTCAACTATCGCCATGAAGACCTCAAAGGCAATATCTGGGTCAATCCCGGTGAGGATTTGGACGGCGATGGGGTAGTCTTTGACGTGGATGACCTGAACGGTATAGATGACGACGGTAACGGTATTACCGACGACCTCATCGGGTATGACTTCTTTACCGGCGGATTTCCCGTTTGGACCGGGGAGGATGCTGATACCCCCGATCCCAATCCCAGTGATTTCGACGGGCACGGCACCCATGTCGCAGGAATTGCAGCGGCTATGAATAACAATGGCGTAGGGGTAACCGGTGCGGCAGGCGGCTGGTACGGCGGGAATCGGGCTTTTCGCGGCGTGCGGATTATGTGTATTCGAGTAGGAGCGATGGGCTCGGACGGATACGGTTATGTCAATTCCAATAACTGCGGCACGGCGATTTCTTACGCCGCCAATAACGGTGCCCACGTTATCAACTGTAGCTGGGGTTCCCAGCAAACTTCGACCATGATAGTCGGCATGCAGGATGCGGCGGCGCATGGCGTCACGGTGGTTCATGCCGCCGGCAACGACGGGGCGGATAATCCCGATTATTTGGATGATGATCCCTATACGGAAGTATTGTCGGTCGCCGCTTTGGGACCGAATTCGGATGTGAAGTGGAACTTGTCCAATTACGGAAATTGGATCGACGTCAGTGCTCCCGGGGCGAATATTCTCTCCACCAGTTCCGAATTTGGAGCTCCCGGCTATCTCTCTTATTACGGCACGTCGATGGCGGCGCCGATGGTTTCCGGTTTGGCGCTGCTCATTCGTTCGGCGATGCCGTCGTTGACCAAAGAGCAGGTTGATTCCATTATCATCAATACCGCCGACAGTATCGATTACCTTCAGGATCCGCTCTATCAGGGGAAATTGGGCTCGGGAAGGATAAATGCTTACCGGGCACTGGTCGACCTCCCCAGCGCCAAGTTTACGGCGGATGTGACTGAGGGGAACGTTCCCCTATTGGTGCACTTTACCGACCTTTCGCCCAACTCGCCGACCTCGTGGCACTGGTACTTCGGCACCGGGGACGATTCCACCGTCCAGAACCCGACGTATGAATATACTTCCCCCGGAGTCTATTCGGTTTCCCTCTACATTGACGACGGCAATCCCTTGGGCTTGGGGGAAGAGCATCTCAAAAACTATATTTGGGCGCGCGCCGATACCTGCGTGATGGACTCGTTTGAAGTCGAAGTCGGTTCGAAAGTTGTGATGCCGGTTTACCTTGCCAATACGGCGCAAGTCACGAGTATTCAGTTTGCTTTTTCCTTCACCAACTCCAACGGTATCACCCTCGATTCTTTCTCGACAGCCGGTTTGCGCACCGAGTCTTTCTACAGCGCTAGTTATACCGCTTTTGATCCCAACAATCAGCGCTATGTCATCTTGCTCCAACCCAGCCATCCCGACAGCTCGCACTATATGCTGCCGGATACGGGCGCTATTTTGAATTTGTATTTCGATGTTGATGAGTTTGCCACCGCGGGTGAGGTCGTTATCGATACGGCGACTGTAAACGGCAAAGCGCCAGTCATCTCCACCATCTGGGGGGATTACTGGCCTGTCTTCACGCCGGGCAAGATCGTTATTCCGCTGTGTGACCATGGCGATGCCGATTGCAGCGGTGATATCAACGTTGCCGATCTTACCGCCTTGGTGAATTACCTCTTCAAGTTGGGTCCGCCGGTGGATCAAAACGGCGGCGATGTGGACGGAGACGGGAACATTAACGTTTCGGATGTGACTTACTTGGTCAATTACCTGTTCAAAGGCGGTCCTCCGCCTCCGGCGTAATAGGATGGTGAAGTGAAATATTTCCGCATGCGAAGGGCTTGCTCGTTTTCAAAGTGAGCCACGCATGCGGATTTTTTATCTTCGCATTCGACTTATCGCATTCTTTTCCTCCAATGCGAAAAAATTATTTTTTTTGCTCTCTTTAGTGAACTGTCGTTTTTTATTGACGATAGATTAAATGTGATGTTAATTAGACCTTAATGTGAAAAGAAGGTGAAAAATAGAGCGGATGGATTTTCTTCGCATTGAAGGAGGTGAAAGCGCAAAACAGTTGGTAAGTATGTGAAGAAGTTTGTGTGTGAAAATAACGTAACGTGGATAATATCCTATTGCATGGAGGCCCAAAGTGAAGGTAAAACTTTTTCTTGCTTTAGTGGCAACAATAATGATTTTTGGCGGTTCGGTCTTTGCCCAAGCCGACCCGGGAATTGCCGATACGATAGTTTTTGAAATGACCGTCGACACGACCGCTTTGACCGCGGTGGTGCAGGCGTACGTCTTCAGTGATGAGGTTCTTGTCGGCGCTTCTTCCGGTTACATGTGGATTAACGATAACATGACCATGGACAGCGCCGTAAAAACCGACTTGTTTGCCAATGGTTTTGACTTGATTTCATCGGTGTATGAGGACTCCGATATCGATGTGACGAATGCAAACAAACGCTTTGTTTTAGGAGGGGGGTCTTTGTTCAGCAATATTCCCGCCGATGCCAACACCCGGCGACTGTGGGCAACCTATTACTTTTCACTCTCCACGTGGAACGGGTACGACAATGACAGCATCGTTGTCGACAGCTTGACATTCAGTGCCGGTACCTCGTGGTTGTTTGTTGACGAGAATCAGGTTTCTTTCCTCCCGATCTGGGGCGGTCGGCTGTATTTCGGTGGCGGCGGTTCGTCGGTGTACTCCGAGGTCGGTGCCGAAGTCCCGGAGACCTATGCGCTGAATCAGAACTATCCTAACCCGTTCAACCCCACGACCAAAATCAGCTTTGATATCCCGGCTCGTTCTCATGTCGTTTTGACAGTGTACAACGTTTTGGGACAAAAAGTGAAGACCTTGGTCGATGAAGAATTGGCTCCGAATCACTATGTCACCGAATGGGATGGAACCAACGAAGGCGGAGCTCAAGTCTCGTCGGGAGTGTATTTCTATAAGCTCCAGACCGAAGATTTTTCGTCCACCAAGAAGATGGTTCTGTTGAAGTAGAACGACCCAAATTTATTTCTTCGAAATGTGAAAAGCCCTGCCTGTCCGGCGGGGCTTTTTTGTGAGTGGCTTATCGCATATTTTGCGAAGGTTTTTCGAAACTTTCGACATGCTTGTTTCTGATGGATAAGGTGTGTTGGCGGCTTTTTTTCTTGTTCGGAACACACCTTGCGCATGTTATCTTTTCTATTGACAAGCTCGACATTCTTCGTAATTTGTAGTATAACATGTGGAGGAGAAAAAACATTTCCTAACGACAAACCGCCAAAGCGATGAAAAAATGAGCAGCGTGCTCATGTAGGGAGAGAGCACAGGGAGGAAAATAGTGGGATTGCAGGGATGAGCTGCGACCTTGACACACAAATAAGAGAAGGAGAGTAGTATGAAACGGTTATTTTACGCTCTGGCGTTTCTGTCGTCTTTTATCCTGACAGGGACAAGTTTTGGTGCCACGGCGATAACGTTGGATGATGTGACCAACCTCATCGGGGGCGATACGGTGGAAGCCGGGAAGACAATACGTTTTACCATTCGGTTTACGTATACCCCGGGAACCGGCATGGCTATTAACAGCTTTTCCAACGGCTTTCAAGTGTACACCGCCAAAAGTGATGCCGATCCTTTGACGGCGGGATATTTTGATCCGGCAGTGATAGACACCTTCTCGATAACGCCGACATGGGAAACGATGTTCGATATGGGAGTATTTTTGGGACCGGTACCTTCCGCTTCTGATGGGAAGGGTAGAGATACGGTCTCCATAGGTGGTTTGCTTATTGCGGGAACAGGGATGGAAGACGGCTTCGATCAACCGGTGCTGTGGATTGAGACGGGTAATTTACAAAACGGAGATACGGTGTGTCTTGACTCTTGTTGGTTCCATCCCAGTAACCCCTGGCTTTGGAGTGGGCCGAACCCCAGCGATACGATAAAGCCGGATTGGGCTGGTCCTTACTGTTTCCATGTTTTCGATCCGACCTCTGACGTGAAAACAGTCGAGGGTCCGAATCTGCCGACAACATTCGCTTTAAGCCAGAACTACCCGAATCCGTTCAACCCCTCAACTCAAATCAAGTTCGATATTCCCGTTCGCTCCCATGTACGGTTGACTATTTACAACGTGTTGGGGCAGAGGGTGAAGACGTTGGTCGACAGGGAAATGGCGCCCAACTTCTATATTGTCGATTGGGACGGCACTTCCGACAACGGGACGCATATTTCTTCCGGGGTCTATTTCTATAAGCTGGAAGCCGAAGGCTTTGTTGAGACGAAGAAAATGGTACTCTTGAAGTAATAAGATTTTCTCATACCACAGTGGGAAAAGCTCCTGTTTTCAACAACAGGGGCTTTTTAGGAAAAGTTAATGTATTAGAATACGCAGGAGTACTTTAGTATACGCCATACTATTGAATAATCCTATTTATTTCATGTCTTCACCCATTGGTCATTGCTCGTAATTTGTCGTTGCGGTCGACTCGAAATTTTATCTTGTTGTTATACAGCGAGTTATATCTTTATTGTTGACACGGGGACGGATTTTTCGTATGTTACCAGTCTTGACAAGCGGTGGATAATAAGTGTAATTTATTGATATACAAGGCGTTATATGTTAGGAGTCATCGGTAATAAGTTTTCGATAGGAAAAGAAACCTATCATCCTTTCTCGGCTGAACTGCATTATTTTAGAATTGAGAAGAGATATTGGTCTATCTGTTTTGAACGGATCAAACGCGCCGGTTTCAAAATTATCTCGACGGCTGTTCCGTGGAATGTCCATCAGGACGAGAACAAATTCTTCGATTTTTCCGGGATGACCGATCCTAAGAAAGATCTCATCGTTTTTCTGGAGTTGGCGAGGGAATTCGGGTTCAAGGTCATTCTCCGTCCCGGTCCGTGGGTGGCGGGACAGTTGGAAAACGGCGGGTTGCCGAAATTGCTGTATCAGGATTTCAAGATTTTTGCCCGGGATGCTTCCGGACAGGAAAAGCAACTCAAGGATGATTACGGCGTCCCGGGTGGATATCTGCCCAGCTATCTTCATCCGAACTTCCAATTCCACTTGAAGAATTATTTCAAAGCGGTCATCGAGACGACCAAGAATTACGTCCATCCCCGCGGACCGATTTTCATGGTCGAACTTGATTACGAAACTTCCTTCGGCAGGTTGTTGGATCCGGCAAGCGCCGATTATAACCCGGATGTCCTGCAAAGATACTATCCGCCCTTTTTGGAAAGTCTGTACGGCGATATCAAGAAATTGAACAGCCAGTACAAACAGAAGTACAAAAGCTTCGAAGAAGTCGAGCCGCCGCGGAAATTCACCGAACTGGATTTGAAAGATTACCCTGCCGTTATCGACTGGTTCAAGTTCCGCGAATACATTTTGAACACTTACCTGGAAACGCTGGAAGATATCTTCAAGTCCTATACGGTCGAGCCGCTGATGTTCCGCTCGTTGTACTTCCGTCCCGGCGACTTGCTGCCCGCTTTTAACTTGGTGCCGGAAGACCGATTCCCGTTTTTGGGCAGTAATGTCTTCCCGGAGGGCAGTTACTTCGACTTGGTCGTCAAAGCGCGCTTCTTGAAGGCGGAGTACGGCTTTGCCTTTGCGACGTCGTTCACCTCCGGTGAGGCGGTCGAGAATCCGGAGCGTGAAGAGAGTGTCGCGCCGGTGAAAAACAACACCCGCCGGTTTTACCTGGCGGCGGGATTGTCCGCCGGGTTCAAGGGGATGAACTACTACATGTTCGTCGACCGTGACCATTGGCATGGAGCCCCCTTGCATAACGACGGCACCATCTCCGAAGGGTACGAGCTGGTCAAGCGGTTCAACACGGTGATTTCAACCGTCGGCTTGGAAGAGATGGAAGCGAAGCCGGATATTGCGGTGTTGGGAAATCGCTTGTACTCGTGGATTTCTCTTACTTCCGGTTCCAAGGTGTTTTCCTATATGTCCCGCCTCCTGTTTGAAACAACCAGCGGTTTTTGCCGGGATTTGATGCGGCTCAAGCTCAATTTCGGGGTGCGGGAGAATCGGGTTTTCGAAACGTTGAACGAGTACAAACTTCTTTTCATCCCCACGGCTGAAGTGATGGCGCGCCGCGATCAGGAAGCGATCGTGGAGCTGGTCAAGTCGGGGGTGTCGGTCGTTATGTGCGGGGTGATGCCGAAATATGACGAGAACTTCAAAGATTGCCAGATTCTTGCCAACCATTTCCGCATCAAGACCAGCATTGACTATCACATCGGCATGGTGTCGTACAAGGGAGGCGAATTCCCCACTCACATGTATGGTGCCATTCGCTCCACCGACGACTCCAAGATAAAGAAACTGGTCAACTCCGGCACCAAGCTGGTCGGGGTGTCCTGCTCGCGGTACAAAGGGACGTTGTACTTCTTCACGTTTGATATCGCTTCCGGTGGCAACCATAAGAAGTTGTCGTTTGTCGAGTCGATTCTGGCGATGGAGAATATCTCTTCGCACCTCTATTGCAGCGACCCCTCCGTCGATGTTTCCTTCCATGTAGGGGAAAAGAAGGGGCTGCTCTTCGTGGTGGCTCCGCCCCCGGGAGAGCTGTCGGACGGTATCGAGGCGACGAAGAAGGAGATTATCGTCAAAGCGAACCTGAAGAAAGCAGGTTTCAAAGCGCCTCGACTGAAGCTGACCAACTTGTTCGAGAGCGAAGAAACCCCTCCGTTGAAAACGACGGCAAAAGAGCTGGAGGAAGGAATAGCCCTCACTATCAACCTCCCCGACGGCATCGTCTACTTGGTCGAGCGGCGCTAAGGGAAAGGTGCTCTTCGTGGTGAGCGTCTCGGTTCGATATGGGTGGGTTATTGTCGCCTTGGCGATGATTTCCTCACTCATGGGAGGGTGCCGAGGAGTTGAGGTTTCCCGCTATTACCCGCAGGGCGCGTTGGCGACCTCGGCGCCGATTGCCACCACTGTCGGAGAAAAGATTTTTGAAAAAGGCGGCAATGCTTTCGATGTGGCGGTAGCGGTCGGGTTTGCCTTGGCGGTGGTGCACCCCGAAGCGGGCAACATCGGCGGCGGCGGGTTTGCTCTCGTTCGGGACGGCAAAAGCGGTATTATCCAAGCGCTGGACTTTCGTGAAACGGCTCCCCATCGGGCGACTGAAACCATGTATCTCGATGCCAAAGGCGAGGTCATCCCCAAACGCTCCACCTTCGGAGCTCTTGCCTGCGGTGTGCCGGGGACGGTAGCGGGGTTACATGAATTGTGGCGGCGGTTCGGTTCCCTCTCGTGGGAAGAGCTGGTCACTCCGGCGGCGTTGCTTGCCGATACCGGTTTTATTGTCGACGAATACTTGGCGCAATCCTTGGAAGAGCATGGAGACGACCTTCGCGCTTTTGAAGAAACCGCCGATATCTTTTTCCCCGACGGGAAAAAATTACAGGCGGGTGATAGATTCGTTCAAAAAGAGCTGGCGAAGACTCTCTATGCCATTGCCGCTTCCTGCGTTGAAGGCTTCTACAGCGGTCCCGTGGCGGAAAAAATCGTCGCTGCCATGGAGAAGCACGGCGGGCTTATCGACCGCTCGGATTTGGAAAACTACAAGCCCCTCTGGCGGATGCCTATCCGGTTTTCTTTCGATTCCTTTGAAGTTTACTCTATGCCGCCGCCCAGTTCGGGCGGCATTGCCGTCGGGCAGATATTGAAAATTGTCGAACCATACGACTTCTCAACCTTTACTCCCGATTCTCCCGAATATATCCGCCTGTTTTGCGAAGCGTCGAAATTGGCGTTTGCCGATCGTTCCGCCCATCTCGGCGATCCGGAGTTTTACCAAGTCCCTTCCGGTTTGCTCGACAGCGCCTACCTGGCGCGGCGGCGCTCGATTCTCAAAGAAAAAGAGGTCACTCCCGCCAACCTCATTACCCCCGGCAGCCCGGCGCCGGAAGAATCTCCGCAGACCACCCACTTTTCCGTTGCCGATGCCGACGGCAACATTGTTTCCTTGACCTACACGTTGAACACGGCGTACGGTTGCAAGCTGGTTGTGGCAGGGGCGGGATTTCTGTTGAATAACGAGATGGACGATTTCTCCATCAAACCGGGGTATCCGAATACCTACGGTTTAATCGGCGGCGAAGCAAACAAGATAGAGCCGGGCAAGCGGATGTTATCATCAATGTCGCCGACGATTGTTTTGAAAGACAACAAGCCGTACTTGGTGTTGGGAGCGCCGGGCGGGTCGCGGATTATTACCACCGTGGCGGAGGCGATTATAGATTTTACCCGTTTCGATATGAGCCTCAAACAAATGGTGGCGCAGCCCCGCTTTCATCATCAATGGCTGCCGGACAAGATTTTTATGGAGAGGGACGGCTTCCCGCAAAGGGTTATCGAGCGGCTCGTCGAGTATGGCTACGAAGTGGAGGAATGCGACCCCTACAGCGACTTGCAGGCGGTCTATATCAAAGGCGCTGCCTTGATGACGAGTGCGTCCGACCCGCGCAAGCGGGGAACCGCCGGAGGATTTTGAACACTTTTTGACGTTTGCCTCGCAGGGCTGAGCCGGAAAAGGAGACCGTAATTTGCAGAAGATCGAGTGAGAATAGGAATCTCCGTGGAGTTTATTTCTTGACAGAGAGCGGAGGGAGCGGTAGCGTAGGGTGTTACCTTTCATTAAGGAGATGTATCTATGATTCCCCTGATTATTTTTGTTATCATCGTCGGTGTCATTATTCTTTTCCCTGTCGGTTTGTACAACCGGCTGGTGCGACTGAGAAACGCCGTCCGTTCGGCATGGGCGGATATCGACGTGCAGCTCAAAAAACGGTTCAATCTGGTTCCGGCGCTGGTCGAGACCGTCAAGGCGTACGCCAAGCACGAAGACAAAGTCTTCGAGAAAGTCACGGAAGCGCGCTCCCAGGCAATGCAAAGCGGCTCACCGGCAAGTGCGGCGAAGGCGGAAAATATCTTCAGGGAAACGCTCAAGAGCTTGTTTGCGGTGGCGGAGGCTTACCCCGAATTGAAAGCCAATCAGAATTTCCTCGAGTTGCAAACGCAATTCCAGGAATTGGAAGATAACATCGAAGCCGCCCGCCGCTACTACAACGCCGTGGTGCGGGACTACAACAATCTGACGGAAACTTTTCCATCGGTGGTCATTGCCAACCTGTTTAATTTCAAGCGGGAGGAATTTTTCGAGATAGAGTCCCCCGACCAGCGCAAACCCATCACCCCTGATTTTTCATAGCCGCGGGAGTTTGAAAATGAAACGCAGCAGACTGATACGTGGGGGCTTCTGTTTTATCGTCTTGTTGATTGTCGTGGCGGGAGTGAGCTTTGCTGTGCCCGTGCGGGCGGAGTACTTTACTATCGAGCGCTTCCATGCGGATATCGTCATTAACGAAAATGGTGTCGTCGAGGTGACCGAAACGATAGCGGTCTACTTCACCAGCGCGCGCCACGGCATCTACCGAGAGATTCCGTTCTCCTACCGAAACGAACTGGGTGACAGGGTGGTGATGCCGATAAAAGTGAAATCGGTGCGGGATGTCGACGGCTCCGGATGGATGTACAAAGTTTCCAAGCGCGGGAATGTCATCAACATCCGCATCGGCGATGCGGGGCGGTATGTCCGAGGCAGGCAGGTATATGTGATTACTTATGAGGTGGAAAACGCCCTCCTTTTCCTCGATGACCACGATGAGCTTTACTGGAACGTCACCGGCAACAGGTGGGAGGTGCCGATCGGGGAAGCATCGGCGACGGTTCAGATACGGACGTCCAAATCCATCTCGTCGTTGCGCGCTGCCTGTTATACCGGCTGGTACGGCTCGACCAAGAAAGAGTGCCGCTCCGAGATAGGGGACAACAGCGTCTCTTTCGTTACCACAAGACCCTTAAAGGTTCGCCAAGGGCTTACTGTCGCGGTGGGGTGGGACAAAGGCATTGTCAGCCCGCCGAGCCGTATGCAGCGATTGGGGTGGAAAGCCAACCTGGCGGAGAATTGGGTCTTTTCCGTGCCGGTGGGCGTGTTTCTCTTGATGTTTGTGCTGTGGTATCGCAGCGGGCGCGACCCGAAAGTGGACGCTCCGGTTGTCGTGCGCTACAAACCGCCCGAACCGGACGGCAAGCCGCTGGCTCCCGCTCAGGTCGGGGTGCTGGTAGATGAGAAACTCGACCGGCGCGATATTACCGCCAGCTTGATAAATCTTGCCGTCAAAGGGTACCTCCAATTGGAAGAGTTGCCCCAGGAAACGCTGGGACTTTTTCAGAGTGCTCCCGATTACGATCTCCGCAAACTCAAAGAACCCGACGACAAGCTCAGCATCTTTGAACGTCGGTTGATGAACGACCTTTTCCCCGGCGAAGGAAAAGCGGTTTATATTTCCACGTTGAAAAAATCGTTCTACCGCAAGCTGCCGGCTCTGACCAAGTTGATATTCAAAGAGATGACGGAGCGCGGGTTCTTTACCGCCAGTCCGTTGAGGGTGCGCAACTCTTATTTTGCTCTTGGGGGGACAGTGCTGATACTTGGGGTCTTCGGTTTTTCGGTGTTTTCTCCCCTGGCGCCGTGGAAAGGCATGGTGGCGGGAGCGCTTTCCGGGCTCATTATTTTCGGCTTTGCCAGGGTCATGCCTTCGCGGACCCGCAAGGGTGCGCGGGTGAAGCGGGAGATTATGGGCTTTCAAGAGTTTTTGAACCGCACCGACAAAGACCGGCTGGAGAGATTTGACAAGGAAATCTTCTACAAGTATCTTCCGTATGCGATTGCGCTCGACGTGGTCGACAACTGGGTCGAGACCTTCCGCGACGTTCTCACCGAGCCGCCGCAGTGGTATGTCAACCCGAGCTGGCGCGGCAGGTTTGATGCCGACCTGTTGGCGCGGTCGTTGGACCATACGACCGCTCGTCTCGGCTCGACGATTTTTTCCGCCCCGCGCGGCAGCGGCATTTCCGGCGGGGGCGGCTTCTCCGGCGG
>CAZAZQ010000004.1:23146-180262 GCA_964489705.1 uncultured Ignavibacteriales bacterium
GATAGCTTAGACTTTAGATATGTAACTGAGATAAAGCACCGCATTGACTTTACTTATTGCTACCCACCTCGTAATGGAGGCAAGTGCAAGATTGCTTTAGTCGATTCAGATATAAGTAAGTTGAAATTGAATATGAACCTCTTTGAGTTATGGTTTCCTGAAAATCCATCTTATGATCGCCAGCTTGCGGTATATGAATCGCTCTTAAAAAACTTTGAAAACGACGGTTTCAAAGAGAGTTACGAAATTCTGGATATACAATACCGTCATTTCAAATATCAGCACCGCAACGGCATATATAAATGGATAGTTGATCCATATCAGAGTTGGTGGTGGAACTACGGCTACAGTCAGTGGAAAGTGTTCCTTTGGACATTCTGCCTGTGGGCCTTGTTTACGTTGTTTAACTTGCGTTGGTATCCCAAACTCAGTGAAGAAGTCTATGCTGTCAACTTTTTGGAACGGTTGACTTACCCAACAGATTGGGTAAGAAAGGTAAAAAATTTCATCCGAGTAGCAACTTACACCGGGATCGTCTTTTTCGGACTGAAGATGGATATCGCCAAGTTCAAGAAAGGCGCCATCAAACGGCATCCGTGGTTGTTCATTTACTTGATGGTTATTTATGCAAGCGGGTTGTGGTGTTTAGGTTACATCGTCAATATCGTCTTTACGACGTGATGAGCGGGGGTTGGATTATCTGAAGTGCTCGTCGGTTATTGCTTCAGACGTCGTTTGAGGCGGGCGCAGAAGGCGCCGTCCATGTTGTCCAGCGCAGGGTAAGTCTTGACAAAGCCGCGGTCGGTGACCAGCTCTTCGCCGACATAACTTTTGGCGGACTCGATTTCAAATTCCGGATGACGGAGCAGAAATTCTTCCACCACCTGGTCGTTTTCCTCTCGGATGATGGTACAGGTCGAGTAGACCAGCACTCCGCCCGGCTTCACCAAGCCGGCGGCTTTGCGCAGCATTTTCCCTTGGATTTTCGCCAGATTTTTGATGTCGCTTTTGGTCTTCGCCCAGCGCAAGTCCGAATGCTTCCCCGCAGTGCCCCAGCCGGAGCAGGGAGGGTCGAGAATAACCCGATCGAACGGACCGCCGGAAAAGTCCATCATGTCGCACGCTACCGGTGCGATGATTTTTATCCCCAAGCGCTTGGCGTTCTCCACCAGCACTTGCAAGCGGGCGTGGGATTTGTCGATGGCGGTCACACGCCCCCGGTTGCGCATCCGCACGGCGATGTGAGTGGCTTTTCCACCGGGAGCGGCGGTCAAGTCGGCGACGTTGCTGTTGGGTCGAGGGTTCAGCAGGCGCACCGGCAGTCCGGCGGACTCATCTTGTACGATGACTTTGCCCGTTTTGATAAGCTCTTCCTCGAGCGGCAAGCCGCCGTCGTGGATGTGAATAAATTCCGGCAAGTATTTCCCGAACGAAAAGTTGACGTTGTGTTCCTTCAGAATGTGGACGACTTCTTCCGGCTTGGCTTTGAGGAAATTCACGCGATAGGTGACGTGGGGCGGTTCGTTAAATTTTTTCAGAAGCTGTTCGGTTTTTTCAAAGCCGAATTCCTTGAGGCAATATTCGACGAAATAATCGGGCTGGCTGTAGTAAGTTCCCAAGTATCTGACCGGGTCTTCCTCGCGGGAAGGGAAGGTAATCCGATGCGGCTCCCGCAGGCATGCCCGCATGACGGCGTTGACGAGATTCGCCCGCCGCCGGTCGGTCATCAGAAGCGCCAGGTTGACCGATTCGGACACCGCCGCCGCCGCCGGAATTCGGTCGGTGAAGTGGAGCTGATAAAAGCCCAGCCGGAGAATGGTCGCGATAATCATCGGCAGTTCGTGGGAGGGTTTGGCGAGGTAGAATTTGATTTCATGGTCGAGCCGTCGTCGCATTTTGGTTGTTCCATTGACCAGCTGGAGCAAAAAACGACGGTCGAGAGGCCGGAACCCCTTTTTCTCGCTCACGTGGTGGATGGCTTCTTCCGGTTGTTCCCCCTGCTGGATGAGAATCAAGGCTTGCACCGCCGCCGCGCGTACCGGGTCGTACTTTTGTTGTTGGGTCGACATTACTTCCATTGTCCCTGCGAACTCAAATATCCATAGCGTCTATCTTTCGGTCCTGTTCCTGTCGATACACCTCCTTGCGATGGAAGCGGAACGACAGCATTCGTACGTCCTCCTTCGGTTCCAGAAGTTGGAGTATTTCTATCGGGCGAACATAACCGCCCTCGCCAATACCCAATACCATTACCAACATCCCCTCTTCCACCCGGAGCTCATACACCGCGCGCCGGATGTCCAACGTCTTGGTTTCGGATTTGCCGACTCTTTCGACATATAACCGATCGGCTTCCAAGAGAGCGCCCGCCTTCTTTTCCATAGTATCGTCCGATTCTCCCAACTCCTTCAGAGGCAAGGTGTAGACGACACGGTTGAGCATCGAAGAGAGCGAGGGCGCCTTGCCCATGACGGCTTTCGCTTCGTAAATGGTAATCCCTTCCGGCATGGCGCGCTGCAACTGCTCGACCATATACGGCATCAAGTTGGTGTCCAGAACGATGTCGACGTACTCCGCCTCGGAGGTGAAACCCAGCGGCAAAGGCGGTCCGAAGGAAAGCTTCATCGAAGGGTTGAAACCTTGACTGTACGCCACCGGCAATCGCGCCCGGCGAATGGCACGCTCAATCAGGCGGATATTGTCCAGGTGGGACATATAGCGATAGCGCTCGCTTTTGCCCCAGCGGAGCCGAAGGTGATTTTTGGTCGGCGCCGCCACGTTTCTGGTGGCGGCTTTTTTCTTCCCTCGTCCGAATTCCATCTGAGGAGTAGACGGCTCTTCCAATATCGATTCCGACGAATAGGAAAATTCTTTGAGCTGTGAGGAGGTTCGTTGTCGTTCCTGTCGCAAGTGCTCGATGGATACTCCCTTGCGGATGTGCGACCACGGCAGCTCCGCATCAAAGGGAATCGGCTTGAGCCTGTCAGCAATGGAGATGCCGTGCCGCTCCAACGCCTCGAACCATTTTTGATACTCAAACTCTTCACTCCATCCGTCAAAGCGGCAACCGGCTCGGTATGCCGACAAGATGACTTCTCCCAGCTCCCGTCCGCCTCTGCCGAGGATGCCTTGGAGCATCGCCGCTTCGCTGGAGTGGTGCTTGAAGTGAATGTAGCGGCTCCGGCAGCGGCTCTTGATAAAGGCGTACTTTTCCCGGATGCTTTCCGGCGTACTCATACCGTCCCACTGAAAAGGGGTGTGCGGTTCGGGTACGAACGGGGAGAGGGTGACATTGATGGTTTTCTTGCCGGGATAATCGCGGCTTATATCGGCGATGTTGTTGATAATGGTGGTAATCCCTTCGATGTCCTCGTCTGTTTCCGTCGGCAGCCCTATCATGAAATACAGCTTGATAGTCGTCCATCCTTTTTCAAACGCCAGCCGTGCCGTGTCGTAGACGGCGACGTCGGGGAAATCTTTCCGGATAAAGCGACGGAGGCGTTCCGTTCCCGCTTCGGGTGCAATGGTAATACCGGCTTTGCGCACTTTGCTGACGGCATCAAGCAAGGAGGGGCGTATCGTCCCGGGGCGAAGCGACGGCAGCGAGATGGAAACCTTCAGCGGTTCCATACGACGGGCGACGGTGGTGGCGAGTTGTTCGATTTTGGGATAATCGGAAGTCGACAACGACAACAGAGCGACTTCTTCGTAGCCGGTGTTTCGCATTTGCTTATCTATCTGCATGAGAATCTCGTGCTGTGGTCGCACTCGCACGGGACGATAGATAGGTCCTGCTTGGCAGAACCGGCACCCTTGCGGACAGCCGCGCATGATTTCCACGCTGAGGTGGGAGTGGACGGTGTCGATAAGCGGCAAAATCGGTTGGGCAGGGTAATATTCCGGCTTCAGAGGTCGAACGATGCGGGCTTGAATTGCCTCGGGGGCAAAGCTCTCTTTCGGCTTTCTTTTCTCGTCGTAGAAGCGAGGAACGTACACCGACGGTACCGTTTCGACCAACCGCTTGAGTTTTTCTTCCCGGTGAGCTTCTTTCATTTCATAAAGAACGGAGAGAATCTCGATAATCCCTTCTTCGGCGTCACCGATGAAAAAAGCGTCGATAAACTCGGCGGTCGGTTCGGGATTATATACCGCCGGACCTCCCGCCAATATCAGGGGATGGGACTCGTCCCGTTCGGCGGCTTTCAACGGTATGCCCGCCAATTCGAGCATCGCCAGCATGTTGGTGTAGACGAATTCGTACGTAAGAGTAAAGCCGACGGCGTCGAACTCTTTAGCCGGACGGTATGATTCCAGAGAAAAGAGGGGGATATTCTCGCGGCGCATGAGCTCTTCGGCGTCTTTGTCCACGGCAAAGACCCGTTCGCAGACAAAGCGGTCGTCTTGGTTGACCACGTGGTAAATGGTCTGCAAGCCCAAATATGATTGTCCCAGCTCGTACTTATCGGGGAAAGCGTGGAGATAGAGCACCCTGCCGGTGTGCTCCTTGACGATTTGCCCCGGCTCCCCTCCGGCATAGCGTCCCGGCTTTATGACATAAGGGAAAAATTTCTTTTCAAGCAGTTCTTTCATGTATCACTACGTGCTGCGGGTTCTTCTGCTCCTTTTTCCGAAAATAGCGTATTGTACCTTTTTTAGCAAGGTTGGCGGCGAACTTTCCCCCCAAAACCGCCTATCGGTCACTTTTGCAGAAAAAAGGCAGCCTTCCTCTCAAGGCTGCCCTAAGCTTCGTTTTTACTTTCGGTCATTCGACGAGGACTTTTTCCAGCCGCTCGGCGATGTAATCCGCATCCTCCTCAGTGATAATCAGGGGCGGAGAAATACGGATAGTGTGTCCGTGGCTGTCATTTGCCAACAGTCCCAAGTCGAGCATTTTTCGGCAGAACGCCATGGCATCGCCGTTTTTTACTTCAATGCCGATAAACAGTCCGCGCCCTCGAACTTCTTTGACGTGAGGAGAGCGCGCCGCAATCTCTTCAATCTTCTTTTTCAGGTAGGCGCCGACACGGGTTGCGTTTTCCGCCAGTTTTTCCTCGATGATGACATCCAAGGCGGTGTTGCCCGCCACCATCGCCAGAGGATAACCGCCGTACGTCGAGCCTTCCCTCCCCGGCTGGAAGACCATATCCATAATTGTGCGGTTGGTGACGAATGCCGAGAGCGGTACCAAACCGCCGGAGATGGCTTTGCCCAGGACAATGCCGTCAGGCACGACGTTTTCGTGCTCAAAGCAGAACATCTTGCCGGTGCGTCCCAATCCGACTTGGATTTCATCGAAAATAAGCAGCAAATCGTGCTCATCGGCGATTTCACGCAGTCCTTTCAGGAAACCCTCGGGAGGGATGTTCATGCCGCCTTCTCCTTGCATCGGCTCGACGAGGATGCCGCAGGTGTTGGCGTTCACGGCTTTTTTGACGGCGTCGAGGTCGCCGTAATCGACCAGGACAAATCCCGGCGTCAGCGGTCCGAAACCGCGGCGGTAGTCTTCGGTCGAGGAGAACGACACCACCGATATCATCCTGCCGTGGAAGTTATTGTTGAAAACGATAATTTCCTGCTTCCCGTCGGGAATACCCTTGGCATGGTAGCCGTAATAGCGCGCCGTCTTGATGGCGGTCTCCACCGATTCCACCCCGCCGTTTTTGCACAAAACCTTGTTGCCTTCCTTGCCGAAGCGAAGACCGAGCTGGGGCACCAGTTCGGCGAGTTTCTTGAGAAAAGTCGCCCGGGTGTCGGTATAGACAACGTTGGAAATGACGGAAGCGTACCCGTTGCGCATCGCCTCGGTCAAAGCGTTGACGATTTTCGGGTGGCAATGTCCTTGATTGGCGGCGGAGTATGCCGCCAGACAGTCGAGGTACTTGTTGTTCTGTTGATCGTAGAGCCAAATTCCTTCCGCTTTGCGGACAACCAGTTTCTGCCTGCCGTAGTGGTTGGCACCGTATTTTTTGTCGTAGTCGAAAACGACTTCATCAGGGATCTGAGAGAACCCGATGCCTGTTTGATTTACCGACTTTATACTTACCATAGCGCTATCCTCAAAAAAGGCTGTTTATTACCAAAAACATAGCCAAATATTATATCAAATTATTCCGTAAATTCAAGGGCATTTCCGAGAGAAAACAAAAAATATGGCAGGAATACAAAGCGCCCCCGTTTTGGGGCATGAAAAAGCCGCCGGTGCGAAACCGGCGGCTGATACGTAAAAAGGTTGTTGCCGCTAAGGGATAGATTGCTTTTATGCTTTCTTTCTCCGACGGAGCAAGCCGACCCCAGCCATTCCGGCACCGAAGAGCACCAACGAAATCGGCTCCGGAACCGGTTCCGCCGTGACGGTTATCGAAGCGTCAGACTCGAACGGCGAGATGAACTGATCCGGAACGCAGCCGGGCAGCATGTCGGGATTGATATTGGTCGCCATGGTCAACGCCGCCGAGCCGGTACCGGGACCGGTGAAGGTATAGTCGAAGTTGTAGTAAATATCCAGCGGGAAGTTGTCTTCAAAAAGCTCATAGGCAAGCTCCGCCCCCTCTTGTATGTCATTGAAGGACGCCTTGTGGGAGAAGACGATATCCGGCAGCGGTTCCTCTTCCCACGGCAAGGTCAGATTGGAGACGGAAATCGTCCACAGCCAGTCCTGACTCGGATTTTCCATGATATCTTCGATGGAAGGGTAGGTCGGGACGTACGTGAAATCAAAATACAACGCCGCCGCCGTGTTGAAATACATGCCGGTATTCTCGTAGCTGAATCGCGGGTCAAGGCCGTAGGTTCCGATGACGTCGCCGCCGGCGTCATACGCGAGGTAGCCGGAGAAGTTGTTGGCGGTAAACGAAAACGCACTGGCGCTGGTCGGTAACATCCAGAAGCACGCTCCCACGATAACCACCGCAGCAGTCAACAAAACTCTCTTCATAACAGCTCCTTATAATTTTAGTTGGGTCGTAGTGTTTCTCGTTTGGCTTTTTTATATGCAATCCCTGCGCCAACCGAGAAAAAAAGAAAAAAATCGTGAGATTCGCCTATTTTAGTGATATTTCATAAGTTAAGTGTGCGGGCGGATTAGGGGAGGTATGTGCGAAAACGCACCCTTTTTGCAATTTATTGCGTATTGTTTGAAAAGGAGCCCACGTTTCCGCTCAGGTGGTTTTCACCCGTAAGCCTTTAAGTAAAAACGGCTTTTCCCGTATTTTCCCAGCTCATGAAATGCCCCGGGTGAGACACGCCTTACTTCTTGGTCTTCCACAAGCGGGTGAAGAACTCTCGGCGAAACGAATTGTCGGCTCCTTGAGTCGACCAACCGACGTCATGAACCAGCCTTGCCATCTCCAGATAAAAACCGTACCGAGCTTCCAAGGCGGCGATTTCCGTTTCATAGGCGTTGTCGATGGCGTCAATCATGTCGACCAAACCGCGTTTGCCCGCCTCGTACTGCTCGATGGTCATGGAAAGGGTTTGATGTGCCAACTGTTTCGAGCGCAGCGCCCGCATGGTCTCTTTCCGTTTGGCTTCCAAATCGTAACATTGACGACGGATTTTTCCCATCAGTTCCAGAGCCGCGGCATCTTTTTCAAAGGCGACTCGGTCGAGCTGGGCGCGGAGTTTGGCGCGTTCGTTCGTTCTCTCAAAGCCGAGAAAGAGCGGTAACGTCACTCCACCCCAGAGAAACCAGGTCGAATGTTTTTCTTCGAAGAGAGGAGGGAGATCCTTTCGTTGGTCGACGTAGTTCCAGGCGGCACGGAAATCGAGTTCCGGCAGAAAGCGGGCGGTATTTTGGGAGAGACGGCTTTTTTGTATCTCTTTTTCCACTTCGATTGATTGCAAGGTGGGGTTGATTTCGAGGGCGTTTTTGACCAGAACATCCTGCCACGTTTCATCCGTCGCATACCGGGAGGCAAGAGTCTCGAAGTTCTGGTAATCCTTCCAAAAGCTTTTCTCACAAAAGAGGGAGGTATCCACGCTCAGCGGTGACTCTCCCGGCAGGTTGAACAAAACGTTCAACAGGACGACGGCGGCGTCCCGTTGATTTTTGGCGTTTATGACACGGGTGGTGACTTGGTCCCGTTCATCCCGCCAGCGCAGGAGATCAATTTCATGTGCTTCATCGGGCTCGAGCAGATTTATGGTGCCGGTCATTTCAATGTTGTAGTCAACAAGGTCACGGTAGCGCAATTCCGTGGCAAGCAGGTCTTGGGCGTACAGGTATTGGAGATACGCAGCGGCGACGGCAAGCTCCAAATCGAGTTTGAATTGACGGACAGACAAATTCTCCTGTCGTTTTTGCTGGGCGGCTATTTGGATAGCTTTTATCGCCTGGAGAGAGAAGATTTTTTGGTACAGTTCTACGCCGACTTGATATCGCTCCGGTTGCAGCCGTCCGCCGGAGTTGGCGATAGTGTTGTCGTCGAAATGAGTCAGAGATGCCGTCCCGACGAGGTGGGGGAGATAAGAGGAGTAGGCTTGTTTTGCCGCGGCGATAGCGGCGTCCAAGGACTTGCCGCGGGCTACGTAGGCGGGGTTGAACGAGAGCGCCCGTTCGATAGCCTGCGGGAAAGTGTAAAAAGCCGCCTCTTCGGGCAGCGGCGCTTCCACCAGATATGCTTCGTCAAGCGCTTCGGTCGGGAGCGTGAGCTCGCATTTTTGGACGGCATGTTCGTTCAACGCCAGCGCCAAGCCGCCTTGGAAGCTTGTGGAAAGTTGGTCGGGTTGTTCTCCTAAGAGGATACGCTTGGCTTTGTCGGCGTTGTAGCGGGCATCGGAGACGATAGAGTATGCCGATGCCGATGCCAGCGCCCCTTGCTCAATGAGGAATTTAGGCTCCGAGGTGAGGGTGGGAATCTTGTCGTTGGTAACCATCCGGAAAAATTCGACGATTTTGATATTGCTCATCCCCCACAGCGGCAGCAGGTAGAGGGCGTCGATTTTTTTATCGAGGCTCCGGTAAGCTTTGAAAAAAGCATACGTTCCGTATTTGTCGTATCCTTCCGCCGTAACGACATCGATGCCAAACTGCTTTCCCAGCGAATCGAGCCTGGCAAGGGCCGTTTCTTTTCCCGTGTCGGGTGGGAAAAACAAAACGCCGAGCCGCTTGATGGGGAAAAGATCCGAGAACATCTGCAAGTCTTTCTCGTACAGGTTGGGCTTGACTTGAACCGTCAGGTTGGTTGCAATCGGTTTGCCGGTGCTGTCGACCAACCCTTGAAGCACCGGATCAAACTGGTACATGGCAAGAATCGGCTTGGTGTACCCGGCATCGAGTAAATCTTTGACTACCCACGGTCCCATCGCCACCATCAGGTCGATGCTTTTCACTCTGGTGAGCTCTTCTGCCATGAGGCGGCAGGAGTCGCGTTTCCAGCCTGCCGAGCGGTACCCCTCCGGAGCAAAGACGACCTCGTATTCGTCGGACATCAGGGCGGTCAATTGTCGGAGGAACTCTTCCCGCAGTTCGTAATGTCCCTTATAGTAGCCGCCTTCAAAATAGCCGAGGCGGAAAACTTTCTTCGTGGTATCCGTCTGTGCCGCCAAAGCGGTACTTCCTGCAAACAGCAGGGCAAAGAAACCGAAAACAATTATCTCAAACCAACGTCGTCTCATTGCCGAATCCCTTCCTTTCAATGTTCCGGGGAGTAAAAATAGGGAATTTTAGGTAATTGTTAAAGAGAATTTGAGAAAAGAGCCGAAAGGAATTTCTTCTTCTACTCTGCCGGGAAGGCGTTGGGGAAGTGTTCGAGCCGGTCGCCGGTGAAGGTAACGACGTCGAAACGCAAGTCGCATCCCTTGATGTTCTTGTCGAACAGGTATTGCTGAGCGGCTTTGACGAGGTGGTTGATTTTCCGAGCGTCGACCCATTCCGCCGGGTGCCCGTAGTTCAAGGAAGCGGATGATTTGACTTCGACGAAAACGATGAGATTATCTTTTTTGACGATGAGGTCGATTTCCCAATGTCCGGTGCGCCAGTTCCGTTCAAGAATTTCGAACCGGTGCTCTTGAAAGTAGCGTGCCGCTCTGTCCTCGTAGTGCTTTCCCTTTTCGGTGGGTGTGAGGGATTTCCCTCTCTTGCCGTGATTTTCAGAGGAGGGCATATTCCTTCAACAGTTCCGCCACCGGCTTGAAGCTCTTGCGGTGGATGTCGCACGGACCGTGCTCGCGGAGTTCGGCAAGGTGAGCAGGGGTGGGATAACCTTTGTGTTTGGAGAAGGAGTACGAGGGATAGAGCGCTTCGTATCGGTCCATGATGCGGTCGCGGGTGACTTTGGCGACGATGGATGCCGCGGCGACGCTCTTACAGCGCCGGTCACCGCCGATGACGGCGAACTGCGGCTGGTCTACCTTGGGAATGGGATATTCGCCGTCAACGAGAATAAAGTCGGGGACGTGCTTCAAATCCATGACCGCTTTGCGCATCGCCATGAGGGAGGCTTTCAGAATGTTCATTTTGTCGATGCTTTCGTTATCGATGATGCCGATGGCGGTCGGTATCCCCAGTTCGATGATTTCATCGAAGAGCGCTTCCCGGCGATGGGAGGAGAGTTTCTTCGAATCAGTGAGGCCCTCGATTACCATGCCCGGCGGGATGATAACCGCCGCCGCCACGACCGGACCCGCCAGCGGTCCTCGTCCCACTTCGTCCACGCCACAGACGGCACGGTAACCCTTGTCGAACAACATCTCTTCAATGTGATCGAAATCATACACCGGTTGACTGTTTTTTGAGCTCATTTTCCTTCGCACTCGGGTAAGGTGATTTTTTCTTGCGTCATTATCAACAAATACTTTTCTCTTTATTCTTGTTGTCGACGAAAAAATGGGCTTTTATTAGCTTTTTGTAAGAATATGTCGGTTTTTCACTGGGAGTCGTGACCATATGTCGAAAAAGTCGCCGCGCCGCTTTTCCTTTACGATTGTTGCCGGGACATTGAAGGGAAAGACCATTACCGCTCCGGATTTGGGCATTACCCGCCCTCCTTTGACCCGCTTGCGCCGGGCGATTTTTGACTTCCTGACCCCGTATATTGAATATGCCCGCTATCTCGACCTGTTCAGCGGTACCGGCTCGTATCTTTTCGAAGCGGTCTCCCGCGGGGCGAAATCCGCCGTTGGGGTGGAACAAGAACCGCGTCTTGCCGACGCCATCAACGAGCAAGCCGCGGCGTTACAGGTGGATGATGTCCTCTATTGCTTGTGCGAGGATGTCTTTCGGGCTCTTCCACGGCTGGCTCTCCAACAACAGCGGTTTGATGTGATAATGATAGCCCCGCCGCAGTATAAAGGCTACATTGACAAAACTCTCTCACTTCTCAGCGTGCACCCTCTGCTTGACGACGAGGGGTTGATTGTCTGTCAGCACGACACTTCCGAGACGAAAAAAATCAATTTCGCTCCGTTCGTTATCGATCACCACCGCAAGTACGGCAATACGACCTTTACCATTTTGCGAAAGCCCGACGAAAAATAAAAAAGGCAGGAAGAGATTCCTGCCTTAAGGGTCTGCATTTTCCGGAGGGGTTACAGATATTCTTTGAAGAACTCTTTAATCTTCTCGTACAGTTGATTGGCGTACTTGTGATAAGTCTTCAAATCTTTGCTTTGGCAATGCTGCTCCATCTGACGGGCAAGTTCTTTCATCGCCGCAAACTCTTTGAGGATTTCTTCTTTTTTTCCTTTGAGCTCTTCAGGGATGCTTTCCGCCGTCAGTTCGTTGCATTTTGCCACTAACGTTTTGGTGGAATTGACAATTCCTTCGGTGTTGTTCTTGGGTAAATGAGTCTTCAAGATGAGGTTCAAGGTCTTGGTTATCCCTTCCATCTCCGGGTACGGGATACTCAGCAACGCCTTGGCGGTCATTTCGAAGGCTTCGTGCAATTCCGGCATCAGCTTGTAGACGGTTTCCTTGTCCCCTTTTTCCGCCGCCGCCGCATATTCGGCAACGATTTTAGCGAACTTGTCCCGTTCTTCCATGAACGCCTTTTTCCGCTCCGCTGAGCTGAAATTCGGCTTGAGAGCGGCGATGGCTTTGAAGCGTTCTTTGAACTGGGCGCCGGCGGCGAGGAGCGCCGCATAGTCTTTGTCGGGGTAGGCATTGTGCCAGGCCGGCGCCATGATTTCATGGAAATCATGGATAGCGGTGTAGCCCTGCTCGCTTGCCTGATGAGCCGGGCAGCCGCTTTCGCTGTGTTTCTCCCCTTGTTCGTGGGGTGGCGCTGCTGCCATACTTAAGCCGATCAGCAGAACCATCGCACTAAAAATGGTAAAGTATTTCTTCATACTTCCTCCCACTGGTTGTGTATTTATAGGTTAACGTTATTGCCTGTTTTGGTCAGATAACATTGGTTTCTTCGGTTAGTACACCTCTGGAAAATCTTTCGGGAGACAATGCCGATATCTCGACGGACGGTTTTTTCCCGGTAATCACTTCGCTGGCGACCAAGCCCGCCGCCGGGGCGTGCATGAAGCCATGCCCGGAGAAACCGGTCACATGAAACATCCCTTCCACCGACGGTTCGAAGCCGATAATGGCGTGATGGTCGGGAGTGGTTTCGTACAACCCCGCCCATTGATTGGCGACTTCCGCTTCTTCCAGTCGGGGAATCCGATCGAGAGCTTTTTCCAAAATGGCGTCCGTGTAATCCGGGTCGATGGAGACGTCGAAAGAAGGCTTGACGGAGCTGTCCGCCCAGCCGAGCAACATCCCTTTGGACTCTTTGTGGCAGTACAACCCCGACTTGGTGTCGACTACCATCGGAAAGGTCGGCTCCACCCAGTCCAGCTCGCCGGTGGTGACTATCTGGCGGCGGATGGGTTCCACCGGCACATCCGCTCCGACCATCTTGCCGATGAGCTTGGCGTACGGACCGGCACAGTTGATGACCAGCGGGCAACTGACGCTGCCGTTGGTGGTTTTCACTCCGCTTACTTTGCCGTTGGAAACTTCAATGCCGGTCACTTCGGTATCGATGGCAAACTCCACCCCCAGCCGCCGGGCGGCATGTTCGTACCCCGTGAGGAACTCGTGGGGATCACCCAAGCCGTCTTCCTTGCAGAAGGTGGCGAGCATCACGTCGTCGGTCCGGACGTGCGGGGCGTAACGGGCGATATCTTCCGGTTGAAGCAACTCGACCGGCAGCCCCAACGATTTTTGGAGCGAGACGTACTCTTTGAACTTTTCGACGGTTTCTTCTTCGATGAGGAGGAACATATAGCCGACTTGGTCAAACAGGGCTTCGCTGCCGGTGACCTCGTGAAAGTTGCGGAATATCTTTTCCGAGAGCATCGACATTTCGACGTTTACCTTGGTGGAAAACTGGGCGCGGATTCCTCCCGCCGCTTTGGACGTGGCGCCGCTGCCTAACAGCGATTCTTTTTCAACGACCAGAATGTTCCCGATATTCTCTCGTGCCAGGTTGAAAGCAACCGAAACCCCCACAATCCCGCCGCCGATAATGACCGCATCCGCCGTCGTTCGCATTTCCTATCCTTTTCTCGTTCTCCTCATCAGGTGTCCGTAACTTTTTTGTGCTTCAAAGGTAACGAAATCAGCTTTGAAGTCAAGGCTATTTGCCATCGGTGGCGACGAAAAGTATCTCGCCGGGTTTTCTTTTGAATCTATTGGGGAGAAATGGAAGTAAAAAGAAAATTTCCGACGACATTCGCCGTCTCTGCCGAAAAAAGCAAGAGAGTTCTCGGAAGCCGGTGAAAATTTGTTGAATGAAAGCAAAAAATAGAATAGATTTGCATTATTATGAATTCGCTGCTGTTTGAAAAGTTCTTCAAGAAGTTTCAACTCTCGCAGACGAATATTCTCATTTTGCTGTCGGTCTTTGTGGGGTTTGCCACCGGTTTGGGGGCGATTGCGTTTATCTTGCTCATCAAGTATTTCAACCACCTCTTTTTCGGTTTGACCGATCAAATTCTCACGGAAGCGATAGGCTCGCAAGGGTTCAGCATAAAGTACTGGCTGCCGCTTATCCCGTTTGTCGGCGGGCTGCTGGTCGGTCCGATTGTGTACAAATATGCGGTGGAAGCGAAAGGGCACGGGGTGCCGGAAGTGATGAATGCAGTGGCTCGAATGGGAGGGATTATCCGTCCCCGGGTGGCGGCGGCAAAATCGATCGCTTCCGCTATCTGCATCGGTTCAGGCGGCTCGGCGGGGCGGGAAGGTCCCATCGTGCAAATCGGCTCGGCTATCGGCTCGACTATCGGGCAGGTGTTTCGCATGTCGGGCGACCGGGTGAAAATTCTGGTCGGCTGCGGTGCCGCCGCAGGGATTTCTTCGGTGTTTAACGCCCCCATCGCCGGGGTGCTCTTTTCCCTGGAAATTATCCTCGGTGATTATGCCATAACCACCTTCTCGCCGGTTATCTTGTCCTCGGTCGTTGCCTCGGTGGTGACGCGGAGTTTCTTGGGCAATCACCCCGCCTTCGAAGTCCCCAGTTACTCCTTGGTTTCGGCGTGGGAGATACCGCTCTATGTGGTTATGGGTATCGGCATGGGGGCGGTCGGTGTCATGTTCACCCGCACCTTGACCCTTTTCGAGGATTGGTTTGACGGCTTGAAAGTCCCTTCCGTTTTGAAACCCGCTATCGGGGGATTGCTCCTTGGCATTATCGCTATCTTTTACCCCCAAGTGTTGGCGGACGGATATGAAACGATAAAGCTGACCTTGTACGGTCAGATGGCGTTCTGGATTTTGATTGTTCTCATCGTTATGAAGTTGGCGGCGACCTGCTTGACCCTCGGGTCGGGGAACTCGGGCGGTATTTTTGCCCCCTCGCTGTTTATGGGCGCCGTGGCGGGCGGGGCGTTCGGGTTTATCGTCAATCATCTTTTCCCCGGAGCGACGGCAACCCCCGGCGCCTACGCCCTGGTCGGGATGGCGGGGATGGTGGCGGCAGCGACTCATGCTCCTATTACGGCGTTGCTCATCATCTTTGAAATGACGTCCGATTACCGCATTATTTTGCCTCTCATGGTGACGGTGGTTTTTTCCGCTTTGGTAGCGCGGCGGTTGTTCCCTCATTCGATTTACACCGTCAAGCTCATCCGGCGCGGTATCGACATCCGGGGCGGGAAAGACGTCAACGTCCTCAAATCTCACAAGGTCGCCGAGATTATGGATACCAACTTCGTGACGATTTCCGTTACCACGCCGCTGGCGAAGATTTTCGACATCATCGAGCATACCAACGAGTCGTATTTCGTGGTCCTGGACAACAACAGCCATATCCGGGGGGTACTCTCGTTTCAGGATATCCGGTCGGTGCTCAGCCAGCATTCGCTCGATTATCTGGTTATCGCTCAGGATTTAGTACAGGAGAATACCTGTTTCCTTGATTCGGAGGACGATTTGGAGCAAGCCTTCAAGCTGTTCGGCTTGCGGGATTTGAAGCTTATCCCGGTGGTGCATGGGCCTGAGCAAGAAAAGGTCATCGGGGTGTTGCGCCGGGAAGATTTGATAGACTATTACAACAAGCGGCTCTTAGAGACGCTGAAGCAGTAAGCTCCCGCCGTCTCCCTTTACGTTCTTTCCGTAATTAACGTTGTTGGTGTTATTCAACGCTGCCAGAAATCCTTTCCTCTTATCGAAAGCTGAAATTGCGGTTTTTCTGCTGAGTGGCACAAAAAAACACCGGCAGGTTTTTTCCTGCCGGTGTTGATTTTCTTGGGATTCCCTTACGGGGATGGCGGTGGGGAGCCGCCTCGGAAGAGGTAATCGACCATGTACGTCAGGTCGTTGATATTTACGTCGAAATCAACTTGAGCATCACCCGCTTGAATGGAAACGGGCGGCTCTCCACCCTTGAAGAGATAGGCGACCAAGTACGTGACGTCGCCGACGTTGATAATTAGGTTTCCGTCGGCATCGCCGCGGATAACCGTCCGAGAACGGATTTCGCCGCCGTAGACCACCGGCTCGTAGTCGAAATAGTCGGAATCGAACTCCAGGCTGTACAGCCCGGTGGTCGAATCAATCGGTTGACTCAAGCCGCCGAAGGCGTACGGGTCGAGAGTAAAGTATATTTTCATCACTTCCCCGGAGCCGACCGGCAAGGGAGGCGAACCGCCGCCATTGTCGGCGGTCAACCGGACGGTGTACTTGTTGTGATCCGGATCGAAGGTGATATACATGATATCTTCAAAATAGCTGGTACGACTCCCCAAAGAGACCGAGTCAAAAGTGATTTGGAAGGAAGGGGTGCTTTCGTATTTGAACGGGATGATTATTTGGTTCAATTCTTGGGTGTTGACGATGTCGACTGAAATGACCACCTGGTCTCCGGCGTACGCCGAATCGGTTTTGAACGTAGCGGTATCGCCCAGAACGGCGACGTAGTGGGGTTTGTTGGTGGTGATGTCGCCGTAAGCGCTTCCAATCGTGAGGGAGACGTCGTACACGCCGACCTCGGTGTACGTATGACTCGGATTTTGCGCGTACGAGGTGTCACCGTCGCCGAACGACCACATCCATGAGGTGGGGCTGATGGTGGAGCTGTCGTAGAATTGCACGGTCAGCGGTCCCTGCCCGATGGTTGCATCGGCGTAGAAATTCGCTCCCCAATTCAATGCCGCATCAAGATTGATGACCCCCCAGCCGTAGGTATTGTCCGGCGAGGCGGCGTTGTCGGCGGTTTCCATGAGGGCTAAGCGGATGAGCTCCGGCGGATACGTGGGACGCGCTTGTATCAGCAAACAAGCGGCTCCGGCAACCAGCGGGGTCGAGAGGGAAGTACCGCTGGCGGAGCCGTAACTGGCATCACTAACCGCAGTGGCGCAAGCGGTGGAGACACCACGGGCGCACACTTCCGGTTTGGTTCTGCCGTCGTAGGTAGGACCGCGAGAAGAGAAGGAAGCAATCAAGCCGGTCGAGGTGACTGCGCCGACGGCAAGAATATCGTGGGCGTCAGCCGGAGCGATGAGCGTCCCGGTGCCGGAGCCTTCGTTACCCATGGCGTTGCAAACGACGATGCCCATGCTTGCCGCCGTGTTGGCTGCCAGCGTCGTCGTGGCGGTGTTTCCGTCAAGGTCTTCATACGTATACCAGTCGATGTAGCCCAGCGAAGAAGTGACCACGTCGGCTCCGAGGGTGTCAACCCATTCCAACGCCGCTACCCAGTTATCTTCTTCCACTTCAGTTTCCGAGCGCACATCTTCGGTTTTCGCCAGAATGATATTGGCTTTATACGCCGGTCCGATTTGGACACCGTCTTTGAAACCTGCCGAAGTTGACCAGGTATAGGTGCCGTGATTCCAGGCGTTCGACCAGTCTTCCGCTTCGTTGGCGGTGTTGCTGTCGTCGAAGACAAAGTCCCATTCCGCGATTACTCGTCCCTCGGCAAAGTGAGAGGCGAATACTTCATGGGACTTTCTGAAACCGGTGTCGAACACCGCCAAGGTAACTCCTTCGCCGTGGTAGCCTTTGTCATGTACCGCAGGAACGTTGATTTGCGCCAATTGGGCGTAAGAGCTGCCGTAGTCCAAGGCATCCGGCGCCAGGGCGTTGCTCGGCGGGGTGTCTCCACGAATCGTTTCTGGTTCGGGATAGTGTTTGACGAAGGTCAAAACCGGCCTGACCTCGTAGACAAAGGGGAGAGCGGCGATTTCGTCGACCTTCTCCTTGGGCGCGTTGAAGCTGGCGGCGTTCAGCCACCGAGAGCTCCGGTGGAATGTCGCTCCCAACGACACGATTTCATCAATGTATGATTGCGCCACCGGCAGATCGGCAAAGACGATATGATCCATGCCGGTTTTGGCTCGGCGTTTCATGACTTTTTCGCTGAAGGTTATTTCGGAAGCTTTCCGGTCGAACTGGTCTTTGGTGAAGACGCCTTTGTCTGTGAAGAAAGCCCAGATTTTGACGTTCTCCCCGTCTTGGCGGGTGAGGTACTCTCTCGTTCCGGCGGACAGCGGCTCGAAACTTTTCTTCAACACGACCGGCTCGTCGACCAAAAAGGAAGGGAGCTCTTTGGCTGACGTGGGGGCGGTTAGAAAGATGAGAGGAGTGAGGAGGATGGTGAGGTAGACCACTACCTGCATACGTTGCACTTTCATGTATACGTTCCTTTCTTTGAGGTCATACTTCTTGCTTGACTCTTCGGCATGTACCTAATTTAAGGTACGACGATATCCGTTTTTGTCAACCGCAAATTGATTCTCCCCCATTTATATGGGGTATTTCCTATACTTCTAAATGGGACGGTCGACGAAATTGTTCCTCCCTTTTGTCCGGTCTTTCTTCCGGTTCTTTTGTAATGCTGTATCGGACAATCCCTTTGAGGGGGACAGGGAGTTTTTTCAGTATTTTTTCGTTCGGGGCACGGCGTATGCTAAGATAGCGGACGGCAGAGACGCGGTACCCAACCCGTTATAAAAGAAAATCCTCGGTGCCGCGCCGGATAAGCCCAGAAAGTACGGTGATGATGATGAAAGCAAAATTTGCGAAGAATTCGGGAATGACCCTTATCGAACTGCTGACCACGGTGGTCATTATGGGGATAGTGTCCACCATGGCGATGCCTCGATTCAAAGCGGCGTGGGAAAAACTTGCCATCAGGAGCGAAACAAGGGAAATCACCTCCACCTTGCGTCTGGCTCGGTCGATGGCGGTTGCCAACAAAGCTCAGTATGGGGTGTACTTTGACGGCAGCAACAAGACCATCACCCTGTTCAAAGATATTGTCAACCTGAGCAGTTATCAATATGATGTTGGGGATTCGCTGATTCGCGTCGATACTCTTCCTCCCGAATATACCTATCTGGGGACGGATATGGACAACGATGTGCTGGTCTTTCGTCCCAACGGCTCGGCAAAATTTACCGGCGGCGGGAACATTCACACCATGGCATCGACGGAAACCGTCGTCGGTATTATGATTCACAACGTCTTAGCCTCCACCGGCAGGGTGCAGGTCGACGAAAGTTTTTATTAAAACCGAGACTATCCCCTTTTTCCTCATCCTCCGGCAGAGCCTCTCCTTTTCGGGAGAGGCTTTTTTTGCTTTTTGGTAAGCAATTTGAGGTTCCGGGGCGATTTCCTTAAAGGCTTATCCGAAAAAAACCGATAACTAATTTGACCTAATGGGTGAGAGCAATCGACCGTCATGGAATGATTCGGCATCCCCGAACTTTTTTGAGGCGGGTCATTAAATGACGATAAAGATTGCCGATACATGAGACATAGTTAAGAGGATAAAATTTAAGCAAAGAGAAGCGTATGTTATTCTCCGGCAGAAGCAAAAGTACCGTAGGTCTGGACATCGGCGCCTCCTCGATTAAGCTCATCAAACTGGAGCATACGAAAGTCGGTCATACCATCGATGCGATCGGCATTCGGGAACTGCCTCCGGAAGCAATTGTAACCGGTGAAATTCGGGATCGGGAGGCGGTCATTTTCAACGTTCAATCGCTCATTGACCAGACCGACCCGCGGATAAAAGACGTGGTCGTGTCGGTTTCCGGACATGCCGTTATCACGGATCGTTTCACCATCGACAAGAAAACCGGAACGGAAGCCGAGCAGGCAATTTTGTTCGAAACCGAGCAACGGGCGCCTTTCGACGTCGACGACGTCAGCTTGGATTACCACATTATCAAGGTGGATGAAGAAGCCAACAAGATGGACGTCCTGCTGGTGGCGGCGCGAAAAGAATATCTCCAGAGCTACTTGGAACTGATTCAGGATTGCGGTCTACGGCCGGTCATTGTCGATGACGATGCGTTCGCCATCTACAATGCCTACATCATGAACTACGATGTCGATCCCTCTCGGGTCACCGCCTTGGTGAACATCGGCTACGACGTGACCAACATCACGTATATTGCGGACGGCATGTACCAGTCGACCCGCGACGTTTCCGCCGGAACGCGCGAAATTTATAACGCCATCCAAAAAGAGTTTCGGTTGAACCACGAGTTGACCAGCAAAGCCATCAAAGGAGAAATGTCTGATTCGATAGATCAGGACATGCTCAAGGCGACGATTATTTCCTCGACCGACGAATTGACCGCCGGCATTGAATTGGCTTTCTCCTATTTTAAGTCTCAAGCGAAAGTAGACACCATAGATTGGATAGTCCTCTCCGGGGGCGGGTCGTTGGTGCCCTATCTGCCGGAATTCCTCCAGTCCAAGCTCAATGTTCCTCTCGAAATTGCAAATCCCTTGCGGAATATCGACTACGATCCGGAACTGTTCCAATACCTCCAACCGGAGAAGATTGCCCCCTTGTTGACGGTGCCAGTTGGTTTAGCGATGCGGAAGGTGAGGTAACAACCGATGATAGAGATAAATCTACTCCCGAAAGAGTATCTCAAGAAGCCCTTTAGTTTCTCCCTGGGCAAGACCGGTATCTATGCCATTGCGGCGGCGGCGGGTATTGTCCTGATGCTGATCGGCGTGACCTTTTACCAAATCCGTCAGTTGGGAGAACTGGAAGGCAATATCGCCAAAGCCCGACAGCGGGCGGCGATGCTTGAGAAAGACATCAAGCTGGTCGACGGTTTGATGGATGTGAAAAGCAAGATTACCAGCCGGATGGCGGCGGTAGAGCGGCTCGACAGCCATCGTTCCGCCTGGGTGCGGATTCTGGAAGATCTTGCCCGCAACGTGCCGGAGTTTGTCTGGTTAGGGCATTTCAAGGAAGAAACTCTCGATACCCTCCAGCAAGCCAATACCAAATCGGGCACTAACAACCAAAAGGCGCAAGAGGCACCGCCGCAGGCACAACCGACCATCCGCAAGGTGGAAATCGAAGGGTATGCCTTTACCTTGAACGCCTTGGCGTCCTTTATGATTAAGATGATGCGTTCGGATTACTTCGATAATGTGGAGCTGGTGGCGACCGACGAGGTCAAATTCCATGACCAGAAAGCGTACGATTTCATCCTCTCCTGCAATTTACACTACCTCTCCGACGAAAAGTTACGAGGGCTTATTGCCCAGGCTGACAAGACGAGCCAAAACGCTTCCGGGTCGACCAGTCATAAAAGTTTGAACTGAGGATAAGGGACTATGGACTTCAAAGATGCAAAAACACAGAAGATTGCGCTCGCGGTCCTGGCATTTTTCATCGTGGTCTATTTCTGGTATTCGCGGGTATACACCAACTACAGCAACCAGATTGCGTTGAAGAGCCAGGAATTCGAGACGATAACCACCAACTTGAGAAACGTCGAGATGAAAGCCAAATCGCTCGACGCCCTCCAGTTGGAATATTCGGAGTTGGTCAAGCGCTATCATGAAATCGAAGCCTTGCTTCCGGAAGTCAAGCAGATTCCTTCTCTTCTGGTTCAGCTTCACACGGCGTCTTCGCTGACCGGCACGAAAATCACCCGGCTGCAGCCGCTGCCGTTGAAGTCGGAAGAGTTTTACAATATCGCATCCTTTGAAATCGAGATGACCGGCACCTACCACGATTTCGGAAGATTCATCGGGTATGTGGCGAATTTCCCTTTCATTGCAAACATTTCGAATATGGAACTCAGCGCTCTGGATGTCGCCGTCGGTAAGCCTGTCCGGGAGGAAACCACCGGTCCTCAAGAGATAAAACGGAAAGAAACCATGAGAGCCGTCTTTACGCTTTCCACCTATTTCGTGAAAGAAGAAGAACGGCTTCAAGAGATTGCCCTGTAGGAGGTGGACGGATTCATGCGAAGAATAATCAGTCTCATTGGGATAGTGATAGGACTTGCCGCAGGGCAGAGCTGGGCGTCGGAGGTCACCGATGTCTCGTTGCATTATGAGAACGGCACCGCCGTTGCCAGCATCGACGTCGACGGCGGGGTACGGTTTACCCACCAGACCGAAGAGGCAAAAGACGGCAAGCCGTTTCGGGTGATTGTCGATATCCTGACCGCCACCCATCATCTGCCGGCTATGAATTTTTCCTCTCTGCCCGACTGCCCCGTCCAGCGAATCCGCACCAGCCAGTATGCGGTGAAGCCGGAGAAAGTGGTGCGGGTAGTGTTCGACATGGAAGGGGAAACCTTCTACCGGGTCGACTCGGATGAAAAGACGATAACCCTGTTTTTCCCGGATAAACAGAAACGCTCGTTTGCCGATTGGTCGGCGACCTCGTTCGTTTCCAAAAAGAAGTCGCCTCATACGACGCCGCCTGCGGTAGCGTCGGTTGAGACAAAGACCTCGGCGAAGAAAGTTTCGAAGACCACCAAAGAGTTGAACCAAGAAATCAACGCTGATAGATTGGCAAGTTTGGCGGCTGAAGCGACTCCGCCGGAAGAAAAGGCGAAACCGACTCAAAAGAAGCAGGAAAAGCCGAAAACGGCACCGGCGAAAAAAAGCAGTGTCGCTTCCGTTCCGTCACAAGTGACCCCGCCGAAACCGAAGCCGGTTATGGTGGCGGATGTTCCGTTCGGTCCTGATTTTGACGAGAGTCTGCTCCAACCGGAAATACCCAAACCGGTAACGGAGCCAAAAGTTGCTGAGAATGAAGTCCCTCAGCCGAAACCTGTCGCTCCTCCGGCGGTGAAGAAACCTGCCGAAACGAAAGCGGCGCCGAGTTTTGCCCGGACAAAACAGGAAAAATCTCGTTCCACGACTCCGGTTGAGAAAAAAGCGTCCGAGGAAAAAGCCGTCAAGCAAACTGTAGCGAAGACAAAAACGACAACGACAAAGACAACGACAAAGACAACGACAAAGAGTTCTTCTTCCAAAACGTTTGTGAAAGCCGCTCCTCAAAAAACTACTGCCCCCGCCCCCGTGACGGCGGCTCAGGCTGAGACGTCGGCACCGGCTCCGAAAGTGACGGCGAAGAAGAAGTCGCAGCCGAAGACGACGGTTTCTTCCGCCAAGGTGAGTCCGGCTCCGAAAACGGAGAGTAAGACAAAAGAGCAAAAAGGGTTTGATACGACCACGATCAAAAAAGGAACGAAGAGTCAACAGAAGAAGCTTCCGACCTCTCGTTTCCGTCGTAGTCCGACCTCGCCGACGAAAATCAAAGGAACGCTGGTGGCGGAATTTCCCAAGCGTTTGGTCATCAAGTATCGGGTGCAAAGTCCTCGCGACCCGTTCGAAACGTTAATCAACGAAGCGAAGACGTACAACAGCCCGATTGAAAAGAGAATACCGAATGTCGAGGGCTTGAAGTTGGTCGGTGTCCTCCAAGCGGAAGACGGCACCAACAGCGCCCTGTTTGAAGATAAAAGCGGCTACGGCTACATCCTGAAGGAAGGCGACAAGGTGCGCAAGGGTTATGTCTTGCGGGTGGAAAGCGACCGGGTCTACTTCCAGATCTTTGAGTACGGGTGGAGCCGAACCGTGGCATTGAATATTGAAGAAGATTGATGAAAGGCAGGTGTTTGATAATGATAAGGAAGAAAGACAAATTCGTTCACGTGCTGTTAGGGTTGCTCATTGTCATGGCAACATCCACTCTTCTGGCGACGGCTGAAGAGAAACCGGATCCGAATGCCCCTATCAAGAACCTGCAATTTCAATCTGCGGATATTCGTTCGGTCTTGACCTTCTTGGCGGACTACGGCGGCGTCAACGTCGTGGTGGCTCCCGAAGTGAGCGGCACGGTGACGATTAAGCTCAAAGATGTCATGTGGCGCACCGCCATGGATATCATTGGTCGCACCTACAATCTGGCGATTGTGGACGAAGAGAAAGGCTACATCCGGGTGCTGCCGGAAGAGGCGTACCGCAAAGAAGTGACCGAGCAGGAAAAGCATAAACTGGAACAGCGCCAACTAGCGGAGCTGGAGACCAAGATTGTCAAGATCTCGAACTCCACCTCGGATGATATCGTTCAAGCGGTGAAATCGCTTCTCTCCGACCGGGGACAAGCAAACAGCGACCCGCGCTCCAACTCGATTATTATTCAGGAAGTGCCGTCGAATATGGATAAGGTACTGGATTTCATCGCCGAGTTGGATAAACCGGCTCGTCAGATAAAAATTTCCGCTCAGCTTTTGGAGATCTGGTCTCGGGATGAGCAGGAGCTGGGTATCAACTGGAATGCCCAGGGTACCTATACCACCGAGTCAGGTCGTTCCTACCCGCAAAAGGGTGAGGTTATCGCCGCCCGCAGTCCCGATGTGGTGGGACGGTATACCGTGACGGCGTTGCAGCACGGCTGGTCAGTCGATGCTTTTATTGAGACCATTATCCAGAACGGCAAGGGAAAGATTCTCGCTCACCCCGAAATCACCACGGTGGACAACAAGGAAGCCAAGATTCAAATGGGACAGAAGATTCCGGTAAAGCAGTTTGACGAGTCCGGCAACGTGGTCATTAAGTTCGAGGAAGTGGGCACGATTCTTCATGTCACTCCGCACATCACCGCCGAGAACCAAATCTTGATGGATCTGCGCCCGGAGCGGTCGACCTACGAGTTTGACCCCAACGGCGTCATCATCAATACGAGCAATGCCTCCACCAACGTCATCGTCGCCAGCGGGCAGACCGCGGTCATCGGCGGCTTGACGACCGAGGACGAAGTCGAGACGGAAGTGGGTATTCCTTTGTTGAAGGATATCCCCTTGCTCGGACGGCTCTTCAAATACACCAACAAGCGGATGGAAAGCCGGGATTTGGTTATTTTCGTGACCCCGACGATTGTCGATCAAGAGTTGGCTTCCGGTCAATGATGATGTTCGAGGGGTTGGTGGGGAGAAACAGGCACACGAGTGAAAAAAGGTTTTGAAATATCAGGAGAAGCCATGAAAAATCTTACCGTACTAGTAAAGACGTGTACCATCATACTCGTCGGCATAGCCGTGGTGGGGATGTTCGGTTGTTCCTCGAAAAGTGTTCTGGACGAAGAGAACACCAGTACCATCAGCCTGACGGCGAGCCCCGATTCGGTCACCGTCGGTTCAAACATCGTGGTGGAAGCGACCGTGACCCAAGACGGTACACCGCAAGCCGACCAGGTGGTGACTTTTTCATGCACCCCGTCGAGCGCCGGTTCGTTTACTCCCTCTGTCGATACGACTGATGCCAATGGCGTCGCCGCGACGATTTTCGTGCCGACTCTCTCCGGTTCGGTGGAAATCGAAGCGGCGTTGGTCGGAGGCTCGGTTTCCAGCACCGCCACGGTGACCGTCACCCAGAGTCAGCAGGCGGGAGGAAATGTCACTATTAGCGTTTCGCCGAGCTTGATTTTGGCGAACGGTTCGGACACTTCGGTGGTAACGATTACCGTCCGCGACCAGAGCGGTCAACCGGCGCCGGATTCGACGTTGGTCAAGCTGACGGCAGGAGAAAAGTTTGAAGATATTGACGGCAATGGCTATTGGTCGAGCGGCATCGATTCTCTTGTTTACGATGCCAACGACAACGGCCAGTGGGATGCGTTGGGATTGATTCCTTCGACCGCTTTGGTGACCGGCGGCTTGGGGCAGGCACAGGTGAACTATATCGCCGGCTACGACGCCTTGACCGTGTACATCAAAGCTACCGTCGATGACAACGGCATTGAAGGAACCGCCGAGCAGTCCATTCAGCTTTCGCCGGATGCGACGGTCAACTCCATTTATCTCTCGTCCGACTCGATTAACTTGGTGGTCAAGCAGACCGGCGGTATCGAGTCCGCCTTGTTATACGCCACCGGGTACGATGTCAACGGGAATACCGTTCCGGAAGGACTGACGATAAATTTCATTATTGTTGACGGTCCCGGAGGAGGGGAACACTTGGGGACGGTCGGCTACGGTCCGTATCAGGCGGTGACCAACAGTCAAGGAATCGCCACCGCGCCGATTCATTCGGGAACAGTCTCCGGAACGATTCGGATCCGCGCCTACGTCGATACGGTCTTGTCGAACGCCACCCAAATTCTGGTGTCCGCCGGACCGCCGGCGTATATTGTCGTCGGGACGGAGGAATGTAACGTCGATTACTGGGATAATGTCGGAGAAAAAGTCGGTATTACGGCGGTGGTGTCGGATATTTACATGAACCCCGTCAACGACTCGACCGTCGTCTACTTCACTACCGACGAAGGGACGATGAAGTCACACGAAGCGCGCACGCAGGATCTGGAAGGCATCGCTACCACTGTCTGGATTTCAGGCACGAATGTCGATTCCGCTGACGGGCGGGTGTTGGTTATCGCCGAAACTGCTGGCGGTACGGTGGTAGACACCGGCATGTTTTTCAATACCCATATCCCCGACACCCTTATCGTTTCCGGAGTTCCCGATAGCATGCTTGCCGACGGATTTGGCAGAGCGGTGGTCTTTGTCGACGGATATGATCTCAACTGGAATCCGCTTATCAACGGTACCAGTTTCAAAGCCGACGCCAACTTCTTGAGTGTGCAGGGAGGAAGCTTGGAGGACGGTTGTTACTCTTCGCGAGCTCGAGTGGAAATCAATTCCGCAACTCTCAATGAAGATTATTCCATGACCGGCGGGAATGATGACGGTATTGGTGCTGTAGATGTGGTTACCTATTGGGCTGGTATGGCACAGTCGACCTATTCGATTGTGTTGACAACCGGTCCCGCGTATGCAGGGAACTGCAGCATTAACGGAAGCTCGTCCGTGGATCCGGGGGAACAAGTTCGTTTCACGGTGGTGATAAAAGACCGTTATGGCAACCCCTTGGGTGATCATACTATCACCATGACCGCCTCCGGCGGAACCATCGCCGGTGCTACTCAGGAGACGGATAGATATGGCGAAGCCAGCGGTTTCGTGTGGACGGCTCCGGGTACCCCCGGCAGTTATACCATCACGGTATACGATTCCGACCCGCGCGGCGGCATTTACATTACCAAGAGCGCCACGGTCAACGAGCAGTAAAAAATGACATAGAGCAGAGTGAAGTGAGAGGTGAGGCTAAGGACCGCCGGGTGTTCCGGCGGTCTTTTCCTTTACCCTTTTACCTTGTTGATGTTTTCTTCCTTACCCAGCACCACCAACACGTCTGAGTCGGTAATCCGGTAATCTCCGCCGGGAACGAAATCGATTTCCCCCGAGTCGGCTTTTTTGATGGCGATAATCTGGACGTGGTATTTTTTCCGCAGTTTGAGCTCGATAAGAGTCTTGCCGACAAACTTTTCTGGCGGAGTCAGCTCCGCCACGTAGTAATCGCTTGCCAAGGGCAGGTAATCGATGAGGTTAGGCTGCGCTAAGGAGCGGGAGAGCTTTATCGCCATTTCTTCTTCGGGAATAATTGCTTTGGTAGCGCCCACTTTGAGCAGAATGCGGGCATGGTCGTCCGAATTTGCCTTGACGATGATTTGACGGGCGCCCAACTCTTTGAGATGCAGGCTGATGAGAATGGAGGCGTGGGAATCTTCCCCTGTCGAGACGATGAAGCAATCGAACTGCTCCACGGAAAGGTTTTCCAGAAACTTCCGGTCGGTGGCGTCGGCAAGTACCGCCACCACGGAGGGGAGCTCTTGCAGCGGTTGCACCCGAGCTTTGTTGTTGTCGATGGCGGTGACTTTGCACTCCAACCCGGCTAAGGTTTTGGCAACCATAGCCCCGAAGTTTCCCAGACCGATAACCGCAAACTGTTTCATACTCGTTCCTCTATCCGACTAAAATTTCTTCTTCAAGGTATACGATTTCTCCTTGCTCCGCCGGTCGTGCCAGGGCAAACGCCAACGTCAGCAGCCCCACCCTGCCGGCGAACATCAACAATATCAGGAGAATTTTTCCCCAATCGTGAAGGGTGGAAGTTGCCCCGAGTGACAGTCCGACCGTCCCGAAAGCGGAAATCACTTCAAAGAGGTTGTCGACGAACACTCCTTTGCTCACGAGGTGAGGAATGGGTTCTTCTTCGATGAAGACGAACAACACGAACATGACGACGATGACCAAGAAAGCAAGCAGGGTGACGGTAAGCGCCCGCCTGACGGAGTCGGCGCTGATGGAGCGTTTGAATGCCGCTACCGAGCGTTTTCCCCGGAAGCGGTTCCATACCAGCAGCATGACGGTGGCGAAGGTGGTAGTTTTTACCCCGCCGCCGGTAGAGCCGGGGCAGGCGCCGATGAACATGAGAATCATCGTAATCAAAATGCTGACTTCCGTCAGGTTGACTTGGCTGAGGGTGTTGAATCCTGCCGTCCGGCAGGTGACCGATTGAAAGAAAGCGTTCAGGAGATTATATCCGAAGCCGGTGCTTTTGAAGGCGTTATGATATTCGGTAAAGTAAAACACAACCGTCCCGCCGACCAGCAAGATACCGGTGGTGGTCAGGCAGAGCTTGGAGTGGAGCGAGAGCATCACTTCTTTTTTGGTCAGGCGGGCGTATACTTCCCGAATCACGATGAACCCCAATCCCCCGCTGATAATAAGCAACGAGAAGACAAGCACCGTGTAGCCGTCGGATCGGTAGCTTTCCAGGCTGTTGCTGAAAGTCGAAAAACCGGCGTTACAAAAAGCGGAGATAGAGTGGAAGATGGCATAGAAAACCGCTTTTCCCGTCGGATACTGGGTTTGGAACTTGATATACAGTGCCACCGCTCCGAGAAATTCGAAGATGAAGGTTGTGGAAATGACTGCTTTCAGGAGAGTTACGTAATGAATACCCGAGCCGGAGCTGAAACTCTGCGAGAAGCCGTAGCGATCGTGAAAAGACAAGCGTGAACCCAGCGACACCAGCAAGCCGGTGGTAAAAGTCATAATTCCCAGACCGCCCAGTTGAATCAGGATGAGGATGACGATTTGCCCGAAAAAGGAAAAATCCTTGCCGGTATCGAGCACCGTCAACCCCGTGACACACACCGCCGAGGTGGAGGTAAAGAGAGCGTCAATAAGCGTAATGGGTTGCTCTTTCTCGCTTATCGGCAGCAGCAAGACGGCTGTCCCTAACAGAATGGTCAGCAAAAAATAAATTGCCGCCCGACGTCCCGGACTTACGCCTAACAATTCCATAATGTCTGTAAAGGTATAGTGGTTTGTCGGCGGACGCCACTTCAAAATCGTCTCTTTCTCCCGCTTATTTTATGGTGGCTGGCGGGATGGAATTTGCCTATATTACTTCAAAGTTATTCTCGACGGTTTGCCGACATAGTATGTAGAAGCTGTAAAAGCTTTTCATTTGTGAACGCAAAAGCGATGATGAAGGTGACCCCATGAAGAAACTTGCAAAACCGGTCGTTTTTTTGACTCTTTTCGTCTTGGCGTTTGGTTCCGTTTCGGAGGCTCGTATCCGTCGGGTGCCGAAGCGTTACCATGTGCTGGAGGGATATGGAGGATATTCCAATCCCATCGGTTCGTATGAGATGATAGGTTCCCAGGTGTTTCATATCGGTAATCAGTACTATTCCATCACTGCCGGTGACTTGTACGAGCCAACCTACCACCTCGGCGCCAGCTATGGTGTCTTGCGGCGGAATCGGGTATATGTCAGTCTCGGTTTTACCTACACCAAGATAGCGACGTTGGATACTTTTTATGCCGCCCCAAACGTCAAATTCTATTTCATCGACGCTTCTCCCTCTTTCAACCAGTACGACTTTGATTTCAACCTGAATGTCTTCGGCGCCAATCTCGCCCGGCGACCGCTTGCCCCCTATCTCGGCATCGGTTTTCACGGAGGAATAACGACCCAAAGCGCCCGCGGGTATGCCTCGGAAAATTGGGTGACGTTGGCGGGGAGCATCAATTTCGGCATCGATTTTGTGCTCTGGCGGGCTCCCCAGAAACGCTCCTTTGTCACCCTCTCCTCGGTCAACAGCGTCGATCTTTTCGCTTCCGACCGCCGTCCGAAATATCTGAATTTCGGGCTGGGACTGAGATATTTTTACCGACCGTGACGAGATGGTTGTTGTTGGCGTGACGAAGACCGAAAAATCGGTGCTTTCTGGTCTTTTTGAAGATTTCCAATGCGAAGTCGGCGGTCTATACGGACGGAGACTTTTGCGTGGTGGTGACGGAGCATAGGAATAAGGAAAGGAGTATGAGATGATTCGCCGGTGGTGGCTGGTTTTTGTAGTGCTGAACCTGATAGCGGGACTTGTTATAATAACTGGCGGGTGCGGCAAAGACGAACCCTCCGCTCTTCGGTTGGTTGCTCCAAACGGTTTCTATTACAAAGGAGAAATGAGCGACACCATCCCCGATTCGCTTCTGGAATTTGCCGTTGTCGACGGCAACAATAATTACATTCCCGCCGTGCAGATTCAGTTGGAGCCGGTGGAAGGAGACGGCACTTTGAGCCATCGTTCCGTCACGACCGATTCGACCGGCTATGCCCGTTTTTGGTATGCCTTCACCGGCGCACTCGGACATGCTGTCGTGCGTTTGACGATACCGACCGACACCGTGATAATCGAACTGCGGGCGAATACGTTAATCCCCGGTGTGCATGGACAGGGGCAGTACGTGTTGTTCGATGATACCTATGCCGATGTCAGGCATTTTAACGGCGATCCGGCATCAATCGACGAGGATCCGTCGTACTGGCGGGTCTATGTGAACTACGAGCAGGCGTTGGGGGTGGTGGTTATCGTCGACGACAGCAATCATGACGAGACCGCCAATGACGCCGAGCAGGTGGAAGGAGTGATTGTCAATACCGTCTACTCGAAGAAAACCCCCGAAGGGATAGGTATCGGATCGCCGATAGATTCCGTTCGGAGCGCCTACGGTACTCCCGATACCGTCTGGCTCTACGACGACGGCAACCCCGCCAACAAAGCCGTCGCGTTCGATTACAACCGGCTTGGAATGACCTTTTACTGCGATACGCTCGATACTATCGTCGAGGAGATCCACTTGACCGAATATGTGACGGGCAAGTGAGTTTGCTCGTTTGCCTTCGTGGTCATTCAACCTTGACACCCTATTCCGCTTTCGATATATTCGCCGACAAAGGAAAAATTTTTGAAAGGATTAACGAATGAGAAAAGCAGGTTTAATCGCATTGATGGCGGTGGTTTTTACGTTGGGATATGTGGGCTGTTCCAAAAGTGAGAAAAAGGCGGAACCCCAGCAGAAAAAAGAGAATCCCGCAACGGTGGTGGAATCCGAACATTACAATTACGACAGCCTGGCAACCGTCACCCATCCCATCCGCAACAAAGACAACAAATTCGTCACGCTCGTGACGGATTTCGGCAAGATGACTTTGGAATTGTACCATGACGTAGCTCCGGCTCATGCCGACTCGTTCCTTGCCCGTACCAAGGAAGGTTTCTACGACAGCACTATCTTCCATCGGGTTATCGATAGATTTATGATTCAAGGCGGCGACCCGACCGGAACCGGCACCGGGCGCACCGGTTATACTCTCAAGGCAGAGTTCTCCGACTTGCCGCACAAAGAGGGCACCCTGTCGATGGCGCGGGCGTTGGATCCCAATTCGGCTTCCTGCCAGTTCTTTATCTGCTTGGACAGCAACCGGATTACCGCTTCGTTGGACGGCAAGTACACGATTTTCGGGCAGTTGATAAAGGGATATGACGTTCTGCATAAGATTGGCTCGGTGGAGTGTGTTGCCAACCCGAGCAACCCGCGGGAGACCTCGAAGCCGAAAAAAGATGTGTACTTGATTCGGGCGTACGTTTCCGACGCCGAGGGGAACGAGCTCCCCTGAGGCGACGGGAAGAAGAAGCGGTTATATCATTTTTCAGGAAAAACGTTTCCTCGCGGCCGGCCAGAGTGGTTCTTCTCATCGGGATGGTGAGGAGAGATCGCCTGTGGCTTTTGGGTGAAGTTCCGGCAACCTCTTTTCGAAAGGGGGCGGCGGCGATTTTCGGGAACCGGCTGGGGGAAACGTCGTTACCATGAATATGAATCCTCGGAAAATCGTCGTTTTGGGTTCGACCGGCTCCATCGGTCGTTCTACCCTTGATGTTGTCACCAAGCATCCCGGTGCTTTCGAAGTGCTGGCGCTGGCGGCGTATGCCAATGTGGAGCTGTTGGCGGAACAATATCGACGCTTTCGGCCTCAGTATCTCTGCGTGGTTGACGAAACCTCCCGGGCTGACTTGC
The DNA here is from genome assembly GCA_964489705.1 of uncultured Ignavibacteriales bacterium. Taxonomy (GTDB): domain Bacteria; phylum Zixibacteria; class MSB-5A5; order GN15; family FEB-12; genus CAZAZQ01. Next base: position 55,073 of record CAZAZQ010000004.1, read on the forward strand.
AAGAGTGGCTTTCCGGCGAACCGGTGCGGATTCTTGTCGGCGCCGAGGAAATGCTCCACTTGACGACGTTGAGGGGAACGGACATTGTCGTCAATGCGGTGGTGGGGGCAGCCGGTTTGCGCGCCTCTCTGGAGACCATCAAGCAAGGAAGAAAGCTGGCGTTGGCGAACAAAGAGTCGCTGGTCGCCGGGGGACCGTTGTTCGAGCCGTTGATGAAAAGAAACGGCGGCGTGATACTTCCCATCGACTCGGAACACTCGGCAATTTGGCAAGCTCTGGCGGCGGGGGCGCCGAATGAAGTGAAATCGATTATTCTCACGGCGTCGGGCGGTCCGTTTCGCGAATACCCCAAGGAAAAATTTGCCGACATCACTCCCGATCAGGCGCTGGCGCACCCGACGTGGAAAATGGGCGCCAAAATCACTATCGACTCGGCAACGATGGTCAACAAAGGATTGGAAATTATCGAAGCGGTCGCTTTGTTTTCTCAACCGCCGGAAAAAATCAAGGTGGTTATACACCCGCAGTCGATTGTTCATTCGATGGTGGAGTTTGTCGACAGCTCGATTATCGCCCAGCTTTCCCAGCCGGATATGCGTCTGCCCATTACGTACGCCCTCTTTTGGCCCCACCGAGTGCCGTCGGATTTCGGGCGGCTTGACATTTATTCCCTCTCGTCGCTGACTTTCGAGGAGCCGGATAAAGAGCGTTTTCCCGCGCTGGCGCTGGCATACGAGGTCGCCACAACCGGCGGGACGGCTCCGGCGGTGTTCAACGCCGCCAACGAAGTAGCGGTGGAAGCGTTTTTGAAACAATCTATTCGTTTCCCGGATATAACCGATGTTATTGAATATACGGTCAACAAAATACCTGTTGTCTCGCGTCCCGATTTGAGTGATATTTTAGCTGCGGATGCCGAAGCTCGGGTAACGGCAAAAGGAAGGATTGGATAAGCGACATGTTGGTCAGTGCCGCCGCTTTTATTTTTGTACTTGGGATTTTAATCTTTTTCCATGAACTTGGGCATTTTTTGGTCGCCAAAAAAGTCGGCATCCGGGTCGAGCGGTTCTCTCTGGGATTTCCGCCCCATATACTTTCCAAGAAAATCGGAGAGACCACCTACAGCATCGGCATTATCCCGCTGGGAGGCTATGTCAAGATGGCGGGAGAAAACCCCACCGAGGAAGCTACCGGAGCCCCCGACGAGTTTATGTCGAAAAGTGTCGAAAAGCGGGCGGCGGTTATTTTTGCCGGTCCTTTCATGAATTACTTTTTGGCGATACTCATCTTGGTGGGCATTCTGTATTTCGGCGGCAAGCCGATTCTGGATGAGCATCGGGTGGAAATTCTCCAGGTCAACCCCGATTCGCCGGCAGAACAAGCCGGTTTGAAGGAAGGCGACGAAATCATCGCCGTCGACGGGATTCCGGTGCATAAGTCGGATTCTTTGAGTATGTTGATTCATTCCAAGCCGAACCAGCCGGTTCTCTTGACGTGGGTGCATGAAGGGGATACGATTACCGATACCATCGTTCCCCGGAAAGGGGAAATCCCGAGTCTGGACGGTTCGGTCGATTCGGTCGGCTTGATTGGGGTCATTCTGGGACAGAAAATTATCGGCTACGAGCGCACCGGTTTATGGGAAGCGACCAAGAACGGCTTTCTCACTACCCATGTGATAGTGTGGCAGACGGTAGTCTTCGTCAAAAAATATATCACCGGCGAGATATCTCCCAAGTTGGTCGGGGGACCTTTGTTTATTGCCCAGCAATCGGGAAAAGAAGCCCGCAAAGGCGCTTCGGCGCTGTTTTTCTTCATGGCGTTGCTGTCGGTCAACTTGGCGGTATTGAATGTCCTTCCGATTCCGGTGCTGGACGGAGGGCATTTGGTCTTTTTGCTCGTCGAAAAAATCCGCGGTTCGCCGGTGTCGATGCGGGTACGGGTGGTCGCCCAGCAAATCGGCATTATTTTGCTGTTGGGATTGATAGTGTTTGTAACATATAATGATATCTTGCGTTTCTTTGAGTGAAGGAAAGGAGAATTCTACGCGGACAGGAGTGAGAAATTTCCTGCCTCGGGAAATCGGGAAAAACGTATAAGCAACGAAGGATGAAAAAAGGCGCCCTCTTCGGTGACAATCGGGAAAGGCGCCGGCGGTTCATACGAAAACGATATGGCACAAACAAAGAAAACCGGTCAAAAAGCTTCTCCCCGTCCTCAGAAACAAAGTTTCGGGGATAGTTTGTGGGACAATTTCAAACAGATTCTTATCGCCGTCGTTCTGGCACTTGTCATCAAAACGTCGATTGTCGAGGCGTATAAAATTCCCTCCCAATCGATGGAAGACACCTTGTTGGTGGGTGACTTTCTGCTGGCGAACAAGTTTTTGTACGGCGCCCGTGTGCCGTTGATGAATTGGCGTCTCCCGGCGATTCGAGAGCCGCAACGGGGGGATGTCGTTATCTTCATTTATCCCGTCGACGGCATCACCAAGTATATCAAGCGCTGCGTGGCGGTCGGCGGGGATACGGTGGAAGTGAGAAACAAGGTGCTGTACGTGAACGGAAAAAAGTTTCCCGATCCCGAACATGCCAAGTATATCGACACGACGCTTGACGGGCGGCAGATTATTCAGCCGCGCCGTCCCGGCGGTATTGACAGCCGCGACAATTTCGGTCCCTATGTCGTCCCACACGACCGTTTCTTTATGATGGGCGATAATCGGGACAACTCGTACGATTCACGCTACTGGGGAGCGGTACCGCGGGAACTCATTTTAGGGAAAGCCCTTATCATCCACTGGTCGTGGGATGACGATAAATTCCCCTCACCGCCGGTGTCGCTCGGCGATCCGTTGTCGGTGCCGCGGTTGTTTATCTTTAATGCGGTGCATTTCTTTCAGAAGGTTCGCTGGCACCGCTTGTTCCGGGTGATTACATAAGAGGGTTGAAAAATGAAAAGGAAAATGAGTATACGTGCCGGTTGTGCTACAGGTCAGTTGATATGTGGAGGAACTCTCTCATGAGAAAGATGGTGTATCTGAGTCTGCTCGGATGGTTTGTCTTGAGCTGGGGTGGGCAGGCATATGCCAAGCCTGCCGTTGAGATTGTCAATCCTTTTTTCGATTTTGGAAAAGTCTGCCAACATGCGGTCGTTGCCCATACCTTCTGGATTAAATCGACGGGAGACGATACGTTGAAAATTCTCAAGGTGGTTCCCGGCTGCGGGTGCACCAAGGCGCCGTTGGAGGATTCCGTTATCGCTCCCGGGGACAGCACCTCTATTGAGATTTTCTTTTCGACTCGCTCGTTTCGGGGAATAGTTTCCAAACGTCCTTACATAGAAACCAACGCCGGTGAGGAAAAAGTATACCTGAAAATTCGTGCCGAGTTGCTGCCGGAGCCGGATACGGCGAAGCCGTTGACTTTGAGCCCGTATGATTTGGATGTATCGCAGTTTACCTCCAAACCGCGCCGGAAAGCAAAGTTCTTGATTCAAAATAAGAGCGAACGGGACTACAAGTTGACGTTGATTGACTGGCCGAAGAAATATTTCGATGTGGAACTGCCCAAGAAAGTGAAGGCGGGCGAAACAGTCGAAGGCATGGTTATTGTTCATAAGGACGCCGTGGATAAAGAGTTCAAGCAGTCGTTGACGTTTGAGTTGGATGATGAAAATCACACCCGCTACACCTTGCCGGTTTCCCGGGTGGTGCGGATAAAAGACAAAAAGTAACGCTTTACAACCAAAGTACTTTTCCAACAGTCCTTCTCTCGAGGTCGAGAGGAGGACTTTTTAGTTCCGCTTGAGTTGCCGATTCGGATAGGCACGGATACGTGCACTGAACCCATCATTCATGAACATACAACCGGCGGGCTTTGTAGTCGATGGTGAGTTTATGCCCGGCGAGGAAAGTAGCGCCGATGATTCCTTCAAAGGAGTCATTGCGAAGGGAGTTTTGAAAATCGGACAGGTCGGTGATGAGAACGGTGACCCCGGAAGTACTCAGTCCTTTCCCGACGCTCATCTCCGGCACGATTGCCCGACTGTTCTCTTTGGCGGCTATACCGATGCGACGGGCAAGCGACGGGGTTATGGAGGTGTAAGAAGCGCAGTAGTCGAGTATCATAGGGACGGTGACTTCGTTGTTGAAAGTAACATCGACAAGGATGAAATGGCGGAGCATGGAAAAGCGTATCGGTCGCCGGGAAGCGTTGCTGCGATTTCTCAAAAACGACGGGGGGCTCATGTCCAAGGTGAGGGCATGCTTCGGATAATCAACCGTAACGTAAAACCGCCGCAGAACACTGTAGCCGATCAAGCCGTCGGGATAGCCCCATTCTTTTTCTTTGATGAAATTTTTCATGTTGATGGCGGTGGCTTCCAGATTGTACAGGCTTTCCGAGCCGATGCGTAATGAACGCAGGGAGACGGTGGAAGCGCCGCTGGTGCCGTCGATGCCGACCACGGAACGCTGGGGCGGAGAAGCGGTGAAGGTAAGCCCGTTTTGAAACGCAAAGCTGCTGTCGATATACAGTCGGTCGGCGCCGGTGTCGATGCCGAAGGTTCCCTTGACGCGCCCGTCAAGAGTCACTTGAACTTCCACCAACCCTCTGCCGGGATTGAAAGAAACGGTCTCGGCGACGGCAGGAGCGGTCAGGGCAAGCAGCAGCAATATGTATACGCCGAGAACATGTCCGCTCTTCCTTTCGCAGAACGTCTTTTCTCTCCTGCTGAGAGGGAGCGGGAAGAATTGTTTGTTCATCGTCAACCTTTTGTGGTCTGCAAAGTCAAGACCGTTTTGGGCAGCTCTTCATTACAGAAAACACCGTTTCGTTTGATGATGCGGGCGGGAGTTCCGGCAACGGTACAGTTTGAAGGGATATCCCGCATCACAACGAAACTGTTGGCGCCGATTTTGACGTTATCGCCGACGGTGATGGGACCAAGCAAAATAGCGCCGGTGCCGACGAGAACGTTATTGCCCAAGGTAGGGTGACGTTTTCCCTTGTGTTTCCCCGTTCCGCCGAGGGTAACGTTGTGGAACAGGACGCAGTTGTCGCCTATTTCAGTCGTCTCACCGATGACCAAACCGGCGCCGTGGTCAACGAAAAAGCCTTTACCGATTTTTGCCCCCGGGTGGATTTCCAAGCCGGTCAAAAAGCGGACAATCTGGGAAAGCAGACGGGGGATGAACGGCACCCCCAATTTCCAGAGGAAGTGGTTCAGGCGATGGAAAGTGATGGCGTGAAAGCCGGGGTAGAGGAGGAACTCGATATTTCGAGCCGCCGGATCGTTGCGATAAATTGCCTTGATGTCTTCTATAATTGCTAACATAGCCTCAGTTGTGCCGATTCCTTTTTGTTATGTTCGGTTTGAGCTGATCTCCGTTGACGTCCCAAATAAATATACACCGCTTCCCCTTCGATGCAATTATTGATTTTCGAACAGAGCCGTCGAAATGTACCGCTCGCCGGTATCCGGCAGCACCGCCACGACGGTTTTACCGGCGCCGATTTTTTCCGCTACCCGCAGCGCCGCCCATGCCACCGCTCCGGAAGAGATACCGACTAAAATGCCCTCGAGACGAGCTATTTTTTTGGCGGTTTCAAAAGCATCCTCGTTGGTGACGGGGATGACTTCGTCAACGACCGACGGATTGTACGCTTTCGGAACAAAGCCCGCTCCGATACCCTGAATGGGGTGGGGTCCCGGTTCGCCGCCGGAGAGCACCGGCGAGGCTTGCGGCTCCACGGCATGGATAGTGCAGCCATACTTGTTTTTTAACACTTCGCCCGCGCCGCTGACGGTTCCCCCCGTGCCGACCCCGGCAACAAAAGCGTCGAGGGACAGCTCGCCCAGATCGGCGATGATTTCCTGCGCCGTCATCCGACGGTGGATTTCCGGGTTGGCGGGATTTTCGAACTGCGAGGGCATGAAGTACTTTTCTCCTTTGGCAAGCTCTTCCGCTTTTGCCACCGCTCCTTTCATTCCTTCCGGACCGGGGGTCAGCACAATCTCGGCGCCAAAGAATTTCAACAGCGCCCGCCGTTCGAGGCTCATGGTCTCCGGCATGGTGAACAAGCACGCATACCCTTTGGCGGCGGCAACCATAGCCAGGGCAATACCGGTATTGCCGGAAGTCGGCTCCACAATCGTCATGCCGGGTTTCAGAATACCCTCTTGTTCCGCCTTCTCGATCATGGCTGCTCCGATTCGGTCTTTTACGGAACTGCAGGGATTGAAACTCTCCAGCTTGGCGTAAACGGTAGCGGCGTTTGCCCCTATCAGCCGGTTGAGCCGAACCAACGGGGTCTTGCCGATGGCTTCAATAATGTTGTCGTACCTCATGGTTATTCTCCTTTATCGACAGTTTTCCACTTTCTGCTTAATGTCGGCGCTGAAGGTCTGGATTTATCTGCTCATCACCGTTCAATCAACTACGAAGAGATTTTCCCTTTGTTTGAGTATATCGACAAGAAAGGTACATGTTTTCCCCTTTTTGAAAAGGTTTTTCTTCGGAAAAATTGGGTTTCCCGTCCTGGCATTTCCCTCTATATTCTCTCCCATGGCGTTGTATGTTTTTTCCGATGCCCATCTGGGGGCAAATTCAAAGGCGCAAGAAGCGAATAAGATCGCCGCTTTGGCCTCTCTTTTCGACATGGTGAAAGCCGACGGTGACCGGCTGGTGATTTTGGGGGATTTGTTCGACTTTTGGTTTGAGTATAAACACGCCATTCCCAAAGAGCACCATGAAGTCTTATGGATGTTGACCGAGGTGATTCGGCGGGGAGTCCGAGTTGATTACGTCACCGGCAACCATGACTTTTGGATGGGCGATTACTTTTCTTCCCAAATGCACATTACCGTTCATCGAGATTTTTTCGATTTTGAGTACGAAGGAAAGAAACTGTTTGCCATCCACGGCGACGGACTGGCTCCCGCTGATGGCGGCTACCGCCTGCTCAAACGTATTTTGCGCCACCCTTTCAACGTCTGGCTCTATCGCAAGCTGCCGCCCGATTGGGCAATCCCGCTGGCGAAAAAGGTCTCCGGCTCTTCCCGGAACTACACTTCCCGCCGCGATAAGGATTTCCTCGCCGATTATGAAGCCTACGCCCGGGAGAAGCTCACGGCGGGATACGATATCGTCCTTATTGCCCATTTGCACATTCCGGTGATAAAACAACTGGCGGGAGGAGTGTATATCAACACCGGCGACTTCATCGAGCATTTCAGCTACGCCAAACTTTCCGACGGGGAAATCCGTTTGGAGTATATCAGCTGAGTTTATTGAGGTGATAGAGGTCGGGAAGATGGCTCTTCTCTACCCACCGCTTGCGGTGGGAAAAGGTAGAGGTATGAACCGGGCAGATAGGTAACAGAATAAACCGGGGAGATAGGTAACAGGTTAGATTACGGTACGGAACACAAGGAGGTGAATCGTGCCGTGGGAAGAGTAGGTTGTAGGGAAAGTCTCGAAGAGACCTGCCAAGGGGTGAAAAAATAATGGTGTCAGGTCTGTACCAGACCTGTCCTGAGACCGTTCTATCAACGACTACTCAAAAACGGAAAACCAAAAAAACTCGCCCTCATCGCCGCCATGCGAAAGTTGCTGCTCATCTGCAGAGCAATCCTTATTACCCAAAAACCTTTCAACCCTAAACTAAACCTTGACTCTTAAGACGGTATCTACGAGATTTTGAGGAGAGTGAGAGGCAAAGGCATGATACCACAACTCGGAAAAGCACTCATCATGATGGGAGCAGTTTTGGTCGTTGTCGGAGTGGTATTTCTCTTTTTCGATAAACTTCCTTTCTTGGGGAAACTGCCGGGTGACATAACTTATCGCAAAGGCAACTTTACCTTCTACATGCCGCTTGCCACCATGCTGCTGCTTTCGGTGGTGCTGACCATTCTGTTGAATCTCTTTCGAAAATAAACACCTATGGATATTTCTCTTTTCGATTACCATTTACCTCCGGAGCTCGTTGCCCAGTTTCCCGCTCGTCGTCGGGATGCTTCCCGCTTGATGGTTTTGGAGCGCTCTTCCGGCGAAATGAAAATTCTTCCCTTTGCAAAAATTATTTCGTACTTCCGTCGCGGTGATGCCCTGGTAGTCAACACCACCAAGGTGTTCAAGGCACGTCTGTTCGGGCATCGAACGACCGGTGGAAAGGTGGAAATTTTTCTTATCAAGCCGGTGGAAGGATATGGCGGCGGTAGTGAGCGATGGGAAGCATTTGTCAGCCCTTCTCGACGGGTCAAAGAAGGAGAAGAAATTGTTTTCGAGCCGTACCGGGTGCTGTTGCGGCGGGATATGGGAGGCGGTAAGTGGGAGGTCGAGTTCAAGTCGGCAAGCCAATGTCGAAAGATAATTCAATCGCATGGTCATGTACCGCTTCCGCACTACATCAAGCGTCAGGATATCCCGAGCGATTTGCGTCGTTACCAGACCGTCTTCGCCGACAAAGAAAAAGTCGGGGCGGTGGCGGCGCCGACGGCAGGATTTCACTTTACCAAAGCCTTGTTGAAAGAAATTGCCGCTTTGGGCGTCAATATCATTGAACTCTGCCTGCATGTCGGACCCGGGACGTTCAAGCCGGTCAGCGTTCAAAACATCCATGAACACACTGTCGATCCGGAATATGCGGAGCTTTCACCGAAAGCTGCGAAGCGTCTGAACAAAGCGAGGACGGCAGGAGGACGGATCTTTGCCGTCGGAACCACCTCGGTGCGGACGTTGGAGTCCGCCCCCATCGTCGACGGAGCAATACAGCCTTTTGCCGGGATGGTGGATTTGTATATCAAGCCGGGCTTTACTTTCAAAGTTATTGACCATTTGATAACCAACTTTCACTTGCCCAAGTCGTCGCTGCTGATTCTCGTGAGCGCCTTTGCCGGTCGGGAGCGAATACTGCGCGCCTATGAATATGCCATCGAACAACGTCTGCGGTTTTACAGCTATGGTGATGCCATGCTCATTTTATAGACAAGGGTAAAGAGGAAACGACAATTTCCTTTTGGTAGCGCAAGAGGAAACATATATTGAGCTTATGAAAAAGATTTATGCGCTTATCGTAGCGGCGGGAAGTTCGGAGCGCTTCGGCGGAGCCGTGCCCAAGCAGTTCAAAGAATTGCACGGCAGACCGATGCTGGCGTGGACAATAAGCCGCTTTGAAGCCGCCCAGAAAATAGATAGTATCGTCGTGGTCGTAGCGGAGGAGCATTTATTGTACACCAGCGAGCATGTGGTCGACGCCTACCACTTTCGCAAAGTGACCAACATCGTGGTCGGCGGCGAGAGCCGACAGGAATCGGTGTTCAAAGGGCTGCAAGCTTTGCCGCTCTCAACCGACTTCGTAGCGATTCACGACGGCGCCCGTCCGTTGGTGTCGCCGGAAGACATCGACAGAACTGTCGACAGCGCCATCGCCGAGCGAGCGTCGGTACTGGCGGTGCGGGCAACCGATACCGTCAAACGGGCACGGGAAGGATTTATTTTGAGTACTCTCGAGCGGGACAGCTTGTTTTTAGCGCAGACGCCGCAGGTGTTTCAGTATGATTTGATAATAGAAGCGCACCGGGAAGCCGACCAAGAGAATCTTTCCCAGCCGTTCACCGATGACGCTTCGATGATTGAAGCGCGCGGCTTCAAAGTCCGCATTGTGGAACCACTCTATCCCAATATCAAAGTAACGACGAGAGATGATTTTTTGCTCGTGGAAACCTTGTTGGCAAAGGAATTGAATGAAAAACCTGAGAATAGGCCATGGTTTTGATGTTCACCCTCTCGTGGAAGGGCGGGCTCTCATTATTGGAGGGGTGAAGATTCCCCACGAAAAAGGGCTGGGCGGACACAGCGACGCCGACGTACTGCTCCATGCGGTAATGGATGCCTTGTTGGGCGCGGCAGGCTTGCCGGACATCGGACAGCAGTTTCCGCCGTCGGATAAGGCATATAAAAACGCTGACTCCGCTCTCCTGCTGGAACGGGTAGTGCGACTGGTAAAGGATGCCGGCTTCTCCAAGGTGCTCAATATCGATGCGATTATCATGGCGGAAGCGCCGCGAATGAATCCGCATATCCCCGCCATGAAAGAAACCATCGCTCGTATCCTCGGTATCGCAGCGGAACAAGTTTCCATCAAGGCGACGACCACGGAGCGGTTGGGCTTTGTCGGACGAGAAGAAGGAATCGCCGCTTCGGCGGTGTGTTTGATTGCGTGACATGGGTGAACATCCGCAGCTAATAACACAGTTCCTCGATTCCGTTTTCAGTCATGGAGCGGGGTGGGTTTATCTTGCCATTTTGGGAGCATGTTTTATCGAAAATCTTTTCCCTCCTTTTCCCGGGGACAGTTTCATCGTGGCGGCGGGCAGCCTGGTAGCATTGAACCGGTTGGATTTTTCTCTGGCATTTCTGCTCGTGGTGGCAGGCGGCGTTTCTTCGATGATGCTGGTGTATCTGGTGGGGAAAAACTACGGACGAGACTACTTCATAAGAAAGAATTACAAGTACTTTTCCGCCGCCGATATTCAAGCGGTAGAAAATCACTTCCAAAAATGGGGGGCGCTTATTCTGGTTTTTTCCCGCTTTATTGTCGGGATGCGCACCGTTATCGCCTTGGTGGCGGGCATCGGGCGGTATCAGCCGGTGAAAATGCTTGTCTATTCCGTCATCTCGTATGTTATTTTTACCGGATTGTTGTTTTATTTGGCGATAACGTTGGTTGAGAACTTGGAACGGATCGAGTATTACTTCAAAACCTACAACCTGGCGGTGTGGATTGTCATCGGTGGGCTGCTGGTGGGGTATATCGGATATAAAATTCGTCGAGCGAAAAAGAAGGGTCTATGAAAGTACTCCTTTTGGCAGGTGGCGATTCGCCGGAGCGGGAAGTTTCTCTTTCCTCCGGGAAAGCGGTTTTCGAAGCGCTCCAGCGGCTAGGGCACGAAGTGACGGCGCTTGATCCGGCGACTGGGAATTCGTTGCTGGATAGTTCGGGGAAATTTCTCACGGCCGATGTCGAAAAAACTCCCGAGATGAGCCACACGTTGCCGACCTTGTCACCCACGTTGCCGGATATCCTGAACGAATCGCGCTTGTGTGATATCGAAGTAGTTTTCATCGCCTTGCATGGCGGAGCAGGGGAAAACGGGGTTATGCAATGTTTGCTCGACGTGGCGCGGGTGCCGTATACCGGCTCCGGTATGAAAGCTTCGGCGGTAGCAATGGACAAAGCGATGGCGAAGCGGTTGTTTTTGTCGGTCGGGATAGATACCCCGGAATGGGAATTACACCGTCTCAATCCACAGGAAGTCACGGAGACCACAGCGCAAGCGCTTGCCGGTCGTTTCGATTTCCCTTTGATTGTCAAGCCGAACGACAGCGGTTCCACGGTCGGGTTGACGAAGGTGGAGAGCCCCTTCGATTTGAAAGATGCTCTGGTAACAGCGGCGAAAGTTTCCCGGGAAGTGTTGGTGGAAAAATACATTCCCGGCAGAGAGATGACGGTAGCGGTGCTGGACGGAAAAGCTTTGCCGGTGGTGGAGATTAAAGCCGCCAGCGGTTTGTATGACTTTGAAGCTAAGTATACAAAAGGCAAATCGGAGTATTTCGTCCCCGCCGACATTCCGGAAAAGACGGCGCGACAACTGCAGGAAGCGGCAGAGAAAGCCTATGCCGTTATCGGCGCTGCCGGTTTGGTGCGGGTTGATTTTATTCTTGCCGAAAACGATGCCTTTTACTGCCTGGAGCTCAATACCGTTCCCGGCATGACCAACCTCTCGTTGGCGCCCATGGCGGCGAAAGCCGCCGGTATTGAGTTTGACGAGCTTATTTCGCATCTTCTTGAGTCGGCATTACGAAAATGAGAGCGTATGGACAAACTTCACCCCAAAGCGGTCATTTTTGACCTCGGCTCTACCCTTATCGAGTACGAAGAAATCCCGTGGAGTGAGATGAACGTCTTCTGCGCCGAAAGTGCCCGTCGCTTTCTTCTCAAGAAAGGATACGACGTCCCTGAGGAGCATGAGTTCCATCGTGCTTTTGAAGCTCTGAAAGACAAGTATCGCTTGAAAGCCGCCGAAACCTTGCGGGAGTGGTCTATTCTGACCGTTACCAAGGAGCTGCTGGAAAGCTGGCAAATACCGGCTGATGACGGGTTGGTCGAGGCTTTCTTTGACGCCTATTACCAGCCGCTGGGAAAGAAAATTTATATGTATGACGATGTGATTCCGACCTTGGAGTGGTTGCGTGCCCAGGGGGTCGTCATCGGGTTGGTCTCAAATACTATCTTCCCAGAACGAGCTCACGTGAAGGAACTGAAGAGATTCGGCGCCCTGTCCTATTTTGCCTTTACTCTTTTCAGCTCTTCCTTCGGTACCCGTAAGCCGCATCCGGATATCTTTTACAAAGCGGCGAATTTGGCTGGCTACGCTCCGGCGGAGTGTGTCTATGTGGGCGACAGGTTCTTGGAAGATGTCCAGGGTCCCCAAGAAATAGGAATGCCTGCCGTCTTGAAGCTCTGGAGCAAGCGGGAGTACCCGGAAGAAGTGCATAAAGGACGAACGATTTCCGCTCTTGCCGAACTTCGGGAACATCTCGCCTTCGAGGAGGAGCCCCATCATGGCTGAGCGACAGAAAGAAACCCTTTCTGCCTCAGTCTCTTCCGGTTCATTTTTTCCCCGTGGAGAAGCGGCTCGTCAAAGCGTCGTCACGCCTATGGCGATAGTTATCTTGGTCGTTCTGGGGCGGCTGGTCTTTTCTTTTTTGATAGATCTTTTACCCGAGGAAGCCTATTACTGGAACTATGCTCAACACGTGGATATCGGTTATCTTGACCATCCGCCCATGGTGGCGTGGTTGATTTGGTTGTCCACTTCGCTTTTCGGTAACACGGAATTTGCCGTGCGCCTGCCTGCGGCGCTCTGCTGGCTGACGGCGGCGTTTTTTCTGTTTCGTTTTACGAAACATATCTTCGACCGACAGGTCGCACATCACAGCGTGCTGTTGCTGGCGGTGCTGCCGATTTACTTTTCCATCGGTTACCTGATGACCCCCGATGCACCGTTGTATGCGGCATGGATGGGCTGTTTGTACTTTCTTGAACGGGCCTTGTTGGCGAATAAAAAGAGAGCGTGGTGGGGCGTCGGCATTTGCTTGGGGGTGGGGATGCTGGCAAAGTATACCATCGGCTTGCTGGTGGGAGCGACTTTCCTGTTTCTCCTCCTTGACAAACCTTCTCGACGTTGGTTTGCTCGTCCCGAGCCGTATCTTGTTTCCCTTCTTGCCTTGCTTCTTTTCAGCCCGGTGTTGCTGTGGAACTATCATCACGAATGGGCGTCGTTTGTTTTTCAAGGACCGCGGCGCTGGTCGGGCGAAATTGATTTTTCGTGGCATCATTTATTGGGAGGGATGTTGGTGCTGTTAACGCCGGTGGGGTTATACGAAGTGGGGCGAGCTCTGTGGCGCAAAGGTAACGGCGTCGCTCGCGCTATGCTTCCTGCTCCCTCTTCCCGCCACCGGCTTTTCATGCTGGTCTATACGCTGGCGCCGTTTTTGGTCTTTGCTTTCCATAGCTTGCGAAGTCAACCCAAGCTCAACTGGACGGGACCGGTCTGGCTTGCGGCATTGCCGTTTGTAGCGGCGAATATGTCGGCATGGCGAGCAGATGGCACAAATGCTGCTTTGAGAAAGCCGTGGCTGGTAACGGTAGTTGTACTGTTGTCGCTGTATTCGCTCGGACTTGGTTTTATCTCGTTGGGGATGCCCGGCGTGAAACCGCAGAAGGGAATGCCGTTGCCGGTTGCTTGGCGGGAGATGGGAGAAGAGGTAGGAAGAATAGAAAGTGCCGTCCAGGCTCAGACCGGAGCCGAACCGGTGATTGTCGGGATGGACAAGTATTGGATTGCCAGCGAAATGAATTTCTACGATGCGAGCGAAAATGACACCCTCTCCGAAATTGCCGGGGAAGTCCTTTTCGGCGGCAACAGTCTCATGTGGGATTACTGGCTGCCGCCTGCCGAAGCGGTCGGCAGAGACGTTCTATTGATAAGTTTTGACGAGCAGCGGTTGAAAAATACCTGGGTGCGAAAACACTTCCCCCGCATGAGTGATATTACGGCGGTTGAAATAAAAAAAGGCGACCGACCGGTGAGCCGTTTTTTCTGGCGGGTGGGCTATACCTATCACGAATAATGAGCAGAGCAGGTCTCGGGAGAGACCTGCTAAGGGCTTGAATAGTATCGGCACATCCGCGCCGAACGTACCATGCTAAAACTCAATAACCCCCCTTCGGGTGCCACCGAAAGCGGGGAAGCAGATTGGTAGTCGAGGAGGTTTCGGCTTGATTTTTTTGAGCCTACAAGCAAGCAAAAGGAATTGACAAATCTCTTGTAAGAATGTATACTGTAGTGCCCGTTCATCTCGGTCAGAGTGGTGGGGGTATTACAACGGTATCTCATGATTCTCTTTATTTACTGAGAGGCCTTAAAGAACAGTTTCTCAAGCGTACCAAGCGAAGACACCTTAATACGAAGGGAGGAATTTATGCTCTTCCGCACTCTGACGCCAGCCGGATGGCTGTTGGCAGGGGGGCTTTTCGTTGTAGTGGGTCTGCTGGCTCCTTGCATCGGAGCGCAAGACAGCGTTATCTTGGAAATCCAGGTGGCGGAGGTGACGGTCTGCCCCGGTGAGGATAGTGTGAGCATCCCGATTTATCTCAGCAATTTTCAAGATACGGTGGAGGCATTCCAAATGTGGGTGATGTTGACTCGCCCGGATATTATGCGGTTTCGGATAGATACCGTGGTCGAGGTGGATACGACGTTTTGGGAATGTTTGCAGTGGAACGATACTCTCTGCGTGGATTCACAACAAGTGCCGCCTACCGGAAATTGGGATTTTTACCATGTTGAGGTAAATACTTCTTATCCCGGTGACTATGATATTACCAATACCCTTATCAGCCACTGGGAAGATGTGTATACTTACTCGGTTGCGGAGAACGGAACCGACCTGCGCATATTCGGTGTCGCCCATAGCCAACTTCCTCCATATAATGCGCCCATCGCTCCTCAAAGCGGGGGGACGCTTATCAAACTGAAAGCGGATGTTTTCCCCATTCCGGACACGATGACAGAACGCACCGTCGGCATTACGATTATTACGGCAAGTTACTTTTGCTTCAGCGATCCGGGAGGGAATTGTCTCGGTATGAATGGGGGAGAAGTGGACACCTCCAGAGTCGCTCTTACCGATGGTTCTCTGACGGTGCTTGGCGCCATATGCGGTGATGTCGATGGTTCGTGTTCCGAAGCGAATGTCGCTGACATTACTTTTTTAGTGAATTACCTGTTTGCGTCCGGTCCCCCACCGCCGTCGATGTGGGCGGCTAATGTGAATGGGGTAGGAGGGGTCAATATCGCCGACGTTACCTACTTGGTGGCATACCTCTTCCAAGGTGGTGCTTCACCTCACTGTAGTCCCGACAGTTCCACCGGTATTTTAGCCGACCATACCGTTATCCCCGCTTTCGACTCAATTCCTGTGAGTTATATCGAACAAGTCAAGGATACATTCCGTATTTGGTATCTCCATACGTCCCACGGCAGCCAGATTGTGACCGGTATGTTAATGCTCTATGAGATGGACAGCATCTACAACTACAATGACGGACCGGGGACCTTGTATTTAGAGGAACATGCGGGCGATTTGGGGCATAATGGCGATACGACGTGGGTAACGTATACACGCCAGCGCCTCAATCAAGCTGGCAATGATATCAACGTCGTCATGTGGTCATGGTGCGGTGGTGTTTCCGACAACACCGAAGAGGGCATCAACATTTACCTGGACGCCGTTACCCAGTTGGAGCAAGATTACCCCGACGTGACATTTATATACATGACCGGTCATTTGGACGGTACCGGTCCTACGGGGAACTTGTATGTCCGTAACAACCAAATCCGCTCTTACTGTGAAACGAACCACAAAATTCTTTTCGACTTCGCTGACATCGAAAGTTACGATCCCGACGGCGGGTATTATCCCGACGGAAGCGATGCCTGTGAATGGTGTTACGCGTGGTGCAGCTCCAACCCGTGTCCTGAATGCGACGGGTGCGCTCATTCTCATTGTTTCAATTGCTTTCTGAAAGGGAAAGCCTTCTGGTGGATGATGGCTCGAATGGCGGGGTGGAACGGTAATTAGAAAGAAAAAAGCCGGCAGCGGCTCTTGAAAGGATCGCGGCCGGTTTTCTTACACCGTCCGGAACCCTTTCCTGATGGAAGAGATAGAACAAGAGAAAAACGGTCGGGAAAGATTCCCAACCGCGCCGATCCACCTTTGATCGCAGACTCCACCGCAAGCGGATGGGGCACCCCACACGCAGAGCGCTATTTTCTTCGACGTGAAGAAATCGTAGAGAAAATCCGGGATGGACCTGCCTTTTCCCTGTGGTGGGCTACCTCATATCTAAAACGGTAAATCGTCGTCGTTGCCGGTATCGGTAGTGTCGATGGGCTGCGGCGGCATATCCGGTTGCGGAGTCGGTGGGGGAGGCTCTGCCGCGGCAGCCTCACGGGAGCCCAGGAATTGGAAGTTTTGGACGACTATTTCGGAAACATATCGCTTATTGCCTTCTTTGTCATCGTAACTTCGGTTGACAATTCTGCCCTCAATGTAGACTTGTCTGCCTTTGCTCAAGTATTCCTTGATGACTTCCGCCTGTCTGCCCCATGCGACGATATTGTGCCAGACGGTGGATTCTTTTTGCTGTCCGTCTTCTCCCCGCCAGCGGTCGGTAGTCGCCAAGGTGAAGCTGGCGACGGCTTTGCCGCCGGGGGTGTAGCGCAATTCCGGGTCTTTCCCCAGCCTTCCGATTAAAATTGCCTTGTTTACGCTCATACTCGCTCTTTTTTTGATTAAGGTACTTATTTTAAAAAATATAGATGCTCCCGCACAGGCTGTCAAGGTAAGCCGGCAGAAAGAAGCGGTTTTTCCTTCCGACGAAGCAGGAATGGGTCATGAGCGGATCGTGCGAAAGAGAAAGCGATATTTTTTGACGATTTTGTTTCTCTTTTTCGTTCAAGCACTTGACATTTCCACAAGAGTGTTATACTTTATCAACCCTAAATGTGAAATGATTCACATTCTTGAGGTGCTGATGAATTGAACTTCAGATACATAAACCAACATCAAATACAAAGGAGTTCCACATGGCCAAGACACTGAAAGAAACCCTGGCCGACATGATCCCCGGTTTACGTGACGAACGCAAGTCGTTGTTGCAGCAGCACGGTGATTTTGTCATCTCGCAGGTGACCATTGCTCAAGCCATCGGCGGCATGCGCGGGGTGAAGGGAATGGTGTGTGACACCTCGGTGGTAGAGCCGGACAAAGGACTCTACATTCGAGGTATTCCGATTATCGAGCTCAGCGATAAGTTGCCGGAAGAAATCTTTTGGTTGCTGCTCACCGGAAAGCTTCCCACGGCGGACGAATTGAAGCTCTTCCAGAAAGAGCTCAAAGCGCACGGCGAAGTCCCCAAGTACGTGTGGAAAGTGCTCAAAGCGATGCCGAAGACCTCCCACCCGATGGCGATGCTCGACACCGCTATTCTGACGATGGAAAACGAGTCGCTCTTCCGCAAGCGCTACAACGAGGGGATGAAAAAGACCGAGTACTGGGAACCGGCGCTGGAGGATGCCATGCGACTGATGGGAACTATCCACACCATCGCAGCGGGTGTCTATCGAATCAAGTACAAAAAAGGCGAGCTGATTGAGCCGTCGAAGAAACTGGATTGGGCTGCGGACTACGCCAAGATGCTGGGGTTGCCTCCCAAGAAGGGCGAGACCGCCAAGATGATGCGCCTGTACTTGGTGCTGCATTCCGACCACGAGGGCGGCAACGTTTCCGCCAACACCTGCCACACCGTCGGGTCGGCGCTTTCCGATCCGTTCTATGCCGTCTCCGCCGGTCTGAACGGCTTAGCCGGTCCTCTGCACGGCTTGGCAAACCAAGAGTGTCTCAACTGGATCTTGGAAACGATGGAGAAATTCGGCGGCGTACCGACCGAAGATGAGATTCGCCAGTATGCGTGGGATACCTTGAACAGCGGGAAGGTGATTCCCGGCTACGGTCACGCCGTGCTGCGGGTGACCGATCCGCGCTATGAAGCCTTCCGCGCCTTCGGGCGGAAGTACTTGTCCAACGATCCCGTCTTCCAGACTGTGGACAGAGTGTTCAAAGTCGTGCCGGAGGTGCTGAAGGAACACGGCAAAGCCAAGAACCCGTGGCCTAACGTGGACGCCGGCTCGGGCGCCATTCTCTACCATTACGGCTTGAAGGAGTTCGAATACTACACGGTGCTCTTCTCCGTCTCCCGTTCGATGGGGATGCTGGCGCAGTTGGTGCTGAACCGGGCGTTGGGTACTCCGATTACCCGTCCGAAGTCGGTCAGCACGAAGTGGCTCTGGGAGCAGGTCAAGAAGTAGAACGCATTTTTTCTCCAAATATAAAAAAGCGGTTCCGAGTGAGCCGCTTTTTTTATGTTCTTTGTTCCCTTATCCCTTCACAGGGACGATTTGACAAAAGAGTCGATTTTTTGTATCTTTAAATAATTGAAAGAGTAATGCTCAGGACGATACTGCAACGATGTCAGCCGGGTTTTTCCGATTGCTTCGTACCCAAAGTTCCGAAAGATTTCTCCCATACTGCCCCCGGGTTGCAGGTAGAGTGACACAACGTTCAAGAAAGGTGATAGGCAAAATGAGAGCATCAGTAAGAAAAGGCGGTGGGCGTGCCGTCATGGCACTGCTCGCGGTAATTTTTGTGCTGGGAAGTGGGGGAAGCAGCATTTTATGGGCGTCCGATATGGCGGTCACGCAAACCTTCCGCTTCTCGCCTGCGGAGTTGAAGTTCGGTTCGTACAACGGCTACGATATGATTTCTCTTGATTACGGCGGTTATCTCTCCGAACGGGGCGCACCGATGCTTCCGATTCAGACCGTCCGTATCGCTCTGCCCGACGGGATGGCGGCACAAGAGGTAACGGTGATTTCTTCGGAGCTTGTGGAAATTACCGGCAATTACAACATTCTTCCCGCTCAACCGCCGGTGGCGGTCGGCGCCGAGAATCCTCCTCCTTTCGTGGCTCCCCTACCGGAGGTGTACTCTTCCAACGAGCCTTTTCCGCAGCAACCGGTCACCTTGCAACGGCAACTCGACTTAGCCGGACAAGGGATGGCGGAGCTGGAAATTTGTCCGTTAGTCTATTACCCTGCTCAGGGAAAGCTGATGATGTATACGTCGCTCACGTTGACCATCGAAGGCGATGGCGGCTATGTCTGCGGCGACTATCTGCCGGTCGGAGCATCGGAGAAAACCCGACAGGAGTACCGTACCGTCCTCACAAGCATAGTGAGCAACCCCGAAGATGTTACTCTGCGGGAAACGCCGCTTGCTTTGCGGCGGTCGTCGGCCCTTTCCGGCGGACCGTACGAGCATGTGATTATTACTTCCGATGCCTATGCGCCGTTGTATGAACCGCTGGTGACATGGCATACTAAGAAGGGAGTCAAGGATACGGTGGTAACGACGACTTCCATTTACGCCGACTATACCGGCGCCGACAATCAAGAAAAGATAAGAAACTTCGTCATCGATGCCCACAATACCTGGGGAACGCAGTATATCCTCATCGGCGGCGAACACGGCACAGTGCCGTTCGAGTATCGCACTTACAGTGGCGATAATATTCCCAGCGATCAATATTACGGCGACTTTGATGATGACTGGATTTACGAAGTGTATGTCGGTCGGGTCACGGCGGAAGGAAGCACGCAGATAAATTGTTTTCTTGATAAAGTCTTGCTCTATGAAAAAAATCCTCCGCGGGACAATTACCCACTCGATGCCTGCATCTTGGGAATGGATCTGACGTTGGAGTCACAACCGCCGTATTATACCCTTACCCGCAGCGAAGATTTGAAAAAGTCGATTAACAGTGCCTATATCCCTGCTCAGTTTGATGTTACGACGGTGTACGACACCGAACTCGACAACCACAAGACCAAGTTCATCAATGCCCTCAACGACGGGCAGAACCTGGTGAACCACAGCGATCACAGCAACTATTACTGCATGGGTACCGGAGACCTGAACCACGGGTCGTACCTGTTCAACTCCGACGTCAACAACCTGACCAACAACAACCGGATGAGCAATATCTTTTCGCTGGGATGCCATTCTATGGAACTCGATCATAACGACTGCATTGCGGAGTACTTTGTTATCTATAACAATCTGCAAGCCGGCGTTTCTTTTACCGGCAATACCCGCAGCGGTTGGTTTTACGTCGGCAATCCGGCGAGCCTGTCGGGCTTTTTGGATCTGTACTGGTGGCGGGGAATCTTTACCTACAACCGCTATCGCCTGGGTGAAGCGTTGGCGTGGACAAAAGACAACACCACCCACTCCGGTGACTGGCTCTACTGCCAGTGGACTTTGAACCTACTCGGCGAACCGGAAATGCCGTTGTGGACAGATACCATCAAACTGATGGTGGTAGCCCATCCTGACAGTTTTTCGGTACAACAGTCCACTTTTACCGTCCATGTTGATGATTCCCTCGGCAATCCGCTTGAGTCCGCTTTTGTCTGTATCTGGAAAGGGGACGAAATCTACGACCGTGCGTTCACCGATGCCAGCGGCGATGTCACGTTCCCGATTGCACCGGTCACTCATGGGAGCATGTCCATCACTGTGACGGCGCAAAATTATCTCCCGTACGAAGGAACGTCGGAATGCGTCGGGAATCTTTCGCCGGTTGCCGGATTTACCTTTACTCCCTCGTTGCCGACCCGGCATGATACCGTCTATTTCACCAGCACTTCCTATGACAACGACGGCAGCATCGTCAGTTGGGCATGGAATTTCGGCGACGATTCTCTCGCCTCGGAAGAGAATGTCGCTCATCTGTACGCCGATTACGGAACCTATACCGTCACTTTAATCGTCGAGGACGACGGCGGGGTGGCGGATACGGTGCAAGCGGACGTGACGGTCAAACCGATTTGCGGCGATGTCAACGACGACAACAGCGGACCAAATGTCACCGACGTAACGTATTTGGTAGCGTTTCTCTTCAAATCCGGACCTCCGCCGTATTCGCAAGAAGCCGCCGATGTGAACGGCGACGGAGATGTAAACGTCGCCGACTTGACGACGTTGGCCGCGTATCTCTTCCAAAGCGGTCCGCCGTTGACGTGCAATTAAGGAGAACAACCGCACAACATCGCGTGTGATAGTGAAAACAGCATCCCCGCCTTTCCGTCGGAAGGGCGGGGATTTTTATACGGAGCTTACATCTTTCGTCGGAATACAACAAACTCCCACGACTGACCGCTGGGAGAAGCAAAAACGGCTCTTTCCTCGTAAAGGGTGAGGAACTCCGGTTGCTGCAGGAAAACCGCCGTCGGATCACTGGGAGAGATAATCAACCAGGCGGGACGGAAATCCCGAATCACGCCGAAATAGTCTTGGCGTTTATGATAGGGAATCACCTCCGGGGATACCAACCCGGCACGGTCGAGAATAGTCAACCGGGAATAATAGCCGACATAGCCGATATCCTCGGTTGCTACCACGTCGTCCGGGGCGGCATGAGTTTGTAAAAAACGCACGATGCCGGAGTGAATCGTGCTCAGGTCGTTCCATTCCTTTCGGTAGTTGTGGACGGTTTTGCCGTTGGCAAGAATCAGCAACAAGGAGCCGCCGATAACCAGAAAAGCCGGAGCGACAGAGAGTTTCAAAAGCGAAAGTTTCTCCCGAAGCACAAGCAACGCCGCCGACGCCAGCAGCAAATAAACGGGATAGATAGGGGCGATGTACCAACGGAATATCATGGTGGAACCGGCAAGGTAAAAGACTATCATAGCCGTAACCCACGTTATTTCCAGCCAACCGAGCTTTTGCTGTTTTCGCAGCCACCAGGCGCCGATGATTGCCGCAATGAAAAGTACCCACCCGAAAGGATGGTGCCAACCCATCAAGAGAACCAGACGAGCCCAGAACGGCTTGGTCCACGCGTGATGATAAAGCGCCATCTTTGCCCAGACCGTGTTCGGAATCGGAGAGCCGAAGCACCGCCATGCAAACAAAAGCCACGGCAGAATGAGAAAAGCGCTGACGGCTGCCTGCTTGCCGAGGTCTTTTTGTTTTTCCCACAGGCTGGCTATGATGAGCAGTCCCCACACAATCCACCCTTCCGGACGAGTCAAAACGGACAACGACGCCAAAGCGATCGCCGTGATATTCTTCTGACGAAAGCGGGCATATAGCGCCGCGGTCACCAACAGGGTAAACAAAGCGGTTTCCATGCCGCCGCTGTCGACCGGCAGAAGGCGCGGAAAGAACACATATGCCACCACCGGCAAGAGAGCAAAAGAACCGAAACCGAGAGCGCGGGCATACCGATAGAGAATGACGCCGGTGATAGCCGAAGCAAGCAGGGCGATGCCCAAGGCGGCAGATTCAAAGGGCAACCCGATTTTCCCGAGGGCGGCAAGCAAAAGGGTGAACAACGGCGTCGTCGTACCCAAAACACGCTTTCCGAGATTGTATACAAAGCCCTCCCCTGCTGCGAGGTGTTCGGCATACCGATAGGTGATAAAGGCATCGTCGAACGTAAAGCCGGTAAGCAGGCGAAAGATGACTCGTACTGCGACAACACTTCCGGCTATGGCGAGGGAAAGACTGATTTTTCCGGCTTTTGTCATGTTCTTTTACTTTCTGTGTCCCTTTCTGCCCGGCATGGTACCCCTTTTTCTCCGCTAAAGGAAGTGTAAAGTAATCAGCTCCGGAAAATTCTTGTAATGCAATGAATGTCAATAGGATACATTGAGTTTTTATCTTGCGTCAGGGTTGAAAAACTGTTATCTTTCACGCATTGAAAGGAGTATAAAGTAAACGTGAACCAACCTGTGAATAATGGGAAAAAGGGGGGATTTTCGGCTCCCAAGGTGCTCGGCGGGGTGATTGACAACCTCGTGCATTCGCTGGGGATTGCCAAGAGTTATCACGGGTGGATGGTGGTCACGAAATGGCCGGAAATAGTCGGGCAACAGATTGCCAAAGAAGCGGAAGCGATACGTTTCGATGACGGCGTGCTCTATGTCGCTGTTCCCGACGCCGCGTGGCGGCAGAATCTGGCTATGGACGTAGAGAAGATTTTGAACAAGATTCAAAGCTACCCCTTTGGCCGCGTCGTGACTCAAGTGCGGTTGGTACAGGGAAAGAAAGGACAGTTGTGACTATGCCAGCAAAGGTTGAAGAAACGACTTCGAAAAACGGTGTTCCTCTTGCGGATAAAGCTAATGGTCACGCCTATGATGCGACGACCATCAAAGTCCTCGCCGGACTGGAAGCGGTACGGCGCCGCCCGGCGATGTATATCGGCGATGTCGGGCAGCGCGGGCTGCATCACATGGTCTACGAAGTCGTCGACAACTCGGTCGACGAAGCGATGGCGGGCTATTGTGATCGTATCATCGTGGAAATCAACGACGACAATTCCGTCACGGTGACCGACAACGGTCGCGGTATCCCGGTGGAAAAGCACCCGGAGCAAGGAGTTTCGGCGTTACGGGTAGTGATGACGACTCTTCATGCCGGCGGGAAGTTCGACCATCGTACCTATAAGGTTTCCGGCGGGCTGCATGGCGTCGGTGTGTCGGTGGTGAATGCTCTTTCGGAGTGGTGCTGGGTT
Source organism: uncultured Ignavibacteriales bacterium (assembly GCA_964489705.1). Lineage (GTDB taxonomy): Bacteria > Zixibacteria > MSB-5A5 > GN15 > FEB-12 > CAZAZQ01. The sequence goes on from CAZAZQ010000004.1 coordinate 78,850, forward strand.
GAAGTCAGCCGCGGCGGTTACGTCTGGCGGCAGGAATACGAACGGGGGAAAGCTACCGGCTCGGTCAAAAAGCTGAAAAAGACCAAAAAGACCGGCACCAAGACCTGTTTCCGTCCCGACCCGCAGATTTTCAAGCGGGTGGAGTTCAAGTTCGACATTATCGCCTCCCGCCTGCGGGAACTGGCGTTCTTGAACCAAGGGTTGAACATCGACCTGATAGACCACCGTATCGACAAGAAAGTGAACTTTTACTACAAAGGCGGTTTGTCGTCGTTTGTCGAATACCTCAACGAAAACAAGAATGTCCTCTTCAAGAAGCCGATCCACTTCCGCAAGACCAAAGACGACGTCGAAGTCGAAGTGGCGCTCCAGTACAACGACGGCTATACCGAATCGATTCATTCCTACGTCAACAATATCAATACCGTCGAAGGCGGCACCCATTTGACCGGTTTTCGCACCGCCCTGACGCGCTCGATAAACAACTATGCCTCGAAGTACAACCTGCTGAAAAACGGCAACATCACTCTCGTCGGCGAAGACAGCCGTGAGGGATTGACGGCGGTAATTTCGGTGCGGGTACGCGATCCGCAATTCGAAGGGCAGACCAAGACCAAACTCGGCAACTCCGAAGTGAAAGGGATCGTCGAGGCCGTCACCAACGAAAACCTGGGCGCCTTCTTTGAAGAGAACCCTTCCATCGGCAGGAAAATCGTCGACAAGCTGATTTCCGCGGCGCGGGCACGGGAAGCGGCGCGCAAAGCCAAGGAACTGACGCGGCGCAAAACCGCTCTCGACAGTGCCGCTCTGCCGGGCAAGCTGGCGGATTGTTCCCTGCGCGACCCGGAATCGTGCGAGCTGTACATCGTCGAGGGTGACTCGGCGGGTGGTTCCGCCAAACAAGGGCGCGACCGGCGCTTTCAAGCGATTCTTCCGCTGCGGGGAAAAATCCTCAACGTCGAGAAAGCACGAATCGATCGGATTCTCAGCAACGAGGAAATCCGCACTATCATCACGGCGCTGGGGTGCGGAGTGGGAGACGATTTCGACGCCTCACGCGTCCGCTACCACAAAATTATCATCATGACCGACGCCGACGTTGACGGGGCACATATTCGCACTTTGATATTGACCTTCCTGTTCCGCTATATGAAGGACTTGATTGACCTGGGCTTTGTGTATATTGCTCAGCCGCCGCTGTTCCGCATTCGTCACGGCAAGACCGAACAGTATGCCTACAGCGACGAAGAGAAAGAGAAAATCCTGAAGAACCTCCCCGAAAGCGGCGTCACCGTCCAGCGCTACAAGGGGTTGGGTGAGATGAATCCGGAGCAGCTCTGGCGGACGACGATGGATCCGGAGCGGCGCACGTTGCTGCAGGTGACGCTTGACGATGCGGCGGAAGCCGACCATCTGTTTACGATTTTGATGGGCAGCGAAACCGGTCCCCGTAGCGAGTTCATCCAACAAAACGCCCAATACGTCCGCAACCTGGATATTTAGGCTGGAGTGTACCTTTGAGGGTATGGGAGCGAAACTCCATTTTAGGAAACCCTCTGATTTGCGGTATGAGCACCTGAATCACGGCATAAACCCTGTCAGGAAAGGATTCCTGACAGCGCCTAAACAATAAAGAACTAAGCTGGGCTTCACGCGGTCGGGAATCCTTTCTCGACCGTTTCCACCTAAAAGAGGGAATGGTGCACCCAAAAAAGATGCAAGACATGTTTGAAACAGATGTACCGTTTTCCTCTTCATCCTTTGATTTATTAATGAAAAAAACCGCCCGTCAGTCTGACGAACGGAGTTTTTTCTTTTAATGCGGAAGGCGGGATTTGAACCCGCACGAGTTGCCTCACTACCCCCTCAAGATAGCGTGTCTACCTATTCCACCACTTCCGCAAATCATGGAATGTATCTTTTTTACCCGCTCTGCGAGTCTGTGTTCCTCTTCTACTTGCCGCCGGTGTCTTTCGCTTGCGGTTTTACCGCATCGGTCGGTATCACCTGAATATCCAACGAGGTATCACCCGGCGGCGTCGCCTGCTGTTGTTGCTGTTGCTGCATCATCCGTTGGCGCTCGGCTTGCGCTTGCTTGGTCACGACCGATTCTGCCGCGGTCGGAGCCGTGCTTAACCCGGGACGATTGCTCGAAGACATATACGCCAATGCCGCACAGTTCACCATGAACAGAACCGCCAGCACCGTCGTGGCTTTCGACAAGAACGACGCCGCGCCGCGCCCGCCGAAAACCGCTCCCGAAAGACCGCCGCCGAAAGCGGTGCCAGCCAAGCCTTCACCTTTGGCTGACTGCATCAACACCACCAAAATCAAGCCGATGCTGACAATCACATGAAATATCACCCAAATCGTAAACAAGGACTACTCCTCCATAAATCAAACAGCGTTTATAATACCGGCAAAATCGGCTGCTTTTAATGACGCTCCTCCGACCAAGGCACCGTCGATATCCGGTTGACTCAGCAATCCCGCCGCATTTCCCGGCTTAACCGAACCGCCGTACAGAATCGGAAGGGAGTCGGCGACCTCGCTCGTACTCGCCGCCGCTATCTTCTCCCGAATAAACGCATGCACCGCTTGGGCGGTTTCCGGAGTAGCCGTTTTTCCGGTGCCAATCGCCCAAATCGGCTCATACGCCACCACCGATTTTGCTATCTGTTCCGCCGACAAACCGGCAAAAGCGCCCGCTACTTGCGTCGCAACCACTTCTTCCGTTTGTCCGGCTTCCCGTTGTTCCAAGGTCTCGCCGACACAAACAATCGGCGTCAACCCTGCCGAAAGAGCAGCCTTCACCTTGGCGTTGACCAGTCGGTCATCTTCCGCATGATACTGCCGCCTTTCGGAGTGACCCAAGATAACATACGTCACCCCGACTGTCAAGAGCATCTCCGCGGCAATATCGCCGGTGTATGCCCCCGGCTGGTGCGGCGACATATCCTGAGCCCCCAGCTTGATATGGCTGGAAGCAAGCAGTTGATGGGCGCGGTAGAGCGAAGTAAACGGCGGACAAACAACCACCCGCGTATTTTCTTTCTGGGTGTTCTCTTTCAACAGGTCGTTTATCAGCGCCTCACTCTGCGGCAGGTCGCAGTTCATTTTCCAGTTGCCGGCGATAATCATCGGCCGGGGCATCTCAACCCACCTTTACCTTGGGAAGGTCGGTCAATGCTTCCACGCCGGGGAGTTTCTTTCCTTCCAAGAATTCCAATGAGGCGCCGCCGCCGGTGGAAATATGCGTCAGCTTGTCTTCCAACCCGGCTTTGGCAACCGCCGCCGCGGAATCGCCGCCGCCGACTATGGTCGTCGCCCCGCGAGCGGTCAAATCCGCCAAGGTTTGAGCGATGGCAAATGTCCCCTTGGCAAACGGTTCGTATTCAAAGACGCCCATCGGACCGTTCCAGACGATGGTTTTAGCGTCATCAAGAGCTTTGGAGAACGCCTCGACGGTTTTCGGTCCGATGTCGAGTCCTTTGAACCCTTTGGGGATAGCGTCGATTGCCACCACCTTGGTTTCGGCGGCTTCCGAAATCTCCTTGGCGATGACCGCATCGGTCGGGAAAACGAGTTGCGCTTGCGAACTTTTCGCTTTACGGAGAATCTCCTTCGCCAGCTCGATTTTGTCTTCTTCCACCAAGGAATCACCGACTTCGTGCCCTTGAGCGACCAAGAAGGTGAAGACCATCCCGCCGCCGATAAGGAGCAGATCGACTTTGTCCAACAGGTTGGTGATGACGTCAATCTTGCCGGAGATTTTGGCTCCGCCCAAAATGGCGGCAAACGGTCGTACCGGTTCGGAGAGGGCTTGCCCGAGATACTTCAGCTCTTTCTCCATCAGGAAACCCGCCACCGCCTGGTTGAAATACTGCGTGACGCCTACCGTCGAGGCATGGGCGCGATGAGCGGTGCCGAAGGCGTCGTTGACGTAAATGTCTGCCAGTTCCGCCAACTTTCTTGCAAATTCTGGGTCGTTCTTTTCTTCTTGAGGATGAAACCGGAGATTTTCCAGCAGGACGCAGTCTCCTTCTTTCAGTTTGCCGACCAGATTAGCCGCTTCCGGTCCGATGCAGTCTTCGGCGAAATAGACTTCCTGCCCCAAGAGGGTCGACAGGTGCTTGGCGACCGGTCGGAGGGAAAGTTCCGGTACCGGCTTTCCTTTGGGACGTCCCAGATGAGAACATGCCACCACAATACCGCCGTCGTCGAGAATCTTCTTGATGGTCGGCAGCGCCGCTCGGATGCGCCGATCATCGGTAATCTTTCCCTCGGCATCGAGCGGAACGTTGAAATCCACCCGCACCAAGGCTCTCCGACCGCGGAAGTTGATATCGGAGACGGTTACTTTGTTCATCAGGTATACCCTCGCTTTATATTAGGTTACAACATCATCAACAACATGTCGACCATGCGGTTCGAGAACCCCCATTCGTTGTCGTACCAACTGAAGACCTTCGCCATATTGCCGTTTGCCCAGGTCATCTTGCTGTCCACGATAGAGCCGTGGGGATTGCCGATGATATCGGTGGAAACGATGGGGTCTTCGCAGTACTCCAACGTAATGGACATCGGTTTCTTCGACGCCGCTTCTTTGAAGGCGGCGTTGATTTCTTCCGCTGTGGTCTCTTTTTCCAAAATCACCGTCAAATCCACCAGCGAGCCGTCCGGCGTCGGCACCCGAACCGCCACTCCGTCCATCTTCCCTTTCAATTCGGGAATGACTTCCGAAATTGCCTTTGCCGCCCCGGTGGTCGTCGGAACCATCGAGAGCGCCGCACAGCGTGCCCGGCGAAGGTCCTTGTGGGGAGCGTCCATCAGGCGCTGATCGGCGGTGTAGGAGTGCGTGGTCGTCATAAAGCCTTTTACGATACCGAATTTATCCATCAAGACTTTTGCCACCGGCGCCAGGCAGTTGGTGGTACAGGAACCGATGGAAATAACGTGGTGTTTTTTCTTGTCATATAAATCGGCGTTGATGCCGGGAATAAAAGTGCCGTCATGTCCCTTGGCGGGAGCGGAGATAAGCACCTTTTTGGCGCCCGCTTCGATATGTTTCTGAGCATCTTCTTTCTTACGGAAAAGCCCGGTGCATTCCAGCACCACTTCCGCTCCCAAATCTTTCCACGGCAGCTTGGCGGGATCTCTTTCCGCCATGACGGGAATCTTTTTCCCGTCGACGATGAGGGTATTCCCGTCCACCCGAACCTCGCCGGGATAGGCCCCGTGGATTGAGTCGTATTTCAATAAATGCGCCAGCGTCGCCGCATCCGTGATGTCGTTGATACCGACAAAGGTAATCTTCTTGTCGCGTGCCGCCCGAAATACCAGCCGACCGATTCTGCCGAAACCGTTAATTCCTACTTTCATCTTGTGCCTCCGTGCTTTTTTCGCAAGTTTCTTTTATTTAACTTTGTAAAGATATCTGACCCCAATCATAAAGGCAAGCGCATCGTAGCGATGAATTGTCTGCAATTCTTTCGAAAACTCAATCGGCATATACTTTCCTTGCCCTTCCAAAACCAAAGATGAACTCAACGGCAGCTCAATGCCGCCCCCGATGACGTAGCTGAAGACCGTTGCCGACTTTTCCGGAACCCCGTAATAGTAGGCAAGGCTGGAAGCGGTGAATTGAACGTTCCGCCGCCCGTAATACACTCCGCCTCCTCCAAGAAGGAATAACTGAAACGTCTTCGATAGGAAAGCAGTCGGGTAGAGCCGGACTTGAGCTAAGATAGGATGGACAAAAACATTGCCGACGTTAGTGGTGCTCCCTTCCTTGAACGTGACCGAACCGCGGTTGACCGATCCGAAGGACAGTTCCAGTTGGATAAAGGGGATAACATGATAAGCGAAAAAGCCCTCGATGTAGAAATTTGCGTCGTTGAAGTTCGTTTCAAACGAGCCGTCCGGCGCCGACGAAATCGGCGTTTCCCCCCGGTTCGCCCACACCCCGAGACGTGCCCCAATCTGCGTGGTGCTCCGAAAAGAAGAAGACCGCTCGTCTTGGGCGGCGGTGCCGCCGCTTGCCGCCAGAACGACAAGACAGCACCCCACGACAATCTCTTTACCCGAAAAATGTCTCAGCAATTTCGTATAGTTCCGGATCAATGGTTCGTATTTTTTTCATAGCTTCGGACAGGGGGGTGGAAACTATTTTCGTCCCTTTGAGAGCGACCATTTTTCCAAAGTCCCCTTTGTGAACCAGATCTATGGCATGAATGCCGTATCGCGTCGAGAGTACCCGGTCGAAAGCGGAAGGGGTGCCGCCACGCTGGATATGCCCCAGCGTTACGGTGCGGCAGTCGAAGCCGGTCTTTTCCCGGATGACCAGGGAGAGGACATGCGCAATACCGCCCAGCCGGACGTGGCCGAATTCGTCTACCTCTTGATCAAAGGTGATGACTTTTGCTTCTCCACTTTCTTTCTTGAGAGTGGCTCCTTCCGCAACCACCACCACGGAGTACTGCTCGCCGCGGGCATGTCGTTTGACAATACGGCTGACTACGTCATCAACATCCACCGGATATTCGGGAACCAAGATAAGATGCGCCCCGCTGGCGATACCGGCTTTGACCGCAATCCAACCCGAATGGCGTCCCATCACTTCCACGACGATGACGCGGTTGTGCGATTCCGCCGTCGAACGTAACCGATCGATGGCTTCCGTGGCAATGTTGACGGCGGTGTCAAACCCGAAGGTCTGGTCGGTACCGTAGACGTCATTGTCGATGGTTTTGGGAATGCCGACGACGTTGATGCCTTCTTCGCCGAGTTTGTTCGCCACCCCTAGGGTGTCTTCTCCACCGATGGCGATGATGGCATCCAGTTTATACTTTTCGATGTTTTTCTTTATCGTCTCTATGCCGTTGCGATGCTTGAACGGGTTGGTGCGGGAGGTCTTGAGGATGGTGCCGCCCAAGTGAAGAATGTCAACCACATCTTCGAGAATGAGCGGTGCCACTCTCCCTTTGTCCAGTAATCCCTTCCACCCTTCGTAAATTCCAAAGATATTGTCGTTGTAGTGGGTGATGCCCTTATACACAACCGCTCGAATGACGGCGTTCAACCCGGGACAATCACCTCCGCCGGTCAGCATGCCTATGTTCATATTTTTCAACCCTCACTCACCTTAATTTGTCCCCTCCACGGGGACTTGTTTACTCGTACCTTTTTGTGTTTTCTTTACTTATCGGCGTCATAGAGTATCATTCTACTGTTTTTATAATCGAACAGAACGTGAAAGTTTTCCAGTACCATATTTCCGATATTTCCCGCTATTTCTTCCGTTCCCGCCGCGCCAAGGGTCGAGTCGAGCATGATGATCCGTAACGATTGCACCAGCACGCTGCCGAGCTTGAACGAAGCGGCAAAAGCCGTTTTTCCCGACACGCCGCCGCCGATGCCGTGATAGGTTTGGGAAATCGGTTGGAAATTGTCGAGCTTGTGGTCCAAGTCGTGTTCTTGGGCAAACTTGTTGTGAATAATCAACCCCAGCGAATTTCCCAAATCGACCAAGAAATCACCGGGAATGCCGTTGAGCTCTCCCTTGACAATGGGAGTAAGCATATTCAACCGGAAAGGAATCTCCACTCCCCCGGCAGGGGGCGTGAATTGGGCGGGATTGAAAACCGTCAACACGGAATCCCGGTAGTCGACGAGCACCGGAAAGCGGGAAAGGAAATCATACCCCAGCACACCCCCGAACACTTCTCCGGTAGTGTCATTTGCCGCCAAAAGCGAAAGATCGAGGCTGCCGGCGACTTGGTTGTACAGCGTCAGCGCTCCGATTGCCAGCGAATCGGTCTTCACCATGAGGGCATCCTCAATTCCCCCCAACCCGACTGCGGGAAGTTTTCCCACCACCGGCAAGCCAAGCTTCTCCACCAACGACTTCTCGAACATGTTGGCGGAAGCACCGGTATCGAGGATAAAATATGCTTTCGTCTTACCATTGATAACGGCGGGCAGGCGGATATGACCGTTCCGGTAAGTAAAGGGAATGTCAACCGAACTCGCTTCCGGCGGAAAATGGTAGTCCGCGGCATGTGTGCCGGGCATCGAAAAAATAGTGTCCGGAACCGGCACGTTGAATTCGATAGAGTCGATGGTAAATTCCGAGGAGACCGCCATCCCTTTGATGACCGCTTTCGAGTACATCGGCAACAATACCCCCGCCACCCGGCGGTAGTCGTCGATTGTGACCACCGTGATATAGTTGTCCATGCGGGAGACCATCCTCCGGCGCAAGCCGGTGTCAGCATCGTAGTACGCTATAACGGTATCAAGGAAAAACGGGTAAAACGCCACCTCGTGGTACGAGGTCTGGTCGATAAGAGTATCTCGGAGATATTCTATCCCTCCGGGGAAACGTTCGGGGAAAAGGTACGCGAACGATTCGAAGTAAATGTTTTTTATCAGTTCCCGCTTTTCCGCTCCGGCGAGCTCGGAGATTTGCCCGTTATGGTTTCGCTGCCATGCCGTGGCGCCGTCATACGCTTGAATCAACCGGAAGCTCTCGAAATCAATCGTAATGTAAAACCGGTCGGGGACGACGAAGTATTGCTCAAACGTTCCCATCAACCCGTACAGGTTGACTTTCCCCGTGCTGTGGAGGGTGCGGACTCGTTTGAGAGAGTCAAGAGCTTCGGGTCCTCCTACCGAGACAATCAACAGAGAGTCGACGTTGAAAGCTCGTCCCGGCAGGAAGCCGACCAGACTCAGCACCAAAGCAAAAGCGAGTGTTTTTATTCGGGCTTTCATCATGTGAAAGTTATACAAAAAAACCTGTCAGGAATAAAGTTTTTTGAAAATAATCCCCTTTCTCTTCTCTATCGGCATCACCAGAGTAGTTTTTGCTTTCGCCGCGATATTTCCCCTTTGCCGTTTGCACTTTCCCCGCGTGAGACAGACAATATCCCTTCTCCATGCCAACGCTTTAGCAAGTAAGGATTTATAGTCAAGTTTCGGCGAGAAAATTCCGTTATTAATGGTAGATAAACTGGAAAGGTGTAATAAAATCGATGGAAGAATTTTTAGACAATATACGGCAGAATTCCTCGCTGTTTTATTTCCTGATAGCATTTGCTCTCCTCTGGGGCGGGGGAATGATATGGGGAGCGGTGGTTGTCGTAAAAAGCCTTGGGAAACGCCGGCAAACCGTTAACTCTTTGAAGTCGAACGGCTTTGTACAAGCGGACAATGACCTCGCTCTTATCCAACAGATAAAAGATGCCCTCCGAAAGACCTGGGGAGAACACTTCGCCGAGCGGGTCGAGCCGAACCCTCGAAACGAACGACTCACGGTGGAAACCGAGCATGACCGTATTACCTTTACCTACGAGATTCCCAAACAGGAATACCGCGAGCTCTCTCGTGCGACCGGCGCCAAAGAGAGGATTCAAGTGGTCAAGCGGGAGTGTGTTTTGAGCAACTTTCTTTTTCGGCGGAGCGCTTCTCCCGTCTTCTACGCTCAAACAAAAGACACCACTACCATCAGAGCCTTTCAACCACGGACGAAAGTTCAAACCGTCGGCGGGTGGCTGCTCTGCGTTCCTGCCGCTACCGGCTTTGATTCGACCGTGACGGTATACAAAAAATTTACGGGACACCGGGCTTTTCTTATGAACATGGCGTTTCAGCTTGCACACGTTAAGCCGGTGACTCGAGAAGGATTGTTACCCGATTTTGAACGGATGTTCGAAGTCGCTTCGACCGAGCCGTCAAGTTCCCGCTCGGTGCTGGAAGAAGAAATACAACTGCGCATCTTGAAATATGAAGAATACCTCCCGGAGGGGGTGAAGCTGTCTTTCAATCGTGATGGAGTTTGGTTGACGGGGGAAGAATGGCTCGACAAAAAACGAATGAACCACCTCGTCGCTCTTTGCGAAGAACTGGTAAAAAGTAAGAAAGAGACCGCCTTGACACACAGTTCCGCTTGATGACGGCGATCAACTGCACGGCGGCAAAGGGAGTCAGGAAACGTATGGACACCGACGAACATCAACATCTGCTGCATTACGAGATTCTCGCCGAGATGGGGGAAGGCGACTGCGGGAAAGTTTACAAAGCATGGGACACCACCCATGAGCGCCTGGTGGCGTTGAAAGAAATAAAGAAGGAATTTACCGACGTCACGGCTTTTCGGGCACACTTTCTCCCGACGGTTCAAACACTCAAACACTGCAACCATCCGGCTGTCTGCCGGGTGTACGACATCCACCAAAGGGAAGAAGGGTACCTGCTGGTCACCGAGTTCGTGGAAGGGATCTCGATTTTGGAGTTCATACGCCGCCGACCGGGAGAGCTCTCCGTGTTTCTCAATCTTGCCGTCTCCATTGCCGAAGGGTTGCGGTATGCCCACGACAATCTCGTCACCCACGGCAATTTGAAACCCTCCAACATCCTTGTGACCCAAAACGGGAAAGTAAAGCTGACCGACTTCGGCTTGTCGACCTACCCGGAAGGAAATGAAGGAAGCGGCATTCCGCCTTCTATGCAGTCGCTGGCGTATGTCGCTCCGGAACAAATCGGAAGTAAGCCGGTCACCCAACTGGTCGATATGTTTTCGCTGGGAGTGATTTTTTACGAGCTGCTGAGCGGTAAACTTCCTTTTACCGGCGACACTCCGCGGGAACTGCTCGACGCCATCCTCCACGAATCTCCCGACTACGGATTGCTGAGAGAAAAGGGCATCCCCGGCGACGTGATCCTGGTAGTCGAGAAACTGTTGGCCAAGAAAGCCGCCGACCGTTTCAGCAGCGCCGAGGAGTTGCTCATAACTCTTCAAGCGGTACGTTCCTTCGAGCGGGAATCCGCCGTCCGGGAATTTCTGCAAGTCAAGCCAAAGACCCCTCGCCACTACTTACTCTTATCTTTACTGGCGGTCTTGCTGGTTATCTTCTGGTACGTGGTGACGACCTATCACTTTTGATTTTTCCCCCACACGGAAAAGAGCCCTCTTTGCCGGGGTAGTACCGCTTACGTGCCGGGGCGGCGGACAGGTAATTGTCCGAGCGGTGGGAGTCGCAGAGAAAATGGTGCGGATCGAGTATCAGCAGCTTCAACGAAAGCGGAAAAGCGAAGGTCTCTTCAACAACCGTTTCTTTCCCCGGCGGGGGAACCTCGGCAAGTGAGAGAGTATCGTAGAGGGTGTCTTCCGAAACGGTCACGTATCCCACTTCGAGAGGCAGGGTGACAACCCCATTGTTTTTCAGGCGGTAAGAGACAAAGGTCTTGGTACCGGTATTTTTTATTTCAAGATGGGAGACGGCAAAATCGAGGACACCTTTCGGAGCACCCATAAGCTGTTCTATGGTCTTTCGAATGTCTGTTGAAGAAAGGGCTTCGATGAGGCTGAGAAAATGATTGGGAGGAGCGGGACGGGACGGGTTTTGGTTGCGGTAGTCACGCAGGATTTGCCAAAAGGAATCCTCTCCGACGAGGAATCGGAGAACGTGCAGGAGTCGCGCCACGGTGTGCCAGTTCTCCTTGTCTTTTTCTCTAAGAAAGTATCCGCCACACTCGATTTCCGCCCTTTCCCTTTTTCCACGGTCTTCTTCATACCCACGAAAGACATTTCCGGCAAGGTACCATGCCATTCCTTCCCGCCAGGGGCATATTTCTCCATCCTTGTCAGCCATCGACGGTGGGAACCACTGCCGGGCAAGCTCGTACGCTAAGAGCATATTCAAAACGGCTGAGTCGGTTGTCCAAAGAGGTAGTACGAGGTACCCGGAAAAATCCGACGGAGGTGGGCTTTTCTCTCCGGCAACAATAGTCAGATGAGCGCGGGAAAACCATCCCAGCTTTTCTTGATATTTCTTTACCAGTAACATGGCGCTCTTCGCTATCGATTCCTGCCAGATATGTTTCCGTTGAGGAGGATAGCAGACTTCAATGGTCAGCGGAAAGAGTGAGGTTTTTAGGGAGTCTTGCTGCTGCGACGGCAGGTACGAGCCTTTCCGCCCTAATAGATACGCCCGGTCGCGAAGGAACGTTCTCCCGACCGTGAACGGGAAATCGGTAGCGACTTCTCCTTTCAGATAATATCTCTTCATCCCGTCGGGAAACGTCGGATGGTACTTCTCCTTGCCGAAAAGCGGCATGGAATGATTGACAATATCAACGTAGACCGTGTCGCTTTTGCCCTGTTGCGGAAGCAGCCCGTACAACTCCTTTTCATTGAGGATCTTCCCGGGATGAGCAACTGAGTACGAAGAATCGATTGCCAGTGCGACGTAAAACATCCCCGGCTCTCCCTCTACTGACGAGAAATCACCGCTGCCGGGACGGTATGCGGCAAGCCGAGGAAACCAGTGCGTAAACGTCAAAGAAAAAGGAAGGTGCCCTCGCCGGTAAAACGACCCCGGCGGCGAGAAAGGAGGTGGGAGGGTGGTGCGGAAGGCGATGAGAAAGCTCCCTTTCTCTTTCGGTGCCAGAGGGTGGTACAGGGTCACTTTCAGGGTACCGTTCTCGAAGGTAAGGCTGTCGCCGCCGATGGGTACCGCCAGAAAGAGCAGAGAATCAATAGACAGCCGATTTTGACAAGAAGGTTCGCCGGAGGAAAGCAGGAAGGTCACTTCTCGAAGAGTGTCGTCAAGCGGGTTACGGTATTCCACTTCCATCTCCCCTCGTACCAACAATGATTCTGGCTGAACTGTCGCCCGAATGGTATAGACGGCGTTTGCTTGATACGAAGCCCTCAGAGAGCCGGTGTCTCCGGCTTGGGAAGGTACAGCCGGTAAAGAAACGGACATTAGAAGAATATATGCAACCCAAACGGCATTCGGCAGACGCAGGGGAAACATACCCTTACAACACTTTCGCCAGAAAAGCCTTAGTTCGCGGGTTTTGGGGATTGACCAACACTTGCTCGGGCGGACCGATTTCGATGATTTTCCCTTCGTCAAGAAACACCACCCTGTCCGCAATTTCCCGCGCAAAGCCGATTTCATGGGTCACCACCAGCATGGTCATCCCTTCCTGGGCAAGCTTCTTTATCACATCCAGCACTTCACCTATCATTTCCGGATCAAGAGCGGAGGTGACCTCGTCGAACAACATCACTTTTGGGTTCATCGCCAGCGCACGGGCAATGGCGACACGCTGCTTTTGTCCGCCGGAGAGCTGAGCCGGGTAAGCATCCATTTTGTCTTCCAACCCCACTTTTTTCAGCAGCTCTTTCGAAACTGCCATCGCTTCTTCTTTGGAACGTTTACGCACGATACGCTGAGCGAGATTGATATTTTCCAACACCGACAGGTGAGGGAACAAATTGAATTGCTGGAAGACCATTCCCACTTCCAACCGAATTTGATGAATATCCTTCTTCTTGGAATCGATTTTAAACCCGCCGATGTTTATCTCACCCGATTCGATTTCTTCCAGAGCGTTCAAGCAGCGCAAAAGAGTGGACTTGCCGGAACCGGAGGGACCGATTATAACCAGTACTTCCCCTTTTTTGACCGAAAGGGTAACATCGTTCAGCGCCCCGATTGACCCGAACCGACAGCAGACATGCGAAAGCTCAATAATCATTCCGATTGGCTCCGAATCCGTGAACCGCCACTCGTTTTTCGAGCAAGCGCACGAGCTTGGTCAAGGTTAACGTCATCACCAGGTAGATCAGCCCCACCATCAGCCAGGTTTGGAAATCGAGGAAGTATTGATTGGCATACTCCCGCCCGGCACGGGTCAACTCACGCAAGCCGATGATGGAGACAAGCGAAGAATCTTTCAAGCAAGCGATGAACTCGTTTGCCGCCGGTGGGACCACGATGCGAACCGATTGCGGCAGGATAACATGCCGCAGGGTTTGCCATTTGGTCATGCCCAGCGACATTGCCGCTTCGTGTTGCCCGTAGTCAATGGCTTCGATGCCGGAACGAAAAATTTCCGCCATGTAGGCGCCGTAACAAAGCCCTACCGCCAACACCCCGGCAATAAAACGATCTAAGTTGATAAATTTACCCAAGCCGAAGTAAATGAAGAAAATCAAGACCAACAGCGGCACCCCGCGCAAGACGTTGACGTAAATGCCGGCACAGGCGCGGATGAAGCGATTGCCGCAAATACGCGCCACCCCGAATACCAACCCCAAGACCAGGGCTAAAAGATATGCCAGTACGCTGATGGCAATCGTCCAATGAACAACTTGTATGAGATAGTAGAAAATGTTTTTCAAAATCGCAAGTTGTTCAATGAGCCACGACATACGCTTCCTTTTCTCAGTCTCTTGTAAAGTAGAGAACGAACGGAAAAAGGTCAAGTTGAAGAAACGGCTATTTCGATTCGGTTTGTATTGATTGTCGGGGTGTGCACAGGTTCACATACTTCCCAAGTGTTGAATCAAAAGGAGGACAGGTCTCGAAGAGACCTGACCATAGTTAAGAAAGTAGCTGGTCTGTACCAGTCCATTCTACTAAAGTTCTCAGTGTTGCGCGGTCGGGAATCCATTCCCGACCGTTTCCCCTCACAAGAGAAGGGGGACGGTGACCGTCAGGAAAAGATTCCTGACGGCGCGGTAGGTAAGCTGCAAACGGGGATCTCCGCCGCGCAGGGAAACCGTCACACATCCTTTCTTACGGCTTGTCTTTTTTCTTGAAGAGGTCTTTGAGGAGATTGCCGGCTTTTTCCTTAACGTTTTCGGTGGCATTCTTGCCCAAGGAAGAGAGATCAATGTTGAACGTCGGTTTATCAACCGTCCCGCCAATGACAAGGGGCAACTTGAGGCGCTTGACACTTTGGTCGGCAAACAGCCCGGCTAACCCACCCAACAAGCCGCCTTTGGACATCAGGTCTTGCGTCCACTCTTTGGAGAGCAGGAGTGAGCCGCGGTAATCCAACTCGTTTTCAAACGAGTAGGAACCGTCAAGTTCCAAGTCTCCGATCGTACCGACCTTGGTTTTCAACTTGTCCAGCTTCACTTTGCCGTCCTTGACGATGATTTTCGTGGTCAGTCCCCGAAGAGGTTGTTCCTTTTGGAAGGTTCGTCCCGCTTGTTGCGCCAGTTTGGAGAGGGTAGTATAGAGCACTCCCGACGTGACCAGTTTCCCTTCGCGCATGTCGGCCGTGGCGTTCATGGTAAGCGAGTTGAGAAACTCGTCGGGTTCCCAGCCGCGAGCGGAGTATTTCCCTTGAAGGTTGGCTTTTCCGTACAAGTGCCCCCCGAACTTGGAAAAGCGGGTGACAAAGTCATTGGCTTCAATATCGGCGGCTTTGAACTCGCCGGTATATTGCGGGTGATTGAAATCATGCAAGTCGATAGTCGTATTTCCGGCGACAGTACCGGTGTAGACTTTGCCGGTGACGTCATAGCACCGGATCTTCCGATTTTGGATGCCTACCTTGCCGGTGAGTTGGGTAAATTCAACGCGGCTGTATATCACCGTGTCGAAACGGATGGTTCCTTCGCCGTTTATGTCTGGAAGAATGATGGGAGGAAGAGAATCGGCGGGCAGCTCGGCACGATTGACTCCGGAGCCGGGAGTTGCTTCGGGAAAGAGCTTGTCGACATCAAAGCGATGGGAACGCACCGAGAAAAGGAAGAACGGCTTTCGCATACTCCGCTGTTTCTCGGCTGATTCGAGGAAATACGGCAGCGGCTCCGCCAGCTTGCCGGTGAGGGCGAGGTCGCTTGATTCGAACCGGACGTACATGCTGTCGATGATAACCGTATCGGGACTGAGCTGCATGGCGACGTCGAGAGTCCGAATAGGTTCCGGCAGGAGACTGTCGGTATACGAGGCGTTGTCGAGTGTGAGCTGTCCGTATATTTTGAAGCTCGGAGGCTTCAGAATATCGCCGGACAGGTCAAGCGACGCTCGGAGTTGCCCTTTCAACTCCGGCTTCCCGGCGGGCGGCAGGAAGGAGTTGAATAACTCGAGGTTACAGTGGGTATTGAGACGGGCATTGAGCAAAAGCGGCTCGGAAAACGTCGAGGTGCTGTCGGCAAGGAAATACGGCACCAGGTTGGTCAGCCGACCGGACAGAGACACATCGCACGAGGTGCTGCGGGCGGCGAAATTATTGATGAGGGCGACCTTGTCGTCGAAAAACACATCCAGCGCAAAAGAATCGATCGGCTCCGGCAACAATACCGAACGATACCGTCCGGCGGCAACCTTGGCGGAACCGGAAAAACCCATATTCTTTGGCTCTTTCACTTTGCCGGAAACGGTGAGGTCAAAATCCATCATCCCTTGGAGTTCATGTTTCCCTTCCGGGGGAAGGAAAGGAGCAAGAAACGCCAAGTCACATTTGCCGGAGAGAGCGCCATTGACAAACGGATCTTCGAAATCGTTCACGACCACATGTCCCTGCAGCGGTTGTCCGTCGAAGGCGCCTTCTTCAATGTTTATGCGAACCTTGTCGGGTTTGAAATCGATAAGCGCTTTGGTCAAAGCGAGGCTACCGGCAATATCTTTCTTCGACATGGTCATGTCACTGATAGTGGCAGTGCCGGAATACACAAGCGGGGATTCTTTGCGGCTGTCATAATCCACATCGACATCGAGAGAAAAATCCCCTGCGATGGCGTAGTCCGTCAACTCTTGCTGCTGCGCTTGGGGAAGTAACGAAAAAAGATCCCGGACTGCTATCATATCGGATATTATGCTGAGACGTGCCGTTATGTCGGTGCTGTCGTAAGTGACCTCTCCGCCAAGAGTGAATTTCAGTTGATTAACGGTAAGGCTGGTTTTCTCGAAGGAGAGGTGCTTTTGGGGGAGGTTATATTCCGCCGTGTAACGAAGTGAAGCGCTAAGAGTCGGCAGTGTTTGCTCGGAGAGGACGCTGACGCTGTCGATGGAGATTTTGCCGCCGGATGTGTATACCCCTTTGCGAGGGGTGTCCAACTCCGTCGCAACGTTAATGCCGCCAAGGCGAATTTCGGTGTGGCTGCTGTCGTCGCGATAAATCAGTCGCCCGTCGTGAATTTCAAACTGTTCGAAACTGACCGCGGTAGCTGCGGCTTTGGTCTCGGCGGGAAGCTGCTCGGCGGGAAAGTCGGTCACTTCTTTGAGTTCTTCTTCCGGAAAAGTGAACGTATAATTGTTGGCGCCATCTGGTCTTTTCACCAGGGTGATGACCGGAGAGTTGATTATCAGCTTGTCGACGTAGTATGAACCTTTCAGCAGCGGAAAAAGTTGTAGTTTGAGGTCGACGGCGTCGGCACGTAAAAAATCTCCGACTTCCATCCCTGCCGGGCTGCCGATGACGACCTCATGCAATTCGATTCCCAACCCGCCCCAAAAGGAGAGGGAAACATCTTTGACGTGAATGGGTCTTCCCAACATTTTGCTGCTTTTTTCGATAGCCATCGCCTTGGCTTTTTCCACGGGAAAGAACAACTTCACCCCGATGACCAGCAGTACCACGATGATGAGAAAAATCGCTGCTGTCCATGCCAGTATTTTGAATAGTCTCTTCATACCTTCTCGTCGAATGGTTGTCTTATTTTCTTTGTAGCTTTGCGAGTGCCGCTTCGGGCTTCCTGCCCTCTTGAGCGCAGCCTCTTCTTACTTTCGGTCATATGGTAGGGTATGATATTCGTATGTTCCATGCAATGAAAATTAAGCGCCGGAAATTCCTTTCCGGCGCTTGTGAATCCGTCATGTGTTTTCCTTTCAGAGGTCCAACGTCTCTCCCGGTTTCAGGATGACCACCTCGGCGCCGGAAACTTTCGAGGCGAAGTTGTTCGGGTCCTCCTCGATGACCGGGAAGGTGCCGTAGTGGAAAGGAACAACCTTTTTCGGACGCAGGAATTCGACCGCTTTGACGGCGTCTTCGACTCCCATCGTAAAATTATCGCCGATAGGCAGGAAAGCGAGGTCGATACTGTTCATCTCACCGATGAGCTTCATGTCGTAGAATAAACCGGTATCGCCGGGATGGTAGATGGTCTTTCCACCGATGGTAATTAAAAATCCGACCGGCGGTCCGGTATAGCGAGAGGCATCTTCCCCGTAACCGCCGCCGTGGTGAGCGATGGTCAGCTTGACTTTCCCGAAGTCGAATTGATGCGAGCCGCCGATGTGCATGGGGTGGCTTTGCGCTCCTTCTTTGGCACAAAACGTCGCCAACTCATAGTTGGCAATAACAGTGGCGCCGGTGCGCTTGGCGATGGCGACGGTATCGCCGACATGATCGCCGTGACCATGCGTAACCAGAATGTAGTTGACGTCGACCTCGTCCGCCGAGACGGCAGCTTGCGGGTTGCCGGTCAAAAACGGATCGACGATGAGCTTGTGATTCCCTTCGGTAATCGTCACGCACGAGTGGCCCAAGAAACGTATCTGAGGCATCATTTCCTCCTTGTTCTCAAAGAGTTATCGCATCTTTCTTGCAGGTAAAGAAACACTCCCGTTCTTCGCTGTCAAGAGCGGCGCCGGGAATCGCCGCTTGCAGATGTGAGTTTTTTCCCTTTTCAGCTCAACGGTATGGGCAACCGTCAATAGTTTGGTGGAAGTTGCCGATAACAAAAGAGAGAGGAAAGCCGCAGCTTGGAGGGGGGAGCTGGGCTTTCCGCGGCTGGTCACCGAAGTGTGACCGGAACCGAGGATGAAAGATGCAATGCCTCGCTTGGGAACCATGAAGATGAAAAGACGGGTTAAAATTCTTCTAATCGAACCGAATCGCTACCATGCCCGCTTGATGGCGAAAGAAATCGAAAAAAGTTTTCCCGACGCTCGTTTGGCGATGTTCAGCAACGCTCACACGGCCTTGCAGGAAATTCGCTCCGCTCCTGCCGATATTGTCATCGTCGAGCTGGAGTTACCGGATGCTGACGGGTACGGTTTTCTCGAACTCCTCCGCAAGGAATACCCCCGCCTGCCGCTTATCGCTGTGGGAAAAAATGATACGGAAGAAGACATCGCCGCCGCCGAGCGGCACGGTGCGGACGAATATCTCTCCCGGCGCCGCTCTTCCACTGCATCGTTGGGAGAAACAATACGAAAACTTCTTTCCCGACCGTACCTTGAGGAAAATGACGACGAGCTTCACCGGCAAGCCGATCTCATTCGAATTACCGCCGGGACGATATATCATGAAGTCAACAATCCTTTGATGACCATCCTCGGCTTGACGGAACTCATTTTGAACAACGGCTACGAATTTGACCGGGAAGTGGCGAAAAAGGTGCGGATTATCCAAAAATCGGCTCGGCGCATCCAGTCGGCTTTGACTAAGCTGTCTACCATATCCAAGCCGACCCTCAAAGAAACCGCTTCCGGCAAAATGATTGATTCCGAAAAGTCGCAACTCTTGACAAAAATCGGTATATAAATGTTATTTCTCCGGAATAACGGTTGACAACTCTCTCCCATCGTCTATTTTTTGAGCCTTTATCAAGATGGTAAGGCGCTGTATATGAATTCAATGACCGGGTTCGGCAAAGCGGAAGTGACGACGAAAGTCGGCCGCTTTGTCGTGGAAATTTCAAGTGTGAACAGCCGCTTCCTCGAATTTACGGTGCGGTTGCCGCGGCAATTTTCCCTTTTTGAGTACCGCCTGCGGGAATTGGTCGGACAAGCGGTAAATCGGGGCAAAATTACCATTTACCTCGGCTTTGAAGAGTCCGAGAAAGCGCCCGGCAGGTTTTTGCTGAGTGAAAATATTCTTCGCAGCTACCACCGGCAGCTTCTTGCTTTGAAAAAATCGCTCAATCTCAGCGGCGAGGTCGGCGTACGCGAATTGCTGATGCTTCCCGACATCGTCAAGCAAGATGAAACCACCGTTCCTGACGAGATGGTATGGGAAGGGGTGAAAAAAGCTACTCTCAAGGCGCTCAACGAGTTGGTGAGAATGCGTCGCCGGGAAGGAAAAGCGCTGGCGCAGGATATGAAACAGCGGCTGGGGGTTATCAAGGCGTTAATCAGCAAGATAGAAAAAGAATCTTCCCATGTGGTGGAGAAATACCGCCAGAAATTGTCGGCGCGGGTCAGCGAACTGGTCGACTCCTCCATAATATACGACCCGGGGCGTCTGGAGCAGGAAATCGCTATTTATGCTGAAAAAAGCGACATCACGGAAGAATGCACCCGCTTTTACAGCCATATCAGCCAGTACCGGCGGAGCTTCCAATCGAAGGAGCCGGTCGGCAAGCGGCTCAACTTCATTCTTCAGGAAATGAACCGGGAAATCAACACCATCGCCTCTAAGTGCGCCGAAATCAATGTCCTTTCTACGGTGATTGCGGTTAAAGAGGAAGTGGAAAAGCTCCGCGAACAAATCCAAAATGTGGAATAATACCGAAAAAATGAGCATATCGAGAGCTTAGGGTCATGAAACGGAAGGAAAAAGGAACTATTCTCATAATCTCTTCGCCTTCCGGCGGAGGAAAAACGTCGATTTGCCGCAAGTTGCTGACTCCCTCTCGAAAACGTCGGGGCTGGCGGTTTTCCATTTCCTACACCACAAGGGAAAAACGTCCCGGTGAGCGAAACGGCAGAGAGTATTACTTCGTGTCGCCGGAAGAATTTCGCCGCCTGGTGAAAAAGGGATTTTTTGCCGAGCACTGCGAAGTGCACCGGTATTACTACGGCACCCCGAAAAAACCGTTGGAGGAGGTCATCAAAAAAGGCGGGGTGATGGTGTTGGATGTGGATGTTCAAGGAGCTTTCAAGCTCAAAAAGGCGTACCCCCACGCCATTACCGTCTTTATCCTTCCTCCCTCGGTGGCGGCGTTGCGAAGGCGGCTCAAACGACGGGGAACGGAGACGAAGGAGCAATTGAAAATCCGTTTCGAGAACGCCCGGCGGGAAATGAAACTTTTCCACAAATTCGAGTATGTTATTATCAACGATGAACTTAACACCGCTGTAAAACAGGTGTTGGCGGTAATGGAAAGTCACCATTGCCGGGTAGAGAATCTCGATATGGAACAAATACGTAAAATAGTCGGTTAACGTATAGGCACATCAAGAGGAGATGAAAATGAAGAAACTTCCGATTGAAGAATTGGAAAAACTCGGTCTTAACCGGTATGAAGCGGTGATTGTCGCAGCGCAACATGCCCGCCATTTGAATACGAAGCGATTGAAAAAGCTGGCACAGATGGAAGAAAATCCCGATGTCGATATCGACCCCCGCAAAATCACCATGGTCGCATTAAAAGATCTGTTGGAGGGAAAGGTAAAGTTTACGCGCTCGGATTCGATGTAAATACATAATGATATGGTTTTAAGGTAATCTGTAAAGGACAGTTGGTACATGGCGGATAATTTGGTCATCGTCGAATCCCCGACGAAGTGCAAAACCCTTTCCCGTTACTTGGGCAATGACTACGACATCGTTGCGACGGTCGGACACATCAGGGACTTACCGAAGTCACGGCTGGGCATTGACCCGGAGAAAGATTTCGAGCCGGAATATGTAGTCATAAAAGGAAAAGAAAAAGTCATCACCCAGTTGAAAAAAGCGGCAAAGAAAGCCAAGACAATTTACCTCGCCCCCGATCCCGACCGGGAAGGGGAAGCGATTGCTTGGCATGTCGCCACCAGTTTGAAAGATGTCAGCAAAGCTCCCTTCCGACGGGTAGCTTTCAATGAAATCACCAAACCGGCTGTCCTCGAGGCAATCAAACATCCCCGCGATATCGATATGAACCTCGTCAATGCGCAGCAAGCGCGGCGGGTGCTGGATCGAATCGTGGGATATACGGTGTCGCCGTTTTTGTGGAAGACCGTCGCCCGCAACCTTTCCGCCGGGCGTGTCCAATCGGTAGCGCTGCGGCTTATTTGCGAGCGCGAGGAAGAAATCAAAGCCTTCAAGCCGCAGGAATACTGGCAGATTGCCGCCGACTTGGAAACCGAAGCGAAAGAGCAATTCTCCGCCCGCCTGTACAAAATTGACGACAAGACCGTCGTCAAACCGACGGAAAAAGGCAAAAATAAAACAACTATCAGCTCGCAGGAAGAAGTCGACGCCTACCTCGACGAACTGAAGAAAGCCGACTGGTCGGTACGAGACATCAAGGAAAGCGAAAAACGGAGAAATCCGTCGGCACCGTTTATTACCTCCACCCTTCAGCAGGAAGCGGCAAAGGTCTACGGCTTCAGTCCCAAGCAGACGATGGCGGTAGCACAGCAACTGTACGAAGGGGTGGAAATCGGCAGAGCCGGTGCGACCGGTTTGATTACCTATATGCGAACCGACTCGACCCGCATTTCGCCGGTAGCGCTGAAGGCGGTGCGGCAGTACATCGGCGAGCAGTTCGGCAAGGAGTACCTTCCGACCAAGCCGGTGACGTATTCCAAGAAAAAAGGCGCCCAGGATGCTCATGAAGCAATCCGCCCTACCGATATGAGCCTCTCGCCGGAAAAAGTGAAAAAATATCTCACCCCGCGTCAGTTCAAACTCTATAGTTTGATTTGGAACCGCTTCGTCGCTTCTCAGATGAAACCGGCGCGGTTTGATATCGTTACCGTCGATATCGCGGCGGGACGGTTTCTCTTCCGGACGACGGCTCAAAAACTCATCTTCGACGGCTTTTTGAAAGTGTACCATGAGGAGAAAGAGCCTGACGAAAACGGCAATGGAGAGAACGGCGTCGAGGCGCTGCCGCCGCTGAAAGTGGATGAACCGTTGACGCTGCTCGCCTTAAACCCGACGCAGTCGTTCACCAAGCCCCCGGCACGATACTCGCAAGCGATGTTGGTCAAGCGGTTGGAAGCCGACGGTATCGGGCGGCCCTCGACTTATGCGACTATTATCTCCACCTTGAAAGACCGAAAATATGTCGAGCTTGACCGGCACAAACTCATTCCGACTGAGTTGGGCATTGCTGTAAACAACATCCTCGTCGAACATTTGCCGGAGGTCTTCAACGTCGAGTTTACCGCCAACATGGAAAAGGAGCTCGACTTGGTCGAGGAGGGTACCGACGACTGGGTGAAAGTCGTCAACGATTTTTACCAACCCTTTATGCAGACCATCGACCGGCTTAAAGGCAAGGAGAAAGAAATCAAAGCCTCCTTGACCGAAACGACCGACATAGCGTGTCCCAAGTGCGGCTCGCCGATGGTGGTGAAGTGGGGTCGCAACGGACGGTTCTTGGCATGCTCGGCGTACCCGAAGTGCAAAACGACCAGGCCGCTGCCGGAAGAAGAAGCCCGCAGCAAGACCGACGAGGTCTGCGACAAATGCGGTGCTCCGATGGTCATCAAGACCGGACGGTTTGGGCGGTTCTTGGCGTGCTCCAACTATCCGACCTGCAAAAACACCAAGGCGATTACCTTGGGGATTCCCTGCCCGAAAGAAGGGTGCGACGGGGAAATCGTCGAGCGGCAGTCGAAAGGGAAACGGACATTCTACGGCTGCTCGAATTATCCTAAGTGCGATTTCACCTCATGGGATCAGCCGATTAAAACGGCGTGCCCGGTGTGCGGGAACAGTTACATGGTGTTGAAATATTCCAAAGCCAAGGGCGAATATCTCAAATGCCCCGAATGCAAACACACCATGGCATACCACCCCGCCGAATCCACCACTCCTGCATAGAAGAGAGCTGGTCTCAAAGAAACCAGCTATGAATAGGTGTAAGTAAGATTCGGGACGGATCTGTCTTTTCCATGTTCCTCTTATGGTAATTTTTGGTAGGGCACGGTCTGGTACAGACCTGCCGCCAACACTACCGCAATTGCCTTGGCAGGTCTCTCCGAGACCTTCCCTACTTTTGTTCGCCTCACAAGGTTTTGGTGGACACTACCAGAAGGATGTATTTCCTTTATTCTATGAAGAGCAATGCTACCACATACAGCTTGGGCGTCCGGTTGGCGCATCTTTCTTGGATTATTCTCCTCCCGCTTCTTCTGCTGACAGGGCTGCGTTTGGCATGGTACGACCATCAACTTTTTTCCGCCGAAATAAACCGATTTCTTGACGCTCTCACCCTGACAGGTAAGGTTTTCTTCCTTCACGCTCTTTCCGGGATTCTCTTTTTGGTCGGAACAGTTTTTTACCTTCTCAACCTCCACGCCACCGGCGAGAGCCGACGCCTCCTTCTGCTTTTTTTTGACAAGACATACAGTTTCAAAAAGAAAATCCTCTATCTCTTCACCGTGGCGATGGCGGGAATGTCGTTTTTGAGCGGGGTGACGCTTTACTCCGGGCTCTATATCGGCGTGGAAGGATACCTGCTGATGAAGTACCTCCATTACTACAGCGCCGTCTATCTGGTGGGATTTACTTTTTTTCACATTATTGAAGTATTCTCTAACCGACAGACCAACGTTGCCGCTCTCTTCTGGGGTGAGCGTCGTCCCGGCTGGAGAAACGATAAAGTCGTCCTTGTAACGGCCGGGGTAGCGCTTCTTATCGGCGGAATAATTTATTTCCTGCTTGACTGGAATCCTACCCTCCATTGTCAAAACCGGAACCGTTCCATCACCATTGACGGCAGGGAAAGAGAAATCGAATGGTTGGGCGTTGATTCGGTCACGATGGAAGCGGCGTGGGGAAACAACTTCGCCGACGGCACCACCCGAATAACGGTCAAGAGCTTTCACGATAAACGATATATCTACTTTCTCATTCGTTGGAGCGACCGCACCCGCTCGTATAACCGCCATCTAGTAAAAACCGACAGCGGCTGGGAGAAAGAACGCTCCGCCTACCCGGATATTTTCGGGGAAAGCATTTACGCCGAGGACAAAGTGGCGCTGTCATTTCGACGTGATGACGACGGGTGCGCTTCCACCTGCCATATCCGCACGAACGGCAAAGCGGGGTTCCACTACACCGGCGGCGACACGATAGATGTCTGGCAGTGGATGGCGGTCAGCACCAACCCGGCATGGGAAGCCGAGGACGGCTGGTGGGGAAAGTTCGTCGATGACAGTGTCGGCGGGCGTCACCTTGACAACCTCGCCAAGGGAAGCCACCGTTCTAATCTCAACGAAGAATGGAAGCAGCCGTATTTCCTTCCTACCCACTGGACCATCAACAATTGGATTTGGTTCGGCAGTAACGAATACCTTCCTTACCACCCCGAACTGGACACCTTTGCCGTCGGAGCGCGACTGCCGGGGGTGTTGGTGGCACCCACGACCGGCGATCGGGGAGATGTACAAGCCCGTGGGCATTGGCGAAACGGCGTGTGGACAGTCGAGTTCGCCCGTCTTCTCACCACCGGTTCTCCCGTGGATGTCGTTTTCAAGGGGACGGTCTATCTCGGCATCGCTCCCTTTGATAACGCTGAAAACAAACATGCTTTTCACCTGCCGGCTATCAAACTCACCATCGAGTAAGGCAGAAAAAAGCCGGATTGCCTTCCATGGGGAAAACAACCCGGCTGACGATTCTTCCAATTATATCAAAGGTCAGGCTTTCTTCTTCTTGCCCACCAAATCTTTCCGCTTCAGTTTGAGCTTCTCGAAACTGTCGTTCGAAATGACATAGTACCAATCGGCGAACCGTTCGTTCAACTCGTCGCTTATCCGCTTCCCGGCATCCACTTTCTGCTGCCACTTGTCGTGTTCTTCTTGGAGTTTTTTGTTTTCTTTGTCCGCTTCCGTCCAGGTACTGTCGGGTTTTTTGAGAAAATCGGTGTTTTTGGGTTTCTTCGGCTCCGGGAAGGTGTTTTTGTCGAAGTGAGTGGTAATAAACAAGTACCGATTTTGCGAGGCTCCGTCTTTCTTGGTGCCGCTCTCGTCATCCACTCCCGCCGTGACGGCTAACCCCGAACCGTAGACCACTTCCCCAAAACGCAAGGTATAGACCACCCCGTCGGTAGTGTGGACTTGAACCTCTCCTTCGTTGGAAAGGAGCTGCCCGTCTTTGGCAAAGTAAAATCCTTTGCTTTGCAACGAGAGGGCATCCGCTTGCGAGATGGTCTGTTCGCCGGAGCTCTTTTTCAAGCTGGCGGAAAGTCCTTTCGGTTTGGGGCGTACCCCGACAATGGTCAGCTCGTCAAGAGCACTCAGCAGCTCTTTCATCTTGGTTGAGTCAACCACTTCATTCGTTTTCATTTTATCGGCGCGCCACTTCCCGTCTTGGCGGGTCAGGATAACTTTATCCCGATTGATCACCGACAAGGTACGCTCGTTGATGGAATAATCCCGCAGTTCCACTCGATCGATTTTGTTTTTGTCTACCTTGAGCAAGTCGGTATCTATCCAATCCTTGAAGTCGGTGGAAAGGTCGATATTCACCCGCGCCGCATATATCCGTTTCTGATCGGGAAGGCGGACGAAACGAAACCCTTCTCTCCCCTCCACCGGCTTGCCGATGATAATATCCGCCAGAACAACGTCATTTTTCCCTTTGATGGTCACCCGCTGTCCGCGCCCGGTCAAACCGGCCGTTTCATCGAGCGGGTCGATGACGCCGCAGATCTCGTGGTCGGCGATGTTGTCGGAGCGGAAGTCGTCCTTCTTGAGGTCGATGACTCCTGCAGCCGTTTTCGCCAGTCGGTCTTTCGCATCGGCGGGGTAATTGTGGTGAGAAGGAATCGTCCATTGCCCGTCTTTGAAGGTTACCTTGAAGGGACGAGCGGAACCGGTCTCTTCATCGAAGTCGATAACTTCCAAGGTCAACGCCGCATTGGGATCGGTAAACTCCGGAAAGAACGGTTCTCCCTGGTCAAGAAACGCATTCGGGGTAATCCGTTTGGGGGCAAAAAGAAACGCCAATACCGCCAACCCGATGGCAACGCCGACATACCATATGGTCTTTTTCGTTTCCTTCATGACTTAGCTCCTCAACCTTCTGGAGGCGGCAGCTCCTTCCCGTTCCCGTTGGCGTCTCCGCACGAATATCCATACCCCCGCCACAAAGACCGGAATGGGGGGCAACAGTACCGCCAACGTCTTTATTCGTGTCTGGATGCGCCGAATCGCCGCTTCCATATTTTCTTTACTGGCGGCGATGCGGGCTTCTTTTTTCGCTTCGATGTTCGCCTTGAGCACCTCGAAACGACGGTTCTCCACTTCTTGAAGATTCTGTGCCATAATCTGCTTGGTCTTAGCGTCCAAGTCGGTGCGGTTGCGGACCTCGTCGACTTTTTCATTCAAACGTCGTTGCGCTTCCGCCAGCGCTTGCTGGGCTTCCGCCTCCGCATCTTTCTCTTCCTGTATCCGCCGTTCGATGAATTTCTGCGTTTGCGCTTCCACCGTTTCGAGCGTCCGGTGCTTGACGCGCTTCTTCCGCAGCGCAATGAACGACTCGTCGCCGACCAAGATGTCCATGCAGTTCAAGAAGAAGTGGATGTTGTCGAAGTTGAGATTTTCGATTCCCCGTTCGCGAATCTGGAAGAACTGGTCGGAGATAAAATCGATGTCGGCGATGAGGATGGCGTTGATATTTTCAGCAGGAGAGCTGTCTACCGCGGCGGTGTCATCACTCTCTTTCGGCTGAGACGAACCGAAAATCTGCGCTGCGAGAATATATGTCTCGCTGGTCGGCATCCGGCGGACGTTCCGGTTCAAGTTGAAGCCCAATCCGAAAAAGCCCCGGCGCACCAATTGGTTGTACGGCAACACCCCGGAAATCCGTCCGCTTCGCAGCAACGGTTGGAAATCAAATTTCCCGCTGACCGCTTTGAAGAGGTAGCCGGGGTAGAGCATGACCAACTCCTGCAAACCGGCGCTCGCCTTGTTCATTTCGTTGAAGGCTTCGGTCGTTTCATTCCCCTGGCTGACGAACACCACCTCCGGCGGAAGCTGCGCCAGGTCGGGGTGAGGGTTGTAGTCGTCCCAGACGATTTGGGTCGAGTTCCAATTCACCCCCAGCGCCGCCATCAAGGCGTGGATGTCACCTTTCGGTTTGGGCTGAGGTCCTTGATTGCGCATGAACGGATTTTGCTGCGCCTCGCTGGGGAGAATCGGTGACAAACTAATGTTGAAGGTCGGCAGCGGATCCACCAGCATCAAAGTGGGATGTCCGGCTAAGATATATGCCCGGAGATTGTCCATCTCTTCCTGCGAGAGCGACGAGGGCAGCACCACCAGCAAGCCGTCCAACTCTTCGGTGATAGAATCGCTTGCCGAAATGGGCACCACTTCATATTGCTTCTTCAGCTCCTCCACCACAGGCCACGAGGGGGTGCTGCTCATGGTGGTAAAGTCGAACCCGCCGAACAGCTTGGCGGCAGTGGTAAGCACCCCGACTTTCTTTCGCTGGCTGTTTGCCACCACCCGAATGCTGCGCACCAACTCGTACTCAACCGGCAGCCCGCGATCGAAGAAGGGAATGACCTCTTCGCTCGCGCCGCTGGTAAACGCAATGCCCATAAAGAGCTTGGAGGTACTGGAACGAGCGCTCTCGGTCACCAATACTTCCCGCGGCGTAATGCCGAATTTCTCGCGGGCGTCCCGCGCTTCTTGGGTGTACGGCTCGGTATCGTGAATAAGCACTTGCACCTTGTCACCTGCCACGGCGGAGATCTCTTCCAGCTTGCCCAGCAGGTTTGCCCGGGTCTCGACAAAACCGCGCGGAACCTCGGGACTGATGAAAGCCTGAATCAACACCGGTCGATCGTCGGGAAGTTCTTTCAACAGCTTTTTCGTCTCCGGCGAGAGAGAATACAACCCTTCCGCTGTGACATCCAACCGCAGCGAGGGTCTGCCGATGAGGGAATTGATACTGATGACCGCCACCACGACCGCCGCCGCCCGAACGAACTGGTGCACCCAGAACTTGTACCCGCCCGCTTCGAGAGGCCAATGACGGCGGCTGAGGAGAACGACGTTCAAGTACAACATCACGGCAGCCACCGACACAAAGTAAAGCACTCCGGAAAAGGAGATGACACCGTGAGCAAAGTCGTTGAAGGCGCGAAACACGCCCAGCGGTGCCAAAAACTCTTGCAATCGGTCGCTGAGCACCCAGGTTGCCGAATTAACAAAGACGAAAAAAGAACAGAAAAGAGCACCCAGAATGAAGCCGACCGTCGTGTTTGCCGTCAAGAGGGACGCCAGCATTCCCACCGACAAAAGGGCCGCGCCGATGAGCCAATAGCCGACGTAGTTGGCGAACATCAACCCGATATCGGGGCGACCCAGCCAAAACAAAACCACCACGTGGCTGATCGACAATGCCAACGAAATAGTGTAAATCCCCAGCACCGCCAGATATTTCCCTAGCACGATTTCCACATCCGTCGCCGGGAGCGTAAGCAAGAGTTCATCGGTGCCGCGCTTGCGCTCTTCCGCCCAGACACTCATGGTAAGTGCCGGAATAAAGAACAGCAGTAAATACGGCAAGAAGGCGTTGAGCTGGTCGAGGTTGGCTAAGTTGTTGGCGAAAAACCGTTCCTGCCAAAACGCCGCCGCCGCACTCAAAAAGATAAACAACGTGATAAAGACGTATCCGGTCGGATTGCTGAAGTACGAGCGCAGATCACGTTTTGCCAAAACCCAAATAATCCGTGTGTTTATCGTCATTCCGCACCCCCGTTCTCCGATTGCGAGAGCGACGGTTTTCCGTAACCGGTCAAGCGATAGAAGGTCTCTTCCAGAGAGCCGTCCTGCTTGAGTTCGGTCGGCGTCCCGTCAAAAAGCAATCTTCCTTCGTGCACCAGCAGTACCCGCTCGGCGATGGCTTCCACTTCCTGAAGAATGTGCGTGGAAATCATGATGGTTTTCGATTTCCCCAATTCGCTGATGTTGGTACGGAAATCCCGAATTTGGTTGGGGTCCAACCCTGCCGTCGGCTCGTCCATAATCAACACGTCGGGATCGTGCAACAACGCCTGCGCCAATCCCACCCGTTGACGATAACCGCGGGAGAGTTTCCCAATCGGCTTTTCCAGGACATCTTGAAGGGCACAGATTTCCTTGACCGTTTCCAGTCGCTCCGTCAATCGTTCGCCCTCCAAGCCCCGGGCTTCACCGAAAAACCGCAACAGCTCCAGAGGAGTCAACTCGTCGTACAACGGGCCGTCTTCGGGCAAATAGCCCAAATGACGGGAAGCGTCGAGACGCTGGCTATGAACATCGTATCCGGCGATGTATGCCGTTCCTTCGCTTGCCGAAAGAAAACCGCTGAGAATTTTCATGGTGGTTGACTTTCCGGCGCCGTTGGGCCCCAAGAAAGCGACGATTTGACCTTTCGGAATGCGGAAGGTAATGTCCTTAATCGCCACGAACGACCCGAAGTACTTGGTCAACCCTCGAGCTTCAATCATGGTCGAGTTTGCTGTCTCCGTCACCAGGTCCACCTCACAAGTTACTGAGAGTCCATACCTTTATTCCCATTTATTACCAATGCGTAGATGATAAAAATGTACCCTTGTTTTCCTGCTGCCGTCAAGGAGGTATTCTATTCCACACCGTTTCATTTCCTCCGACACACAATCACGCTGCAACAAAAATTATATCTTTTGCTTTTCAAGGGAGTTCCAAATTATTTTTTGCCCATCACTGCTGCTCATCTCTTTCTCCGGAAGGTCACCTGACAACAGAAGACAATAGTCAGTTTTTTCTTGCAAAATACAAGGTAATTTCCCATAAATGGGATGATTCGCCTCATCGACAACAAGATTTCGCTGGACTGAAAATTAAAGAATAGGAGGCTGACAAGTGGTCTTAAAACATATCGATGCCCTTTCATTAGCCAAGGTGTCGGGTGCGTTGTATGCCTTGCTCGGTTTCATTGCCGGACTTTTTATGAGCCTCTTCGGGGCTATCTTTTCGATGTCTTCCGGACACATGGGCGGCTTAATCGGTGGAGTCAGTATGATTATTTTCTTCCCCATCCTGTATGGCATCCTCGGCTTTCTCGTCGGGGCGCTCGTCGCCGTGCTCTACAACTGGATAACGAAATACACCGGCGGCATCAGCATGGATTTTGAATAAAAAATCGACGCGTCGATTGTAGAAAACTATTCTCATCGCCGGAGGAGATTCTCCGGCAGGAGAGGCTCTTCTTAGATCTGACGGCAGCCCCGCTCTCATCAAAGGAGAAGCGTCTCTCCTGCTTGTCTTATGTGATACCCTCATCAGTTCAGGGCGTACCTCCCCCTGTGTGTATTGACTTATCAGCAGAGGGGGCTATATTGTCAGGTGAAAACCAGCATCGAGTTACAAGCATGAAAAAAAGTATCGTTTTCATCATATTTTTTCTCATAGGGTGGGGAATACTTTTCACCGAGGCGTCGTCCGCCGAAGTGAAACACTCCCGCCTTGATCCGGTCGATGACCCGTATATGCTCCCCTACCGCTTTACCACCACGTTCAAATATTCCGTGCCTCGGCGAAAGAGAGCCAAATATGCTCAATGGTACGTCCCGATCGACCTTTTCAACGACGGAAAACTGGACCTTTATGTTGTCACTAACGACTGGCGCCAAAGAGATACGTCGAGCAATATCCTTTTCTTTCGGGGAATCATAGAAAACAAAACCATTTCACAAGTCAATGTCAGAACCCCCTATTTTTTCAACAACTATCCCTTCGATTACGACTGCGACAATGTCGTTGAAGTGGCGGTTACGTACCGATGGCACGACTCGCTCTGGCTTGAAATTCTCGACCCGTTCGACAAAAGCATTTACAAGCGCCTGTTAGTTGCCGGCAGAGACCACGACGGCAACGGTTTTTGGGACGGCAGCGGGTTGGTCGTCGCACTGTTCGATGTGAACCATGACGGGTACATGGAGATATTCGCCTCCATCGACACCGGCTATGATCTCTACCCGCGAAAGCTCGTTTGTATCGACTGGTTCAACGACACTCTCCTCTGGGAATTCAACATCTCCGGCACTTTCGGCAAGGAGCAGATCGCCGTCACTCGTCCTTCTCCCACCGACGAACCGCTGGTGATTTTCACTGTGACGTCAAAAGGCAACGCCGCCCGAGCCGGGGACATGGATGATAACCATGCGTATCTTATCGTCCTCAACCTTAAAGGAAAGCTTTTATGGAAGAAAATCATCGGTGGGACGTTCTTCCGCAGCGACCTTAATCTGTTCGATTTCAACCATGACGGAACCAAAGACATTTGCATCGTTAACCGAAAAGAGCGGAAAAGACCGGGGAGCCCTGACCAGTATTTGTATACCAACTCCCTCAAGGTTTTTGACAAAAACGGAAAATTGCTGAAGGCTCTTCCGTTCAAAGAGGAAACGCTTATTCGCGAACTCACGGTACTGGACCTCGATGATAACGGACATCCTGAACTCTACCTCTCCTTTTCCGACCATTCCCTCATGGTGCTGAATGACCAACTCGAAACGACTCGCAGCATCCAATGCTATGCTCTTCTGAGTGTCCTCGGCGCGTATGATTTTATCGGTTCCCGTGAAAAAGAACTCATCATCCAAACCTTCGACAACAACAAACTCTGGCTGCTGGATAGCGACTTCAAGCCCTTGGCACAATTTACCAGTTTGGGGAGATTCGGCCTCAAAGATTTTACCGCCTATCGGAAAGCCGACGGACATTACGCCATCATCCTCGGCACCGACAACGGTCACACCACCTACTTCCTGTCGCTGACGAAAAGCCCGTGGAACACAATCTTTTTCCGTCAGCCCCTGGTGACGTCTCTGGTGACATTCGTCCCGATGAGTTTGGTCATTCTGCTTATTTGGTACAACTGGTACCGGACTCGCAAACAAAAACAAGTTATTTCCCGACAACGCGACCGCTTGGACTCCGCCTTGGCGGAGCTGAAAGCGGCACAATCAAAGCTTGTTGCCATCGAAGAATACCGAAAAACGTACGACGCTCTCAAAGAACGGCTCCGCTATGAAGAAGCATTGGCATACTGCTCGAAACAACTGGTGGAAATCCCCGACCTGCACGAAGTCTTCAACCTGGTGGTACGGAAACTCTGTTCCGCGGTTGACGTCAGCCGCGCTTACATTTTCAAAAATATCGAAGACCTGAAATTAGGGACGTGCATGAGTCAAATCGTCGAAGCGGTGGCGGAAGGCATCGAACCGCAAATCGACAATCCGGTACTCAAACTCTTCCCATATTCCCAAGCCTCCTCGTATTTACTGGAAACTCTCCAAGCCGGGAAGCCGTACCGCGGCATCGTCCGAGAATTACCGGAGAGCGACCGAGCTGTCTTGGAAGAACAAGGAATTCGTTCGTTGATTATTCTTCCCATTTACACAGAACGCAAGCTGTGGGGATTCATCGGCTTCGACGACTGCAAACAGGAGCGGGAATGGAAGGATGAAGACGTCCGCCTTTTGCAGACCATAGCGGAAATGCTCGGAGCGGCTATCGGGAGAAAACAGGTCGAAGAGTCTTTGGATTTCGAGCGGCGCCAGTTGGTTTCCATCTTCGACAGCACCGCCGAAGCGGTCTACGTCAGCGATCCGGAGACGTATGAAATCTTATACGCCAACGAAAAAATCAAGGAGCTGTTCGGCAATTGTATCGGGAAAACCTGCTATGAAGTTTTTCAGGGGCTCGACTCACCGTGTTCCTTCTGCACGAATAAACACATCTTTGGAGAAAACGTCGGTAAGCCGTATATCTGGGAATTCCAGAACGTGCTCACTTCTCGTTGGTATCGCTGCATCGACCGGGCGATCCGTTGGCCCGACGGCCGCATGGTGCGCTACGAGTTAGCCATTGACATCACCGACCGAATAAAGGCGGAGGAAGCGCTCCGGGAAAGCGAAGCTCGGTACCGCACCCTTTTCGAAAACGCTAACGATGCTATCTTCTTGGAAACCGCCGACGAGCAAATCATCGCCGTCAACCGCAAAGCCTGCGAACTATCCGGCTATTCGCGGGAAGAATTGCTGAAGATGAAGACGCGCGATCTGAAACCGCCCGAGGAAAAAGACAGACCCAAGCATGAAATCTATACTCACCCGGAAAAGAGCTTTCAACAACCGGAGGAACGGGTGCTCCTCCGCCGGGACGGCGTACGGGTCTTTACCGAATTTTCCATCACCTCGCTGAAAGTCGGCGGGGAAACCCTGTTTTTGTCCATCCTCCGGGATATAACGGAGCGGAAAAAAACCGAAGCCCGTGAAAAAGCCCGCTTGGAGCTCTTGTACGACCTCCGCCGCGCCTCCAATGTCGACACCTGTCTGGAATTGGGATGCAAAGCGATTTACAACGCCGGGTTGTACAAACGGTCGGTGCTGACCTTGCATAACGAAAAACGGGAAATAACCAATATCGGCTATTTCGGGTTGGACCCGGAAATCATCCGCGCCGCCCGCAACGCTCCGGCTCCCGATAAAGAACTTGCCAAACAGATGACGCAAGAACGGTTCCGCATCAGCCATTCTTACTTTATCCCGGAAGAAGCCTCTCTGCCGCTTTTGGACTCGGATCGGTATGTGCCGCAATCCGAAAAAGATTCCGAGCGGAAAACCACTACGTGGAAGCCGGGGGACGAATTGTTCGTGCCGATACTTGGTGACAGTGACCGATACGAAGGATGGTTATCGGTCGATACCCCTTTTGACGGTCAACGCCCCACCCTTGAGGTGGTAACGTTGCTGGAGCAAATCGTCGACATCGTCACGCAAAAAGTCCGAGAGATTCTCACTCTCCAAAAACTTCGTGAAGGACACATCGCCCTTCGCGCCGAGCGGGACTATTCCGCCCGTATCATCAACGGTTCTCCCGCCATCGTCTGCGGCATCACCCCGGAGGGAACGATAACCTTTGTCAACCCTGCCGGTGAACGCTTCACCGGTTACACCGCTGCGGAGATTGTCGGGAAAGCGTGGTGGGAAATTTTCCATACCTCTCGTCAACGGAGCTCCTTCGAACAGTTATTCCTCAAAGAGGAAAAACGGGACTACGAAGTGGAACTTACCAGCCTGAACGGAGAAAAGCGAATCATCTCATGGAGCTCGGTCAACCGCTTCGATGAAACGGGTCAACTGATAGAGCTCATCGGATTCGGAAACGACATCACCGACCGGAAACGCGCCGAAGAAGAGCTGCGCAGCGAACGCGACTTTGTCCGCTCGTTGTTGGATACGGCGAACAGTATGATTGTCTGCTTGGACGACCAAGCCCGCATCACCGTATTCAACCGCGAAAGTGAAAAAATCACCGGGTATACGCGAGAGGAAGTGCTGGGAAAAAAATGGCCCGACCTTTTTCTTCCCAAGGAGTACCGTCACGATGGATTGAAAAACTTCGCCGAGTGGGTGCGTACCCACCCGGTCGACGTGTACGAAGGTCCTCTGGTTACCAAATCAGGGGAGGTGCGGACTATGCTCTGGTCGAACTCCGCCCTTTTCTCCGGTAGTACCCTTACGGCAATAGCGGTGGGACAGGACATCACCGACCGGAAAGAAGCCCAGCGCCAACTGTATCTTGCCAACCAGGAGAGATACAACCAGGTAAAACAAATCGCGGGCGGCATCGCCCATGAAATTCACAATGCCCTCTATCCCGCCACCAGTTCTTTGGCGAAATTGCGGCAACGACTTTTCCTTTTCGAACCGGATGAAATAAAGCGCAACGAGCATCTGCTCTCCTTGGCGGAGAAAGCCGTCACTCGAGCTATG
The DNA here is from genome assembly GCA_964489705.1 of uncultured Ignavibacteriales bacterium. Taxonomy (GTDB): domain Bacteria; phylum Zixibacteria; class MSB-5A5; order GN15; family FEB-12; genus CAZAZQ01. Next base: position 114,302 of record CAZAZQ010000004.1, read on the forward strand.
AGTATGACAGAACTTGTCACAAAATACTCTCGACTTGACACCGAGAAAAAGGAAGAACAAACAAACCTTACGGCGGTACTTCGAGAGATTGTCAACGACAACAAGCTCCGGATTGAAGAAGTGGGAGCGACCGTCCGTCTCGATATGCCAAACGATGCCATCTGTATCTGTCGTTATTCTCATGCTTACAGCTTGTTCAACAACCTGCTCATCAATGCCCTTGACGCCGTTGCCGAAAGCAAACGTAAAGAAATTTTGCTGGTTGCCTGTAAGGAAGAGAAGTTTTTACGGATTGAATTATCAGACACCGGTCATGGTATACCGGAAGAAAGCAAGGACAAAGTTTTCAGCGCCTTTTTCAGTACCAAGCCGCAGACCGGTACCGGCTTGGGGTTGGCGATTGTAAAGAAAATTGTGGAACTGTATGAGGGAAACATTGAAGTAAAATCTTCACTGGACAAAGGGACGAAATTTACTATATTATTGAAGTCCCTCTGATAGGTTAACAAGCTCAGGAAGTTGCGACACGTGGATAAATTTGGCTCAATTCTTATCGTCGATGACGACCCGTTGGTTCTGGAGGCGCTCGAACAAACCTTCATGGATGATTATCAGGTCTATGCCGTCTCTTCCGGCAAGGAAGCGCTCGAAATGGTAGGTAATTCCCACCAAATCGACGCCGTGGTGCTGGACATTCGTATGGCGAAAATGGATGGGTTGGAAACCGCCCAGCATATACGCACCATCAACCCCGACTTGCCGATAATTTTCCATACCGGTTATCCCGGAGAATACTCGGAAAGCAAAATCGAAAGAGAGCATCATCCTTTCGACTACGTGGGGAAAAACGAATATCCGGGACGGCTGGTGCGGGCGGTCAAAAATGCCGTGTCATATTACCGGCTCAAGACTAACCGCTCCAATCTCATCGAGTTTGCCCGTGAGGAATACGGCATGGTGGGCAAATCCGCCGCCATGCAGGAAATTTACAAAACCATTGAAAAAATTGCTCCGACCGACAACAAGGTCATGATTCTCGGCAAGACCGGCACCGGTAAGGAGCTGGTTGCCCGAGCTATCCACAAACGGAGCAAACGTGCTCACAAACGACTGGTCATTTTTAACTGCAGTCACAAATCTCCCGACTTGATAGAATCGGAGCTGTTCGGTCACTTGAAAGGTTCGTTTACCTCCGCTATTGCCGACCGGATGGGGTTGTTCGAGTATGCCGACGGTGGGACGCTGTTCCTCGATGAAATCGGCGATCTTGACCTGACCACACAAACCAAACTGCTCCGCGTGCTGGAAACCGGCGAAATGCAGCGTCTCGGTTCTCCGAAAAACATTACGGTCGACGTCCGTTTGATTTGCGCCACCCATACCGATTTGTCAAAACTGGTCAGCGAACACAAATTCCGCGAAGATCTGTATTATCGGCTCAAAGGAGTCGTGATAACCCTTCCGACCCTGCGGCAACGACGAGAAGACATCCCTGCCTTAATCGACTACTTCCTGGAGAACTACACGCTCAAAACCAGCGTCGGGGTGAAGCTTTTTGAGCCGGCGGCGAAAGATTTGTTGGTCGAGTACGACTGGCCCGGCAACGTCCGCCAGCTTATGGATACCGTTCAATCGCTGGTTGATTTATCCTCATCATCTTTCATTACCCGGAAGGAAGTGGAAAGCTATCTGGCGTACCGAGGGAGAACTCATTCCGTACCGAGCGGGAGTTTTCGCGAAAGGGTGAAAGAATACAAGAAGATTCTGATAATCCAAGCACTTGCCCGCAACAATAACAACGTGAGTGCGGCGGCGCGGGAGCTATCTCTTGACCCTTCCAATTTGCGGAAGATGATTAAGAAGCTCAACATCACCGAAGGTTAAAAATACCTGCTTATATCTACCATTTTAAGGTAAAAATTACCTCTTCGGAAAAATCCGCAAAAGCTGAAGATTTCTAATTTCTTGTGCGACAATATACTAACTAACCGTTTCAAAAGTGAACGGTTGGCATGCCTTTTGTTATGCATGAAAATGAGCTAAAACATTTTATAAGGTCGCAACTTTTTGAGCCAAAGCGGAAAGGAGTACCGAGAGGAAGTTTTCTGTTAAGTGAAGGTTACGTAAAAAGCTCCAGGGACATTACATCTAACAGGGAGTACGTATCTAACCTGAACATTGCCCTTCGTATGGTTGTCTGGGGGGATAATCTCACTGGCTATCGTTCCGATAGCTGGGAAGAAATATGTGCCCGGCATACGAATGTCGGGCATTCATTCTTTTTCCCATCAAATTGAGCACACTTGTAAAAATTGTAAAGTGAGCTTTTCTAACCTACTCGGCGGATTAATATGACCGGTCGGGTAACGTTTTCGCGGTTTCCTTCTTCAATCGGCTTCGAGAGATCCCATTCCCGCCACCAGCCGACAAACTCGAAGTCGGAACGTTTCTCGAGGAAGCGGAGAAACTCGTCGGGAAAGACTGCTTTGTTGCGCTCTATCATTTCAAACTTTCGATGTCTGCCGTGGTCGTTGACGTTGACGCTCCACACTTCCTCATACATATGCTGGGCGGCGTCGACCAATCTGATTTTGAACTCCGAATCCACGACAATGCCGTCCTTTTCGATGGAGTAGGCGTTGTTCTCGTTGTACTGGAGAGGATTCGAAAACTGGATGCACCAGTCAAGAAAATACAAGCCCCCCGGTTTGAGCACCGTGGCGACGGAATCGAAATGGCTATGCATTTCTTCCAAGCTGTTCAAGTAGAGCGAGCCCAGCAGGACAAAGGCAAAATCGAAGGGGGAATCATGCGTGAAAGAAACCATATCTTTCTGGAGAAAAGTCGGCCGAGGAATAAGCTGACGCCACTTGTAGGCGGCATAATCGAGCATATTCCGGTTGATGTCCAACCCGGTGTACCGGTAACCACGCGACACGAGCTCTTCCGCATGAAGAGCGGGACCGCATGCGATTTCCAGCACTTCACGAACGGGGATCCGAGAGTAGCGCCTGATACACGACTGGAGGAAGTCCGTCTCTTGCGGAATATCTCGAAACGAGAACGCTACCTCGTAATATTCCGGATAATCGTAGAGCATACTTTTTAGTCCTTCCCTTATGCTTAAGTTAACGGAAGTTGTTGGCAATGATTTAGATAAATGCCGAAAATCGGAGCAAAATCGTAACGAATTGTATGAAAAATGACTATGGGAATCTTCCCATAGGGAAGGAAAAAGGAGGAAAAATTTCTCAAGATTTTTTCCCGATTGACAGGACAAGTCCCGTCACGCCGGTTGAATAACAGGGCGGGCAACGAGTATATTTTTACAGCGGAAAAAAGGGTATTTATTGAGCTGCCGGAACGATACCTATGAGCCAAAAAGGAAAAGAAGAAGTCATTAAGAGGTACGATTCTAAAAAGGACTTCTGGTTGGTACTCCTTCTCTGGATATGTGTACTGCTGTTGGTCGGCTCGTGGGTGTTAATCATCCGCGACCACGGCTGGGTGATGGGGCTGTTTTGGGCTCCGTTCATGCTGGGATTGGCTTTTCTTTGCCTGTGGGTGTTGAGAGCGACTTATTACGAATTAACCCGTGAAAGCCTGATAATCCATGCCGGTCCTTTCAAAAAGACCGTTCCTCTCAAATTCATCCGAAAAGTTTACCCTACCCGCTGTATTCTCTCCAGCGCTGCCTTGTCTGTTGACCGGTTGCACATTGTCCGCTACTCTGAATCGTGGGAGATATACATCTCGCCGGTCAATAAAGAGGACTTCATGCAGACGATAAAAAAATTAAACGAAGAAATCGAGATCGAGCTGTGAAGAAAATTCCTCCCTCCTCCTGATACCGGATTTACGATTGATTATAGAAACATTGCCAAGCAATGGAAAAAGGCGTGAATATCCTTCCCCGCAGTCAATGAAGCAAGGCATGGAGCTCCACCATTTCCCCTTCTGACATCCCAAACCGGGAGCGCCATCCGAGGCAAAGCATGCCTTCGGCAATCGTATTTCCTTTGAAGTGATCTACCTTTTCTTACTCTACCTTTCAGAATGGAACCGAAAAAAAGAGGCGGGACTACCAAACCCCGCCTCCGGAACGCCATATTTTCATACTCTTCGCAGTCAAATTCTCGTCACGCTTGAGCCTTCCCTCGCAGAAAAGAAGCCCGAAGAATGAAGACGACCATCACGACGGCACCGGCAATGAAAACCAGATCCGGAACCACCCGCATCCAACTGAACAATCGCATCATTTCACCCGAGGTTATCTCCGGGCTGCGGGCATACCATAAGCCATATTTGACCGCTTGGTAGAACTGGTAAAAACCGGAAGGAGCGAGACTGAAAACCGTCATTCCCAACAGTCCGCCGTTCAACAGCCAGAAACCCCATTTCAGCAGTTTGTCCGACCAGGCTTTGGGAGAGACGATATTCCTGACTGAAAAGAGCATCAAGGCGATTGCCAAGAAGCCGTAGACCCCGAACAAAGCGGTATGGCCATGGAGAGGGGTGGTATTCAATCCCTGGGCGTAGTACAGCACGATAGGCGGATTAATCAGGAAACCGAAGACGCCCGCCCCCAACATGTTCCAAAAAGCAACCGCAATGAAAAAGTAGATAGGCCACTTGTAGGCATAACTTTTCCCTCCTTTTTCGACCACTCTTAAGTTATGAACGGCTTCGAAGCCGAGAAGCGTGAGAGGTACTATCTCCAACGCAGAGAAGACCGCCCCCAGGGCAATAATCGGCGTGGGTGTACCTGACCAATACAAATGGTGGAAAGTACCGATGACCCCGCTGCCGAGGTAAAGAGTAATACTCGCATACACCGTGGTCAAAGCGAATTTTTTACTCACCGCCCCGATACGGGACAAGATAAAGGCGAGAACCACTGTCGCAAAGACCTCAAAGAAAGCTTCGACCCACAGGTGAACGACCCACCACCGCCAGTACTCCGCATCGGAAAGATGGCTCCCTTTTGTATACATCAAACCTGCCATGTAAAACAAGGGAATGGTGATGGAACTATACAACAGCAAATGAGTCAACCCACCGGCATCTTCTTCTTTCTTGAGGGCCGGAAGAATGGAGCGGAAAACAAGAACCAACCAAATCAACATCCCCACAATCAGAAGTAACTGCCAGACGCGCCCCAATTCAATGTACTCGTATCCTTGGTGCCCAAAGTAGAATCCTTCCCCGCCGAATTGTCCCAACACCGACATCAAGGTTCCCGACAACGCCCCCACAACGACGACCACCACCGCCCCGAAGAGGGCAAACACGAGGAACCGCTGCTTGTTCGGTTCCCTGCCGACAAAGGGACCGATAAAAAGCCCGGCGGCGAGGAAACAGGTGGCTATCCAGAATATCCCCAACTGGATGTGCCAGCTTCTGATAGCCGCATACGGCAAGATACTGCCGATAGACATACCGAACAACTTGGTCCCCTCCAAGGTAAAATGACCGGTCAGCGAACCGGCACCGGCTTGAATGAGAAACAGAATCATTGCCGTGCTGAAATAGAAAAGCGTAGCTTTCTGACTTCCCGTGGGAGTCGGCTCCTTGAAATCCAGCAAGGCTTCCGCTCCGTACTCATCCTCCCGCATATATCGCAAATAAAGGAATATTACTACGGCTATCGCCAAAATCAGGAGAACGACACTGACAATCGACCAAATCAAAGAGCCGGGTAAAGAACTATTACCGACCAGCTCTTCCGAGGGCCAATTGCTCGTGTACGTATACTCCTGCCCCGGTCGGTCGGTGGAAGCAGCCCATGCCAGCCACGAGAAGAAGCTGGCGACAACTTTCCCCTCACTTCCGTTTTTGACGATACCCGGCTGGAGTCCCATCCGATCATTGCCGGTTAAGAAAAGCGTGGTATAATACTCACTCAGAAAGCGGAACGCTTCCGCCTGATACTCGGAATAGACAAGCGTTTTCGTCGTACTGTCATAACGGTTTTGTCTCACGTCCTCCCGAACCAACGCTTTCAATTCCGCTTTCCTGACTTCATCGTAGCTCTCGAAATCCTCCTGGGTAAAGGCGCGGGCTTCCGCGACGGAAAGCCCGTCATATCGGGCTATCATGAAGAGAGCCATGCGATGGAGATAATCGGCAGACCAGTCGGGAGCCAAGTACGAGCCGTGTCCCCATATCGACCCGATATGCTGCCCGCCGCGACTAAAGTAATAATTCTGTCCGTCCATGATATCCTGGGCGGTAAAGAGAACCTCCCCCGTATCGGTGACGACCCGCTCGGGAATCGGAGGTTTGTTTTTCTTGATCAGGTATCCTCCAAAAAGAAGAACCCCGAAGCATATTACCAATACGAACAGCAGGATGGCTTTTACCCGTGGGCTATTCATGGTATCCTCCTAAAAAATGTATTACTTCAATTTGTATTGGATTCACAAGTTTTCTTCTCTTACCGACGGTTGCGCTTCACGAAAGCAAACCTGACGATTCGCGCCGTTGTATATTCTCCCAAAACATAGGCCAAATCACTCGGCTTACGGCAGAAGAAATACCACATCTTTGAAAGGAAAGTCAAGAACCAAGTCATATTTTTTGGTCTTTTTTATCATCAATTTTTTTAAGCCGACACACAATATTTTTTCATTGAAACGCCGGAGTCCCGGCATGGTTTCCGGTGGGGTCAAAAAAATCTTGGGGCATAATCCATCGGGATAGGCGTTGTCAAAATGCCCGCATATCCGATTGACAAAAACCGGCCAATCGCTATATTACGCCATGCGACTCACGCGAAAATGGTATAATTGCAGCTTTATTGTCTGGTCTTTGGGCTTGGTACTGGCAGACGCCCGGCTCGTCTCTGCTCAGACGCCCGATACGTTCTTCCGGGTCGACCGGCTGAACGCCTTAGTTGCTTTGGTGTTGTTCTCCGCAGCGGTGCTGCTGTATACCAAGTGGGCAAAAGAAGGGAAGAATCTGTTCGTACGGAAAATCTCCGGTTTGGATGCCGTTGAAGAAGCGGTTGGACGAGCGACCGAAATGGGACGGCCTGTCCTGTTCATCCCCGGCATTCAAGAAATCGACGAGATTGAAACCATCGCCGGGATTTCCATCCTGGGCAGAGTTGCCAAAATCACCGCCCAGTACGATACTCCCTTGGTCGTCCCGGTACGCTATCCGATGGTGCTTGCCGCCGGACAAGAAGTGGTGGAACAAGCCTACATCGAAGTAGGCAAACGCGACTCGTACAACAAAGATATCGTCCGTTACGTAGCGGGGGAGCAATTTGCCTTCACCGCCACTGTCAACGGCATGATGATGCGTGATCGTCCCGCGACAAACATTTATATGGGCGCTTTCTTTGCTGAGTCCCTCCTGCTGGCGGAAACCGGCAATGCGGCGGGTTCGATTCAAATCGCCGGTACGGCTCGGCCGGAACAGTTGCCGTTTTTCATCGCCGCCTGCGACTATACTCTCATGGGGGAAGAACTGTACGCCGCCTCGGCGTATCTCTCGCATGAGCCGTTGATGCTCGGCGGCTTGAAAGGGCAAGACCTGATAAAAATTATTATCGTCATTCTTATCATTATCGGCGTCATCCTCAGCACGGCGGGGATAGGCGAATGGTATACCAACTTGTTCAAGGCGGTGTAAATGAGAACGGTTGCTCCCGTCATCATAGCGTTTCTATCCGGCTTTGTCATGATCGTCTCATTTTTCTTTAACCCGGAAAAGTCCATTTTGGGGAGAATGGAATCGGAAGTGCTGATCTGGGTGACCATTGTCGGCGGTTTTACCTTGCTTTTGGGAGTCGTTTCGATTGTCCGCGTGAACTGGCAGACGGTCCGAGCAAAGAAGAAAGGCTGGGTATACAATTTCTTTACCTTGATTTCGGTCTTCATTATGGCGATTCCGGCGATGCTTCCCTCGAGTTGGTCACCCCTTTTCGGCGATGCGGAAGGTTCCATTTACGACTGGCTCTTTTTTCATGTCGATTATCCGATGATGGCAACCATGTTTGCGATGCTGGCGTTTTACATCGCCTCCGCCGCCTACCGGGCGTTTCGTGCCCGGAATCCGGAAGCGACGTTGCTGTTGATGACGGCGACTTTGGTCATGCTCTGGCGGATACCGATGGGGGAAGCGTTCCTTCGCCTGTTCAGCGACAGCCTGCCGCAAGTCATCAATACCTTCGTGATGAACGGGGTAAACGCCGCGGTGCAACGGGGCATTCTCATCGGAGCCGCGTTGGGCGCCGCCTCCATGTCTTTGAGGATTCTTCTGGGTATTGAACGAATGTACATGGGGAAAGGGTAAGGGCATGAGCTTCTGGGAACAAATGGGTTCGCTCGACCGGCGGTGGATTTATTTGCTGGTGGCTCTTGCCGTTATCTTTCCGTTCATCGTTCCCATTTCGTTCAAAATCAGCATTACTCCGGAAGTCAAACAATTGTACGACGCCATCGAAAACCTGCCCGACTCATCGGTGGTCATGGTAACGTTCGATTACTACCCTTCCACCGTCGCCGAAACCGAACCGATGACCACTACCGCTTTGCATCATCTTTTCCGTAAAAACTGCCGGGTCTTGACGTTAAGCACCGTCCCCCTCGGCGGTCCTTCCATGGCGGAGCGCGTGACACGAACGGTCGCCAAAAAATATCACAAAGTCTACGGCGTCGATTTCGTCAACCTGGGCTACAAAGCAAACTACGTAGCGGTACTGAAAGGGCTGGGGACCGCCATCGAGAACATCTACCCGACCGACAATTCCGGCACCCCGCTTTCGGAACTCCCCATGATGCAACATGTGAAAAATTACGACGACATCAGCTTCATCTTCGTCGTGTCGGACAACGACATCGTCACCAACTGGATTTCCATCGTCAACGCCCAATACGGCATTCCCATCGGCAGCGGGGTAACGGCAGTTTCCGCACCGAAATATTATGCTTTCGTCGGCTCGGGACAGATGACCGGCTTGCTGGGTGGAATGAAAGGAGCGGCTGAGTATGAAATCCTCGTCGGCGTTAAGGGGCTGGCGGAAAAAGGGATGGGCATGCAGTCGCTCGTGCATTTGATGGTCATCTTCATGGTTATCTTGGGAAATGTCGCTTTCTTCATCAACCGCAGAAAAACCGCAAAGGGGAAAACGCCATGACGACCGTCGAGATTCTCCAAATCTGGGTAGCGGCGTTTTTCACCTTGGCGATATTCTCTTTCCTGTACAAGGATAATCCCTTCTATCGGCTGGCGGAGCATATCTTCGCCGGAATGTCGGCGGGGTATTACATCGGCTTGATCTGGAAATCGGTCATCATCCAACAACTCTGGGACCCGATGACGGCAGGGCAATGGTGGCTGATTATTCCCGGTTTGTTGGGGGTGCTCATGTTCGCCCGCTTCGTCCCGCGGATTTCGTGGATGTCGCGCATCGCCTTAGCCTTTGTCATGGGCAACACGGCGGGGATTTTCCTGATTATGCAACTGCATGGGGTGGTCATTCCCCAAATGCAGGCGACTATGTTGCCGCTGGGCGGCACCGACGGCTTCACCTCGGCGCTGCTGGCTATCGTCGTGGTGGTCGGCGTGGTCTCGACCCTGATTTACTTTTACTTCTCCAAAGAACATACCGGCATCCTCGGAGTCACCGCTCGGGTGGGCATCTGGTTCATCATGATTGCGTTCGGCGCCCACTTCGGGTATACCGTCATGGGGCGGATTTCGCTGCTCATCGGGCGGGTGTATTTTCTTGCCAATGAATGGTTGCCAACATTCAAGCAAATATTTTAATTTATCCGAGCCGAATGGTCGGCGAGACAACCGAACTCACAAAGAAACCAACAGAGGCAACCGATGATGAAAAAAGCTTTCTTGGTTTTGGGTCTTATCATCCTCAGCGGATGGCTTAGCTGCGGGCGCTCCTCCCATTCGGAAGAACGAGTCTATGACACGCAACAAAATCCTTACAATTTCCCGGCGCAAGCCTGCTCCCTGCTCGACAGCTTAGAGAACCGGGAATTGACCGGCTATGACGCCATCACGGCGGCTTTTTCCTCTCTGTATGAAAACCATGTGGAGCTTTTGGACGACAAACAATGGCATGATATCATCCGCCGGTTGGGGGGGAAGTTTGCCCGCCTTGCGCAAGAAGAAGTCGAGGGCGGCATCTTGCACTTCTCCCGAGCTGCCGGTTATTACCGTCTGGCATCGTTTGCCAAACCGGATGACGAACGACTGGCTCACCTCCGGGATATGTTCTCTTGTTGGAGTAAAGCTCTCGACAAGACACACCTCGATTCGGCTGCCTTGGCGGCTATTCTGTCGGAGAACGACAATTTTGCGGCTCGCCTTGAAATAGTGAAAAACTGCCTGTTTGTCGAAGATGGGTGCGAAGAGTTAGTTCATGAGTACCTGCTTCCGGAGCTTTTTCCGTCAAAAAATTTCCCTTCGGGGACGCTGTCATTTACCGACAGTCTGCTGGCATCGGCGGTAGGCATTCTCGATACGCCGACAACTCTTCCACATGGGTATTCCTTTGCCGATTCCGCCGTTGAGTTGGTCTCCTATCAAGTGCTTCCGCTGTCGGATACGCTGTACCGTGCGGAAGTCTACTTTTTCGTGCACAAAACACCCGTCGCAGATTACACCATTGCCTTGCGGGGCATAATCAACTATACCGACACGTTATCGCACCAAGAACGGACGTTCGTGCTCCCGCTCGACCTTTCTCCCGAACCGCCGACTTCCCGATGGCGGAAAGGCACTATCGTGGCGGAAGGAAAATTCTTCACGCTTCCCGCTCTTCCGCAACAGCTTGCGGTGGGATTGTACGTAACCGAGGGAAAAGGAAAAAAATTCGCTTCCATCGCCGGAAGCGGCGATACGACTCTCGTTCTGCCGATAACGCCCCCCGGCAGGTAAGCACAAACCGCACAAAAACTTTTTCACGACAGGACAAGATATTATTACTTGTCAAAGCGGTTTTCTTTTCCTACAATAGGGCAAACATGAATGAGAGTGTCGCATGAAAATCGTCATACCGGTAGCAGGAGTTGGTTCGCGTTTACAACCGCACACCTTTACCGTTCCCAAGGCACTTCTCCACGTTGCCGGTAAGCCGGTGCTTGCCCATATCTTGGAGCCTGTGCTTCAGCTTCAGCCGGAAGAAGTCATCTTCGTCATCGGCTTCAAAGGGGAACAAATCAAAGAATACGTCACGAACACCTATTCTTTCCCGACTCGCTTTGTCCCTCAAGAACAACTGTTGGGACTGGGTTATGCTCTTCATCTGGCGTTGCAGGAAGTTCCCACCGGTCCGGTGCTGACCGTCCTCGGTGATACGATTGTGGAATGTAATCTGAAAGATTTCATAGCCGCGGGCAAGTATGTGCTGGGTTTGCACCGGGTCGACGATCCGCAGCGCTTCGGCATTGCGGAAGTCAACGGAAACACGGTGACCAAACTGGAGGAAAAACCGGCTGCTCCCCGCTCCGATTTAGCTCTCATCGGCTTGTACTATTTCGATGAAGTTGAGACGCTGAAGGCGGAACTTGCCGCCCTTGTTCAAAAAGGCAAACGCACCGGCGGGGAAATTCAACTGACCGACGCGTTGCAGGCGATGATTGAGAACGGGACTTCTTTCGTCCCGTACGAAGTCAGCCAGTGGTACGACTGCGGCAAGAAAGAAACCCTCCTGCAAACCAACCGCCATCTCTTGAAGAAAATATCGTCGGTGCCTGCTCCCGAAGGCTCTCTGGTGGTTCCGCCGGTCTTCATTGCTCCTTCGGCACGGATAACCAACTCCATCATCGGACCTTATGTTTCCGTCGCCGAAGACGCGGTCATTGAAAATTCCATCGTCACCGACTCCGTTATCGGAGTGGGAGCGCAGTTGGAACATACGATACTCGACAACTCATTGATAGGTAGGAAAGCGATAGTAAAGGGGGTAAAACAAAACATCAACATCGGTGATTATTCTCACGTGTGCCGATGACCGGTGTTTGAAAGTCGGTATGGGGAACAGATAAAAAAGCGCTAACATACAAGGAGGACTCAGTATGGGACGGGGAAACTTTCTTTTTACCTCCGAATCGGTGACGGAGGGGCATCCCGACAAGCTGTGTGACCAGATTTCCGACGGCGTTCTCGACGAAGTTCTGCGTGTGGACAAGAAAGGACGGGTCGCCTGCGAGACCTTCGTCACGGTAGGGTTGGTCATTGTCGGTGGCGAAATTACCACCAAGGCGTACGTGAACATCGACGATGTCGTGCGTAACATCGTGCGGGAAGTGGGATACACCGGACGGCAGTTCGGCTTCGACGCCGACACCTGCTCGGTGTTGAATGCTATTCATTCCCAGTCACCCGACATTGCGCAGGGGGTGGATGTCGGCGGCGCCGGTGACCAAGGCTTGATGTCCGGCTACGCCTGCAAGGAAACCAAAGAGTTGATGCCGCTGCCTATCATGCTGGCGCACAAACTCTGCCGCCAGTTGGCGATGGTACGGAAAAAAGGCATTCTTCCCTATCTGGGTCCCGACGGGAAATCCCAAGTAACGATAGAATATCAAAACGGTGTCCCGCACCGCGTGGAAGCGGTGGTCATCTCTTCTCAACACACCGAAGAAGTGCTTGACCGCACCAAAAAGAAAATGAAGAAAAGCGCCATTGAGGAAATCATCGACCGGGTGGTGTTGCCTATCGTTCCGAAAAATATGATAGACAGAAACACCAAGTTCTACGTCAACCCGACCGGGAAGTTCGTCATCGGCGGACCGCGTTCCGACACCGGCATGACCGGCAGGAAAATTATCGTCGACACTTACGGCGGCATGGCGTCCCACGGCGGGGGTGCTTTTTCCGGAAAAGATCCCACCAAGGTCGACCGCTCGGCAAGCTACATGGCGCGTTACATCGCCAAAAACGTCGTCGCCTCCGGTTTGGCGGAAAAATGCACCATCCAACTGGCGTACGCCATCGGCATCGCCGAACCGGTCTCGATGATGGTCTTTACCGACACCACCAACAAAGTGCCGGAAGAACGCATCGTCGAGCTGATTAAAAAACATTTCGACCTGACGCCGCGCGGCATTATCAAGACGCTGAACCTCCTCCAACCGATTTACGGCAAGACCGCCACCTACGGTCACTTCGGCAGGACGGAAAAGGAATTCACGTGGGAGAAAACCGATAAAGCGAAAATTTTGTTCAAGGAGGCATAGGATGCCGGTCAAACGCGATATCGCCAACATTGCCTTGGTGCGCCAGGGAAAAGACAAAATCGAATGGGCAGAGCGTACCATGCCGGTGCTGCAGCTCATCCGGGAGCGCTTCAGAAAGCAAAAGCCGTTGCGCGGGTTGAACATCGCCTGCTGTTTGCATGTCACCACCGAGACGGCGAACTTGATGCGGACGCTGAAAGCCGGAGGCGCCAACGTGGCGCTCTGTGCTTCCAATCCGCTTTCAACCCAAGACGACACGGCAGCGGCGCTGGTAAAAGAATATCATATTCCCGTCTTTGCCATTCACGGCGAAAATACAAAGACGTATTACAAGCATATTCACCAAGCGCTGGACATCAAACCCCATATCACTATGGACGACGGAGCGGACTTGGTCTCCACTCTCCATACCAAGCGTAAAGAACTCATCGAGAATGTCCTTGCCGGGACGGAAGAAACCACCACCGGTGTGATACGGTTAAAGGCAATGGCAGCGGACGGAGCCCTGCACTACCCGGTGATTGCCGTCAACGACTCCAAAACCAAGCACTTCTTCGACAATCGCTATGGAACGGGACAGTCCACCATCGACGGCATCCTCCGAGCTACGAATATGTTGATTGCCGGTTCGACGGTGGTGGTGGCGGGCTACGGCTGGTGCGGCAGAGGAGTGGCGGTGCGAGCCAAGGGAATGGGTGCTCATGTCATCGTCACGGAAGTCGACCCCATCAAAGCCATCGAAGCGGTCATGGATGGGTTTCAAGTGATGCCGATTGCCAAAGCCGCCTCGCGGGGGGATTTGTTTATTACCCTGACCGGCGATATCAACGTCATTCGGCTGGAGCACTTCAAAAAGATGAAAGACGGTGCCATCGTCTGTAATTCGGGACATTTCAACGTCGAGCTGGATCTTGCCTCGCTGAACAAAGCTGCTTCCAAAAAACGTCCTGTCCGTCCCAATGTTATGGAATACACCCTCAAGGGTAAGAAGATATACATTCTGGCGGAAGGCAGACTGGTCAATCTTTCCGCTGCCGAAGGGCACCCGGCGATGGTCATGGATATGTCGTTTGCCAACCAAGCGCTGGCGGCGGAATACATCGCCAAAAAGCACGCTGCGTTGGAGCGTACAGTCTACACCGTCCCGGAAAAAATCGACCGCGACATCGCCGCCTTGAAGCTCAAATCGATGGGAGTAACTATCGACCGTTTGACGCCCGAACAGAAAAAATATCTCAGTTCGTGGGAGATGGGAACGTAACGGTTAATTATCCCAACGATTTTACGACATTACTAGTATAAAAAGCGGTTGCCCTCGTTTCTCAAAAGAGGTATCTTTAGTAAGTGGAGATAAGCGGTATGACTTTCCCAAAGTTGAATCTCAAAAAAAATTTCTGTTATAGCTTCGAAATCGAAATTGCAGCTCGCCTGAGTTCTGAAATTTATTCGAAGATGTTAGGCGCTCGTATCTTTGAAAATTTTCGAGAGAAGGAGCCCAATCTTTTCATAAAAAAGTACAGAATAGATAAAACTGAGTACACGATGAGTTATTTAGCCTTCTGGCCGACAGTTGGAAAAAGTGTATTGATGATTAACCACTTCGAATATCGACCTGGCAAAGCTGAGCTTCAAGGGAGAGAACCCATAAAAGTAAATTTCAACAAATTGTACTCCTTTTTCAGAAATATTCAATTTGATTGCCAAGGAAGTGCAACAGCTAAGTTCAAATTCCCTCTCAGTAAATTTTCTCCTATTATTGATCTCCCCTACTCGCAGCCAAGTCTTCTCACCGAAAAGAAAATTGAGATCAGGGGCGTCGATCTTATTGTTGAATCGAAGGAAAAAAAGTACTGGCAAAGTATATCCTTAACAGACGAACTTATTTATCAAAAAGTCGGCATCTTAAATATTGAGGAAAAACTTTCTCAACAGTTGATAAAAAATGTCTACCAAGAAGCAACTCGGTATGCCAAAGAACTAATTCGAACGAAAAAAGGCAGTAAGAAATGACACCTCATGTACACAGATTTAGGAAAGAGCTCGAAGAGCTTGGGCTTTATGATCCTGAGTATAAAGCAAATAAATTGAAGGAAAAAACTTTACAGTACTCTGCTCCTCGAAATCCGTTTCAAGCAATTTTTACCGATTTTGCGAAGCATATTACACCTCAAATAGCTTCTTCAAAAACGGAGGGGGAAGAGCTGAAGTCTCTGAAAAAAGAAATCATGGCTTTAAGGAAAAGACTTGATACCTACGCCAAGATGTTTACAGAAGCCAGAAAAATTGAAAGAGAAATAAAAAAAGAAATAGCTGCAATAGAAGTTGAGGCGACCGACTCTTCGACATATAAACCCGAAGATTGGCTTCCTTCTGGCAAAGAATTGGAAAAACTTTTTGAAGAAGAGTAATGACTTATCCTTCTTTTCCTAAAACTGTTTATTTAGATTCGTCGTATCTTATCAGATTACTCACCTATCAAAGGGACCGCAATGACAAAAGGTGCAGAAAATGCTACTCACTCTATAATCACCTAAAGAAAGAAAAAGTTGAACTGGTTGCCTCCTTATTCACTTTGGAGGAGGTTATCTACATTTTGTTCTTCCGTTACGCCCTCCTTCGAAATTCTCCATATAAAAACATCAAAGAATACAAGAAAAAAAACCTTGATGACTATGTGAAAAAATATCGAAAGTATTCTGGTATTCCCAAGCGGCTAGTTCATGAATGCAAAACCTTGGGGATCCAAATTCAGACAACACCACATCCAACCTTTGACCCTACTCTCTACATCAAAGAATATGCTGTCAAATTGCTTCAAAAATATTCCCACCTTGATTCAAAGGATGCCTTTCACATTGCCGTTGCACGTGTTCTAAGAATAGACATGCTTATCTCATGTGACGATGACTTCTCCAAGGTACAGGAAATTGCCACTTTTAACCCCATCAAGTAACAGCATAAGTTTTTCCTTGTCTACCGCGAGCCTGAATATCATTCTTAACGTAAGAAACATTCTTCGCACGGATGAAACCCGGCGCTCGGGGATGCGTAACCCCCCGGAAGGAGGACAAAACAATGCCAAATCTTTTTCATTCCCCCATGTTTCGTAAGGTGTTCATTGTTGTATTCATAACCGGGCTGATGCTTTCGCTCGGCGTACCCGCCACCGCCCAACGACAAGCCCCGCAACAGCAAGGGTACATGATGCCGCCCCCGGAAATCGCCGAACTGATAGATGCACCCCGCACTCCGGCGGTTTCTTTCAGCCCGGATCAAAAGTGGATGATGATTCTTCACTATCCTTCCCTGATATCCATCGAGGAAGTCGCCCAGCCGGAAATGCGTCTGGCGGGGGTTCGTTTTAATCCCCGCACCAACGCTCCCAGCCGGGACTGGTACTTCACCAGCATAACGTTCAAGAAAATCTCCAACGGCTCGGAACATCCTCTCAGCGGGCTTCCCGAAAATCCGAAAATCACTAACGTCCGCTGGTCACCCAACGGTAAATGGGCATCTTTCACTCTTTCACATAACGACCGTTTGGAACTATGGGTCGCCAAGGTCGCAACCGGCGAAGCAAAACTGCTGACGGAGGCACCGTTGAACGCCGTCTACGGTACCCCCTACTATTGGCTCTCCGACAACAAGACGATAATCGCCAAGATTATTCCGGAAAACCGCGGTCCCGCCCCGGAAAAGCCGCGCGTCCCAACGGGACCGAATATCCAGGAAAATATCAGCGGCAAAGCTCCGGCGCGCACCTACCAAGACATGCTCAAAACTCCATACGACGAAGCCGCCTTCGAATATTACCTGACCTGTCAAATTGCAAAAATCAGCTTGGACGGGAAACGTACCCCCCTCGGGATGCCGGGCATGATCGAATCCGCCGCACCGTCACCCGACGGAAAATATCTCTTGGTGGAAACTATCCACCGTCCCTTTTCCCACATGGTTCCGGCGTATCGCTTTCCCCGACGGATTGATGTTTGGGACATGGACGGCAAAGTTGTCTATCGAGTCGTCGACCAACCGCTGGCGGAAAATATTCCCATCGCTTTCGGTTCGGTCAGAAGCGGTCGCCGGGAAGTTGACTGGCGAGCCGACGCCCCCGCCACTCTCTATTGGGCGGAAGCGCTCGACGGCGGTGATGCCGGGACGGAAGCGGGCAAACGAGACCGTATTTTCATGCTGCCGGCTCCTTTCGATGGCGACCCTATTCCGCTGATAACATTGTCCCTTCGATACAGCGATGTGACCTGGGGAGACGACAACCTCGCCATCGTCAGTGAATGGTGGTGGCAAAGCCGTACCGTGCGCTCGTGGCGGGTGTTTCCGGGTTCACCGGACAAAGAGCCACGGTTGCTGATCGATCGTTCGTGGGAAGACCGCTACGGCGACCCGGGACGTCCGTTAATCCGACGTACCAAGTGGGGTACGGGAGTCCTGTTGACCGCCGATAACGGCAGAACCATTTTTATGTCGGGGGATGGTGCCTCTCCGGAAGGAGACCGACCGTTTCTTGACGAGTTCGACTTGGAAACGTTGAAGACCAAACGGCTCTTTCGCTCGGAAGCCCCGTACTATGAGCATCCGTATCGTTTCCTTGACGTGAAAAAACGGCTGTTGATTACCCGCCGGGAAGCGGTCGATGAACCGCCGAATTACTTTGTCCGGGATTTGAAACATGACACCATCAAGCAGTTGACTTTCTTCCCCCATCCCACTCCCCAGTTGAAAGACGTCCACAAAGAGCTCATCCGTTACGAACGTGCCGACGGGGTGAAGCTGACAGCAACGCTCTACCTGCCCGCCGGGTATTCCCCCGAGAAAGACCGACCGTTGCCGATGGTCATGTGGGCATACCCGCAAGAGTATAAAAGCGCCGATGCTGCCGGACAAGTCACCGACTCCCCCTACCGTTTTATCCGCATTCGCTGGTGGTCGCCGTTGCTCTGGTTGGTGCGGGGGTACGCTGTGCTTGACGACCCGACTATCCCTATCGTCGGGGAAGGAGACCAAGAACCGAACGACACCTACGTTGAGCAGTTGGTCGCCGGGGCAAAAGCCGCTGTCGATGAAGTGGTGCGACGAGGGGTGGCAGATCCGGATCGAATTGCCATCGGCGGGCACTCCTACGGCGCCTTCATGGCTGCAAACCTGCTGGCGCATAGCGACCTTTTCCGTGCCGGTATCGCCCGCAGCGGCGCCTATAACCGTACCTTGACACCGTTCGGGTTCCAATCCGAAGAGCGCACCCTCTGGGAAGCTCCGGAGGTCTACTTCGCCATGTCGCCGTTCATGCACGCCGACAAAATAAACGAGCCGATTCTCCTGATTCACGGTGAAGCCGACAACAACAGCGGCACCTATCCGCTCCAAAGCGAACGGTTCTACGGAGCCCTCAAGGGCTTGGGAGCAACGGCACGCTTGGTGATGCTGCCGTACGAAAGCCATAGTTACCGGGCAAGGGAATCGGTCATGCACGTTCTATGGGAATCTTCCCGCTGGCTGGATAAATATGTCAAGAACGCTCCCCCACGGGAAAAGAAAGTGGCTGCACCCGAAGAATCGCAATAGCACAAACCCATCGCAAAGAACCTATAAGGCAGGTCTGGAACGGATCTGCCTTTCACTTTCCCCTTGGCAGGTCTCTTCGAGACCGTTCCCTACAAATGACTGACAGTTTTTCTTAGCGCCGTCAGGAATCCTTTCCTGACGGTTACTATTCCCTTTTTTTGAAGGAAACGGTCGGGAAGGGATTCCCGACACCTCAGGGTGACTTTTAACCTTACGTTAGGTAATAACACACCCTTAAATTTTAGTAGGGCATGGTCTGGAACAGACCTGCCATTTTCTTTTAACTCCTCTGGCAGGTTTCTCTCGAGACTTTCTTTACTTTTTTGTGAATGGGGCATTGTCTCATTGCACAGAAATTAAAGTTGCTCCGGCGAAGAAGAGCGTATACAATTAAAGACGGGTAACGCCAATATTGAACAAAAGAGGAAGTGTTATCATTATGAGAAACAGTATAACAGAGGAGTAAGGTATGAAGTATATCGCAGCGTTCTTACTTATGACTGCCGTTCTGTTGGCGGGGTGCGGCGGCGGTCGCACGGTGACTCGCTTGGATACGGAGAGCGTGACCGACTTGAGCGGAAAGTGGAACGATACCGATTCCCGCTTGGTAGCGCAGGAGATGATTTCCGATTGTCTTTCCCGGTCATGGTTGACCGATGCCATTGCGGCGACCGGCAAGAAACCGGTGGTGACGGTCGGGACAATTCGGAATCTGACCAACGAGCATATCGCTATGGAGACGTTCATTGCCGATTTCGAACGTGAACTGATTAACTCGGGGAAAGTCCGTTTTGTCGCCAACAAGAAGCAACGGGCGGAAGTCCGCGACGAGCGCTGGGAGCAGGCGGAGTTTGCTTCAAAAGAGACGGCAAAAAAACTTCGTGAAGAGCTGGGCGCCGACTACATTCTCCAAGGTGCTATCAAAACAATCACCGATGAAGTGGAAGGAAAGAAGGTTGTTTTTTATCAAACCGATTTGGAGTTAATCAATATCGAGACGATGGAAAAAGTCTGGATTGGCACCAAGAAAATCAAGAAAGGAATCTCCCAAAGCGGTAAGAAATGGTAAGTGGGAGAAGATATATCCGGCGGTTCTTTTTGGGGTTGCTCCTGCCGGTTTTTGTGGCGGCAGGGTGCGGGTCTCTTGCCACCCGAACGAAGTTTTACGAACCGATAACGGCGGAGCTTCGCGCCGGTAAACCGGAACGTGCCGCTCAACTGTTGGAGAAGGCAAAAGAGAAAAAGAAATACGCCCAAAAAGATCGCCTGCTCTATTTCCTTGACGCCGGTTTTTTGTACCACTACGCCAAGGACTACCAAACAAGCAATGCCAAACTGCATCTGGCGGAAGCGGCGGCGGAAGAGCTGTTCACCAAGAGCGTTTCACGCGCCGCCGCTTCTTTGCTGCTGAATGACAACGTCTTGGAATATGCCGGGGAAGACTACGAGATTTTATATGCCAATCTTATCAAGGCGCTCAATTACTTGGCGCTTGGCAAGTTTGATGATGCCTTTGTGGAAATCCGGCGTGCCAATCTCAAGCTGGAGCTGTTGGAGCAAAAGTATGCCGATGCCGTTACGGAGTTTCGCGAGCAGGCGCAGCAGGATTCCCGCTATGTGCCTATCGAGTATGCCGCCGAGAAAGTCCGTTTCTACAATGACGCTTTCAGCCGCTACTTGAGTATGCACCTCTACGCCGCCGACGGCAAATGGGACGATGCCCGTATCGACTATCGTTTCCTTGAAGAGGCGTTTAATACCCAGCCGCATATATATCCTTTCCCCATGCCGCCGGTACGCTATACCGCCGACAGTGGTTCCGCTCTTCTCAGTGTGGTCGGGTTGGTTGGCGTGGGACCGGAGAAAGAAGCCCTCAAGCTCCGCTTGCGGACAGACAAGGATTTGGGGTTGGTGCAGATTCTCTACGATGACCCCAAACGAAAAGGGGCGGAGTATAACCACTTTCCGGCGCCGGTCAGAGCCGATTATTATTTCAAATTTGCTCTTCCCCGCTTGGTGCCGCGTCCCACGGCGGTTCGGCGAATTGAAGTTTTTGTAGACGGAGAATTTTTGGGTGAGTTGGCGCTTCTCGAAGATGTCAACAAGGTGGCGGAAGTCACTTTCGAGGCGAAGAAATCTTTTCTCTATGTTCGCACCATTACCCGTGCCATTGTCAAAGGATTAATAGCTCACGAAGCGAAAAAGAAGGCGGACACCGGCGGGTTGGAGGGGTGGCTGAAAAAGTTGGCTATCGATATCGGCACCGATGTGACCGAAAACGCCGATTTACGCTGCAGCCGGTACCTGCCGGGATATGTATATGTCGGCGATTTTGAAATCGACCCGGGCAGGTATGACATCCTCGTCAAGTTTTACGGCGAAGGGGGAAGAGTCATTCGCACGGCACGTTTTCCTTCTTACCGCGTTTCCGCGGAAAGGCTGAACCTTCTGGAAGTATATACGCCGGACTGAGCCTTTCTTGGCGTTTCCCCTATTGAGAGTGACAACACCCCTTTAGTAGCTTTGCCAATAGTAGCATGGGGCGGTGCCGCTCTGGAAGAGGTACGCTACCAAGTATGTGACATCGGCGACATCTACTCCGCCGCTGCAGTTGACATCTCCGGATTCAAGCGGAGTGGGAGCGGGTCCGCCTTTGAACAGGTAACTCACCAGATAGGTCAAATCGGCGACGTTGATGCTTCCGGAACCGTCGACATCTCCGGCTTGAACCCATTCCCCGGTCGTATTGCGGAAACGCACCGCTTCGGAATCGGAAACTTCATGCGCCGGATTGTCGCCGTAGTCGTAGTAGCAGGTTGCCGAGCATTCTTCCGCAGAGATACCTATCAGCGCCGTCTGCTGCAAGCCGCTGGTGCCGATGTCCTTGTATTGAAAGAGGATATTTCCGTCTTTCGTGAGGATTATTTCAAAGTCGGTGGTGGTGTCGTTGGGGTCGTTGAAATTGGAGGGATGGTACCACTCGATGACGCATGTATCGAGGTTCGAGCTGCGATAAAGATAGACGCCACCATCGGGAACCACCGAGGTATCGAAGATTAAATCGTTCCAGAACGGCGAGATGAAGGTGCTGAAGGGAGCGCCGGGAATATCGAAAGCCGAAAAGTAGCCGCCGACATTCAGGTCTTCATCGGTAAAGGAGACAGCTCCGTTGACGCCGATATGTATGAGCGTATAGCTGCTGTCGTAAAACCGGAAGTCAAATCCTAACCCGAAAGGACCTGCCGTACCGTCGTCGAGCGGGTTGGCGCCGCCGGAGAAAGAATTGTATGAGATTTTGCTACCCAAGTCTTTGGCGGATACCCACAGATACGTCGGACCGTCTGGTTCGTCGGAAGAGACGGCTACGTAAGTCGTGTCAAAACACGGCACCTCCAAAAAGACCGGCACCACGGTCAACGAGTCAAGCGCTCCTCCCGATATCCCCCAGAAGATTTCCAAGATGCCGGTGTACGTATCGATTCTATCCACCAGTACGCCGGCATCGAGGGTGACGGTTATGGCGACCGAGTCGGCGGGGGAAACCGTCCCGGTACTCGGAGAGGCTCTCAGCCAATTGTCATCGACAATTTTCGCCAATGAGTCGTTGTCGTTTATCGAGAAATCGAAAGTACTCGTGGTCGAGCGGTTGATGAGCCAGATGGTGCTATAGCCGGTTTCTCCTTCGCTGACGGTGGTATCGATAAAGATGGGATTCGTGTACAACGAGGGAGGAGGGGCAAGAGCGGCAATCGCCGCTTGAAGGTCGGGACGGGGTCCTATATGCAAAGAGGTATCCCCCTGTTGCGGCGTGCCGGTTGCAACCAAGACGGTGCGAATGTCGTCGGAAGTAAGCGTCGCCCCGTAGGTTGCTTTGTAGTATCCTTGCAAGCATGCCGCCGCTCCGGTGATAATCGGTGAGGCGGAGGAGGTTCCTGAAAAGCTTGCCGTGTAGTATTGATTTTCATCGCCGCCGCCGTCGAAGAGGGAGCCATAGCCGGTGGTGTACACCTCGGAGCCGTATCCTTGCAGATTCACTCGCTCCCCGTAATTGGAAAAACCGTGCTTCTGGAGGTCGTAAGCGGAAGTGGGCGGGTAACCGGCACCGACAATGATGGCGTGGGAATTGCGATAGGTGGTGTCGAAAAGCGAGCCGTAAAGAGGGTCGTCGAAATCTTCCGCCCCATTTCCCGCCGCTTCAATCACGACAATCCCTTTCGCCCACGCATATTGGATGGCGTCGTAGTTTGCCTGCCAGTATTCCATGCAGACGTAGCCCAACTGGTCGGGACGGGATTGGAAATCGTAGCGGGGCCCGGGAGCATGGAGCTCGATAAGAATCAAGTCCCCTTGTTTGAGAGTGTCGATGGCGGCGTAGAGGGCTTCCGCCGTTGACCAGCCGCCGATGGAAATCATCCCGATGTCGGCACCGGGGCAAATACCGGTAACACCGTAGCCGTTGTCTCCGGCGATAAGCTCGCCGATGACGGCGGTGCCGTGGTTGCGCCAACTGAGGTCATTTATCGGCGTCCCGGCGATAATGCCGCCGACCGCCTTGTCCAAATCTTCGTGGGTGGTTTGCCAGTTGCCTTCAATGTCAATAATCATGACACCGCTGCCGTCGCCGCCGGGAAGAGTATTGGCGTAATCGGCATCAATGCCAGCCGGTGCCGCCTCCCGGTAATCCTGGTTGGCTTGATAGTCGGGAGTTGTCGGGGGAATATCGTCAGCGATTTCCGGTTTTGGTTCGGCGTAGGCGATTTCCACGAAGTCGAACGAGTTCAGTTTGTTGACCAGCGCTTCCGCTTCGGCGGGGCTGGTGACGGTGATGCGGTAGTAATTATTCAAGTTTGCCAGTTGGTGCTTGGTTGCCAACTGGAGAGCGGTGCGGGTACGGGAAAGTTTCTCCGGAGACGCCTGAGCGAACAAACGGCGCAGCCGAGTGGTCGTCGTAAGATAAGGTGCCAAAACGTCTTCCATCTTTTTCAAAGAGATGCTGGGGGAAGAGTAAAATTTCCCGTTTTGCAGCCGTACGTCGATGTTGTCTTTGAATTTCAAAACGACATGGGAGATGTCGGCTTGGGGGCTGATTGTGACCTGAGCCGGTTTCATGACCGCAGCCCGCGGGGTGAGAGGAATCGGATAGGGGTTGTTCGAAGGAGGGAGTTGTTTCGCCTCGGAAGTGACGTTGCTTCCCAACAAGAAAAAACAACCGGTTACCACAAGCAGCCGCATCACACGCTTTATGTTCATATGACCTCCGATATTCCGAATAATCTTTTTACGAGAAAGGTTTGCCTTTCGCAGTAAACGAGTTACCCGAAATATACGCATAAACTCTAAAATGTCAATCTGTTGTCATGTTATGGCTTATCGGAAAGAAAGAGAGTCGGGTTGAGAAAAGAAAAAGCCGGGAATCTTTTCATTCCCGGCGTATTTTGTGCGTCGCTTTTCGAGTCTACTTGTTGTTTTCATTGTATTGGCGGATAAGTTCGGTAACTTCCTCAATGGTAGCATTTCCAAGACGGAAATCCTGAATTTTTTTGTCGATATCGACCCGCCCGACATCGGTGGCATCAAGGACGGTAATGGAAACAATTTGCGAATCCGCCAGCACCCCGTCGCTGGCGATGAAAGTCATGTCGTAACCTCCCGCTTGGATATAGTTCGGCTTGAAAACGAACGCCGCCGCTCCGTTGCCGCTGTCGGTAAAGATGGCGTTGTACGGAATGTTTACGGCGCTCAGAGAGGGGACTGTCCCGTTGGGATCGTACGCATATATTCTCAAGGCAAGCGTTTTCCCTTCTGTGATGGAAGTATCGGGGATGGGATCCAGCACCGGCGGTTGGTCAGGGTTACCGGCTCGTTGGATAAGAATATCCGTCACCGCTTCTCTGATAAAATCGGTCATGCTCTCCTGCGCTCTGGTAGCACCGGCGTTGCTCAGGTGGGAATCTCCGGCGTCGGGAGCGACGCTGTATTCCCGCTTCAGGCAGTAACGGTTGGCGCTGTCCGAGCTCATTTCGCATAAGATACGGTAGGAATCCCACTTCCAGATGTTTTTATATTTCCCGGTGTTGGTGTGCGTAAAAAAGCTGTCACTGGCAAACCATGTCGCCAGTTCATAGGTGATTTTTCCCATGCTGGAGTCGGCTTGTTCCGGTCCGATGACCAACGGAGTGCCGAATGCCAGAGCCACGTTGATTTCCGGGTGAGCAACGATTGAATCCCGCAATATCTGGTAGAGCACCCGGATACTGTCCGCTTGAGCTTGAGTCATCTGCGCCCAGCAGGCAAACGGATTTTTGATTATCACCAGATCGTAGCCGTCGACTTCGGTCACCGAGTCCGGGAAGCTGGAGGGGACATTGTGCGTTTTGAAGATTTTCCAGAAGACCGAATCCTCTTTTCCCGGCACGTTGAAGAACTGATTGATAATACCGGCAAAGGCATCGCCGGAAAAGCCATTGTCACTATTCCAGATGCGCATCCGGTTGTAATTGGCGCCGTAAAAATCATACTCGAAGTTGTTGAACCGATCAAAAGCGCAGCCGTTGTCCACCGTTCCCGGCAGAGTATCGCTGAGCGGGTTGCCTGCGCCTTCGTTGTTCATCCGATAGCTGCGGAAAACAATATCCGCCGTATCGTTGGCGACGACGATAGTCATGGTATCCAGCGTTTCGGTGATGTTGCGCCGGTAAATCGGATTCCAGCAGTACCCTTGGGTTATCTGAGTGCCGACCGAGTAGTGGATAAAGAGGATGGAGACCCGTTCTTTGGCGGCGTAGCTG
Source organism: uncultured Ignavibacteriales bacterium (assembly GCA_964489705.1). Taxonomy (GTDB): domain Bacteria; phylum Zixibacteria; class MSB-5A5; order GN15; family FEB-12; genus CAZAZQ01. The sequence continues at coordinate 139,881 of CAZAZQ010000004.1, forward strand.
AAGGAGACGCAGGTAATGACGGCTAAGAAAGTAAGAATGATGCGTTTCATATATTTTTCACCTTATTGACTCTTTGTTTTTCAAGGAGCTGCTTCCAACAACGTTCCTCATTTGAGCAACATAAGTTTTCCGGTGGCGGTTAAATTATTCGACGATATTCGGTAGAAGAATACCCCCGAGCTTACCTGCGGCGAGGTGTGCCATTTTATCTCTCCGTAATCGTCGCCGGCACGGAACTCCTGTGAGTACACCAGCCTTCCCAAGACATCGTAAACCTCAAAATCAATCAGGTTGCCTCGCAGGTTCTTTCCTTCGTATGCGATAGTCACATCCGAATTGAACGGATTGGGGAAAGCGGACGTGGTGAGGTATTCCGGCAGGAGAATGGAATTATCCTGATTCCCGTTGACATCGGCGCCTATGGTTACGGAAATCGTGGTGGAATCGGAAACGGAGAAAATACCGGTGGAATCGCCGTAGCACACGGTGGTGTGAAAGGGCAGCAGGTAGTCGCCGATATCGGTGCTGACGATTTTTATCTCCAGGAAGAGACTGTCGCCGGAGGCAAGAGAATTGTGAATGTTCTCACTGCTGTCAGGAGAGTCGATGACCCAGTAATACGTGGAGTAACCGGCGAGAACGCTATCCGGGAAGGGGCCTTGGCGAACAAAAGAAAGAGGCGCCCCGTTTTTGGAGACCTGCTCCGAGACGATTTCGAAGACCGCCGGTAAGTTTTCGGAAAAATACACCCCAGCCAGAGAAAAACTTTCGTTATTGACCAAGATCCGGGTAATAACCAGCGTATCCCCGTACGTCAGGCTGATGCTGTTGAGGGTGTAGTCGCTGACGATGTTGTATCCGTCGGGCAAGACGGCTTCCGACGGGAAAACGTTCCCACCGAGGGTTGCCCCCAGTACCAAAACGAAAAGGAGTCTGAGTTTCTTCATAGTGTCTTTATCGACAAGTCAAATACCGAAATGTAACGGACGATTGTATAGAATTAGACCAATTTTTGTCGTATATAGAGCAATTTTTTACCATACGCAAGTTTTTATTCGATACGAGGGAAAAAGAAAAAGAAAATATTTGGGGGAGCGCTCCTTTCTCCGGCATTTGGTTTTTCCTAAAAAAAATAAGGAGTTCCCGACTCCTTCGAGAACTCCTTTAAGCATCCCCACCTGCTAAATACCCTTCACCGCCTCACGAGCAATGTTATATTAAAGAGTAACTAACTTCACTGTAGTAATAATCAACTCTTGTGCCAAACGTATCCCACTGTCGAAAAAAAGACGTAACCTATTGTAATTGAATGAGTTGTTGGGCGGAGCTCGGGAAGTGTCGAAATCAACGAAACTGCCGAAGCGCAATTACTGCGTCGGATTGCAAGCGTTTGCCTGTGGTTATTTCTGCTAATATGCTGAGACACAACGAAGTAACGTCACGCACCTCGTGCGCCTCTCATATGCTCTTTGCTTTCTCTCCCGACAATACCGTCAAGAATTGCGCTTTGGTTTTTTGGCTGCCAGATGTACCGACAACCCATGAACATCATGAGCCGCTTCCATGAAGGCTTCGGAAATGACCGGGTGCCCGAAAATCAGCTCTCCCAATTGGGTGACCGTCAACCCTTGGCGAACGGCAAGAGCGGCAGTGTGGATGACTTCCGTGGCATGAGCACCCACCATGTGGACGCCGAGCAGCTTGTCGGTCTTTTTGTCGCCGATGACTTTGACTTCGCCGGAGATTTCATTTTCCGCATGAGCTTTACCGAGAACCCGCAGGGGAAATTTGCCGACGGTAATATCAAACTTTTCCGCCGCTTGCGCTTCCGTCAAGCCAACGGAGGCTACTTCAGGATACGTGAAAATCACCGACGGAACGCCGAGGTAGTTCTTTTTCGCTTTTTCTCCTAAAGCATTATCAACCGCTACCGCCCCGTCATGCACCGCCGTGTATGCCAAGAGAATCTCTCCGCGAACGTCGCCGATGGCGTAAATGTTGTCGATGTTGGTTTGCATCGAGTCGTTGGTCTTGATGGAGCCGTCTTTGTTTCGTTCGACGCCGATTTCTTCCAAGCCGATCTCCTCGGTGTTATACGCGCGTCCCACCGCTACGAGCACTTGGTGTGCTTCCACCTGCTTCCCGTTCGAAAGCTTGGCGGAAATCAGATTATCTTTCGGTTCGATTGCTTCCACCTTGGTCTTGGTAAAGAGGGCTATTTTTCGCTTTTTCAGCTCTCTTTCAATGAGCTTGGAGACACCTTCATCTTCCAACGGGAGGGCATGGTCAAGCATTTCCACAACGGTGACGTTCACTTCCAGCATCGAGAGCAAGAATGCCCATTCGCAGCCGATAACCCCGGCGCCGATAATGAGCATCGATTGCGGCAGATGTTCCAGTTCGAAAAGATGGTCGGAGGTTAACACAACTTTACCGTCAATGGGCAGAAAGGGAAGGCTTCTCGCCCGGGAGCCGGTGGCGATGACGATGTTGTCGGCAGCCAGCTTGGTTTCGTTGCCGTCCTCATCGATGACCGTCACTTCGTTCTTCCCGGTGATTTTCCCGAACCCTTGATAATGGTCAACCCCGTGAGACTTAAAGAGCTGCCCGATGCCGCCGACCAGCATGTTGACGACTTTATCCTTGCGGGTTCGCATTGCCAGCCAGTCGTAGATGGGTGGAGCCGCGAGTTTGATGCCGAAACTTTCGGCTTCTTTCATCTTTTGGTATTGCACGGCTGTGGCGATGAGCGTCTTGGAAGGGATACATCCTCGGTTAAGGCAGACCCCGCCCAGCTTATCGATTTCCACGACAGCGACTTTTGCGCCTTTGATAGCCGCTCGGATGGCACTGGTGTAGCCGCCCGGGCCGCTCCCGATGATAACGATATTATACTTTTCTATTTTCAAACTCCTTTGTTGTTTTTATCGCCTTCAACACGTCAAAAGTATATACGGTTTCCTTCCTTTGGCAAGGGGAGAGAATAAAAAAGCTGACCTTTGAAGTCCTCAAAGGTCAGCATGGGAAAATATCATTTTGCCGTTCGATTAGATACCGGCTGTAAAGGTGATAATAATGCGCACCGAATCTATGGTGTATCCAGCCGTGGTTCCTCCGTCGGCGAGCCCGTAATAATGGAAGGTGCCGCTTTCAACGAGGTCTTTCATGGTGTCGATGTTTTTCAAGTATGAAAATGAACTCCCGTACGTTATGTGCGTTTGCACCTCCGGTCCGGCAGCCAAGCTCAGACCGTCCAACACGATGGTAGCGTTACTTTGGACTTCGCTGACGGTTGTATATACCGGTTGACTTGCTTCGTCGAGGTAAATGCTGAATGTTCGCGCGGTCGCTTCGTGATTGGTGATCCAGAGCTCGAAGCCGATTAGGTCGATATCTTGGATTTCGTCATTGTGGTCGTTCCAGACATCTTCCTCCGTCAGGTCGACGTTATAAAAGTAGAAACCGGTTTGAGTGGTGAAATCGGCATCGGTAATCAGAAACACCGAGATGAAGGTCCCGCTGATGAGGTTGCACCCGACCAAGAGTAGCAGGGCGGCAATAACGATGAGTCCCCCAATCCGTTGGTGTTTTTTCATGTTATTCATCATTGTTGCCTCCTCAATTTCCAAAGTAATAGTTTACGCCGCCGACAACGGAGGCAGATTTCTTGGAACCGCCGCCTTCAGTAGGAATGACAACAAGTTTACCACGAATATCGAGACCCAGCGCCGGGTTGACGCCCAATTCGATGCCGAATCCGGTTGACCAGCCCAGTCGGGTGATGTCTTGCAAGGTTTGGTCTCGTTTGATGTTATAAAATCCGGCACCGAATACGCCGTACGGCTTGACTCCCAAGGCACCGAAACCGGCACCGAGGGTCGCATCAACACCGTACGAGGTGATTTTTGACCCGTCCAAACCGAGGTCGAAATCTTCATAGGTGGGCTGCCCGTACTTGGTGAAGAAAATGTTCGGCTCCAGAGCGATTGCCGGAATCGCCTTTAGCCTGCCCCGGAAACCGAAGACCGTTCCCGAGCCTTGGTCGTCCTGGGCGATGGGTCGGTCGATGCCGCCGGCTACCCCGACTCCGAAAGAGATCCCCCCAGCCGCCGCAGGCTGGAAGAGACACCCCGCCAGTAGAACCACGAGTAGAATTTTTTTCATTTAACCTCCTGAAATTGAGCTGCCGCTTATAGAGATAAGTTACCGTATTTCATGATTTTGTCAATAAGAATCGCCGGAGAGAAAAAATTTCCGGAAAATTGAGAGAATTCGCTTGACATCTTTTCGTTTTCCGTTATTTTGCCCTACTTTATTAAACAAAATGGTTGTGTTTATTAAACAACAGGTTACGGAGTTGAGCTCAAATAATGAGACTTCGCATCGGCAGTAAAATCAAATCCTTGCGGTTGGCATCGGAGTTGACGCAAGAAGAACTGGCAAACCGAGCCCGTTTGACCAAAGGATTCATTTCGCAACTGGAAAACGACCAGACCTCGATTTCGCTGGAGTCGTTAGCGGATATCCTTGATGCTCTTGGGGTTAGCTTGCCTGAGTTTTTCTCCGACTCCTCCGAGGCGCAAATAGTGTTCCGCCCGACCGAACGGGTGGCGGTTGACGGAATGGGCGCTTCCCGCTTTGAATTGTTGGTGCCCAGTTCCACCAACAACCTGATGGATCCTATTATGGTGGAGTTGCAACCGGGGGAAAGCCTCAAAGACAGCGGACCTCATTCCGGTGAGCAGTTCGGCTACGTCCTGAAAGGAACCGTAACCTTGAAAGTAAACAAGAAAGTGTTGAAAGTACCGCGGCGCCATTGCTTTTACTTCAAGTCGGACAAGCCGCATCAAATTATGAACAAGAGTGGAAGTGTAGTCTCATTTTTATGGGTGACCTCACCGCCACAAATGTAACCAGAAACCTCAAACTGATGAAGGAGGGATGACAATGAAAATCCTCGGACGACACCTTATCGTCGAACTCTCTGACTGTAATGGTGGGATTTTGGATAATTTGACGGTGCTCGAAGAATACCTGAAGGAAGCGGTTCGATTATCCGGGGCGACTATCGTGCGTTCGGTTTTTCATCAGTACACTCCTCAAGGGGTTTCGGGAGTGGTGGTGATTGCCGAGTCCCACTTGTCGATTCATACCTGGCCCGAGTACAATTACGCTGCGGTGGATTTTTTCACCTGTGGGGAGAGTGTCGATCCCTACAAGGCGTTTGAGTACATCAAGGAAAAGCTCGGGGCGCAGCATGTGAAGCTCGAAGAGCTCAAGCGCGGTTTGCCGTCGGAAGATGATGAAATCATCAGCCATAAACCGGCTCAGGATGCCGTTGCCGTAGTTGCAACCACGTCATAACGGAAAGGGAAGAGCCATGACTCATTCGGTCGATTTTTCGGTCATGGAGCAGAGGGCGCTTTCCAACGGGGTCGATACCGCTCTGTTGCGGGAGCTGTTTTCCAGCCGGGAAATTCAGACGCCGGTGCTGTTGTTGTCGCGGTCCCAGGTGGGGCGGAATTTTCGCAATTTGAAAACGGCGCTGCCGCGGGTGGAAATTCATTACGCCATCAAGCCCAACAATCATGAGGCGATTATACACGAAGTCCACCGACAGGGTGGGAATTTCGATGTCTGCTCCGCGGGAGAAATCGACGCCGTTTTGAAAACCGGTATCAACCCGGCGACGCTGGTGCATTCTCATCCGGTGAAGTCTTTATATGAGTTCGACTACGCGGTGGAAAAGGGGCTGGAAATTTTTGTGGTGGACAATCCCGAGGAAGTCCGCAAATTGTGCCGCTATCACCACAAAAAGCTCAAAATCCTCGTTCGGTTTCGGGTTCATACCAACACTAATGCGGTGGTCAATCTGCAATACAAGTTCGGCTGTACGGTGGAAGAAGTCCTGCCGTTGGCGCGGATGATAGAACAAACGGGGCACGAGTTTTACGGATTGTGTTTCCATGTCGGTTCCCAGTGCATCTACAGCGAGAATTACATCAAAGCCATCGAAGCTGCCCATACTCTCATTAACCAGCTCGACATGGAAGGGTTCAACACGCGGTTGTTGGATATCGGCGGGGGCTTCCCGGTGGAGTATGTTCAGCCGATTCCCTCGACGGATGAGTTTTTCAAGCCGATTGCGGCGGCGTTGGACAAACATATTCGCCCCGGGATTAAAATCATCAGCGAGCCGGGACGGTTTATCGCCGCCTCACCGGTGACGTTGATTACGACGATTATCGGGAAATCCTTCCGAGACGGAAAGATATGGTACTACCTCGATGACGGGTTGTATTCGACGTTCTCAGGGATTGTATATGACCATTGTCAGTACCCGGTGGTAACTCCTCAAACCGGGACACCCAAGCTCTCGGTGTTGGCGGGTCCGACCTGTGATTCGTTTGATGTGATGTATGACGGGTTGATGATTCCGGAGCATGAGGTCGGTGACCGGATTATGTTCACCGCTACCGGCGCCTACTGTTCCGTTTCCGGTTCGAATTTTAATGCCTTGCAACGTCCGCGGTATACGATTATTGACTAAGTCCCGGCGAAAGTGACTTTTGCATATATTTAACAAGTTGACAGATGAGATTCCCCCCTCCGGGGAAGGTAACGACAAATATCTTATGAGCGTGAGGAACTGTTTGAACCATGAATAAAAGAATTGAAGATATGTATATCACCGAAGAGGGGATGCACGACCTGTGGAACGTCTGGTACAGCGAACTCCACAACGGTCTTTCCGGGTTTACCGTCAAAGTGGAGCGGATTATCGAGTCGCTGGAATCGGAGTATCAGCGCATCGACGTGCTCGACACAAAAGATTTCGGCAAGATGTTGGCGTTGTACGGCTCGTTGATGGTGTGCGACAACGACAACAATTCCTACAACGAGATGCTTGCCCATGTCCCGCTGTTTGTGCATCCCGCTCCCAAGAAGGTGCTCATCATCGGCGGCGGCGACTGCGGCACGTTGACCGAAGTGATGAAACATCCCGAAGTCGAAAGCTGCCGGATGTGTGAAATCGACGCCATGGTGGTCGAGACCGCCAAGAAGCATTTCCCATACCTTGCCAAGGGCTTGGAAGACCCGCGGGCGGAAGTGGTCTTCCAAGACGGCAAGGAATTCATTCGCAACGGCAAAGAGAAGTATGACGTGATTCTCTTGGATCTGTCCGATCCGGTCGGTCCGGCGGCAGATCTGTTTCAAAAGGCTTTCCACCAACAAGTGTTTGACCGCCTCAACGAGGACGGCATCATGGTAGCGCAGTCGGAGTCGCCTTTTTACAATAAGGAAACGGTGCGGGCAATCTTTCGGAATCTGAAGGAGATTTTCCCGCTCGTGCGGATGTATACCTGTTTCATGCCGATTTATCCCTCCGGGGTATGGTCGTTTGCTTTTTGCAGTAAAAAATATGATCCGCTTGCGGATTTCGATGAAAAACGGTATGAGCAGTTATCATTGACGACGCGCTATTACAATGCCGAGACTCATCGGGGTTCTTTCATGTTGCCGGAGTACATAAAGAAGTTGGTGGAGTAAGGGCTCGAAAAAGGGGAGAGGGAGCTTTTCTGCGGTGCGATGGGGAGATTAAAGCTCGGATATGAGTATGGATCCCGTACTTATTATTCAGAATTGTGAGGTCGAGACGGCGGGAACGATTATCGATTTTCTCACCCAACGACGGCTGGAGTATGCGGTAATCCATTCCTATCGGGGGGACAAGATACCGGATGTTTTGGACTTCGAAACAATTATCAATTTGGGCTGTCCCTGCTCCATGCAGAACTACCAAGAGCACGATTACTTGAAAAAGCTCTATGAGTTTGTCGAAGAGGTGGTGCTGTTCCGCCGCCCCTATTTGGGGATATGTTTCGGAGCGCAAATGTTGGCGCAGGCGATGGGAGCGCAGGTGAGGACCAACTATGTCAAGGAAATCGGCACCTACCGAGTTCGTTTGACGCCGCAAGGGTTTATCGATTCGTTGTTCGAAAATTTCGAACAGGAATTTCCCGTTTTCCAATGGCACGGGGAAACGTTCGGGATTCCACACGGCGCCTTGCTGTTGGTCGAAGGGCATGACTGCAAACATCAAGTCTTTCGGAAGGGAAACCTGACGGGCGTGCAGTTTCACCTCGAGCCGACCCCCGACGATGTCTCTCGGTGGTGTGATGCCTACAAAGAGGAGCTGGAGACTTTCGGTTTGACCAAAGAAGCGGTCGTAAGTCATTTCAAGGAGAACTACGGCACTATCCGCCGCACTAACTTTGAGTTTTTGGAAAACTTTTTCAATTCCTGCAAGTATTGAGCTTATCTTTTCCCATTGCTTTTTAAGCAACACCGGCGGACTTTTGTCTTTTCAAATCGAACCCATGACCGACATATAAAAAAGTCACCCACACTCCCCTCGAGTGCAGGTGACTATGCGCCAAAGAGAAAAGATCAACCAAGCACTATCAGCAGCGCATAGAAGTAAAAATGACGTTATTCATAATAGCAAGGGTGGTGCCAAAGGCGATTCCGCCGCGGCAGGGACGGCTTAACTTATTGTGTTATGGCTGGTTGGGGTAAAACTGCAGAAGTGCTTGCCCGAAGAGCAGAAAGACAATTCGTACGATCGTACGAATTGATTTACCGGATGTTTACGGTAAGCGGCTGGAAACCAACCGCTTACCGTAAAGGCGCCCAAAATTTGTGCGCTCGTATTCTTATCCGAATTAGGACAAGAACACCATCCGTTACGTAGGAGTATCGAGAGTTTTATTTATATCTAACCGTTACTGGAGAACCACACCTCCTTCCAATCGAATGCCGTAGCGCTTGATTTTCGCCCGCATAGTCGCTTCGTGGATTTTCAGCAGTCGAGCTGCCAACGACTTGTTGCCGTTTGCCGCTATGAGCGCTTCGATTATCAGGTTCCGTTCTATCTGTTCCAAGCGCGCAAAGAGGGAATCGTTCGTTGAATTGCCGGGAGCAGAGAAAAGGGTGCGTGAGATTTCGGTCATGTCGCCTTCGGAAACCAGTTGGGTCATCATTTCCAAGCGGATTACCTTGTTGTAGAGTTCCCGGATGTTGCCGGGCCAACTGTAGGCAACGAACTGTCGAACCAGTTCCGCCGGAACCGAGTCGTTTTCCTTGAGCAGCTTCCGTTCTTTCAAGAAGTGTTCGAGCAACAAGGGGATATCTTCTTTTCGTTCACGCAGAGGAGGAAGGTGGAAAACAAAACCGCTCAGACGGTAGTACAAGTCGCGGCGGAAGGAACCTTCTTCGACCATCTTTTCAAGGTCTTTGTTGGTCGCCGCTACGATTTTGATATCCAGCGGCACTTCTTTGGTCGAGCCCAGCGGGATGACGTGGCGCGTCTCCAAAACGCCGAGCAGCTTCGCCTGGAGCGAAAGGGGAAGGTCACCGATTTCATCCAGGAAGAGAACCCCGCCGTTGGCGGAAACGAACAGCCCCGGCTTGTCCTTGGTTGCTCCGGTGAAAGCACCTTTCCGGTACCCGAAGAGCTCCGATTCAAGAAGTGTTTCCGGGAAGGAGGAACAATTGAGCGCCACGAACGGAGCGTTAGGGCGAACGAGAGAATGATACAGCCGTGCCATCTTGTCTTTGCCGACTCCGGTTTCTCCGGTCAAAAGGAGGGGAAGTTCGGAGCGCCCGATGACGGGAAGCTGGGCGATGAACTGCTTTATCTCGGCATTGTTGGTGAAATACTCGACCGCCTTTGTCGGAGAAGCTCCTCTGATTTTTGCCGGTGTCTTGGTCGGAGCGGAATAATCCAGGGAGTCGATATGGCGTTCGACCTCATTGAGTTTGTCGATGATGCCGTTGGCGCGATAGAACTCCTCGGCATGGAAGAGATAGATAAACCGCTGCTTCTCGGAAAAGGCAGGGGAGGTCCCGGCAAGCAGCAAGGTCTCGGCTTCTTCGAATTGCACACCGGTCTCTTTGAAAATATCCAGCGCTTTTTGGAAGAAACGGCGAGCGTCGTCCAGTTGTGACCGGGCTTGAGCGATAAGCGCTTTAATCTTCCACAAAGCACCGATTTCTACTTGGTAGTTGTTTCGCGCCAGAATGGCTTGTGCCCGCATAACGTATTGGCGAGCCAAGGAGTGGTTCTGCTGTCGGAGGGAAACTTCCGCCAAGTGCCGGAGGATACTTCCCGCCAGCGTGGAAGTGGGCGAGATGCGTTCCGCCAACTGCAAAGCGTTTTGCAGCGCTTTCGCAGCTTCTTCCAGTTCTCCGGTGCGATAGAGGAGTTCGCCGCGGTAGCTCAATGAGATTATCCAGTCGCGGAGACCTTTACTCTTGTCCAGATAGTCGTCAGCCCTTTCTAAGTACTCCCGAGCGGTTTCGTAGCGGGCTTGTTGGAGGTGCAGATAGCCTAAAGCAAGGTAAGCGCGGGCGGTTTCCTTCGCATCGTGTTCCTGTCGGGAAAGCTCGAGGTTCATCTTCAGGTGTTCTTCCGCTTTGCGGAAATTGCCGAGGAAGGTGTAAATCCGTCCGACGTTGCCCAAGAGATAGGCGATGGTTTTGTTGTTGCGGGTCTTCCGGGCGATGTCCAAGGCGTCGAGAAGGAGCGCCAGGGAATTCTTGAAATCGCCTTGCTTGTAGAAAAGACCGGCTAACAAGTCAAGCGCCCGGGTTTGTTTTTCGTGATTGTCGCGGCGCCGGAACAGAGATTCGGCGTCACGAAAAGCTCTCTCCGCTTCTTTTATTTCTCCCATATTCAGGAGGATCTCACCTAAAGTGAGAAAAGTTTCCGCAAGAAGTTCACTCTCGCCTTCCTGCGCAATAATATGTTGTGCCAGACGAGCCGTCTTGAGAGCCGCAGGGTAGTTTGAGAGAGAAGCGTAAGCCATGGCTGCGCGATGCAGGATGGTCCCCGCTTCTATGCCACCGAGAGATTCCAGTTCTTCTCGATTGCTCTCGTAATAAGTGATGAGGGCAGCATAGTCCTGCCGATTGATCAACGACGCAGCATAATATCCCATGGCATTGCGGAAATCATTGCCGTTGATTCGTGTGTTTCTCATCTCAAATTACCCTTGTTGTTGGTTTCCGATTGGTTATCTGTTGTTTGTTGGTGCAATACGGGGAGGCTGAGGTGGTGCTTTTCGGTTGTGAGTGCTTCGTGTCCCGTCAGCCATTCCATGAAAAGAGTCCCCAACAGGAAGTTGAGGTCGAAGTATCTTTGGCTGAGGAAAGAATCCCCGCCGGCTTGATCGAATGCCGGGTCACCGATTTCATCAGGATCGCCGCCCCAGGTATGATCCTCATTTCTTCCGGGATCGCGATAGTTGTCCGGCTTGGAATTTGCCAGAACACTGGACCCCATCAGCGTCACAATAAGCAACGCTCCCAGCAAAAGCATTGAAATGAAACGTTTCATCACGTACTCCTACGTTTTGAGTTTATATTTATGGTGAGTTAGTTATCTCAATAAAGGTGGGGAATACCATTCTTAAAAATTTAAAATTTTTCTGCGCGAGGTGGTTGATCTTGTTGTATTCATTTACAAAATAAAAAAAGCGGACAGCTTTGTCAAACACTTTTTGAGATAACCCTTTTCAGCGAAAGAAGATAGAAAAAAGGGCAAAGACCCGTTCATCGAATCGAGTAGCGGTGGTGGGTCGATACTCTTATCAGGTACGGTAATGACAGAAACCGTCTTCTCTTTCGTGTCTTCACTTTTCCACCATTTACTCTCATCGTTTCGTCCAATAGACCTCACCGCTAGGCTGAGGTGAGCAATTCTTTCCGGTCGAGAAGGAAAATTATTCGGGAAATGGTGTGCACGGGAAAACGATGTGAGGGTGAGGAAGGCGGGTAACCCTTTTGTATGTCGTCGCATACGGCAGTCGCGCCGTTTATGGCACACCCCTTGCTTAATGAGACGATGGGAAAATAGTAGTATGTGGAGTTTGTAAGTGGCAGACGAACCAAAAAAGAAAGACGACGCTCAAGAGAGCGACGCGAAAGAAGCAAAAGCTCCCGCCAAAAAGGGCGGCATAATCAAGTATATCCTTTTCGGAGTCATCGGACTCGTGCTGGTAGGCGGTATCGCTTTTGGGACGCTCATGTTCTTGGGTGGAGGAGAGCAGGCGGCGGTCAGCGAGGCGGACGGAAACTCCGAGGGAGCGGCGCAGGTTGATTCCGCAACGGAGACAAGCCACGACGGAGAAGAAGGGGTCGCCGCGGATGAGTTCAGTGAAGAAGAGCTGGATCCGGATCTTCTCGAAATGATAGAGAACAACCTGAACGCGCTCGATTATACTCCCGACTCCAGCGAGCTGGAAAGCGAACATCTCGGCATGTCCAAAGAGGATTCCATTAAAGAAGTTAACTGGATAGAGCAAAAGAAAAAAGAGCTGGCGAAAAAGGAAAAGGAGCTGGCGGCGCGGGAAAAGGAATTACAGCGGCTGGATGCGCAAGTGTCGCAGAAGCTGTTGAAGCTGGAGCAGGCGGAATCGGCGCGAGTGTCGAATTTGGCGAAACTTTATGACAGCATGGATCCTCGCTCGGTGGCGAAACTGATGGCAAACCTTGACGACAAAACGGTCGTTTCCATCCTGCCGCGTATGAAAATAAAGAACGCTTCCGCCGTTTTGCAGCTCTTGCCGCCGAAACGGGCGGCGCGCCTCTCCAAGCAGATGATAACGATTGCAGAGAAGTAGACGATGGTACAGCCTTTCCCACAGATTTTCGATATTCTCTCCGGTGAAGCCAATGGTATGCCTTCACTTCGAAGTCCTCAGGGAGATGGGAACGGGGAAGGTGTCCCGTTTGCTTTGCTCATGAATGACTTGCTTATCGGTGGGGAGGGTGAAGGAAAGTCGTTGACGCCGAATGGTGCTTCCGAAAACAATGCCTTTGGGTCGGCGTTTTCCCCTGAGCTTTTTGGTATGATTTCTGATGAAAGCGGGCAAGTGCAAACTGATCGGATGGTGATGGGGATGGCACCGTTGCCGGGTGCGTCTGTCTTCGGTATTTTACCGGAGGAAAATACCTCGGCGCTCTCCACCCTGTTCGCCGCGGCGAACAAGACTTTTTCCGGCACGTATGAGGTTCTCGATTGGTCGGTGGAAGACGACGCCCTAGTCCTGACAGTGCAAAGCAAGGAGAAACCGTTTACTCCTTTTGAAGTATCTCTTCCTCTGACGCAGGTGGAGAGTCTTTTGTCAGCCGCCGGTTCTCATACCGTCGCTTCCTCCGAAAAGGTGGTGGCGGATATAGAAAAATATCTCGCTCAGTTGAATCTCAAAGAAATCACCGTTACACAAGTTGATGCTCTTGAATCGGATACTCCCTATTCGGGAATGAAAGTTACCATCCATGCTGAGACCGGTACCGGTGATAAAGAATTGGTCTTGCCGCTTCGCAGCGCACCGGTTGCTGTGACGGTAAAGCCCGTCACCCTTTCCGGAAAGATGAAAAGCGTCAAAGAATTTGAAAGGAAGCCCCTTCCTCTCAAAACAGGCACCCGACCGGCAGAGAGAATCGAGTCGGAGATGCTCTCCCCGCAGGAAGCGGTTGCTCGACCTGCCTATAAATTGAATCAGCAGCCGTTCCGCGAAGAGCAATTGTTCGAGAAGATGTTTGCCAAGCAAGACAACACCACTGCCGAAGTTTGGTCGGGGAACGAGAACTCACCGGCGTTACAGGAGAAGCCGTATACGACTCAGCCGTTCCAGCATCGTCCGGTCGAGGTCCGACCGGTGCGGTTTACTCTTCCCGAAACGATTGCCACCACCTTGAAGCCGAACGGCCGGATGGTTACGCTGCAAATCGAACCGGCGCATTTGGGCCCGGCTCGGCTGAGTCTGGTGATGTATCGAGACAAGCTGCACGCTCGCGTGGTGGTTCGTGATACGGCGGCAAAAGCGGCGGTGGAAGCTTCTTTGGAACGGTTGCACGAGCAGTTGGCGCGTGCCAACGTCGAGGTAGAACATATTGAAGTGACGATCGGAGGCGATGGAGCCCGCGATAGTCATTTCAACCGCCGGTATTATTGGCAACGCCGTTTATCCAAAGCGGGCAGAGGGACGGTCGGTACCGTTTCCTCCCTTCCCCCTCTGGAAACGGCTCCTTCTCCCCTGCCGCGAACAGCCTCGTTCGTCGGAGCGGAGGGGGTAAACGTTTTAGCGTAGGAGAATATGAGTATGGATCCCTTGACTTCATCGACAACCTCTTCCCAAAACAGCCTAGCCGCTTTGCAGGAGAATGCGGGCGGGTTGAAGACCTTGGGGAAAGACGAATTTCTCAAATTGCTGGTAACGAAGCTGCAAAACCAGGATCCGTTGAAGCCGTTGGAGGATGAAGATTTCATCGCTCAACTGGCGCAGTTCTCCAGTTTGGAGCAGATGTACAATATCGCCGAGTCTATCGAGAACGCCAACAACCTTGACTACTTGCAGATGCAGTCGTTGAACAATTCCATCGCGGCGAGTTTTGTCGGCAAAGATGTCCAGGCGAGTTACAACGGGATGTACGTCAAGGACGGCAATCCTTCTCAGATTGCCTACTCCACCACCGCCTTTGCCACCGAGGTGACCTTTACCATCAAAGATGCTTCGGGTAATGTGGTGGCGGTGTTGACCGAAGAGAATGTTCCTCCCGGTGCCCATACGTTCACCTGGGACGGCAGGGACAAGCTGGGAAATAAAGTCGACGACGGCTATTACACGCTCGACGTTACCGCGGAAAGCGAGGGCGGCGGGTTGTTCTCACCACAGTTGTCTCTGACGGGGACGGTGGAAGCGGTGGTGTACCGCGACAGCACGCCTTACCTGCGGGTGAACGGCGTCGAGATACCGTTGAGTGATGTCACCGCTATCGGTGAGAAAGGCGTCTTCGACGAGGAAGGATGAGGCGTCGAGGAAGAACGAGTGAAAGGGAAGTAAGAAGTGAGTACGGTGAAAGGATTGCGCATCCCGCTTCAGGAGAAGCCGGTCAATTTGATTGAGCTGGCGCAGCGGACGGCTCCGCCGTCAGCCCGCAAAGAGGCGGGTGAAAGTTCGTTCAAGGATATGTTCTCTCGGCAGCTTGCCGAGGCGCACGGACTGACGGTTTCACGTCATGCTCATGAGCGGATGTATTCACGCGGCATCGAGCTGTCGGACGAAAAGCTGGCTCGGGTCGCTGAAGCGGTCGACAAAGCCCACGCCAAGGGTTCGAAGGAAACGCTCATTCTGACCGATGACGCCGCTTTTGTGGTGTCGGTGCCGAACCGCACCATCATTACGGCGTTCGAACGGGAGCATCTTCGTCAAGGCGTGGTGACCTCGATTGATTCGGCGGTGATAGTATGAAGAAACGGTCAAGAAATAAGAGGAATGAAACACGATATAAGCACGTTGGGCTGGACTCCATTGTGATGGAGAAGCCCTGCAACATGCAGGAGGTTGATGAACTATGATGGCATCATTATTTGCTGGTGTTTCCGGATTGAAGAATCACCAGGTAAAGATGAACGTGATTGCGAACAACATCGCCAACATTAACACGATCGGGTTCAAAGGCAGCCGGGTCAATTTCCAGGAAGCCTTGGTACAGACCTTCAAAGGGGCGGGACGACCCTCCTCGATTTCCGGCGGTACCAACCCGATTCAGTTGGGGATGGGGATGCAGGTCGGGACGATTGACAACTTGTTCCAGCAGGGGGGCTTGGAGCTGACCGGTCAAATCACCGACTTGGCGATCCAAGGTTCCGGGTTCTTCATTTTGGGAGACAACAACGGTAACCGCTTTTACACCCGCGCCGGGGCGTTCGGCTTCGACGGCAACTCCGATATGGTAGATGTCGCCACCGGCTTGTACGTCTTGGGCAAGATGGCGGATTCATCCGGACAGATTCCGTCGTTGTCGACGATTGGGAAGATTACCCTTCCCTTCGGACAGCAGGATCCCGCGCGCGTAACGGAAACGGTCTGGCTGGCGAACAATCTTGATGCGGCGGCGACGGACTCGCGCGCCACGTTGACGCAAGCCGGGTCGTCCAATGTGACGGTGGTGTCCGGCACGGCGGCTGACGGGGTGGGCGGTACACACACCATTACCATTACCGGCAGCCAGGCACAACAAGCGTCGTACACCAGCGCCCGCGGTTCGTTGGGATTGACCAATACCCTCGGCAGTCTCGGCGTGACGGATTTCTCCGATTGGACGTTGACGATTGACGGCTCTCGTGTCGAGACCATCTCCGGGCTGACCAGTGAGTCGACGGTCGAGGATCTTATCAGCGCCATTAACCAGATTTCGGGAATCTCGGCGGAACTCAATGCCTCCGGCGAAATCGTCATCACTCGTGACAAAGCCGGTTCTCCCGCCGATTACAGTTTTACGTCGTCTCCTTCGTCAGCCGGTAATATTGTCGACCAGATATTCACATACGGTTCTCCCGCCGGAACGACCTTTACCTCCACCGGTGGCGCCGCAACGACGTTTGTCGCCACCGATTCGTTTGTGCCGACACGCGGCACCGGAGCGGCAGCCGGTCCCGTCGTGACCAACTTGGAGTTGGTCATCGATGACGATACCGGGCTGGTTACCGGGCTGAAAGGTTTGGGCGGCGGCGGAGTGAGCATCACAGCGGGCAACGGCGGTTTGAGCGCCACCAGCCCGGGCAGTGAGCTCGTTATTCAAACCGATGACACGGTGCACACCACTTCCATCAACGTCTTCGATTCGCAAGGCGGGAAGCATACTCTTTCCATCGAGTTCTTCAAGTCGGTGTTGGAAAACCGCTGGGAGTGGACTGTCAATATGGTCGGAAACGAACGGATAATTTCCGGCGGAACAGGGTACGTCTCGTTCAACGCCGACGGTTCCTTGAATACGTTCGCATACACCGGCGGACAGGAAGCCGTCACCATCGATCCCAACAACGGTGCCGGGAATATGGTGATTTCGTTCAACGCCGGGACGCCGCTGGAGTATGACGGCTTGACCGGGTTTGCTTCCGGTGCCCATACGGCGTCGATTATCCGCCAAGACGGTTACGGCTTGGGGATTCTCGAGAAAATCGACATCGACCAGGCGGGCAACATTTCCGGTATCTTCTCCAACGGCATCAGCCGGGTCTTGGCGCAAATCATGTTGGCGGATTTCACCAACCAAGCCGGTTTGCGCAAAGCCGGGAAGTCGATGTACCAGGAGACCGCAAACTCCGGAGCCGGAGTGGAAGGAGTCGCCGGGTCGACGATTTCCGGGCAGATTTTCTCCGGGGCGTTGGAATCGTCATCGGTGGATATCGCCCAAGAGTTTACCAGCATGATTACGGCGCAGCGTGGGTTCCAGGCGAACGCCCGGATTATCACCACCTCCGATACCTTGCTGGATGAATTGGTGAACATTAAGAGATAATGAGCAATGATACGAGTCAGTCGTTTAGATGGGTCTATGCTGGTTATCAATGCTGACCTGATCGAGTACATCGAAGCCATCCCCGAAACCATCGTCTGTTTGACGACGGGGAAGAAGGTAATGGTCAGAGAAACAGTTGACGACATCATTAATCGCGTGGCTCAATTCAAGCGAATGACCGGTATCCGGGTTAATCCCCCGGATACCGCTGACTCTGGACAGAGGAGCGAATACGATGGCTGATGATGAAAAAACCGTGGTGGAAGGAGGCGGAAACGCCCAGACGCCCGAGGGGGATGGCGCCTCCAAGAAATCCGGCGGCTCGAAGAAGCTCATCCTTTTCGGAGGGATCGGCTTGGGAGCGGTCGTGATTGGGGTGGCGCTGGCGCTGTTTGTCCTCAAGCCGATGATGGCTAAATCGGATGCCGCCGCCGAAGGGGAGCAAACCACGCAAGTCGAAGCCTCGAAAGAAAAGGCGAAAGACAAAAAGGCGGAAAAGAAACACAAGAAGTCGAAGAAGAAAAAGAGCGGCGGACACGGGGAAGAAGGCGCCTCGGATATCTACACCATTAAGGATATCGTCATCAATCCTGCCGGAACCGGCGGAACGCGATTCCTTTCGGTGTCGTTTGCCTTTGAATTGGAATCGGAAGAACTCAAGGCGGAGTTCGAAGCCCGCGAGCCAGTGATTCGGGACGCCTTGATTACCATTCTCTCTTCGAAGACGGTGGCGCAGTTGACGGACCCCAAGCAGAAGGAAATAATCCGCTACCAGATTAAGAAGCGCGTCTCGAAATTGATGGAGACGGAAGAACTGGCAGGCGTGTACTATACGGACTTTGTGTTGCAATAAGGGAAAGAACCGTGGCGAAGATTCTCACTCAGGATGAAATTGATGCTCTGTTGACGACGGTATCGACCGGCGAAGAGGAGGCGGAAGAGGAGAGTTTTGACGATAATAAGTTACGCTCCATTATCGCCTACGACTTCCGCCATCCCAACCGAGTATCCAAAGACCAGATCCGGACGTTAGAGAATCTGCACGACAATTTCGCCGGTCATTACGGATCGACCCTCTCGGCTATCCTTCGGGCGATTGTCGACGTCGACTTGGTCTCGGTCGACCAAATCACTTACTCGGAATTCATCATGTCGTTGGTGACGCCTTCGTGCACCTATACCTTCTCGGCGCCGCCTCTGGATGGCGTTTGCTTGGTCGATTTCAACCCGACCTTGACCTTTTCCTTTATCGACCGAATGTTCGGCGGCAACGGAAAGCTGCTGGAAACGGAGCGGGAGTTGACCGGTATCGAGCGCAGTGTGATGGGGAAACTGGTGGCGAAGTTGTACCGCGACATGGAGCGGGCATGGGAAAATATCGTCAAGATTTCGGTCGAGCAGAAAAGTTTTGAGACCAACCCGCAGTTTATCCAGATTGTGCCCCCGGGCGAAACGGTGGTGGTCGTTTCATTCCAGGTGAAGCTCTTCCAGTCGACCGGGTTGCTGACTGTCTGTTATCCCTATGTCTCGTTGGAACCGATTATTTCCAAGCTCTCGGCACAGAACTGGATTGACGCCACCAAGAAGAAAAATTTGGACAGCGATAGGGAAATCAATTTGCGCAACCTGACGCGGGTCGACACCGAGGTCACGGCGGTGTTGTTGCAATCCAGCTTGAAGATGCGGGACTTTATGCAGCTCAAGAAAGGGGACATTATCCCTTCCGACAAAAAAATCAATCAGCCGATAGAAATTTTTATCAATAAACGCAAGAAATTCAAAGCACGGCCAGGCTTGTCCGGGAAAAAACGTGCCTTCCAAGTGATCGAGACGTGCGATGATTTGGCGAAGGAGTAAGGATACATGACGGATGAAAAAAACGTAGATAACGTGGAAGAAGTGGACGCCGCTCAAGAGCAGAAAGCCGGTTCCGCCGAGGAGGTTTCTTCCGTCGCTGAGGCTCCCCCTGAGGGGGCACCGGCGAACGAGGAGAACGTCGACGATGCCGGTGGCGAATCTTCCGAGTCGGAACCGCAGAAATCGGCGGAGGATTTCAAGGTCGTCAATGAAAACGACGTCCCGGAAGAGGATGCCGAAGCGGCAATGCTTGCCATGTTGGAAGAGTTGCCGGAGGACGAATCGAGCGCGTCGCCGGAGGACATCAACTTCGACGAGACACCGGTGGCGAAGGCGGAATTTCAACAACTGTCACAACCGGCGGGGAAAGCGGAACCGAAAAATATCGATATCCTCATGGATATCAACCTTCCCATTTCCATCGAGCTGGGACGCACCAAGATGTCGATTGCCGACATTTTGGGACTGGGTCCCGGGTCGGTCGTGGAGCTGAATAAACTTGCCGGCGAGCCGGTGGATGTGTTGGTGAATCATAAAATCGTCGCCAAAGGGGAAGTGGTGGTTATCGATGAAAACTTCGGCGTCCGGATTACCCAGTTGATGACGCCGGAAGAAAGGTTGAAACTCCTTGGTGAAGAAGAATAGCAAAAAACGAGTCTATCGAACGAGCGTTGCCCTTGTTCTGGTGGCGCTGGTCGGGCTGCTGATGATGCAGATAGACCTGCCGCAAGCGGCGGGACAGCAGTATACCGGCACCGCTCATAGGCAGGTCGATTCACCAACGTCCCCAAGTACGCCCTATTACGGCACGGCGCTGCCGTCGTTGCTGCGGATTTTCGGCGCCTTGCTGGTGGTAATTGCGGCGATTTACCTGGGGCTGTATGCCTTGAAACGCCTCACTATGAGGAAATATAACGGGCGGAGCCGGCACCTCTTGGAAGTGCTCGAAACGGCTGGCATCGCGCCCAAGAAGACGGTGTCGCTGATTCGTGTTGCCGACAAGGCGGTGCTGGTCGGCATGACGGATACCCATATTACCGTTCTAACCGAGCTTGACCGGCAACAGACCGAGGAAATTTTAGCCGTCCAGCATCAGGAAGAAGAAGCGAAGGAGCCATCGTTTGCTCACCTGTTGAAGTCGTGGACCCGACGCATGAAGCAGGTGGGGGAAAAAGAAAATCACGCCGTGGTAGAGAAAGCGTGAGGGAAAAAGAGTCCGTCGCTTGAGAGAGCGAGCGGTCGAAAATGCGACACGGATGTCGCAAAGAGAACGCAAGACATAGGATAGGTGCGAGTCGATGAAAAAAATTATTCTTCTGGGTGGAGTGCTGTTATGTCTGGCAGGCAATGCCGTTGCACAGACTCTTCCCAAGGTATCGGTGCAAGTCGGAGAGTCGGATAATCCGTCCGATCTGTCGACGACCCTTCAAATCATAATCCTGTTGACGGTTCTTGCTCTGGCGCCTTCTATCCTGATTATGGTGACCTCGTTCATTCGGTTTGCCGTGGTGCTGTCGTTTTTACGCAACGCCATGGGGATTCACCAAGCGCCGCCGAACCAGTTGTTGGTGGCGCTGGCGCTGATTCTGACCTTTTTCGTGATGGCACCGGTTTTCAACCAGTCGTATAACGAAGGGATTAAACCGTACCTTGACAAAAAAATCACCCAGGACGAGGTGTTCGAGAAAACCGTCAAGCCGTTCCGGGAATTTATGCTCTCCCAAACGCGGGAGAAAGACTTGGCGCTATTTGTCAACATGGCGAAACTCGACCAGCCCGACAACCCGGAGGATATTCCGCTCCATGTGTTGATTCCGGGGTTCGTTATCTCCGAGCTCAAAACGGCTTTCCAAATCGCCTTTGTACTGTTCATCCCGTTTCTAGTGATTGATATGGTGGTCGCCTCGGTGCTCATGTCGATGGGGATGATGATGTTGCCGCCCATTATCGTCTCGCTGCCGTTCAAGATTCTTTTGTTCGTGCTGGTTGACGGGTGGTACTTGTTGGTCAAATCGTTGGTTGAGTCGGTGTACATGTGAGGAAAGGAAAAGAACTATGACGCCGCAGATGGTAATTGCGATAGGCAGAGAAGCGTTGGTGACCACCCTCTTGATTTCGGGCCCGATGCTGATTTTCGGGTTGGTGGTAGGGTTGGCTATCTCCATTTTTCAAGCCGTCACTCAGATCCATGAGATGACGTTGACGTTCGTCCCGAAAATTTTAGCGGTGGCACTGGCGTTGTTGATTTTTTTACCATGGATGATAAACATGGCAATCGACTTTACCCACCACATGTTCGAGCTGGTGCCGACCCTGGGAGGGTAGAAGGAAGAGTACAGAACGTACCATCGAAAGATGATTCAACCATCGATTTTTCACTAAGTTGCCGGGAGGCACCGGCGAACTTTCGGTTCATTTTTTTGCCTTTGATGCCGTAACATTTTCTTGGAATAAAGAAAGGAAAACTCCTCGAAAATTTGGCTTACTGAACTTTTTTCCACCAGAGCTGGTAATATTTTCCGCAGCTCGATTTCAATTTCAAATCACTTCCCTGCTCCGTTTTTGCAACTAACTGCCGGACAACAAGATAAAAATAACGCCCCGCCTGTTTCAATTCGGCACACTATTTGAAATAGAATTACTGCGATTAACCTAAAGTGTGGGAAAAGTAGCGTTGTTTGATTTTATACATTACGGAACTCAGCAGTTACATGTTTTTCTCCTGATACTGTTACGAGCCTCAGGAGTCTTCATTTTTGCCCCTATTTTCAGCCACCGAACCATTCCGCCGTTGATAAAAGTCGGAGCGGTTATCCTTCTCTCCGTCGTTTTGACTCCGACCCTTGATTATTCCCAACTCCCTCAGATGGAGTCGATGTGGCAGTTGGTCGGACTTGCCGCCAAGGAAATTCTGGTGGGAATCATTATCGGGTTATTGTACCGGTTGATTTTCATGGGGGCGAAAACCGCGGGGGCGATTCTGGGCTATCAAATCGGCTTTGCCATTGTCAGTATGCCGGACATTGAGGAAGGCGGTCAGATCTCCATTATGGGGAAGCTGTGGGACTTGCTGGCAATTTTGATTTTCCTCAGTATCAACGGTCATCACTTGGTGCTTGCCGCCTTTGCCGACAGCTACGAGTGCATTGCTCCGGGAATGGTGGGGCTGGCGTCGTCGGTAGGGGAGATGATTATCACCTACACCGCGTACGTCTTCGTCATCGCCCTCAAGATGGTGGCGCCGGTAATGATAACCTTGTTTTTAACCGACGTCGCCCTCGGAACCATCGCCAAGACGATGCCGACGATGAATGTCTTCTTTGTCGGTTTCCCCATCAAGATAGGGGTCGGGTTGATGGTGGTGGCGATGTCGCTGCCTATCTTCTCGTATGTTCTCGAACGGGCGATGAGCTACCTGGATAACGAACTGCATTTGGTGTTTCTCGCAATGGGAAGGGCGTAAAGGACGATGCCGGAACAAGATTTTCAAGAAAGAACCGAGAAAGCAACCCCACGACGACGGCGGAAAGCCCGCGAGGAAGGACAGGTTGCCCGCTCCCAAGAGATTAACTCCGCCGGAGTTATCTTGGTTGGGTTTGTCGCCTTGTACCTGATGGGTCCGTACCTCGGTCCGCAAATATCCGGCTTGATGAAATACACGATGGCAAACGCTCCGACTATCGCCAGCACTGATCCGACTTTCTTCAAGGTGTTCGGCGACAACATGCTGAAGTTTTTCACCATCCTGCTGCCCATCTTTGCGGTGATGACAGCCGTGGCGTTCGGCGTCAACGTCGTGCAGGTCGGCTTCATGGTTACCCCCAAGGCGCTGGAGCCGAAGTTCGACAAGCTGGACTTGGTGAAGGGACTCAAGCGGATTCTCTCGCTCAAGTCGGTAGTGCAGTTGATCCGCGACAGCTTGAAGCTCATCGTGGTCGGCTTTGTCGCCTACCTGGCGATTAAAGGGGAGTTCGATTCGTTCTTCTTGCTTCCCGATCAAACGGTGACGCAAATGGCGATTACGATGGGGAAGCTGGCGCTGAAGCTGGCGCTGAAAATCAGCTTGGTTATTCTGGTGCTGGCGTTTTTGGACTACCTCTACCAGCGCTACGAGTTTGAAAAATCCATCCGCATGTCCAAGCAGGAGCTCAAAGACGAGTACAAAGACACCGAAGGTTCTCCGCAAATCAAGGCGCGGGTGCGTCAGTTGCAGCGGGAGATGTCACGCAGCCGGATGATGAAAGCCGTTCCGACGGCGGATGTGGTCGTGACCAACCCGACTCAGTTAGCGGTGGCGCTCAAGTATGACGCCGATAAAGCCAATGCACCGTTCGTGGTGGCGAAAGGGGAGCGTCTGATTGCCCAAAAGATAAAAGAAATCGCCAAGAAGCACGATATTCCGGTGGTGGAAAACAAGCCGCTGGCGCGGGCGCTCTTCAAAATGTGCGACATCGGGCAGGTCATTCCGAGCAATCTCTATCGTGCCGTTGCCGAGGTCTTGGCGTATGTCTATCGCTTGAAAGGGAAGGTGGTAAGCTGAGATGGCGGCTCCGGTGGTACAATCGACGCTTTTCGAGAAGCTGACTTCCCGTTCCGATATTATTCTGGCGTTCGGGGTCATTGGAATTATCGGTGTGTTGGTGATTCCGATTCCCACCGCTTTGTTGGATTTTGCCCTGGCGTTTAATATCACCTTCTCGTTAGTCGTTTTACTGACGACGTTGTACGTCATCCGTCCCTTGGATCTCTCGGTCTTTCCGGGGATGCTGTTGATAGTGACGCTCATGCGCCTGGCGCTGAACGTCGCCTCGACGCGGCTCATCTTGGGGCAGGCGTACGCCGGAGAGGTTATCAATTCGTTCGGCTACTTCGTGGTGCAAGGGAACTACGTCGTCGGTTTCATCGTCTTTATCATTTTGGTCATTATCCAGTTTGTAGTGATTACCAAGGGGGCGGGACGTATCTCGGAAGTAGCGGCACGGTTTACGTTGGATGCCATGCCGGGCAAGCAGATGGCAATCGACGCCGATTTGAACGCCGGTATCATCTCCGAGGCGGAAGCCCGTGCCCGCCGGGAAGAGATTTCGCGGGAAGCCGATTTTTACGGGGCAATGGACGGTGCTTCCAAGTTTGTCCGCGGCGATGCCATTGCCGGTATCTTGATTACGCTCGTCAACATCATCGGCGGGTTTATCATCGGGGTTGCCATCAACGGGATGAACCTCACCGACGCCATGCGCACGTATTCGCTTTTGTCTATCGGTGACGGCTTGGTAACGCAGATTCCCGCTCTGTTGGTGTCGACCGCCTCCGGTATCATCGTCACCCGCGCCGCTTCTACCTCGAATATGGGCTCGGATTTGGCGATGCAACTTACGCGGCAGCCGCGGGCGATTCTCGTGACAGCTTTGGTGCTGTTCATCTTCGGTATGCTGCCGGGGATGCCGACCTTTACTTTCTTGGTTTTGGGCGTGATGGTCGGCGGCATCGGCTACCTGACGCAAGAAGTCAAGAAGAGAAAAGCGCAAGAAGCCGCCCGTGCGGAAAAAGAAAAAGCCACCCAGGCCCAACAGCCGGAAGAGCGGGCGGAGGACTTGCTCAAGGTCGATCCCCTCGGCTTGGAAATCGGGTACGGACTCATTCCGTTGGTTGATCCCAACCAAGGCGGCGACCTGCTCAACCGCATCGCTACGATGCGCAAGCAGTTGGCAGCGGAGTTGGGCATTATCGTCCCGCCGGTGCGGATACGGGATAACGTCCAACTCAGCCCGAACGAATATCAAATAAAGGTAAAAGGAATTCGGGTCGGTGGAAGTGAGCTGATGCTCGATCATCTCTTGGCGATCAACCCCGGCTTTATCGAAGAAAAGCTCGACGGCTTCGAAACCAAGGAACCGGCGTTCTCTCTTCCCGCGACCTGGATACTGCCCAGCTTGAAGGAAATCGCCGAAGCAAAAAACTTTACCGTGGTGGAGCCGTCGGCGGTGTTGGCGACCCACTTGACGGAAGTCATCCGCACCTTTGCGGCGGATATCCTCACCCGTCAGGATGTCCAGCACTTGGTGAACACTCTCAAAGAGGATTATCCCGCTTTGGTCGATTCGGTCATTCCGGAAGTGGTGCCGCTGGGAACGCTTCAGAAAGTATTGCAAGCGCTTTTACGGGAGCGGGTGCCGATTCGCGACCTTGCCGCCATCGTGGAGACCATCTCCGACTATATCGGTGCCACCAAGGAAAGCGACGTGCTGGCGGAATACGTGCGGATGGCGCTGAAGCGGCAGATTACCGAACTGCACAAAGACAAAGAAGGACGAATAAACGTTTTCACGATAGATCCGGCGTTGGAACAGACTCTGTCGGATTCGATTCAGAACACCAAGCAAGGGTTGATGTTGGCGCTGGAGCCGTCGTTTGCGGAAACGCTGCTGGAGAAAATCGGCGAGCAAGTAACGGCAATGGAACATGCCGGACACACCCCGCTTTGTTTGTGTTCGCCGAATATCCGGTTGGCGTTGCGGCGCTTGGTTGAGGCGAAGTATCCGCAGTTGGCGGTCATTTCGTACAACGAAATTGTGCCGGATGCGGAAGTCGTGTCTGTGGGAATGGTGAGGTTGCAAGATGATAATTAAGTCGTTTACCGCCGAATCGACGTCCGCCGCCTTGAAAAAGGTCAGGCAGGAGATGGGACAGGATGCCATTATTTTGCAGACCCGTCAATTGGCGTCGGCTGCTCCTGACCGGCGGATTGAAATCACGGCCTGTTTGGATAGACCCACCGTGGCGAGGGCGGCGACGCTTATCTCCACCCCGAGAGAAAAGCCCCACCGACGAGAGAAGACACCCGTCTCCCGGAACACGGTGAAGAGGGAGCGCCTTTCCGACATACCTTCGTCGCCGGTACCATCGGCACCTTCCGCCGAGGCGCGCCCGGCTCACGTAGCGGAGAGCAACCACACGGTCGCCTTCCAGGAGCTTTATGCTCGGTTGGAGAAGGCGGATTTTCCGGAGACGTTCCTGGCGGAATTTATGGCGCAGCTTGTCAACGAGTATGACCTGCAGGAGGACTTATGGAGCCTTGCCCGCCGGAAGCTGGTGGCGAAATTGAGTGCGTACTTGGAACCCGGCTTGAGCTTTGCCCCGGGGAATCGCGTTCTCATTCTCGGACCGGTGGGAGCGGGGAAATCGTCCGTCATGGGCAAGCTGGCGACGCGTTTGGTCACGGTCGAGAAAAAGAAAGTCCGCCTGGCAAGTCTCGACTACTACAAGATGGCAGCATACGAAGAGTTAGCAAGCTACGCGGATATTCTCAACATAGAAGTGACCGAACTGTCGGCGCCTTCCTCTCCCTCCGAAGCAGAAGCCAAAACGATTACGCTCATCGACTCTCCGGCACCTCCGACTGACCCGACGAAAGAAGAAAAGTTTCGGGAGCGCACAGAACACGTGCGCGCTGACTACCGTTTGGCGGTTTTCTCAGCGTTGACCCGTTCGGACGATATTGTCGCTTTTGCCCGACAGCTTCGACCGTATCAGCCGACTCACCTTGTTATGACCATGTTGGATCAGACGACCGCCTACGGCACTATGGTCGCCGCTGCGGAAGCGCTGGGATGTAAGATCGCTTTTGTCACCGACACCCCCGGTGGGGTGGGAAGTTTGAAGGTGCCGGACCCGGATGCTTTGGTGCGTGCCGTGTTACGACTGGAGGTGTGCTGTGAATAAACTGCGTTTGGTGTCATCCCTTCATCAGAAAAGCAACACCCGCGTGAAAATCGTCTCCATCCTTTCGGGAAAAGGCGGCGTGGGAAAAAGTATTGTCGCGGCTAACCTTGCCGAACGATTGACCGCGGTGGGATATCGAGTGTTGCTTGTGGATGCGGACTTCAGTTTCGGCAATATCCACATCCTTACCAACTCGGAGAACGACTACGGTGTGGGACTTTATGCTTCCGGGCGCTTGTCGTTACGGGAAGCCGTCAAACAAATCATCCCCTCGTTGGATATCCTTGCCTCCGAGTCGAACGCCGAAACGAAAAAGCTCTATGAGGTCAAAAATGCCGCCGCCTTCATCAAGCAACTGCGCTCCGACGGAGAGGGCTACGATTTCATTATCGTTGACCATTGTTCCGGCAAGTCCGAAGCGGCGACGGTGATGGCGTTCGGTTCGGATATGAATCTTATTTTGATAGTTCCGGAACTCACGTCGCTGGCGGATGGGTACGGGCTCTTCAAGCATTTGATTCAGACCAGTTCGAGGGTCAACTGCGGGTTGGTGGTGAACCGCGCCGTTTCTGCGGAAGAAGCGCTGTATATCCACCACAAGTTCGAAGCCCTCACCGAGCGCTTCCTCAAGCGGACGCTTTCTTCTTTGGGATACCTGCCGGAAAGTCCGGTTGTCCGGCAGAGCCTTGCATCACAGCGGTTCATTGCCCAAATCCAAGAAGACTCCGATGTCGTGCAACAACTTATGAAAATAAACCAAGACCTGGTGCGCCGACTTTTCCCTGCCGGGGAAAACGAGCCGCGGGTCGTCAAAAGAGCAATAAATAATAACCCGGCGTTAGCCGATATAAGGGAATAGCATACATATGGTTAACACAGCAAAAGTTCCACCGAAACGAACGGTGAAAAAAGTAAGTGGGAGAGCATCCCGCCATTCCGAAACAAAAAAAGTCGCGGCGAAAAGGCCGAAGCGTTGGAATGTCACCGAACGGGAGTGGGCGCAGTACCGGAAGTACAAGACGCCGGAACTCCGCCAGAAACTTTTGAATAAGTACCTCCCTTTGGTGAAGAACGTAGCGTCTCGGATGGCGATGGGCTTTCCCCGCTCGGTAGAACTATCGGATTTGGTGAATACCGGGGTTATTGGTCTTATTGAGGCGTTCGGCAATTTCGATCCCAACCGGGGTGTGAAATTTGAGACCTACGCCGTGCCGCGCATCCGCGGCGCCATTTTGGACGAATTGCGGGCTCTCGACTGGGTGCCGCGCTCGACCCGGGCAAAGTCGAGAGAGATAGAACGGGCTCTTATGAGTTTGGAGAACGAATTAGGCCGGCCGCCGGAAAAAACGGAGCTGGCAAAACATATGAAAATCAGTGTCCATGAATTACACATGGCGCTCAATGACGTTTCCGGTACCAGTATTCTCTCGCTTGATGAGGTCATCTATCGGGAAGACGACAACCGCCAGGTGCCTCGGATTGAGACGGTGGTAGACCAGACGTCGCACAGCATTCTCGGAGAAATCGAGAAAGGCGAGTTGCGCTCTTTCTTGGTGGTGGCGATCGACCGCCTCACCGAGCAGGAGAAACTGGTCATCGCCTTGTACTATTTCGAGGAGTTGACCCTGAAGGAAATCGGCGAAGTGATGTCGATTTCCGAATCGCGGGTCTCGCAGATTCACACCCGGGCAGTGATGAAACTCCGCGGCATGGTGCGGGAGAAGTTTGCGTTGACCGGATAAGAAACCGTTGGAAGAAGGATACGGGTCATGACAAGCTTGCTTGAACCGGTCGATCACCTGGCAAAGCCGCCATCTCCGGATACCATCAATCCGGTGGAGCGGGCAACCCCGGATAAGAAGCGGCGACAGTTCAAAAAGGCGTTGAAAGAAGAAATGGAAAAAGACGACCAACAAGATGAGGCGCCGGTTGATGCCGTCGTGATCCACCGGGAAAATGACTCGGATGAGAAAGACAAACACGAAGAGACCGCTTCCGAAGAGTCCTCACAAACCCCTTCGGAAGCTTCCCCTTCACCCGACACTCAGGAGGATGAGTCGTCCCCGCCTCCGGCGGGACACATAGACGTGAAAGCATAGGAGAGAAACACATGCAATTGGATTTGTCACAGGAAGTGCTGGTAGATTTTTTTCTGAACGTGGTCGGCTACCTTGCCGCCGGCGGGTTGATGCTGATTGTCCATTCTCTGTTTCTGGCTCGGAAGCAGAGACGGTATGCTCTGTCTTCTGCCTCCGATATTTCCCCTAACCCCTCTTCCTCTCAAGACATGCCGACAACCAAACGCCCGGCGCCGGAGATGGAGTTCATCCGGCTCGATGACGCCGGTTCCTCTCACCTTTCCCATGAACCGCATACGACACAAACCCGGTCATCTTCATCTTCTTTCACCGGAGCGCATCGAAATCGCATCGAAGTGGTCGGTTTGGCGCGGAAAATGATTGAAGCCGGAGCCTCGGCGGAAAAGATACGAGCGGTTTTGCCGATATCTGAAGCAGAGCTGGCACTATTGAGTAGTGAACGAAAATGAGAAAAACACGGAGAGAGACATGACGAACGAAAGCCCATTTTACCTCACGAAGGTTGAGTGTCCGATTTGCCGAACGATCAACGAATTTGAGACGGTTCGGATGGGGGCGTATGTGGAAGAGGGTCGAGACACCGATTTTTGCCCGACCAAAATTACATGGCGCTATCCCAAGTACCAAGCCTACCATCCGTTGACTTTCTTTATCGCCACCTGCAGCAATTGTTACTATTCCCGGGAATTGACGCCGTCCTTCAAAGACTGGAAGAACGACAACACCTTCCGTACCTATCGCCTCAAGACCATTAAAGAAAAACACCTCGATCAGCTCGCCACCGCTGATTCGTTTGTCAGGAAAATCGGAGAGGCAATCGACATCAGCCGCTACCCGAACGAATCGGCGATTCTCAAGCTCCATCTGGCTATCTTTGACGAGCAGTTGACCGAGCATTACAGCAAGCTGGATGTGGGACGGTTTTACTTGCGGATAGGCTGGGTCTTCCGCAGTATGCAGGAGAACGAAAATCCCCAGCAGCAACTACTCCAGGGGTTGATGGTCGACCTCGACAATCGTTACCATTCCCTGAGAGACTCTCTCCAAGGATTTCAGGAGCACGTAGAGGAATTCTCCCGTTCACTCGCCGCTCATTTCGAGACCGAGAACATCTCGACTGAAATCAAATCGCAGATGTATCCTTTCCGGGATAGGTTCTCCAAGGTGATTTCGTCGTTTCAGGAAAACTATCAGCAGGCACAAAAAAGGTTCAAAGAACTTGATGAGCTGGTTGACGAATACAAAACCACCGTTTTGGGAGGAGACGGCTCCGGCTCCGGGTTGACGTTTGGGAAATATCCCTCCTTTGCGGATTTCTTGAACGAGCTCAAACATGCCTGGGAAGGCACTGTCGCCAACGAAGTGGAGGCGCTGCGCAAAGCCGTCCAGTACTACAAGGAAGCGTTTGCCGACGGACGCGAGATCGCCCCGGGCAACCAGCAGATCCAAGCATCGTATCTCATCGCCGAGCTTTCCCGGCGGGTGGGGGATTACGACGAAGCCCGGCAGTATTTCAACAGCACCATCAAGCACGGGCAGGAGTTTATCTACCAGAACCGGAACGATCGGACCCAAACCGCACTGGCTCGGAAAATTCTCGAGTTGGCGGTCGAACAAGGTAAGATGAATATGGCGTCGTTGCAAACCGCATAGAGAACGGATAGACCTATGACAGACCCCGCGGCACCAGAAAAGCAATCCACAACGAGTCTTGACGCATCGTGCTTTGACTTTTCCCTGTTGGTCGGACACGAGCTGACGCTCTACTCGGAACAGTTCCCCGGCAAGCCGCTCAAGAGCAAGGTTATTTTGGCAAGCCATCGCGAAGTATGGATTGATCGCAGCGGCGGTGGGGGATTGATAGATAATCTGGTGAACAACCAGAAGGTCATTATCCAGGTGGAATACAAAGGGCAGTTGGTCAACGTTCCTTCGCTGCTGAAGCGGACGCAGGGAGGCAAGTGCCGTATCCTCGTCGGTGAGCGGGTCATTCCCTTGACCCGACGGAGATTTACCCGGGTGGAACTCGCCCGGCCCGTCAAGCTGGCTGTCATTCCGCTTTCGACCTTCAACCGGAACAAACTGGCGCACTTGCGTTGGCTTGAAACCATGACGGTTGATATTTCCGGCGGCGGGGCATTGATTGATTTCTCCACCCATCTGGAAAGTCCCACCTATCTCTTTCTCAACATCGACTTGCGGGATTTCTCTTTCCCCTCGTTGGTGCTGGGGCAAGTGCTCTATTCTCTCCCCCAGGAGACGGGACATTTTCACGTGGGGTTGAAATTCATTACCAAGGAAATGAAAAAGAACCACTTCTCTCTGACGCTCATCAAGCAATTTCCGCAAACGGTTTTTGAGTACGGAGAGAAAGAACAAACCCAGTTGAATACCAAGCTGACCGCATGGATGCAGGAAAAGAAAAAACAGTGAAGTTAAGGAAGGGTACTATGAAGGACACAACGAGAATCAAACATGTTTCGGACGTGAATCTCGAAGAAAAGAGGATAAAAGGGCGACCGCCGTTTCGGGTACAGCGGGAAAATCAGCGGCGCTTTGTCCGGCTCGAGATTTCTTCCCCCATGTCACTCCACAAGGTGAAAGACATCTTTGGAAACTTTTGGCCCGACGGCGAAGGGTATGCCATTCACGGGGAGATACTCAATATCTCCGCCGGCGGGGTGCTGGTGGAAGTCGACCAGCCCTTGAACGAAGGAGATATTGTCTCGATGCGGTTCTCCCTTCAGGAAGTGGAAACCCTTGACAACGTCCTCGGTATCGTGAAACGAACCGACCAGAGTGAAGATTGCCTGCTTGCCGGGATAGAATTCGTCGGGAAGGAATCGCTTTGCGATATGCTCTCGCAAGGGGAGTTGGAGATGCTCTCAGAGGAGTTTACCGACTTCAAGCAGCGGGTACAGGATGTCTTGCAAAAGTATATCTATCGGGAGCGGGTGGCGAGCGATGCGCAGTAAAAAAATTGTCTTAGCGGTTCTCCTTGTGGTCACGCTGGGCGTGACCGTCGGAGCACGGCCGGTTCCGAGCTTTTCTCGTCCGGTTATTGTACATGTCGAGGTGCCGCCGTTGGCGTGGAGCGGCTCAAAATTGGAAACGATGCTCCTGCGGGAGCTGACCCGAAAGGGGAACGAGCACATTGTCTCTTCCCAGAGCCTTCCCCTCGAAGAAGCGGCATTTCCCACCGACTACCTTAGCCTTGACAGCGTGGTCGACTGGGGCACGGAGATGGGCGGGAAGTATGTTATCGTCGTAAAAGTTGACGACGAGCGCTTGGAGCGGCGTAAGTCGTTTCATTTCCCCTTACTGTTCCACCGCTACCGGACCATCGGTGTCATCGAAGGAGAATTGCGGGTGGTAGATATCTCCCGTCGAAAGCTGTTGCTTGCCGAGCCGTTTCACATCGAGGAAAAGGGCGCTCAGATTTTCCAAGCGACGATGGATGACAACGTGCACGACCCGGACATTCACCTGACCGCTCCGGCGAAGATAAGATTCTTCGAACACCTCGAAGAGAAACTTGCCAAAAAGCTGTCCCGTCGCATCAAGAAGGTTATCCGCATACGATGAGAAGGAAGCAATGAAAAAAGCAAAGCAGCCCTCCCAACCTTCGTTCGACCTTGATACGGTGGAGCGACTTCAGAAAGTTTTCTCGGTATGTCGAACGCTGGGAAAAGAGAAGGAGGCATTGACCAAAGTATTGCGCCGGATACGGGAGCTGGTCTACTTCGATGCCGCTACGGTGTACGTGTTTTCTCCGGATAAAGAAAAGTTGCACGAGGCGGCGCACCTGGGAGGGAAGGTCGAACTTTTGAGTTTCCTGTCGGTAGGGGCGGGAGAAGGACTTTCCGGGTGGGCGGCACACAACCGCAAACCGGTGCTGTTGACCCGTCGGTCGAGCATCAGCAGCTTCGATCCGGAGAATGAATATGCCTCGTTCATGTCGCTTCCGTTGATTGCCGGTGAAAAAGTGGTCGGAGTGCTGAACATGGGAGCGCAGGAAGAGCGCGCTTTTACCGATGACGATGTCAAGCTTCTTTCGTTGGTGATGGAGCCGTTGGCCCTTTCGTTGGAGCGGCAACATTACCGTCATGAGCTGGAGGAAGCGGCGCAACGTCTCAAGGAGATGCGGCGACAGGTGCAAGGAAAGTACGAAAATGCCACCTTGGCGGAGGCGTGGAAGGAAGTCGTTCCCTTGACGGCAGCCATCAATAACGGTATCAACAACGCCTTGTCGGTTATTGTCGGAAACATCCAGTGCCTGTTGATGGAAAAAGCCGCCGCTACGCAAAAGTCGTTGGCGCGCCTGCGGCGCATCGAGAACGCCGCCATGAAAATCAGCACGCTCAACAGAAAAGTGTTGGAATTACATGCGCTGTGCGAGCAAGGTTCCCCCGCCGCCCGCACGGCACGGAAACCCGTCACATCTGGGTGAAGACTATGGAAACGTTTGACCTTTTGTCGCGTGAGAAAACAGAAGAAGATGTTTCCCGATTGTGGGAAGGATTAGAGCGTTTGGGGGTAGGACTATTCCGCGTTAACCGAGCAGGGTATATTACCCGTCCAAACGCCATAGCGCGGGACATCTTTGCTCTAGATGAGGGGGCGGAATGGGAAGAATATCATATCAGCAATGTGGATCGGATGTTGGCGACCGGTATTGCCGCCCGGCTGGAAGACCTTTTCCGGTCCGGGGCGATGTTTACGCGAAAAAATTTAAGCTGTACCAACAAAAACGGTCGCTTTATGGTGCTGGATCTGACATGCCTGCCGTTGTCGTCGACCGAAGAGAATGACGAGGAAGCCGAACTTTTGGGTATTGTCATTGACGGTACCGCTACCCAAAGCACCACTGACGATATGGAACGGGTACGCCACCAACTTCGGATTCTTTCGGAAGTGGCGGCGGCATTGTCTTCCTCCAGCGAACTGGGGCAGATTCTCAAGATTATTCTTACCGGTGCCACCGCTTCTCAGGGGTTGGGTTTCAATCGAGCTTTTTTGTTCCTTTATGATGAGTCGAGCAACACCCTTCGAGGGCACCTGGCGGTCGGACCGGCTTCCGCCGAAGAAGCGGGGCAAATCTGGGCGTCACTTGATTCCATGCGCTTGTCGTTGAGCGAGCTGTTGGACGCCCATCAAAACAACGCCAGCCCGGATAGTGAGACCTTGACGCAGTTGATTAAGGACTTGACGATAGCTCTCTCGGCGAATTCTCTCGTCCGAGAGGTGTGTCAATCCGGTTCATGGGTGAACCTGGAGCAGGTACAGGAAATCGACGAGACTACCGCAATTATTACCCGGCGGCTGAACACCTCCCAGGTTGCGTTGGTGCCGATGGTCAGCAAGGGAAAGCTGATGGGGTTGGTTGCCGCCGATAACTATATCACCCGCCGACCGATCTCGGATGAAGCCGTTCAACTGCTGCAGACGTTGGCGAACCAAGCTGCCGTGGCGATGGAACGAGCCAAGCTGTACGACGTGGAGCGGGAGCGCGCCCAGCAGTTGGAACAGATGAATATTCAATTGGCGGAATCGCAAGACCAACTTATCAAAATCGAAAAAATGTCGGTCATCGGAGAGTTGACCTCGGCGGTTGCCCATGAATTGCGCAATCCTCTCACCATTATCGGCGGCTTTGCCAACTTGCTGCTCAAGTCGAATCTGGATGAGGAACAGCGGGAATATTTGACGATTATCTCCAGCGAAATCAAACGTACCGAATCGGTGGTCGATCATGTCCTTGATTTTTCCCGTGCCAGCAAGCAGGAAAACCAAACCATTGAACTCTCCGAGTTGGTCAAGCAAAGTGTGGAGTTGCTCCAAGGACGGATGCTCAAGCGTGATGTGACCATGACCCTTTCCTTGACTCATGACCCTCTTCCCGTGTATGGGAATTACGACCAGTTGTCGCACGCCCTCTACCAGACGTTAAAATTGGTTGTGGAGGAGGTCATCCCGCCCGGCACGGCGCAGGTTCGGACGGAGCGAAAAGGAGAGAAGGCGTTGGTGCTGGTGAACATCGTATGTCCCGAAGAAACCCGTCCACGGACGATGAAAGCCTTGCAACAAATCTTTACTGAGAATAAAGCCTCACAAAGACTGACGGTGTTGGTCGCTATGGAGACGATTAAGTACCATGGCGGAGACTACGGCTTGGCATGCGGCAGTGACGGTCAGCCGTTTTTGTACCTTGAACTCCCCTGTCAAAAGGAGGGCTCGGCATGAAACCCCGTATCCTTGTTGTTGATGATGAAGAGATGATTCGTTTGCTCTACCGCAAGGAGTTGAGCCACGAAGGGTATGAGGTCGATACTGCGGCGACCGGCGAGGAAGCGCTGAAAAAAGCCGCCGCTGCCGATTATGACGTGATTGTCTTGGATATCGAACTGCCGGACCGATCCGGGTTGGAGGTGTTGCATACCCTGCGGCAGGAGGCGCCGAAGTCTTCGATTATTTTGAATTCCGCTTACACAACCTATAAGTCGGATTTCCAATCGTGGTTGGCGGATGAATATATCGTCAAGTCCTCCGACCTCAGAGAACTCAAGGAAAAAATCAAACATCTGGTGGTCGTTTCATGAATATGAAAACCGAACGGAAACGCGAGCTGCGCTTGGTCGATCAGGTCGATGCGCTCAATGAAGAAGTCAAAGTTTTGGCGTTGAACTTAGCCGTCTACCTTGCCAAAGCCAAAGGGAGCTCGGAGCAGATTCATCGCTTGGAACCGGAGTTCATCCGCCTGGTGAACGGCACCGTCAAAGTGGTGCAGCAGCTTGCTTTAATCATTAATGCGGCACGGAACCGGGAAAAGAGCAGCCGTGATATGTCGTCGAGCAGCATTCATGCCGATCAGATTGAAATTCGGCTGAAATCCATCCTCGATCAGTGTGCTAAGATTATGCACTCTTTGTCGCAGACCGGCAATTTCGACCTGCAAACGTAAATATATCGCCGTTTGCACCGGTTCTTTGTCGCCGAGGCTGGAGTAATAAAATCGGATGTCGATAATAAAGATACATTCAGGTTACGGACCTGAAAACAGCAGACGCCAAAGAAGAATAAAGAATACCAGTGAGACGGGGGGACGAAAGATGATCACGGTACGACAAAAAATGTCTCTAAGCGAAATTATTCCGAAAAGGGGGAGACGCTGGTAGTTCTTCTTTGGATAGTGTGCAAAAAATGAACACCTGTTATGTAGAGGTTGGTTATTATGCCTACGGTCAATGTCCAAGAGTTGGAAAAAATGGCTCAACAACGGGGGCATCCGTTCAAAGTACTGATTGTTGACGACGAGAAGTGGGTGCGAGAGGTTTTCAAAGATTTCTGTCAACTGACGGAAGCCTTTGATGTCGAAATGGCGCATACCGGCACCGAAGCGATAGAGAAGGTCAAATCGAACAAGTACGACTTGATTACAATGGATTTGATTATGCCGGAGATGTCCGGTATCGAAGCGGTGACGGAGATCAAGAAAATTTCTCCCAGCGTCCCCATCGTTATCATAACCGGCAATGCCACCGAAAAGCTGGTGCATGAAGCAGGTATCGAAGGAGCCTGTCGGGTTATGTACAAACCGGTGATGTTGGAGGACTTCGTGGCGGAGTTGACCTCTACCTTGGCGCACCGGTAGCGAAGAGAAAAGGAAACGGTCTTTTATAATCATGTTGGGTCATATCACTTGTGAGGAGTATGGGACGTAATGAAAAGTTCGGTGTCAATTTTGGTCGTCGATGATGAAGAGATGATGAGAAACCTCTTGGAGAGAATCCTGTCCCGAGAGGGATATAAAATCAAAACAGCGGAGGATGGACTGCAGGCGTTGGAGGTGTTGAAGTCGGAGAAAATTGATATCATCATTTCCGATATGAAGATGCCCCGCATGAACGGGTTTGAGCTTTTGAACGTCGTGAAGAAAGAGTACCCCGATATCGGAGTCATTATCATGACGGCGTACGGGGATACCTATACGGTAAAGGATGCCTTGTTATTAGGCGCCGATGAGTACATAACCAAGCCGTTCAAGAGCTACGAAATTTCCCTGGTCGTCGAACGGGCATATTGGCGGATTCTGTCCGCTTCAGGCCAGACAACAGAGCATAATGTGTAGGTTGTTTTATGGGCACACAGGGGGGCGCTCCTACTACCCCGCGCACTCGTAGGCGAGTACGGGTAGTCATTTCAAAGGACCACATGACAGCGATGATGGTCATCTCTCCGCCGGAACCCGGCGAGCCGACCGTCACGGTAGAAGAAATTCGAGAAGCACTTGAACAGAAGGGGGTACGGTACGGTATCGATGAGGAAGTCATCGTTCGTGCCGTTGCGGAGAAAACCTATAACACTCCTCTGAAAGTGGCGGGGGGGAGGTCGCCTCAAAAAGGTGATAACGCTCGTTTTGAATATTTCTTTGATATCGATTTTCAGGGCACTCCTCAGGAGGACAAGGAGGGACGCATAGATTATCGGGAAATCAACAGCATCCAGAACGTCGAAAAAGGGGCAATTCTGGCGCGCAAAATTCCTCCCACCGAGGGGGTAAGCGGCATCGGCGTGGACGGAAAAGAAATCCCAGCTCCGAGAGGCAGGAATTTTTCTTTCAAATACGGCGCCAATACTCATCTCTCATCGGACGGCAATGAACTGTTTGCTTCCGCCTCGGGTGCGATTGTCTACAGCCGAGGGGTAATTGCTATAAAAGATGTCCTCGTTATTGACGGCGATGTCGATTTCAGCGTGGGAAATATCGACTGTCACGGCTCGGTCAAAATCAAAGGGAACATTCAACCGGGGTTTAAGTTGAACGTCGGGGGAAACTTGGAGGTGGGAGGGAATGTTCACGATTGTGTTATTACCTGTCAAGGAAATGTCCTTATCAAGGGCGGCTGCATCGGAAAGGGAGAAGGGATCATCCGAGCGGAAGGGGATGTGATCATGAAGTTTGCTGAAGATCTGAAGATACTTTCCGGCGGGAGTGTGTCTGTTGGTGGGGAGTTACTGAATTGTTTTGTGACAGCTCGAGAGAAGGTGCAGGTAAAGGGTCGGAAGGGGAAAATTATCGGGGGAGAAGTAAAAGCCGGAAGAGAAATCCGTGCGGCGGTACTGGGCTCCGATGCCGGTACGGTCACATTGCTGATGGTGGCATTTAATTGTGAGCTTATGAAAGAATACCAAACGATTGTTCATGAAATCGCACGACTTGCCTCCGACGAACAACGGGTGAAAAAGAGCTTATACGACTTGTATCGCCTGCAGATGGATGGGAAATTGTCACAGAAGAAACGTGAGGTACTCAAACAACTTGAGAATTTTCAAAAGAGCGTCCCGGCTGAAATGAACACCTTAAAAAGAAGAAAGTCGGAGATAGAAGAGAAGCTGCAAGAGTATAGTGATGCCGTCATCATCGCTGAGGAAGTGATTTATCCCGGTGTCGAAGCATATTTTGGAATTGTTCACCGACAGGTTACTGAGGTGAGAAGGCGGTGCAGCTTGTCTCTTGTCGGCAATCAAGTAGTATTTTCCGATTTCTCCCCGGAGCAAAAGCAAAAATAACATACATTTGGGAACCCAGAAGACGTTCTCAGCGCGGTATTCATCAGGATCTTCGGGATCAGCGCCTTCGTATTCGCCTTTGCCAACCTTGAGCTTTTCGTGCAGATCCTCAAACGAGTCTGAGATATATTTCAGGAAGATCAGCCCCAGCACGATGTGCTTATACTCGGCGGCATCAATGTTCTTGCGCAGTTTGTCAGCCGCTTTGAAGAGAGTCCTCTCAAACCGCTCGTTGTTGTTTTTCTTTTGTCTAGCCATTTTCCCCTATGTTCATTCCCAATTTGTCAAAAAACGCTCGAGACACTTTATACTTGCCCTACCTAACATGTTCAAAGCGCAACTAGGCTCATTACGATATAATATAGACATTTTCTTTCGTTCGGCAAGCCAGTCACCTTATCAGTGCTGCACTCAAAAACGCAAATGAACAAGGCAAGGACTCTCTGTCTCTCCTCACCCAATCCTCAACTTTTCAATACTCCATCTTAGATGCTCTTGGGTTTGGCGAGTGTAAATCCGAGTAGTGGAAATACCTTTCTGTCTGAGAATCTCTACTTTTGTTGCTGCATAAATACCGTTCATGTGCATCCAAAACAAGAAAAGTTTTTCAAACCATCATGACACGACTCAACCAGCCATCACGAGAATAACTCATCATTGAAAAGTTATATCAGTAGTGTAAAGTGGAGAACTATTTGTCAATAACTTATTGGCGCTCAACAGGGAACATTGTTAGAAAAAAATAAAGCGGAGAGACAGGGATTCGAACCCTGGATAGGGGAATTACCCCTATAACGGATTAGCAATCCGCCGCCTTCAGCCTCTCGGCCATCTCTCCGTTACTTTCCCCACAAGAAAGCTACTCAAATATAGAAGAAAGAAAACACTGATTCAAGAACTTTTTCCGCCCTCAGCCGCTTCCCCTACAGCATCAAAACCGGGATTTCATTCCAGCCCGACGAAGGCCAATTTCTTGCACTACTGAAGTCCTTTTATCTTCTTACATGAAGACATACAATTGCAAGCTCTTTCAACATGCCTGGAAGCAAGAGTGGGAAATAACATACGGAACTTTTACGTCGCACTCATATCAACAACCTCTTCCGAAGAGGAAATTTTGCTTCCCAAGATTGCCCGCTGGTCGTATCTCCATTCGCGAGCCAAGCAGCCAACAATAGGAAAAGATGTTGACGATGCGATGGAGGCTATCGAAAAAGAGAACCCGACCCTGAGAGGCATTCTCCCAAAAGTGTACGCAAGACCAAACCTCGACAAAGCATCGTTAGGCGGGCTGATTGACTTAATTGGCAATATCGCTCTTGGCGATGAGGCGTCGAAAAGCAAAGATATCCTTGGGCGGGTTTATGAATACTTTCTCGGCGAATTTGCTTTGGCAGAAGGCAAAAAGGGCGGACAGTTTTTCACTCCGAAGTCGATTGTCCAACTTATGGTTGAAATGATACAGCCTTACAAGGGCAGGGTGTACGATCCTTGCTGCGGTTCCGGCGGCATGTTTGTCATGAGTGAAAAATTCGTTGAGAAGCACAAAGGGAATGTCAATGATATTTCAATTTATGGTCAGGAGAGCAATCAGACTACATACCGTCTGTGTCGAATGAACCTGGCTTTGCGTGGGATAGACGGTTCACAGGTCAAATGGAATAATGAGGGCTCTTTCTTGAAGGATGCTCATCCTGACCTGAAGGCGGATTTTATTCTTGCTAATCCGCCATTTAATGACAGTGATTGGAGCGGGCAGCT
>CAZAZQ010000005.1:0-80358 GCA_964489705.1 uncultured Ignavibacteriales bacterium
TAGGTCAATCCAGAGTGTATCGTAGAGCATTGTATAGAGCATTGCGGTTTCAAAAGAATATGTGAAGAAGGTGTACATCAAAGGAGGAAACAAGATGAGAAAAAGCGCTATTGTCTTAATGGCTTTCATACTGGCAGTAGGAGCGCCGGTCAGTTATGGTGCAACCGATATTGTTCTGGATCATGTAAGTACCATTTATATGGGTGATGAAATCTTAGCGGGGTGTACGGGGGACTTTGTCTTTCGCCTGCGATATACACCTGGCGACAACTCAGATCTTGTCGCTATTTCCAATGGCTTTCGTGTGTGGACAATATTCCAAGGCAATTATACCAACCAGTTTTCCCCCATTACGGCTGATACTCTTCCGGTCGGATTAGGGAACTATCTTGATGGGGGAGTCTTTGTCAATTATTACGGGGTGGACGGCATCGGCGTCGACACAGTGGGAATTGGAGGCTTTTCTTTATTTGCTTCCGGTATCCCGGACGGATTTAATGAGCAGGTATGGCAGATACATACGAGACCGTACCGTGACGGAGACACGTTGTGTATTGATTCATCTTTCTATCCTCCTCACAACCCGTGGTTATGGTCAACCAACGGCTCTTTGGGAGAGTTTTCTCCCGGTTGGTATGGTCCTTATTGTTTTCGGGTTACTTTGCTCCCGTGTATTCCGCCGACTTTCATTGATTGCCCGTCAGAGTTGTTCTTTTCCATAGATACGACCGCGGCGTGGACCTTTTGTACCATATATTCCGACTGTGCGATTTCGGGACAAATTTCTTTCAAAATTCTTTCCGGTCCCGGAGAACTTGTTCAAGCAAATGACAGTTGTGTGCAATGGAGTTATACGCCGACATCGGAAGATTGCGGTAAAACGTACGAGTTGGTTCTCGAATCGTATGCCGAAGGGTCATGTGAGCAGTGCGCGGTTAATTTGTCTTTTGCTGAAGACACCATTCTCAAATTTGTCGACGGGTGTAATGATTTTCGGCTATATGTTCCCGGAGATACCGTTACTCAGCAGATGACCGTCCTCAGTTGTGCTACGGTGAGTTATTATGTTGGCTCGGTTACTCCTCCTCCCGCCGGTTCATATTCGATTGATGAAAACGGAGTGTTGAGATTTAACTCCGCTTCCGCCGATAGTGGTTTGTTTACTTTTGAGATTTGTGCCAACAACGGTTATGAAGAACAGTGTTGCAATGTTTATTTCTCCGGGGGGCATTGTTGTAGTCTTTCCGGTGATATTGATTATCAGGGCGATATCAACGTCGGTGATATTACCTATTTGGTTTCATTTCTCTTTAAAGGAGGTCCACCTTCGCCGTGTGGTGGCAACGCCGATGTCGATGGGAGTGGCGACGTCAACGTCGCTGACTTGACCTACTTGGTGAATTATCTTTTCAAGGGCGGAGCGCCGCCGGCGCCGTGCCCGTAAGAGCCAGCAGCTTTGAATGGACAGCATAGCGGCAGGATGTGACGAAGAATCTGTTACGACAAAAACGTGGATTATAATATCCATAGCACAAACTATTTACAGGAGGTAATTGCTATGTTCAAGAAAGCTGGGCTTGCAATCCTGCTGGTATGCGGCTTCATTTTTTCCCCTGCGGTGTATGCTGCTACGTTCATTGCGATGGATAGCGTGAATTTCCTGGTGGGAGGAAGCTCAATTCCGGCAGGGTGTGCCGTAGACTACCTTTTTCGGCTCAATTACACCCCTGGTGACGGTTCACACATTTTGGGATTTTCAAACGGGTTCCGCGTATGGACGTTCCGAAACGGGTTATACTCGTACACCGACAATTTCGAGCCCCTAAAATATGATACCCTGCCCATCGGCTGGGTCAATTACGCAGACAACTTTTTTATGAACCCTTTCGGGGTCGACGGTTTGGGCGAAGACACGGTGCTCTTTGCGGGAAATCGATTGTTTGCCCCCGGTATTCCCGACGGTTTTGACACATTGGTATGGTATGC
Source organism: uncultured Ignavibacteriales bacterium (assembly GCA_964489705.1). GTDB lineage: Bacteria > Zixibacteria > MSB-5A5 > GN15 > FEB-12 > CAZAZQ01. The sequence goes on from CAZAZQ010000005.1 coordinate 1,987, forward strand.
GAGGACCATTGCCACCACGGACGGGGATACCCTTTGTATCGACTCCTCCTGGTGTCCGCCTTCCAATTCGTGGTTGTGGGCGACTGACGGGCCCCTCGGCAATTTCACGCCGAATTGGCTTGGTCCGTATTGCTTCGCCGTTACTCAAAGTCCGGGTGCTCCCCCGCAGTTTACCAACTGTCCCGAGCGACTTGTGTTCAGCTCGGAAGTCGGTGAGATGTTCACCTATACGTTTTGTGCCGTTGATTCGTCCCAAGAACCGCCGGGACCGGTAACGTTTCGAAAACTATCAGGACCGGGGGAACTTACCACTCTCAGTGATACCTGTGCTTTTTGGTCGTATGTCATGCCCTCTGCTGACAGTTGCGTCAAGGAGACGTTACTTATACAGGTAACGAACGGCTGGGCGTGTGACGAATGTTTTACGGAGGTATACATCGACTACGACACCCCTGTTTTTACCGAGGGATGCGGAGCCGTCATCCGCATCGAACCGGGGCAGACATATCAGCATAAAATGACCGCCACGAGCGTGTGTGAGCAACCGTTTTACTTTTTGCTGGTCGAACCTCCTCCGGCCGGAACGTATGATATTGACGACGAGGGACTGATCACATTTCAAACGGATGTAACCGATACGGGAAGGTTTGTGTTTACGGTGTGTGCTTCCAACAATGCCTACACAAGTTGTTGTGATGTTTATTTTTACTCGCCGGATGGATGCTGTCATATGCGAGGCGATGTCAATGACGATGGCGGCATGAATGTTTTGGACATAACATTTTTGGTGGCTTTCTTGTTCAAGGGTGGAGCGCCACCACCTTGTTGGTTGAATGCCGATGTCGGTGGGAATGGTGATGTGAATGTTAGTGATCTGACATATTTGGTACGCTACCTCTTTCAAGGAGGTTCCTTCCCTCCACCGTGTCCGTAAGTGAGGGGTGTCATTCCGATTAAGAGAAGCGAAAGCCTGTCGGAAGGTTTTTCACTCCGGCAGGCTTTTCGATATAACATGAGCTATGGCATCAGCGGCGCGAGTGAGCGTCGTTTCATCTTGAGCGAACGAGGTGAAACACACTTCATATCCGGACGGCGGGAAATAGATACCTTCTTCGAGAAAAGAACGGTGAAGGCTGTTGAAGATTTCAATACCCGCCGGTTCGATTTCGTGTGCGGCACGGGGGAGTTTCTCTTGAAAGACAAGCCAAAAAATGGAAGCGAGAGAAACGACGTTGACCGGCAGGTCGGCTAATTTTTCTTTCAGGGTGGTCACAAAGCGAGCGGTGCGTTTTTCCAGTGTCTCATGGACGTGGGACTCTTCCAATTTCTTTAAGGTGGCTAACCCCGCTGCCATCGCCACCGGATTACCGGAGAGGGTGCCGGCTTGATATACTTTGCCGATAGGGGAGAGGGTGTCCATAATTTTTGCTTTTCCACCAAAGGCACCCACCGGCAGCCCGCCGCCGATGATTTTCCCGAAAGTGCTAATATCCGGTTGAAGCCCATAGTATCCCGTAGCTCCTTCCATGCCGAGGCGGAAACCGGTAATCACCTCGTCCAGGATAAATACCGCTCCATATTGTTGCGTCAGCGCTTGCACCGTCTGCATAAATTCCCGTCGTTGGAGCAGCAAGCCGTTGTTGGCGGGAACTCCTTCAATGATAACCGCGGCTAACTTGTCTCCGTGGCGCTTGAAAAAGTCGCTCACCAGCTCTTCGTTGTCAAGCGGGAGGACGGCAGTATGACTCGTGAAATCGTGAGGAACGCCTTCCGAAGACGGTTGCCCAAAAGTCGTCAATCCGGAACCGGCTTTCACCAGCAGATGGTCGGCATGGCCATGGTAACACCCCTCGAATTTGAGCATCAAATCTCTTTTCGTAAATCCTCGCGCCGTTCGAATAGCGGACATGACTGCTTCGGTGCCCGAGGAAACAAAACGGATCTTCTCGACTGAGGGAACATGCGAGACAATAAACTCCGCCATGCGGTATTCCAGCTCGGTCACCGCTCCATAGCTCAACCCGCGGTGTGCCTGTTCCGCGACGGCACGGACAACATCAGGGTCGGCATGACCGAGAATGAGAGGTCCCCACGAGTTGCAGAAGTCAAGGTACCTGTTGCCGTCGACGTCGTATAGGTAGGCGCCTTCTCCCTTATCAATAACGCGCGGGACACCGCCCACCGATTTGAAGGCTCGCACCGGAGAGTTGACGCCGCCGGGAATGAGAGCTTCCGAGAGAGACATTATTTTTTTTGATTTTTCCGTCTTCATACTCATACCATCATGTATCCGTTCATCCTGCGTGTTGTCATTACTCTGTTAATTTAGAGAAAACTTCGTCGATAACTTTTTCTATAGAAGTCCCGCGAACGTCGGCTTGTCTTACCCCCGTCCACCGTTCGTTTTCTCGCGTACCAAGCACCGCTTTTAAGCGATAATGCGAGCTATCAGCCTGTGCATACACTCCCAGCGGCAAAGAACAACCGGCGTCAAACTTGCTCAGCAATCCTCGTTCCAGGCGGGCTTCGCTATATTCCCGCGGTAACTCTAAAGCAGCGACCAGTGATTTCACATCGGTATCATCTTCGCGGATTTGTATGCCCAGAAGTCCTTGCCCCGGAGCCGGGAGAAAGAGTTCGGCGTCAAGAGGGACAACGTTCAAGTCGAGCAGGTTCAACTCCAGCCGTCGGATACCTGCCGCAGCGACGATGATGCCGTCGTACTCGCCCTTTCTCAGTTTTTCGACGCGTGTCGGAACGTTGCCGCGGATGTCCTTGATGCGGAGGGAAGGATTGTGAAAGGCAATTTGGCATTGGCGTCGAGCCGAGCCGGTACCGATGACACTACCGGGACGTATCGGCAGAACTCCTTCACCGCCGAACACTTCCTTTCGCATCACCAACAGTTCACGCCTATCTTCCCGAAAACAGACCGCCCCGAGAGTCAAACCTTCCGGCTGGCGGGTCATGAGATCCTTGAGAGAATGAACGGCAAGGTCAATTTCCCGGCTCAAAAGCGCTTGTTCGAGCTCTTTGGTAAAAAATCCTTTGCCGTCGATTTTTCGGAGTGTGACCTCGTCCAGGGTGTCGCCGGTGGTTTTGATAACCCGTATTTCAATTTCAGGGGTACCTTGGGAAAGGAGCGCTTTTTTGACTTGTTCCGCTTGGATAAGCGCCAGCCGAGAGCCGCGCGAACCGAGGATGAGCTTTCGTTTTTTCATATTCGTAAATCGAGCGATCAATTCCGTTCGCTTGGTCGTTGGTTTCTTCCTTTTTTCAGTAACTCAAAATAGAGAGAAAGCCGGAAAAATCAAATAGAGTTCTCTTGAAACGCTGCGATGTTCTTTTCAATCAAAAGAAAAAGGCTGGTACACTCAGCGCATACCAGCCTAATCTATCAGTCCTTTGTCGTTGAGAGACTACATTTGCTTTTGCTCTTCGAGAAGTTGTTCCGTGTTGTTGACGATATCGGAGGTCTCGACCAAGTGTTCGAACCACTTGCTGTAGAGTTCTTGCCGCTTGTAATTCAAAATCACCGCGTACAGAGAATCGCGTTGGTTGTTGTATTCCGTCAGGTCAGGGGTAATCCGTTCGAGCAATTTGTAAATAATAGTGCCTTGTTCGTAGTCGATGGGTTTCGATATCTGTCCCGGTTCTTTGAGGGAGAATGCCGCACCGATGGCGGTCGGGTACCGCCCGATGCCTTTAACGTAAGCGGTTCTTGTAAACGGCTCAGAGACTTGGTATTTTTCGCCGTGGTTCTTTGCCGCCTTTTTGATATCCACACCATTTTGAATTTCTTCATAAATGGCGTTTGCAGTGTCACGGCAGATTTTGGCGACCTTGTATTTGACGATGTCGAGCTTAACCTTTTCTTTGGCTTCTTCAAACGTTGCCATTCCTGCGGGGAAGCGTTTGGCGACTTGAAGGACGAAATAGGCGGAGTTGTTCTCCATGATTCCCGAGATTTCGTCTTCTTTGTGCTCGAAGGCGAAGCGGTGGGCGTTCATGTCTCGGCCGATATATTGGATGGTCTTGCCGCGGAAGAAGGGAGTTGTGCTCTTAATCGGTATTTTGAGATCTTGAGCCGCCTTAAAGAACCCTTTCTTCTTAGCCGCCGTCAAAAATTCTTCGAGACGTCGGTACGCTTTGTCAAGCGTCTCTTGGCTCGGCTTGGTGGAGATGAGGATATGTGAGGCATGAACTTTCTTAACGAGCTCTTTCTCTTTCTTGCCCCGCGGCACCTCTTTTTCTTCTTTGAAATCATGTACCTTGATAATATGCCAGCCGAACTTGGTGCGAATGGGCTCGGAAATTTCCCCTTTCTTCATGGAGAAAACCTTGCGGTCAAATGCTTCGACCATTTGCCCTTTGGGGAACCAGCCTAAATCGCCGCCGTTTTTGGCTGACGACGGATCTTCGGAATACTTCTTTGCCATCTCGGCAAAGTCGGCGCCGGCTTTGATTGAATCGTAAATGGCGCTCGCTTTTTTGAAGGTACGCTCCCAATCCATCGGGGCAGGCTTTTTCTCCAAAAGCGCAATGTTCAGCGCCGCCCGCTCGTCGATGGGGTAATCTTCTTTGTGTTGGTTGTAAAACTCTTCTAGTTCTTCCTCGGTGCTGCGAGGAGGAGGACGGGAGAATCGCTCGTACTTGACGTTGATGAAGCCGACTTTCACTTTCTCATTGTTATCCAGAAAGTATTCTTTCACTTCCGGTTCGGTCACATGGGCGGTTTGGATAACCATTTCTTGCAGCTTTTGTTTCATGATGCTTTCACGCGCAAATGGTTCCAATGACGCCCAGAACCCGGAGGCTTGCGGATCCGCCATAGCGTTGAAATACTTCTGGTAGTCGAACTTTCCGTCAGTCTGGAAATACTGCTGAATTTCCGGGGGAGGGTTGTATCTCAAAAAAGCGTATATTTCTTCATCGGTGACGGTGATATTGTGCTTCCGAACCTGCTGCATGAGGAGGTAATCGTGCAGGAGTTGCCGCCATGCCTGCTGGTGAATTTCGCGCACTTTATCTTCCGGGAGATCTTCCTCGTAATTTTTCGACTCCGCTTTATACATTGAGGAATAAATTCGGTTGTACGTTTCCCAGGGAATTTTCTCACCATTTATTATAGCCGCTACGCTTGCATCCGCCGAGGCTCGTTGGCGAGAGAGCCCCAAGCCCCATTCGAAAACAATCATGGCGACAAAAAAGAGCAAGACAATAATGATAATCGGAAAAATCATCCTACGAAGTGTTTCAAACATTCAATAACTCTCCTTACCAAGGTCGTTCGTACGACAAAAAAATAAACTTCTGTGACGCTCACCTGTTAAAGGTGAACGTAAATATATATTTGATTTATGTAATTTTGCAACACAACATTTACTATTATATGAAAAACATTGTTGTTTTCGCCAAGATGTTTTTTATTACCGATTATCGAACCTTATATGGATATGGGTTATAGTATGATGAAAATATCGACCAAAGTCGCCGCCGCATTAATAATCGTTATCTCTTTTGCCTCAATGGCTTATGCGAACCGTCTCGATTGGCCTCTCCGGGGACAGATTGACCTGTCTTCCGGTTTCGGGGATTTTCGGCAAACGCACTTTCACTTCGGGGTGGATTTGAGAACCGGCGGTTTGGTCGGGAAAAGCCTTTTTTCTCCGGTCGACGGCTACGTCTATCGGGCTCGGACTTCTTATTTCGGGTACGGGAAAGCGTTGTATATAAAGGGAGATGACGGGCATATTTACGTCTACGGCCATCTGCTGGATTTCGCTCCCAAAGTTGATTCCCTGGTAAAACGCGCTCAGGTGGCAACTCACCGGTACTTCCAGGACCTTGAGCTTTTGGACGATTCCCTGCGTGTGAAGAAAGGGGAATTTATCGCCTATACCGGTCAAAGCGGCGCCGGGGCGCCGCATGTGCAATTTGAAGTCCGCAGTCCCGACAATATCCCCCTTAACCCTTTGCAGCATGGTTTCACCTTTCGAGATACGGTTCGGCCTGTGTTCAGCCGCATCGGTTTCCAACTTCGTGATGAGCGCTCTCTGTTCGATACCGGCACCCGGAAGATGTTTTTTGAGGTCGTCCCGGGCAAGAAAGCGGGAGTGTATGTGCTCGATACCGTCTTGTATTTTCACCGCCCGTTCGGGATGTTGGTCGATTGTTTTGACCGAATGCGGCGGGGGGGAATGAAACAGGCGGTCTATTCGCTTTCCTTGTACCTTGATGATGAGTTATTCTACCAAGTGGTGTTCGATTCGGCGGATTTTGACGTCACTCAGGTTGTCCGCTTGGAGTATGATTACGAGGAAGCGGTGGACGGGAGGAAATTTGTTCGCACCTTATTTAAGAAGCCGGGAAATGTCTATACCGGCAGCCGGGGAGTAAAGAACAAAAGCGGTATCATCGGGCAGGGCGGACACATGAAAAGCTTTTCCATCGGAAAACATACCGCTCGCATTGTGGCGCAAGATTGTTTCGGCAACTCGGCAACTTTGACGTTTGATTTCCTGTGGGGTCCTCCGGAGAACATTTATCGTTTCGACTCGACGACGACGGTTTCGGCTGACCTGCACCGGTACTATTTTACCCCGACGGTTTCGACCGAACGGCTTGCCATCGACTCGGTCAAGGTTTTCCTTAACCGAGGTGAACTCTGGGGACCTTTGAAAAAGTCGACGGTGCGTCTTCTCGAGGACGGAACGTTGGTCTGTGAAATCAAAGGGAAACGGATCAGTACGGCGGTATTGCGGTTGTTCCTGTTTGCCGCCGGGAAAGGGTTGATTCGGGACAACCTTTTCAACGGTATCGTAGAAAAGACCGGCAGACCCAGCATGGAATATGAAATCTTGGAAGACGGCTTGCTGATTACCGTGAACGCCGCCACTAGAAAGGGAACTTCCTCGCGGGTGGAGCTGTACTACCGCGGCAAGCTCTTGGGAATTGAATATCCTACTTACTTCAACATGGCGAAGCATCTCTGTTTCATCCCGCCCAAAAAGGAATATAACCGTATTGATGTCATCAAGGCGTTCCTGTCGACGGATACTTCCTATAAAGCCGGTTCCGTCGATTCGGTCGACATAGTTCTCGTGGGAGACGAGGACAACGAAGAAGTAGCGGCTGACGACTACTTTAGCGCTTTCTTTTCCCAGGAAACGTTTTACGAGCCGCGCTATATCGAGATAAAAGCGATGCCGCTTTTGAATCGTGCTGTCCTCCGGTTGAATTCCAACGCCTACCAGATTTTTCCCAAGGTGTTCGTCTGGCGAAAGGAGTTTGAAATTCGCTTAAAAATCCCCTCGACCAACGTGTCGAACCATTTGAGCGGCATCTGCTGGTTGGATGAAGAAGCGAACAAATGGGTATGGCTCGAAGACAACGTCTTCTCCGAGCATGTTTTGACCGCCCATTCCCAGGGTGGCGGCACCTTTGCAGCGGTCTTCGATTATGATGCGCCGAAGCTGAAGTATTTGACCGTCAGCGACGGACGGATATACCGCAACTTGCAACCGGCGATAAACTTTGTCATTGAAGATACTCTCTCCGGCATCGGGAGTGATACCGCCATCGTTATCAAATTGGACGGACAGTGGTTGATTCCGGAGTACGACCCGGAAACGGGACAGTGTCGTTCCAAGCCGTTGGAGCCGTTGAAGCCGGGACGGCACCACTTGGGCATCCGGGTGACCGACCGAGCCGGAAACTTGACCGAAAAGTATTTGAATTTTACGGTTCAAGAACCCCGAAAGAAAAAACAACGTTAAGAACGAGGTAGTTTTTGTTTATTCCCATCCGAGACGATGCTCCGACCATCCGGAAACCGTATGTCACGGTGTCGTTGATTATTGCCAACACCTTGGTGTTTTTGTATTCCATCATGCTCGGACCCAAGGGATTTCAATTATTCACCTTTCAGTTCGGTTATATTCCCTATGAGTTCGTCACGGGCCATGAATTGACACCCGAATTGTCGGCGTCGATTTACCTGACGCCTTTTACCTCCATGTTCATGCACGGCGGCTGGATGCACCTTATCGGGAACATGCTCTTTCTGTGGATTTACGGCAACAACATCGAGGACTACTTCGGACCAATAAAGTTTTTGCTCTTTTATGTGACTGCCGGTTTGGCGGCGATCGGTCTCTATACCCTGTTCGGACCTTATTCTCACGTTCCGCTGGTTGGAGCGTCAGGCGCCATCGCCGGGGTGATGGGAGCGTACTATGTCCTTCACCCGCACGCGCGGATAACAGTGTTGTTTATTTTCTTCTTTATCCAGGTGTTAACGCTGCCGGCAAAGTTCGTTTTGGGGGTCTGGTTCGTCTATCAGCTTATCATGTCGATGACCGGCAGTGCGACCGGGGGAGGGGTGGCATGGATGGCACACGTGGGCGGCTTCGTTTTCGGCTGGGCGTTGCTGAAACTCTTTACCCGCGGGAAACGTCCGCGCGCTTCCGGCGGGCAGCGGGTGTACCGGGTCTACTGGGACTAATGCGGACGGTCGAAACACGGAAAGTTTTTGCGTTTCGTTTTCCCCTTACCGTACCGGTTCTAAGAAGGGTTCCCCCTTGCTAAAAGTCATTGCTTTTCAAAGAGTGGTCTGTATAATGGGGGGACAATGAAGTACGAAAGTTTCATTTCGAGGCGATATTTGCGCTCCGGTCACCTGTTCACGTCCGTCTCGACGTGGATTACGATTTTCAGTGTGACTTTGGGGGTGGCGGTGGTTTGTTTTGTCATGTCGATGCACAACGGCTTCGAGTCGGAAATCCGCACCCGCTTACTCGGCACGACGTCGCATATCTCGATTTTTCCCACGGACAGCGAGCTCATCCCGAACTATTCCGAACTGGTCGACACCTTGGAGCATATCGATGCTGTCGTGGCGGCGTCGCCGTTCATATATTACAAAGCCGCTATCTCGTCAGCATCGCACGGAGATGGGGTCATCGTGCGTGGTATCGATCTCGAAAAGGAGGCCCGCGCCTCCGATATCACCAACGATATTCAAGTGGGCGATTACTCTTTCGAACCGATTGTTCTTGACGACGACACCATTCCCGGGATGCTCATCGGCTCGGATTTGGCGGAACGCTTGGATGTCTTTTTGGGGGAAGAGGTGGTGTTGTATTCATTGCGCGGGGAGGACTTGAAACGGCGCATCCGCCCCCGAGTGGCGAAATTCTACATCTCCGGCATCTTTGAGACCGGTATGTTCGAGTTTGACGCCCAACTAGTCTATATTTCCTTGCGGTCGGCGCAGAAACTGTTCAAAACCGGTGACGCCGTCACCACCATACATTTGCGTCTGCGGGACATTTACAAAGCGGCCGATATTGCCCCCCGCATCGACTCGATTTTGGGGTACCGCTATTCCGTGGTGCCGTGGAACGAGCTGTATAAGAATCTCTTTTCCTGGATTGCGATTGAAAAGAAAATCCTCTTTTTGGGATTTATTCTTATTGTCGTTGTGGCGGCATTTTCGATTATTTCGACGCTGGTGATGCTGACCATGGAAAAACGTGCCGAAATCGGGATTTTGAAAACCATCGGTTCGACTCCGGCGTCGATTCGTAAGATATTCATATACAACGGCTTGGTCATTGCCACCATCGGCTCGCTCTTGGGGTGGGCGATTGCTTTGGGGGCGGCGTATGTCCAGAATACGTACGAGCTTATTTCCCTGCCCCCCGATATTTACTTTATAAGTTATTTGCCCATTGAAACCCATGCTCTGGATTTTCTCTTAGCCGGGGGAGTAACCTTTCTCGTCTGCTATTTGGCGGCGTTATATCCGGCATATCAAGCGGCGAGACTATCGGTTATTGACGTCTTGCGTCAATAAAAGGAGAATTTGCAAGAGGTTTCTAAAACTTTGGAAAAAACTGGCGAAAACACTAATAGGAAGCAGTCGGGAAACCGGCTGAAATGTGCCGAATAAATGGATAAAGATAAGAGCATCGTCTCAGCGGTGGACATCCACCGGGAGTTTGAGACGGCTGAAACGAAACTTCATGTGTTACGGGGTGTGACTTTCGACGTTCGGAAAGGTGAAATGGCGGCGGTGACGGGCGTCTCAGGCGTCGGAAAATCAACCCTTTTGCACATTTTGGGGGGGCTTGACCGACCTACGCGCGGGGAAGTGGTGGTCGACGGAATGTCGCTGAACGGTCGTTCCGAGCAATGGCTGGCGCACTTCCGAAACGAGCGGATCGGCTTTGTCTTTCAACATCATTATCTGTTGGAAGATTTTACCGCCTTGGAAAACGTTATGATACCCATGTTGATAGCCGGAAAAGACCGGCACACGGCGAAACAAAAAGGGGAACTCCTCTTGGAGCAGGTTGGTTTAACAAGTAGAAAAGGTCACCGACCGGCGATGCTGTCCGGCGGTGAACAACAACGGGTGGCGGTGGCTCGAGCGTTGGCGAACTCGCCGGGAGTGGTTTTGGCTGATGAGCCGTCGGGCAATCTTGATACAGCTACGGGGCGAAGGCTGCACGATCTTCTCTTACGACTTAATGCCGAACAGGGAATAACCTTTGTAATCGCCACCCATAACCACGAGCTGGCGGGAAAATGCCACCGTCAATGGGAGATTGTTGACGGGACGATTCGGGAATGTGAACGAGTTTAAGACAGGTGGGTAGTTGAATGTTGTGCCAAGATTGTAAACAACGGGAAGCTCAGGTTCACTTGACGCAGATTGTGAACAATGAGAAGACGACGCTGCATTTGTGCAAAGAATGCGCCGCCGCCCGAGGGTTTCATTCGCCGCTGGAAAGTATTCCTTTCCCGTTGGCGGAAATTCTGTCAGGGTTAGCCGCCGATGTTCCGTCGGTCGGAAAGAAGGAAACGCAGGATAAAATCACCTGCCCGACCTGCGGGTTGTCGTTTGACGAATTCACCCGTCAGGGTCGGTTTGGCTGCGGAGACTGCTATCGGACCTTCCGGCATCGGCTGGAACCGATAATGAGAAAAATTCACGGGGCCTCGCTCCATCGAGGGCGGAGTCCCATCTTCCCGGTAGCGGAATCGGGTGAGAATCTGCCGATTCCCGTGAAGGAAGAAGAGCGGCTGGAAGAAGAATTGAAAAAAGCGATTGAAAAAGAAGAGTTTGAACGAGCCGCGGAAATACGCGATAAGTTGAAAACGATACGAGAGTCTTTATCACTTGACAAATCATCTTGAGGAGCGAAAGTTGAAGGTGATGTTTGAAGATATGGCGAAAACACCGGCGGCGTGGCTCTCCGGCGAAGGGGAGAACGCTTTGGTGGTGTTGTCGAGTCGAGTGCGCTTGGCTCGGAATGTAGCCGGGTGTAAATTTCCGACCTCGGCGGACAGCGAAACGAGGAAGCGGATCGTTAATTATTTCGATTCCACCTACTCTCGTTCTAAGCTCCTGTCCGAGGGACGGTATTACCAAGCGGCGGATATTTCCGATCTGGATCGGGATTTCCTTATCGAACGTCATTTGATTTCACCGGTTTTCTTCAACGGCGATTTGTCGAAGGCTCTGTTTATCGATGCCAGCGAGCGGATTTCCATTATGGTTAACGAGGAAGACCACTTGCGCATTCAAGCTCTCTCGCCGGGACTTGACCCGCAAGGAGCGTACGAGCTGGCGGCGAAGTACGATACCGAAATCGGGAAGTACTTGGAATACGATTACGACGCCGATTTCGGCTATCTTACCGCGTGTCCCACCAATGCGGGGACGGGCATGAGGGCGTCGGTGTTGATTCACTTGCCCGGTCTGGTGCTGACCCGAGAGATTGAAAAAGTGATTTCGTACATCAGCCGGAGCAATTTGGTGGTGCGCGGCTTCTACGGGGAAGGATCGGATGTGTTGGGGAACCTGTTCCAGATTTCGAATCAGAACACTCTGGGAATTACGGAAACGGAAATCCTCAACCAAATAAGCCGCGTCACGCACGAGATTATCGAGAAGGAAGCGGCTGCTCGTCAGCGCTTGATTGATGAAGCGGCGGATATGATTGAAGACAAAATTTGGCGGGCATACGGTATTTTGAAACATGCCCGCGTTTTGACCTCCGATGAGGTGATGAATCTGCTTTCGGCGGTGCGGCTGGGACATGCCATGAAGATTATCGATTTTCTGGATATTTCCTTGGTGAATGAGATTTTGCTCCTCTCTCAACCGGCGCACTTGCAGAAGTATTACGGGAAGGAAATGGACAACAATCGGCGTGATTTCGTTCGTGCCCAGATGGTACGGGAGAAATTGCGTCATACCGAGCACAATAAGAAGGCGCCGTAATCGGCGGTGCCGACGCATGGAAGTGAAAATGTTGACTTATAATAGAGGAAGGATGGTTCGCTATGAACGAGATGTTTACCGAAAATGCTCGTAAGGCGATAGAATATGCCCGGGATGAGGCGACTCGCCTGCGACACGATTACATCGGCACCGAACATCTCCTGTTAGGTCTGATCCGCTTAGGCGAAGGACGAGCTATCGAGATTATCACCAACCTGGGGTTGGATCTGAATGACTTGAAGGCGTCCATCGAAGAAGTGGTACAGCCGGCGGGGGGAACCATGACCATGGGGCAGCTTCCCTTGACGGCTCGCGCCAAAAAGACGCTGGAGGTTTCCGGGCAGGAAGCCCGCGCCTTGAAATCGAAAGATATCGACACCGAACATATCTTATTGGCGTTGTTGAAAGATGAAGAAGGCGTCGCCGCTCAAGTGCTTTCCACCTATGATATCGATTATAAGGAAGCATACGAAGAGCTTAAAAATATCCAAAACGGCAAGCCCTCTTCGTTCAAGAAAAAACGGAAGAAATCCAAAACCCCCGCCCTCGACCACTTCGGTCGGGATTTGACCGAGTTGGCTCGTCGCGGCAAGTTAGACCCGATTATCGGGCGTGACGACGAGATCGAGCGGGTGGCGCAGGTGTTGTCACGGCGCAAAAAGAACAACCCGGTACTCATCGGCGAGCCCGGCGTCGGGAAGACCGCCATCGCCGAAGGGTTGGCGCAGCGCATTGTGGAAAACCGGGTGCCGCAGACTTTGGAAAACAAGCGGGTGGTGACCCTCGACATGGCGTCGTTGGTTGCCGGGACAAAGTATCGCGGGCAGTTCGAGGAGCGGCTGAAAGCGGTGCTCAACGAGATTATCAATTCCTCGGATATTATCATCTTCATCGACGAGATCCACACCATCGTGGGCGCCGGTGGGGCGGAAGGCTCTTTGGACGCCTCGAACATCTTCAAACCGTCCTTGGCGCGCGGCGAACTGCGATGTATCGGCGCCACTACTATGAACGAGTACCGCAAGTACATCGAAAAGGACGGTGCCTTGGACCGGCGGTTCCAGACGGTGATGATAGATCCGCCCTCGGAGCAGGATACGATAAATATTCTCAAGGGCTTGCGTCCTAAATATGAGGAACATCACAAGCTGACGATTTCCGACGAAGCCATCGAAGCGGCGGTCAAGTTGTCGAACCGCTACATTTCCGGGAAGTTCCAGCCGGACAAAGCGATTGACCTGATTGACGAAGCCGGTTCGCGGGCTCATTTGGCGACCTATACGCGTCCGGAAGAGTTTACCCGCATTGAGAACGAGCTTGCCGAGTTGCAAGCGAAGAAAGAAGAAGCGGTTAAAAACCAAGCCTTCGAAACCGCCGCTCAATTGCGCGATGAAATCAAAGCCAAGAAGGAAGAAGCGGCGGCGTTGCAGAAGAAGTGGGAGGAATCCCGCGAGAAGGAAAAAGTCGTCCTGACGGCGGAGGATGTGGCGACGGTTCTTGCCAAAATGACCGGCATACCGTTGTACCGTCTGGAAGAGAACGAATCCAAACGGCTGCTTCGGATGGAAGAAGAGATCCGCAAGACCATCGTCGGACAGGATGAAGCTATTGAGACGATTGCCAAGTCGATTCGTCGCGCCCGCGCCGGGTTGAGCGACCCGCGGCGTCCTATCGGGGTCTTTATGTTCTTGGGTCCGACAGGCGTCGGGAAGACCGAACTGGCGCGCTCATTGGCGAACTTCCTCTTTGAAGACCAGGAGTCGCTCATTCGGATTGATATGTCCGAATACATGGAGAAGTTCGCCGTGTCCCGTCTGATTGGTGCCCCGCCGGGCTACGTCGGGTACGAGGAAGGCGGGCAATTGACGGAGCGGGTCCGCCGCAAACCGTATTCGGTGGTGCTGCTTGACGAGATCGAGAAGGCACACCCGGATGTCTTTAACATTTTGCTTCAATTGATGGATGACGGGACGCTGACCGATTCCTTCGGGCGGAAAGTGGATTTTCGCAACACGGTGGTCATTATGACCTCCAACTTGGGTACCCGTCAGCTTCGCGACGGCAAGACGGTCGGGTTTGACGCTCAACGGGCGGACGCCTCGTATGACAACATCAAGAAGAAGATTCTTGACGAATTGAAAAAGACGTTCAACCCCGAACTGCTCAACCGTATCGACGAGACGATAATCTTCCATCCGCTTACCAAGGAGCACATCAAGAAGATTATCGAGATTCTCGTTGCTGATACCGCCAAGCAGTTGGCGGAAAAGGGTATCAGCTTTACGCTGACCGAAGAAGCGAAAGATTTCCTCGCGGACAAGGGGTTCGAGCCGGAATACGGCGCTCGTCCGCTGAAGAGAGCGTTGCGGAAGCATCTCGAAGATCCGCTGGCGGAGGAAATCCTTCGGGGACAGTATGCCGGCGATTGCGATCTGATTATAGGTGTTGCCGACGGCAAACTGACCTTTACCTTCAACGGCAAGCAAAGCGACAAGAAAGAAGTCGTAAGTCAGTAACGTCTTTTCACAGGTTATTAGCCAAGCCGGAAGCGATGACGCTTCCGGCTTTTTTTGATTGTTTCCAAACAATTCGGACAGTACGCATAAAAAAAGAGATGTTGCTGAAGAACATCTCTTTTGTCGCTTTTCTTTCCCTTTTGCGGCTCAGCCGGGGTAGTTCCCTTCCATGTACATTTTGAGATAGCGGTTTTCAATCTGCATGCGTTTGATTTCCACCTTGACGACGTCGCCTTGCGAAATCAAGCCGACCAGCTTGTCTTTTTCGATGATGGGGACGTGGCGGATTTTGTTTTCCGTCATTACTCCGCCGATGTAGTCGATCTCGTCGTCGGGAATGCCGACCAGCACATCGGTCGTCATAAGGTCGCTGACTTTCAGGTTTTTGAAGGAATCCAGATTCTCGTAGATGGCTTTGAAGATGTCTTTGTCGCTGATAATCCCGACGAGCTGTCCCGAGTCTCCTAAGACCGGCAGGCAACTGATCTTGTTTTTGATCATTAACTCCATAGCGGTAATGATATCGGTTGCCCCGTCGACGGTAACGAGTTCTCTTTTTTTCGTTTTGAGTACTTCTTTAACCTTCATTCTATACCTCCCGGGGTATGTCGCTTTTTTCGTATCCGTTCATTCGACAGCGGCGTCCGGTGCTCTGTCGAAACTATTTTCTTTTCCTGCCGATTACTTCAGAGTTGGCATTGCATAAGCAATTACATATATTTCCGACGGTATGTCAACGGAAAAGTACAACGTCATCCGGCTCCTTATAATCGCATTGGGTGTCTTCTTTAGCGGCGAGGCGTTACTTTCGTCGGACGAGGAGTCGGTACTGCAGTTTTATCGCAACCAAGCCCGCTTGGCGTGTGCCGAACACAGCCCGGTGGAACAAGGTGTGGCGTATTCGTTTACCGCCACCAGTTACTACAAAAGGCGACGGGAAGAAGGGGGATATCGGTTGGTCGATTCCGCCGTCGTGACCTATTACTTTACCGGCGCTCAGCCCGATTCGCACAAGGCGATTGTTCCTCCTTCAAACAAACTCAAAAACATCGACTTTTCCTATTTGAACGTGTTCGACTTGAATTATCGTTTTTCGTTCTATCCCAACGATACGGGGGGGACCGTGCTGGCTCTTGGTTTTGACACCGATTCGCTCAACGATCCTCGTCCTGACGGGTTGGCGATAATCGACCGCTATGACTACATGCTGGAAAGACTCTACTTATACTATCCCCAAAAGGAAGGCTACAAACGTTTCAGTAGAATAGTCCACTTTACCGAATACGAAGGCTACCTGTTTCCCGATACCATTGAGGAAGTGGCGTCGAAAGCCGGTATCTTTTCAACCGACCATTACCATATTCTTACCCATATCCGCGATATTACCGTTTATCCTCCGAAAGAATAAGAGCTTATCGGCGTCGACGGGTAAACTCTTCTTGCCGTCAAGGGAGAGAGTTAATTGAGCTTGCCAAGAGAGGGACGGTGTGATACTTTGTGATGTTATGGATAATGATGCGAGTTTACGGGTTCTGAAAGAAGCGATTCTCTCGCGCCCCGAGCGGATACCGAAGCATGTCGCCATCATTATGGACGGAAACGGCAGGTGGGCGGCATTGCGTAACAAACCGAGGACGTACGGACACGAAGCGGGCGTCCAGGCGGTGAAAAAAGTGGTCAGCGCCGCCTCGGAAATCGGCATCAAGTACTTGACGCTGTATACGTTTTCCTCGGAGAATTGGAAGCGCCCCAAATCCGAAGTCGCCGCTTTGATGTCTCTGCTGTCCCGTACCACCCGTCGAGAATTGGATGAACTTATCAAGAACGACGTGAAGTTGGTAACCATCGGCAGAATAAACGGTTTGCCCCCCGATCGTCAGCGGGTGTTGAAAGAAGCGGTAGAGCGCACCCGCAACAACAAAGGGCTGGTGTTGATTTTGGCGTTGAATTACGGCGGTCGGACGGAAATCTTGGATGCCGTCAAAGGAATCATCAACACCGTCAAAGCGGGTCTTTTGGATATTCCCGACATCAACGAGGAATTGTTCGAAAATTTTCTCTATACCGCTCATATTCCCGATCCCGACCTCTTAATCAGAACCTCCGGGGAAATGCGGATTTCCAATTTCTTACTCTGGCAAACCAGTTACACGGAACTCTACATTATCGATACCCTGTGGCCCGACTTCGGGGCGAAGGAGCTTTTCGAGGCGGTGCTTGATTATCAAAAACGGGAGCGGCGTTTCGGTACCGTAAATGTCGACGAGGAATGATGAGTAAGAACCTCATTGCCCGCCTGGCGGTGGCGGCGGTGGCAATCCCGATAATTTTGTGGATATCCTATCAGGGGGGACGGTGGCTGTTCGGGATGGTGTTACTGTTTGCGCTCATCGCTGTTTCGGAGTTTCTGGTCAACGAAGGATTCCCACCCAAGGGAGGGATTTTCTGGACGGGATTTCTCGCTGTCGGCTTTTTGTTGGTGGCGCTTATGGATATCGATTTCCTTCGTGGTTTTGTCGGTGCGGTGACGGAAGGAGTACCGGCTTCGACCGTTGTTCTGATTGTGTTGGTGTTCTTTTTCACCCTTTCGGCGATGATGTTTGCCATCGGCCATCATCCCCCCAAGGAGCTCTACCGGCGCCATAGCCGCTTGGTGTGGGGAGTGATATATATCGGATTGTTGTACCCCTTTGTTTTTCTCGTCGGAAAAGGGAGCGGTGACATCAGTGGAGGGGACAGCTTGCTTTTTCTGTTCGGGGTGCTGTGGGTCGGCGATACGGCGGCGATGGGCATCGGCTCATGGTTGGGCAAACACCAACTGGCACCCGGCGTCTCGCCGCGCAAGACTATCGAAGGGTTCATCGGAGGGATTATCGGGGCAATGGCTATCGGGCTGATTTTGTATTTCTGGAGGTTTCAAGCGGTGGGGCTGTTCAGCACGATGGTGCTGGCGGTCGGTTGTTCGGTGTTCGGGCAACTGGGCGATTTGGTTGAGTCGATGTGGAAGCGGTCATTGGGAATCAAAGATTCCTCGGTGCTGATTCCCGGGCACGGCGGAGTGCTTGATCGCTTCGATTCGTTGCTATTTGCGGCGCCGTTCATGTATGCCTTCTTTCATTTGTTGCGATAATGAAAGCGCTTGATTTCTTTTTCGCCGCTCGTCCCATGCTTCACCTGCCGGTATGGTCGATTTATCTTGTGGCGCTCAAGTATCGCTCGGGAGAGGCGGGGAAGACGTTTACTTCCGACCATTTCCTCATCCTCGTTTTGTTCAGCCTGTTGGCGGGCGGAGCGTACTATCTCAATCAAGTCTACGATATCGACAGCGACCGCCTCAATAAGAAGCTGGGCTTCCTTCAAGAAAATGTGCTCACTCCACGGGAATTGAGGGTGGGCTTTTGGCTTCTCTCTCTGTCGGCGATAGGGGGAGGGGTGCTCGTATCCTTTATAGTCGGGGCTGTTTGTGTCCAGATGTTCGTACTTGGTTACCTGTATTCGGCGCCGCCGTGGCGTTTGAAGGACAGACCGTTGGCAGGTCTGTTTGCCAACGCTTATCCGTTCGGCTTTTTGATTCCGCTTGCCGCCTCGCCGCGGCTGCAATTTGCCGAGTTGGGGGAGAGTGATTGGCTTTTATCGCTCTACTTCTTCTTGGCGGTGGCGGCGATTTATTTAATGACCACCATTCCCGATAGAGCGGGGGATAAAGCGGTGGGGAAAAGGACGCTCAGCGTCATCTGGCATCCTCGCGCAGTAAAACTGGCGGCTTTCTTCAGTACGAGCGGGTCGTTTTTTCTTGCCCTGAAAGGGAATTATCCGGCGCTTATGGGTTTGTCGCTTGTTGCCGCTATCGTTATTGTGGTAACGATTTTTTCCTCCTCGGTAAAAGTCGAACTGCTGGCGGCAAAGCTGCCGATTCTCTTGCTGACCTTGCTTGCCGGATATTTCTATCCGGGGTACCTGTTATTTATCGTTGTTTTACTCGTTGCCAGCCGAGTATATTATAAGAAACGGTGGAGCGTAACGTACCCGAAATTGACATGAAGATATTGTTCGCCATATTCATCTCGCTGGTAATCATCGGGGGAGGGTGTACGACCTACCCGCGCTACCGGACCGGCGGTCCGGAGAAACCGCTCGAAATTGCAAAGCGGGAAGCGCCCCTGAGTACCGACGAGTATTTGCGTTTAGGCATGATATTGCAAGAATATTTGGGGAAACCATACAGCGGGAAATCGCTCTTCGTGCGGGGAGTGGATTGTTCGTTGTTCACCAGTGAAGTTTTCAAGAAGTTCAATAAAACCAAGCTTCCGCGCACCGTCCGCGAGCAATTTGCGACAGGTCGGGAAATTCCTTATCGGAATTTGCAATTCGGCGATTTGGTCTTCTTTAATACCAAAAAGAATCGGGTTTCCCACGTGGGCATCTTTGTCGGCGGACGCCGTTTTATCCATGCCTCCACCTCGCGGGGGGTGATTATCAGCGATATGAGAGAACCGTACTGGGCGGAAAGGTATGTCGGAGCTCGGCGTATCCTCGAGTCGAAGTAGTCGTTTCCCTTTTTCCCTGTCAAAGGAAGCCGTATGAATCACGTGCCGTCGCCGCTCAAGCTGAAGTTAGCCAATTTACCGACCTCGCCGGGGGTGTACCTTTTCAAAGATAAGAGGGGAAAGATTATCTACATCGGGAAGGCGAAAAATCTCCGCCATCGGGTACGCAGCTACTTCCGTCCGCCGCACCAGTTGGATCCCAAGACGAGGAGCATGGTTTCCAAAGCGGTCGACTTGGAATTGATGGAGACCATCAACGAAGTCGAAGCCCTCATTTTGGAAGCCAACTTGGTTCGCGAGTACAAACCGCGCTACAATGTCTTCCTTCGCGACGACAAGCATTTTCCCTACATCAAGGTGACGACCAACGAACCGTTTCCACGGGTGCTTATCGTGCGTCGCCTTGCCAAAGACGGAGCGAGATATTTCGGTCCTTATACCAACGCCAAGGCAATGCGGCGGACGGTCGCTTTTTTGACGGACTTGTTCAACATCCGCAGTTGTGACTTGGTTATTCCTCATCCGCAAGGGAAAAAGCAGAAGGTTTGTCTGGAATATCAAATCAACCGCTGCGGCGGACCGTGTGAAGGACTGCAAAGTGAGGAAGAATATCGAGAGCTGGTGGATTCTCTTTTGCTGGCGTTGTCGGGGAAATCGCAACAGTTGATTGACCGCCTGACCGAGAAAATGAAGGAAGCCTCGGAAGCGATGGCGTTTGAGCAGGCCGCAAAGTACCGCGACCAGATTGAAGCCATCAAAGCGGTGATGCGCAAGCAAAGCGTGGATGTGCGGGAGGTGGTGGACAGGGATATCGTCTCCGTGGCACGCGAGGAAAAAGATGCGGTGGCGGTCGTGATGCAGCTTCGTGACGGTGTACTTATCGGGCGGCAGGATTTCCAATTGACCGTCCATCCGGAAGACAGCGATGAGACCGTTTTGGAGACTTTTCTCACCCAGTATTACAATCACCAGCCTAACCTGCCGGACGAAATATATCTTCCGCAGGCGCTTTCCGATGCGAAGTTGTTGGAGCGATGGCTCAAGAAAGAAAAAGGCTCCAAGGTCGTTATCGTTCAACCCAAAGCGGGGCAAAAAGTGAGGTTGGTGGAGTTGGCGGCGCGCAACGCTCGGCTGCTCTTGGATGAGTTGCTTATTCAGAAGCAAAAGCAAACCGAACGTACCAGCAAGATGGTGACCAGCTTGAGGGAGGAGTTGAAATTGCCTCGTTCGCCGCGTCGGATTGTCTGTTTCGACATTTCCAATACCGGGGAAACCGATGCGGTGGGCTCGTGTGTCTATTTCGAGAATGCCAAGCCGAAAAAATCGGGCTATCGCCATTTTCGGATAAAAGGGGTTGTCGGACAAGACGATTTCAGGATGATGCGGGAGGTCATCGGGCGGTATTTTCACCGGATAAAAGAAGAGGAGACCGAGCCGCCCGACTTAGTGGTGGTGGACGGGGGCAAGGGACAACTTTCCGCAGCGTTGGCGGAATTGGAAATGCTTGGTTTTTCTCGACAGCCGGTGATTGCCCTGGCAAAGCGGTTGGAGGAGGTTTTTCTTCCCGGGGTGGCTGATGCCGTCGTTATCAATCGCAGCTCTCCGGCACTTTTGCTGTTGAAACAACTGCGCGATGAAGCACACCGCTTTGCTATTACCTACAACCGTAAAGTCCGCAGTAAACGCACCATTACTTCCGCTCTTGACGACATCCCCGGTATCGGTCCCGCGAGACGGACGCTCTTGTTGAAAGAGTTCGGCTCCGTGAAACGTATTGCCCAATCTTCCGTGGAAGAGCTTACCCGATTGAAAGGGATTACCCCCAAATTGGCGGAACGGATTCTCGACTCTCTCAATAAGAAATAAAGAGAGTTCCTTACGGTTTGTTTGTCCGTAAAGAGAAGCTGCTTACGCCTCTTCTTTTTCCGGGACGGTTTCTCGAACCGATGCAGCGGCGGTTTTCCGTTTTCCGCTTCCGTTCTTCCGAAAGATGAGCTTTTGAAAAAAGTTGCTTGAAGACTTAGTCGAGTCAGCAACCAGGTGCTCGATGGAAGCGGCAATGCCTTCCGGATCCAAGCCGACCTCTTTCAGAAGCAAAGAGCGGTCGCCGTGGGTGATGAACCGATCGGGAATGCCGAGGGCTTTGAATTTCCCGGTGTACCCTTTTTCCAACAGGAATTCGGCAATCGCCTGTCCGAAGCCGCCGCGAAGAGCATTCTCTTCGATAGTGATAATATGGCTTGCCTTTTCCTTAATGTGTGACAGCATTTCGATGTCGAGCGGTTTGATAAACCGAGCGTTGACTACCGTGAGGTCAATACCTTGGGGAGCAAGCAACTTCGCCGCTTTGTACACTTGCGAAACCATCGAGCCGACCGCTAAAACGACGATATCTTTCACGGTTTCGGGCGCTTCCCATTTGCCCCATTCGATGGGCGGAATTTCCTTTGACATTTCCGTAGGGATGGTATCGCGAGGATAGCGAAGAGCGACCGGTCCCGGCAGCTCGTTGTCAATGGTGTAGTGAAGCATGGCGCGCAGTTCGTTGCCGTCTTTGGGGACCGCAAACGTCAAATTGGGAGTGAAAGGCAGGAACGACAGGTCAAACACGCCGTGATGGGTCGGTCCGTCATCGCCGACCAGACCGCCGCGGTCCATGCAGAGAACGACCGGCAAATTCTGCAGGGCGACGTCGTGAACGATTTGATCGAAAGCGCGCTGCATGAAGGTGGAGTATATCGCCACATAGGGACGGGCGCCGTCAGCCGCCAAACCGGCGGCGAAAGTGACGGCATGTTCTTCCGCAATGCCGACATCAAAAAACCGCTCCGGATATTTCTGGGAAAAGTCAATCAAGCCGGTACCGGAAACCATCGCCGCCGTGATGGCGACGACTCGGTCGTCTTTCGCTCCCAATTCCACCATGGTATCACCGAATACTTTCGTATATGACGGCAGCGTTGACGGCTTCGGTTTGGTTTTCCCCGTGACTTTATCGAATTTCCCGATACCGTGATATTTGAATGGATCGCCTTCCGCCGGCTCATACCCTTTCCCCTTGACGGTGGCGACGTGCAACAGGATGGGACCTCTCAGATTTTTCACCCGCTGGAGGATTTTGATGAGAGCTTCCATGTCGTGTCCGTCGATGGGACCGAAATAGCGCAAGCCGATTTTGTCAAACAGCACCCCGGGAACCAGAAGTCCCTTGATGGAATCTTCGAGGTTGGAGATAGTCTCGCGGATTTTATCACGTCGTTTGAAGCGCCCCGTCAGCTCCCAGATTTCATCCCGCAGCTTGTTGAACTTTTCGTCAGCCATGAGGTTGGTGAGATATTTTGAAAACCCGCCGACGCTTTTCGAGATTGACCAGGTGTTGTCATTGAGGATAACCAGTAAATCTTTTTTCAAAGTACCGGCATTGTTCAGCCCTTCGAACGCCAAACCGCCGGTCATAGCGCCGTCGCCGATAATGGCGACCACTTTGTAATCCAGACCGGCATTGTCGCGGGCAGCGGCAAAGCCGAGAGCGGCGGAGATAGAGGTCGAGGCATGTCCGGCGCCGAAATGGTCGTATTCCGACTCGTCACGTCTGGCAAACCCGGAAATACCGTTGTACTGACGGAGGGTGTGCATCCGTTCCCGCCTGCCGGTAAGCATTTTGTGCGTGTAGACTTGGTCGCTGACATCCCAGATGAGCTTGTCGGTGGGGAGGTCGAAAACGTAGTGCAAAGCGATTGTCAGTTCCACCGAGCCCAAGTTGGTTGCCAAATGCCCGCCGGTCTGGGAGACCACCGAGACGATTTCCTGACGGACTTCCGCCGCCAATTCAACCAGCTCTTCGATGGACAGCTTTTTTACGTCGGCTGGCGAGTTGATTGTCGGGAGTATCTTCATTTTTGTTCTTTCTCGATATTTTTTTCTACTTCTATGATTGCCGCTTACCTATATATATGGCTAACTCTTTTAACATATTCTCATCGTTTTTCTCGAAAAGAGCAAGAGATTCGTCGATTAATCGTGACGCCTCTTGACGAGCTTCTTCCAAACCGACCGCCTTGGGAAAAGTTGCCTTTTGGTTTTTACTGTCGGAGCCGGTATTTTTCCCCAACAATTTTTGGTCGCCTTCGATGTCTAAGATATCATCAATGATTTGGAACGCCAGCCCGATTTTTTCGCCGTATTGGGTGAGTTTTTCGAAGAGCGCCGGTTCCGCTCCCGCTAGCAGCGCTCCCAACCGTACCGAACACCGAATCAAGGCGGCGGTCTTTTTCGTGTGAATATTGATGATATCATCACGGGTCACTTCCCGTCCTTCCGCTTCCACATCGGCAACCTGACCGCCTATCATGCCGCTGGTGCCGATGGCGTGCGCCAACTCTCCCACGGCTTGGGTGGAGCCGGTCTCCGCCAGCAGTCCGAACGCCAAGACGTGAAGAGCATCACCGGCGAGAACCGCAACCGCCTCTCCGAATTTCTTATGGCAGGTCGGAATGCCCCGCCGGAGGTCGTCGTCATCCATGCAGGGGAGGTCATCGTGTATTAACGAATACGTGTGCACCATCTCCAGCGCCGCCGCGGCGCGGTAAATGGGCGGATCTTCCTGCTCGGTCGAGCCGTGGCAATACTCGTATGCCGTCAAAGCGAGGATGGGTCTGAGTCGTTTGCCTCCCGCCATGACCGAGTACCGCATTGCCGCATGAAGGGAACGAGGCTCTTCCGACTCGGATGGAAGGTACTTATCCAGCAACTTGTCAACGAGTTGCCGTTTCTCCTTTAAGTACGACTTTATGTCCATGACTTCCGTATAAATTATTCTTCCCCCTTTTCTACCTCGAAATCTTCTTCCGAATACGAATTATTTTCTTTTTGGATGATTTTGATTTTCTTTTCGGCTTCCGAGAGTTTTTCGTTGCACAGCTTGGCGATTTCCAGCCCTTCGGTGTACAGTTCTATCGACTTTTCAAGCGTCACCTCTCCGGCTTCCAAGATGTTGGTGATTTCTTCGAGCCGCTCCAAAGCCGATTCAAAGTCTTTATATTTCTTTTTCGCCATAATTTTTTATGCCGTTACGAGTTACCTCTTCCACGACCGACACCACCGTCCCATCCAAAAGGATAGTCTCCATATTCTCGCCCGGACGAATTTCTTCGATCGAGGCGATAAGCTTTTTGGAGGGCACCTTCCGACTCACCGAGTAACCTCGCGCGAGTATCTTCAACGGAGACAGAGTGTCCAGCCTCGACAGGGTTAAAGATAGTCGGTTTTTGTATTTATCAAAATTATTTTTTCCCGCCTGGGAAAACCGTTGCAACACGGTGTCAAGGTATTGTTGCCGTTGGTAAATCAGATCGAGCGGGCGACTGAAAACCGGACGTTCCAAAAGCGCCGAGAGGGATTGCCGAGCGGTTGCGACGATGTTTCCCAAAAGGTGAGCCTGCCGAGCTACATACTGTTGCAGGGAAGCGAGATAATCTTCTTTTGACCAGATGACCAACTCCGCGGCGGCGGATGGGGTGGGTGCCCGCAGGTCGGCAGCCAAGTCGGCAAGGGTGACGTCGACTTCATGCCCCACCGCCGAGACGACCGGCAGGCGAGAAGCGGCAATGGCTCGAACCGTAACTTCCGTGTTGAAGGGCCAGAGATCCTCCAGAGAACCACCGCCCCGTCCGGTAATGATAACGTCGATGTCGGAGCGGGTATTGAAGTATTTAATCCCTTCGGCGATAGTGTCTTCCGCCCCGTCGCCCTGCACCTGGGCGGGGAAGATAACCAGTTCCACCGCATTGTTGCGTCGTCGGGCAATCTGGATAATATCGCGGATCGCCGCACCGGTCGGAGAAGTGACAATTCCCACCTTGGTGACAAAAGGAGGAATTTCTTTTTTTCTTTCTTCGTCGAACAATCCTTCGGCGGAAAGCCGTTCGTACAACTGCCGGAATGCCAACTCCAACTCCCCGACTCCCACCGGCACGATTTTCCGACAATTCAGTTGGTAGCTGCCGCCTTTTTCGTACACCGTAATATCGCCATAGACCAACACCTTTTGCCCGTCTTCCGGTTCGAATTGCAGGCGCATTCCCAAAGAGCGCCACAACGTCACGCGGATGACGGCATGCTCGTCTTTGAGGTTGAAATAACGGTGCCCGGAGGAATGGTGATGGTAGTTGGAAATTTCACCCTCCACCCAAATATCCTGATACGATTGCTCCAGGGTCGTTTTTATCAGACGGGTAATTTCCGTAACCGAGTATGCCTGCACCTGTGGTTGCATAAAAAAAGTATAGTAAATCACCAAAGCGGATGGCAACATAAAACCAATCGGCAAGGAAAGGGGTGAGTATGTTTTCTTGGCGGAAAGGTTTTTTCGATTGCACCAAATGAAAATCGATTATTTTGTAGATTTATAGGCACAATTCTCCGTTCGTGTGAACTTTTCTCTTCAACGAGTGGTTACTCTATATAAGGTAATGAGTTGTTAAACCAGGCAACGGCGTGAGGTTGAACGGAGATGGAAAAGGATAAACGGAGATGAAATATGTTTACGGACCTGTTCCCTCACGTCGGTTGGGGAAATCCCTCGGCGTAAGTCCTATCCCGCCGAAAACTTGCTCGTACACCTGTATCTACTGTCAACTGGGACATACCACCCGCCTTCAGACAAATCGAGAAAGCTTTTTCCCGAAAGAAGAAATCCTCTCCGAAATTGTTGCTCACGCCCAACGTACCAAGCCGGAGTATATCACCTTCGTTGGTGACGGAGAGCCGACGCTCTCTCGTGACCTGGGCTGGCTGATTGAACGCAGCAAGGCGGAGACCAACTTGCCGATTGCCGTGATTACCAACGGTTCTTTGTTGTCGCGGGAAGATGTAAGAAAGGATTTGATGGGCGCCGATGTGGTCATGCCGACCTTGGATGCCGGGGACGAAGAGACCTTTCGGAACATCAACCGACCGCACCGGAGCATTGATTTCCGCTCTATGCTCGACGGGCAAATTAAGTTCAGCAAAGATTTCCCCGGGCAGATATGGCTGGAAGTCATGCTGGTCAAGGGGGTGAATGATTCGAACGAGCAGCTCAAAGCGATTCGGGAAGTCGTACACAAAATAAATCCCGACCGAGTGTACGTGATGGTGCCCACTCGTCCTCCGGCGGAAAAATGGGTGGAACCTCCCGATCCGGAACGAATCGTCACAGCGCAACATCTGTTCGGTAGAGCCGTCGGCATTGCCACTCCCGAGAGAGGAACTTTCGGCGTAAACGGTTTTGCCGACGCTCGGGAGGCGTTGCTGGAAATCGGTTCTCGGCATCCTTTGCGTCGAGAGCAGGCGGAGGGGATTGAGCAGACCATGTCGGCGCCGGGGACGGTAGCTCGAATGGTGGCTCAAGGAGAACTGGTGGAAGTTCACTATAACAACAGCACCTACCTTTTGCCGCGGCATTTGGTTCGCGGGAAAGGTGAGCTGGAGTATTTATAAAGGAGATGAGAAGAATGAATGCGGTAGACGTGAATGTAAACGATCTGGAATGGCAAGACGCCAGCGAGTATCCGTTGGGAGCGAAAGAGAAGGTCTTAAGCGTCGGCGGCGATATGGCGCCGCGGACGGTGCTTCTGAAAATTCCCGCGGGCTGGAAGATGGATAGCCATTCCCATCGTTATACGGAATTGCACTATGTCTTGGAAGGCGAATACGAAAGCCAGGGGAAGGTATTTCCCGCTGGTACCTATCGGGTCATTCCAAAGGAGGTGCAGCACGGACCTTTCTCAAGCGAGAAAGGTGCTACCATTTTGATCACCTGGTGCACCTTGGATGAAGAAGAATAAGAATCTGGCACGGGATGTCGAAAACGGCATCCCGCGCCGCATTTCGGAAGCGAGTTTTGACTACGAGAAGTGGCGATTCGATTCCGTATAATCAGCACAATTATCGGAGAGTGAGGAGTATTGTAATGAATGAAAAGATTGACAAAGGGAAAGTCAGAGAAGCGGTCTCGCAAGTCAAGCACCCCGCTATCGACACCACCCTTGCGGAGCTCGGTATCGTCAAGCAGATTGAAGTGACGAATGAGAAAGCGGTCATCACTTTGGCTTTTCCCTTTCCCAACATTCCCATTGAAGATATTCTCGTCAACAGTGTCAAAGAACCGGTAGAAGAGATGGGCTGGGAAGTTGAGGTGCGCACCACGGTGATGAACGAGCAGGAGCTTCAGCGTTTCTTAGCTTTGGAAAAGGAGAACTGGAAAGGGTAGGGCGAAAAAAGCGATGATGGGCGGGGGAGACTGGAAGTAGGTTGAGAACGATAAACGGAGGTTGCGATGGGAAAGAAAATTGTCTCCGGCGAGAAATGGCTTGATGCGCTCCTTCCGGAGGGCGTGGCGGTACCTTCGTCGACGATAATCAGCGGTCCCGGCGGATCAGGGAAACCGCTGGTAGCGGTGGTGTTTCTTGCCGCTTGGCTCCGTCAGGGCGGAAAAGCCATCATCTTTTTAATAAATTCCGATAGAACGGCAGCGGAAAACCTTCTCCGTTTGTACGGCATGTCACCTGATGATTTTCCCTCTCAGCTTTTTTACCTCGATTTCGACCCGCAAGCGGATACGGTTGAAATGGTCGGTGACGATATGGTGCGGGCAAATATTCTCCAGCCTGAAATTCTTGAGCAATGCCTTGAAGAAGGCATCCGGTATTTTGGCTCCGCCGACAATATCATGCTGTTTGGGGCGGCGTTGAATATCTTGTTCTTCTCGCCGACGTGGGGAGACAAGATTTTTGAAAAATTAAAAGAGCTGATAACCGATACCGACGCGTTCACATCCGTGTTTTCCTTGAGCACGAACGCCTTCCAAGAGAAGGTGATAGAGTTGGAAAAGGTGGCGGACAATTTGTTTTATACCCGCAACGAAAAACCGATGAAGTTGTTCTTCCGCATCGAGCGGGCAAAGGACGTTCCGTTTGATTCTACCGAGGTAGAAGTGCCTTTCTCTTCGGATATGCTTCAGGGGTTGAAAGCGGAGACGGACAAATACCGCAAAAAGATAATCCCGATGGTTTCGGCAGTATAACATGGAGGAAAAGAAGATATGGATCCCTTTTTGTCATTGAAAATCGGTTCTTTAGACATTTCTAACCGGTTGCTGATGGCGCCCGTGAAAACCGGCTACGGCGCTATGGATGGACAAGTGACGGAAAAGCATGAGGCGTATTATCGTCGTCGCGCCGAGGGCGGGGTGGGGGCGATAATTGTCGAGCCGTTGTATATCGACCCCCGTGGGAAGGAACATCCCAAACAATTGGGAATTTCCGAGGATGCTCACGTTGACGGATTGAAAAAGCTGGTCGCAGTGCTTCACGAGCATGGTACGATGGCGATTGCTCATATAAATCATGCCGGGCGCGCCGCCAACCCGAAAGCTGCCGGTGCCCCTCCGGAAGCGCCCTCAGCCATGACCTGCCCTTCTACCGGCGCTACGCCCGATGTTCTTACCCCGGAAAGGATAGGAGAGCTTGTTCACGCTTACGCCCGGGCGGTCAGCCGCGCCAAAGATGCCGGTTTCGATGCGGTGGAGATTCAATTTGGGTTGGGGTACCTTATCTCCCAATTTATTTCCCAACGGACGAACCATCGCGAGGACGAGTACGGCGGCAGCGAAGAAAATCGCTATCGTTTTGCCCGTGAAATACTGGAGGCGGTACACAAGGAAGTTGGAAAGAACTTCCCGCTCATCGCTCGCATCTCCGCCACCGAGCAAGTGGAAGGCGGGTTGACGATACAAGATGCCGTAGCGTTGGCGAATTTCCTCCAAGAGCATGGTATTTCCGCTTTACACGTAGTGAGCGGATCGGCATGTGATTCGCCTCCGTGGTATTATCAGCATATGCGCCTTCCGTCGGACAAAAATTTGGAGTGGGCGCAAGTTATCAAGCAAAAGGTCGGCATTCCGGTCATCGTCGCCGGAAGAATGGGAACCCCGGCAACTATCCGTCGAGCACTTGACGAAGAAATGGTCGATGCCGTGGCGTTAGGGCGCCCTTTGGTGGCGGACCCGGATTTGCCTTTGAAAATGAAAGAAAACCGCGATGACGATGTTATCCTCTGCGGGGCGTGTTTGCAAGGATGTCTCCTTAAGGTGAAATCCGGCGAGGGGTTGGGCTGCATCATCAATCCCGCAGTCGGCAGAGAAGGGGAAAAGATTCCGGCTGCGACATCACGGCGAAAAGTGGTCGTCATCGGTGGCGGTCCGGCGGGAATGCAAACAGCCTTGACCGCTTCTCAGCGCGGGCACGACGTCGTTTTGTTCGATAAAAACGACTTGGGCGGACAGTTCAATCTTTCCTACCTCCCCCCGGGAAAGGAGATGCTGAAAGGTCCTTTGACCTCGCTCATTCATAATGTCAAAAAGAGCCCTGTGACGTTGAAGCTGTCCCACCCAGCCACGGTGGACGAAGTGCTTAACGAAAAGCCCGACGTACTCGTGTTGGCGACCGGTGCCGCACCGATTATTCCTCCGATTCCCGGTTTGGACAACCCTTTGACGGGTGAGGATATCCTTACGGAAAAAACGAACGTCGGCAAACGAGTACTCGTTATCGGCGGCGGTATGGTCGGGTTGGAAGCGGCTGAATTTCTGGCGCACAGGCAGCATGAGGTGACTGTCGTCGAGTTGTTGGAAGAAGTAGCGCGTGATATGGAACCGATAACGAAGAAGCTAACCCTCGGTGGGTTGGTCTCCCAAGGGGTGACCATTTATACCGGCACGGAAGTGAGTCGGGTAGAGGGCAAGAAAGTTTATGTGAAAAAGGAGGGGAAAGAAGAGCTTCTCGGAGAATTTGATTCCATCGTCGTGGCGGTGGGGACACGCTCGGTCAACGAGTTGGAACCGCAGTTGCGAGAACGCGGTGTTGAAGTAAAAATTATCGGCGATGCCAAGAAGCCGCGGCAGGTATATGATGCCATTCGGGACGGGTATGATGTTGCCGTAACGCTTTGATTTGAGTTGAAGAGTGCCCGTATCAGATGAGGGTTTCTCTTGGTACGCTCTTTTCTTGGGAGGAACCCGTAAAAGAAAACGTGTGCTTTTCTCATTTTTATATTATTATGGAAAAGAGTGAGGAAAAGATATGCGTTTCGGACTTATTGCCAATGTAAAACGGGAAAGCGCCAAGAAAGCGATTCAAACTTTTCAAGATTGGGCGCGTAAGACAGGTCATTCTCTGGTTCTTTCGGAAGAGCTGAAGAAAATCGCCGGAAATGACTGGGATGTGCTTTCGAGAAACCGAATCGCTTCCGAAGTCGATGTTCTCGTTTCAATGGGTGGAGACGGAACTTTCCTCGCCGCTGCCCGGGCGGTGGGCGGGCAAGGGACGCCGCTTTTGGGTATCAACCTCGGTTCGCTCGGCTTTTTGACCCAATTCCCCGAGGAAGAACTCATCACCGCGCTGGAGTCTATTGTTTCCGGGAAATACCAGATTGAGGAACGGATGATGCTGCGGGTGCAGGTGGAAGGAAAACGTCAACCGGAATGTCCGTATGCCCTCAACGATGTCGTCGTCGACAACGGTCCCGTCAGCCGTTTGATTGACATTTACTTGAAAGTCAACGGCGAGGATATCGTGATGTACAAGGCGGACGGACTGGTTATCGCTACCCCAACCGGCTCCACGGCGTATTCACTGGCGGTTGGCGGACCCATTATGCACCCGGCGATGGAGGCGATTATTGCTTCGCCGATTTCTTCGTTTTCCTTGAACACCCGTCCCATGATTTTCTCTCCGCAGGATGTTTTGGAGTTGAAAATTCATTCCGAACACGGTGTCGCCGGGCTGACCCTGGACGGACAGGTGACCGCTCCGCTCATCGATACCGACAAAGTGACGATTATGAAAGCCGACTTTCGGTTGAAGGTCATTACCTTTTCTCAGTATTCATTTTACAAACTTTTGCGAAATAAACTCCACTGGGGAGTGACGCCGAAGACGCGATAACCTTGCCCCCTGCCGGTTCCTTTCGGGTAAGAGAGCGAAGGGGGCGGCAGTGATTTTTTCGTGCGCGAAGAAACCGCTTGCCATTCTGGGAGTATTAATGTAAAATAGCCGACAAAAGCGGGAGTAACTCAGTTGGTAGAGTCACAGCCTTCCAAGCTGTTGGTCGCGAGTTCGAGTCTCGTCTCCCGCTTTATTTATTCCATTGAACAATAATCGGTTAGGGTTTTGATGATGTCCCGGAAGAACGGTTTGGTCGGCGGGAAGTGAGCCGTGTAAGCCATTCGGGGGCGAGAAGCGCGTTGGGGAATCGGCAGGGCTGGGAAGAGGAAAATTTTTTTTGAAAAAATGTATAAAAATCGAACAAATTTGCTAAATCGGTTGTTAAAATCACCGAAAAAAGAGAAGAGAAGTTAAAGGCGTTCGAAAAAATAATTTTCTCTTTTTTTGAAAAATTGTATTATTTTCGCTTGACAGCAATCAAGCAGCGGCTGTATTATTAGGGCTTGTTAGGCCCGGCCAGCCTATTTTTTTTGGTTGAAAACAAATAAGAATGTATGGCCCAGATAGCTCAGTCGGTAGAGCACATCCTTGGTAAGGATGAGGTCACCAGTTCAATCCTGGTTCTGGGCTTAAAAAGTATTATAGTAGGAGATCTTCGGGTATGTCGAAGGAGAAGTTTGAACGGACGAAGCCCCACGTGAATGTGGGGACGATAGGTCACGTGGATCATGGGAAGACGACGCTGACGGCGGCGATGACGATGGTGTTGGCTCGGAAGACGGGGACACAGGTACGGTCGTTTGATTCGATCGACAATGCGCCGGAGGAGCGGGAGCGAGGGATCACGATAGCGACGGCGCACGTGGAGTATGAGAGTGACAAGCGTCACTATGCGCACGTGGACTGTCCGGGACACGCGGACTACGTGAAGAACATGATCACGGGAGCGGCGCAGATGGACGGGGCGATTTTGGTGGTGAGTGCCGCTGATGGACCGATGCCGCAGACGCGGGAGCACATCTTGTTGGCTCGTCAGGTGGGGGTTCCGTACATTGTGGTGTACTTGAACAAGGTAGATATGGTAGACGATCCGGAGTTGCTGGACTTGGTGGAGCTGGAGGTTCGGGATTTGTTGAACCAGTACCAGTTCCCGGGCGATGAGGTTCCGGTGATCCGGGGGAGTGCGTTGGAAGCGATGACGGCGGGGATGGACCAGAGCCGCGGCTTGGACGATCCGGCGTTCAAGTCGATTTTGGAGTTGCTGGATGCGCTGGATGAGTACATTCCGGAGCCGAAGCGTGAGATAGACAAGCCGTTCTTGATGCCGGTGGAGGACGTGTTCAGTATCACGGGACGCGGGACGGTCGGCACGGGACGAGTGGAGCGCGGGGTGATTAAGCAGGGGGATGAGGTGGAGATAATCGGTTTTGGGGAGACTCGGAAGACAGTGGTGACGGGGGTTGAGATGTTCCGGAAGTTGCTGGATCAGGCGCAGGCGGGAGACAACGTGGGGTTGTTGTTGCGCGGGGTTGATAAGGATGAGTTGGAGCGCGGGATGGTGGTAGCGGCACCGGGGACGGTGACGCCGCACAAGAAGTTCAAGGCGGAGGTGTACATTTTGACGAAGGAGGAAGGGGGCCGTCACACGCCGTTTTTCAGTGGGTATCGTCCGCAGTTTTATTTTCGGACGACGGACGTGACGGGGGTGGCGCAGTTGCCGGAGGGGGTGGAGATGGTGATGCCTGGGGATAATGTGACGTTGACGGTGGAGTTGATCACGCCGATAGCGATGGAGAAGGAGTTGCGTTTTGCGATTCGTGAGGGTGGTCGGACGGTCGGCGCCGGCGTCATCTCGGAAATAATTGAGTAAATACTATTAATGTGGTAACCGGATAAGAAACCATGCCAAGAGAACGAGTGATACTTGCCTGTGGCGAATGCAAACGGCGCAACTACTATACCATGAAAAACAAACGCTTGCATCCCGAGCGGGTGGAGTATCGGAAGTATTGCCGCTTTTGCAATAAACATACCTTGCATAAGGAAACGAGATAACGTTGTTATGTAGGCCAGTAGCTCCAATTGGTAGAGCGCCGGTCTCCAAAACCGGATGCTGGGGGTTCGAATCCCTCCTGGCCTGTTAGATTTATAGAGGAATTGTTTTGGAAAAGGTCAAAAAGTTTCTGAAAGAAGTCAACGCCGAACTGAGGAAGGTCACCTGGCCGACCAAGGAAGAGCTTATCGGTTCGACGATTGTCACCATTGTCGTGTCGTTGGTGGTGGCTCTCTTCATTGGGGTCGTTGATCGTTTGTTGAGTGCCCTCATTCGGGTCATCTTTGGAGTGGGCGTTGGAGGTTGAAGAACAAATGGCGCTTCGGTGGTACGTCGTGCATACCTTCTCCGGGCATGAGCAGAAGGCAAAACGGTATCTCGAGTCGGCGATTGCAAATGCCGGGATGGAAGACAAGTTCGGCGAAATCCTCGTCCCCACGGAAGAGGTGACGGAGATGAGGCAAGGGCGCCGCTCGACCAGCACGAAAAAGTTTTTGCCGAGTTACCTTTTGGTTCAGATGGAGTTGACCAAAGAAACGCAGGAGTTGGTGGTTTCGACCCCGGGGATAACGAATTTTGTCGGCGTGGGCGGCAAGCCCAAAGCGTTGAAAGATGATGAAGTCGAGCGGATAGTCGGACAAATTAACCGCAGTCGTACCGAAGAAGCGACTGATTTTCCTTTCCAAGCCGGCGATGCGGTGAAGGTGAACGACGGTCCGTTTACCGACTTTTCCGGAACGATTAGTGAAGTCAATATGGAGCGGCGCAAGGTAAAGGTGATGGTCTCGATTTTCGGCAGACCGACGCCGGTCGAGCTTGACTTCCTTCAAGTAGAACTGATAAAAAAGTAACGGAATGAGTTGCTGAAGTGGAGTAAGACGTAACGTGGGAAAGAAAGTCGTTGCTGAAATTAAATTGCAGATTCCTGCCGGTCAAGCCAACCCGGCGCCCCCTGTCGGTCCCGCTTTGGGACAGCGCGGGGTCAATATTATGGAGTTTTGTAAAGCTTTTAACGCTCGCACCCAGGACGGTAAAGGCATCCTGACACCGGTGATTATCACCGTCTATGCGGACAAGTCGTTCAGCTTTATTACCAAAACTCCACCGGCGTCGACCCTGCTCAAGATGGCGGCGAAGGTCAACAAAGGTTCCGGCGTGCCCAACAAGGACAAGGTCGGCAAGGTGACCCGGAAGCAGGTGGAGGAAATTGCACAAACGAAAATGAAAGATCTCAACGCCTCTTCGGTGGAAGCGGCGATGAGGATTATTGAAGGCACCGCCCGTTCCATGGGCATTGAGGTGCAGTAAGAATACATATTCGTTGGGACCTGAGGCGACAACGGAAGCTTTCAGGGAGAATAGGAGAGTATGAAACGTTCGAAAAAGTACAAAGAGTATCGTGAAAGCATCGACCGGTTCAAAAAGTATTCTCTGCCGGAGGCAATCCAACTTCTGAAAGAGAAGCATTATGTGAAGTTCGACGAATCGGTGGAGATGGCAATCCGGTTGGGGGTGAATCCGAAACACGCCGACCAAATGGTTCGCGGCACCGTCTCGCTCCCTCACGGGACGGGAAAACCGGTGCGGGTGCTGGTGTTTGCCCAAGGCGAGAAAGCCAAAGAGGCTGAGGAAGCCGGAGCCGATTTTGTCGGCGCCGAAGATTTGGCGGAGAAAATCAAGGGCGGCTGGACGGATTTCGACGTAGCGGTGGCGACTCCGGATATGATGCGGGTGGTCGGACAGCTCGGGAAGATTCTGGGTCCCCGGGGTTTGATGCCGAACCCGAAAACCGGCACTGTGACGATGGATATCGCCAAAGCCGTCAAAGAGCTGAAAGCGGGACGGATTGAGTTCCGCGTCGACAAGCAAGCCAATATAGCGGCGGCGATCGGGAAGCTCTCGTTCGAACCGAAGCAGATTGAAGAGAATGCCCTGGCGTTTTTGGATGCGGTGGTGCGGGCGAAGCCGACGGCGGCGAAGGGTGCCTATATACTGGGGGCGTCGATTTGTTCTTCGATGAGCCCGGGGTTGAAGTTGGATCATCAAGAGCTGGTAGCGAGCTTGAAAAAGTAGTGGAAAAAGGAGCAGTAGATAATGCCGAATCCTCAAAAAATTGAAGCCGTAGCCGAGATAAAGAAGCTTTTTGAAGATGCAGACTCCTTTTTTATCACTGATTACCAGGGTTTGAACGTATCGGATATCACCGTCCTGCGGAAGAATCTGCGGGAGAACAACGTCCGCTACCTGGTCGCCAAAAACACCTTGTTGCGGTTGGCGGCGCACCAAGCCGGTATGGAGCAGCTCGACGAACATTTTACCGGTCCCACGGCGGTGGCGTTTACCAGCGACGATGCGGCGGTGGCGGCGAAGATTCTCCATGAGTCCTACAAGGAGAAAGAGCTGCCGCGCATGAAAGTGTTTGTCGTCGACGGGCAAGTGTTCGACGGCAGCGAAATCAAGCGTTTGGCTGACTTGCCGCCGAAGGACGTTTTGTTGTCGCAGGTAGTGGCGGCGGTGGAAGCTCCGTTGACCGAGTTGGTCGGAACCTTGGACGGCTTCTTTAGAGAATTAATCGGAACGCTTGATGCGTTGGCGGAAAAGAAGAAAAGCGAAGGCGAGTAAAGTAAAAAAATATCATCGGGCGGGCTTTTCCGGGAGGAAAGCCGGCACGTGAAAATGAAAGTAAACAAGAGAATCTAATTTAATAAACCTGTGAGGTGCATGAAGTGGCTAACCCTGCGATTGACGAAATTGTTGACAAGATCTCCACGCTAACGGCGATGGACCTTGCAGATCTTTCCAAGGCAATTCAGGAGAAGTTCGGCGTGACGGCGGCTGCTCCTGTTGCGATGATGCCGGGTGGCGGCGCGGCGGGTGCCGCGGCGGGTGCCGAAGCCGAGGAAAAAACCGAATTTGATGTTGTTTTGACGGCGGTCGGGGACAAGAAGATCCAAGTGATTAAGGTTGTCCGCGAATTGACGTCGCTCGGTTTGAAAGAGGCGAAAGAACTCGTGGAAAGCGCTCCGGCAAAGGTGAAAGAAGGTCTGCCGAAAGACGAAGCCGAGAAGGCGAAGGAGAAACTCGAAGAGGTCGGTGCCCAAGTCGAGATTAAGTAACGGTCAACTGGTTGGGTCGGGAACTTTTTCGTTCCCGACCTGTTTCGGAAACGTATACCGCAACCTAAACAAATCCCATGATCTGTGTTTTGAGGTTGGTGGATTGACTGCGAAGACTGGCTCCCCAAGACGGCTGATGGGGAGATGAATGAAAGAGATGTCGGGATCAGCCAGACCTTGAAAGGAAAGTATGTGAGAGAGCAGTTTGAAGCGGGAAGGTCCCGCATGTCTCAAACTGCCCATGTCATCCATTTTAGAGGAGGGTTTTACTTTGACCCGGTCAGAAATGGTTGAACGGATAAGCTACGGCAAGCTGTCCGATGCGACGCAAATGCCTAACTTATTGGATGTCCAACTGAATTCGTACAATGAATTTTTGCAACCGGACGTTCCGCCCCATAAGCGGGAATTGAAAGGGTTGCACCGAATTTTTACGGAGATTTTCCCCGTTACGGACGTCCATGAAAATTACTCGCTGGAATATGTGAGTTATCATCTCGGTCCGCCGCGCTACTCCATTGAGGAGTGCCGAGCCCGCAATATGTCGTATGCGGCGCCGTTGCGGGTGACGATGCGGCTGATTAAGCGGCAGGGAGAAGGAGAGAAAAAGGAAGTAAAAGACATTATCGAGCAAGATGTGTACATGGGGGAGCTGCCCCTCATCACGGAGTGGGGTACCTTCATCATAAACGGAGCGGAACGGGTTATCGTCAGCCAGCTCCATCGTAGTCCCGGCGTCTTTTTCGATGAAGAGTATCATCCCAACGGGAAGAAGCTCTATTCGGCACGGATTATCCCGTATCGGGGGAGTTGGGTCGAGTTCAGCATGGATATTAACGACATTATGTACGTCTATATCGACTCCCGCCGCAAGATGCCGGTGACGATGCTGATTCGGGCGTTGGGATATTCTTCGGACGAAGAAATCATCAATCTGTTTTATTCGGTCTCCAAGTTCAGCTTGCGTACGAGAAAGATTCCCAAGGAGGGTGAAGCGTTCCTGGCGGAGACGATTGTCGATCCGGAAACGGGAGAAGTTATCTATGCTCCGGGAGAAATGCTGACGGAAGAAGTAATTCAAAAGTTGAAGGAGCTGGGGCATAAGTCGGTCAATATCGTTGCGAAGGCGGAAAACGAGCGGGAAGTCTGGGTGATTTTTAATACCTTGCGGAAAGATACGACCAAGTCCCGCGAAGAAGCTTTGGTGAAAATATATACGATGCTCCGTCCCGGTGAACCTCCCACCTTGGAGATGGCGGAGTCGCTTTTAGATAGATTTTTCTTCAACAGCGCCCGGTACGACCTTGGGGAAGTCGGGCGGTACATGATAAACCAACGGATGGGGTTGGATATTCCTCTCGACAAGACCACCCTGGACGTCAAAGACTTTATCGCTATTATCAACTACCTGATCGGGTTGTGTAACGAAAAAGGATTTACCGACGACATCGACCATTTGGGCAATCGGCGGGCGCGGACGGTTGGAGAACTGTTGGCGAACCTCTTTTCCGTCGGGCTGTCGCGGGTGGCGCGGACGATTCGGGAACGGCTCTCGCTGAAAGATCAGGAAAACGTCACGCCGCAATTGCTGGTGAACGCCCGTACCGTTTCGACGGTAGTGGAGACGTTTTTCGGTTCCTCGCAGCTTTCGCAGTTTATGGACCAGACCAACCCGCTGTCGGAATTGACCCACAAGCGGCGGCTGTCGGCGTTGGGTCCCGGCGGGTTGACTCGGGAACGTGCCGGTTTTGAAGTGCGCGACGTTCACCACACCCATTACGGTAGAATGTGTCCCATCGAGACGCCGGAAGGTCCCAACATCGGTTTGATTACCTCGCTGGCGACGTTTGCCCGGATTAACAAGTACGGCTTTCTCGAGACCCCCTATCGTAAGGTGGTCAACGGAAAAGTGACGGATGAGATTGTCTATCTCTCCGCTGACCAAGAAGACCGTTACTATATTGCGCAGTCGAACGAGCCGTTGGACGAAAACGGCAAGTTCGTCAACGAGTACATTGTCGCCCGTCGTCGCTCGGAGTACCCGTTGATAAAGGCGACGGAAGTGCAATATATGGATGTTTCTCCCCGTCAGATTGTGTCGGTGGCGGCTTCCTTGATTCCCTTCTTGGAACACGACGACGCCAACCGCGCTTTGATGGGGTCGAATATGCAACGTCAGGCGGTGCCGTTGTTGAAGACACAAGCGCCCATTATCGGGACGGGGATGGAAGCCAAAGTGGCGCGCGATGCCGGAGCGGTGGTTCGCGCCAAGCATACCGGAACGGTAACCTATGTTGACGCCAAGAGAATCGTCATTAAACCGGAAGTGAGACCGAAAGTCGGTAAACTCTCCTACATTGAAGACGACGAATACCATTTGACAAAGTACCGCCGTTCCAACCAGGATACCTGCATCAACTTCAAGCCGACGGTCAAGGTAGGCGATCGCGTCAACGAAGGCGACATCATCGCTGACGGTCCGGCGGTGGATCGAGGAGAGTTGTCCTTGGGGTATAATGCCCTCGTGGCGTTCATGCCATGGCGCGGCTACAACTTCGAGGATGCGATTATCCTCTCCGAACGGCTGGTGCACGAGGATATCTTTACGTCCATTCACATTGAAGAATTCGAACTGCAAGTCCGGGACACCAAGCGCGGCGCCGAAGAAATCACTCGCGAAATTCCCAATGTCTCCGAAGAAGCGTTGCTGAATCTGGATGAGAACGGCATTGTTCGCATCGGCGCCGAAGTGGAAGCTGGCGACATCTTGGTGGGTAAAGTC
The DNA here is from genome assembly GCA_964489705.1 of uncultured Ignavibacteriales bacterium. Lineage (GTDB taxonomy): Bacteria > Zixibacteria > MSB-5A5 > GN15 > FEB-12 > CAZAZQ01. The sequence continues at coordinate 41,280 of CAZAZQ010000005.1, forward strand.
ACACCGAAAGGGGAGACCGAACTCTCGCCGGAAGAGCGGTTGTTGCGGGCGATTTTCGGTGAAAAAGCGGGTGATGTGCGGGATGCCAGCTTGAAGGCGCCGCCGGGAATGAAAGGGGTGGTTATCAACACCCAGGTCTTCTCCCGTAAAGAGCGTACCGAGGAGGCGAAGAAGCAGGAGAAGGTACAGGTTGCCGAAACCAAGAAGCGCTTCAACGAGAAGATCAATGAAATCATCGCCCTCCGGAATCGGCGCTTGGGAGAACTGCTCGAAGGGAAAACCTCTCAGACGGTTCGCTCGGCGGTGGACAACTCGGTGCTCATTCGGGCGGGACATAAATATAAAGCCGATTTCTTCGACACCTTCGACGTCGATGCCGCAGTGGCTCCCGAAGGATACTGCACCGATCCGACGACCAACAAGCACGTCGAGAGTGTGATTGCGGAAGCGGCGGAATGGATAGACCGCAAGAAGCAAGAAATGGAAATCGAAATCGACAAAATCGTCCGCGGTGCCGAGCTGCCCCCGGGGGTGAAGCAGTTGGTCAAAGTGACCATTGCCATCCGCCGGAAGATATCGGTCGGCGATAAGATGGCGGGACGCCACGGCAACAAGGGCGTCGTGTCCAAAATCGTTCCCATTGAAGATATGCCGTATCTGGAGGATGGGACGCCGGTCGACATCGTTCTGAATCCGCTGGGCGTGCCTTCGCGGATGAACGTCGGTCAGATTATGGAAACCCACTTGGGGTGGGCGGCGAAGAAGCTGGGGCAGTATATCGCTACTCCGGTCTTCGAAGGAGCCAAAGACTCGGATATCAAGCAGAAGCTGAAAGAAGCGGGTCTGCCGGAAAGCGGAAAGATTACCGTCTATGACGGACTGACCGGCGAACCGTTCGATAATCCGGTCACGGTCGGGTATATCTACATGCTCAAATTGTCCCACTTGGTGGATGACAAGATCCACGCCCGTTCCATCGGACCGTACTCGCTGGTGACGCAACAGCCGTTGGGCGGAAAAGCTCAGTTCGGCGGGCAGCGGTTCGGTGAGATGGAAGTCTGGGCGCTTGAAGCGTACGGGGCGGCGTATACGTTGCAGGAGATGTTGACGGTCAAATCCGACGACGTGACCGGTCGCAGCCGGATATACGAAGCCATCGTCAAGGGAGAAAACCCGCCGGAGCCGGGGTATCCCGAAGCGTTCAACGTGCTGATAAAAGAGCTTCAAGCGTTGGGTTTGGATATCAAGCTGCTGGAAAAGTAGCGGTAAGGGTAAGAGAATAATGCTGTTGACTGTGTGCAACAGGCGGTCGAGATAAAGGAGCAAACCATGATAGGTGCGACGGGTCAAACCACAGGACGCCAAAAAAACACCCCGGAGTTTGCGGCAATTCAGGTTCAAATTGCCTCCCCGGAGGTAATCCTTTCGTGGTCATACGGAGAGGTGACCAAGCCGGAAACGATTAACTACCGTTCCTTCAAACCGGAACGGGACGGGCTGTTCTGTGAAAGAATTTTCGGACCGGTCAAAGATTGGGAATGCAACTGCGGAAAGTACAAACGTATCCGCTTCCGCGGCATCGTCTGCGATCGCTGCGGCGTCGAAGTTACCCAATCGAAAGTTCGTCGGGAGCGAATGGGACATATTGAACTGGCAGTCCCGGTCTCTCATATCTGGTACTTTAAGTCTCTGCCTTCACGGATCGGACATCTGCTCGATTTGACCATTCGCCAGCTCGAGAAAATCTTGTACTACGAAGCGTATCTCATGATTGACCCCGGGAATTCCTCCTACGAAGTCGGCGATGTGCTCACCGAGGAAGAATACACGGAACTCGAAGAAGCCGGGAAGACCTTTGACGCCCGTATGGGCGCCGAAGGGGTACGGGAATTGTTGAAGAAAATCGACATCGAAGAGATGGCGGTTACGCTTCGCGCCCAAGCCAAAGTTGAAACGTCGGTTCAGCGGAAAAAGGATATCCTCAAGCGGCTGAGAATCGTCGAATCTTTCCGTCAGTCGCAAAACCGTCCGGAGTGGATGATTTTGAGTGTTATTCCGGTGATTCCTCCCGACCTGCGACCGCTCGTGCCATTGGAAGGCGGACGGTTTGCCACCTCGGACCTGAACGACCTCTACCGGCGGGTTATCAATCGCAACAATCGTCTGAAAAAGCTCATCGACATTCAAGCGCCGGACGTCATTCTCCGCAACGAGAAGCGAATGTTGCAAGAAGCGGTGGACGCGTTGCTTGATAACGGCCGTCGGACTCATTCGGTGCGCGGCGATTCGAAGCGCCCGTTGAAGTCGCTTTCCGATCTTTTGAAAGGGAAGCAGGGTCGTTTCCGTCAGAACCTGCTCGGAAAGCGGGTCGACTATTCGGGACGTTCCGTGATTGTGGTCGGGCCGGAGCTGAAATTGCATCAGTGCGGTCTTCCGAAGAACATGGCGCTCGAGTTGTTCAAGCCGTTTATCATTATGAAGCTGGAGGAGAAAGGGTACGTTCAGACCGTCAAGTCCGCCAAGAAGTTGGTCGAGCGGGAGCGCCCGGAAGTCTGGGATATTCTCGAAGAAATCATCGAAGACCACCCTGTTCTTCTAAACCGGGCTCCGACTCTCCACCGGCTCGGCATTCAAGCCTTTTATCCGGTGTTGGTGGAAGGGAAAGCGATTAAGCTGCACCCTCTCGTCTGTGCAGCGTTCAACGCCGACTTCGATGGTGACCAGATGGCGGTGCACGTCCCCCTTTCGTTTGAGGCTCAGCTTGAGGCGAAAGTGCTGATGTTGTCGACGAACAACGTCTTGTTGCCCTCGTCGGGTCGCCCGATTGCCGTCCCGTCACAAGATATCGTTTTGGGTTGTTACTACTTGACCAAACTCCGGCCCGGCGAAAAAGGAGAGGGGATGAGCTTCTCGTCTCCCGAAGAGGCGATGTTTGCCTACGATTCCGGTTTTGTGGGACTTCATGCGCCCATTAAGGTACGGATTGACAACAAGCTTATTGAAACGAGTATCGGACGGTTGATGTTCAACAGTATTTTGCCGGAAGAGCTTCCTTTCTTCAACGACATTGCCAACAAGTCGAAGTTGACCGAGTTGGTCGGCAACACCTTCTGGCTGTACGGGCAGAGCAAAACCGTCGACTTTTTGGATAGATTGAAACAGTTCGGCTTTGAATACGCCACCAAGGCGGGAGTGACTGTTTCCATCGACGATTTGGTTATCCCGCCGGAGAAGGACAAACTGATACAAGCCGCCAGGACGGAAGTGGCGAAGATTCAAAAGCGGTACGAACGCGGGGTAATCACCAACGGAGAGCGGTACAACCAGGTTATCGACACCTGGACGCGGACGACTAACGAAATCTCCGAGGTGATGTTCGAGAATCTCTCCCGCGATAAACAAGGGTTCAACCCGGTCTTCATGATGGCGGATTCCGGCGCCCGGGGTTCGAAAGAGCAGATCCGACAGTTAGCCGGAATGCGGGGGTTGATGGCGAAGCCGCAAAAGAAGATTACCGGCGGTGTCGGGGAGATTATCGAAAATCCCATCACGGCGAACTTCCGGGAAGGGCTGTCGGTGCAAGAGTACTTTATCTCCACCCACGGAGCCCGGAAGGGATTGGCGGATACGGCGCTCAAGACCGCCGATGCGGGATATTTAACCCGCCGTTTGGTTGACGTGGCGCAGGATGTTATCGTTCGGGAAGAAGACTGCGGCACCATTCTCGGTTTGGAAGTCTCCGCCATCAAGGAAGGGGAAGAGGTTATCGAGTCGCTGCGTGACCGTATTCTGGGACGGGTGGCGCTTGATGACGTGTACGATCCCATTACCGAAGAGTTGATTGTCGCCGCCGGCAACGAAATCCGCGAAGAAGAAGCGACCAAGATTGAAGAAGCCGGTATCGAGACGGTGCATATTCGTTCCGTTTTGACCTGCGACTCCAAGTATGGCGTCTGCGCCAAGTGCTACGGTCGGAACCTTGCCACCATGAAGATGGTGGATATCGGCGAAGCGGTCGGTGTGATTGCCGCTCAGTCGATCGGAGAACCGGGGACGCAGTTGACCCTGCGTACCTTCCACATCGGCGGAACGGCTGCTCGTATCGCCGAGCAGTCCCAGGTGACGGCGAAGCACAGCGGTACCATTAAGCTCATCAACATTAAGTCCATCGATCGGGATGACGGGACGGTGATGGTGGTCAGCCGGGAGGGTATCGGTGAAGCCCATATCGTTGACGACCAAGGCAGAGTGCGTTCCCGTCTGAAAGTTCCGTACGGTGCCCATCTGATAGTCAAGGACGGCCAGAAGGTGGAAAAAGGCGATGTCGTCTTTGAGTGGGATCCGTACACCGGAACGATTTTGAGTGAGAAGAACGGTAAGGTGAAGTTCAAGGATATTATCAAGGACGAGACCTTCCGGGAAGCTCATGACGAACAGACCGGTCTGATTCAGAAAATCATTATCGAGACCAAAGACAAGACCCTCTTCCCGACTATCCTTATTGTGAACGATAGCGGCAAGACGGTGGCGAGTTACCGGATTCCGACCGACGCCCAGTTGCAGGTTTCCGAAGGACAGACGGTGAAAGCGGGGGATGTCCTGGTCAAGATGCCGCGGGTGATAGCCAAATCCCGGGATATTACCGGTGGTCTGCCGCGGGTGGCGGAGTTGTTTGAAGCTCGTCGGCCGCACGATCCGGCAGTCATTTCCGAAATCGACGGAATTGTTGAATTTGGGAAAATCATCCGCGGGCAGCAGCAAATCATCGTCAAAGGCGAGCACGGTGAAGAGCGGGAATACCTTATCCCCCACGGCAAACACCTGATGGTGCACGGCGGCGACCGGGTCAAAGCCGGTGACCGGCTGTGCGAAGGCGCCAAAGACCCTCACGACATCCTCGATATTTTGGGGGTGTATGAGGCTCAGGCGTATTTGGTGAACGAAATTCAAGAGGTCTACCGCCTCCAGGGTGTGAAAATCAACGATAAGCACATCGAGGTCATTGTTCGCCAGATGATGCAGAAAGTGCAAATCGAGCATGTCGGCGACACCAACTTCTTGGAAGGAGAAAAAGTCGACAAGATCAAGTTCGCCGAAGAAAACGCCCGAGTGGTAGCAGAAGGCGGCGAACCGGCGACGTCGAAACCGCTCTTGCTGGGGATTACCCGCGCCTCGTTGTCAACCGACAGCTTTATTTCGGCAGCGTCTTTCCAGGAGACCACCAAAGTCTTGACGGAAGCGGCGGTTGCCGGTAAAGTTGACTACCTGCTCGGTTTGAAAGAGAACGTGATTATTGGCCATCTCATTCCCGCCGGAACCGGTATTGAGCAGTACAAATCGATTAAGGTTATCGAAGACGAAGAGGAAGAAGAACAGCAAGCGGAAGGGAAAGAGACGCAGGAAACCGCCGAGGCGAAAAACGGCAAAGAAGAGCCGACGATAGCTGATATTTTTAACAAAAATGCTTGACATAATTGTTTACGTTTATAAATTTGTGGTTCTGTGAAAAAATATGTGAGTATGAAATATAGGTGATGTTTTGCCGACGATTAACCAGTTGATTCGAAAAGGTAGAAAGCGAGTTGTCGAGAAGACGAAAACTCCGGCGATGAACGGATGTCCCCAGAAACGGGGCGTGTGTACGCGCGTGTATACATCTACTCCGAAGAAGCCGAATTCGGCGTTGCGGAAGGTCGCCCGGGTTCGTTTGACCAACCAGATGGAAGTGACCGCCTATATCCCCGGAGAAGGTCACAATTTGCAGGAACACTCGATTGTGTTGATTCGGGGCGGGCGGGTAAAAGACCTCCCCGGCGTGCGCTACCATATTATACGCGGGACAATGGATACCTCCGGAGTGGGCGATCGGAAGCGGAGTCGGTCAAAATACGGGACGAAGAAGCCTAAAGAATAAAACGGAAGACTGAGGAATGCCAAGGCGAACAAAAGCGGTCAAGCGACCGATTAAACCGGATTACAAGTTTGGCGACAAACTGGTGACTCAGTTTGTCTCATATATGATGAAAAACGGCAAGCGTTCGACGGCGGAGCGGTGTTTGTACGATGCTCTGGATATGTTGGAAAAGAAAACAGGGCAAAGCGGACTGGAAATGTTCCACAAAGCCGTCAACAACGTCAAGCCGGTGCTGGAAGTAAAATCCCGACGGGTCGGCGGCGCCACCTATCAGGTTCCGGTGGAAGTTCGTCCGGAGCGGCGGACGGCGTTGGCGATTCGCTGGATTAAAATGTATGCGGCGGCGCGCAGTGGCAAGTCGATGGCGGAAAAGCTGGCGGCGGAACTGCTGGCGGCGGCGAATAATGAAGGTGCATCTATTAAAAAGAAGGAGGACACACACAAGATGGCGGAAGCCAACAAGGCTTTTGCGCATTTCAAATGGTAGCGAGGCTCCGCCTGATGGGAGTAGCGCTGCTTGTGCATCGTTGAGCTTTAGATTTGGTTGAACCACATTGGAGAAAGCGCGCAAGGAAAGGGTTCTGCGGAAGTGCTTTTCTTGCCCTTTTGATGAAGATTTAAGGGTGGGGTGACACCCGAACGATGATTACGTATAAACATGCTTGTGTGATTTTGTCAGGTGTTTTTTTATGTCTGGCGAACGTGAACTACAGAAAGTGCGCAACATCGGTATTATGGCGCATATCGACGCTGGGAAGACGACGACGACCGAGCGGATTCTCTTCTATACGGGGAAGACGCACCAGATCGGCGAAGTCGACGACGGCGCTGCGACCATGGACTGGATGGAGCAGGAAAAAGAGCGCGGGATTACTATCACGTCCGCCGCAACCACCTGTTTTTGGCGTAATCATACCATCAATATCATAGATACCCCCGGTCATGTCGATTTTACCGTTGAAGTGGAGCGCTCTCTGCGGGTGCTCGACGGCGCCATTGCGCTTTTCTGCGCCGTCGGCGGCGTGGAGCCGCAATCGGAGACGGTCTGGCGGCAAGCGGATAAGTACAAAGTCCCGCGTATCGCCTATATCAACAAGATGGACCGGATGGGGGCGAATTTCGCCAATGCTCTCCAGATGATGAACGAGCGCTTCGCCTCGAAGTGTGTAGCAATCTCCATTCCGGCGGGGGAAGGGGAGTTGTTCAGCGGCATCATCGACTTGTTGTCGATGAAGTTCCGCGTTTTCAACGAGGATTCTCAAGGAACGACCTATGAAGACCTTGAGGTTCCGGAAGACATGCTTCCGATAGCGAACGAATACCGCGAGAAATTGTTGGAAGCGGTCGCCGAATACGATGATTATCTGCTGGAACAGTTCTTACACGACAAGCCGCTGGATACCGACCGGGTCTTGAAAGCGGTGCGGAAGGCGACTATTGAACTGCACATGGTGCCGGTTTTGTGCGGCTCCTCATATAAAAATAAAGGGGTGCAAAAGCTGCTGGATGCGGTGGTCGATTTTCTCCCTTCCCCGTTGGACAAACCGCCGATAGAAGGGCACCCGATCGACCGCGAAGATAAAATCATCCGCCGCAAACCGAGCGTGGACGAACCGACGACGGCACTGGCGTTCAAGATTATGACCGATCCGTACGTCGGGAAGCTGACGTATATCCGCGTCTACGCCGGTGAGGTAAAAGCAGGGACGTATTTGTTGAATTCCAATACCGGTAAAAAAGAGCGGATTGCGCGCTTGTTGCGGATGCACTCGAACAAGCGGGAAGATATTCAATCGGCGCAAGCCGGAGATATTGTCGCGGCGATCGGCTTCCGCTTTACGACGACCGGCGATACCTTGTGTGATCCCAAACATCCCATCGTGCTCGAGCGGATGTCGTTCCCCGAGCCGGTGGTGGCGGTGGCGATTGAGCCGAAAACGCAAGCGGATCAGGATAAATTGAGCGAAGCGTTGGTACGCCTCTCCGAGGAAGACCCGACTTTCAAGGTCAAGCACGACGAAGAGACCGCGCAGACGATTATCAGCGGGATGGGCGAGTTGCACCTGGAGATTCTGATTGACCGCCTGCTGCGGGAATTCGGAGTTGGGGCTTCGGTCGGACGACCGATGGTGGCGTATAAAGAGACCATTACCAAAGAAGTGGAATGCGAAGGAAAGTTTATCCGTCAGACCGGCGGAAAAGGACAGTATGGTCACGTCAAGCTTCGCTTGCGCCCGACGGAGGACGGTACGCCTTTCCGCTTTGAAAGTAAATTGAGAGCGGGAAGTATCCCGAAAGAATTTGTTCCCGCCGTGGAGCAGGGAGTGCGGGAGGCGATGGAAAACGGCGTGTTGGCGGGATACCCGGTGACTGGAATCCATTGCGAACTTTTCGACGGCAGCTACCACGAAGTCGATTCGAGCGATATGGCATATCGGGTGGCGGCGTCGATGGCGTTCAAAAACGGTGCCCGCAAAGCCGAGCCGGTGCTGCTGGAGCCGATTATGGATGTGGAGGTAGTGGTTCCGGAGGCGTATATGGGCGCCGTGGTCGGGGATTTGAATTCCCGACGGGGGAAAATCAACGGAATGGTACCGCGGGAAGATGCCACGGTGATTGCGGTAAGCGTTCCGTTATCGGAGATGTTCGGGTATGCGAATACCCTTCGCAATATCTCTCAGGGACGGGCGGTCTTTACGATGCAGTTTGCCAAATACCAGCCGGTCCCGAACGAGGTGTCGAAAAAAATGTTGGAGAATGTTAGGTTATAGAGTAGGAGATCTTCGGGTATGTCGAAGGAGAAGTTTGAACGGACGAAGCCCCACGTGAATGTGGGGACGATAGGTCACGTGGATCATGGGAAGACGACGCTGACGGCGGCGATGACGATGGTGTTGGCTCGGAAGACGGGGACACAGGTACGGTCGTTTGATTCGATCGACAATGCGCCGGAGGAGCGGGAGCGAGGGATCACGATAGCGACGGCGCACGTGGAGTATGAGAGTGACAAGCGTCACTATGCGCACGTGGACTGTCCGGGACACGCGGACTACGTGAAGAACATGATCACGGGAGCGGCGCAGATGGACGGGGCGATTTTGGTGGTGAGTGCCGCTGATGGACCGATGCCGCAGACGCGGGAGCACATCTTGTTGGCTCGTCAGGTGGGGGTTCCGTACATTGTGGTGTACTTGAACAAGGTAGATATGGTAGACGATCCGGAGTTGCTGGACTTGGTGGAGCTGGAGGTTCGGGATTTGTTGAACCAGTACCAGTTCCCGGGCGATGAGGTTCCGGTGATCCGGGGGAGTGCGTTGGAAGCGATGACGGCGGGGATGGACCAGAGCCGCGGCTTGGACGATCCGGCGTTCAAGTCGATTTTGGAGTTGCTGGATGCGCTGGATGAGTACATTCCGGAGCCGAAGCGTGAGATAGACAAGCCGTTCTTGATGCCGGTGGAGGACGTGTTCAGTATCACGGGACGCGGGACGGTCGGCACGGGACGAGTGGAGCGCGGGGTGATTAAGCAGGGGGATGAGGTGGAGATAATCGGTTTTGGGGAGACTCGGAAGACAGTGGTGACGGGGGTTGAGATGTTCCGGAAGTTGCTGGATCAGGCGCAGGCGGGAGACAACGTGGGGTTGTTGTTGCGCGGGGTTGATAAGGATGAGTTGGAGCGCGGGATGGTGGTAGCGGCACCGGGGACGGTGACGCCGCACAAGAAGTTCAAGGCGGAGGTGTACATTTTGACGAAGGAGGAAGGGGGCCGTCACACGCCGTTTTTCAGTGGGTATCGTCCGCAGTTTTATTTTCGGACGACGGACGTGACGGGGGTGGCGCAGTTGCCGGAGGGGGTGGAGATGGTGATGCCTGGGGATAATGTGACGTTGACGGTGGAGTTGATCACGCCGATAGCGATGGAGAAGGAGTTGCGTTTTGCGATTCGTGAGGGTGGTCGGACGGTCGGCGCCGGCGTCATCTCGGAAATAATTGAGTAAGCGAAGGATAGACGTGCTATGAATGTGCAGAAAATCCGCATTCGGTTGAAAGCGTATGACCATTATGCCTTAGACCGATCGACAAAAGAAATTGCGCGGACGGTTATCCGCACGGGAGCTCGTATTGTCGGACCGGTACCGCTTCCGACCAAGCGGACGGTCTATACCGTTCTTCGCTCTCCTCATGTCGATAAAAAGTCGCGGGAACAGTTTGAGACAAGAATTCACAAACGATTGATTGACATTTACGATTCGACACCACAAACTGTCGATGCGCTGATGAAATTGGATTTACCGGCTGGTGTGGATGTGGAGATTAAGACCTGATAGGGAATGGCTATGAAAGAGATACTCGGGAAAAAAATCGGTATGACACGCGTCTTCGATGAGAATGGGGACACCATTCCGGTGACGGTTATTGAGGCCGGTCCCTGTCCGGTGGTGATGAAGAAAGCCGAAACGGTCTACCAAGTCGGATTCGGTACGCGACGCAAGAGCCGTATCAACAAGCCTCTCGCCGGTCATTTTGCGAAAGCGAAAGTGGAGCCGACGCAATACCTTCGCGACATTCGGTATGACGAAGCGGAGCTTGAAGTCGGCGCTACCTTGACCGTCGACATGTTCAAGGTGGGCGAGCGGGTTGATGTGACCGGTATTTCGCGCGGCTTGGGGTTTGCCGGTGGGATGAAACGTCACCATTTCTCCGGTGCCAACAAGACCCACGGGCAATCCGACCGCTGGCGGGCTCCCGGTTCGATCGGACAGTCGTCGTACCCCTCGCGGGTGTTCAAGGGTTTGCGGATGGCAGGCCGGATGGGCAAAGACAAGGTCACGACCTTGAATCTGGAAATCGTACAGATATTTGAGAACGAGAACCTGATGCTGATAAAAGGTGCCGTACCGGGGAATAAAGGCTCGCTGGTGAAAATACGGACGACAAATCGCGGTAGGCGGTAGGTGATAAAGGTATGAACGTGAAAGTATACAATCAGGAAGGTCAGGAAGTCGGGACGGTTGATTTGAAGCCCGAAATCTTCGAGATAGAGCCGAACGAGGCGGTTGTTCACCAGTATATTGTGAACTTCCTTGCCCGTCAACGCAGCGGGAACGCCTCGACCAAGACCCGCCACGAAGTGCGCGGCGGCGGAAAGAAGCCGTGGCGCCAGAAAGGCACCGGTCGGGCGCGGGCGGGAACGATTCGCTCACCGCTCTGGCGCGGCGGCGGTACTGTCTTCGGACCGCACCCGCGAAGCTACGGTTCCAAGATGCCGAAGCGGATGAAATCGTTGGCGCTGCGTTCGCTCTTTTCCGACAAAGCGAAGGCGGAGCGCATCAAAGTGCTCGACAAGCTGGAGCTGGAGCGAATCAAGACGAAGGATATGGTGGATATTCTGTCCCGTTTTGACCTGGCGGATAAGAAGTGCTTGCTTTTGGATGAAGGGAAAAACGAGAAACTGGTGTTGTCCTGCCGGAACTTGAAGAAATTGAAATACTCGCGTGCCGCGCTGGCGAACGGTTATGATTTGATTAACGCCGACTGGCTGATTATAACGAAAGCCGGGTTGGAAAAGGTGGAGGAGGTGTTCGGATGACCCATGACCCCCGACAAATCATAAAGCTGCATATAACGACCGAACGCTCCACGAAATTGCGTGAGCAGAATAATGAGTACGTTTTCAAAGTAGATAAAAAAGCGAATAAACATGCAATCAAACAAGCCGTCGAGAGCGCTTTCAAGGTGAAAGTCGACTCGGTGCGGACGATGATTGTGCCCGGCAAACTCCGTCGGATGGGACGCTACGAAGGTAAGACCCCGACGTGGAAAAAAGCGATTGTGCGGTTGAAACCGGGTGAATCGATATCGATATTTGACAATATTTAGGATGTGATGATTGGTGGTCGATTATGGCTGTAAAAAAGTTTAATCCGATAACCCCGTCGTTGAGATTTCGAACGGTTCCGACGTTTGAAGAGATAACCTCGACCGTGCCGGAAAAATCTCTCCTGGAACCTCTGCGGAAATCCGGCGGCAGGAACAACAAGGGAAGAATCACGGCGTTTTGCCGGGGCGGCGGTCATAAGCGCCATTATCGCATAATCGATTTCAAACGCGATAAGCGCAACATTCCCGCCCGCGTCGCTTCCATCGAGTACGACCCGAACCGCTCGGCGCGGATCGCCTTGTTGCACTACGTCGACGGAGAAAAACGATACATTCTGGCGCCGAACGACTTGAAGGTGGATGATGTCGTGGTTGCCGGTGATAACGTTGACAACCGTGTCGGCAATGCCATGCCCTTGGCGAATATGCTGTTGGGTACCATCTGCCACAATATCGAACTGCGCCCGGGCCGCGGCGGACAGATGGCGCGCTCGGCGGGGTCGTTCGTGCAGTTGATGGCGAAAGAGGGCAACAAAGCCATTTTGAAGATGCCCTCCGGTGAAGTGAGAACGGTGCCGCTGTCGTGTTACGGTACCATCGGGCAAGTGTCCAATATCGACCATAAAAATATCATTTGGGGAAAAGCCGGGGCTTCCCGCTGGCGGGGGCGTCGACCCTCGGTGCGCGGGGTGGCGATGAACCCTGTCGATCACCCGATGGGCGGCGGCGAAGGACGCAGCTCGGGCGGACGGCATCCCTGTACACCCTGGGGGAAGCCGACCAAAGGGTATAAAACCCGGCGGAAAAGAAAATCGACTGACCATCTGATTCAGGATCGTAGAACGAAGATTTAAGGACGGAGAGTAGGAGATGCCTCGATCGATAAAAAAAGGTCCCTTTGTGGACGCCAAGTTACTGAAGAAAGTAACGGCTTTGAATGAATCCGGGGAGAAGAAAGTGATCAAGACCTGGTCACGACGTTCGACCGTCATTCCCGAGTTTGTCGGGCACACCATTGCCGTGCATACCGGGAATAAATTCGTTCCGATTTACATTACCGAGAATATGGTTGGTCACAAGCTGGGCGAGTTTGCCCCTACCCGGACGTTTCGAGGACATGGCGGCAAGCTGGTGGAACATGCGTCCTCGGTGAAAGGCTAAGGTGATTTATGCTCGTAAAAGCGACTGCTCGACTGCGATATGTTAGCATACCCCCGAGGAAAATGCGCCTGGTGGCGAACATGGTGAAGGGTATGCCGGTGGAAAAGGCGTTGAACATTTTGAACTTTACGCCCAAAATCGCCGCTCATCACATCGCCAAGACGTTGAAGTCGGCGGCGGCGAACGCCCTTTCGCTTGAGGGTACCGACCACTTACGGCCGGAAAGCTTGGTTGTGAAAAGTATCGTCGTTGACGAAGCCCCGACGGCGAAACGGATTCGTTTTCAGTCGATGGGACGGGCGTTTCGATATCGGAAGCGTTACTGCCATCTGACGGTGCAACTCGTCGGTGAGACGGATAAGCCGCCGGAGAAGAAGATAAAAAGAAAAGGGAGCAGCGAGGAAAAACCGAAAAAGAAGGCAACCTCGAAGGCAAAATCCGCTGATGAAGTGAAGGCGGAGGCGAAAAAGAAAGCTCCGGCGAAAAGTTCCGCCAAGAAAACGGCGGCGAAGAAAAATACCGGCGCCGAGGCTGCCGAGGGAGAAGAGAAGTCGTGAACGTTTATTGTTTTGACGGACGAAGGAGATAAGTTTGGGACAAAAGACACATCCAATCGGGTTGCGGTTAGGTATTAACAAAACCTGGAACAGCAGGTGGTATGCGAACAACAGTCGCTTTCCGCGCTTGCTTTATGAAGACCTGTTGATTAAGCGCTATATAGCGACGCGGCTTGACAATGCAGGTATTGCCGGCGTACAGATTTCTCGCGACGCCAAGAAGGTGACCGTCGACATCAATACCTCCCGCCCCGGTATCGTTATCGGTCGGAAGGGAGCGGAGGTCGACAAACTTCGCGAGGAATTGCAGTTGTTGACCAAGCGGGATATCATGCTCAACATCGTTGAGGTGAGAAAGCCGGAGTTGTCGGCAAAGTTGGTCGCCGATTCCATCGCCCGTCAGTTGGAAGGACGGGTATCGTTCCGCCGGGCGATGAAGAAAGCCCTTGCCGCAACGATGAAGATGGGTGCTGTCGGAATCAAGATTCAATGTGCCGGTCGTTTGGCGGGTGCGGAAATCGCCCGTACGGAAAAATACCGGGAAGGACGAGTGCCGTTGCATACCCTTCGGGCTGACATCGACTATGCGACCTCGACGGCGCATACCACCTACGGCTGTATCGGGGTGAAGGTATGGATTTGTCGCGGCGAGATTCTCGAAGCCGGCAAGTTTATGCGCGAGGAACAGGAAAAAGGCGAAGAGCGCGCCGACGCTCTCGATGTCCGCGCAAAGAAGGCGAAACGGGGAGGCGAGAAGCCTCGCAAACGTCCTCGCGGACGGATTCGCCGAGCTGGTCGTCCCTCCGGACCTCCGCCGAAAGGGCGCCGTCCGGAACCTCCCAAGGACAGCGGCAGTGAGAAACAAGCTCCCCAAGCGAGCGCCGATGCCTCTCAAGCACGCCCGGCAACGGATGGTAGTTCTTCGTCGGAGCCGAAGAAGACGGATTGAGATGCTGTAAGGATGGAGTGACGATTTATGTTGATGCCGAAAAAGACAAAGTTTCGCAAAGCCCAGCGCGGACGCCTGAAAGGGAAGACCAAGGGGGGCGCCACGATTAGTTTCGGGGAGTTCGGCTTGAAGGCGTTGGAACCGTGCTGGTTGACGAACCGGCAGATTGAAGCGGCTCGTATTGCGATGACCCGATACATCAAGCGGGGTGGGAAAATTTGGATACGCGTCTTCCCGGATAAGCCGGTGACGAAGAAGCCGGCTGAAACGAGAATGGGAAAAGGGAAAGGCGCTCCCGAATACTGGGTAGCGGTGGTGAAACCGGGACGGATCCTCTTTGAAATCGAAGGGGTCTCCGAAAACCTGGCGCGGGAAGCGATGCGGTTAGCCGCCAACAAGCTTCCCATGAAAGCTCGGTTCGTCACCCGTTCTGAGACGGAAGGAGTGTAGTTGTGCTGAAAGTTCAGGCGTTGCGAGAGATGACCCGCGAAGAATTGGAGCAGAAGCGGCTGGAGCTGTTGGAAGAACAGTTCAACCTGCGGATGCGCCGGTCGTTGAAGTCGCTTGACAATCCCCTTCGGTTGAGACAGATTCGGAGGGAAATTGCCAAGATTTTGACGATTCTGAATGAAGACAGGCTCGGCATACGGAAATTGGCGGATACCAGTACGTCCATTTTAGCCCAGTCGGAGACCAAAAAAGAAAAGAAGAGTTAATTGAGGAATAACTGACAATGGCAGAAACAAGGAAACAGAATTACCGAAAAGTTCGGGTTGGGACAGTTATTTCGGACAAGCCTGATAAGAGCATCGTGGTGCGGGTTGAACGGACGATGAGACATCCGGTCTACAAGAAAATTTTCAGCACGTCGTCGAAGCTGTTTGCGCATGATGAAAACAACGAAGCGCGGATCGGCGATGTGGTTCGGGTAATGGAAACCAGACCGCTGTCGGCGAAAAAACGTTGGCGTTTGGTTGAGATTATAGAAAAGGCAAAGTGATAAACGTTTTGCGAGCCAAGACTGTGTAAAGGTGATGAGTAGATGATTCAGGAATATACAGTGCTATCGGTAGCTGATAACTCGGGTGCGAAGAAGGTGATGTGTTTCCGTATCCTCGGGGGTCGGAAAAAATACGCCAGCATCGGTGATATCATCGTGGTAACGGTCAAGGAAGCGATTCCCGGCGGAACCGTGAAAAAGTCGGAGGTCTGCAAGGCGGTGGTCGTGCGTACCAAAGCCCAACTGCATCGCCGGGACGGTTCTTCTATCAGTTTTTCCGACAATGCGGCGGTGATTATCAATGACCAACGCGAACCGCGCGGGACCCGTATTTTCGGACCGGTTGCCCGGGAGTTACGCGAAAAGCAGTTCATGAAAATTATATCTCTTGCCCCAGAGGTATTGTGAGCGGGAGGTGGATGAAATGTACATAAAAAAAGGCGACACGGTTTACATTCGGTCTGGCGCTTTCAAAGGCAAAACGGGCAAGGTCTTGTTCGTCAATACCAAGAAGCAGACCGTGCTGGTGGAAGGCATCAATATGAGAAAACGCCACCAGCGCCCGACGCAAAACAACCCGAGCGGCGGGATTATCACGATTGAAGCGCCCATTCATATCAGCAACGTGGCGCTGTATTCCTCAACGTTGGGAGGTCCCACCAAGGTTTCGTACCGACGGATTGACGAAGGTGGGAAGAAGGTAAAGGTGCGGATTTGTCGCAAAACCGGAGAGCAATTGTAGGACCCTATCATGGCACGGCTTAAAGAAAAATACGAGAAAGAAATTCGACCGGCGTTGATGAAAGAAGGCGGGTACTCCTCCATTATGGAAGTGCCCAAACTGGCCAAGATTACGATTAATATCGGCGTTGGCGAAGCCCTCCAAAACGCCAAGGCGTTGGAGGCGGCAATGGACGATCTGGCGAAGATTACCGGTCGGAAGCCGTACGTCACCCGGGCGAAGAAAAGCATTTCCAACTTTAAGCTGCGCAAGGGCGCCGCTATCGGATGTGCCGTCACCTTGCGCCGGGAAGCGATGTACGAGTTTTTTGATCGTTTGGTCAATATCGCCATTCCCCGAATCCGCGACTTTCGGGGGATAAATCCGAAAGCGTTTGACGGCCGGGGGAATTTTAACTTGGGGTTGCGCGAGCAACTTATTTTCCCGGAAATAGATTATGACAAAATTGATAAAATACGCGGGATGAACATTTCCATCACCACCACCGCCAAGACCGACGAAGAAGGTCGGCGGTTGTTGACGGAGTTGGGAATGCCGTTCCGCAAGTAGGAGACTGATGGCAAAGAAGTGTTTAATCGTTAAGCAGAAGCGTCCGCCGAAGTTCAAGGTGCGGGCATATAACCGGTGTCAGCGTTGCGGCAGGCCGCGGGCATATATGCGCCGTTTCGGGCTGTGCCGAATTTGCTTTAGAGAGTTAGCCCTGGCGGGAGAGATTCCCGGAGTGGTGAAAGCCAGTTGGTAGCTGAAAAAATGGAAGGTAAGCGGAGTTTGATTTTATGAGTATGACCGACCCTGTGGCTGATCTGCTGACGAGGATTCGGAACGCCTCGAAAGCGAAGAAAAATGCGGTGGACATTCCCGCTTCCAAGTTGAAACGGGAGATTGTCCGCATTTTGAAAGAGCAGCGCTTTATCAAAGACGTGCTGGATCTCCCCGACAACAAGCAGGGGATCTTGCGGGTCTACCTCCGGTACAACCGGGAAGATGTGCCTATTTTGAACGGTCTCCAGCGGATCTCGCGTCCCGGTTTGCGTCGCTATTTTGACGCCGAGGAAGTTCGTCGGTCGACGTTCAATAACCGGGGGATTATTGTGATTTCAACTCCCAGCGGGGTGATGACGAACTTTGAAGCGGCCAAGAAAGGCATTGGCGGTGAAGTGTTGCTGCGGTGCTGGTAAGGAAGGATACTGACGATGTCTCGAGTGGGAAAGAAACCGATTCCGATTCCGGAGAAGGTCAAAGTGGAAATTGACGGTAAGCGGGTGACGATTACCGGTCCGAAAGGAACGCTGTCACGGGAGCTTCATCCCGATGTCACGGCGACCATCGAAGAAAACGCCATCATCGTTTCCCGGCCGTCGGATTTGAAACAACATCGGGCGCTCCACGGGTTGACCCGGGCGCTGTTGAACAATATGGTCATCGGGGTTACCGAAGGATACACCCGGCAGTTGGAAATTATCGGTGTGGGGTACCGGGCGGAGATGAAGGCGAAAAACCTCGTGCTTTATCTCGGCTACTCGCATCCGATTGTTTTTTCGCCGCCGGATGAAGTTTCCATAAACGTAATCCCCAAAGAAAACAAAATAGAAGTAACGGGAATTGATAAGGAGCTGGTTGGCTTAGTGGCTTCGAAAATCCGTTCTTTCCGTAAACCCGAACCATACAAGGGAAAAGGTATTCGCTACGCTGGTGAGTACGTCCGAAGCAAAGCGGGCAAGACAGCCAGTTGATGAAATATCGGTGTGAACGATGGCAGATGTAAATACGAAAAAGAGAAAACGAGCCGACCGACGACGTCGTCGGGTACGGGGAAAAGTCTTCGGCACGGCGGAACGGCCGCGTCTGACCGTCGCCAAGTCTTTGAAAAACGTGTTCGTGCAGATTATTGACGACGAGAAGATGGTAACGTTGGTCTCCGCCGCCTCGAACGCCAAGCAGGTCAAGTCGGAATTGAAAGACGATATGACCAAGACGCAAGTGGCGTTCAAAGTCGGGGAAGTTATTGCCGAAGCGGCGAAGGCGAAGGGTATTACCAGAGTCGTCTTTGATAGAAATAAGTATCGTTACCACGGGCGGGTCAAAGCGGTTGCTGACGGTGCCCGTAAGGGTGGACTTGAATTCTAAACGTGAGTGTGTGTACTACGGTATTGTGAGGTAGAATTTGGCGAAGTTTGAAATGGACAGCCTCGAATTAGAGGAAAAGGTAATTAATGTCAACCGAGTGGCGAAAGTCGTCAAAGGCGGGAGACGGTTCAGCTTTACCGCGCTGGTCGCCGTCGGCGACAAGAACGGCCGGGTCGGTATCGGTCATGGGAAAGCTTCGGAAGTTTCCGATGCCATCCGCAAAGGGACGGAAGCCGCTCGACGTTCGATGATGCAGGTGAATTTGATTAAAGGGACGATTCCTCATCGGGTGGATGGTCGGTTTTCGGCGACGACGGTGGTGATGCGACCGGCTTCGCCGGGGACGGGAGTGATTGCCGGTGGAGCGGTGCGCGCGATTCTCGAATCGGCGGGCGTCCAGGATATCCTGACGAAAGTGCTCGGCAGCCGCAATCCTTACAATGTGGTCAAGGCGACCTTGAACGGCTTGAAGTCGTTGCAGACTCGCCAACAGGAATTCAAAGCCCGTGAGGAAGAGTGATTGGTTCCCAAATAAGGAGACGGTGACATGAGCCGGTTGAAGATTACCCAGATTAAAAGCACCATTGATAGAATCGAGTCCCAGAAACGTACGATTCGAGCTCTCGGATTGGGAAAGTTGCACCGGACGGTGGTGCATAACGACACTCCGCAGATTCGTGGCATGATTAAGGCGGTCAGTCATTTAGTAACGGTAGAAGAGGTTGAGTAAGCATGTCAGAGACAACGTCAGAGACAACGAAAGATACGATGTTGAAGCTCCATACCATCAAGCCTCCCAAGGGCGCCAAAAAGGCGCGCAAGCGGGTCGGACGCGGTCCCGGCAGCGGGCACGGAAAGACGTCCGGTCGCGGTCATAAAGGCTCCGGGCAGCGCAGCGGATTCACCCGTCGGCCGGGACGGGAAGGCGGCCAGATGCCGATCCACCGTCGGTTGCCGAAACACGGTTTCACAAATATCTTCAAGAAAGAATGGCAGATTGTCAACGTTGCCGAGTTGAGTCGATGTGAGCCGGGAGAAGTAACCCGCGAGACGTTGAAAGCTGTGGGCTTGATTAAGAAGCTGAACGTGCCGGTCAAAATTCTCGGCAAAGGGAACATAGAAAAGGCGTACACCGTAAAAGCCGCCGCCTTCTCTAAATCGGCGATTGAAAAGATTGAAGCGGCAGGCGGAAAAGCAGAGGTGGTTTCGTGATAGAATCGTTTCGCTCAATTTTTAAGGTCGAGGAGTTACGGAAAAGGATTTTCTATACTCTCGCCTTATTGGTTGTCTATCGGATCGGAGGACATATTCCGACCCCGGGAATTGATGGCTCTATTTTAGCTTCCGCTTTGTCATCGAACACCCTTTTCGGTATGTTCGACTTATTCGTCGGCGGAGCGTTTCGCAAGGCGACAATCTTCGCCCTCGGAATCATGCCGTACATCTCCGCTTCCATTATGTTGCAGCTTTTGGGAGCGGTGGTCCCGTATCTCCAGCGTCTCCAGCGGGAAGGCGAAGAAGGACGGCGGAAGATTACCCAGTACACACGGTACTTGACGGTTCTCATCGCCGCTCTGCAGGCGTGGGGAACGGCAGGCTTTTTGACGACCATCAAGAGTGCCGCCGGTCAACCCGCCGTGCACATGGATGTAGCCGGTTTCATCCCTCTGACGATTCTGACCTTTACCTGCGGCACCATCTTCATCATGTGGCTGGGCGAGCAGATAACCGAGCGCGGTATCGGCAACGGTATTTCGCTCATCATCTTCATCGGCATTATCGCCCGCTTCCCGGATGCCGTCATTCAAGAGACCTTGTTGGTCTGGCACGGCAGCCGGAGCTTTGTCGTGGAAGTATTCATGGTTGTCATGATGGTTTTGGTTATCGCGGCGGTCATTCTGGTCACGCGGGCGCAGCGCCGGGTGCCGGTGCAGTATCCGCGGAAGGTGGTCGGCAGAAAAATTTTCGGCGGTGCCACCACCCATCTGCCTTTATCGGTGAACTCCGCCGGCGTTATTCCGATTATCTTTGCACAATCTATCATGTTCCTGCCGTCGACAGCGGCGCAGCTTTTCCCCAATACTGACTGGGTGCAGAACTTGGTGGCGGTCTGGCTGGCGCCGGGCGGGTTGTGGTATTCGTTGATATACGGTGTTATCATTATCTTCTTTGCGTACTTTTACACGGCGATTGTTTTTAATCCGATGGAAATCGCCGACAACATGCGGAAAAACGGCGGTTATATTCCGGGCATTCGACCGGGGAAGAATACCGCCCAGTACGTGGAAAAGATTTTGACCCGTATCACCCTCCCGGGCGCTATCTTTTTTGCCATTATCGCAATTCTTCCGTGGGTGCTCATCGGAAAGTTCAATGTGAGTTTCTTCTTCGGCGGTACCGGTCTGCTTATTGTGGTCGGGGTAGCTTTGGATACTCTCCAACAGATTGAATCCCACTTGCTGATGCGCCACTACGACGGCTTTATGAAGAAAGGTAAAATTAGAGGGAGATCGATGTGAAGAAGAATCTGGTGTTTCTTGGTCCTCCCGGTTCCGGAAAAGGCACGCAGGCTGCCAAGCTGGCAAATGAGCTTCACATTACCCATTTGTCGACCGGTGACGTCCTTCGCAATGCCGTGAAAGAAGGAACTGAGCTGGGGAAAAAAGCGGAAGCGTACATGAAAAAGGGGGAGCTGGTGCCGGATGAGTTGCTCATTGATTTGATTGAATCGAAAATCACCGGCGGCGAGTTAGCGAACGGCTTTATTCTGGACGGTTTTCCCCGGACGGTGCCGCAAGCGCAAAGTTTGAAAGAGATGTTTCAAAAAAACAACATAACGCTCGATGCGGCGATTCTCTTTCAAGTCAGCGATGAAGAAGTGGTACGCCGCCTGTCCGGGCGGTGGTTCTGCCCGAAATGTCAGGCGACCTATAATTATCCGACCAGGATCCCCAAAAAAGAAGGGGTGTGTGACATTGACGGTGCGACGTTACAGCGGCGACCCGACGATGAAGAATCCGTGGTGAGAAATCGTTTGGAAGTGTATAAAAAACAGACGCAGCCGATTGAAGATTTTTACCGGCAGGAGTCGGTTCTGGTTGAGTTAAACGCAGAAGGTTCCCCCGAGGAAATTTTTCAAGCTCTTTTGGAGGAAGTTCGATAGGAAACGAATGACAACGTGATCATACTGAAAACGCCAGAAGAGATAGAGATTATGCGCCGCGCCGGTCAGGTGGTGGCGAAAACGTTGGATATGGTCGCAAAGGTGATAAAACCCGGTATGACGACAGCGAAACTTGACAGACTCATCGAAGATTTCATCCGTTCCCTCGGAGCCGAACCCGGTTTCAAGGGGTATCAGGGATTCCCTGCGTCGGCGTGCATTTCCATCGATGACGAGGTGGTCCACGGTATTCCCGGAAAGCGCGTAATCCGGGAAGGGGAAATCGTTTCGGTCGATGTCGGCTCGATTGTCGACGGGTTTTACGGCGATTCGGCGCGAACCTATGCGGTGGGAGAAATATCGAAAGAAAAAGCCCGTTTGCTGGAAATAACCAAGAAATCTCTTGAGGCAGGTATTGACAAGGCGAAAAAAGGCAATAAATTAGGGCAAATTTCCGCAGCCGTCCAAGAGGTTGCCGAAGGCGCCGGTTTCGGGGTAGTGCGTGAGTTGGTCGGTCATGGTATCGGCAGGAATATGCACGAGGACCCCCAGGTGCCGAATTACGGTTCGCCGGAGACCGGACCGGTGTTGAAGCCGGGAATGGTGCTGGCAATTGAGCCTATGATTAACATGGGCACCTATCAGGTGAAAACGCTCCCGGACGGATGGACGGTGGTAACCGCTGACGGGCAACCGTCGGCTCATTTTGAACACACGATTGCTATTGGTGAAAACGGAACGACGATTTTAACGGTAGCATAAAAGTAGGTATATGGCGAAAGAAGAGACCGTACAAGTGGAAGGAAAGGTCATTGAGCCGCTCCCCAATGCGATGTTTAAGGTGGAGCTGGACAATGGTCACATCGTGCTGGCGCATATCTCGGGCAAGATGAGAATGCACTTTATCAAGATTCTGCCCGGGGATAGGGTGACGCTCGAGCTGTCGCCGTATGATTTGAGCCGGGGCCGTATCACCTACCGGTATAAGGGATGAACGACGTAACAGATTGGGTAGTGCTATGAAAGTTCGGTCGGCAGTAAAAAAGCGTTGCGAATATTGTAAGATTATTAAGCGTAGAGGTGTGCTTCGTGTTATTTGTTCCCGGAACCCTAGCCATAAGCAACGTCAGGGATAACACGAAGAGGTGAAGGTAAATAATAAAGCTCTGAGGAGTGTGAATTGGCACGAATAGCTGGAGTAGATCTCCCCAAAGATAAGCGGATTGAGATTGCTTTGCGGTACATTTTCGGTATCGGTCCGACGTCCGCAACCGAGATATTGCAGAAAACCGGGGTCAATCCCGATACGCGCGTTCACGCCCTCTCCGATGAGGACGTGACGAAACTTCGACATGTGATTGAAAATGAATATACCGTCGAAGGAGCTCTCCGGAGTGAGATTAACATGAACATCAAGCGGTTGATTGACATCGGCTCCTATCGCGGGCTTCGTCATCGGCGTGGTCTTCCGGTGCGTGGCCAACGGACGAAAACCAACGCCCGTACCCGGAAAGGTCCCCGTCGGTCAATCGGCGGTTTGAAGAAGAAACCTCCGGGCAAGAAATAGTGAACCAGAGGAATGAGGTGTTATAGTGGCTGACCCGAAGAAAAAAGGACGTGCCAAAAGAAAAACGCGTAAAGTCGAAGCGAACGGTATTGCTCACGTCAAAGCGACGTTCAATAATACGATTATAACCATCACCGACACCTCGGGAAAGACGATTTCCTGGGGCTCGGCGGGAAAAGTCGGTTTCAAAGGTTCGAAGAAGTCCACTCCGTTTGCGGCGCAGCTTGCCTCTACGGCGGCGGCGAAAGAAGCGATGGATATGGGACTGCGCAAAATCGAAGTGTGGGTAAAAGGTCCCGGTTCCGGGCGGGAAGCGGCGATCCGGTCGTTAGCCGCCGCGGGGCTGGAGATTACGGTAATAAAAGACGTCACGCCGATTCCTCACAACGGGTGTCGTCCGCCCAAGCGTCGGCGAGTGTAACGTGGTGAGTGTGAAATTTCTTTATGTTTTGAGGAGTATGAATGGCTCGATATTCGGAAGCAAACTGTAAGTTGTGTCGTCGGGAAGGCGAGAAGCTTTTTTTGAAAGGAACACGGTGCTTGAGTGATAAGTGCGCCCTGGAGCGGAGACAGTATCCGCCGGGTCAGCACGGACAAAACTTGCGCCGGAAGATGTCGCCGTACGGATTGCAGTTGCGGGAAAAGCAGAAAGTCAAACGGGTCTATGGCATCTTGGAGCGGCAGTTCCGGAACTACTTCAAGCGCGCCGACCGGAAAATCGGCGTTACCGGCGAAATCTTGTTGCAACTCCTTGAAACCCGTCTCGATAATTTGGTGTATCGTTTGGGCTTTGCTCCTTCTCGGAAGGCGGCTCGACAGTTGGTCTTGCACCGGCATATCATGGTCGACGGACGGATTGTCAATATTCCCTCGTATCAGGTGAAACCGAACCAGATTATCAAGGTGAAAGACAAGTCGAAAAACTTGGCGTTGATTCATTCGGCGTTGAAAGATGTCGGGCGGGGAGACGAGTATCCGTGGTTGCGTTTGAACAAGGCGGCTCTGGAAGGAGAGTTGCTCGAAGTTCCGAAGCGCTCGGATATCCCGTTGCCGGCGAACGAACAATTAATTGTAGAGCTGTATTCTAAGTAGGCATTTATATCCCGTTGGGAGGTTTTTCAGTAATATGAAATGGAAGTCACTGACCATGCCGAAAGAGGTGGTGAATGACCAAACTTCGGCAAAAGAAAATTACTCGCGTTTTATTATCGAGCCCTTGGAACGCGGTTACGGCACAACCTTGGGGAATTGCCTGCGCCGAGTGTTGCTTTCGTCGATTCAAGGGGCGGCGGTCGTGTCAGTGCGTATAGCCGGGTGTCTTCACGAATTTTCCTCGCTGGATGGAGTCTATGAAGACGTTACGGATATTGTGTTGAATGTAAAAAACATTCGTTTCCGCATGCATGCGGATGATATGCGCACCTTGACATTGAAAGCGAACAAGAAAGGCAAACTGACCGCCGGTATGATTGAAGGTGACCCGGATGTGGAAGTGCTCAACCCCGATCAGCATATTTGTGAGCTGACCGATGACATCGAATTCGAACTTGAATTGGATATTGACTCGGGGCGAGGGTATCACGTGGCGGAACAGAACAAGCGTCCCGATGCGCCGGTGGGAACGATCTTTGTCGACTCGCTGTTTTCTCCGGTGACCAAGGTCTCCTACCATGTGGAAAATACCCGGGTGGGGCAGCGGACCGACTTCGACCGCTTGATTCTGGAAATCACGACCGATGGTTCCATTACGCCCGAGGATGCCTTGAGCTTCGCCGCCAAGATTATCAAAGACCATCTCCAGTTGTTCATTCACATGGATGAAGAAATCTTGGTTGAGGAAGAACCGGAAGAAGATGAAGAAACCATCCGCATTCGGAACCTGCTGAAAACCCGCGTCGATGAGCTGGAGCTTTCCGTGCGCTCTTCCAACTGCCTGCGGGCGGCGAACATCCAAACACTGCAGGATCTGGTCACGAAGACGGAAGCCGAGATGCTCAAATATCGTAACTTTGGACGGAAATCGCTCAACGAAATCAATTCCATTCTCGAAGAACTGGACTTATCGTTGGGTATGGACATTTCTAAATACGTAGAACCTCAAAAGAACTGAGTGACAGCGAGAAACACACATGGGACATCGGGATAAAGTTAAGAAGTTGGGCCGGACGAAATCACACCGGGAGGCGATGCTGGCGAATATGGCAATGTCGCTTTTCGAACATAGAATCATCAAGACGACCGATGCGAAGGCAAAAGCCCTCCGTCCGGTAGTAGATAGGATTATCGCCACGGCGAAGAAAGACACCCTGGCGGCGAAACGGCAGGTGGCGAAGACGATCCACCAAAAGAAGATTTTCAAGAAACTGTTTACGGAAATCGTACCGCAGTTTGCCGACCGCGAGTCCGGTTTTACCCGCATTGTCAAACTCGGCGTACGTCGCGGCGACGGAGCACCCATTTCGGTGGTGGAGCTCTTGACGGCAAAGCCGGTTGAAGAAACGGACAAGAAGGGGAAAAAGTCGAAAAAGAAATCGACCGCGAAAGAGACCCCCAAGAAATAACCATTTACTATCTCACCTCTTAGAAAAACCCGCCGTGGGCGGGTTTTTTTCATTGTATCTCTCCTCCCGCGAGGAAGGAGCGGCGACACCCTGCCCGCGCTGTTCTAAAGAATTACTTGAGCTAAAATTTATAACTTGCGTGAGACCTGCTCTTACCTTTTATTTCATTGTATGAGGAAGACTTCTGTTAACAAAACTCTCATATCATCTGCCTTCCCCTGCCAAAATCAGAAAGTAATAAAAAGGAAAATCGAATAGCATGAGAAGTGAGGGAATATGAACGGAAACGTGCAAAAGAAAGGGATGTCGAAAGGGTGTTTGGTCGCTCTTATCGTCGTGGGAGCGTTGTTGCTCATCTTCATAATTGCGGGAATTACCTGCTATTTCAAACGTGAAGACATCGCCAAGTACGGCACTACGGTTTTGATAACCCAGATTAAGCAGAAGATAAGTGAGCAGCCTATCGAGGGCGTGGACACCGTCCAATTCAATGCGGTTGCCGATGCCTTTGTCACCAAGTTGAAAGAAACAAAGTTGGATTATCAAAAGTTCGGTCCGCTCATGCAGGTGCTCCAACAGTTCCAGTCCGATATGAGCGTTGATTCGGCGGATGTGGCGGCTTTGCTTGAAGAGATGGTGAAGTATTCGCCTGACTTAGAGCACTATCTTGCACCGGCCGAGCCGACCGATACGACGATGAGCGGGGAAGATTCCATCGGCGGTGAGTAGTGAAGCGTGTGATAGAGCAGCACTTGAAAGTTTTGTTGTAACTTGCTGTAAATAAGCCAGATGTCTGTTGAACAGTTCGCCTTACACCGGAGCGTGGAAAGGGAAAGATGGGTTTTGTTGTTCCTATTGTAATCGCCTACCTGTTGGGAAGCATTCCCTTCGGTTTGTTGGTCAGCCGGTGGTATGGAGTGCCGGACATTCGACAACACGGGTCGGGGAACATCGGAGCGACCAACGTCTGGCGGGTAGTCGGAGCAAAAGCCGCTCTCTGGGTGTATCTCGGCGACATCGCCAAGGGAGCGGCAGCGGTCGGGTTTGCCCGCTATTTCCATGCTCACCTGATGACCTCTTCGGTGGCGTCCGACGGTTTGCTTGTGGCGTGCGCTTTGGCGGCGGTGTTGGGACATATGTTTTCCCTCTTTTTGCGATTCAAGGGAGGGAAAGGGGTCAATACGGCGCTGGGAGCCATGCTAATGTTATTACCGCTTGAAACGGCGGCAAGTTTTATTATATTTATAGCAGTCGTGACCGCGAGTCGGTATATCTCTTTAGGTTCGCTCGCAGGTGCTGTTGGTTTTTTCCTCATCGTGGCGGTGGAGAAGTATGTGTTGTCGTATGACGTGGCGACCATTTATGTCTATGTTGCCGGAGTGGTAGCGGTGCTGATTGTCATCGCACACCGTCAGAATATCCGGCGCTTGATTGCCGGGACGGAAAGTCGATTTGTTTTTTCGCGAAAATCGGAAGGGAAACTGTGATGTTTAAGCGCATTACTATCTTGGGAGCCGGTTCGTGGGGGATGGCGATTGCCCGCTTGTTGCACAACAACGGCTTTTCCGTAACTCTCTGGGAATTCAACCCGGTTGATTACGAGAAGCTCAAGGCATTCCGAGGACATCCGGACAAGTTGAAAGGCTTTGTCTTACCGGAGGCAGTTCACGTATCAAATGACCTCCTTTCCGCCATAGCCGAATGTGAGCTGATTGTGTTAGCTGTCCCTTCTCAGTCGTTGCGTTCCGTCCTTACCCGCTTACGGGGGAAGATTCCTCCTGACGTCGGTGTGCTCAATTTAGCGAAAGGGATAGAGACCGGCACGTTGATGCGGATGTCGGAAGTTATCGCCGAAGAGCTGGCGTTGCCGCCGCGGCAAGGGTTGGTGGCGACCTTGTCGGGACCTTCTCATGCGGAAGAGGTGGTGATGGACATGCCGACGGCGGTGGTTATTGCCGGGTATGATGAAACTTTTGTCGCTACGGTACAGCAAGCTTTCAGCAGCCGCTGGTTCCGAGCATACAAGAGCGATGACGTCGTCGGGGTGGAATTGGGCGGCTCATTGAAGAACATCATTGCCATCGCCGCCGGGATAGCCGACGGCTTGGGAATGGGCGACAATACGCGGGGAGCGCTTATCACCCGCGGTTTGGCGGAGATTACCCGGTTGGGCGTGAAATTGGGCTCACGGCCCGAGACCTTTGCCGGTTTGTCCGGTATCGGAGACTTGGTGACGACCTGTACGTCCCGACACAGTCGCAACCGGCACGTCGGGGAAAAAATAGGTCAAGGGGAAAAGCTGGAAGATATTTTGTCGGCGATGCACATGGTTGCCGAAGGGGTGGAGACGACCCGTTCCGGGTACGAACTTGCCCGGGTACATCAGGTGGAGATGCCGATAACGACGGAAGTGTATAAAGTGCTCTTCGAGGGAAAGCCGCCTTTGGTGGCGGTGGAAGAGCTGATGAGCAGGGAATTGAAGGCGGAAATATGGCGCTGAAAAAAGAGCAGAAGAAGGGAACCAAAGTGAGTAAAAGCAGCGGTAACGAAAAACTGTATTACTCTATCAGCGAGGTTTCCCGGATTACCGGTTTGGAGCAGTACGTACTCCGGTATTGGGAAAAAGAATTTCCGGCGCTCAAACCAAAGAAAAATCGCGGCGGCAACAGAATCTATACTGAAAAAGACATCGAGCTGATTAACCGCATCAAGTACCTCCGGAACAAAGAAAAGCTGACCATCGCCGGGGCACGCACCAAGCTGATGATGAAACGCGCGGGGGAAGAAAAAGCCAACATGCAGAAATCGGCGCGAACCAGAACCATCATCGGGCAGATCCGGAAAGAGATTGAAGATCTGCTGAGTTTTTTTCTTTGAGTTTTCGGAAATCTTTTGTAGATTAATACCGTAGAAATTGTCAAATGGCAGTAAATGTCGGAGCGTGGCGCAGTATGGTTAGCGCACTCGCTTGGGGTGCGAGAGGTCGGCCGTTCAAGTCGGCTCGCTCCGACCAAACTATTTCCGAGAGAATCCCCCGAATCATGAGTGTTTTTTCCCAAAAGTGGGGAAACGCATAGCCGCCTATGTCAGATATCAACCGGTTTACGACGTTGGTGCTTGTTCCGGCGTATAATGCGGCGCCGTTTCTTCCCCAGTTGATTGAGAGAATCAAGGGGTACGTCTGTTTGGACAATCTCTTGATTGTGAACGACGGCTCCACCGATGATACCGAACTCATTCTTCATCGATATGGGGTGAAACACATTATCTTTCCCCGGAATCGAGGCAAGGGCGCCGCCCTTCAAGCCGGTTTCGACTACGCCCTCAAGCGGGGATATCGTTCCGTTTTGACCCTTGATGCCGATTTGCAACACCTGCCGGAAGAAATTCCGCGCTTTTTCGCACTTGATGACGGCAAGCGTATTCTTATCGGTACCCGCCGGATGACTCTCAAGCAGATGCCGATTCACCGCTGGTTGACGAACAACCTTACTTCGTTAATTATCTCGATTTTTTCAACCCAACGGATAAGGGACAGCCAATCGGGATTTCGTTTGGTGCCGACGGAACTGTTTCGTCTTCTACAGTTAAAAACCGTCAATTACGATTATGAATCGGAAATGTTGTTCAAAGCCGGGGCGTTGGGGTTCCGAATCGATGAGGTCCCCATATCGACGGTCTATGCCGGCTCTCATTCCTACATCAATCCCCTTGTGGATACCGGGCGTTTTATCCGACAGATTTTCAAGCGGGTCTGGTATTGAGTCTCCGTGTTTGCTTTTTGCCGGGCGGTGTATTAATCTTTGCTCATGTTTCGAGTGAGACGGTAAAAAAACGGGAAGAAAACGTTGCGGCTGGGTGACATGAACGACACAAACGGAGAGTGCTGAGAAGGACGATGGCAAAAAAGATGCGCATACTGATTACCAACGACGACGGGTACTTTGCCGACGGTATCAATACCCTTTTCAAGGAGCTGAAAAAGATAGCCGACGTCTACATGGCGGCTCCCGACCGCGAACAATCGGCAAGCTCGCATTCCCTGACCTTGAACCGCCCTTTGCGGGTTCACAAGTTGGATTCACGATGCTATACCATTGACGGTACCCCGACGGATTGTGTAATGCTGGCGGTGCATTTGCTTTTCAAGCGCAGAAAGCCCGACATGATTATTTGCGGTATCAACCACGGCGCCAATATGGGAGAAGACGTCACGTATTCCGGGACGGTGGCGGCGGCGATAGAGGGTTCTATTTTAGGCATTCCTTCGATGGCGGTTTCGATGGCGGATTGGGAGCCGGGAACCAAAATGACCCGGGCGGCGAAGTTTGTCGCCCGTTTGGTCAAGATGTACCCTTCTTTTCAGCTCCAGCCGTCCACCTTTTTGAATGTCAATTTTCCTCTCGATTCGGGCAAGCCGTACCGGCGTTTTGAGTTCACCCGGTTAGGCAGGCGCTTGTATAAAGATTACGTCATCCATAAAACCGACCCGCGGGGGAGAGCTTACTACTGGATAGGCGGGTACCCGTCATGGGAGTCTATCGAGGGTTCCGATTTTGATGCCATAAAGAAAGGGGTGGTGTCGATCACTCCTTTGAAGCTGGATTTCACCGACAGCGCCTCGCTGCAGGCGTTGCAGGCTCTTAAGTTGAAGTGGTGAAAACAGGTCTGGGGGCGGGGAACCGGGAGGCGAGAAAAGCTCGGTTTGTGGGAGAAAAAGTATTGACAGCTTTCGAATAAATGCTATCATACGCTGTCAAATGTATGCTTCGGGGCGTAGCGCAGTTTGGTAGCGCACTTGGTTCGGGACTAAGGAGTCGCTGGTTCAAATCCAGTCGCCCCGATGTATAAAGCTTGGAGGGGTGGCCGATACGTTTTCATAGGAAAAATC
This sequence comes from uncultured Ignavibacteriales bacterium, assembly GCA_964489705.1. Lineage (GTDB taxonomy): Bacteria > Zixibacteria > MSB-5A5 > GN15 > FEB-12 > CAZAZQ01. Next base: position 71,792 of record CAZAZQ010000005.1, read on the forward strand.
AAAGGACGCCGTAAGATGGACTAGGGAGTGAGTGACTAAAAATGTATAGACAGAGTGGGGTCGTTCATACATTCGAACAGTCTTCGTTCTGAAAGGGTAAGAGGTTAACGAGTATGGCTACGACGAGAAAACCGGTGATTGCTGTGGTAGGGGCTGGTAAGTGCTCAAAGAAACTCCGTGATATGGCTGCCCAAGTCGGCAAATATGTTGCCGAGCATGGTGGGGTGATTGTGTGTGGGGGAATGGGAGGAATTATGGAAGGTGCCGCGCGTGGGGCAAAAGAAGCGGGTGGGGTAACCATCGGGATCCTTCCGACTGACAACAAAGAAGATGCCAACGAATACATCGAGTATGTCATCCCGACCGGCTTCGGGGAAGCCCGGAACATCATGGTAGTACGGGCGGCTGATGCGGTGGTCGCCTTTCCCGGGAAGTACGGAACCTTGTCGGAGATGGCGTTCGCTTTGCATGCCGGAAAGCCGTTGATTGCGGTCAATGCCTGGCGGCTTGGGGACGAAATCGAGCAAGCCTCGGATCCGATCGAGGCGGCAAAGCGGGCGATGGAGCTTGCCGAGAAAGCGTAGTGAATTCTGTCGGGGCGGACGTTCGTATCACAGGACTGGTGCAAGGAGTGGGCTACCGGTACTTTTGCTACCGGGTCGCCATCAAACTGGGGCTGGTCGGATGGGTACGGAACAACCCGGACGGGTCGGTAAGTATTCATGCCGAAGGCGACCGGAGCATGCTCGAAGAGTTCATTGCGCAACTCAAAGTAGGTCCCTCCCATGCCGTCGTTCGTGATGTGTCGGTCACGTGGACGGAGTTTTCAGGGAAGTTTTCAACGTTTGACATTGTGTTATAAGGAAGGGGACGGCAAGTCTATGGATGATTTGAAAAAGTATATCAGGACGGTACCGGACTTTCCCAAGCCGGGAATCAACTTTTACGACATTACGACCCTATTGCAAAATCCGGAAGGATTCCAAAAAGCTCTGGCGTCGATGGAGGAGTACGTCCGCTCCCGCGGAGCGCAAAAGATTGTCGGCATCGAGTCGCGAGGGTTCGTGTTCGGGGCGGCGTTAGCCGATCGGCTTCGACTTGGGTTAGCAGTGGCGCGAAAACCGGGGAAACTTCCCTATAAAACCGTTGCCGAAACGTACGAGCTGGAGTACGGGCGAGATTCGGTCGAGTTGCACGAAGATGCCGTTGAGCCCGGGGAGAAGGTCGTTATCGTGGACGATTTGATTGCCACCGGCGGCACGTTGCAGGCGGTCTGCCGGTTGGTGGAACGCTTGGGGGGAGAAGTTGCCGGGATTTCGGCGGTGATTGATTTGTCTTTCCTTCCTTGGCGGAAAAAGCTGAGCAAGTATGATGTCAACTGCTTGATTTCCTACGACTCGGAATAGAGTAAGCCGGTCTTTTTTCAGTTGAGAGTTGACAGGGGGGAATATGTGCGTTTTTTATTCTCAGGAGAAAAGAAGGTGTCTGCCCCCGTAGCTCAGTCGGATAGAGCAGCGGTTTCCTAAACCGCGTGCCGCAGGTTCAATTCCTGCCGGGGGTACTTTATGTCTCCCGAAGGCATAATGCCGCAGCATTTTCCATTCCGTCATGATTCCTTTCTTGCTCTGTTGGGAATCCCTTAGGAGAAAAGTAGGGAAGATCCGGGACGGATCTGCCTATCTCATGCGCTCCTTTTTTGGCAGGTCTCTTTCGAGACTTTCCCTACCTATGATTGAGTGTGTTCTAAGCTCTGTCAGGGATCTCTTCCTGACAACCGGCTATTTATCTTTCTAAGGATTCTTTTCGGAAGCCTCCGCCGATGATTTCAAAACAGGCTTGGCGTAGGAGTCGGTGAAGTTGTTGGTCAGCAGTTCCGTCAAGGTGGTGTAAATTGAGCGAGTATAGTAACCCAGCTCCTGTCTTGCCTTGGCGGACGAGTAGACCCAATCATAGTCGGTGAGCTTCACAATGTCCGGGTAAAACGACACCTTCCCGTTTTTGAAAATTTTGCCGTAAAAAACCGAGGCTCGCGCCAGCGCGTTCAGCAAAACACGAGGGACTTTCACCAAGTGGGGAGCCTTTTCTAAGATGGCGGAGACAACCAAAATCAAGTCGCGTCCCGAGATGTTCTCTCCGGTCAGAAGGTAACGCTCCCGATTTCTTCCTTTTTCGGTGGCGGCGACGATGCCTCGGGCAACGTCACGGATATCGACCAAGTTGACATGGAAAGGCAAATCCGGCACAAGAAAGCGGGGAAACTTCTTTTCCGCTTTGTTTCTATCGTCACCGGTTCGGGAGGGAGCAACGATAATCGATGGGTTGACGATGACCAGTTCGGTTTTTTGATCGGCGGAAATTTTGAGCAGCTCCTCTTCGGCGGCGCGCTTGGTGATGATGTACGGAATACGAAGGTGATGGAGATTGAAAGGAGCATCTTCTTGGATCAAGGAAAAGGTGAAAAGGGAATTCTTCTTGTTCTGTGAGCGAGGAATGGCGGCGACGGCGGCAATGGTGGAGACATGGATGAAACGAGAAACACCCGACGAACAGGCAGCTCGGTACATATTCACGGCGCCGGTGACGTTGATTTGCGTGAAAAGAGGAAGCTGGTCTTGGCGGAAATTGACCCAGGCGGCGGTGTGGATAACGACGTTGATTCCTTCCACCAGTCCGGAAAGTTCCTGTTCGTGTCGGATATCGGCAATACGTTTTTCCACTCCCAATCGGTCGAGAAATGTCGTGTCGGAAGTTTGACGCACCTGGGCGATGGGGGTAAAGCAGTCATACTTGCTCAGCTCGTAGATGATTTGCTTGCCCAGCGAGCCGGAAGCGCCGGTGACCAGAATTTTTTTCTTTGCCGCACCCGTCACTTTTCTCAACCTCTTATATTATGGCAGCGATAGCAATAATGGTTATATTTGCATAATGAATAGTTGGAGCGTGGTCAATTGATTTTTTGGTAACGGAACGACAATGAAAAGTTTTTTTCGGACATTGTGGGCGGGATGGAAAAAAGGTGCGCTGAAGGTTGCCCGTTTTCAAACGGCGGTGCTGTTGACGCTGTTTTATTTTTTGATTCTCTCGCCGCTGGGGCTTTTTCTCAAAATATTCGGCTGGGATCCGCTGACGGTGCGTGCCTGGAAAAAAGGACGCCCGACGAATTGGCATGCTGTCAAAGACGGTTCTCCCGACGTGGAATCCTTACGGAGATTGAGTTGAGATGAACATTTTGGGCATTTCCTGCTTTTATCATGATGCCGCAGCAGCGTTGGTGATGGACGGGGAATTGCGTGCCGCCGCCAGCGAAGAGCGGTTTTCCCGGTTGAAACATGATCCCGAACTGCCTCGACACGCCGTCGAATTTTGCTTGCGCCGGGGGGGAATAGATATCAACGCCCTTGACTATATCGTTTTCTATGATAAGCCCCTGACCAAGTTCGAGCGGATTATCACCGGCTATATGGCGACCCCATTCCGGTCATATCGGGCTTTCCTCCAGGCGGCGCCGATATGGATGCGTCGCAAGCTCTGGGTCGAGCATGTCATCCATAAAGAGCTGGGCTACGAAGGGGAAGTGTTATTTTTGCCGCACCATCTCTCTCATGCGGCAGGGACGTTTTTTTCTTCACCTTTTGAACGGGCGGCGGTGCTGACCATCGACGGGGTCGGCGAATGGGCGAATGCTTCTTACGGACTGGGGGAAAACAATCACGTGACTCTTCTGGCGGAAATGCCGTACCCTCACTCGGTCGGGTTGTTGTATTCAGCTTTTACGTATTACCTCGGCTTTCGAGTCAACTCGGCGGAATACAAGGTAATGGGGTTGGCGCCGTACGGGACGCCGCGTTTTGCTCTGTTGATTGAGGAAAAGCTCGTCAAAATTCATGACGACGGTTCCATCCATCTCAATCTTGATTACTTCACGTTTCACTACGGCTTGACCATGACCGGCAGGAAATTTGAACAATTGTTCGGACGCCCTCGGCGAAATCCCGAATCACAACTGGAATCGTTTCACGAAGATATTGCCGCCTCCATCCAAGCGGTGACGGAGAAAATCGTTTTGAAGATGGCACAACATGTGAAAGAAGTCACCGGCGAGAAAAATCTATGCTTAGCCGGGGGAGTGGCGTTGAACTGCAAAGCCAACGGGCTCCTTTTGAAGGAACGATTGTTTGAGCATATCTATGTCCAACCGGCGGCGGGGGATGCCGGTGGGGCGGTCGGGGCAGCGTTGTACGTTCATTACGCGCTGAGCGGTGAGAAAAAACGACAGCAGCCGTTTTTCGGTATCGGACCCCGATATACCCCTTCCGAGGTAAAAGCGTTTTTGGACCGTCATGGTATTCCCGCCTCCTCCAGCAGCCGAGAAGAACACGTACGACGGTTAGCTGAGGAAATCTCCCAAGGTAAGATTGTCGCCTTATTCCAGGGAGCGATGGAATTCGGTCCTCGAGCGTTGGGGTTTCGTTCTATTGTTGCCGATGCGCGTGATGTTCACATGAAAGAGAAAATCAATGCGGCGGTAAAGTATCGGGAACCGTTTCGCCCTTTCGCTCCAGCCGTTTTGGCGGAAGAGGCGGCAGACTATTTCGATATTGATGGTGACTCGCCGTACATGCTGTTCAATTTTGAGGTCCGTCCCGACAAACGGGAAGTCATTCCGGCGGTCACTCACGTTGATAATTCTTCCCGCATTCAGACCGTCACTGCTGAAGACAATCCCTTTTTCTACGAGCTCTTACAAGAATTTAAGCGTTTAGCAGGTGTACCGGTGGTGCTCAATACCTCGTTTAATCTTCGCGGGCATCCGATTGTGAACACCCCAGAGGAGGCGTTTGCAACTTTTTGCTCCGGCGGTATTGATTTTCTGTACTTAGAGGGATATCTTATTGATAAGAAAGAATTAACGGACGAAGTACGCAGTAAGTTTACTCTGGAAAAAGCGATAGATTAGACAATACCACGAATGCCATAAGCGGCTTATGGGAAAAGGAGAATACGGTAGGGAACAATGTTTCGTCGATTACGCATTTTTTCGGAATTATGGTACTTTTTGAAGCATTCCAAAAGGTGGTGGCTTAGCCCCATATTGATTTTTTTGCTGCTCTTATCGTTGTTAATTGTGCTGACGGAGTCGACTGCCTTGGCACCGTTCATTTATTCTTTGTTCTAATCCTTCCTGCGGTGGCTTCATTATGTCAACTCAGCATTTTCGGACAGCTCGGCAAGTTCTTCCCTGGCGGACCAAGCTCCTCATAAGCACCCTATCGATTGTCCTCTTTGTTGTGGCAGGAGAGATAATCCTCCGGTGGGTTGATTTTGACCTCTACTACAAAAATCAGTTCTTTCCCGTCAATCGAGATATCGACTTTCCGAGCGTATACCTCCGTGATCCGAAATTGTTTTGGCGTTTTCGTAAGGATATAACCACCGAGTCCAAGTTGTTCAGCTATTTGAACTACCGGATAAATTCCGACGGCATGCGTGGGGCGGAAATCCAGAAACCGAAGCAAGGGTATCGGATTATTGCGCTCGGGAATTCCTGTACCTTCGGATGGGGTGTCCCCGACGAAGAGACGTGGGTATATCGACTGCAGGAAGAACTGCAAAAAGAGTTTTCCCCCGAAAAAATTGAGGTCATAAATGCGGGTGTGCCGGGTTACAGCTCATACCAAGGGAAAATTTATTTTGAAGAGGAGTTGGTGCAATATCAACCGGATATGGTGTTAATCATGTTCGGATGGAACGACCATTGGAAAGCGGGGCATGGCATTTCGGATGCCGAGCAACGGGTGCCAAGCAAGCTGATTTTATGGTTTCAGAATTTCTTTTCCCGTCTGAAACTTTACCAATTGTTGCGAAAAGTTATTCTTCGTTCTACCGAAGAGGAACTGTTGGTCGCTCTTGACGATGTGTCCGGAAAGAGGCGGGTTTCGCAAGACGAATTTTTTCGGAACTTGAAAGAAATCGTCCGTACCGCCCGCGCCCGGCATATTCAGCCGGTGCTTATCAGTCCGCCTATAGCGCCTGCCTTGAAGGATTCACGGGTTTTTCGAAACAATCTGTTTTTGTTGCATCGTCAATATCAACAACAGATTGCCCGAGTTGCCGAGTTGGAGCAGGTGCCGTTTATCGACCTCCAAGCTGTTTTCGAGCAATTTGCCAATCTGTTCGATGCACCTAGAGAGGACCCGATTCATTTCAATATTGCAGGACATAAAGTGGCGGCTATGGCGATAGCCGAAGAAGTCGCTCCCCTCATCGCCGCTCAACTTCACCGCTGACAAGCCGCAGAGGAACAAGTATATTTCCAATTATGACCGCACCGCGACCATCATTGCTGTTTCGCATAGCAGTGCCGCTGCTGAGCGTGGTAGTTTTTGTCGCTATCGTAGAGGTTGTGGTTCGCATCAGCGGGGTGGACACTACTTTTCGCAACCGGCTCTTCGTTCTGAATCGGGCGTTAGACTACCCGGATGTTTTCCAAAAAGACCATGACTTGTTCTGGCGTTTTCGCCCTAACCGTACGGTGCGCTCGAAATTTTTCGAAGGGAAAACGTACCGGATAAATTCGCTGGGTTTGCGGGGCGAGGAGATTCCGCCGGTAAAATCCAAAAAGAGAATTCTCGCTTTGGGGAATTCGTGTACTTTCGGCTGGGGGGTGGCGTGGGAAGAAACCTACATCAAGCAGTTGGAGCACCTGTTGGGAGGAGACTGGCGGGTTATCAACGGCGGCATCCCCGGTTACACTTCTTATCAAGGGAAGCTCTTTTTCGAGCGAGAGCTTGTCAAACTCGAGCCGGATATTGTCTTGATAATGTTTGCTTGGAATGACCATTGGGCGGCGGCGCACCAGGTTGCCGATAAAGACCAACAATTTCCCTCGCCGTTTATTATTGATGTTCAAAATGTGCTTTCCCGCCTGCATTCGTACCGCTTGGCAAAGAAAGTATACCTTTCGTTAATGGAAGGTCCCCCCGATTCGCTCTTCCGCCACGGTGCGCCGGTCTACCGGGTGGGACTTGACGATTACACTCAAAACCTCAAGGAGATCTGTGCGGTGGCTCGTTCTCACGGTATCCGACCGATTTTGTTGACTTCGCCCATTCCCTCGTTGCGCTTGTACTATCCTTCTTATATGAAATCGCCGCTTCACAAGTACCATCAAAAGTACAACGAAGCGGTGCGTCGGCTGGCGCGTGAGGAAGGAATCGACCTCGTCGATTTGGCAGAGGAATTTGACAAGTACCCGGATCTCTGGGATGATGCCCAGTACGACCCGATTCACTTCAACGCCAAGGGACACCGGCTGGCGGCGGAGTGTATCGCTCAGTATCTCAAAGAGAAGGTCTTATCCCGTTCACCGGCGAATTAGAAGACCTTATTTCAGCAGGAGCATCTTTTTGCTGAGGGCAGTTTCGTCGGTGATGAGCCGGTAGTAATAGACCCCGCTGGCAACGTCGAGTCCGTCAGAGTTTTTTCCGTCCCATATGATAGTTGTTTCCAAGCCGGTACCGATGCCTTGATACTGCCGTACCAGTTGCCCCTCGATGTTGAAAATCCTCAGTTGCCACTCCGTGCGATACGGCGGCGAAAAGGAGATCCGGGTCGAGGAATTGAATGGATTGGGGAAATTTTGTTTTAATGTGATGCCAAGAGGAAGTTCTCCTTGTGATGGAGCCGGTTCGGTAACATCGGTTGCGGATGGAAATTGAATCTTCGTATTCCGGAAAGTAATTAAAGGCAGAGCGACGGTGTCGCCGTATTGGAGAGAATCGGTAAAACAGATTGAGTCGGGACCGACCAGAGAGGGGAAGAAACCGTGATAACCGGTTATATCGTACCCGTCGGCTGTGAGGACGGAAGCGGCGGTGAAAACGGTGTCGGAGCGGCTGTTGTAGAGAGTATTCGCATGACAGTCGCCCCACACAAAATCGATGGTTGTTGAAGTGTCATGCCGAAGAGAATCGCCGCTCAGTGAGAATTGAAGAGTGAGCTTTTGGTCATTAAGAAGAGGAGCGGAAGCAGCAGATGTTTTCTTTGCGGTAAAGCGGATGAGCATGTTGTGTGTATCATCGAGGAAGAGTGGTTTCAAAATAAATCCAAACGACCACCCGGCAGTGTCAAAAAAAGTTGTGTTAGTAATGTTATAGAACTTTATCAGGGTGGTGTCGTATGCCAGCGAGAAAGTTACCATTCCGATGTCGAACTCGGACAGTGAATCATCTCGGTGTATTATCATATCTACATTGACTGTCGACCGTGCTGTTATGTGGGGAGGGGTTGTTAGGGTGACGGAAAGGGGGAAAGAAGTGACCTCAGAGGCGGAGGAAAAGGAATACAATGTCGTCAGCCATACCAGAGCGAAAAGAATTCTTCCTTCCCATATGACCTTCTGCCGAAGGAACTTCTTCCCTTTTGAGTGTTTCGCCACTCTTGACACTCCGTCCGGTAGCGTGGTGATATTTCCCGTTTCCTTACGGTGCTTTGAATTATTTATCGAGACATAAAAAAAACCCACCGTTGAAAAGGTGGGTTTTTGAAATTTATTTTACCACGTTAAA
>CAZAZQ010000005.1:80458-166197 GCA_964489705.1 uncultured Ignavibacteriales bacterium
AAAAAAACCCACCGTTGAAAAGGTGGGTTTTTGAAATTTATTTTACCACGTTAAAGATGTACGGTCCGTACCATTTCGGTTCTTCGATGTTCCCCGGAGGAGAAGGAGCAAACATCCACCGCCCGCCGGGAGGGAAGTAGGAAGAATCGATGGTCAATTTACCCGCATCGGGGACGATGATCTCGAAAGAGAGCACTTTCATCATGTCATGCGGAGTGTATTCTTTTTTCACGCACAGACCGCCGAAGCCGAGAGTGTCGGGGAGAATTCCGTCCCAGTCGCATTCAACCGGAAAGACACCGCCGAAGTCCCAGATGGACTTGTCGTTCCAGCCGTTGTACCCTTTGATGTCGCCGCGTTCGTTCAAGCCGTTCCCACTGTCGGTTACGTGGACGATGTTTTTAATGGTTGGTGACAGAATTTTGAAACCGAAAGAAAAGCCGGTGTAAATATCGGTGTTAGCGACGTAGATGTCCACGGAAACTTTCTCGCCCGCCTTGATAGTGCTGTCGTTCACGGCGCCGGGACCTGAAATTTTGAGACTGATTCCGGACGACCACCCGGATGAAATCCCAAAAACGAGAAGCAAAATCGTCATGACCAAAAGTTTTCGCATATTCATGTATCTTCTCCTACCAACTTATGTAACTGATATATTGTTTTCTTTCCGCCATTCTTCTTGCTTGCCGTAAGAAATCGTAGCTTGCGTATGTCTTTTTTGTTTTACACTGTTGTCATCACTAAGTTTATAACTTAGCACCTTCGGTCACCGTTGTCAAATGGAATTTCCGTCCCACGCCTGAGAGGATGCTTTAGGTTCGGCTTGTATGTTTATGTTCCGTAGAGATTTCCACCCAATTTCGTGCCGGGAATATTTCCAGTTCTTCGGTGATATCATCAATGGCTTTGACGAGATTCTTCCAGCTCACCAGATGTCGCGCTTTGGTCGGCGCCAGCCAGCGGTATTCGCTGTTTTCGGGGGAGAGCTTGACCTCCGCTTTTTCCGGCACCACAGCGACGATGAGGGGAAGTATCCAGATGGTGTCATATTCCGGCTCGTAAAATTGTATCAAGTATTCCGTCGCCCACATGCTGAGCGGTTTCAAGCCGGTTTCTTCTTTGAGCTCTCGTTTCACCACCTGCGCAACGGTTTCATCGCCGCGCTTGCCACCGGTCATAAAACCCCAGTACCCAGCGTACGACTCCCCTTCCGCCCGCTTGAGAATCAGAAACTTCCAGCCGTCGTAATCCTTTTTGACGACCGCGACATTGACGCCGGGAGATTCGATTTTGATGTTTGTATGTTCCGTCATAGGCGTATTTTCTTACCCACTTTCTTTTCGTTTCTCTTCTTTCGTCTTTATTGAATGATAAGGTATGAGCGTGCCGGCAAAGGTCAACGGTTAATTTTACCCTTTCATGACTACTTACGGTTCAGTGTCTCGATGCCTGACACTGGAGGGATTGTAATGATTCGCAACCGGTTACGACAACAGCTTCATATTGTCGATTAAGCGCACCTTGTGAACCTTGACCGCCAGTGAGCAGACGGTGCCTCTCACCACTTTTTTCACCGGCTTCAGCGATTCGAAATCGGTAAAGGCAATGTAATCAATCTCCGCCGTCGGGCAGGTGGCTTTGATGACGGCTCTCATTTCGCGACGGATCTTGGCAGCATCCAGCTCGCCGCTTTGCACCATTGCCTTGGCGGTGCGGAGAGCATAATACAAGCAGAGCGCTTCTCGGCGTTGCTCGGGAGTGAAATACTTGTTCCGCGACGACATCGCCAGCCCGTCCGGCTCCCGAACAGTGGGAGCGATGATGAATTTAATCGGGTAGCCCAAGTCGTATGTCATCCGCTTGAGAACTATCGCTTGTTGATAATCCTTCATTCCGAAAACAGCCACATCGGGACGGCAAATATTGAACAGCTTGGCAACAATGGTGGTCACACCGCGGAAGTGCGTCGGGCGCGAGGCGCCTTCGAGGCTTTTAGTCAGCTTTTCAACGGTGACGTACGTCTGAAAATCGGGGGGATAGATATCTTCCGCTTTAGGGATGAAGACAATATCGCCGCCGACCGCTTTGATTTTCCTCAGGTCGCCTTTTTCGTCGCGGGGGTATTTGTTAAAATCTTCATGCGGGGCGAACTGGGTCGGGTTGACGAAGATGCTGGTAATGACCACGTCGGCTTTTTTCTTGGCTTTACGAATGAGGGAGAGGTGCCCTTCGTGAAGAAACCCCATTGTCGGGACAAGGGCTATGGTTTTCCCTTCCGCCGCCAGCTTCCGAGCGGTGGCTTGCATTGTTTTTACCGAGCGGATAACACGCATCAGTTTCGAGCCCACGAGTATTTTATTTTCAGTCCGTTGAATTGGTGATACGGTATTATCTTTTCAAATTGTAATCGCCCCACCACTATGCCGGGGTGAATATGGATTGAACGGGCAAAATCCTTAATTTTTGTGTATGAGAAAGGAGCAAGTCTCAGGAGCCTTTCAAATTCATTGGAGGGAATGAGCACCTCACGAGCAAATCGATTGGCGACTCTTTCCTCTTCAATGTCAACTTCCGTTGTCTTTTCTTTTTCATGGAGTTGATCAAGATAGGGAGTGCGACGTTTTCCAAAAAGGATATGTCCTAACTCATGGAAAAAGCTGAACCAGAACTGATCGTTTCTTTTGTAGCGTAGGTTGAGGAGGATAATAGCTTTACCACCCCACCAGAAAGCGGCCCCGCTTGTTTTGATTCCTTTTAATTCCGGGACGATAGCCACTGCAATTCCGGCTTCGGCGCAAATTTGTATTAACTTGGGAATAAACTCTGAAGGGGGTAGTAGAGTCAAAGCCCTAAGTTGTTGGAGGGATTTTCTGGCCTTATCTCGTGCAAACTCCTCAGTCTCAATTTGTTGGGATTCAATTTGTCCTTTTCGTAGCCAACAGAGCAGCGAATTTTGATTTACCTTTCCTCTCCCGGATATTCTGAAAGAAGCCGTGAGTGTTTTTACTTCTTCAAATGAGCTCACTCCCCAAAAACTCAGCAGTTCTTTCGCCTGTTCCGCCTTATCGTTGAATTTCCGTATCCAACCAAGCCTTATCAACTCGCGGACAGGGTATTCATTCAGCCGCTTTGATTCTTTCAACAGCTTTTCCCTGTCCTCGATGCGGGCACGGTTGTAGCGGTAGTTGTTTTCGAGATTTAGCCAAACGTGAGCCGGTATCCCTAAAACCCGTTCAAATTGGATGGCTGTTTCAGGGGTTATTTGTTTTTTCCCCTTAATTATTTCATTTATTGCCGACTTGGGTCGACCGGTTCGTTCCGCAAACTCCTTTTGACTCATTCCCCTAGCTTCCAGCTCGTCGAGCAATATCTCACCTGGTGGAATGGCAATGTCTGGCCAAATTCTTTTAACGTTAGTCGCCATAATGTCTACTTACTTCTTCTATTCTCAGCACGTTTTGTTTACTCCCGATGACAGTGAAAATCAACCGCCATCTTTTATCAAGTTTCAAGGCGTATTGATTTTTTCTGTCACCAACAAGGGCATGGAATCTTAAAGATGCAAAATTTCTCAAGTCATCAAGGCTCTCGATAGCCTCCAGAGTATCAATACATTTATGATACTTATACGCTATCGCTTTATTCCATGTTTTGACAGCAAATTTGTAAGATTGGCGGCACTTCTCAAGTTTCTTTGTTTTATATGTAACATTATACATGTTTATACGGCAGAGGTCAATATTTTATTCACCCCAAGGGTAAAAAATTTTCTTCCCCATATTTCTCACCTTTCAAGTTGTTAGAGCTTCCTATGTTGCCTTTTCTTCTTCTACCCGCGGGTTGACATGCTCTTCTTCGAAAAAGAGCGGGTCTTCTTCCGGGATTTTGTAGCCGTCTTTGTAGTACCGTATCACCACGTAACCGCGGGCTTGCGCCGTGGCGAGAATCGCAAGCATGTACCCGATTATCGAGGCGAAAACCAACGCCAGCATTACCGCCATCAAGTAACCGGCGGCTTCGTTTCCTCCGCCCCGCAACCATGGGGCAAGGGAAAACGACCAGTGGATGCCCGGAAAGATATTGAACGTTTCCCGCACGAGAGGAGTATTGACAGGAAGATGTGAAAGCCCCGATTTGAGGAGGTACCAGACTTTCTTGCCCGCTCCCAGCGAGGAGGCGAGGGTGAGAAATTCAACGGCGCGGAAGGAAAAGTAGGCATAGATAAAGCCGCAGAGCTTAGCGACAATCGCCGCATATGCCGTATACAAAAACCAGCGCACCGGCTGACGGATAATCGTCGAGAAAGTTTCCAGGATGGCGGTGAAAGTCTCCCCTCGCCGTTCCGCCGCCGCCACGGCAGGCAAGAGGATAACGGAAATAACGGTGATGAAACAGATAAACACGACAAATAAGGCGATGATAAAGTTGGGAATAACAAAAAAGAGGGCATAGATCCACTCACCAAGGTAGGGGATACGGGTAATGAGCCCCAGCAGGAATATCAGCAAGACAATGATACAAACGAAAACAAAAATGGAGAGCTCCGACAAGAAAAGCTGCGGAAGACGCCGGAAACTGAAACGAAGCGCTTTCCCCAAAGATAAAAAGCGATTGCCGCGTAATTCTTCTATTGTAATAGCGGAAACACCGAAGAAGCCGAGCATAAGGGCGTAGATAGCCACGAGAAGGCCAAGGTGGTACAACGTCTGGGCAAGCCAGTGAGAGAAAGTCAGGTACGTAAGCGGAAGCAGCCCATATACCGAGTAGAAAGTCGCAAGTTTTTCTCCGTCAACGACCACGGCAAGGTAGGTGAAGAAGTCATAGCCCAACAGCCCCACCGAGAGAAAGAAGGTCATCAAGGAAATTTTCTTTGCCGAAAGGGCTTTAGCAGGAGCAACCAGTATATCCCGAAAATCATAGTATGGTTTTGGTTCCATAAACTACATCTTGCATCCGAAAAATTTGTATGTCAAGTCAATATTCGCCGTCTTTCTCAACCATTCCATAGGTTATACCCGACGAAGCAGCAAAGGAATCGACTTTTACCGCCTGCTCTTGCTCCACCCTTCTGGAATACCACCGGTTTGGGCGTACTTTCCCTATTTCGATTGATTTTTTTCGTCTCGTCCTTAAGAGTTAGAGATTCGCCTTGCTCGTGTCGCTTGTTTCGGCGGTCTCGCTTTTTTCGTCATCTTTCTTTTTGAGCCGGTATTCCACCGCCGCTTTGACGAAATCCCGGAAAAGCGGATGCGGCTTGGTCGGACGGGATTTCAGCTCCGGATGGAACTGGACACCGACAAACCACGGGTGAGACGGAACCTCCACGATTTCTACTAGTCGGCCGTCTGGGGATAGCCCCGAGAGGAGTAAGCCTTTCTCGGTGAGCATTTCCCGGTAGGCATTGTTGACTTCATAGCGGTGGCGATGACGCTCGGAAACCTCTTTGACGCCATAGGCTTCGTAGGCTTTTGACCCTTCCGTCAACACGCACGGGTACGCTCCCAGCCGCATAGTGCCCCCAAGCTCCGAAACGCCTTCTTGGTCAGCCATCAAGTGAATCACGGGATGCTTGAGGTCGCGGTAAAATTCGTAGCTGTGGGCATCGGGGAGTCCGCACACATGGCGGGCATACTCAATGACGGCGCATTGCATGCCGAGGCAGATCCCCAGGAAAGGGATGTTTCGTTCGCGGACATAGCGGATAGCGTCGATTTTCCCTTCCACGCCCCGTTCTCCGAACCCGCCCGGGATGAGCAAGCCGTCGACTCCCTGCAGGAGTTTTTCCGCCCCGCTGTGTTTGATATCTTCCGAACTTACCCAAATGAGCTTGACTTCGGCGTCGCTGGAAACGCCGGCATGAATGAAGGCTTCGATAATTGACTTGTAGGCATCTTTCAGATTTACGTATTTCCCGCAGATGGCGATTTTCACCAGATGTTTCGGATAATTGATTCTCTCCACCATTTGTTCCCATTCGGTAAGATCCGGCGGTGGAAGTTGGAAACCGAAGTGTTCGCAGACGATGTCGTCCAATCCTTGCTCGTGGAATTTCTGCGGCACTTCGTAAATGGTGGTCACATCTTCCGCCGGAATGACCGACCGGGTAGGAACGGAACAGAAGAGGCTGATTTTCTGTCGGAGGCTTTCCGAAATCGGTTGTGCCGAGCGGCACAGGAGCATATCCGGTTGAATCCCGATTTCCCGTAGTGCCCGCACTGAGTGCTGGGTCGGTTTGGTTTTGAATTCACCGGCGGTGGTAATATAGGGTACCAAGGTCACATGGATAAACATGGTGTTGCGGTGACCGTGCTCCAATCCCATCTGGCGAATCGCTTCCAAAAAGGGTAAAGACTCGATGTCGCCGACGGTGCCGCCGATTTCCGCTACTACCACGTCAGGCCGTAAGGGATTCTGTTCCAAACGGCGGATCCGGTTTTTGATTTCTTCCGTAACGTGGGGGATGACTTGCACCGTGGCGCCGAGATAATCGCCGCGACGCTCCCGGGTGATGATGGTGTGATATATCTGCCCGGTGGTGACGTTATTGTCCTTGGTCAGCGATTGGTCTAAAAACCGTTCGTAGTGCCCCAAATCGAGGTCGGTCTCGGAGCCGTCATCAAGGACGAACACTTCGCCGTGCTGAAAGGGATTCATTGTCCCCGGGTCGACGTTCAAATACGGGTCGAGCTTGACGTTCAAAACCCGCAAGCCTCGTTTTTTCAGCAAAAAACCGATGGATGCCGAGGCAATGCCTTTTCCTAAGGCTGAAACCACCCCACCGGTAACAAAAATATATTTCGTCTTCTCAGACATGACTGTTCCTCGTGTATATGGATGCCAACTTTTTTACATCTTCGGGCGTGTCGATGGAAACCGACCGCATCGTGGTTTTGAAAACCCGGATTTCTCCGCCGTGTTCCAGTATTCGTAGTTGTTCGAGAGATTCCGCTTTTTCATACGGCGTGCGCCGCCACCGGGCGAACTGTTCCAAGGCGGCGCGGCGGAAAAAGTAAATGCCGATATGTCCCCAAAACGGAAATTGTCTTACCCGCTCGCTTTCCCGGGCGTTTTGGAGATAGGGAAGTGGGAAGCGGGAAAACCACCGAGCGGAATTGTCTCGGTTTACGAGAACCTTCACGATGTTGGGGTCGAAAAGCTCATCATCGGAAGTGAGCTTGCGGATTAGAGTAGCATATTGAATCGCAGAGGCTTTCCGCATGGCAGAGACGACCCGATCGAGCACCGATGCCTTTAGACCGAAATTATCCGCTTGCACATTTATGATAATTTTTCCACCGATTTTTCGAGCGGCTTCGGCAACCCGGTCGGAACCGGTTTGGTGGCGGACGGAAGTCCGTACGACTTCTCCGCCGTAGGAGCGTACCGCCTCTATGATTTCCCGACTGTCGGTAGCGACAATCACCCGGTCGATGGTACGGGCTTTCCGCACCTCATCGTAGACGTGAAAGAGAAGCGGTTTGTTGCGGAAGGGATACATCACTTTTTTCGGAAAGCGGCGGGAATGCAGCCGAGCGGGGATGACGGCGATTACGGACGCTGCCATTGGCAACCTCGCTGATGGGGACTTGTCCCTCGGTTTCCTATTAAGGGGAAGTTATCCGCCCGCCCCGCCAAGCGGACATACCGCTTCGGCTGATAATCTTGGTTGATTTGGCTCAATCTCTGCAGCATGAGAGAAAATAGGGAAAGACCGACGTCAAGTCAAGTTTTGAACGGCTCTTTCCGCAAAACCTTTTTGGGTAACCTTTCGATTCCGTTTTTTTATGCTCCATCTTGGCTTTCTTTGCGTTTTTGCCGCTCTTTTTTTGAGTCTCTTCTCCCTGCCTAAAGAGTCTTCGGCAAAGCTCCGATACAATTAGTAAATGTACCAAAATGAAACATGGCGGGTAATAATGACTCAAACCATCGTACATAATAATGATAGAAAAGCTGTTGCCTCATGGCGGGGCGGCAATGTTTCGGTGCCGGAAAGAATCACCGAGCGTCTTGGTACCGAGCTTGTCAACCAAGCGATGCTCGAATCGTTGCTGTTTGGTGTGTTGTTGCGCGGCACCTTAACGAACGCCGAAAAAGAGTTTCTGGACAATCTTTCGCCGGAGCGGGCGTTTACGTTCCTGATGCAAGAGGAACGGTCATTCCACCCGGAAAATGTTCGGCTTTTTCCGATGACAGTTATCGAAACTTTGTTGCATCAACGGGGGGAGGCGGTCTTTACGCATCGGTATCGTCCGGAGGGCTCTCTTAGCCGCGAGTATTTGATTCTGACCGCCTTGCTCAATCCTTCCGAAGCGCAACCGATGGTGTTCGGCTTCTTTGGACCGGCAGCTCACCTAGCGCAAGATGAAATGTACGAGCGCTTTCATCGGTTGGTTCAACAGTTCCGGACGGCATACCATATCGCGTCAAGGATGGCTCGAAAAATCGAAAAGCACCATACCGCCGGACAGTTGTTGTTGGTTGTCAACCGAAGCTCCGGGCGGGTGGTCTTCGTCAACGATGCCGCTTTGCGACTTTTCCCGAAAGGGGAAAGTATCATTGGAGAAGAGTTCGGTCATATCAAACAAACACTGCTCTCCTTATTGCCGGGGAACCGATTGAAAATCAGTCACCTGAATGAGGGAGAGCTTTACCTGTCGCTTATTGAGGTGACCGCCAGGCAGGAAGCGAAAGGACCGTCACCGGCGTGGTTTTTTGACACCCTGCAAGGGAAATCCGAGCGTCTTTTCGGTTCTTTGCAAAAGCTGGAAACCCTCTGTGATGAAAAAACGAGCGGCGAGATACTTGCGCATGTCCGAAAAATCACCGCCGATGCCACAGAGTACGATTATTACGTGAAGTGTATGTCATTTCTCGGCACCTACGATGAGCTGGAATTGTCGGAGGTAAACGTTCTTGACGAGTTGGAACATGCCGTCACCGTCGAAGCGGCTCGCATCAACCATACCCGGCGCATCGAACGCTCCGGGGTTGCCGAGCCGGTAACGGTCACGGCTCCCCGGCATATGTTCGGGATGCTGTTTGACAGTATCCTTTTGATGCACTTGAAGAACCTGGAGATGCCGGGCAATACCATCATCAGTATGAAAACAAACCGCCGGGAGGAAAAGCTGGTGCTGGTATTCGAAACGGATTCTTTCCCCAGCTTGGCGAAGGAGGCTCTGGATGTCGAGTGGTTGAATTGTGCCCGGGGGTTGGCGGCGAAATTGGGAGTCACGATGACCAACCGCTCCAGTGCGCAGGATTACAAAATTGTCACCAGTGTCACTATTCCTTTTGAACGGAAAACGGAGTAACGGATACATGGAAGAAAAAAAGGAAACCAACGTTCTCTTTATCGACTCGGAAGGGGTAACCCATCGGAAACTCTCCGTAGACCAAGGGAGCCGTACCCTCCGTATGAACGTCGTCTCTTCTTTGTCCGAAGCGGAAGCGGCGCTTGAGGAAAGCACCGTCGAGGTGGTGGTGTTCGTTTGCCAACCGGAGACGCGCGAACCGGTACCGTCCGAGGCAGTTCGGGAGATTCGGAACAGGTCGCTGTTCACGGAAGTTATCGTACTTTCCGAAGCTCTTGACGACGGGATGACGATTGCCGCGTTACGAGCCGGGGCGTATGATGTTATAACGTTACCGGTGACAGGAGAGCTTCTGTGGGGAAAAATTTCCCGCGCTGCCGCCGCAGCGCAGATGAAGCGGGAATATTTCCACATGCGGCAGGATGTGGCGGTAAGCTTCGGGCTGGACGGTTTGGTGGGAAATTCCAAAGCAATAACCGCCCTCCGAGAGAACGTGCAGCGGTTGGCACCGACCGATATTTCCGTACTCATCACCGGTGAGGCGGGAGTCGGCAAAAGTTTTCTGGCGAGAATCCTTCATTACCATTCCCATCGCCGGTATCATCCTTTTGTCTGCATCGATGGCGTCCACGCCGACGAAAAGATTCTCGAGACGCTGCTCTTCGGAACGGAAGATCAACGAGGAAACGGTTTACCTCCGGCGGTGCTTCGTGCCGATGGTGGGACGCTCTTTCTTGACAACGTCGAGAGTCTGCCGATGCCGGTTCAAGACAAGCTGATGACGTTCCTCAAGGACTTTACCCTTCCCACCTCAGAGGGAGAAAGCCGACGGAAGGTAGAGTTCCGTCTTCTTTCCGCTACGAGAACGAACTTGGAGCATGCCGTAGACCAAGGAACCTTCCGAGAGGATTTGTTCTATCGGCTGAACGTTGTCACTGTGACGGTCCCGACCTTGGCGGAGAGAAAAGAAGACATAGCGTTGTTGAGCGATGCGTTGGTGCGCAAGTTGTCCCGGACAATGGAGCGGAAGCCGCCGATGCTTGCCCCGGAAGCGGTAGAAAAACTCCGGGCATGCCGGTGGAAAGAGAACGTCCGCGATTTGGAGGCGTTGCTCAAAGAGGCGCTGGTTCGTTGTTCCGGGGAAGTATTAACCGTTGAAGATCTTCCTCGGTCTTCGGATGAGACGACTTGGTGCTCCTCCGATTCCTCTGAATATCCGGCTAATTCCGAGAACCTGCTGGAAGACAGTCAGCGGGCGGTGATTCGTCGGGCATTGATAGACAATAATTGGAATTTCACCCAGACCGCGCAAGCTTTGGGCATTGGTCGGACTACCTTGTGGCGGAAATTGAAAAAGTATGACATCAAAAAGGAAGTGGAAACAACGTGAAAATGATGAAATTCACTCATGGCAATGGGTCTATGAATAATACGGATAAAAGGAAAAATCGAAAACCTCGCCCCGGCACGGATGCGGAGGGAAATTTCAGTATCGCCGAGATGGCTCGGCAGGAAGAGAACCTATCCGAGGTGTTTTTTGCTCTGACCCGTCACTTGCAACAGAAGTTCGACATCAACCGAGGGGTTTTGGTCATCAAGCAGGAACAGCCGAAAAGGCTTGCCGCTATCTCGACGTGGAACAACGGCTTTGGCAGGGACGGGTTGATGCTCCGCCTGCCGGAGGAATCCTCGTTGTTTGACAAGGTGCTGGCTCAGGGAGAGGTCTACACCGAGAACTTTTGCGGTGCCTTCAGCGGGAACTTCTTTGAACGGAAGCTCCTATTGGACGACAATTCCCGTTCTTTCGTGTTGCAGCCGTTGATTGCGGAAGGTCAGGTGGTCGGTCTACTCGGCTATAGTTCGGAACAACCGACGGCGTTTACCTTGTTTGAAGAAGGGACCTTCAATAAACTCGCCGAGGAATTGGGAAACGTCATTCGCTCGAAGAAGTATACTTTGAAGTAAGGTGCATTTTCCCCGCCGGCACTGCGGGGAACGTAAAGGCAGCTTTTCACAAAACGCACGTGAAAAAGGTAGACGAACTTATCTCTTTCAGGCACCCCTTACCGTGTCTGTTCTTTCTTTATCCTTTTTGCTTTTCTCTTGGCTCGATTATGTTCCGAGTTGGTGCGGGAGAAAAAGTGTCCGCCGATATTGTTCGCGACAAAAAAGAGGTAATCGGTCTCTTCCGGGTATAAAGCCGCTCGGATAGCCGCCAAACCGGGGGAGTTGATGGGAGTAGGGGGGAGTCCTTTATGAAGGTATGTATTGTACGGGGTGTCGACTTTCAGGTCGCGCCTTGTCAGAGGACGGTCAAGCCCGCCCAGACCGTAAATGACGGTCGGATCGGCGTCGAGTTTCATTTTCCGGCGCAGCCTATTGTGGTAAACCGATGAAATCGTTCGCCGCTCTTCGTCTAAACTTGTCTCGGCTTCGATGATGGATGCCAGGGTGACGATTTCGTGAGGAGTGAGGTTGTCGATAATTTCTTGAGAAGACCATAAGGAATCGGTCATTCTGTGAAATTGGGCGACCAATGCTTGGACAACTTCTTCTTCTCTAATTCCCCATTTGAAGATGTATGTTTCAGGAAAGAGGTAACCTTCCAAGCAAGGGAGATTCAATCGTTGCAGAAAAGCGGTGTCGGTGTTGAGGGCGATGAAACGTGCCGAGTCCAAGTCAAGGGCACGGGAGATAATGCCGGCGACCTTCCAGATGGGAGATCCTTCGGGAATGGTTACCTTCCGCATGACGAAATCGGCGCGCTGGAATTTCTCCAGTACCGACCGACAGGAATTGCGGTGGGAAAAATCGTACCTTCCGGGAATGAGTTTCTTGTCGATGCCTATCAGTCTGGCGGGGAAAGTCAACAGCAAGCGGGACGAGACCACTCCGTGGGCGACGAGGGAATCGGCAAGGGAAGAAAAAGAGTCACCCGGCTTCACAATCACCGTTACGGTTTGTTCGCCGATGTCTGTCTCTTGCGTATACCGGTAATATCCGTAGAGAACCGTTCCCCCCGCGACGATAAGACAAGCGAGAGCTATTTTAATTCCGAGGCGCATCTTTTTTCCGCAGTCAAGTGATTTTCTCTTCTACTGTGGCAACCCTTCCAAGAATCGTTGCAGGATGAACATTGCCGCCAGTTGATCTACTCGTTTTTTGTTTTGTCCGACCTTTTTACCGAAGGAATGGATGGTTCGTTCCGCTTCCGCCGACGAGAGCCGTTCGTCGATTTTGTGAATAGGTCCGTCGTAGATGTTTTTGAGTTTTTCGATGAGCTCATCCACTTCCTTGCAGGTATGGCTTTTTTCTCCCGACATGGACAGAGGATAGCCGATGACCAGCCCGGCTGGCTGGTACTCTTCGATGAGAGCGGCGATTTGTGTGACGGCGTTCTTTAATGAGGTGACTTCAAGCGTCGGCAGGGGAGAGGCAATGGTACCGGTGGGATCGCTTTTGGCGATACCGATTCGCCTGGCGCCGTAGTCGATTGCCAAGTATGTCTTGTCGTTTGAAGCCGTCATCGCTCCAAGGGTATCGTTTTCGTCCGGCAATGTCAACCACTGTTATGTGTTCGGCGGCAGAAAGGAAAACGCTGCCGTTTTCTTTCGGCAGCGTTTGGTGTTCCCCCCGCCTGTCTCGAGCGGTCATGCCGTCTGAGCGGCAGGTTCCGCTTGCGGACCGTCTTTCGTCTTGATTCCTTCCACCATCGCCGAGAGCGCCGAGATAATCCCGCTCGCTTCGTACGGCAAAAAGATTTTGCTCGATTTGCCGTCCGCCAGCTTGGGAAGCACTTCCAGGTACTTCAAGGTGATAAGCTTTTCGTCCGGTCGGCCGTCGTGAATCGCCTTGTACACGGAAAGAATAGCTTGCGCTTCTCCTTCCGCCACCGTGAGTTGGCGGTACTTTTCCGCATCGGCTTTCTTCTTGACCGCTTCGGCGTATCCTTCCGCTTCAAGGATTTTCGCCTGTTTCGCGCCTTCCGCCTTGGTGATTTCAGCTTGGCGAACCCCTTCGGCTTCGAGAATGGTCGCCCGCTTGTCGCGTTCCGCTTTCATCTGGCGGCTCATGGCTTCGGTGATGTCGATCGGCGGGTCGATTCGTTGAAGTTCGACTCGGTTGACTTTGACTCCCCATTTGTCGGTGGCGGAATCGAGCACATCCCGAAGTTGGCCATTAATTTCGTCACGGGAGGTCAGGCAGGCGTCAAGCTCCAATTCGCCGAAAATGTTTCTCAGGTTGGTTTGCGCCAGCTTGGTTGCCGCGATAATGTAGTTGGAAATTTCATAGCGTGACCGCACCGGGTCGGTGACCTGAGCGTAGATAATGGCATCCACTTCCACGCTGACGTTGTCCTTGGTGATGACTCGCTGCGGAGGGACATCCAGCACCACTTCCCGCATGTCGACCTTGATGACGGTGTCGAAAAAGGGCACGATTAAATTCAAGCCGGGGTCCAGAATACGTTGAAATTTTCCCAACCGTTCCACCAATCCCCGTTCGAACGGGCGGATGATACGGATGGACATCGCCACGATAATAAAGACAAAGAAACCGAAGACGATGAGAAATATCATAACCGGATTCATAGTGAACCTCCTTCCTTCCTTTCCTAAAGTTTCTCCACGTGGAGTTTGGTCCCGGAGATGCTGACGACTTTGACTTTAGCGTTCTGTTTGATCTTTTCTTTCGCCGTCGCTCGCCAGGTTTCTCCTTCTATCCGCACCAATCCGCCGGTATCGGGGTCGATAGTTTTGGTGACCAACGCCACCCGACCGATGAAAGCGTCGACGTTGGATTTCTGCGGTGACGGCTTGGTTATTTTCTTTGCCAGGGTTCTGGTCAACGGCAGAAGAATAACGGATACGCCGGTAAACAATCCCAGTTGCCAGTAATACGAATGAGGGAAAAAGTAGCTGAAGATACCGGCAATCAACGCCCCGGCGACGAAGCACGCAAAGACAAGCGTCGGTGTCAGGATTTCGAGGATTAAAAACACCACGATTGCCGCCATCCATATCCAGAATACTGTTGGCATGGTAATTCCTTTCTTGCGTTATAACCCTTTTCTTCGACGTTTACCTGTATTACTCGCAGGAAGCGCCGGTATTCAAAAAAAGTGTGCGCTGCCACGAAAACAATTTCTTGCCTTCAAGTCAATAATTATGTTTATCCTTTCTGTCGATGACGAGCGCTGACAAGGAGAAGATAATGAAAACCGATGAACCCTACACCCAGTTTTCGCGGGTCTATGATCTCATGGGAGCGGATCAGCATTCGGCGAAAATGGTGGCATATACTTTTTCCCTTTTTCGAAAATTCGGTATCCGCGTCTCCGACGGTCTGGACTTGTGTTGCGGTACGGGGACAGCAATAGCACTTTTTCTTGACCAGGGGGTACACATGGCGGGTTTGGACAAGAGTGCGTCCATGTTAGCCGTTGCCGAAAAGAAATTGGCGGGACGAGGAGTGGAGTTGTTCCGGATGGCGCTGCCGAATTTTCGTATCGAACAGCCGCAACGCCCCGGTACGCTTCGCACTTTTGAACTCGTCACCTGTTTCTACGATTCGCTGAACTATCTCAAGAACGCCCGGGAATTAAAAAGCGCTTTTCGGTCGGTCTATCGTCATTTGACTCCCGGCGGATGGTTTATCTTCGACATGAACACCCCTGACGCCTTGAAGGTAATCTGGGACAGCCAAACCTCCGCTCACGCTCAGGAAGACCTGGCGTGGATTTGGGAGAATTCGTATCAAAAAAGGACCAACACCGCAACCTTGCGCACTACGTTCTTCGTTCGGCGCGGCAAATTGTGGGAACGGTTCGATGAGGAGCATGTCGAGCGAGCGTACGACAACGCCCTCATCCGTCGTCTGCTGAAAGAAGTCGGTTTTCGTATCAAAGGATTTTACCGCTGCTTTACGTTCCAACCTCCGGGGAAAAAGACCTACCGTATTTGCGGTGTCGTCCGCAAACCGTGACGCGAAGCCCGTTGGTTTTCTCATGAAAAAAGCAGAGACGGGAAAGTCTCTGCTTGGGTTATTCTACCGATCCTGCGACCGCAGGCAACAAGTCAAGCTCACGTAAACTTGCTGCTGGAACAGGAGGAAGCAGAGCACGAGGAACAACTCGAAGACATGCCTTTCGACGAAACGAGGGAAATCATCTTCGAGGTATTCTCGGATTGACAAATCGGGCAAGAAGGAGCTTCCTCGCTTCCCAGCACCAATTCTTCAAACTTGTGCCCACAATCGTGACATTGATATTCGTAAAGCGGCATCTTTTTTTCTCCTTACTTTGAACTCGACATGGCCGCCCCGGCCAACACCCCTAAGATGGTTGCCAGATAGGGGTTGCACATGAGCTGTCATGTCGACCCAAGCGTAATATACAAAAAAGAAACGCCTAAGCCAAGTATTCCGCCGATTATACTATAGTATATCGTTCTTTTTTTCACCAAAATCGACTAAACGGCGGCAGTCATCAACTGTTTTAAGCTTTCCTCGACCTCAAGGGCTAATTCATCCAAGCCGCTGTCCGGCAGCATCGACGTAATCAACGTCGGCCGTCCCAAGGCGACGATGGTCTTGTCCCCTTCCGTGTAGACGGAAAACTTGCACGGGATAAAGAGGGAGACATCGATCGTCTTCTGCAGCGCCTTATGAGCGAAAGCGGCGTTGCACACTTCGATGATTTTCAGCGGCTGGTAGTCCAGTCCTTTTTCCGCCAAGGCTTGCTGAATGTCGTGAATCGCCAGCACGCGGAACTGGTATTCCGGCGTCAACCGTTCCAGGTTAGCGACCACTTCATCCATCGGTTTGTTTGATTCAAGGCGGTACGCTATTTTATCGGAAATCGCCATTTCCATCTCTAAAACTCCTTTTCGGGTAAGGAACACCCCGCTTTCAGGCTGCTTTCGCAGGAAAGGAAGATGCTCCGATTTTTACTGTTAGTGTATGTTAAACACTAAAAACCATCGATTGTTTCCAATAAGGGTAAAGTTTCTCAACGTTTCAGTCCTCAAGCTTTTTGCCTGACCGCCTCTTTAGAGAGGAGCTCTTATTCGGGGATGATTTCGTAGCTGGTGATAACCTTTGCTTCGTTTTTCATCGTCAGACTGACGCTGCAGTACTTGCTTTCGGAAAGCTCGATTGCCTGTGCCAACTTCTTTTCGTCGATATTCTTCCCTTTGGCGATGTACTTGACTTCAATGGTATGGTACGGCTTGGGATACGTGTCGTTGTAATGGGCGGTAACTTCAATTTCGAGGGAAGTCAGCTCTTGACGTTGTTTTTTGAGAATGAGCAAGACGTCAATACCGGTACAACCGGCAATCCCGAACAAGGGTAACTCGGTCGGTTTGTAGCCGTCTTCTTCGCCGCCGGCTTTTTTCGAGCCGTCGGTGACGATTTTGTGACCATAGCCGCCGATTCCTTCAAATTTTAGTCCGCCTTTCCAGTTCATTTTCACCGTCGTTGATGGCATATTATCGTACCTCTTGAGAAAAAGACCTCCCTTTGTCTGCCATCCGGGAAGTCCGTGTTTTTGGGTTCTCTTTTTATTTTAGGAGATAATAGGGCTCCTTTTTCGGGAAGGCAATAACTTTATCCCTGCAAAAAAAGCTTGAAAGAGAGATTTTTTTGAATTTCTTGCAAGAAAATTTTGCCGAAATTCGGCGGAAAGCTGTTATATTTGTTTTTTGGTTTTGGTGCTTCAGGCGATGTGCTTGAGAATTGCCGTATGTCGGAACGACAACGAAAAAGTGACGTGAGTATCGGTAACGAAATGAAAGCGGAAAGAAAACGATGAAGCAGTTGATAAACCAGATTGCAACCGGAATTTCTTCTTTGGTAAACGGAAAAATCCTTCGTCCGGACCGGAACCATTGCCGCGAGGATGAAGTCGCCAGAGTCTATCGGGGGGAAGGAGTGGATGCGTTTCATTATGCTTCGATTGCCGTCGTCGACGCCAGGGGACGGGTGTCGTATTACTTAGGCGAGCCCGATCTGGCGGTGATGGCTCGTTCCAGTATCAAACCGTTTCAAATGATTCCCTTGCTTACCACCGGAGCCTTCGAGCATTACGGATTTTCTTTGAAGCAGTTGGCGGTTATGGTCAGCTCCCACAACGGATCCGATGAGCATGTGGAGGTGGTACGCCGCTGCTTGGAATTATCGGGGACGAAGCCGGAAGCTCTTCAGTGCGGCAGTCATTGGCCCCTTGGAATGCAATTGGAGAATGTCTATCCGACCCACGGGGAAGATACCGATCCCTTGCGGCACAACTGTTCCGGGAAACATGCCGGTTTTCTTGCCTTGGCAAAATTTATTGGGGAAGACATCGCCGATTACCTCAATCCCGAGGGAAAAGTTCAGCAAATGGTGAAAAGAGCGGTGGCGGATTTTTGCGAGTATCCCATCGAACGGATGACGGGCGGCATTGATGGTTGCAGCGCTCCCAACTTTCCTATCGCTTTGCAGAATATCGCCTTGGGGTTCAAAAAGCTCGCTGCCGGCGAAGCGGCGGACGAAAAGACGGCTACGGCAGTCAAAAAGATACGCCAAGCGATGCTGGAGTACCCCGAAATGGTTTCCGGGGAAAAACGATTTGATCTTGACCTGATGCGTTCTTTCCCTGATAATGTAATAAGTAAATTCGGTGCCGAATCGTTGGAGGGCATTGGCTTTACCAATCCCCCCTTGGGGATTGCGGTGAAAGTATTGGATGGAAATTCTCGAGTGCTGGGTGCGGTAGTGATTTCGATTCTCAAGCAACTGGGTTTGATTCAAAATATCCATGCTTACCCTTTATTGGAGAAGTACGAAACTCCCGAGATACGAAATGACAAAGGAACCGTAACCGGTCATATCGTAATCGATTTTACTTTACGTAGGGCGTAGTTATGAGAAGCAATCGACATCTTGGACGTTCCAGCCATCTCGGGTTGGATTATCATCGGCGGTGGGTGAAGCGGTCGACCTAATATATTGCCTTCTTTTTAAGCGTGGTAATTATGAACACGAGAAAGGAGGTAATATATGGAAAAGGATTACAACCCGGCGGAACCGTACCGTATCAAGGCAATTGAGCCGATCCGTTTATTGGATAGAGAAACCCGCGAAAAAAGACTCGTTGAAACCAAGTACAATCTCTTTCGCTTGGATGCCGCAGACATATATATCGACCTCTTGACCGATTCCGGCACTCCGGCAATGTCCGCCCGACAATGGGGAGCGCTGATGCAGGGGGATGAATCGTATGCGGGGGCGGTGTCGTTTCGGCATTTTGAGAAAACAGTGCAAGATATTTTCCTTAAGGAAAAAGTTATCCCCTGCCACCAAGGACGTTCGGCGGAAAATTTGATGTTCAGCACGATTTTGAAAAAAGGGCAGTACATTATCAACAACACCCACTTCGACACCACCCGTGCCAACACCATTCATAAGGAAGGTATTCCCGTCGACTTACCGTGCCCGGAATCCGATTCGTTGGAGCCGTTGCCGTTCAAGGGGAACATGGATATCGTCCGGCTGGAGGAGTTTATCCATACTCACGGAGCCGACAGTATCGCTTTGGTGATGATGACTATTACGAATAATTCCGTCGGCGGACAGCCGGTGTCAATGTCGAATATCAAAGAAGTGTCCCGTATATGTAAGAAACATCGACTCCCTTTCTTTTTCGATGCGGCGCGGTTTGCCGAGAACGCTTATTTCATCAAGCGCGATGAGCCGGGCTACCATGATGTTCCCATTAAAGAAATTGCTCAAGAGATGTTCCGGGCGTGTGATGGGGTGTTGATGTCCGCCAAGAAAGACGGGCTGGCGAATATTGGCGGTTTTATCGCGCTCAACGATGAAGAGTTGTACCGCCGGATTGCCGATTTTATGATAATCGTGGAAGGATTCCCCACCTATGGCGGTTTGGCGGGGCGGGATTTGGAAGTTTTAGCTGTCGGTTTGGAAGAAGTGATGGACCTCGACTACCTTGATTTTCGGGTGAAGCAGGTGGCTTACCTGGGGAACCGTCTGAAGGAAGTCGGGGTGCCGATTATCGAGCCGACCGGCGGTCATGCGGTCTTTGTCGATGCGGGACGGCTGTTGCCGCATATACCGCCCGAGGAGTTTCCCGGACAGACGTTGACGGTCGAGTTTTATCGAGAAGGAGGCGTCCGGGGAGTGGAAATCGGTTCGTTGATGTTCGGTGGAGTCGATCCGGTCACTGGCGAGAAAGCGCTTGCCAAACGGGAACTTGTCCGACTGGCGTTGCCGCGGCGGGTATACACCAACGCTCATTATGATTATGTCGCCCGGACGGCGGAAAAAATTGTGGCGAAGAAAAAGAGCTTGACCGGTTACAAGATTCTCCGCCAAGCTCCCTTGTTGCGTCATTTCACCTGCGATTTGGCGCCGGTGAAATTGAACGACAATATACCGGTGAACCACTGACCGGCAGCAAGTAAGGTTGAGGACAAATTGGGTTAGGAGTGTGAAAAACATTTCATATTTTGAGGGAGAAAAAGGCTCATTTTACCCACAAAAGTTGGAAAAACAGCCGTCTGATTGCGGAATTAAGTGCTTAAGAAGTAAAATATTAAGTTGATTTCTCAGGATTTTTTTCGTATTCTTGGCTAAGAAATTGCTGAGAAACATCGATAGTAGGAAAGGTTACGACCTTTTCGGGAACCAAACCTGCTGTTGTGACTTATACAATATGGAGGATAAGTTATAGCGTTACAGTTAACGTGATGTTTGATTTACCACAAGTTGTGGACAACTGAAAACTGTAAATGGGGAAACCCGAAGCTATAACTTTACTCGGACTCATCCGGGTAGAGTACCCGGTATTGTATGAAAACGTTTTTGTATAGGTCATTTCTATCTTTTCTTCTTCTCACCTGCTGGATTGATTCCTTGAAGGCGTCCGATACTTCCCATGAGGTAACGGTTCTTGCCTCCTCGGAAAGCGAGTTTCATTTCCGGATAGACATTGACCTTAAAAAACTGGACGCTACGACGGCACCCGACTCGACTTTGGTTTTTTCCCATGCTGTCTTGGTGGGGATTCCATTTGGCGCCACTGTGATGCTTACTTCCGCCCAACCCGATTCACTGGTGCCGCTTCCGTCCGAGTTCAAGAGAGAACGTCTTGCAGCTCTGTCGTTTCCACCGGCGACGGTATCCGCACCGATAACGATTCGGCACCGTCAATTCGTCGTCGTGCGGGTTTACCCGATTGTGGGCGATTATTACTATCGTTCCGTCACAGTGCAACTTCAATTTCAAGGGGGAGAACCCTCGACCGTTCGGAAAGAAACCGACCCGATTTTCGATAAGCTCTTTCGACAGATTGTCGCCAACGATATCCGTTCCCGTGCATGGCGGGAACCGCTCAGGAGAAGCCATGCCGCAGCCGCACCAGCCGATAACCCGTTTGTCGGCGGTATTCCGTGGTACAAGATTTATGTCAATCAAACCGGCTTGTACAAAATTTCGGGGATACAGTTGGAGCAAGCCGGACTTTCTCTCGATAATCTTCCTTCCGATTCTTTGCATCTCTTTAACGGTGGCGGAAGGGTCTTGGAGGTGCAAAACAGCAATCCCCGCCCGGAGTTTGTCGAGGTGGCTATTTTGGTGGAAGACGGCGGCGATGGCATATTTGACCGCAATGATTATTTCGTTTTCTATGGCGAAGCGGTCGATCGCTGGGTGTATGAAGACGGAGTTTCTCCTCGGTTTGTCAATCATCCCTATACCGACAAAAACGTGTATTGGCTGACGGTTTCCGGGATACCCACGGTGGGGAAGAGAATGCCGCTGGTGAGTGCCGCTCCCAACGGAACGGTCGATACCGTTATTACCGCTTTTACGCGGCGGGTACACTCCGAGCAAGATAACATCCTGCGGCGGTTGAACAATGGCGACATAAACGATTACTACACCTGGTATTGGACGAACGACGAGTGGTTGACCTTTTTCGTCCCGGCATACGGGGTGGTGACCGGAGAGACGGCAAATGTGTGGCTGACCGGGCGGACGTATGACAACGGCAGTCCGGACGAACGCGGCTATATTGACATGGAAGTCAACGGCATTCCCGCTTTCAACAAGACCTGCAATCGTTTTGTGTGCAGTTATCAAACGGCATCTCTGCACGAAGGTCTCAACGAGATTCGCCTGCGCCTCTGGCCTGAGGTGGATGCGCCGCCTTACTTTGATTACATGAATCTGGAATATCTCAGCCGGATGGTGCCGGTAAACAACAGTCTCGATATCCCGTTGAGTGCCGTTCCTTTCGATACGGCACGATTGGAGATAGAAGACGGCTTTGACGCCCCGGTGATGGTGCTGGATATTTCCTCTCCGTTGCAGCCCGCAATCTTGACCGATTTCTCCCGTGCCGACGGAAAGATATCATTGGATGTCGGCCTGGAACCGAGCGGCGTGAACCGTTTCTATGTCGGCACGATTCAACATGCCCTCGGACCGCTGGCAATTGAACAGGTTTTTCCTCGGGATCTGCGTACCGCATCGACGCAAGCGGATATTCTCGTCCTGACGACGAGTGACCTTGTCGATGGCTTGAGTGAATATATCGATTATCGAGAGAGTAATGGATACTCAATAGAAGTTGTAACGGTCGGGGATGTTATGGATAACTTTGCCTACGGGTTGTACGATCCGACGGCGATTCGCGACTTTTTGAAATACGCCTATGAGTTCTATCCTCCGCCGGCGCCGTCGATGGCGTTGCTGGTGGGGGACGGCACGTATGATTTTCTCGACCATTTGGGTACCGGGATGAAAAATTACGTCCCGCCCTACATTCACCCCTACGACGAGTCCGCCTCCGATGACAACTACGTCTACTTCGGAACCTATGGTATCCTCGACAGCGACACCAGCTTCGATACCAGCTATGTCCCGGGTGACCGCGGCTATGATATGCTTATCGCCCGTCTTCCGGTGCGAAGCGGCGAGGAGCTCGCTGCCGTCATTGCCAAAACCAAGCGCCATGAATCCCTGACCGACTTCGGGGTCTGGCGGACGAAAATCACCTTGGTGGCGGATGATGAGTACGGCAATTATCAAAACGAGAGTTTCCATGTCACCCAAACGGAAGTGCTGGAAAAAGAGCATATCCCTTCACTCTATCAGCGAAATAAAATTTACCTGTGGGAATATCCTTTCGTCAACCGCGAGAAACCGGCGGTCAATGACGCTATCGTGAAAGCGATTAACGACGGCACCTTGATTGTCAACTACGTGGGACACGGCAACCCTGACGTGTGGGCGCATGAGCATGTCTTCACCCGCATGGGGGACGTACCGCGCTTGCACAACTATGACTACCTGCCGCTTTTCTTTACCGCTTCGTGCGCTATCGGCTTTTTCGATGACCCGAAACGGGAAGGAATGGCGGAAGACTTGTTGAGCCTGCCGTCCGGCGGGGCGGTGGGGGTAATCTCGGCGACCCGGTTGGTGTATGCCACCGACAATGCCTTGTTCAACCAGAAAGTGTTTGACGTGCTGTTCAACTACGATTCCCTCACCGTTGGAGAGGCGGTCTATACCGCGAAGCTGCTCCGGCAGTATGGAGTATCTCCCATCCCCTCGCCCAAGGAGAACGACCGGGCGTACTTGCTCTTCGGCGATCCCTGTATGCAGTTGGCAAAGCCGAAGCTTTCGATAACGTTTTCGGAAGCGCCCGACAGTTTGACGGCGTTAGCTCAGGCGCGGGTCAGCGGTCAAGTGGTTGATGGAACCGGAGAGGTATATGCCCGCGATGGAACGGTGATCGTGTATGTGTTTGATTCCGAGAAGAACAAATCCCACGTGGTGGGGACGCAGACGATAGCGTACACCGTAGCGGGACCGTCGATTTTCCGAGGTTCGGCGACGATTACCGACGGGCGATTCAGTATTGATTTTATCTGTCCTCTCGATATCGGGTATGGCGGGGAAGGAGCGCGGATTTTGACTTATGCGATTTTCGATTCCACCGATGCCGCCGGAGTGGTTGATTCGTTGCGGGTGACCGACCGGGTAGCGCCGCGAACCGATTCGACCGGTCCCGTCATTATCTATACCTTCCCGGGGCGGGAGAACTTTGTCAGCGGCGATTATGTCGGAAAAGACGACGAGTTGGTCATAACGTTGACTGATTCGTCCGGAATCAATCTTACCTCGGCATTGGGACACGGGATTACTCTTGAGATTGACGGGCAGAGCGATAACGTCGTCAACTTGACCGACCGCTTCGAGTATGCCCGAGACGATTACACTCAAGGTAGCCTGAGCTATTCTCTGGAAGAGCTTGCTCCCGGCAAACATACTTTCAAGATTAAAGCGTGGGATAATGCCAACAACTCCTCGACCGTGGAGTTTGAAGCGGAGGTATTGGCTCAAAGTAGCTTGTCGCTGATGGATTTGCTGAACTACCCCAACCCGATGCGGGATTCGACTCGTTTTTCGGTCTACCTCAGCCAGCCGGTGGAGCATTTCTTCCTTGATATTTTTACTCTCTCCGGAAGGAAAATTAAAAGCTTCGGACCATACTCTCTTACGGCGGGGTATTTTGACGATATAGTATGGAAAGGGGAAGATTACCGCGGGGATAGGGTGGCAACCGGCGTGTACATTTACAAGGCGACCGCGGTGCCGGAACGCAGCGAAAAAAAAGTGGAAATGTTTGGAAAAGTAATAGTCATAAATTAAGATAGGGAAAAGTAGGAGAATGAAAGTATGTTGATGCGGAAATCTTTCATCATTGCGATGATACTTGTTATAACGGCAATGGCGGCCCCGTCGTATGCGGATATTTCCAATGCCGCCGTGCTCTTTTTGAGAATAGCGCCGGGAGCGCGGGCGGTGGGGATGGGTGAGGCATTTGTCGCTATCGCCGACGATGCCATGGCGACCCATTGGAACCCGGCTGGTTTGGGAGCCTACCCGTTGGCGGATGCGTGGTTGGAGGAAGAAATTCCCGACGCCTATCGCCCTCTCAAAGCGGTTGCTATGCTGAAAAGCGGCAGCGGTTCAGATTACATGTCGTACGATGTCTGGGCAATCACCCCCCAAGGCTTGGCGCGCTATAACCACCGGGAGTGGAATACCGGCGAGATTTTCTCTACCAAGGCAAGCCAGACGGTGCAGCAAATCGTCAAGTCGTACTTTGGGGTCGACGACGAAGAGCGTTTGGCGGCTATGGCGGAAGAAGTTGCCAAGGCAAACAACCGCGAGCCGTTCGATTCTCTGCAAGCCCTCCGAGACCTGGTGATGGAAGCCGTTCCACAAGACTACAGCGCTTTACCTTCGTTGCAGGAAGGGTTCGACAGTGTTCTGGCAGGGTATTATCAGTGTTTGATTAACTGGGACAAAATCGCCGAAGTGCGGTCGCTATTTGCCAAAGGGATGCGCGACAGTACCCTCAGCGAGATGGAATGCGACCGGATCAACTTCGCTGTGGAGAAAGCCCGTAACCGGTTTATCCCGGAAGAGTTGACGATTCCTTATGCGGTTCTCTTCGATACCGAATTGACCGCCCTTGCGGCAACGGAGTGGGACTTGTTGGTCGGGACCGAGAACGGTCTGTACGTTTTCAACGGCAAACGCTGGCGTACGTTGACCTATGCCGAGGAGCTGCCCTCCCCGCGTATTTTATGTCTGTACGCCGATGAGGATATGGTTTTCATCGGAACCGACAGCGGCGTCGCCAAGTATGCCGGACAACAAGTGACTCCCGTCGGGACTTCCAAGGACCTGCCGAAAGGAGCGGTGACCGCTATCGGAGCGCACGACCGGAATGACGTCTGGATTGTTCTGAATAATGATCTGTACCATTGGGACGGCACTGAGTGGAAAAACTATTTTGAGTACACGGTCGTGTTGGACGACACTCCGGAGAAAATCGCCGAGAAATTTACCATCTACGGCACCCCGCACGAACGGGAGGCTTTCCTTGCCAAGTTTAAGGAATTGAACGCTTCCCTGTTCAACACTCCCGCCGAACCTGAGACCGCCGTTCCGGACACTACAGGGACAACGGCAGTGGAAACCGACACGGTATCCGCTGATTCACTCGCCGCTAAAGATACGACGGCGGTTGCGGCAAACCCGGAGACCGCTCAGCCGGTTGAAGGGGAGACGGTTGCACCGGATACGGCAGCGGTGGAACCTCCCCACGGCTTCGGTGCCGGAGCAGTGGTTCGGGTACCTTTTACGATGGGGTTGAAAGGAGAAGTCACCAGCTTGTTTGCATCGTTCCATCAGGTGTGGGTGGGAACTTCCTATGGTATCCTCTTTTTCGATTACACCAGATGGCGGATGCCGGGCTATCGCGATTATGAAGTGAAAGACGGAGAAACGATTGCCGACATCGTCAAGCCGAAAGCCGTCGACAACCCGGCTCGTGCTCAACGGTTGGAAGCGGTGGTAAAAGAAATTAACGATGTGGGAGAAGCTCCCCTTGAAGCGGGGGCGACGATAAAAGTTCCCCGTAATCCTGCGGCGGCTTCCACTTCCTTTATCGACGGTAATTCCGGCAAAGTGTACTTTGCCACCACGGAAGGGTTGTTTACCTACGATGGGTATCGTTGGAGTTACATTATCCAGAAAGGATTGGATCGCACCAACGCCATTTTCGTCCGCCTGCGCAACAAAAACCTCTGGGTGGCAAGTGAAGATAAAATTGTCGTCCATGCCCGAGGACATACGGAGTTCGGCTTGATGTATGCAAAGTGGCTGCCGGAATTGGCGGACGACTTGTATTACGGTTTCGCAGCGGGAACATTCAATACCGAGAGCTGGGGAACGTTCGGTGGGAGCATTACCTTCATTTCGTACGGTCGCTTTGCCCGTACCACGACCAGCCCGACGGTTATTGACGAATTTGATTCCTTCGACATTGCCTTTACCGGTTCGTACGGAACTTCGCTCTCCGACAAGCTCAAGGGCGGTATTTCGGCGAAGTTTATCTATTCACGGTTGGCGAACGTCGGAGCCGGCAAGGAAATGGGGCAGGGGACTTCCACGGGGTTTGCCATCGACTTGGGTCTGCTCTATCTTGCCAGCCCCCGCTTGCGTTTGGGAATGTCGCTGACGAACTTGGGTCCTAAGATGGCGTACATCGATGCGGCGCAGTCGGACGAACTGCCGCGCAATCTGTCGCTCGGGTTTGCGTACAAGTTGATTCGCTCCGATTACTACCATTTCTTGGTCGCCGGTGAGGTGAACAAGATTATGGTCGGTTTGGGGGACGGCTTGAAAAATGAAATAAAGCAGGTAGTCCTCAACGGCGGAGCGGAGTTTATGTATGCCAACACGATTGCCTTCCGCGGCGGGTACATTCACGACGAAGAAGGAAAGTTGAAGACTTTTACGGTTGGGGTCGGTATCTACATCAAGAATACCTTGAAGTTCGATTTTGCTTACTACTTCGGCAGCGATGTAAACGAGTCCCGGAAAGGCATCAAGCCGTTGACCCTTACCTTTGTGATTCCGTAAACGGCTATGGAGGGTCGAACGCTGAAACGGAAAATCGGGTTGGCTCTTTTCGTGTTCCTCGGAGCGGTGGCGTTTGCCGCTTCGAGCGGAAGAGCCGAGAAAGTATGGCAAGGGAAGAAAGTTCCCGCCCCGCCTCCGGAAGGAGACAACCGGGTCGTCTTGCGCGGCTTCGCTTCAGACAGGGGAACTCTTTTGGATTCCCTGTTGGAACGAAAGATGCCGTGGTCGCTTCCGGCGAAGGCGTTGGAGCCGACTTTCTTGGATACCATCCATATTCTGGTGTTGCGGTTCAACTTTCAAGAGGAAAACCCCGACGACCCAAACACGACGGGACGAGGGATTATGAACCTGAGCCGTCCCTTGGACAACCCGGTGGATTCGGCGCTCTATTATGATTCGGTCGGTCATCTGGTGGATCCGCCGCCGCATGATTCCTTGTTCTTTGATGCGCACATGAGAGCGCTGCGGCGCTATTACGAGACAGTCTCCGAAGGAAAAATTACCCTGACGTGGGACATTTACCCTCCGTCGCGTACCGGCGTCTATCAACTGCCGCACGAAATGAGCTACTACGGGAAATGTTCCTACGATTCGGTCGTCTACGGGCTGGAGCGATATTTTATCGACTGTATCCAGTTGGTGGACACGGTGGAACCGGGAATCGTTTTCGGCGATTACGAGTCGATTTTTCTCTTTCATGCCGGTTCCGACCGGCAAAACGATATCGGTTTCCCCGAGACCTGCTCCGATTTGTTCAGCGGTTTTATTCGTTTCGGCGACTCGATAGCGGTGGATGGCGGCGCCACGTATGTCAAGACGGCTTTGATTATGCCGGAAACCTCCAATCAAGACAATCGTGCCACGGCGCTCAACGCTGTCATCGCCCATGAGTTCGGGCACCAGTTGGGCTTGGTCGATTTGTACAATTCCCGGAATTTTATGTCGCAATTGGGAGATTTCGCTTTGATGGACAACAACGGCTTCGGGACGGGGATAGATTTCGGCTTTACCGTCGGAAGGGTGTTCGGGGCAATACCGTTGTTCCCGTGTGCCTGGTCGCGGGCGTATTTGGGGTATGTCGATGTTTATGACTTTCGTCAGGGGAGCGATATCCGCATCGTAGCGGCGGAAATCGCCTCTGAAGGGATAAAAATTGCTCGGGTGCCTATCAGCGAAAATGAATACTATCTCATAGAAAACCGACTGGTCGATACGGACGGACGGGAAACGGCGATGTTGTTGGACGAGAGTACCTACGTTTTCCAGGGTCCTGTCGATTTGAATACCCGTGAGTTTACCGGCGAATACGACTACCTGATGCCGGGATCGGGAATGTTGATTTTTCATGTGGATGAAGGAGTGGCGGGACTGGATTATGACGGCGACGGAATGAATAATTTCGACGATAACGACCTGCAGTGGGACCCCGACAGAAAATTCATTTCCTTGGTGGAGGCAGACGGGCTGGTAAACTTCGGCGGTTTTTATCGTGCCGGGTTCGGCAAAGCGGAGGACATGTTCCGCGACGACAGAAACAACGCTTTCACGCCCAACACCAATCCGGCGACCATCGACAACTCCGGCAATAACACCCACATCTACATTATCAACATCACTCGTGATACGGTGCTAATCGGAGGGCTGCCGACTCTGTTGGATACCGTCATGACGTTCGATGTCGAAACGGACAAGCTTGCCCCCGGTTTCCCGGTTCGCGCCGGGGCTCCTGAGTTCGGTTTGTCTCCGATAGCCGACGATCTCGACGGCGACGGCACCGATGAGGTGATTGTCGCTTCCGGGAAAAACCTGTTGGTCTTTACTACTACCGGCGAGAACTTCTTGCGGAAGGTGACGGGATGTGAAACCTGTCCCTTGTATTACGACACCTCGCAAGCGAGCGTCTATCCCGCACCCGGGCGAGCGCATCCGTTGCCGTTGTTTGTACGGGCGCTTGATAATATCACCGCCGGACCGGTGACGGGAAATTTCGGCAGCGGTGAAACGACCAAATACGTCGCGGTAGGGTTTCCCAGTCCTTCCAGCGGCGGCGGCAGCGGATGGGTATGGTTTTATTCCTTTGACGATACCGACGAAAACGGACAAGCCGACCCGGCGAGTGTGATTACTTTAACCAATGCCGGTATCCCCTTGGCGTTGTCGTTCGGAGAAAAATTTTACGTTTTAACCAGCCGTGGAATTGTGTTCCGCAAAGACAACCTCGGCACCGTCGGCTATCCCATCGATACCCTGAGTCATGAATTGTACCACGGGATATGTCGAGTCGGGGAAGCGCTGATTCTTTTGGCTGGTGATTCCTCGGAGACGGTCGTCTATTATTTGGACAGTGCCTTGACCGATTCGGTGGTTTTGGAGGGAATGTACTCCTTTGGTCCGATATCGGTCGACCTCAATCGGGACGGAGCGCCGGAAATCGTAGCGGTTTCGCCCGATGGGAAAATCGTCTGTGTGACGGTCGACACCTCGATGGCAACGCCTTCGTTCCATGTTTACAACGAACGGGAGACCGGCTTCCCTGTGACGACCAACCCGATAGCGGGGGATGTCGACGGCGACGGCTACGCCGATATTGTCATCGGCGGCACCAATGCCGTCTATGCGTTCAATCAGGAGTTGATTCTCAAGACTGATTTTCCTCTCGAGGTGAGTGACAAATATCTCGACGACGATGTCATCGCTTCGCCGGTAATGGCTGATATCGTGACGAGCGGTGCAACATCAACTCCCGAAATTGTTTTCCCGACGTATGTCGGCAACGTTTACTCGTTCGGTTTGGACTTGTCTCCCGGATTTCCGCTCTCCGGCGGTGAACTGGAAGCCGGTTCGCCGGTGATTTTTTCCGACTCTACCGGCGGAAAGCTGGGTTACTTGGGAGCGGACGGGTGGTTCTACGCCTGGGAAGTTGAAGCGGACTCCGTCCGGGATTACTGGCTCATGGGCGGACACGACCCGGCTGGAACGTTTGCTTTCGACAATGAAAAACTCCTCTCGCCACAGCCCGCTGACATTGACTTTCCGCGGGACAAATTCTTTTGCTACCCCAATCCCGTTACGGACGGAAGAGTGACGCTTCGGTACTTTTTGGGGCGGGCGGCGGAAAACGTCACCATGAACATATACGACTTGTCGGGTGAACAAGTGGCGAACTTGTCCGGGACTACCCTGGGTGGACTGGACAATGAAGTGGTGTGGAACTGTTCCGGGGTGACGCCGGGAGTGTATCGGTGCGTCATTACGGTGGAATTTGACGGGAAAGAGGAAACGGCTTTTACGGACATTGCGGTAATACGATAAAAAAATAAAGGATAGGAGCCATGAGAAAGAAAATATGCGGATTGATAATCCTGCTCGCCGCTATGGCGGTGGGCGGAACGGTGGGGGCGATTGAGTTACCGTCCTCGGTTTTCGAACAGGAGCTCAGCCGGTTGAAATATGAAGGAGTATATTTCGCTTCTGAAGACAGTGCGTGGACGACTCAAGGTGAGATGACCGACGAGTATACCGGAACCTCGGATCGCCCTGCCGTCAAGTCGCCGATTCGAGCCTTTTTGTATTCGTTGGCGGTTCCCGGTTTGGGACAGTACTATTACGGCAGCAAAGTCAAGCCGGTGGTCTTCTTGGCGGCGGAAGTCACCTCGTGGGTGTTTTATTTCAAATTCCAAGGGCAAGGTGATGATCTCACTCGGGATTATGAAGCCTTCAATCGCGCTCACTGGCTTCGGGATCGCTACGAACAACAATTGAAATGGACCTACGACGAAGAGATCCGTAATGCCTACGGGTGGGATAATACGGTCGATTTGGATACGATGGTCATCGACGATGGGAAAATTTCCGCCACCGAGTTGACCCATGACCTTCCCGATACCTACACCCAGCAGTATTACGAGATGACCGGGAAGTACGACCAGTTTGCCTGGGGGTGGGACGACGCCGTCTTATACGACAGCTTGACCTTGGATGACTTCGACGCCACCCATCCGCCGCCGGCGATTGTCGATTCGTCGTATGCTCCGTATTCCGCCCGTCGCTTGCAGTATGAGCGGATGCGGTATGACGCCAACAAGAAATATGACAAAGCCACCCGGATGATTTATGTCTCTATCGTGAATCGTCTTATCAGCGCCTTTGAAGCGTTTTTTATCGTCAAAAAACATAACGGTCAGATTGAGAGAGAAACCTGGGATTTGAGCCGCTTCAAAGTGCGCACGTCCCTGAAGTCGTGCTATACCCGGATGGATACGCCGGTGGTCACGATAACGTACAAGTTTTAAGCCGGGAGTGTGATGAAAGCTATAGGGACAGCGCTGATAATTTTCTCCGTGATGCTGGCAGGTCGCGTAACGGCGGCGGTGTCGCTCAAACCGACCCCAGTCCAAACGGAGCTTCGCTCTCAGTTGTGGTCGGGAGGAGAAAGTTCTTTTAATGATGCGTTTACTTCCCCAAAGGAAGAACGAGAGGAAAGCTCATGGGGGATCCCTCGGCAGGAAAAGGAGGGAAAAAAGACGGTCGGGAAGGCGATTTTGTATTCGTTGGTGTTGCCGGGGTGGGGGGAGTACTACGCGGGACAAAAGCGAAAAGCGCGGGTTTTCTTTACTGTCGAAGCCCTCACGTGGCTCGGCTATTTCAGCTTTCGCACCTACGGCGGGTGGAAACGGGACGACTACATTCACTTTGCCCGAGAACGGGCAAACGCCCAATTGGAAGGGAAAAACGATTGGTTTATCGATATCGTCGGGTTTTATGACGATATCGACGAATATAATACTTTCGGCAGGGTTTTCGACCCTGACCGTCCCTACTTGGAAGACACCCCTGAAAATCACTGGCGCTGGCAGAGCCCGGCAGACAGGGACATCTATCGACATTTGAAAAACCGCAGCCGGGAAGCGTACCGCCGAGCCAACTTTATGATTGGGGTGGCAATCGTCAATCGAGTCCTTTCCATTATCGACGCTGTCCGTGACGTAAAGCGAGCCCAAGCCCGGCAGGTGGATTCGTTCGGTATCACCGAACGATTGCGGATGAAAATCGATGTCGATCCGTTTCGTGATATCCAACGTGTTCGATTGACTTTCTTTACCCCGTGGTAAGGTACGGTGATGCGGTGCTGGTGGAGACAGGTGGCGGTTCTTGCTCTCGTCGGAGTGACGATACTGTCATGCAGCCATCCGCCGCGGGAGACGTACGAAGAAGCGGCGGATGAAGCCGTCTCGTATGCGCTGTTGGTAGAGAAAGAACTCTCCGGAGTGGTGTTCAATAAACCCCTCTCCGACCCGGCTGGGTTGGCGGTGGACGGACGCGGTTTTCTCTACGTCTGCGACCGGGGAAACAACCGGGTGCTTAAATTTGATTCCCAGTATGTTGCCCTTGACGAAGTGGGCGGTTATGGTTCCGAAGAGAACATGCTCTCCCGCCCTTCTTTTCTTACCGTGGATGATGAGTTGAATCTGTACGTCAGCGACGAGGGGAACCAACGTATTTGTCGTTACAACCCCCAGTTGGAATTCATCGAAGCGATTCCTTTTTTCGACGAAGAGGAGCCGTTCAAATTCGGCGCCCCGGCGGGGGTGAACTTGACGGGTTTTGGGGAATTGTGGGTGGCGGACAAAGAGCGCAACCGAATAGCGCTGTTTACCAATGTCGGTTCATTCGATAGGTTTATCGGAGAATTCGGTTCCCCCGGCGGCCAACTCCTCCGCCCGGAAAAGATTCTTCGCGCTCGGAACGGCGATTTCTATGTCTGTGATGCGGGCAACAGCCGGGTGGTGGTCTATGACGAGTACGGCAATTTCCGGCGGGAAATACTCGTCCCCGGTTCCCTGACGTATCCGCGGGCGGCGGCGCTTGCGGGTAAGCGCTTGTGGGTGCTTGACCAGGCGACAGGAAAGGTGGAATTGTTTACTCAGAGCGGGCGGAAAGTATTTGAAACCGGTCCGCTGCTTATCGGTACCCGGCAGCCCCTCAGCGAGCCCTCGGATATTACCCTGAACTGGTCGGGAAGGCTTTTGATTGCCGACAGCGGCAATAATCGGGTACTGGTGTGCCGGATAATTACCGGTTCCTCTCCGTAGGGAAGCGAAGAGTGAACGGGTGGCACCGCGGAAAAGCGTGCTCCCGTGACGGGTAAGAAGGATGGTGAACATCTCGTGTTTCCAGCTTTGGGTCGGCGTGTGAGAGGATGGGGGGGAGTAGGGGCGGTTATTTTTCTTCTTGTCTGTCCTCTTGGTGCCGCAGTCGAGCGTCGCTTCGTCGGGGAAGAAATTCCGTCGCGCTTTACCGTCGGTGGAAGCGGAATTTTCACCGGCTCCGATTCCTTGTTTCTTAACGGCAGACTTCTGGAACGAGGGAAAGATTATGTTTATCGAAAAGCGGAAAGAATGTTCGACCTTTCGTCCCTTTCCGCCGGTTCCGCCGACACCTTGACGATCCGCTATGAACCCTTGCCGCGCTGGTTACTGCGCTCTTACGGACGGACGGTACCGCCGATCTCCAGTTCCCCCTCGTCAAACGGTTTTTCCGCTTCTTCCCACCTTCCTTCGCCGTGGAAAAAGGGAACCTCCCAAAGCTCTCAAGTAACTCTCTCAGGAACCAAAGCGTTCAGTTTTACGACCCAGACCGCGGGAACGTCCCGTTTCAGCCAATCACTGGCGCTTGAACTGCGCGGCTCTCTTTCTCCCGGCGTGGAAATCGCCGGAACCATTTCAGATAAAGGGTACACCCCTGCGTACGGACCATTGAACAGTCGCCTCAGCGACCTTGACCGGGTGAATCTGCGACTGCGCTCCGAGAGAGTAAAGGCGCAAGTGGGCGACATTCTCATACCGGGGGCATTACGCACCGAATTCGATATGCCGACTGCGAAGCGTCTTTCCGGTGCTTCGGTCGAACTGCGGGGCGACCGGTGGCACACCGATGGGTTGGTCGCCAGACCGAAGGGGAAATTTCAGACCTCCCGTTTCGTTGGAATTGACGGCGTCCAGGGACCGTATCAAATCGGAGAAGAAAAAACGTTCACGGCAATAGTGCCCGGCTCCGAGCGAGTGTGGTTGGACGGGAAACTTCTGGAGCGAGGAGCGGACAAAGATTACACCATCGATTATCCGACCGGGCGAATTACGTTCAGCGCTCTTCATCCTATCGACCGCCTCAGCCGGATAGAGATAGACTACGAGCCGCGCCTGTCGGATTATCGAGGTGAGTTGTACGCCGCATCCGGCGGGGTGGTAAACGGTGATTCCGCTTTTTTTATGTCGGTCGGGTTTTATCGGGAAGGTGACGATAAACTCCAGCCCTTGCGCGGAGAGTTGACGGAAGAGGAAAAGCGGCTCCTTGACGAGGTGGGAGACAGCGTCGGGGCGGCGTTTCGCTCCGGCGTCGTGACCGACAGCGGAGGAAACTATACTCTTGTGGTCGACAGTTTGCCGGACTCCGTTCTTCAATACGTCGGCGGAGGGAACGGCGAGTACCGCGTGACGTTCAGCTACGTGGGAGAAGGAAAAGGGGAGTATCGGTTCTTGGGTGGGGAGATCTACCAATATGTCGGGGAAGGGGAAGGAGATTACCTGCCGATAGTCGGTATCCCGGTGCCGGAGCGTATTGATTTCTACGTTACCCGCTTGGGACTGAGGGAACCTCACCTCGGCGAAGTGCGCTTTGACGTACGGCAATCGTCGTATGATAAGAATCTTTTTTCTTCCCGCGATGATGGTGATAACGTGGGGGGGATGTATACCCTGAGTTGGCGGAAAGAATGGTATCAAGACCGGCGAAAGAATTTCTGGCGTTTCATGGTGCGTCGGAAAGATTCCAATTTCAAGACCCGAGCCCGCGTGTACGATGTTGACTTCGGCAGGCAGGTCTTCTATCCGCCGAATTATCAGGTGCACACCCGTGAGGTTTTGTCGACGCTGGACATGACAGTTCAACCGTTCTCATACCTGCTCCTGTCTCCGTCGCTGGTGGCGGTTCGCCATCAGGGAGCATTCGAATCGGTTTCAGGGCGAATACGTACCGACCTACCGATGCATCGGTCGCTTTCCGCCTCTTGGTCATGGCAGCACATCGCCGCTCGAGCGTACCTCCCCGACAAAACCACCGGTGAAGCGGATGTCATTGCCGGAAAGGTGCAATACCGTCTTCCACGGGGCATAACATTTTCTTCGCGATACGAGTTCGACCGACGAGTTAACACCTACACTCATGAACTGCACGGTACCCGCTATCATCTTTACCGCGGGGGAGTTCGCAGTTTGACGGAGCAGGTGGAATATGAGCTTTACGTAGAAGACTCTCTCATCGGGCAATGGCACAATAGCCTGAATCGAAATCGCCTTTCGCTTCGTTCCCGCCGTTCGTTCGGGAGGGTGACCGGCGAGGCGCAGTTTACTTTCCAATGGCTTCGGCGGGATGAGGAAACGCGAAAAAGCTTTTTGGGACGCACCCATTTTCGATACTCCGATATCGCCCGCCGCCTTGATCTCAATACCAGCTATAGCTTGTCCAAGGAAACGCGTCATGCTCGGGGTATAACCTATATCGAAGTGGAACCCGGACAAGGCGATTATACGCTGGAAAACGGAGAGTACCTTCCTGATGAGCACGGAGAATACCTGCGCGTCGAAGAAATTCTCTCTGAGGCGGCCGAGGTTTCGAAAGCGGAAAAGAGCTTTTTTGCCTCGAAAGATTTCCATCTCGTCTCTCTTCGTTTTACCTCCCAGATTCGTGAGGAATTGCTACCGTCGGGGAAACGGCAATGGTGGTGGGTTGTGCCGTTCCTTTCATCCGATGGGCAACCGTACCTGTTTTACGTGCGAAGACAACGATTGGATATGAAAGCCATCCCCAGCCGAGGCATTTATCTGTTGAATCTCATCGCTTCGCAAGAAGTGGAAAAGCGTTTCCTTTCCG
The DNA here is from genome assembly GCA_964489705.1 of uncultured Ignavibacteriales bacterium. Taxonomy (GTDB): domain Bacteria; phylum Zixibacteria; class MSB-5A5; order GN15; family FEB-12; genus CAZAZQ01. The sequence goes on from CAZAZQ010000005.1 coordinate 116,209, forward strand.
GCACGGAGCGAAAGAAAGGCGCCTCCGCCGTGGAGTTTACCGTGAAACAAGCGACGGGTCACCTCTATTTCAGCGAGTCCGTGCGGCTCTTTTCGACCGAACGGGATGCGTATTATAACGGCATCGGAAAAGTCGACGGTTACCGCTTGAGAGCTTCCGTGAAACGATTGCTTTCTTCTTATGAGATAACCTCCGGGGTGGCGTACCGCATGGCGAAAGCCCAAAATGATGATCGAGTTAAGAGTTATTCGCTCTTTCTCAATACCCGGCGACAGTTTTTGAAACGCGGCAACATCCGTACGACCTTCGAATGGTATCGCCAGGATATTGATGCGGCAGAACCGGTATCGTATCAGTTGACCGACAACAAATCAGGGAACCAAGGAGTCCTGTGGTCGCTGCGTGTGCAATATGGAGTCAAGGAAGGGGTGCGGTGTCGTCTTGACGTTTCCGGGCGTCATGCCGACAACCGTCGGGCGCGGCTGACCGGGAAAGGAGAGCTGGTCGTTGGGTTCTAAGGTGAGAGAAAAAGTGTTTCCCATTCCTTACGAAGAGAGGAAACCTTTCGTAAGAGTCTTGGCAGCAATTGTGTTGGTATTGTTGTCATCATTTCCCCTTGCGGGCAACGCTCGGGAAACCGACGTTCCGTGGTGTCTCGATTCAATCTATGTTGCCGGCGATACCGTTTACGCCTTCCGCGTCGCAAGAAGTTTTACCCAAGAAGACATATCGTCCCTTATGGATGACGTCCTTCGCCCGTGGTATCGTGAGGGATACTACTGGGCACGGGTGAGTCTCGATGAAGTACGTCGGCAGCATGACCATATTGCCCTGCGGGTGCGGCTGCAGAAAGGACCGCGGGTGTCCGTCTCACGGTTGGCGTATAGCGGGCTTACGCGGACTCGTGAGGACCTTCTCGCTCGCTACGTGACCATTGATTCCGGAGCGCTTCTTACCGACGACTTGCTTGCCCGGCTTGAAGAAAAAGCGTTGCGTCTGCGGTTTGTCGCTTTCCACCCGCCGGTTCGGGTTCTGCCGCAGGCGGGGTATACGGCGGCTGAGGTGGAGTTGCGGTTCTCCGAGAAAAAACAGTTTCAATTCAGCGGCGGCGGGGGATATGTGCCGGATGAGTCTACCGGGTTAATATGGCATCTTCAATTCGTCTTTACCAACTTGTTCGGTAAAGGAAAGCAGGCGGAAATTTCGACCGAACGGAGAGAGAAAGGGCGTCGACTCTTGGAGCTTCGTTATCGTCAACCTCTCTTTCTTATCGGGAACGATGAGGTGGCATTTGCTGCTTCCTCTCGGAATTATCAAGACCAGTTCTACGAATTCCGCCTTGAGGGAACCTACGAAACCCGCCTGGAACAGGGCTTGTCCCTGGGGGGCAAAACGGAATGGAAAAGCGTGGAACCGTCCGATACAACGTTGTCGTATTCCCGTTTTCTCGGCGGGGTTTTCGTCCGACGAACGTTTGGCAACGCACACCGTGCCTCAAGCGGTTTCCTGCAGGTGACCTCATCGGTCTCGTATTCGTTTCGACGTTATCGGGAGAGTCAAGCAGTGTCGGAGAGCATCCCGCAAAGTTACAACGAAACCCGTCTGCATCTGGGTATAGTGGGGGAACAGCCGCTCTTTCGAGGATTGTCCGCCTTTGTGAAAATACGCTACTGGGGGCTGGAAACGTCGGAGCCGCTTCCACCGTTGGCGGAACGGTTTTTTGTCGGCGGACCGGGAACGGTGCGCGGTTTCCGTAACGAACAATTCACCGCTTTGCGCGTTCTTTCCGGCAGTTTTGAGCCGCGATGGTATTTCTCCGGGGGGTATCTTTTTCTCTTTTACGATGGCGCATATCTCAGCAACCGTCTATCCGATGCGGAAGGAAGAGTCGTCACTGCCGAGAGTTATCATAACGGCTACGGCGTCGGGATTTCCGTCCGCAGTTCGCTCCGTTCCGTGAACGTTTCGTTCGGCTGGAACCCGGCGGTGCCGTTCGACCAGCCCCGGCTTGCGGTCGAACTTTCCGCCGACCTGTAACGGTTTTCCCTTCAGTGACCTTCAATGATTAAAGTTGACTGACGCTTTGTGCCGTCCTATTCTCAAGTATGTTTCGGTTGAAAGAAGCGCTCAAATTGATGAGAGTGTTCAATTGTCTGCTGGCGATGGTGGGGGTGTTGGTGGGAGCATACATGACCTGGTATCAACCGTTTCGTTACGGTCCTCTCATGGCAGCCGTTGCCGCATTTTTCATCTGTGCGGGAGGGAATATCGTCAACGACATCGTCGATGTCGAAATTGACAAAATCAATCGTCCCTACCGGGTGTTGGTGCAGGGAACGCTCAGCACAAGGTTTGCCGTTTGGCTGGCGGTAGGGACACATATTGCAGCGCTCTTGTGTGCCTGGAGCGTCAACACCCTGGTGTTGGTGGTGGCGGTTGTCGTCGGAGTATTGCTGTTACTGTACAATCTCTGGCTCAAGAGAGTCCCGCTGGCGGGGAATATCGTTATTGCTCTCCTCGGCGGCTTGACGTTCATCACCGGCGGTCTGGCGATAGATTCCGTCATGGCGTTTACTTTACCGGGACCGCTGATTCCGGCGGTGTTTGCTTTTTTCTTTCACTTGGTACGTGAGATTGTCAAGGACGTGGAGGATATCGAAGGAGACAAAAAAATCGGGCTAACGACCCTGCCGCAGGTTATCGGGGTTCAGAAAGCCCTTTCTCTTGCCTTGGGATTGTTCCTGCTCCTTGTTCTTTTGACCTATATTCCCGTATTGACCGGATGGTTCGGGTTTACGTACAAGATTATTACCGTCTATCTTGTCGATCTTCCCTTGCTGCTCTTGCTGATATTTGTCTGGTATCGTCCGACGGTGCGGATGGTTCGGGCGGCGTCGACAGGATTGAAACTCGGAATGGGGCTGGGAATTGTGGCGCTTCTGGCGGCGTGAGAATTTCCTGAAACGTTTGAACAGTCGTCGAGTATAAAGTCAATTAAGGTTACTTTTGAATACGCGAAAGGTGCATGTGTTGTTCAGCGGCAGTACTGAGAAAAGATGGAAAAGAACAAGACTGGCGGCGAGACTGACGCCGCTGGTTCTTTTGTGCCTGTTTTTCGGTTTGACCCCAGCGTTTGGCGTCGGCGGCATTACCGTTTCTCAAGCGGTGGACAAGTTTGACCTTGCCTTTGAAGACAGTCTTCATTTCGAGATTACCTTGACCTGGGAAGGACCTCAAACCGCCTATCTTTTCCCTCAGCCGTTGCAGCCGACCTTCGAACGCCTGCGGGTAAAAGCGTTTTCATCCTCAATCAGTTCTACCGGTTCTCCGCCCCATGAGAAGACGACCAAGAAATATCGATATACGTTAGTGCCGACGTCGTCAGGGACGGCGACGATAGACCCGGTAACGGTCAACTACCTTTCTATGCCCGACAGCATTACCGGGGAACTGGTCACGGAAGCCATGACGGTGCAGATTGCCGAGCCATTGCCGCCGCCGAAAAAGAGCCCCTCGGGATGGTACTGGGGGATAGGCGGGGCGATAGTCGTTTTGCTTGGTGTTGTTCTCTTCTTGGCGGTGCGGCGTTCTGCCCGTAAGCGCTCTGAGACCGTGGAGAAAAGTCCGGTCGAGACGTTTTTGGAAAAATTGACCGCCGTTAAACAAGATGCCGGTGGGGATCTGAAGAAGTTCCAGGATGGGTTGTACAAAATTCTTGTGGAACTTCTATCGACGCAATATGGTATCAACGCTGATGAGCTTCCCGACGAAGAGCTTGCTCCGGCGTTGGCGTCTGCCGGAATGAGCGAAGAGGAGCGAATGCGGATAAGCGCCTGGCTGATAAAAGCCCGCCAAGACAAATTCCGTCCGGTCGTGAGTTCCCCCGGTGAGACCATTCGACTGGGGACGGAGATACGACAGTTTTTTGAAAAACAACGAAGCTCAACATAGATGGAGGATAAATGGATACCGATATTCAGCAGATACAATCGAGGGTAGAGTCCGAAGCCTCGTTTGTGCAACGCTTGACCGGAGAAATCAGTTCGGTCATTGTCGGCCAGAAGTATCTTATCGAACGCCTCTTGATCGGAATTCTTTCCGACGGTCACATCTTGATTGAAGGGGTACCGGGACTTGCCAAGACCCTTTCGGTGAAGACTCTTTCGGATGCCATCCAAGCAAAGTTCCAACGGATTCAGTTTACCCCCGACCTCTTACCGGCGGATCTTATCGGAACGATGATTTACAACCCCCAAACCGCCGAATTTTCGGTGAAGAAGGGACCGGTTTTTGCCAACATCATTCTGGCGGACGAAATCAACCGCGCTCCGGCAAAGGTTCAGTCGGCGTTATTGGAAGCGATGCAGGAGCGGCAAGTCACCATCGGAGAACACACCTTCAAACTCGACGAACCGTTCTTGGTGCTTGCCACTCAGAACCCCATCGAACAGGAAGGCACTTACCCCCTGCCGGAAGCGCAGGTCGACCGGTTCATGCTTATGCTGAAGATAACGTACCCGTCACCGGCGGAAGAGCGGGAAATCATGGACCGCAACACGGCGACGGGAATCCCCACCGTTGCAAAGGTCATCACGCCGGAAGACATCGTCCGGGCTCGTGAGGTGGTACGTTCCATTTACGTCGATGAGAAGGTCAAAGAGTACATCATCAACATTGTCTTTGCCTCGCGGGAACCGGAAAAGTACGGTTTGGCTGAACTGAAAGACCTGATTTCTTTCGGGGCGTCTCCCCGTGCCACGATTTACTTGAATCTGGCGGCGAAGGCTCATGCTTTTTTGAAAGGGCGAGGATATATCACGCCGGAAGATGTGAAAGCCATCGGACACGATGTGCTGCGTCACCGCATTCTTCTCACCTACGAAGCGGAAGCGGAAGAAGTGACCAGCGACGATATTGTGACGAAAATCTTTGATGCGGTTGAGGTGCCGTAAGAGCGAGCGATGGTTCCGAAAGAAGTGCTCAAAAAAATCCGCCGGATAGAAATCCGGACGAAGAAACTGGTGAACGATCTTTTCTCCGGGGAGTACCATTCCACCTTCAAAGGGCAGGGAATGGAGTTTGAAGAGGTGCGCCAGTACGAGCCGGGCGACGATATTCGTTTGATTGATTGGAACGTGACCGCCCGTACCGGTTATCCCTATATCAAGAAATTCCGTGAGGAGCGGGAGTTGTCGGTGGTCTTGTTGGTCGATGCGTCTTCGTCCGGACAGTTCGGAACGCGGGAACGGTTCAAAAACGAAACCTCGGCGGAGCTGGCAGCACTGTTGGCATTTTCCGCCATCAAGAACAACGATAAAGTCGGTATGATTATTTTCACCGACACTATCGAGAAGTTCATCCCTCCACAAAAGGGACGAGCCCATGTGCTGCGTCTCATCCGGGAAATTTTGTATTTCAAACCGACCGGCAAAGGGACGGATATTGCCGGAGCCTTGGAGTATTTCAACCGGGTTATCAAAAGAAAGTCGGTGGTCTTTTTGATTTCGGATTTTCTTTCGGAAGATTTCTACAAACCGCTCCAGATTGCCAATCGTAAGCATGATGTCATCGCTATTAAGATAACCGACCCTCGGGAAACGAGTTTTGAGAATGTGGGATTGATCGAGTTGGAGGATGCCGAAACCGGCGAAGTTATTATGATTGACACCAGCTCTGAAGAATTTCGTCGGGAATTTGCCGCCCAGGCGGAAGAACATACACTCAATTTGAAAAAGTCGTTTCAATTGATTAACCTCGATTTTATCAATATCCGCACCGACCAGTCCTACATCGTGCCGTTGATTAACTTTTTCAAGACTCGAGAAAGGCGTTTGTAAGAGGAAGAAAGATGAGAAAGCTATCTCTCCAATTGATGATGTTTATTGTGATAGCGGGCGGAGTCGTCTTTTTGTTCGGGTGCGGCAAGACGGGGAGTGATGAAGCCGCTGTCGAGCGTCATAAGAAACTTGCCGGTGAGTTGAAAGACAACAAGCTCTACGAGGCGGCGATAGAGGAGTACCAAAAACTTTTAGCGCGGGACGACATAGATACCGTCACCCGAGCCAACATCAATTACCTGATTGCGAAGATTTACTATGAGAACCTCAACGATTATCCCAACGCCGCTGCGTATTATCTCCGCGCTCGCGCCATTAACCCGAACGGCTCCTTTGTGGAAGAAGCTTCACGAAAGCTGGTTGCCTCGCTCGAGAAAATGGGTCATCTGGTCGATGCCAAACGTCAACTGGCAGCCGCCACCGATATCGATACTACCGCCCATGATAAAAATGACGTGATCGTTGCCAAGGTCGGAGGTGTCCCTATTTGGCGGTCGGAAGTCGAAGAACAGATTCAAGCTCTCCCGCCGGAAATGCAAAAGCAGTTTTTGACCAAGAAAGCCAAAATTCAATTCATGCACAATTACGTTGCGGCGGAGCTGTTGTACCGGGCGGCGATACGGGAAGATTACGGCAACGATCCGGAAGTTCAAAAGAAACAGCGTCAATTGTATAAGAAGCTCCTTATCGACAAGTATGTCGTCGAAAAAGTTATGCCGCAGGTTCACATTGATAGCGCTGACGTGTACAATTATTATGTTGCTCACAAAGACGACCGCTACCACGGAGCGCCGTTTGACTCGGTACGGGCGACGGTTTTCCTCGATTATCAGGGGGAGAAGACGGAGTCGGCGTTCAATGACTATATCTCACGCCTGGCAAAAGTGGAAAAGGTTGAGTTTTACGATGAAAACATGCAATAACGCTTTGGTCGAGAAACATAGGATTTTTGAATACATATGAAGATGCCGGAATCGAGAAAACGAATTTTGACCTTGAAAACGGCTCTTGTCTGCACGCTTCTGTTGTGGTGTGTGCCGTATGTCGGTGTGTGTGCCGATACGTCCCGGGTCGCGCCCGAGCAGCCGACTCCTCAAGCCGATACCGTCACGTCGCTTCCCGGCATCGAGATTCAAACCTCGGTGGACAAAGCGGAAGCCTACATCGGGGATCTGATAACGTACACGTTGACGATTATCCATGACTCGACGATTGAGCTGATACCTCCGCCCTTGGGGGCAAACCTGGGAGCCTTCGACGTCAAGGATTACAAGCCGGATATGCAGTCCACGTTGCCTGACGGGCGGATAAAAAGTACCAGCGAGTTCATCCTTAGTACCTTCACCACCGGCGATTACGTCATTCCGCCGATTCCGTTGGCTTTTCGAATGCCGGACTCCAGTCAAAAAATCCTTCTGTCGGAAGCGGTGCCTATCAAAATAAAGTCATTGCTTGCCGAAGGCGCCGACACCGTCGATATTCGCCCCTTGAAACCACCTTACGAGTTCAAGCGCGATCTGACGCCGTATTACATATGGGGCGGGGTGATTCTCCTTGTTCTGCTGGCGGCGGTATTCTTCTTTTGGTGGCGCCGGAAAAAGAGAAAAGGGGAGGAGGAAGCGATTGACCTGCGCCCGCCGTGGGAAATCGCCTACGAACGTTTAGCCCGTTTGCAGCAGGAAGGTTTGACGGCGCAAGGAAAACATAAGCTCTATTATCTTGAGCTGACCGAGATTGCCCGCCAGTATTTGGAGCGGATATATGAAATCAACGTGCTCGACATGACCACTGAGGAGTTTTTGGAACGGTTCCGTGAGGTAGCGTTGCCGGAAGGACTGTACGAAGATTTGGGACGGTTTTTGCGTCATGCCGACTTGGTGAAATTCGCCAAGTTGGTGCCGGAGGAAGAAAGAGCGCGGTCGGATTTTGAGTTTGTCCACCGTATGATAGCGCAGGTCAGGGAAGATTTTGAGCGGCGTCAAGCAATGACGGCTGCAGCGGAAGACGGTTCCGCGTCGAGCGGTGATACTCGCTCGAACGATTCCGGAGGGGAGGTGTCGTAACCGTGATAGAGTTTGCCGGTTTGAGTTTCAACATTTTCGATATAATCAAGACCACCATTCCTCCGCTGGTGATATTCGCCGTCGGAGCGCTCGTGATTGTCGGTATTATCATCTACCATCTCAAAAAGAAACGCTTCACCTCGGCGACGATAAAGTTTTCGGACGTCCGTATCGTTAAGAACGCCGGACGTACCTTGCGCCAACGGTTTCGTTTCCTTTTGACGGTACTGCGTGTGCTGGCGCTCACCATGTTTTTCGTGGCGTTGGCTCGACCTCGTTCCGGGACCGAGTATACGGAAGTGACCTCGGAAGGGATCGACATCATGTTGATCCTTGACGTTTCCACCTCGATGCAGGCGGAAGATTTCAAGCCGCACAACCGGCTCTATGTCGCTAAAGAAGAAATTAAAAAGTTTATCAATCATCGGGTAAACGACCGCATCGGGTTGATTGTCTTTGCCCGGTATTCGTATACCCAGTGTCCGCTGACGACGGATTACGGAGTATTGCTGAAATTTGTCGATCAGGTAGATTTCGGGCTGATAGAGGACGGCACTGCTATTGGAATGGCGATTGCCAACGGGGTGAACCGGTTGCGGGATTCGAAAGCCAAGAGTAAAGTGATGATATTGGCGACGGACGGCGACAACAATGCGGGGGAAATCGATCCCATCACCGCGGCGAATCTTGCCGCTGCCTTGGACATCAAAATTTATACGATTGGGGTCGGCAAACAAGGAAACGCCATGTTTCCGTACAACGATCCTATCTTTGGGAAGCGCTATATTTATCAGCCGACGAGAATCGACGAGGAAACCCTGAAGGAAATCGCCAAGCGTACCGGCGGAAAATACTTCCGGGCGCGCTCGGGCAAAGAATTGGAAGAGATTTATTCCACCATCGACAAGTTGGAAAAAACCGAAATCAAGGTTGCTTCCCATATTCAGTACCGGGAGTTGTTTCCCTATTTCACCTACGCCGGGTTGATATTTTTGGTCTTGGAGCTGGTTTTGGCGAACACCTACTTCAGGAAGTTGCCGTAAGGGAGAAGAAGATATGCGTTTTGCGGCACCGATGAACTTTTTGATTTTGATTGGGATTCTTCTGTTGGGGATATTCTGCTTTTGGGCGTTGGCTCGCAAGAAGAAACTCATGGAACGATTTGGGGATATCCCCTTGATTATGAAAAACGCCCCCTATATCTCTTTTGCCCGTCAAGTTACCAAGCTGACCCTGCTGTTGGTGGCGTTTGTTTTCGTAACCGTCGCTTTGGCGCGACTGCAATTCGGAACGCACTTGGAGTTGTTGAAACGGGAAGGTATCGATATCGTCGTGGCGCTTGACGTCTCCAATTCCATGTTGGCGCAAGATATGAAACCGAGCCGCCTGGAGAAAGCCAAGCAGGAGATCCGAGGAATTATCGAGCGCTTGAAAGGCGACCGCATCGGTTTGGTGGCGTTTGCCGGGGAGGCTTTTATTCAGTGCCCTCTGACGTTGGACTACTCGGCGGCGGAGTTTCTATTGGACGCGATGGACAATACGTCCGTAAGCGTCCAGGGTACCGCATTGGCGGAGGCGATTACCACCGCCGCCAAGGCGTTTGACCAGAAAGAAAAGAAGCACAAGGTCTTGCTGCTTCTCACCGACGGCGAAGACCAGGAGGGAGGTGCGGTGGAAGCGGCGGAGGAAGCCCGCAAGCAAGGCATCAAGATTTATACCGTCGGCATCGGCAGCCCCGAAGGAGAACCGATCCCGATTCTGGATAAGAACGGCAGACAAATCGGTTTCAAGAAAGACCGTAACGGCGAAGTGATTGTTTCCAAGCTCGACGAGACCACGCTGCAGAAAATAGCGTTGGCAACGGGCGGGAAATACTACCATGCGACGGCGGGCGAGATTGAGCTGGACAAAATTTTCGACGAAATTTCGTCGATGGAGAAGAAAGAACTTGAAGGAACTCTGGTCACCCGTTATGATGACCGGTACCAATGGCCGCTGTTGATAGCCATCATTCTGATTGTGGGAGAGTTTTTCTTGCCGGAACGTAAAAAATCGAGATGGAGTGCGGACTATGCGTAGAGGCAGTGGCGGTATGGCAAATATGCTCACGTTCGTAGCTCTTTTGGTAGTATTGGCGTACGGTACGAGTTACGGCGCAGATTATATCGACTTGGTGAAGAAAGGGAACAAATCTTTCCAACAAGCCGACTATAAAAAGGCGCTGGACTACTACCATCAAGCTGAAACGGAGCTCCCGGAGTCGCCGGAGCTGCAGTACAACATTGCCGGAGCGTTGTATCAAGACGGCGGCTATGAACAGGCGGTGGATAAATACACCAAAGCGCTCAATACGACCGATATAAAACTGGAAGCGGCGGCATTGTACAATCTCGGCAACACCTACTTCCGGATGCAGGATTATCAGAATGCCATCAAGAGCTATGAAGAGGCGTTGAAGCTCAACCCGAATGACATGGATGCCAAGTTCAATCTCGAACTGGCGCGAAGGAGGTTCAAAGAGCAAATCAAACCCCAGCAACAACAAAACCAGCAGCAAAATCAACAACAGCAGAATCAGCAGCAACAAGACCAGAACCAGCACCAAAACCAAGAGCAGCAACAGCAACAAAATCAGCAGCAACAACAGCAAGACCAACAGAAACAAGACCAGCAACAACAGAATCAACAGCAGCAAAATCAGAACAACCAAGAACAGCCGCAACAACAGCAACAGCAGCAAGAAATGCAAAAGAAAAAAGAGATGTCCAAAGAAGATGCGGAACGGATTCTCAATGCTCTCCGGGACGACGAACGGGAAATTCAGAAAAAGATACGGCGACAGGCAACAAAATCGGGAAATTACCAAGGAAATGATTGGTAAAAAGAAGTGATGATTAAACGGGTTCTTTTTCTCATAGCAGGTTTGGTTATATTTGTAAACGCCGTGCCGCTGCAGGCACGGGCGGCGGATATTATTGTGACCGCTCAGTTGGACCGGGATACCATCGGTTTGGATGAACAGGCGACCTTGCAGGTCGAAGTTTCCGGCTCGGTGCAGAATTTACCGTCGCCGCAACTGCCGACCCTGCCGATGTTTGAAGTCTACTCCCAGGGACGATCGAGTAATATCAGCATTGTCAACGGACAGGTGAGTTCTTCCGTGACCTATCGGTATATGCTTTTGCCGACCAAACCGGGGACCTACGTCATCGACAATATCTCTATCGTCTATAACAATCGTCGTTACAAAGCCGACCCGCTGGAACTGACGGTTCTGAACAAGGGCGTTGCCACTTCCCGCAGATTGGAAGAAAGAGCCGTCGATACACAAGGAAAGACCAAGGATTATTTCCTCGAAGCGGTGGTGGACAAGAAAAACCCGTACGTCAACGAGCAAGTGACCCTGACATTGAAATTCTATACCGCGGTACAGTATTACGGCAGTCCGGAGCTGACCGAGCCGACGACGACCGGCTTTTGGACGGAAGTCATCGGGAACAAGCCTCCCTATTACCAGAAGATAAACAACCGCACCTACCGCGTTATCGAACGAAAGTACGCGTTGTTTCCGACTCAGACCGGAGAGCTGACTATCGGGCGGGCGGCAATAAAATTCACCGTCGCCGGCAGGAGGAGACGAGCCCGACGGGATCCGTTCGATGTCTTCGGCGATTTTTTCGGTGTCAGCCAGGATGTGACGGTACGGAGTATGCCGATTACGATTAACGTCAAGCCTCTTCCTACCGAGGGCAGGCCGGCTGATTTCACCGGCACCATCGGCAAGTTCAAAATATCCGCCAAGGCGGATAAAAGGCAGGTAGAAGTGAACCAGCCGGTGACGGTCACCATTAAAATCAGCGGCACCGGCAACATCAAGTCGGTCGCCGAACCGGCTATTCCGGAACTGGAGGATTTTCGGGTCTACCGCGCTTCCAGCAACGAGAATATCACCAAGCTTCGGGATAAACTCGGCGGAACGAAGATTTTCGAAGAAGTATTTATCCCCCGCCGTCCCGGAAATCTGAAAATTCCGGCGTTGAGCTTCAACTTTTTTGACCCCGAGCAGGGGAAGTACCGTACCGTTTCCACCCGTCCCATCACCCTGCGGGTCACCAAGCCGGAAGGATATGTCGCTTCTACGGAGGTGCCGTACGGAGCGCCGGAGTTGACCATCGGCAGTAAGGCGCGGGATATCCGATACATCAAGGACAATATCGGTAAGCCTCAGCCAATCGGGCAGGTGATACTCTTTACGCCGCTCTTTTTGGTCGTCAACGGGTTGCCGATAGTTCTCTTGGCGGCGACAGTGTTGCTTCGACGGCATCGGGAAAAATTGGCGGCGGATGTCGGCTATGCCCGTTCGCGAAAAGCGGGGAAGATGGCAAAACGTCGACTGGCGAAAGCGAAAGCGATTGCCGATGTCTCGCATACCGAAGAGTTTTATGCCGAGATACATACTGCCGTGACCGGCTACATTGCGGATAAGTTCAATGTCTCTCCCTACGGTTTGACGACCGATAAGATTGCCGAGTTGTTGCAGCAAAGGTCGGTGCCGACAAGCATTATCGATGAGGTACGTCGCTTGTTGGAGAAGTGCGACTTCGCTCGTTTCGCCCCGGCTTCCATCGGGGAAGAAGATATCAAACAGACCTTGGCGTTGGCGGAAGAAGTAATGGTGCATATCGAAGGAGCGAACCTTGCGTAAGTGGTATGTCGTGTTCATAACGGTGCTTCTGGCGACAACCGTATCGGCGGCGTCTGTCGACTACACCAAGATGTTTGCTCATGCCAACGAGCTGTATGAGAAAAAAGAGTACGACAGCACCATCGCCGCCTACCGGGAAATTCTCACTCACGGGGTGGAGTCGGCGCCGCTGTATTTTAACCTAGGAAACGCCTATTTCAAAAGCGGGGACTTGGGACATGCCATTCTCTATTACCTGAAAGCCCGTCGACTTGAACCCGCCGATGAAGATATTTTGAGCAACCTCGAATTTGCCCGTCAGTTCTCCCGTGTCCAAATGGAGGGGGTGGAACTGAATCCCATCAACAGCTTTTTGTCGTCGTTGGTCGCCCCGTATCGTGTCAATACCCTGTTATGGGTTACCTCGGCGTTTTTCGTGTTGTTTATGCTCTTTCTCATTCTCCGCTGGGGATTGGGAATGAACACCGTCTGGGTGCGGATGGGGATTATTATTCCTTTACTTTTCCTGTTTCTTTCCGCAAGTTTGACGGCGTTCAAGTACCGTACCGACTTTCTGACCAAGCGGGCGGTGATTGTAGCGGATGAAGCGCCGGTCTATACCGGTCCGTCGGAGCAATCCGATCTGGAGTTGCAAGGCGCTCCCGGGCTCATCGTCGAAATCTTGGCGGAGTCCGGCGACTACTACAACGTCTTGTTTGAAAACAAGCGTCGAGGGTGGATTAAGAAAGATTTAGTTGCCGTCGTATAGCCCTTCTCTTCGCATTTTCCCATCGTTTATTTAATTGACACCCTCTGAGGAAGCTTCTATCTTTTTCTCTGGTTTTGTGGAATGGGATGACGAGTTGTCCCTGTATACGAAAAGCATAGAAAAGGATAAAATGGTACATGCTTTTCGTCCGGCGGAGCAGTGAGGGGCGACGGATGACGGGTTGAAGATGAGATGATTTGGAAGAAGAAACAGTTCTGGGGGGTGATAATTGCGGTGGGGCTGTTGGCGTTTTGTTTGAAAGACGTCACTCTTTCCGAGATACGGGAACTGGTTCACCGAATCAACTACGTTTACTTTCTCCCGTCGGTCGTCTGTACTTTTTTGTTTGTTATTTTTCGAGGATTGCGGTGGCGCCTGATGGTGGCGCAGCAGAAAAAAATCAGCATCGGCAGAGCCGTGACGTTGTTTTCGGCGGGACAGATTTTGAATGTCGTGATGCCGGCGTTGACCGGACAGGTGGGACGGATGTTTCTTTTTGCCAAAAAAGAAGGATTGCGCAAGACGTTTGTCTTTTCGACGATGGTGTTGGAGGTACTCTTTGATGCCATCAGCTTGATAATCTTTTTGTTTCTTACTTCCTTGGCGTTTGCGTTTCCGCCGGAGTATCGCTCGTTGAGCATTATTCTTTCGCTGGTGACCTTGGGGCTGCTGGTGCTTCTCTACTTGACCCTCCATTTCCAGCACCGTCTGGAGGAATTCGGCCGTCGTCACTACCGCGAACGTTGGCCCAGCTTCTACATCGGTATCAAGAAGTTTATCCGCTCCTTTACTAAAGGTATCGAGCTGTTGCGTTCCAGCCAGCATTTGTTGGGTTCGCTGTTCTTCTCCTTGTTTTCCTGGGTTTTTCATGTGTTGGTCATTTATTTTTTGTTTTTGTCCTTCGGTTTCCGCTTGCCGATTGCGTCGGCTGCCGCGGTGATGATTATCAACACCCTGGCGCTGATGATTCCCATCACTCCCGGCAATGCGGGAACATTTGAGGTGGCGGTCAGCACCTCGCTGAAGGCGTTTTCGGTCGGGCATTCCGATGCGGTGTTGTTTTCCATTGCCCTCCACTTACTGGACTTGTTGCCGGTGTATCTGATGGGGTTTATCTTTCTCCATTTTGAAAAAATATCACTCAAAGAAATCAAATCCCAGCATGAAGATGAGAGGCTTCTTGACCGCTTGTCCGAAGATGGTATGTTGGTGGAAAAGGAGGAGCGGGTATGATTAAGTCGTTCTTGTATGTGCCCGGCCGCGACGTCCAAACGATTGACGGAATAGCTGATTTCGATCAGTTGATTTGTCAGGAAAATTGCGTCCTCTGGGTGGATCTGTGCAAACCGACCGACGAAGAGTCGTTCATTCTTACTCACGATTTCAAGTTCCACCCCTTGGCGATTGAGGACGTGATTTCGGAAAAGCCCCGCACCAAGATTGACGACTATGATCGGTATCTGTTCCTCGTCTTTCAAATCGTCGACTACATCGGCAGGGAAGAAGGGTTAAAGACCAGCGAAATAGATATGTTCCTCAGTGAAAATTCCCTGGTAACGGTACACTACGACGAGCACCGCATTTTCGACTACCTGTACCATCGCGCCGAGCGGGACGAACGGTTGATGTCGCGAGGGGTGGATTTTCTCTTTCATGCCCTGATTGACGCCGCCGTTGACAACTTCAACACCACCTTGGATATTTTGGAGTACGAAGTCGACCAGGTGGAGGATGATGTTCTTGGCGAACCGGACGAAGAGACCCTGCGTTCGATTTTTACTCTTCGCCGGGATATTGTCAACCTGAAACGGATCGTCATTCCGCAGATGGAAGTGCTCAATCATCTTTCCCGTGACCAGTTCAAGTTGATAACCACCAAAGCGGCGGTCTATTTTTCCGACATTCACGACCATCTGGTGCGGATTAACGATATCGCCGACGTCCACCGGGAAATCCTCAATTCGTCGTTAGAGATTTATTTCTCATCGGTGTCCACCAAGACCAACGAAATCATCAAATTCCTGACCATTTTTACCGTCTTGTTTATCCCCCCGACCTTCTTGGTCGGGTTATGGGGGATGAATTTCCGCTACATGCCGGAGTACGACTGGAAGTACGGCTACCTCTTCGCCTTGCTGGTCATGCTGGTGACGGTCTTGGTATTGATCGTCTATTTTCGCAAGAAGCGATGGTTGTAAGCTCTCCTAAAAAGGGCTGAACCCTCGCCGCGAGTTATTCGGTTTTTTTGTTTTTGTCCGGAAATTTTTCATCGAATGCAGAAATTCCCTGAAACAAGCCTTGACAAAAAGCGTATTTTGTTTATAGATACTGACTGGTAGGTATGTTATGAGAAGGACGACCACGAAAAAGAAAATTCGGCAGAGCCCCAAGTTGCCGGCGGCAACGCGGCGGGAACAACTGCTCAAGGCGGCGCGAATGCAGTTTATCAAGAAAGGCTACCGAGCCACCACCACTGAGGATATCGCCCGGCAAGCCGGTTTGACCAAGGGAGCGCTCTATTTCCATTTCAAAAGCAAGGAAGACATCTTTCGCGAGCTGGTCACCCAAGCGACGGACAAGTTCGTTGCCACGTTCGAACAGCAATCGAAAGGGAAACTCAGCCCCGGCGAGGTCTTGAAGCTCTTGCGACAGATTGACGTCAGCCGGGACATGCCCCATACCCGGCACAGCTTGAACTTGCGCGCCGAAGCAATGAAACTGCCGCGCATCAAAATGCACGTCAACCGGGCAATACGCAAAATTATTCACGCGGTTGCCGAACGCCTCGATCCGGTGTATGGACGGGACAAAAGGAGCCGTCAACAGTTGGCAATTTTAATTTTCGCCGTTTACGACGGGTTGGTGTTGGGGAACCAGATGATTCCGCAACTGATTAACTTTGACAACCAGATTCGCATGTTTACCGAGCTCCTTGAACCTCCTCGGAAAGCGAAGAAACGGACGGGAAAGAAGCGGTAGGAGCCGTTCGAATGAGAAAGGGTATGACGGAAAAAAGACGAGTGATAACGTGGTTGACGTTGGGGGTGCTGATATGGCTGGGGTGGTATCGTCCTCTTACAGCAACGACGGTTTTAACAATAGAAGAAACCCGGCAGCGCGCCTTATCGTTCAATCGCGCTTACTTGTCTGCCCTCAAAGAGATTGACAAAGCCCGCAGCGATGTCATCAAAGCACGTGCCGGAGCGCTCCCGCACCTGATGTTGAGCGGAACCTACTCGAGGAATTTTATTCTCCCCTCGTTTTTCGTGCAGATGAACGAGGAGACGGTAGAGTTCAAGACCGGTTTCAAGAACAATTTCGGCTTTGCCCTCAACCTCCAGCAGCCGCTCTGGCACGGAGGGAAAGTCTTCACGGCGCTGAAAATCGCCAAACTCTACAAAAGCTATGCCGAACAACGAGCAGCGTCGGTGAAAGCGGAGGTGTTGTACAACGCCGAAGTCTTGTTCTATTCGGTCATGTTGAAGAAATCGCAGTTAAGCGCCTTGGAGAAAGCATACGAGGCGGCTTCGCATAACGTCAGCGTAGTGGACAAGCTCTACTCACAGGGGTTGGTCTCGAAGTTCGAGGTGCTCCGTGCCCGTGTGGAGAAAGCCAACCTGCAACCGGCGCTTGTGCAAGCCCGTTCCGAGGTTCGTCTTTCGGAAAAAAGATTGAAGTCCTTTTTGGGTATCGATCTGAAGGAGCCGATTGAGTTGGTCGTTCGAGAGGTCGACCCGGCGGCGTTGGCTCTTCCGCCTTTGGAAGTCCTTATCGATACCGCTTTGGAAATGCGCCCGGAAATACATGAAGCACGGCTTTTGAACAAGATATCCAAGAAAGCGGTACGGGTCGCCAAGGGAGGATATTTCCCGTCGTTGGATGCTTTTTCCAGCTATAGCTGGCAGTCGGTGTCGGATGATTTTACGTTGGATGGGAATACCTCCAAGTCATGGACGGCGGGGATAACCTTGACGATCCCGATTTTCTCCGGCGGGTATACCCACGGCGAAGTGGTTCAACGACAATCGGAATACGAGCAAACCCGCTTGGCGCTCAGGCAGACGGAAGATGATATAACTTTGGAAGTGGAACAGGCATACGATCAGGTACTTCAGGCGAAAGAAGCTTTGGAAATACAAAAAGAAACGATTGAGCAGGCGGAGGAAGGACTGCGCATTGCCGACCTTCGCTACAACGCCGGTGAAGGGACGTTGTTGGAAGTATTATCGGCACAAGCGGCGCTGACTGCCGCCCGCAATCGGAAAGCGGAAGCGACGTTCTTTTTCCATCAAGCTCTTTCGCAGTTAAAAAAGGCTACAACCATTGATTTTAATACGAAGTAGGCAAAGATGAAGATGGCAAAACATATCCTTGGAGTCGGCATTTCCCTGCTTTTGATGTTTGTAATACTCTCATGCGAAGGGAAACAAGAAGAGGTCACCCGAGTCGAAAAACCGCCGGTGGCGGTGAAGGTTCAGGTGGTGTCGTTGACGAACGAGGTAAAAACGAAAACCTTTACCGGTACCCTCGAGGGAGAGCGGCAAGCGGTCATTTACGCTAAAATCGCCGAAGCGGTCGACAGAGTCCATGTCCGAGAAGGAGATCGGGTTCGGGAAGGGCAAATTCTTATTTCGCTCGACAAAACCGGACCGAGCTCCCACTATCAAGAAGCGATGTCGGTGTTTCGCAATGCCGAGAAAAATTACAAGAAAATGAAGTTCCTTTACGAGGAAGGCGCCGTCAGCGAAACGCAATTCGACGAGGCGAAGACACAATACGAAGTGGCGAAAGCCAACTTCGAAGCGGCGGAAAAATTGGTGGAAATCGAGTCTCCCATCGACGGTATCGTTACCTTTTTGAACGTCTCTCGGGGAGATTACCTCACTCCCGGACAAAAGCTGGCGACGGTTGCCACCGTCGACACGTTGCGGGTCAAGTTTGGCGTCAATGTCTCCGATGTCAGCGCCGTTCACATCGGTGACACGGTGGTGATTTCCAGTGATGCCGTTCGGCAGAAAGCGTACGGAACTATCTCCTCGGTTGCACGCTCCGCCGACCCGGTCACCCGCTCTTTTCAAGTGGAAGCCCGCTTGATAAATACGTCGGGGCTTTTCACACCGGGGATGTTCGTCCGCATTGAAGTGGTCTTGGAAAGGCTGCCCGACGTTATCGCTATCCCGCGTGGCGCCGTCTTGAATTATGACGAGAAGAAAATCGTCTATGTCGTTTCGGATGCCATCGCCCATCGCCGGGAGGTTCGGTTGGGAGATGATGTCGGTGAGAAAGTTGTGATAACGCACGGGTTGTCGGTCGGCGATACGGTGGTGACCTTGGGGCAGGATTATCTTGATGACGGAGTAAAAGTGAACGTTACGGAAGCGGCGGCAGGCGAATAATGAAACTATCCGAAGTATGTGTTAGACGTCCCGTTTTTGCCACCATGATGATAAGCGCCTTGTTGGTGCTGGGGTGGTTTTCGTATTCCGAGCTGTCGGTCGATCTGATGCCCGACGTCGATTTCCCCGTTACCATTGTGCAAACGATGTATCCGGGAGCTTCCGCCGAGACGGTCGAAAGCGAAGTCACCAAAAAAATCGAGGATGCCGTCAACCAGATATCCGGTATCCGTCATATCACTTCCCGTTCGCAAGAAGGATACTCGCTGATTATTATCGAGTTTGAGCTGGAGAAAAAGGGATTCGAAGCGACACAGGAAGTCCGCGAAAAGTTGAGCGGCATTCGTTCCACGTTACCGGATGACATCGAAGAACCGCTGGTGCAAAATTATGACCCCGACGCCATGCCGATACTGACTTTGGCGATTTCGGGAAAGCGTTCTCCCCGCGAGATTACCGATTTAGCCGAGAACGTCATCAAGAAGCGTTTGGAGACGATAACGGGAGTGGGGAATGTGACGGTTGTGGGCGGGCAAGAGCGGGAGATTCTCATCGCCCTTGATCCGGAAAAAATGGAAGCCCACAAAATTACGGTCGATGATGTTCAACATGCCGTCACTGCCGCCAACCTTGAGATTCCCGGCGGTAAGGTCGAGGAAGGTCCCCGTGAGTATCTCGTTAACGTGACGGGACGGTTGTCTCATCCCGATCAGTTCAAAGATATTATTGTCAAAAACGCTAACGGCTCTCCGGTGTATCTCAAAGACATCGCCCACGTTGCGGATACGATTAAAGAACAGCGTTCCTTCTCCAGTTACAACGGCGACCCCGCTGTCTCTCTGACCATCACCAAGCAGTCGGGAGCAAATACCGTACAGATGGCGCGCAAGGTAAAAGCGGTGGTGCGACAGATGTCGGAGGAGTTGCCGAACGATGTTTTGATTAAAGTGGTCGACGACCGCTCCACGTTTATTGAAGATTCTATCCATGAAATTTTGTTCAACATCCGCTTTGGGACCTTCTTAGCGGTGCTGGTGATTTTCCTCTTTTTGTTGGACTTCCGCCCCACGATTATTTCCGGTTTGTCTATTCCCATCTCGCTGATTGCCACTTTTACAATTATGAAAATCTTGGGCTTTACCATCAACATTATGACATTATTGGGGTTGTCGCTGGCGGTGGGGATTCTTATCGATGATGCCATCGTAGTGATGGAAAATATCTACCGCCACCTGGACGAAGGGAAACCGCCGTTCCAAGCGGCGATAAGCGGCACCAAAGAAATCGGTTTGGCGGTGATGGCGACGACCTTTACGATTATGGTTGTTTTCCTGCCGGTTGCGTTTATGGAGGGTATTGTCGGAAGATTCTTCTATGAATTCGGGATTACGGTCGCTTTTGCAGTTTTGGTCTCGTTGTTTGTTGCGTTTTCTTTAACGCCGATGTTGTCCTCCCGGTGGCTGCGTTCAGAGAAGGAGTCCGCGGTTGGAGAGAGAGAACGCACCGGCTTCGGTAGATTATGGGGGGGAATAATCGCAGTGTTGTCTATCTGGAGCAGGTTTTTTGAAAGCATTAAGCCGGTCTATCGTCGTCTGCTGGCGGCGTCCTTGCGCCAAAGATGGTTGGTTATTTTGGTTGCTCTCGGCTCGGTGGTGTTGGCTATGGGAGCGGCGCAGTTTGTCGGGAAGGAGTTCATTCCCGAAGCAGATAAAAACCAGATGCTGATTGATATTACTACTCCTCCCGGAACAACCCTTGCCGAGACGGTTGCCCGCACGAAAAAAGCCGAAGTGTTGCTTCGAGAGCATTTTTCCGAGGTGACGAATACTTTTATCAAGGTTGGAGAGGGCACCAAGCCGGTGACCGAAGGAGTCTTGATGGTTAAGCTGACCGACCGAGACGAGCGAGAGTTGTCCGCCCGCCAACTTATGGACTCGGCGCGGGTGCTTTTGGCAAGCATTCCCGGCATCAAAATTTCTATCGGGGGTGGAGAGCATGAAGGGGGAGGGCAGAAACCGATCGAAGTATCCATCCGCGGTCCCGATATGAAAGAACTGACCCGCCTGACGCATGAAGTGCAAAAAATATTCTATGAAACCCCCGGCGCCACCGATATCGACAACACTCTCGAAGAAGGCAAGCCGGAGATCCAAGTGACGGTGGATCGGCGCTTGGCTGATGATTTGGGGTTAAGCTTGTATGCCATTCCTATGACGGTGCGGAATCTCATAGAAGGGAAAGTAGTGACGACATTCCGAGAAGGGGACAATGAGTACGATGTCCGTATCCGTTTGGCGAAAAAATTCCGCACCTCGACCGACGACATCGGCCGAATTCTTATTAAAAGCAACAAGGAAGTTCCCGGCTACAAAGATCTCCTTATCCCTCTCCGGCGAGTGGCGACACTGAAAAAAGCCTCCACCATCGGTCGCTACAACCGTTTAGACCGGCAACGGGAAGTCCGGGTCAACGCCAATGTGGAAAGCTGGGCGTTTGCCGGTACGGTTACCAAGCAAATCATGGAAAAAGTCAGCCAAATTTCTCTCGCCCCCGGCTACACTATTCGCACCGTCGGGACGGCGGAGATTATGGCGGAGTCGTTCCAGAATATATTCAAAGCCCTCTTTTTGGCGGTTATCTTTATATATCTTTTGCTTGCCTCCCAGTACGAATCGTTTTTCGACCCCCTGTCGATTATGATTTCCTTGCCTTTGTCGCTGGTAGGGGCGATATTAGCCTTAGTTGGGTCTTCATTCTCCATAATGTCGCTCATCGGCATTGTGCTGTTGATGGGACTGGTGACCAAAAACGCCATTTTGTTGGTGGATTTTGTGAAACAACAGCGAGAAAAAGGTGTTTCAAGGTTCGATGCCATCTTGGCGGCAGGACCGATTCGACTTCGCCCGATTCTGATGACGGCTTCGGCGACGGTGTTCGGGATGTTGCCGTTGGCGTTGGGTATCGGACCAGGGGCGGAGTTGCGGGCACCGATGGCGCGAGCGGCTATCGGCGGAATGATTTCATCAACCTTGTTGACCTTGGTGGTGGTACCTGTGGTCTACACGTTGATTGATGATTTTGTCGGCTTCTTCCGTAAGAAGAAACCGGTCGCTCCAACCGACTGAAAAGAGGATTGAACAAAGCGTGACGGGACTAATACCTCCGAGTACCTCCTTGAGGTATTCGGAGCTATATTGCGATTTTTTAGCGGGAAAAAGAGAGATTCGTTCGCTCTTTGCTTCCGAGAGCCTTGAGGAGGCGGCAAAGGGGCTGGAGACACGTCCGTATGACCGGCAACGTTTGGTTGCTCTTCTCGAACGACAAAATCGTGTCTTCGGCGCTTCCGTGCGCACCATTGCCAACATTCGAAAGCTTGGGGAGAAAGACAGCCTTTGTGTTTTTGCCGGACAGCAAGCCGTTCTTTTCGGCGGTCCGCTTCTTGTCCTTTATAAGGCGTTGAGCGTCGTCAAGCGTGCCGAAAGCTACTCTCGACTTCTCCGTCGTCCGGTCGTCCCCATCTTTTGGATTGCCGGCGACGACCACGATTTTGAAGAGGTCAACCACACTTGGGTATATGATCGCTCATACGAAGCGGTCAAGATTGCCTACTCCGCTTCTCCCGACCACGCTCTCCCGACCGGGTATCTGAAATTTTCCGATGAGGAAAAACTCTCCGAAGCCTTTTCCGTACTCACGTCCACGCTGGGAGAGACGGATTTTACGCCTTCACTATATGTTCTTTTGAACGAATATTACACTCTCGGCGACACGTTCGTGACCGCTTTTGGGAAATGGCTGGCACACCTGACGGCTGACTACGGTTTGGTGCTCTTTTCTCCGGCGGATGAGGAAGCAAAGCGGTTGGCGGAGCCGTTTTTTCTCCGCATCTTGGATGAGCAAGAGGAAATCCGGCATCACCTTTCTTCCCGCAATCGGTTGTTGAGTGAACGGGGCTACCATTTGCAAGTGCACAAGAAGGAAAACGCCACGCACCTCTTTTACGTTTTGAATGACCGCCGTCCGATTTTGCGTGAAGGGGATTCTTTCCTCGTCGGTCAGAAACGGTATTCGAAAGACGAGTTGAAAAAGCTGGTGGCGTCCGATACCGAGAAATTTTCCCCCGATGTCTTGCTCAGACCTGTATTTCAATCGTTTTTATTCCCCGTGCTGGCTCAAGTAGGCGGACCTGCCGAGATTGCATACTACGCTCAGATGAATCCGTTATTTGAGGTGTTCGACTTGGTTACCCCTTATTGTCTTCCGCGTCCGTCGCTCACCTTGCTTGAAAAGCACTTCGAGCGGATAGTGGACGAACATGACCTTTCTCTGGCGGACGTTATGTGCGATGTCGAAGGCGTTATCAATCGGGTGCTCGCTGCGACATTTCCGGGGCATTTGGAGAAAGACTTTGAAGCTCTCCGCCGCGATGTGGAAAAACGCTTCAAGGAATTTGTGAGGGAATCGTTGGAGTTTGATTCTTCCCTGGAACAGTTTGCTCATCAGTTGTATGCGAAAATTGACTTTACCTTAAAGCAATTCGAACGGAAAATCTTTGCCGCCCATAAGAAAAAATCCCGGGCGACAAGAGAGAAAATTTACCGCTTATGGCGTTATGTTTTCCCCCTTCGTGCTTTGCAAGAACGTTCGATAAACAGCATCTATTTTTTGGCTAAGTATGGAGAGAATATCGTTTCATATATATATGATTCTATGGATACAGAACAAGCCGCTCATCAAGTGATATCTTTTTCGGAGTATAGGACGTAGATGGTTATCGGGATAACATGCTATCCGGTTGCCGGCGGTTCCGGCATTGTGGCGACGGAATTAGGGCAGCAGTTGGCGCAACGCGGACATCAGATACACTTTATTTCGTATGCCATTCCGTTTCGGCTCGATAGGTATCAGGCGAATTTGTTTTACCACGGTGTAGAGACAACCGCTTACCCGTTGTTCAAGTTCCCGCCGTACACCTTGACCTTGGCGGCAAAGATGGCGGAAGTGGCGCGCAATTTTCGGCTGGATATTTTCCATATGCACTATGCCATCCCTCATGCGACCTGTGCTTTTTTGGCGCAGCAGATGCTGCACGAGCAAGGTTTCCCGGTGCCGAAAATCATCACCACCCTCCACGGAACGGATATCACCTTGGTCGGTTCGGATCCTTCTTTCTATGACATCACCCGTTTTTCCATCAACACCTCCGACGGTTTGACGGCGGTTTCCCATTATCTTGCGAGAGAGACCATCGAAGTGTTCTCATTGGAAAAAGAAATACGGGTCATTTACAACATGTTCAATCCGGCTCGCTTCGCACCGCACCGGAACAGGGAAGTCCGACGAGAGTTTGCCCAAGAGGACGAATTTCTGCTTATTCACATTTCGAACTTCCGGCCTGTCAAGCGCACTTTGGATGTCATCGATATTTTTGACCGGGTCAACAAAGTGCTGCCGGCACGGTTACTTCTCATTGGCGAAGGACCCGACACAGTCTTGGCGCGGCGGCAGATTACCAAGCGGAATTTGAGCGAACGGGTAACCTTCTTAGGTAACCAATCACGGGTGGAGACGGTGCTTCCCTGTGGCGATGTCTTCTTACTGCCGTCGGAAGAAGAGTCTTTCGGGCTGGCGGCGTTGGAGGCGCTTGCTTGCGGCGTGCCGGTCATCGGTACCAGCGGGACAGGTTTGGCGGAGGTGATTGAGGACAAAGTAAACGGTTTCCTCCTGCCGGTGGGGGACACGACGGCGATGGCGGAGGCGGTCGTATCGTTACTCAGCGACAGAGAGCGGCTGGAACGGTTCAAAAAAGCCGCCGCCGAGAAAGCGTTGGAAAAATTTTCCAGTCAAAGGATTGTCGACGAGTATGAACGCTACTACGAGGAAGTATACCATGGATAAAGCAGTCAAGCTCGATGTGTTGGCAATCGGCGCTCATCCGGACGATGTCGAGATTACGTCCGGCGGTTTGCTTTTGAAAATGGCTGCTTTAGGGCGGAAGGTCGGGGTTCTGGATTTGACACGGGGGGAGATGGGTACCCTCGGCAGTGCCGATGATCGCCTTGCCGAAGCGCAGGAAGCTGCCCGCCTGCTGGGGTTGGTGTATCGCGAGAATTTGTCGCTGCCGGACTCGAAATTGACTGTCCTGCCCGAGTACACGCACCGTTTGGCGGAAATCATACGCACCACCAAGCCGGAGCTGGTCATCCTTCCGCATTGGGAGCAGCGTCATCCCGATCATCGAGCGGCATCACAGTTGGGTTACGATGCCTGCTTTATCGCCGGTTTGAAAAAAGCTGAAATTCCCGGTGAGCCGCATCGACCGAGAAAAATTATTTATGCTTCGTACTTTCGCAATACCGACTATTCTTTTTTGGTGGATATCTCTGAGGTATTCGAGCAAAAGTGTCAAGCCGTGGCGGCATACCATTCCCAATTCGGAGAGAAAATCACGGCAAAACACATTTTCCAGCCGGGCATCGACATTTTCAGTCTCATGCGTACCCGTGCCGCTGCCCTAGGACAGTTGGTACAAGTTCGCTATGCCGAAGCCTACACGATAAAAGAACCCCTTCTTGTCGACGACCCGCAAAAGATGCCGGTCTCGTCAATTTAAGTAATCGTTTTACAGGGCTGCTTATTCGAAAGGATGGTCTTTCATGAAGTCCGGCTTGTAATGGTCGGGACTGCTGAGCTCTTGGACAAAGCCGCGATGGAAACCGAGCCGCTCGAATTCGTCGAGCACTTCTTCATACTCCTCGGCGGTAAGATACCTTCCCAGTTTGGGGTGGTTTCTGACTGCAGGAGTGGGGTAGTACTGTGACATCAACGAAATATACATGTCGGGGGAGAGCTCCTCAGCAATAAAGCGAAGCACCGCTTTGCTGTTTTCAACATGACCGGGAAGCACCAGGTGGCGGATAATCATCCCCCGCGTTATCAAGCCGTTTTCGTCCAGCTCGATGTCGGCGCCCATCTGGCGATACATTTCTTTCAGCGCTTGTGTGGCGATGTCGGGGTAGTCGGGAGTGTCGGAGTATTCTTTCGCCAGACGGGCGTCCATGTATTTCATATCGGGAAGGTACACGTCAATCTCGCCTGCCAGCGCACGAATGGTTTCCTTTTTGTCGTAACCGTTGGTATTGTACAGAAAGACCGGTGAGAAACCGCGCTCTTTGACGGCATGAATGATAGCTCGCACTTGCGGCACCACATGGGAGGGAGAAACAAAGCCGACCGACGGACAGCCTGTACGGAGAAAAGACTCGATTTGGTCAACGAGTTCTTCGAGTGTCATCTCATGTTCAACGATGGCGCCCCGGTTGCGGCTGATGTCATAATTTTGGCAGTAGATACATTGCATGTTACAATGAGTGAAAAAGATATTGCAAATCCCGTGCGGCCCGGAAATGACCGGCTCTTCACCGCGATGAGCGCAGATGGAACCGATGGGAAACCCGACGCCGCTACGGCAGTAGCCGAGTTTCCCTTTAATTCTGTTGGCGTGACATTCCCGCGGGCAACAGGTGCAGTCGGCAAGGTCACGCAAAATGTTCGGTTGCTTCGTCCTGTTCGGTTCCATACCTCTTAAAATAAGTAATGAGAGATACCCAGGGCAACCCTGTATGCGGATGTGGATGTTTCTTGCGGCATGAGGTTGGCGACTTTACGGTAGCTGTGGCTGTAGCCAAAGCTCAAGGAAAGGGTGGTAGGTATGGTAATCCGGTAAACGGCGGCTCCGTGCAAAGAAAAGAAACTCTCTTTGAGTATATCCGTAGTGAAGGAAGCGCTATTGCTGAGGTAATCTAAACCCGGGGGAGGAGTTTGTTCTCTTTCGTACTTGATGTGAGTGTAGACATAGTCTGTTTGAAAGAGCAGAGAGGTGCGAGAGTTCAAGAGGTATAGAGCGGAGCTGGAAAGAGCGGCGAGATAATGCTGAGAACCTCTGCTGTTTGTTTCGGTTGTAAAAATGGCTTTCCCTTGAACGACCGGATCAAAGTACTCGATGTGCATATCTTTAGTCGTTTCTTTTGTGTAGACGTAGTACCGTCCTAAGGCGTTGATATCTATTTGAATTTGTCTGGAAACAGGCTTGTGGTACTCTCCGAGTAAGGTCAAGTAAATGGAATTGGCGGTTCGTTTGTCATAATTGTAATGGTGCCTGTGGACACTTCCGCTGGAGACGTAAGTGCTGTCCGATTGATACCTCGTTTCACGGTAATCGGTTTCCTTTTGAAAGGAGCTTTGAGTGTTATTGTACGTATACTCCGCCCCGATGCCACCTTGGAAGATTGTCCCGAACTGTCGTAATTCCCCGGAATATCTTGCAAAATGCGGATGCAAGTAGACCTGGAACCGATACATGGAAGCAGAAGGAAGGTCGGCGGAGGAAAATCTTTCGTTGAGTGGCACGGTGTAATGGGGAGTCGGGAAATAGTCCCATACGTCTTGAATAACAAAATACCCATAGGGCCCGAGGTCATCAATGACACCGGTATGTTGCAGATACTCCATAATAGCCGTCAGTGCCTCGATACGACGGAGCCGTTCGTCAATCACATGCTTCTGCCGGTACTGATAAATCATATCACAGAGGGTGCGCATCTCTTCTTTGGTAGGAGAGCGCTTGAGCAAGCCGTTGGAGCGAAGTTCTTCGATCATGTACATGGCCGTGGAGGCAAATGCTCCGATATAAACTCGTCCCCATCCCGGAGTGAATTCCGCATTGAGATGCCAATCCCTGCTATCGGATGGTGTCTCTTTCGTGGTATGAGTGGTGCGTCGGTAAGTGTCCGGTGAGGAGAAACGATAGCTTTCAATATCTTCGCTTCTGGACTTCACCGGGGTTTCATGGTAATTGAAAGCCACCCCGCCTTTCCCGGAAAGAAAGAAGTCCTTGACGAGATATGTTCCTCCGCGAAAATTCTGTTCTATGCTGAATTGGAGCTTGTCTTCTTTGCTTTCCTCTTTGGTGATATCATTTCCATAGGGGGTGGCGTTTTTGTTGGTAGAGGAACCGGTATGTCGTCGTCCGTCAAGAGTGAGGAAGTTTGAGGCAATGAAAAACTTTGGAATCGTCACGTATTGGTAAACGATGGCGTTGTTGAAGCGGCATTGATAAAAATTTCGATTATCGGTCTCGCTCACGTAGTTGTCGTTGGGATGTTGTTGGGATATGCCGCTCCGCTCTTGCCTGTTCGAGTAGTCGGAGCTAAACATATCAGTACTGGCGGATACCTTCCACATAAAATCTTCAAAATGTTGGGGAATATAATCACTGATGCTGAAATCCATCCCCCATGCCGAAAGTGTCGTGCCGAAGCTGATAAGGCACGCGATAATCCATACCCTACGCATCACTAACCTCCGATAATGTGTGGGCGCTTTCAAAACGGCGAAAGCAAAAGTTACTTGTACTTTATATTAAATCCGGTTATTAGCAATATAATCAATAATTGAGAGGTGAAGAGGTATCACTTGAAAAATTTTTCCCAATGTGCTCACGTCTTTCCCTACCTGCTCCGATAAATTTTCAACTCATTTTTTTATACCGGCGACTTTTTCTTCGGTTTCCTGCCTATTACAATTTTTGAAAAAAATCATCGGTTATCGATTGACACCGACGGAAAGTTTGAAATTGGTTTGTGCCAGAAGCTTTTCCTGTCGAGTGCGAATCATCTCTTCGCTCATCGGGAAGTCAGGACCGACGTGCTCAATCATAATCGACGAGGTAGCGGAAGCAAAGCATCCGGCGCGACGGAGGTCACCGCCGCTTTTGAGGTATTCGAACGTGAACCCTGCCATGTAGACATCCCCGGAACCGGTCGCATCGACCAGATCAATCTTATATGGAGGGATGTCGACAAATTCGTTTCCGTCGTAGACCAGAGAGCCAAGCTCCGCAAGCGTGATGATAACCACCTTCGGTCCCCACGACTTGATAATTTTTGCCGCCTCATACGGATTGTCCCGGCAGTCAATGCCGGTGAGGATTTCACCTTCCAATTCGTTCGGCTTGACGATGTCGAATTGTCCGATTACCTCCTCGATGCCGTCCACTTTTTCGTGATAAATTCTCCCGTTTTCATCAGCTCCGCGGATTAATCCTTGCGGGTCACAAAAATAGAGCCCCGAAAAGTTCTTCCTGATTTCTTTTATCAAGTCGAATGATACTTCTCCCAAGATAGGTCCGATGAGCACCGCGTTGGAGTCATTATACAGTGAGGGGTCTAACCGTTCGATATCATCAGCCCGTCCCAACAAGTCCAGCGTCCGTCTGCCGTAGTCGTCATAATAAATCAGAGAAAACCCACCGGTTTCCCGCGAGGGAATAATTTCATATTCAATGCCGTAACGGGCTAAATCCCGGACGAACTGTTCTTTGAAGTCATCTCCCACCGCTCCGATAAGCCGCACCGCTTCTCCCATCTTTGCCAATGCCAGTGCGGCGTTGGTGGAGCACCCGGAGAGGATGCGGCCGTTCGGTTCTACTTTTTGCGTTTTGATGTAATCGTATACCGGATTCCCTATGGCTGTAATCACTGACTTACCTTTCAACGTTTACCTGATTATGTTTGTGAGAAGTATCTCTGACCGACTTTCAAACGTTTTGTTTATCCCCCAAAACTTTTTTGGCATAGACTAGACGCTGCACGGACGTAATGAACGAGGTTACCCCGACGATAATGAGTGCAAACTCCAGCCATCCCCCCTTGGGCCAGGTTCCGACCGGATAGTACCACTCGAGAACGGAGCCGATAATTATCAAAATGAATTTCTCCAGCCGTCCCATAATGCCCACTGCGCAGTTGTCTATCTTCCCGATGGACTCGGCGGCGGCGCGAGTGTAGCTGGCGATTATCATGCCGAACAAAGCGAACAACCCCCAACCGGGGTGGACTCGTCCCGACAGCGTAATACCAGCCAGTATAAAGAATTCTCCGTACCGATCGGAAACGTGGTCGAGAATGCCGCCGAAGACCGTCCCAATGTTCCCCGCTCGTGCGGTGGCGCCGTCCAACATATCCGTGAAAGCGGTTACCAGCATCCAGAACACGCCCCATAACATGTAGCCTTTCCAGAAGTAGATACCGCAGACAATCGAACTCACAAAAGAAACACCGGTGAGGAAGTTGGGCTTCAAACCGAGCTTCAAGCAAAAACGCCCCAAAAAGAGCGAAGATTCCTCGTATATTTGCCGCTTTCGCTGATTTATCCCTGGCAACTTTTCCGATCCTTCATTCGTTTCTCAAAATTTGCATGGAATATATATCTTTTTTCCGATAGGTCAACGCTTTGCCCGTATTATTTTGCAAGAGAATCTCTTAGAAAAACTGCCCACACAATGGTATAAGGACAAAGATAGTCACGCTTTTCCGGTGAACGTGATTGACAATCACCTGACGAAGCAAAATATTAGCAGCAATGTTTATCGACTACGTGGAAATAGAGGTGACTGCCGGTAAGGGGGGACATGGGTGTGTTTCCTTTCGTACGGAGAAATATATTCCCAAAGGCGGTCCCGACGGCGGCGACGGCGGGCAAGGAGGAAGCATCATTGCCGTTGCCGACGAACAACTGACGACGCTGTTGGACTACCGCTATCGCCGTCATTATAAGGCGGAAAACGGCAGACCCGGCAGCGGCTCGTTGAAAACGGGACGCTCGGGAAAAGACACTATCCTCCGGCTGCCGGTGGGCACGATTATCACCGACCTGGAGCAGGGAAAACCGATTGCCGATTTGGATGAGCCCGGCAAGAGGGTTGTCATCGCCGCCGGCGGCAAGGGGGGAAAGGGCAACGCTCATTTCAAAACGCCGGTCAATCAGGCACCCCGCTACGCCCAACCGGGACAGCCGGGAGAGCAGAAGAGAATAGGGCTGGAGTTGAAACTGCTTGCCGACGTGGGTTTGGTGGGACTGCCGAACGCAGGAAAATCAACCATCTTGGCGTCGTTTTCAGCGGCGCGTCCGAAAATCGCCGATTATCCGTTTACGACGTTGGTTCCTCACTTGGGAATCGTAAAACTGCGGGAGTTCAAGTCGTGTGTGATGGCGGACATTCCCGGCATTATCGAAGGAGCCTCACAAGGAAAGGGGTTAGGCATTCAATTTCTCAAGCATATTCAGCGGACGCGATTGTTGGTGTATGTCATCGATATTAATGAGCCGGATATTCGGAAGACGTTGCGTACCCTTGAAGATGAACTCGATAGTTTCGACTCCACCCTTCGAAAGCGTCCTCGGATAGTGGTGATTACGAAAGTCGACACGGTGAGTGAAGACGAGAGAGAAGAAATTTCCCGCCGGTTACCTGGTGATTATGTATATTTGTCGGCGGTAACCGGTGAAGGAAAAGATAATTTCTTACAAGCAATCGAGCGGGAACTTGATAAACAACGAATTGAAAGAGAAACTGACTGACGCGGTAGCGCTGTTGAATGTTCCCGGCATCGGGCGGGGAAGATACCGTCGCTTGGTGGAGAAATTCGGTTCACCGGGAGCGGTTTTTTCGGCGCCGGTTGAAGAGTTGGAAGCGGTCGACGGTTTTTCTTCCGCTTTGGTCAACGAAATAAAAAGCCAATACGACGCTGATAAAGCCCGCCGGATCGCCTCGCGCATCGTTCAGCTCGGCTGGGAAGTGCTCTTCTTTGGTGAGCCGGGCTATCCCCGTTTGTTGCTGACCATTCCCGAGCCGCCGCCCCTTTTGTTTCGGCTCGGTGAACCGGAGGAGGAAGAAGAAAAGTGCATTGCCATTGTCGGCACTCGTCATCCGACGGAGCGGGGGAGACAGTTCGCTTATCAATTGGCGTATTCTTTGGCGGAAACGGGCATCACGGTGGTCTCGGGTTTGGCGGAAGGTATCGATTCCGCCGCTCATAAGGGAGCGCTGCAGGCGGAAGGGAGAACCGTCGCCGTGTTGGGCAACTCTCTCGATATCGTTTATCCCCCAGCCAATCGTTCTCTCGCCGAGCAGATTAAACAGAGAGGAGCGCTCTATTCGGAATATTTCCCGGAGACGAAACCGAATCCCGCCCACTTCCCGGAACGCAACCGCATCATCTCCGGTATGGCAGTGGGCGTCGTGGTGGTGGAGGCGGGAAAGAAATCGGGTGCTTTGATTACCGCTTCCTATGCTTTGCAACAGGGGCGAGAGCTTTTCGCCGTGCCCGGTGCTCCGTCGGCGCCGTTGAGTGTGGGGACGAACGACTTGATAAAAAAGGGAGCACGACTGCTTACGTCTATCGAGGATATTTTTGAGGAATTGCCGCGCTTGAAGGGAGAAATTCGCGCCACGCGATTCACGCGCCTTCCCGATTTGACCGAAAAAGAAAAAGAAATCGTCACACTCCTTTCGCATGAGGCGGTGCACATCGACCAGTTGAGCCGGACGCTTGAGTTGTCGATGGCGGAATTGACGGAATATTTGCTTGCCCTGGAGCTGAAAGGAGTGGTTCAAGAGATTTCCGGAAAGCGTTTTGTCTTGGCTGATAGCGGAATATGATTGCGTCATGATTACGAAAACGGTAAAAATTGTCAATAAGCTGGGGCTTCATGCCCGACCGGCGGCATTGCTGGTTTCGACGGCGGCGAAATTCGAGTCGCAAGTTTTTTTCACCAAGGGTGATTTGCGGGTCAACGGCAAATCCATCATGGGGGTGATGACCTTAGCGGCTGAAATGGGAGCGGACTTGACCATTGAAGTCGACGGACCCGATGAAGAAAAGGCGATGGAGGAAATCGTCAGGGTGATTGAGTCCGGTTTCGGGGAGGACGAACGGGGGCAATAGTGGTAGCAGGGGAGTAAAAATAGAACAGAAAAGATACGGTCGGGAAAGGATTCCCGACCGCGCGCGCCCTACGGGTGTTTTATCGAGTTCCGGTAGGGCATGGTCTGGGACAGACCTACTTTTTTTGACATTTCTATCTCATCAGGTCTCTTCGAGACCTGATCTACAATTGCTGCAAGCGGTGGGGCACAGCCTTGGCTGTTTTATCGTCTCATATAAGTTCTGCTTCCTTTTGGCAACTTAATGAGACACCCTTAGAATGGTAGGGCATGGTCTGGGACAGACCTGCCATCAGCTTTTCCATATTTGGCAAGTCTCTTCGAGACTTTCCCTTATATGCCGGCTCTCGTCGCCGTCCACTGCAACCCCCTCCTGAGACCGTTCTATCAACGACTGCTCAAAAACGGAAAACCCAAAAAACTCGCCCTCATCGCCGCCATGCGAAAGTTGCTGCTCATCTGCAGAGCCATTCTCATTACGCAAAAACCTTTCAACCCTAAACGAAACCTTGACTCTTAAGACGGTATCTACGGGTTTTGTCAGGAAGGGGTTTCCTAATCCGTTCCGAATCTTCCCTACATGTTCTGCCATGAAAGGCAGAGCTGTTTCGGATCTCCTCTACTTGTCTGAAGTCGTGGTTACGGTTTTCGTGCTTTCAATGAAAACATAAGCGGGTAGGGGGGAGGTCCTTCCGGGGGGTACCAGTAACCGTGTTGTTCCACCCAATTTTCATGAAGAGGGTAATAGCTTTTGTCGAATTCGTTGAGAAGTTCGATGACGAGACCGGATTGGATAAGAGTATTGACGATTTCGGAGAGAGGGTGATGCCACTCAATGAGTTCGTTCTTGATGGTATAGGTACGGTCGCAGTAGTCCGGTTGGTTGGTATAGTGTTTGGCTTCCGTATCGAAGTAGGAAATAGGCTCTTCTCCGAAAACGTATGAAATGGGATGGGTGTCGATAGTGTAAAAAACGCCGCCCGGCTTGAGATGGTGAGCGACGACATATCCCCACTTTTTCAAGTCGGAAAGCCATGTGAAGGTGCCGTACGACTGGAAGACGATGTCGAATTTCCGGTCGATTTTCCCTATCAAGTCGTTCACATCGGATTGAATGAATTCCGCCGGCAGCCCGGTTCTCTCTTTCAGTTCGTTGGCTCGAGCGATAGAGGCATCGGAAATGTCGACCCCGACGACGGTCGCTCCTCGCCGTGCCCACGAAAGGGTGTCGAGCCCGAACTGACACATCAGGTGAAGCAAGTTTTTCCCATAAACGTCACCAACTTCACACAGTTCGATAGATTTGAGCGTTGAACGCCCTTCAAGAAATTCTTTAACTTTATAATCCGGATGCTTGAAATGGACGTCGGTCATTTCGTTCCAAGCGATTCTGTTTTTTTCATGATCCGGATGCGGCATTATTTCCTCGCTTTCACCATTGCTATGATACCGATAACAAAGAACAAGCCATTGATACCCCAGATGGCAAGTTCTTTCGGCACTCGTTCGTTATAACCAGCCGATTGTAATATCCGAAAAAGAACGAAGTAAGCAAGCGAAATCAACGCCCCCGCCGCAATTGAGACCGCAATTCCGCCGCGACGCGGGTTGGAAGCGAACGGAATGCTGATGAGAATGATTATTATCGAGGTCAAAGGGTAAGAAATCTTGATTCCTAAGTCGATTGACTCTCGAAGATACGGTCCACCGGTTCGTTTCATCAATTCGATGTACGATTTCAGTTCTTCGTAGCCCATATCTTCCGGTTTGCCGATGCGTTTGGAAAAATCCTGCGGAGTATCTTCAATATCGGGCAAAGGCATTTCAATGAAGGTAGAAAAGGTCTCTCCCAGGGAATCGAAATTGCGAATCATTCCTTCTTGCGCATACCAGCGATTATCTCGGTAGACCAGCGTTGCCGCAGTGATGATTTTATCGAGCCGGTTGTGTTCGGTCTTGTAGAGCTTGAAGTCTTTCCCGATGCCGCGGTCGATGTGGAAATTCCCAATCGTGTAGAAATAGCCCGGCTGAATCTGCCGGTATATGTTGTCGACATATTTGAAGCTCTGCTTGGAGCGCTTTTCGATGGTAAATTCTTTGATTTCCAGCCGCCGTTTGTTGGCGGGAGGGTAGAGATACTCGCTGTAATAAAAGTGCCCCGCAGCCAGTATGATGGTGACGATCAAATACGGCAGGGTAATGCGATACAACGACAGCCCGGAGGCTTTCATTGCCAGAAGCTCGTTGCGGCGAGCGAGAATGGAAACCGAAAACAAAGTCGCCAAGAGGACAAACATAGGAAAAAACGACTTGATGACCCAGCCGCCGAAGTACAGATAATATTCGGCAATAATGCTCAACGGTACTTTGTGGTCGATGAAGTCGCGGAGCTCTTCGACGACATTGATAATAATAATGGTCACACCAACCGCAAGAATGACCACCGCAAGGGTAGGGAGATATGACTTAAGCAGGTATTGATCGATTTTTTTTATCATATCCCTATCCGGTGAGCTTCCGCAGAAAACCCAACAGTGGTTTTTCGGTAACCACGATGTAGAGAAGATAAGTGCCGATGCCGCTAACTAAAAAGTTTGCGCTCCACATCGCCCAAAATGGCGATACCAAACCTCGGTCGGCAAGATCTTCTCCGCCGATGAGAAATGCCCAGTACACAATAAATAACAATATGGAAACGGCGATAGCGGTTCCCATCCCGCCGCGTTTGGTCAGAATTCCCAAAGGAGCACCGATGAGCACGAACGCCAACGATGCGGCGGGAATCGAGTATTTCTTGTAGATTTCAATGAGATACTTGTTTACGACTCGTTGCTGGGCTTTGATTTGTTGTTTGTTGCGGGTGAGATGTTTTGCCAAGTCGGCGGCGTCACGTTTGACCACGGCAATCGCCGCCGAGTCGGACAAACTGTCGGGAATCGGTGCCGATACACTGTCGGCGTTGGAAAACAACGACTCGATTTTCTGCTGGATTGTCATCGAGATACGTTCGCGGAAGGGAATGATGGCTTGGCGAGCGTGGTCGACATTGGCTTGCATCTGCTTGATGGACATCTCCCGGTCGGTGCGATAGTCAAAGGAGT
This sequence comes from uncultured Ignavibacteriales bacterium, assembly GCA_964489705.1. GTDB lineage: Bacteria > Zixibacteria > MSB-5A5 > GN15 > FEB-12 > CAZAZQ01. Next base: position 151,845 of record CAZAZQ010000005.1, read on the forward strand.
GGCGTTTCAGTTTCGAGCCGGTGCCGGTTACGTTGATGACCTGTTTCTGGAAATCGACTTTGTGGTAGTTTTCCGGGTTTTTGACATCCAGTGAGTGCAGCTCGCCATCGTAAAGCGTGAACCGCAGATTTTCCCCTTGGTCGGTAACCTGTAAATAGCCGTAGTCGGCAACGATGATTTGAGGTTTCTGGGGATCTTTCGTTTCGGTAATGCGCACTCCTTCGATGCGGGACGTGGCGTGGTCGATTTTGTCGATTAAAATGAGGTAGCCGGGGATATCGGAAATGAAAATCCCCGACCGGAACACTAAAGTCGGTCTCATACGGGAAATATCGGTGCGGAGAGTGCGGGCGCGCTTGTTCAAATCCGGCAGGATCCTATCGTTGAATCCAATCATGAGCACCGCAATAATCCCGGCGGCTATCAAGAGAGGAAAAATGATGCGCAGGAGGTTAATCCCGGATGCCTTCATGGCGGTAATCTCGAAGTCCGAGGTCAGCCGCCCGAACGCCATCAAAGTTGCTACCAGAACGGACATGGGAACGGAGAGAGCAATCATCCACGCCAAATTCAAACCGATGAGTTCCAGTACGACCGAGACGGGCAAGTCTTTGTCTAAAACACTGTTGACAATTTTCGGTACAAAGTCAATAATGAGCAGGAAGGTAATGGTAAAAAAGGCAAAGAGAAACGGTCCCAGATGTTCTTTAAGAATGTAGCGACTCAATATCTTCATAGCGATAGAAATATATATACCTTATACCGTTGTCAACCAACAGTGTGTTCGTATGAAATCTCATACGGTTCGGTTTCAATGATAGGAGTTCCGGCGTTAGATGGGAAATAAAAAGATTGTCGATTTTGTGGTGAACGACAACATCACGTCGTTTTTTGCGGTGCGGAAAAAGGTCGTGAGAGAGTATACCCGCGGGCAATTCGTACAGCTTGAGTTAGGGGACAATACGGGGAGAATCCCTGCGGTTATCTGGGAGCCGGATACCTTCAGCCTTTCGGAATTGGAAGAGGGGATGGTGGTCAAAGTTCGGGGAGTGGTCGGCGAGTATCAGAACAAGCGGCAATTGGTGGTCAATCGCATTCGCCTGGCTCGAGACGGAGAATATGAGTTAGAGGATATTCTTCCCCATGCCCCGGAAAGCGAAGAAACCCGCAAAGCCCGCATCTTGGCGCTGACGGAACGAATCGAAAATGCCTACATTAAAAAATTGGTGGAGTCGTTCTGGCAGGATGAGGATTTTTTCAAAAGTTTTCTCACCGCTGCCGCCGGGAAGTTGTGGCATCATGCGTACGTGGGCGGGTTGTCGGAGCACTCCGCCAACGTGGCGGAGCTGGCGCTGCGGGTAGCCTCCGGATATGATTTTCTCAATCGTGACCTGCTTATTTTCGGCGGGCTTTTTCACGACATAGGAAAAATCGCCCAGTATTCCACCAACATAGTTATCGACTATACGGATGAGGGTCGACTGGTCGGACATATCAGTATTGCCGATGAGTGGGTCTGTCGACGGGCTCACGCCATCCCGACGTTCCCCGACAGTCTCTTGATGAAATTGCGGCATCTAATTCTCTCTCATCAAGGAGAGTATGAGTATGCGTCGCCGATTCTTCCCCAAATGCCGGAAGCGTTCGTCGTCTATTACTGTGATGAAATCGACAGCAAGATGGGGGCGATAAAACGGATTCGAGATCGCCACGGCGGAGTCGGATGGTCTGACTATGTGAAACTGTTAGACCGTTATCTCTACTTTGGCGAGAAAGTTTCCGAGGAGGACGATGACTGACAACGAGACACTCCTTGAAGCGGTGAAAGTCTCACGTACGGTAGACGTGGAGGGGAAGCCGAAACAAATCATTGCCGACTTTTCTTACCTCTTTCGGAAAGGGGGCATCTACACGATTATCGGACCTTCCGGCGCCGGGAAATCGACCCTCCTTCGGTTGCTAAACCGCTTAGACGAACCGACCGGCGGAAAAATTCTCTTTCATGGCAAAAACATTACCGAATATGCTCCCTGTCGACTGCGGCGTCGGATCGGTTACCTTTTTCAAACGCCGTACCTTTTCCCTCGCACCGTTCGGGATAATTTTCTGTTCGTGGACAATTCGCTCACGGAAGGGCGCATCACGCAGTTGTTGAGCCAGGTACATATTCCCATTTCGTTTCTGGAACAGGACGTGGAGAAATTGTCGATAGGGGAGAAGCAACGAGTAGCGATTGCCCGGTTACTGGCGACCCAACCGGAAGTCATTCTCCTGGATGAGCCGACTTCAGCGTTGGATCCCAGCAATACGGAAGCGATTGAGCGATTGATAAAGGATCTCGTGCACGGCGATAGTTTGACTATCATTATGGTTACCCATAATCCGGAACAAGCCCTTCGCATGGGAGGTGAGACGCTTCTCATGGTCGGGGGACGGCTCCAAGAAGCAGGAGCGTGTGAGGAAGTTATCAACCATCCCCGATCAGAAGCGGGAAAACGGTATAAAGCGAAGGAACTCCAATGACGAGTCCGACTTTTTTGCAGGTGTTGCTGGCGGCTGTTCTGGTCGCTATCGCTATAGGCGTCGCCAGGTGGTGGCGAATCCCCGTTGCCAAAGAAATGGCGCTGGGATCGGTACGTTCCTTTATTCAACTGCTGGCGGTGGGGTATGCGCTGGAGGTCATTTTCGACCTGGAATCTTTGTGGCTGATAGCCCTTGCCATCCTCATTATGATGACGGTGGGGGCTCATGCGGCGTCGGGGCGAGTCAAGCAGGTGCGGCACGTCTTTCCCATCACCTTTTCAGCAATGATTTTTGGCTCGTTGGTTACGTTGGCGACCATGTTGGTGCTGAACATCATCCCGCTGGAGGCTCGGTATGTTATCCCGCTGGCAGGGATGATAATCAGCAATTCGATGAACGCCTCCGCTCTTACGATAGACCGCCTGGCGTCGGATCTGAAAAGTAACAGGCTGGCGATAGAGACGGCGCTTTCGCTGGGCAAGAATTGGCGGGAGGCGAGCTGTCATTTTCAGCAGAAAGCGGTGCGGACGGGAATGATTTCGATTTTGAACTTTATGAAAACGGTCGGAATCGTTGCGCTGCCGGGAGCAATGACCGGAATGATATTGGGTGGGGCGGAACCGTTAGAGGCTGTGCTGTTACAGGTGATAGTCGGATATATGCTGCTCTCGGCGGTGACGATTACTTCCATCGTGGCGGTGGAGCTTACCGTCCGCAAGTTTTTCACTCCTTTCCATCAAATGCGCTGGGAATGAAGGAGGGGTGAAAGAGGGGAGAAAGGTTGAAAAAAATAAGGAGGCCACAAATTTGAGGGTAGGCGAAAGTTAGCTCTTGTCTTTTGTGGTGATTCGTATAAATTAGAGCACGGACTTCCGGGAAACACCGGAAGAGACAGTTGTAGACGGAGAGATGGCCGAGTGGTTGAAGGCGCACGCCTGGAGAGCGTGTATAGGTAACCCCTATCCAGGGTTCGAATCCCTGTCTCTCCGCTTTATTTTTTTCTAACAATGTTCCCTATTGAGCGCCAATAAGTTATTGACAAAGAGTTCTCCGCTTCGCTCTATTTCTAACAGATTTCTAACTGGTTTATTCGCATTTTGCCTTGATAAGGGCCAAAAAATGGCAAGTATTCAATCCAAAATATCACGAACCGGCAAGAAAACCTACTACGTGGTGGTCTCGATCAAAGGCAAACACAAATGGATCAAAGCTGGAACTCTCAGGCAAGCCAAGACTCTCAAGAAAGACATCGAGTCGTTGGAAAACTCCCAGCGTGTGGAAAAGCTTGGGCTTTCAGCAAAAGATATCAGAATTGACGACTTCTTCCAAGCGTATGCTGAGTATGTCAAGCCTCGAGCCGCTCCGAACACCCTCAAACGCTATCTTGGCGTGATAAACACCTTTATTGTCTTTCTTGATATGTTTCATCCCAAACTAACGTACCTCTCCCAGGTTACCCCGGAGATTATTGAAGACTTCATGCAGAAACGCTTGGAATCAATTGACCTGAAAACTGCTGCAGACGGAGAAAAGTACGGCGTACACAAAAACAAGAGACTGCCTCGTCCGCAGACCGTGAACTATGAAGTGAGTGTCTTGAGGAGTGCGTTTATTTGGGCGCATGAGCGAGAGCTTATTCCTAGTGTGCCGACTAAGAAGGTCAAGAAACTGAGAGTGGAGAGCTTAAAGCAAGCCCGGATTCTTACCAAGGAAGAGTGCAAACTTTTTCTAAAGACAGCGCGTGAATTGGCAAAGAGTGATTCTCGTCTGAGAGTGTATGCGAAAGCGTTTGCGTTTCTTTTGAACACTGGTTTGCGTTCGGGCGAGTTGTGTCATCTGACATGGGATGACATTGAGGTGGAAAGCGGGCTGATTCGGATTCAGGCAAAAGAAGGTTGGTCACCGAAATCGTATTCGCGGGAGTTCTACTTAAATGCTTCTGCTCGCCGGATCTTGAAGAGCCTGAAACGAGAAACAGAGTACGTCTTTGTCAATCACTTAGGCAAACCTTTAGAGAGTGATGACTTGAGGAAAGTCTTGATCCGAGTCGCACGAACAGCCGGGATAACTGATTTCACGCGGGTACACGATCTGAGACACACCTTCAGCAGTCACTTGCAGATGAACGGCGTTGATGCAGCGACAGTGGCAGCGATTCTCGGACACAAGGATATTTCCACTACTCAGATTTACACTCACCAAACCCAAGAGCACCTAAGACAGAGTATTGAGAAGTTGAAGGTTGGGTGAAGTACATGACAGTTCCTGTTTTTGAGGCATGTAAAGATTTCTTGCATTTCTTTAGGTATTTTCAAGAAATACTGACATTATCTGTCAGGGTATTGTGCATATTTGTGGTGTGAAGACAGGTGGCCGACGTTAAACAGTTTCTTCTTGCTTTACGTACTGCTGGTTCTATGCATGTAGGAAAGACGCAAAAGATTCATCAAGGTTTGGAACAAGAAGTGAAAATGGTTGCTTTTTGCTGTAGTATGGTGCTTATTTAAGTTATGGCTGAGTGAATAACTAAGATGGGTTCGAGATGGACAAGAGGGTCACATCTTTTCGATTCGTTAGCTATCGCGTTGACTTTACTGCAACAGAAAAAGTTCTGCTTGCTCCTATCCCGGAAGTGAGCTTTCGAGGTGGCTTCGGCTACGTTTTCAAACAAATTGTCTGTCTCGATAAAAAAGGCGACTGTTCAACGTGTTTGCTGCAGAGTTACTGTCCATATTACCAAATATTCGAATCGCCGGCAAAGGAAGGGAAGATATATACGCAGAAATATTCTTTTCTACCGCATCCGTTTGTTATGAGGTTTCCCGAAGAACAACCTTCTGTTGTCGGTGCTGGTGAAAGTTTTTCAGTCGAGTTTAATCTCCTCGGGAACGCTAATTCCTTTTTCCCGTATCTCGTCACTTGCTTTCAACGACTTGGTGAGATGGGCTTGGGAAAAAGCAGAGGAAAATGTACGTTAGAAAATATCCATACCGTGGATGGGAAAGGGAAACCTGGAGCGCTGGTATACTCTTCTCGAACGAATAGGCTCATGGCTGAAAAAGACTCATCGGTAAGTATTCTAATTGACGAGGAGGAAATAATACGTTCTTTTTCCGAAGGTAACTCACAGTTGGAAATTGAATTTGTGTCGCCGTTACGCATAAAGCATAACGGAACTTATCGACATAATTTATCTTTTGACATTCTCGTGAAAGGAATGTTGAGAAGAATCTCTTCGTTACTGGATATCTATTTGAACGGGTCACTGTCCCGCAGTTTCTCTGAGTACTTGTTGGAAATGGCTGGCAAAGTCAAAACCGTGAGGAGAGATATCGCCTGGCAGGAAATCGAGAGATATTCGAAGAGAAAGGATACCTCTATGAGGTTAGGAGGATATGTCGGTAGAATAGTCTACGAAGGACGTGTGTCTTCTTATGTGACACTGCTTGAGATAGCTCGTGCTTGGCATATTGGTAAAGCGAGCTCTTTCGGTTTTGGAAGAATTAACTACAAGTTGAGGTGATTTGTGGATTTAGGGTATTCAAAAGACGATGTGCAAGCAACACTTCTGGCGGCGTTGCTTCACGATATTGGCAAGTTTGAGCAGCGGTCAATGACTCAGCGAATTAAACATCCTAAAGTGGGGGGAGAGTTTATTTTGAGAACAATGGGAAAAGAATGGGAAAAAGTAGCTAATATAATTTTGGCTCACCACGATCCCTCTTCATACTCCCAAGAAGCTGAGCTTGCCAAGATTGTGGCGATTGCTGACCATTTATCTGCTGCAGAACGAGAGAAGACCAGTGATGAACCTAAAAACCCGAGGGATTATTTTCTTCACTCAATTTTCAGTAAGCTTATGATTGAAGATCAAGAAGGTGAAAAAAGAAGCTATAAGAACTCTCCGGCGGTTTTTCCTCTGCGACAACTTACCCCTGACTTACGAGTGTGCTTTCCAGAAACCAATAGTAAAGGAGCCTTTGACAACAGAGAGAGGAATATCCAGCAGTATAGAAGTTTATGGCATGATTTTGAGAGGGAATTCCAGAGCATAGACTTTGAGGGGACAATCGATTTTCAGAGTAATGATTATATCATTACAAGCATTCTTTCTCTTTTGGAAAAATATACTACGTTTGTTCCCTCGGCTACATATCGTTCGGCCCCGGATATTTCGCTTTTTCTTCACGTGAAGTCTACGGCTGCACTGGCGGCATGTATAATGTCTCAGGTGGCTAGGGCTGATATCGGGAACCTGCATGAAGAAGTCACCAAACGGAATTTCAAAGACGCTTCTCGCGAAGAACTCTTTCGGCTTTTATTGTGTGACTTGTCCGGCATCCAGAACTTTCTGTATTCAGTCCCTTCAGAACGTGCTTTGAAGAACTTGAAAGGTCGCTCGGTATACGTCCAGTTGCTCAGCGAATCGCTGGCTCGATTTATTTTAAAAAGATACTCGAAAAGCAATCCGAAAAGCTATCCCCTACCTATTACAAACATTATTTTCGTCGGTGGTGGAAACTTCTACTTACTATTGCCTGCCCGTGCAGTTGATATCGAGCAGTTGAAACAAGACGTTTCGCTTCTTTTGGATGAAAGAGAAGAGTCCGGGATTATGCCGATCATTGATAGTGTTCTCTTAACGCCACGTGATTTTCTTGAGAATAAGTTTGGTGAAAAGTGGCATGAGGTTCACAAGAGGGTTGCGGTTGAGAAGAGAAGGAAAGGAAGGTATTTCCTTCTTGATAAAGAGAGGTCATCCCGGTTTCTGTTGAGTTTGGAGAAAGAGTATCCTAACGGGCGTGGAAGCTTCTCTGGTGAAGATTATGAAGAATTGGCACGGAAAGTTACCAATGCCAGATGGCTTTACCTCCCAAGCTCGGTGGCAGCGATAAGAGAGCAAAAAGGAACAAAACTGCTTGAAACAGTGTGGGTGTTTGAAAGGGACAAAAACAGTTCACGAAAGGGATTCTCGGTAAATAATTACCATGAGATTGATGGAAATTGTCAGGGGTATTATCGCATTGCTAATCATACGGCGCCGGGAAAAGAGCATGAGTGGTCTGCCACCCTTGAGGACCTTGCGGAACGATGTGAAACCGGGAAAAAGACCTGGGGGGTGATTCGAGCCGACGTAGATAATCTGGGAGAATTGTTCAGGAAAGGACTAGACAAAGTTACCATCTCGCGAATTGCTACTCTCAGCAATATGTTTTCGCTTTTCTTTAGTAGCCATCTTCAGACAATTCTGCAAAGAGAAAAGTATGAAAACAAGTCTATTGTTGTCTATTCCGGCGGTGATGATCTCTTTATCATCGGCTCATGGGATATTTTGGTGGACTTAGCGTATGACATACGGACTGACTTTCAAAGATTTACGGGTCGCGATGACATTACCCTTTCAGCAGCAATCTATGTTTCGGCAACCGCAAAGTATCCGGTTATTGAGGCTGCTAAGGCGGCTGGTGAGATGTTGAAAAAAGCCAAAGAAGCCGGGAAAAACCGGGTGTGTTTTCTTGATGACACACCACTTACGTGGGAGGAATTGGACGAAGTTCGGAAGGTTAAAGATCAGATTCTCATGTGGCTTGCGTCGACCGGTGGGGATGTAAGAGAGACTCGTTCACTCCTTCGCATTCTCAGGGAATCTTTGAGTTATGAAAGTGGTGAGGAAAGGAGTCTGTCTCATATTTATCGGTTTGTGTATTCCATAAAACGTTGGGTGGAGCGTCAGAAAAACTTTCCCCAAGAACAACTGTCTGACTTAAGAAATACTTTTATCATAGATTATCAATTCAAGAAAAATTTAAGTTATTCGGTCCGTTGGGCAGAACTTCTTACAAGGCAGGAGTCATAATATGGAGCCAAAGCAAAATAGAAAAAGTGAACGTCAAAAGAATGAGTTTGATGAGATCCCTCCTAACGTGAAAAAACAAATTATAGAGAAGGGAGATGGGAAGCTCATAAATGAGTGGGGCGAAAAACTCGGGAAACAGTATGCTGAGAAAAAACTCAGCACCTCGAAAATACGGAAATTCTTCGGTGGTATTGAGCGAATAAAGGATTTTGATGAAAATGAGCTTCAGCTACTCAGGCCACAATTAGCGTACGTGGTGGGAAAAGAGAAAGATAACAAAGCTGTAAAGCATTTCCGAGATGAGATTGACGCTCTCATCTGTTTGGTAACAAAGCGTGAAGAGTTCAATAATTTGAAACGGTTCCTCGAATCTTTGGTAGCGTACCATAGATTCCATGGTGGAAAGGTGAGTTAGGTTATGGCTGACAATAATAACTTTGGTTTAATCGGGAAGCTGCTGATAACTTCTGATGTTCGAGTTATAACCGGTCTTCGGATCGGGGGAGCTTCAGGGGGGCTTAAGATTGGAGGGGTGGATCTCAATGTTATTACTGATCCGACCGGAAAACCATATATCCCCGGTTCCTCTATTAAAGGAAAGTTGCGCTCTTTGTTTGAGAAGAGAATGGCACTGACTGAAAAAGAATATTTTGATCCTAAAAGCGGGCAAAGAAAGATAAAAAGCTATGAAGAATATGAGAATTGTCTTTCCTCCCGTATATTCGGAAACCTGCTTAAGGATAAGAATGTTGAGCACCCCACTCTCACCCGGCTTTATGTACGGGATGTCTATTTAGATGAAGAGAGTATTAGAGAATTGCAGCCGAACATCGATTTGCCCTATACGGAAGTAAAGTTCGAAACTGCTATTGACAGGTTGCGTGGCACTGCTGCTAGCGGTTCCCTTCGCCAAATTGAGCGAGTTCCGGCTGGAGCGGTGTTTAGAGATCTGGAGATGGTTTTCAACATCTACTTGGAGGAAGACAAAAATTTGCTCAAACATTTTCTTCCGACTTTGCGGATGCTTGAGGATGACTATCTCGGAGGAATGGGTTCTCGAGGATACGGTAAGATAAAGTTTGAAAATCTCAAGCTCGTCTGGAATAACGCTGAGAATTACAAGACCGGAAAGCTACCTGGAAAGGTGCTTATTGAGGGATGCAGTTCTGTAGAAGAGGTCGTTAAAAGCATCAACGGTATAATAGCTGGAATGAACGGATTATGAAATATTCCATATGTCGTTTCAAGCCTAAGAGCTCCTTTCACTTGGGGACCAAAGAAGGTTGGATTGAAGGTTCTGAAAAGCAGATTCATTCCGATACTCTTTTCTCGGCTTTTTGTCATTGTTATGTTTTGCTCTATGGACAAAAGGAGCTGGAAGAGTTTCTTCGTTCGTATGACGATGCCCCTCCGCTTATCCTCTCTTCGGTCTATCCGTTGGTTGAGGGGCGGTACTTGCTCCCTTTACCGTTGAATCAATTTTTCGACGATCCCAAGAAGCGCGGTGTCCAGTGGTTAGGAGTGGAAGATTTCAGCCTTGCTCTCCACGGCAAATCGATCGAAAAGAATGTCGAGGAAAACCAGGACTGTCGGAATCCTCTTGAGTCGAAGGTAAAGGTGGAAGCAACCCCTCGCGTGACCATTTCAGCTTTTACGAATACGGTGACGAGTGAAGAAGGAGGATTCTACCAAATCGGTCAAGTGTTCTTTGATGAATCGGTGGAGCTGTATTTCATCTATGAACTGAGCGAGCGATTTCCCGAAAGCAAATTCAAGGCTGTTCTGAATCTGATGGCTGATGAGGGAATAGGCGGGGATCGCTCGGTTGGGAAAGGCTTTTTTCATTATCCCACCTATGAGACGATTGAGGTACCCTCTCCTCCGGAAGCAAACGCCAGAGTGGTTCTTTCGCTTTATTATCCGCAGACATTGCCAATGCAAGACATAGACACCGCCTTTTACGATTTCATTGTCCGAGCCGGGTATATTTTTTCACCATTTGAGCAGCATACCAAGAGAAAGACGGTAAGGATGTTTACCGAAGCGTCAGTCTTTTCGGACAAATGCTTTGACGGTGGAAAGCTGGTAGACGTCACGCCGAATGGCTTCACTTTGCATCGGGTCTATAGATATGGGGTGCCGTTAACAATGCCGTGTCTTTTGGAGGTTGAGAAAGATGGGTAGACAGTATGTGACGTTGAAAGTTCTTTCGCCGGTCCACATTGGTTCGGGAGACGAATTCAGCCCCGCTGAGTATTTCTTTTCGCAGGGAAAGTGTCATATTTTGGATGTTCCGTCTCTTCTGAAAGATGCGGCGTTTCAGCCGTACTTTGAAAAGTACCTTGAGAATACCGCAGAGCATCTCCCCGTTGCAAAGTATGTGCCGGAGGAAATCCTGCAGAGACATATCCGCTACAGCCTTCCGGCAGTCGGAAAGGCTGTGGAGAAGTTGGCTCACAACGCTCTGAGTATTAGGACCGTTATCAAGTCGGCGGAAGGCGTGATTGTACCGGGAAGCTCCATAAAAGGGAGTATCCTTTCCGCAATGATCTGGTATGTCTTGGAGAAGCAAGCAAAGAAAAACAACAGAATTAGGGAGATATTGGAAAATACTCTCAAAAGAAGGCAGGGGAGATCGCGGCAGAAGGATGTGAAGACCTGGGATAACAAAGCAATGCTTAAGTATGTCATGCCGAAACTTGGGAACACCGGCAATAAGGCATTTACGGCATGGTTGCGGGTTTCGGACTCCTTCCCCCTTCCGGTTCATGAGGCAGTCGAGGTTCGATGTGCCGAGGTGGAAGGAAGTCGTTCCCGGAGGCGGAACCAGAGCGCTTTGCCGATTCTTTATGAAGCACTCAAGCCGGGAGTGACTTTCCGCGTGGAAGTCGATACCTCTATGTGCCTTCATTCATGGGACGATATTCTTGACGCCCTTTTCGGTTTCTACAATGCTGTTTATGATAAAGATATTTCCAGGGGAATTGATTCGGAGTGGGAGCCCGACGAGGATGCCGTGCTGCTGCGGCTTGGGCAGGGCTCGACAGCTTTTGCCACCTCTTTGTTGGTGCTGGCAGAGGATCTGAAAATAGACTACTATGTGAAGGCTCCGGTAACAAGAAAACGTATTGACGGTATCCCTATGGGATGGATGGAGGTTCTTGAATCATGAGTGAGGGCATCAGAAAAGTATTGCTTGCCACGGTCGGAACCGGAAGAACCGGTGAAGACATCGCAGACATGTTGCTTGACACTTTGAAAGAAAGCAATCCGGATTTGACGTATTTCCTTGCCAGCAAAAAAACCGAGAAAGAAACGATCCCGTTTTTTGAGAAGAAAAACAACGGACAATATGATTATCGGACTGTAGTTCTTGAGAACGAAAATGACCTTCAGGCTATTTATAAACTGGTTGCACGGCTTGTGAATGAAATAACTTCACAATACTCCTTGTCGGCGTCTGACTTGGCTGTGGATTTTACAAGTGGCACCAAGGCAATGTCGGCTGGGCTTGTCCTTGCTGCGATATCCGAAGGAATAGAAAGTTTTATCTATGTGGCTGGAGAGCGCGACAAAGAGGGCAGAGTCATGGCGGGTGGGGAGCAGAGGGTGAATGCGAGAGCCGCTCTTATCTTGAAGGAGCGAGAGCTCGAAAAGGCTATGGCGTTGTTTAATTACCGGCAGTTTTCAGCTGTTATAAATCTGGTGCAGCCGATTGAAAAGAAAATAAAAGTCCCGGAAATTCACAATCGCGCGAAGTTGCTGCGGCTGTTTGCCGAGACATACCAGGCATGGGATAACTTTGACCATAAGATGGCAGTCGAAAAAGTCGATGAGCTTGGTCGTCTGAAGAGAGAAGATGAGGGATTTGCTTCGGAAGTGGAAGTGCACAAGGGATTATCAAAGAAGATCAAGTATGCCTCTGAGCATCTACACAAGCTCGAGAAAGAATCTGAAGAGAAGAAGCACAGCATGCCGATACTTGTGGACATCGTTGCCTCGGCGCAGCGGAGAAAGGAAGCGGGGAAGTATGACGATGCGGCGGCGCGTTTGTATCGCGCTCTGGAATATGCGGCGCAGTTGCGTCTTGATGAAGAGCACGACATTGACGATACCGGTAAGGTTCCCGAAGAGAAGGTGCCGCCTGCCTTGCTTGAAGATAGTAATCATCCCTTGCAGCGAAAAGGCGCTTACTTCAAGTTGCCGCTGATGAAAAGTTATGAGCTTCTTCAGGTGAAGTTCGATGATTCGTTAGGAAAGCGGTTCATGAGCGAGAAGTCGGAAGTGGAAAAGCATTTGAGCAAGAGAAATGATTCGATTCTTGCTCACGGGGTTCGCTCCTTGAGTGAAGAAGACGTCGACAGTTTCTATCAATGGTTAGTGGGGTTTCTTTCGGATGAGCTGGATTCCTCCTTCGGGAAGATGGTTGAAAAGATAGAGTTTTACCGCTTTCCTTGATAGGGCGCTCTGCTCTTTGACAACTGAATCTTGGTCTGTTTTCACTAAAGAACCGGTGTAAAGAAAAGTGAAACAGCCGATATTTTTATTGGCTATGCGATTTCTTTACCTTTGTGAGCAGGGGACAAAGGTCTCGTTGGAAGGTGAACGACTTGTCGTCACGAGGGATGGCGAGGTAAAAGGGCAAGTCCATCTTTTCAAGATAGATTCAATCTTTGCTTTTGGTAACGTTAATTTTACCAACCCTGCTTTAACCGCTTTACTTCGTCAAGGAGTAACGACTTCTCTTTTCACTATCCACGGCCGTTTGAAAGGCTGTATTGTCCCGTTCAAATCAAAGAACATCGACATACGGCTAAAGCAGTTTACTCTTTTGAAAGATTCCTGCTTTTGTTTGACGCTGGGAAAGCGTATTGTGAAAGCCAAGGTAGCTAATCAAATTGCAGTAATCCGGAGGTTTTCTTATAACCACCCGGAGTACAATTTTTCCCGCACCATCACTGCTCTCAGGCGTTTTTCTTATGCTTGCGATAAAGTGCAAACGCTGTCTTCACTTATGGGGGTGGAAGGGTCTGCGACGAGAGCATACTTTCAGGCGTTTAGTACTATGTTTCGTGCGCAAATCTCCTTTTCCAAACGTGAAAAGCGTCCCGCTCCGGATCCGTCAAACAGTTTGCTTTCTTTAGGCTATGTGCTGTTAACCCGGGAGATAAGTGGTTATTTGGAAGCATGTGGGCTAGATCCATACTTTGGTTTTTATCATCAGATTCGATATGGTCGGATGTCTTTAGCTTTGGATTTGATGGAGCCCTTTCGTCAGCCGGTAATTGATCGTTTTGTTCTTTTGCTGGCAAATAAGCGGATTATCAACCCGGATGATTTTCAGCAGGCACCGGAAGGGGTAAAGCTGAAGGACAAGCCGTTACGGACATATTTGGCTCAGTATGAAAAGTGGTTAAATAGGGCACACCACGGTCAGGAAGAAAACTGCTATCGAAAAATTGTTTTCCGCCATTGTGCTGCTTTTGCCAAAGCCGTTCGGGAGGGGAAAGTATATGAGCCATTTCTCTTCAAGTGAGTTTTTTTTCGTGGTGTCGTATGATATCACAAATTCCAAGCGACGAAATAGGGTGGCTAAGATACTTGTAAATACCGGTACAAGGGTTCAATTTTCCGTTTTTGAATTAGTTGTGGACAAGAAAAGATTGATGAAAACGTTGCAAAAGATTAGGAAAGTAATTAACTTAAATGAGGACAGCATTCGGGTGTATCGTTTCTGTCCAACCTGTCGTGAGAAAATAGAAGTTATTGGGCAAGGGAAGGTTACGGAGAATGAGGACTTCTATATTTTTTGACAGGGTGATGAGAATGATTAAGCCATTGAAGATAAAAGAGTTAGGTGGCGTATGACGAAGTCTTTCACATTTTTTGTAGGTTAAGGAGGTGTGAATTAGAGAGATTATGAAAACTTTGGTGTAACCTATTGATTTTCAATATAGGTTATCCAATGATATC
>CAZAZQ010000006.1:0-116587 GCA_964489705.1 uncultured Ignavibacteriales bacterium
GAAGAAAGAATCGCTTTCGTCAATTTCGCCACTTCTTCATCGAGTGACTTGTCATCAACCACTTTGTTCACCAGTCCCACTTCGTGCGCCCGTTCGGCGCTCATCCGTTCCCCGGTAATAAACAGCTCGCGAGTCTTCCCTTCTCCGGCTTTCTTTATCACGTACGGTCCGATACACGCCGGCACCACTCCGATTTTCACCTCCGAGAAGGAAAAGACCGCCGAGCGCGCCGCAATCGCAATATCGCACACCGCCACAAACCCGCACCCGCCACCGATGGCGGCGCCGTTGATTCGTCCGATAATGGGACGCTTGCAGGTGTACATGCTGTAGAACAAGTCCGCCAAAGCGTTTGATTCGGCAAGATTCTGCTCGAATGACTGCGTTATCACCGAACGCATCCAGTTCAAATCCGCCCCGGCGCAGAACGACTTTCCCTCGCCGGTCAATACTACCACCCGGATGCGATCATCGTTGTCGATTTGCTTGAAGACTTCCAACATTTCCGAAATGACGGTGGCGTTGAAAGCATTGTGAATCTTCGGGCGGTTGAACGTCACCCGAGCGATTTTGCCGTCAACTTCATAACGAACAGTCGTAAAATCCATCGGTACCTTCTCAATCGTTACATTCTAAAGACGCCATACTTCTGATCGGGGATAGGCGCATTGAGCGACATGGAAATCGCCAACGCCAACGCCTGCCGTGTTTCGGTAAAGCCCAACATCCCGTCATCCCACAAGCGGGCACCGGAATAATACGGCGTCGATTCATGTTCGTATTTTTCAATAATCGGCTTGCGTATCGCCTCTATCTCTTCTTTGCTGAGTTTGCGCCCCTCTTTTTCAAGCTGTTTAATCTTCACCGTTGCCAGGACATCCGCCGCCTGCTCACCGCCCATGACGCAAATCCGCGCGTTGGGCCACATCCACATCAACCGCGGGAAATAGCCCCTGCCGCACATGGCGTAATTGCCGGCGCCGTATGAACCGCCGACGACCACCGTAAACTTGGGAATGTCGGCGTTCGCCACGGCGTGAACCATTTTGGCGCCGTCACGCGCAATTCCGCCCGCCTCGTACTGCCGCCCGACAATGAAGCCGGAAATGTTCTGCAGGAAGATCAGCGGGATCTTGCGAATGGTGCACAGCTCGATGAAATGCGCTCCCTTGACAGACGACTCGGAAAACAAAACGCCGTTGTTCCCGATGATACCTACCGGGTAGCCCATGATACGGGCAAAACCGGTCACTAAGGTCCTTCCGTAGAGCTCTTTGAACTCGTGAAAGCGTGAACCGTCGACCAAACGAGCTATCACCTCCCGGATATCGAACGGTTTGCGCACGTCATGGGAGACGATACCGTAAAGCTCGTCCGGGTCGTAGTAGGGCTCCTCCGGCTCGGCTCGATCAAGCTCGGTGCGCGGAGGACGGTTGAGATTCTGGACGATGTTGCGGCAGATTTGGAGAGCGTGTTCGTCATTTTGGGCGTAGTGATCGGTCACACCGGACGTGCGGCAGTGCACATCGGCGCCGCCCAGCTCTTCCGCCGTAACAACTTCCCCCGTGGCGGCTTTTACCAGCGGCGGTCCGCCGATAAAGATAGTCCCTTGCTTACGGACAATGACCACCTCGTCTGACATTGCCGGTTGATACGCTCCCCCCGCCGTACACGAGCCGAGCACCGCCGAGATTTGAGCGATGCCCTTCGCCGACATTCGGGCTTGATTGTAAAAAATCCTGCCGAAATGGTCTTTATCGGGGAAAGTCCCCGACTGCAAAGGGAGATATATGCCGCCGGAATCAACCAGGTAAATGCACGGCAGGTGGTTCGCCTCCGCAATCGCTTGGGCGCGGGCATGTTTCAAAATCGTAATCGGGTAGTACGTTCCGCCTTTGACGGTGGCATCGTTGACAATGACCATCACTTCCCGACCGTTCACCATGCCGATGCCGGTGATGATACCCGCCGCGGGGGCTTCGTTGTCGTACATATCCCACGCCGCCAAGGGGCTGAGCTCGAGGAAAGGGGTATTTTTATCGAGCAGTCGCGCCAAACGCTCGCGAGGGAGCAACTTGCCGCGCTCGACATGACGTTTCCGGGCCTTCTCCGGTCCCCCTTGTTTGACTTTTTCCAGCCGCTCTTTGAACTGCGCGTGGAGGGCTTTGTTCTTCTCGTAATTTTCTCTGAAAATGTCCGACTTGGTATCGACTTTGGATTCTATGCGAAACATCGTGCGGCGTCTTCCTTACCTCTAATGTTTTTGCCCTATCGCCGTGGCACATCACACCGACGGCATCTTTTTCTCATACGGACACGGAATATACGCAGCGGCGCACGGATTGTAAAGGAAGAAGCCGGATATCTTCGGCTCTTTTCCCTTTGTTTTCACAGGGGTAAGGACAAAAAAAGAATCTCCTCCCAAAAAGGAGGAGATTTTTTCAGACACTGCGGGTGGAGGTCACTCGGTATTACAGTTTACCAACCACTCTCATCAATACTCATCCAAATTGCTCCACTCGGCATCTTCCAGCCAATGCTGGGGACGATCGAGAAACTTGATGACGTTATCAATCGTCATCCAATGCTTGTGCTCCTCGTCAGCGATGCGGTTTAAGATATTCTTCTGTTTGTCGTCGTCGACTTCATTCGCCTTCTCGCGATAAAACTTCTCAGCTTTTTCTTCGACTTCGCGGGCTTGCTCCCAAATCTTTTGCGCTTCGGCTGCGAAAGTATACTCTTTCTTCTCCGCCCTCAGCGATTCGAAAACGTTCTTCACCGATTGGAGGATTTTCGTCTTCTTGGCTTCTTCGTATTCGGCGGGAAGACCTTCGCTCAATGCCTTGAAAATCTCGTAATGCTTCCGTTCGTCTTCCGCAAGCTCTTCCAGAATCTTTTTCAACTCCGGGCTGGGAGCGGTGGCGGCGTGTTCGAGGTAGAACTTCCTGCCGTCTTCTTCCATCTTCATCGCAAACTCAAAAATGTTCATACGTTCTCCATATTCTATCACTACAATTGCTTGTCTTCCTATAACAAAGGAAGCTACCCAAAAGTTGCCCCCATGTCAATGAACCAGTCCTCACTGATACGGATATGTCATCGAGAAACGACTTCACGCATCCAGCTGTTGCTTTCATGTCTCCCCAGAAAAAAGAAATTAGTATGAGAAAAAATTACCCCTCTGTTTCGTTTGCTTTACTTCAGGTTACCGATTCTTAAGTTTGAAAAAGCTACAACACATTGAAAAACTTCGCCATACAGGAAAACCACATTCCCATATTCTTCCCAAAAAAGCCTTGACATCGGTGGGATGTTGTGTTTACTTTTTTAGTGAAGTGGTTTGAAAGGGTTAATTGAGGATTGGAGGCGATCTTGTCCAATTTCTACGGACAATATCATACGACAATGGATGCCAAGGGGCGCTTCTCATTACCGGCAAAGCTTCGGAATGTCATTGGCGAAGATGAAAAGCCGCTCCTTTCCGGCAACCTTGTCCTGACCAAAGGATTGGAAGGATGTTTGAGCCTCTATCCCGAAGGAGAATGGCAGGAGATACAAAATCGTCTCTCCACCCTTTCGTTCAACCGAAAAGATTTTCGTTATTTCAGCCGGCGGTTTTACTCCATGGCGGTTGTGGTAACACCGGACAATAATGGCCGGATCCATGTCCCTTCCCATTTGATAACTGAGGCGGGGCTGAAAAAAGAACTCCTTGTAATTGGCGTCAATCGCTGGGTGGAAATATGGAACCCGGAACGATTCGAGTACTATTTGCAGCAGTATTCCAAAAGTTACGAGGAAGTAGCGGAACAATTGTTCACGGGTCATGACGGACAACAAGAGCAAACCGTACCACCTCCCGGTGATGACCGGAGAGGTAATTAAGCTCCTCATAACCGACCGGGAGGGTGCCTACTTTGATTTGACCGCCGGTTTGGGGGGGCACCTAAAAGAACTCGCAACGGCATTGAAGCCAACTGCCCGTCTTTACGGGGTGGACATCGATCCGGAAGCCGTAAAGCTGGCTCGGGAAAACCTTGCCGGGATTGAGCAAGTAAAGGGAATTTACAACGTGTCATATACGGACTTGGAAGCAGCCATGGATTTGGTAGCGGAAACATCGTTCGACGGAATCCTCATCGATTTGGGTCTTTCCTCCTACCAGTTGGAGCACCCGGAACGCGGTTTCTCGTATCGCTTCGAGGGTCCCCTCGACATGCGTTTTGCCCCCGCTTCCCAGACCAGAACGGCGGCATTTCTCGTAAACAATCTGGAAGAAAAAAAGCTGGCGGAAATATTCAAAGTTTTCGGAGAAGAACGTTTCGCCCGGCGCATCGCCAAAGCCATCGTCAAAGAGCGCGAGAAGAACGTTATCCGGACGACTATTCAGTTGACCGACATCATCGCCGAGGTGGTTCCTCCCCCCTACCAGACGAAAACCCTCTCCCGCATTTTCCAGGCACTCCGCATCGCCGTCAACCGGGAGTTGGAACAGATTCACGATGTCTTGCCGCAAACTCTTGAGCTGCTCAAACCGGGCGGACGGCTTGCCGTCATATCGTACCACTCGCTGGAAGACCGAATCGTGAAGCACTTCTTCCGACAGGAAGCCAAAGGGTGTATCTGCCCGCCGGAGTTTCCGCAGTGCACCTGCGGGCATGTGCCGCACCTTCATATTATCACGAAAAAAGCCGTCACTCCGAGCCTCCAAGAAAGGAAACAAAACCCCCGAGCCCGTTCAGCCAAGCTGCGCGTGGCGGAGAAGATAGACCATGAAGAAGACCATGCGTAAATTCAAAGAAACGGTCGAAATTCAATCGTCCTTTTTTAATCGGATACGCTCACACCGCTTTTTCTCCGTGGGGGTGTTTATCTCGATACTCTTATTTGCTTTGTGCTTTCACATCTGGCAGCGAGTCAAGGTAATCGAGTTGGCAAAAGTCAACGACCACTTAAAAGCGGAAAACCGGCAGTTGACTGATCTGGTGAAGAAAACGTACGTCCGCATCTCTTCTCTGGAAATGGGCTCTCGTATCGAGCAGTACGCCCGCGATTCGCTCGGCATGGAAATGGTATCGCCGGATCGCCTCTTCACCCTTGAGCGCACCGAGGCGCGTCCGAGCAAGCAAGACGAAATGGCGACCCTCTCCGCCGCTTTCCGGCGAGTGGCGAAATATCTGCCGGTGGTCTCCCCTACCTCCGCCCGAGCCAAAGAGCTCCGCTCGGTTGATATCGACACCTTGCGAGGAGGAAGCGGCAGATGAGACGACCGAAGCAGGAACGGTTCCGTCTGGGTTCCTTGTTTGTCATTATCTGCCTCTTTTTCCTCGTTGTTGTCGCCCGCCTGGTACATCTCCAAATCTTCCTCCATCCGACCTACAGCAAAATCGTCGGCAAGCAATCAAGCGGAAGAATTTCCATCCCGGCACAACGAGGGCTGATTTACGACCGGAACGGCATGGTGGTGGCGGACAACGCCTCCATGTCTTCATTGTATGCATATCCCATGAGCAAAGCGCAACTGCGGGACGTTCAGGAATACCTCGAAAAGCTTTTCCAACTGGAGCGCGGCACCGCTCGGAAGAAATATAACTTAGCCAAAAACAAGTTCAGTTGGATTAAAAGAAAAATCAGCGATCGGCTTGCCCGACGCATCGAAGCCGACGCCCCCGCCGGTTTGTATTTGCGAAAAGAAACTCAGCGGGTCTACCCTTATCACACCATCGGGAAACAAATTTTGGGCTTCACCGACATAGACCACCGCGGCTTGGCGGGAGTGGAGTTGACTTTTGACTCTCTCCTTGCCGGTCGAAACGGCTGGGCGGACATCCGGCGGGACGGATTGCGCAACGCTTTTCGAGTGAAAGAGACCGCCCTGGTCAAGCCGGTGCCGGGAAAATCGTTGGTGCTGACCATCGACTGGGCGTTGCAGGAAATCGTCCAACAGGAGCTCAAAGAAGGGGTGGAACAATATCACGCCAAATCCGGGATGGCGGTCTTTCTCAACTGCAATACCGGCGACATCCTCGCTATGGCACATTATGACCCCACCGAGACCCGTCAGGACAAACCGGTCAAGCTCCGCACCGTCACCGATCAATTCGAGCCGGGTTCGGTGTTCAAAGCTTTCACCACTGCTGCCTTGCTGGATGCCGGTATCGTCTCGATAGATGACTCGATTTACTGCGAAGAAGGGAAATGGAAAATCGGGCGACGCACTCTGCATGACGACAAAAAACACGGCTGGCTGTCGTTTGCGGAAGTGGTGGAGCTGTCGAGCAACATCGGCATCGCCAAATGCGCCATTGAATTGGGCGGAGAAGAATTGTATCAAACAGCTCGCCGGTTCGGGCTCGGGAAAAAGTACGGTATCGGCTTGCCGGGAGAAATCCGCGGGAGCATCAACCACCCGCCGCAATGGTCGGACTACACCATTGCCGCTCTGGCGATGGGACATTCCGTGGCAGTGACCGCTCTCCAGATGGCAACCGGATTTGCCGCCATCGCCAATGGAGGGACGCTGGTACAGCCGCATCTGATTCTCGGTTGGATTGACGAAAAAGGTTTCCGACCTGCGGCAGAGAGACCGGAGCCCATTGCTCAGGTTATCAGCGACTCCTCTTCCGCTATTCTCCGCACCCTTCTCAGGGGAGTGGTGGAACGGGGAACAGCCGAAAAAGCCAATTCGCCGGTGATTACTATCGCCGGAAAAACCGGCACCGCCGAAGTGCCCGATTTGAAAACCCATCGCTACAAAAAGAACAAGTTCGTTGCCAGCTTTGCCGGTTTCTTCCCGTATGAAGAACCTATCATCGCCGGCATCGTCGTCTACCAGGAACCGGAACCCATCCACTACGGCGGATGGACAGCAGGACCTTCTTTTCGACGCATTGCGGAACGGTACGCCGCCCTGCGCCCCGACCTCTTCGACTTGAACTCGCAGCTCTTGGCAGAACGTCCTTCCCACCGCCGCGCTACCGTTGAGGTACCGGATCTGATCGGACACGATATAGCGATGGCAAACAGCTTGGCGGCACGAAAAGGTCTCACCCTTCGCTCCGACCGCAACGAAGGAAATATCATCTGGCAGTTCCCTGCCGCTCGACGAATGGTTTTCGCTGATGACGAAATATTCACCGTCGCCCGTGACTCCCTTCATACGGAGCTCTCCATGCCGAATCTGAAGGGAATGTCTATCCGTCAAGCGGCGGCATTTCTGGAATTTGCCGGTATAACATATAGAATTATGGGAAGCGGGAAAGTAATACGGCAGTCAATCAAGCCGGGAGAAAAAATACAACCGAACATGCGCTGTCGGCTCGAATGTCGATGGTAGAGGCTGGAGGAGACTATTACCTTAAGAGAATTAATTCAAGACCTTCCGGTCACAAAAGTAACCGGACGGACGGACATTCAAATCGAAAACATCGAGTACGACTCTCGTCTCATCCGACGAAACGCTCTTTTCTTCGCCGTGACCGGCTATGCCCGCGACGGGTATGATTTTGTTCTCCAAGCG
Source organism: uncultured Ignavibacteriales bacterium (assembly GCA_964489705.1). GTDB lineage: Bacteria > Zixibacteria > MSB-5A5 > GN15 > FEB-12 > CAZAZQ01. Next base: position 7,520 of record CAZAZQ010000006.1, read on the forward strand.
AAAGCACGTGGCGCCATCGCCGTCATGGGCGAGCGAGAGAGCTGCGAGGGAATCGAGACCCATATACAAGTCCCCGATATCAGGCAGGCGATGGCTGATGTGTCGGCACGGTTCTACGACTACCCCGGCCTGAAAATCAAGGCGTGCGGCGTGACCGGCACCAACGGGAAAACGACGGTCAGCCACTTGACCAAAACTATCTTGGAAAAACGCGGGAAACGAACCGGCTTGGTCAGCTCTCTTATCTACGATACCGGCAAGGAGACGTTTTCCGCCGAGCGCACTACCCCTGAGTCACTCGACTTGCAACGCCTCCTATTGCTGATGCGGAAAAACCACTGCGTCAACGCCGTTTTGGAGGTTTCTTCCCACGCTCTCGTTCTCAAGCGAGCGGAGAATATCAATTTCCGCGTGGCGGTGTTCACCAACATCACGCGTGACCATCTCGATTTCCACAAGACGATGGAAGAGTACGTCGAAGCCAAAGCCCGGCTGCTCGACAAGCTGAACGGCGAACTGAGCTATGCCGTCATAAATCTCGACGTCCCCGAGTTCCGTCCTTTCTTCGGACGGGTGCAATCTTCGTACATCAGTTTCTCGCTATCAGACCCCCATGCGGACGTGCACTGCACCCACTATGTCCTTGAACCGGACAAAACCGTTTTCGACGTGGTGACGCCGATGGGAACCCGGACGGTGACTTTCCACCTGCCGGGACGGTTCAATCTGATGAACGCTTTGGCGGCAACCGCCGCCGGATTGGCAAGCGGCGTGGACATCGACAATGTCATCGTCGGTTTGGAAGAAGCCCGTCCTCTCCCAGGAAGACTGGAACGGCTCGAAGGGAACCATCCTTTTTCCGTCTATCTCGACTACGCCCACACTCCCGATGCTCTTGAGCGGGTTTGTCAATCGGTGCGGGAGTTAATCGGAGATAAGCGACTGCTGCTGCTTTTCGGTTGCGGCGGCAACCGCGACAAAGGGAAGCGCCCCCTCATGGGAAAAGCGGCTGTTACCTACGCCGACTACGCAGTGCTCACCTCCGACAACCCCCGCGATGAAGAGCCGCAAGCTATCATTGACGACGCCAAAGCGGGGATGGATGGCGGGTGTCCGTATGATATTATTGTCGACCGCAAGGAAGCGATCAGAGAGATCATACAAAAAGCTCAAGCGGGTGATGCGGTTATCCTCGCCGGAAAAGGAGCGGAGAACTATCAGGAAATAAAAGGGGTACGTCACCCCTTCAGCGATAAAGAGGTAGCCCTTTCGGCTCTGGCTGAGCGGGGCTATGGGAAATAACACGTTGGTGATGGAAAGTGATTAGTTTGCGTTACGATAGATTGGCAGCAATAACCGGTGGAACATTGTACAACAGTTCCGCCGCCGAAAAAGTATTTCGAGGGGTTGTTATCGACAGCCGGAAGAGTAAGCCTGAGGAGCTTTTTATCGCTCTCCGGGGCACTCGCACCGACGGACACCGGTATATATTCAACGCCATCGAGCACGGCGCCGGAGGGGTTATCGTAGAACGCACCTACCCGCGGCTCCATCGGATTCGGGGTGACATCGCCATCGTCACTGTCCGTGACACCCACGAGGCGATGCTGAAGCTGGCAAAGCACTATCGGGAGACCGTCCCGGCGACGTTCATAGCCATCACCGGCTCCAACGGCAAAACAACCACCAAGGAGTTGACGGCTCACCTTCTCCGCGCCGTAAAGAGCAACGTTTTCCATTCTCCGGGGAATTTGAACAACCTGTACGGCGCTCCCCTGGCACTGTTCGCCATGCCGCCGGATACCGCAATCGCGGTAATGGAGCTGGGCATTTCAACACCGGGTGAAATGAGCCGCCTTGCCGAGATTATTCGACCGGATGTTATCGCCATCACCAACGTCGGTCCCTCCCATTTGGAGTTCCTCAAGTCGGTCGAAGCGGTTGCTCAGGCAAAACTGGAACTGGTCACGGCGGCAAAAGATGACGTTTCGGTCATTGTTAACGCTGATGACGATGTCCTCATGCGCGAAGCAAAAAAGGTTCGCCCGGTGCTGATAACGTTCGGGATAAGCAATAAACAGGCAGACTTTGCTCCCTCATCAATAGTACCGCAAAACGACGGTACGACGCAGGTGACCATCGAAGGGAAAGCCTTTTCCCTTCCCCTGCCGGGGAAACACCAAGTGTACAACCTGACGGCGGCATACGCCGTCTGCCGAGCTTTGGGAGTGTCGTTCGACAGCATCGAAACGCAACAAATTTCCTTTGCCTCCGCTCCCATGCGGGGAGAAATCGTCCGCAAGCACGGCGTCACTTTCTTTGTCGACTGTTACAACGCCAATCCGGATTCGATGAAAGCCGGTTTGAAAGCATTTTTCGACCTGCCCCATAATGGACGCCGCGTGCTCATCCTTGGAGATATGTTGGAATTGGGAGAACAAGGAATTTACTACCACCGTGAAATCGGGAAGAACCTGGCATCGTACTCATTCGAGCACGCCTTCCTTGTCGGAACCCTTTCACAGGCAGTAAGAGACGCTGCGGTGGAAGCAGGTATTCCGGCTCGACAACTTACGCACTTTCCCCGTACGGAAACCGCAGCGGACGAAATTCCTCTGTTGTTGAAGGAAAACGATTTCGTATTTCTGAAAGCCTCCCGCGGGGTCGGCTTGGAAGCGATTTTGGACGCATATGAAAAGAAGAAGGAGACCTCATAATGCTCTACCACCTGCTTTACCCTCTGACAAAGTATGTTTCCGGGTTCAACCTGTTCAAGTACATTACCTTTCGAACTGCCGGCGCCACAGTGACCGCCATCATTATCTGTCTGATTCTCGGACCGTTTTTCATTCGCTTGCTGAAAAAGTACCAGGTCAAAGAAAAAATCCGCCAAGAAGGACCTGCCAGCCATCAGAAGAAAGCCGGCACACCGACCATGGGCGGACTCATTATCTTAGCGGGAATCATCATCCCGACCCTTCTCTGGGCGGATTTGACCAACTTTTACGTCATGCTCCTTCTTCTGACCACCCTTTGGCTGGGCTTAATCGGTTACATGGACGACTACCTCAAAGTCGTCAAGGGACAACCGAAAGGGATGGTGGCGCGCAAGAAGCTCATCGGGCAGGTATTGCTGGGGCTTTTGTTTGCCCTTCTCCTTCAATACTTGGCGCCGGGGCATCTGTATGACGGCACCACCGGCATCCCGTTTTTCAAAAATTACGTTTTAGTGCTCGGTGTCTTGTACGTCCCATTTATCATCGTCGTAATCACCGGCGCTTCCAATGCCGTCAACCTTACCGACGGACTGGACGGTTTGGCAATCGGGTTGAGCGGGTTGTGCTTTCTTGCCTTTGGAGGAATAGCGTACATTACAGGACGTTTGGATTTTTCGAATTACTTGCAGATCGAATACATTCCCGGCGCCGGGGAATTGACCGTCTATTGTGGGGCGGCAATCGGAGCCAGTCTTGGTTTTTTGTGGTTCAACTCCCACCCCGCCGAAGTGTTCATGGGAGATACCGGCTCCTTGGCGTTGGGCGGAGCCCTCGGCTCCATCGCCATTATGCTGAAAAAAGAGCTGCTTTTAGTTATTGTCGGCGGAGTTTTTGTTGTTGAAGCTTTGTCGGTAATTATACAGGTTATGTCGTACCGGTACCGCGGCGGCAAGCGGGTGTTCAAAATGGCGCCCATTCATCACCATTTTGAACTCTCCGGCTGGGCTGAGCCGAAGGTGGTGGTGCGCTTTTGGATAATCGGCGCTTTGTGCGCCTTGGTGACCTTAGCAACCTTGAAGGTGAGATGACGATAGAAGAAAAAATAACCGGACGAAACATCGGCATTATCGGGATGGCGCGTTCCGGCATGGCGGCGGCGCTCTTGGCGAAAGAGCTCGGCGGCAAGCCGTTCGTCTCCGATTCTGCCAATGCCAAGCTGCTGACCCAACAAACCGCCCTGCTGGAGCGAAACGGTATTCCGTATGAAACGGACTACCACTCCGAACGGCTGCTGGCGTGCGATTACATCGTGCTGTCACCCGGGGTTTCGCCGGAGATAAAAATTTCGCAGGCAGCCCGGGAGAAAGGCATCCCTCTTTTCTCCGAGTTGGAGTTCGCTTCATGGGTCTGTCGGGCGAAAATCGTTGCCGTAACCGGCTCCAACGGAAAGACCACCACCACCACCCTTCTCGGGGAAATCTTCTCGGAAGCGGGATATCACACCGCCGTGTGCGGCAATATCGGCAAACCGTTCAGCGAAGTCGTCGCACATCTGGATGATAAGAGCGTCGCGGTAGTAGAAGTTTCCACCTTCCAATTGGAAACCATCGCCGACTTCAAACCCGCCGTTGCTCTCATTCTGAATCTTACCCCCGATCATTTAGACCGTCACGGCACCTTCGAGCGTTACAAGGCGCTCAAGTATCGCATTGCCGAGAATCAGACGGAAGATGACTTCCTTCTGCTCAACAAGGATGACGAAGAAATCCGTCGTGACGCCATCGCAACCAAGGCGAAAAAAGACTACTTCACCACTACCGACGATGCTTCGGCGCTGGTATTCGTTCGCAACGACACTCTCCATACGAGGAAGAACGGCACGCCGACCCCGGTGATAGACTGCCGCGATATTTTCATCCCCGGTCCCCACAACCTTCAGAATGCGGCAGCGGCTGTCGGAGCGGCGACGTTGTTCGGCATTTCCCCCGAGGTGATGGCGGAGGTTCTCAAGCGTTTCCGGGGAGTGGAGCATCGCTTGGAGCCGATAGGTCAGGTGGCGGGCATCCATTTCGTCAACGACTCCAAAGCCACCAATATCGACTCCGTCTGCTGGGCGCTCCGCTCCATCAAGACACCCCTCTATCTCATCGCGGGCGGACGAGACAAAGGGAACGATTACCAACCGCTGGTTGAATGCGGAAAGAACAAAATTCAAGGGATAGTCGCCATCGGGGAAGCGAAAGAAAAAATATTCAATGCCCTGGGACAGACCTTCCCGGTGTTGTTTGCGGAAACGATGGAAGAAGCGGTTCGAAAGTGTTTTGAGTTGGCGCACCCGAGCGAAACGGTTTTGCTCTCCCCCGGCTGTGCCAGTTTTGATATGTTCGAAAACTTTGAGCATCGCGGACGAGTGTTCAAAGAAGCGGTAGCAAGTTTGAAAAATGGTACACAAAAGAATCAAACGGTTTCGTAAGGCACAAAAAATCGACGAGAAATTGTTTCTCGTCTACCTGATAACCATGCTGGCGGGGTTGGTCATGCTGTACTCCAACTCCTCGCTGTTGGCGGAAGCCCGCTTTGGTTCGCACTTGTTTTTCCTCCGGCATCAAGCCCTCTGGGCGGTGCTCTCGTTGATTGCCATTGCCGTTATCGTAAAAATCGACCTGCACAAGTTTGCCGTCTACTCTCCTGTGGCGCTGATACTGACTTTAATTATGCTGGCAGCGGTCTTTCTTATGCCGGCTCGAAACGGCTCGCACCGCTGGCTGGAGCTGGGAATCGTTTCCCTTCAACCGTCCGAATTGTTCAAGTTCGTTATTGTTTTCTTTCTCGCTTTCTCCTTGTCGAATCAGAAGCGGGAGATGACCGATTTGCGTCATCTTTTCAGCCGCTATGCTCTGCTGTTGGGAACAGGGTTTGTCCTTATCATCCTGGAGCCGGACCTCGGGACGACCGTGGTCGCCTTCTTGACCGCTCTGGGCATCTTCTACCTTGCCGGAGCACGGCTGAAACATCTGGTTACCGCTCTCATCCCCTTGGCAGGGGCGGCTACTTTTTTCGTATTTGTGTTGGGGTATAAAAAAGCCCGCGTATTGGACTACCTGGCGGCAATCAAGGATCCGCTGCAAGGAAGCTACCAATCCGCTCAAGCCGCTCTCACCCTGGGCGCAGGCGGATTGTTCGGCGTCGGCTTGGGTGACGGCAGGCAGAAGTTGTTCTTCCTCCCCTACCCGCACACCGATTTTGCTTTTGCCACGATGGGAGAGGAAATAGGCTTTGTCGGACTCGTGGCGGTGCTGGCGGGCTTGTTCTATATCATGTACCGTGGTTTGAAAATCGCCGCCGCTCAGCCGGACAAGTTCGGCTTCCTGCTTGCCGCCGGGATGACGCTTTCGTTGTTCGTCAACTGCGCCATCAACCTCGGCGTGGTTACCAGCCTTCTGCCGGTCACCGGGCTGGCGCTGCCGTTCTTCTCGTACGGCGGCTCCTCCTTGCTGGTCTCCAGCGCTGCGGTGGGAACTTTGTTGAACCTTTCCAAGAGGGTGACGACATGACCGGTAAACCTACCCGCATCGTGTTCGCCGGAGGAGGTACGGGAGGACATCTCTTCCCGGCGCTGGCAATCGCCCAACGGATAACGGAACTGGTAAAAGGGACAATGCCGGTGGAGATCGCTTTCGTCGGAACCAAGCGGGGGCTGGAATACCGCTTGAGAGAGTCGCTCGGCTTTCCCTTGCACCTTATTACCATTCGCGGCTGGTCGCGCTCGTTCACGTTGAAAAATTTCTTGGTGCCGTTCTTAGTGATAGGGGCTCTGCTGCAATCGTATCTCTTCTTGAAGCGCTTCTCCCCCGACCTCGTGGTGGGTACCGGCGGGTACGTCTCCTGGCCCCTCCTGAAAGTCGCCGCTTTTCGAAACATCCCCACCGTCCTCCAAGAGCAGAACTCCTTCCCCGGTGTGACCACCCGACAACTGGCGAAGAACGCCCGGCGCATTTACCTCGGCTTTGAAGCGGCTCGGCAATATCTCCAGACGAACGGGGAAATTATGGTCACGGGGAATCCCGTACGTCCCGCTCTCACACGCGGAAAACGAGAGGAAGCCTTGAAAGCGTTTCAGTTAGATACCGACAAGACGACGATTCTTGTTTTGGGCGGAAGTCAAGGGGCTCACGCGATAAATGCTGCGGTGCTTCGCAGTTTGGAAAAATCACCCCTCCCCGAGGGGTATCAACTGCTTTGGCAAACGGGGAAAAAGGACTACACGGACGTCGCCGCACGAGCGGGCAGAAAGGTTACCCACTGCGCCTTTTTCCCTTTTGCCGAACAGATGGAGTCGGTCTACGCGGCGGCGGACATCGCCATCGCCCGCGCCGGAGCGTTGAGTGTGGCGGAACTGCTTGCCTGCGGTATCCCACCGATTCTTATTCCGTATCCGTATGCGGCGGGTGACCACCAAAGGAAAAATGCGGAAGAAATCGCTCGCCGTCATATGGCGATAGTCATCGAAAACGACCGTCTGCCGGAACTTGACCTGCTGGTGGAAGCGGTGGCGTTTCATCAATCCGCTCGCTTCCGTGAAATAAAACGGACGATTACCGAATGGAACGAACAACACCAACCGGCTGTCGATATCATTGCGGAAGATATTCTGGCGCTGGTGAGACATCAAAGAAAGGCTGGAGCGTGACCGATGGCGGATATCTCCACCGTAACCGAGAACATAGAAAGTTTTACCTGTAGTGAAATGATGTTTGGAAAAGTCAAAAAACTATACTTTGTCGGAATCGGCGGCGCCGGGATGTCCGGCATTGCGGAAATTCTGTTCAATCTGGGATTCCATATCGAAGGTTCCGACCATTCCCCCAGCAGCATTACGGATTACCTCTCGTCGTTGGGGATTCCCGTCCATCGGGAACATCGAGCGGAGAATCTGCGGGATGTCGACGTAGTGGTTATCTCTTCCGCCGTCAGTGAAGACAACCCGGAAGTGGCGGAAGCTTACCGCCGCGGCATTCCCGTCATCAAGAGGGCGGAAATGCTCGGCGAACTGATGCGCTTGAAATTTTCCATCGGTGTTTCGGGCACCCATGGGAAGACCACTACCACTTCCATGATTGGCAAAATCCTTCAGTACGGCAACTACCAACCGACCTTGATTGTCGGCGGTGTGGTCGCCGAACTCGGCACCGGAGCGGCGCTGGGCAAAGGCGATTACCTGGTGGCGGAAGCCGATGAATACGACCGCTCCTTTTTGTCAATGTTCCCCACCGTCGCCGTAGTAACCAATTTGGAGCCGGACCACTTGGACTGCTACGACGGGATGGATGATTTGATTCAGTCGTTTTTGACGTACATGAACCGGGTGCCTTTCTACGGTTCGGTTATTATTTCGGCAGACGACCACCGCCTGACACAACTCCAACCCAAAATCGCCCGCCGCTTCGCCACCTTTGGTTTCAGTCCCGATGCCGGCTATCGCGCCGTGGATGTCAAACTCACCGAAGGAAAATCGTCGTTCAGCGTTTTCCATCACGAAGAGCTGCTGGGGAAAGTCACCCTGCAAGTGCCCGGCAAGCACAACATTGCTAACGCCCTTGCCGCCATTGCTACCTGTTGTGAGTTGGATGTTCCTTTCACAGCGATTGCCGAGGGGTTGTACGCTTTCACCGGCGTGGGACGACGTTTTGAAATTGTCGGAACGGTAAACGACATCATGGTGGTCGACGACTATGCCCATCACCCGACGGAAATCATCGCCACCCTCCAAGCGGCAAAAGAAGTGTACCAACGACGGGTTATCGTGGTCTATCAGCCGCACCTCTACAGCAGGACGCGGGATTTCGTCAACCAGTTCGCCGAAGCGCTTTCACTGGCGGATGTCTGCCTTTTGGTCGACATCTACCCGGCGCGGGAAAAACCTATCGAAGGAGTCACATCGGAACTCATCATGCGTCAGGCACACCGTCGGAAAATCGGGAATTTTCGGTATATCGGCGGCAAAGAGAATGCTCCCGACGAAGTGGCACAGCTTGCTCAGCCGGGAGATATCGTCATAACGATGGGCGCCGGTTCCATTACCAGAGTGAAGGAAGCGATTATCCGTAAACTGGAAGAGACGTTCTCATGAAGAGAAAAAAGATACAACTGCTTGGCATTTTTCTCTTGGTCGTGACAGTGGTTCTCGTTGGGGTGGTCAACTTTACCGATGCCTGCCGACTGGAAGAGGTGCAGTATAACGGTACGCCGCTTGACAACTGGGCTCAGCGTTTTGACATGTTGAAGAATCAATCGCTCTTTCGCCAGCCGCTGGATAAGGTAGCGGAACGCCTGTTGGCGGAAAAGGATGTCTACAAGGTCGACCTTTCCGTCGCGTTGCCTCATACTCTGGAAATACGCACCAACGCTTTCTCCCCTCTCTGCTTTTTGGTGGACAAGAAAACCGGCGTTCTTTACGGAGTCGACGACATGGGACGGGTGGTTCCTCTGGAACACCGCGTGACGGATTGGGAACGACCGGTCTTCACCGGGGTGTCGTACGGAAACATGTTTGATTATTGCCCGGAATTTCGAGTCGCTTTGGTGACGCGTCAACTGAAACAGCTCGCTCACGACAACCCGACCCTGTTTCGGCTGATAGAGGAAATACACCTTTCCTCCCCCGCGTACGTGCTGGTGACGATTTCGGGATTACCGCTGAAGCTGAAACTGTCGGCGGAGCGTTTCTCCGCACAGCTTGAAAAGTTTACGGAGTTCATCACCAAGTATGATGTCGACCTTTCGGAAGTCCGCGGGCTCGACCTTCGCTTTGAGGATATGATAATTTGCTCGCGAGGGAAAAGGTAAGATGGCAGCACCGGAGAACATCGTCGCCGCCGTTGATATCGGCACCACCAAGATAGTGACCTTGGTCGGAGAAATGGACAACGACGGGAAAATTTATGTCATCGGCCATGGCGAAGCTCCGGCGGAAGGGCTACGGCGGGGGGTGGTAGTTGACATGGAAAAAACCGTTTCCTCGATTCAGCGATCGGTGAAAGATGCGGCGTTGGTCTCCGGTATCGAGATTGACCGCGTCACGGTCGGCATTGCCGGAGAGCATATCCGCTCCATCAACAGCCACGGCGTGATTGCGATAAACCGCGCCGATAACGAAATTACTTCCGCCGACGTCAAGCGGGCGATGGAAGCGGCAAAAACGGTCGCCATCCCGGTCGACCGAGAAATCATCCACGTGGTGCCGCAACAATTCTCCGTTGACGATCAATCCGGCATTAAAGATCCGGTAGGCATGTCGGGAGTCCGTCTGGAAGTCGAAGCTCACATTGTCACGGCTTCGGTGACGACGGCGAAGAACATTTTCCGGGCACTGGAGCGTTGTCGTTTGGAAATTGATCATATTGTCCTCGAAGCCCTGGCGCTCTCCGAAGTGACATTGAATGAAAACGAAATGGACATGGGCATCATTGTCATCGATATCGGCGGTGACTTGACCAACCTGTCGATTTTTTACGACGGCGCCATCCGCCACACCGCTTCCGTTTCATTAGGGGCGAAAAACATTACCAACGATATTGCTATCGGCTTGCGCACCACCGTCGACCACGCCGAAGCCCTCAAAATAAACCACGGAGCAGCGCTGACCTCCATCGTCGACCCGGAAGAGATGATTGAAATTCGCAGCGCCCTCGGGCGGGAAACCAAAGAAATTTCCCGCAGCGTGTTGGCGTCCATTATCGAACCGCGGGTAGAAGAGATTCTTTCTTTGACCATCCGGGAACTGAAGCAGACCGGCGTCGGTGACATCCTGGCCGGCGGGGTGGTGCTGACCGGCGGTGGGGCACTGCTGGAAGGCGTCGCCGAGCTTGCCGAGCAGATGTTCGATATGCCGGTGCGGGTAGCGTCTATCCGAGGGATTGAACATACCCCCGACGAATTGAACAACATTCGATACACGACGGCGCACGGCTTGCTCATGTACGGCTTCACGCACGAACCGGTGGTAAGCGGCAAAAGCAGTGCGGCAAAAAAGTGGATAAAAAAACTTGAAAATTGGATTTCAAAACAATTTTGATATATAAAATTCATGGAGGAATGAGACATGTCGGAAAACAAACATACCTTTACCTTCGCAGAAGACTTCGTCGGCTACGCCAACATTAAGGTCGTCGGAGTCGGCGGCGGCGGCGGGAATGCGGTCAATCGGATGATAGAAGCGGGCTTGAAGGGAGTCGAGTTTATCGCCATTAACACCGATGCCCAAGTCTTGGACCAAAATCGCGCCGATAAAAAAATCCAAATCGGCAAAGAACTCACCGGCGGACTCGGAGCCGGAGCCAATCCCGACATCGGCAAGAAAGCCATTGAGGAGAACCGTCAAGATGTCGCTCAGGAAATCGGCAATCCGAACCTCGTTTTCATCACCGCCGGCATGGGCGGCGGCACCGGTACCGGAGCAGCGCCGGTGGTGGCGGAAATCGCCAAAGCCGCCGGAGCGCTGACCGTCGCGATCGTGACGAAACCGTTCCGCTTCGAAGGTGCCCAGCGCAACAAGCGAGCCGAGCAAGGGCTTGCCGAACTGCGGGAAAAAGTCGATACCCTTATCACCATTCCGAACGAGCGCCTTCTGGAAATTGTCGACAAGAAAACTACTTTGAACGCAGCCTTTGCCACGGCGGATGAGATTCTTCACCAAGCCACCAAGGGGATTTCTGACCTCATCACCATCCCCGGCTTAATCAACTGTGACTTTGCCGACGTGCGCACTGTTATGCTCGAGCGTGGCGACGCCTTGATGGGAACCGGCTTGGGAAGCGGCGAAGACAAAGCGGTTGACGCCGCTCAAGAAGCGATTTCCTCTCCCCTGCTCGAGAACGTTTCCATCAGCGGTGCTAAGGGAGTGCTCATCAACGTCACCGGCGGAGAAGATATGACGCTCTTCGATGTCAACACCGCCACTTCGCTCATTTACGAAGCGGCAGGAAACGACGCCAACATTATTTTCGGTGCCGTTATCGACCCAGAGATGAACGACCAGATGCGCGTAACGGTCATCGCCACCGGTTTCTCGAGAGAAAAGGAACTCACTCCTACCGTTCACGAAGAAAAAGTCGCCACCACTCCCAGCGGCAAGCCGATTTCGCTCTTCCCTGACGCGGAACCATCACAACCCGCCTCCCCCCCTGAGCCGGTAGAAGTATTGGCAAACACCTCCAACGAGACCAATTATGCTTCCGGAAACGGAAACGGTAATAACGGCAGAAGCCGGGTGCCTCTCTTCTCTGAAGACGACCGGACTATCCCGGCATACATTCGGAGGTTGAGCAACCGCTGAATGGGGCTGGAACCACGAAACGGGTAACAAACGACCAACAAGAAAGCCGGAAGCTGACAACTTCCGGCTTTTTTTCGGACATTTTCTCCAGAAAAAGATGAAGGCATCAATCCGACGGAATAAACCAATCGCTTGCCAACCGCTCGGTAATGGAAATAATCTCGCGGTCTTTTTCGTTCAAGGCACCCCGCTCAATCAAGCCTTCGACGGCTTTGTGCAACAGTACCATTTTCCCCCGCACGGGGATTAGGGCGGGATAGTACTCGTTGTTGAAGAAGATGCGGTACCGTTTCCGAGACTTCTCGTCCTGGAGCATTTTACCGATGGCGTGCTCCAAATCGGCGCCGCTGAGTTTCCCAAGCTCCTCTTTGGGTGACTGCATCAAAAGAGCGGTCTTTTTAACATCGTGGTCGCATTTGAACAACATCCGCCAGCACTCGACCACTCCCAACGAGTTCACGGTGAGAACACAAACCCGGATTTTGTCGTTCTCCGAGTCGATGTGCACCCCTTCCAAGCAGGGAATGAAATAGTTATCGGTAATAGCGCCGAAGGCGCTGATGCCGCCGGCAAACGGATCGTCGATGATGTCCCAGATAGTGAAGTACGGCTTGCGCTCGAAACGAGCGTCTTGGATGAGCATGAACTCTTCCTCGGTGAAGTGGAAACGTTCTTTCCACAGCTCTTCGGGCGAGAGGTCTTTTCGTGTCAGCGAGGACTGACTGGTCAACATCCCCAGCGCCTGCCCGCCGCGCCACACCAACGGCAACACGCCGACCACCCACTCCGCCGAGCCGCCGATTTCTCCAATCATCGACAACAAACCGCGCCCGTCGGGGAATTGGAGTCCCTCCATGCCTAAGATAATTCCCGGCATCAAGTCGCCGTCCTTATCGAAGGGCGTAGCTATACCGGCGTTGTTGAGCATATCCATCGCTGGGTAGTGCCGCGGTCGATCAAGGAAATAGGCGCTGAGCTTTTCAAGATTCGACAGGCGGTACGAATCGGCGATAATCTCCGCCGCTTCCACGACGCTCACTTCCCGAGGGTTGAATTCCTCGAAATACGCCCCCGCCATCCAGCGCTGGATATAGATATCGGGAAGGTGGCGTTTGGCGTTCGCTTCCGTAACGAAAAGGCACGTCAGGCTGGAATGAATCCCCTTGATGGATTTCGTGGTGCCGTCGATGACGTCGTTCCCCATCGACAGCAAGGTAACGTTCTGGGGCATCCGCAAACCGTACTGGGCTTGATGATGTTCCTTGCCAAAGACCGCCCCGACGGCGATGGTTGGATTGCCGCCTGCTTCTTTCCCCGGCTTGGCACGTACCCCTTCGGTAATGGTCGATTCGATCAACACTTCTTCGCCGACCGGCAACGTCTCGGTAGTGGTTTGGAGCACTTCCGACATCACCTGAGCGGCGGTACGATCGTTGGCGCGCTTGAGAAGCTCCGCCATTTTTTTCGTCCGCTGTTCTTCGGGGAGGGTATTGAAACGCCCCCGACCGTGCAAAGCGACGGCTACCGCCGCCAAAGCGGCGGAAAGAATGACCGACTGCCGTACCTGACGGTTCCGCAATGCGCCCAGATTGGAATTGTAGTTTATCTTGTCACTCAGGGTAAAAATGCTGCAGGCTTCCAAGGTAATATGATAATCCGCCAGTACCGCCTTATGACGATGGTTGAACTCGATGAGACGATCGGCGCTGAAAACAAGTTGCTCTTGTTTGCCCTGATAGGATAACCGGTTATCAGCAATGTTGAAGCGAAGGTTATTATTCATACCGACATACCTTGTTTCGTTAAAATCGTACCACTTTTCCCCCCAATGTAATAACTCTTCCCTCGGCACGCACGAACTTTTTCCACCGTCGGGACGGAGAATTTCTTTTCAGCTTCACCCTTTTTGTTTGTGCTGGTGAATCACCAAAGCTTTCCCTTTCACTTCGACCACGGCTTCGGAAGCGATAATCCGATTCCGCAACGCCCGCGTATCGCCGGGAAAAATGGTAAGTTCATTGACTTCGTATTCCGTTCCCTTACAATTCAGCACAATTTGAGACGAAAGCGGAATAACGGAAACTCGCTCTCCTTCACAACGGGTGAAAGTCTGCCGCTCATCCCAGCAAAAGAGAATTTCATACCATACATTGACAAACTTGACAATGGGAGAAGCTTCAGAGAAGTTGTACCGGTCCAGCAAGTGGACCAGCATGATGTTTCCAAGAAAATGATCCGGCTCACCAAAAGAAGGTAAGACTATGTCTACACTCCGAGCGTGCTTTTCCAGGCAAAATTCAAACGCCAGTTGAAGGTCGGTTTTGTTTTTATGAACCGGAAAAGTCAGAAGGTTGATTTCGGCGGGGAGTTTGTCATGAATTTGAGTGACCGAATCCAGATCGCCCATAAGGAGATCCGGCATTTGATCTGACGCAAAGAAGTAATTCATTCCACCGTTAACGGCAATGGTAAAACGGCGCTCACACAGGGTGCGGTAGAATGCTACGTCCCGGATTTTATAATCTCCATGTGTGAATATGACAAAATCCCGCTTTTCGGTCACCACTGGGAACACCCGCAGTCGTACTTTGATAAATGATTAATCAATTGTACCTCACTTTGCATTTTTTGTTAATAGATGCGATTTCCCTTCCCTACCGAGGGAAAACCGGTTTCAAGTTCCTGATCTGTGTTACTAACGCTTCCCGGTCTTTTGCTCCGAAAAAAGCTGTCCCCATCACCAAAATATCCGCACCCGCTTCGACCACTTTCCGGGCATTCCCTTCATTAATGCCGCCGTCAACTTGGAGTTGCGTCGCAAGGCGGTGTTCGTCAAGGTAACGGCGAGCCGCAGCAATTTTGGGCAGAGTTTCTTCAATGAACTGCTGCCCCCCGAAACCGGGGAAAACCGACATAACCAACAGGAAGTCAAAATGCTCCAAAAAGGGAAGCACTTGCTCAATCGGCGTGTCCGGGTTAAGCGAAATCCCCGTTTTGACCCCTTTGCTTTTGAGCAGGGAAGCATTCGCCACCGGCTGGGGGTGAACCTCAATATGAAAGGTGAGGCTGTCGGCTCCGGCACGGATGAAGTCATCAAAATATTTCTCCGGCTGTGAAAGCATCAAGTGAACATCGAGAAATGTCTTCGTCAAGTCATTGACTGTCTTCACGATATCAGGGCCGAACGAGATATTGGGAACGAAATGACCGTCCATAATGTCAAGATGGAACATATCAACCCCCGCCGCATCGGCAGAGCGGACCTCCTCACCCAATCTGGAAAAATCCGCACCTAATATCGAAGGAGCAATCTTTGCCATAGGGGTAATGTCTGGTATTTCCGCCGCCAAAGCAAGACAATTCCTCTCACCTCTCTTCAGGCGGGAAAATCCCCTGATTTGCCAAAACAATCCGTGCCGTGCGTTGAAGTCCTTCCAACTTCGGCCGTGTGAGCGAGGTTCCCGCAGTGAGTCGGAGAAATTCCTCCCGACTCTTCATCTGCAAAATGCGCCGGGCGTCGAGAAGCTCTCCCACCCCGCTTTCGGGCAGCAACTCCGTATGGCGCGTAAACCGATTTTTGACGTTAAAAGGGCACACATCCTGGCAGATATCACAGCCGAAAAGGTGGTCTCCTATCTGGGGAGCCAAAGCCGGGGTGATTGCATCGGGATGTTCCACCGTGAGATAAGACAGGCAGCGGGAGGCATCGACGGTTCTCGGCGCGACAATGGCGTTGGTCGGACAGGCGTCCAAGCAAAGGGTACAGTCACCGCATTCGTCATGCTCAAGCGAAAGCGGTGGGTCATATTCAAGCTCCACCGTCGTAAAAATCTCTCCCAGGAGAATCCACGAACCGTATTCACGATGAATCAACAACGAATTTTTGCCGATAAACCCCAGTCCTGCTTTGGCGGCATAGAGCTTTTCAAAAAAGGCGCCGTAATCCACCCACCAGTAGAACCGATGGGAGCTGCTTTTTTCCGTCTGCTCGCTTAATTTATAGATAAGGTGCTTTATTTTCCGGGCAAAAACCTTGTGATAGTCCTTGCCCCTTGCGTACTTCGAGACTTTTCCAAAACCGGGGGTAACCTGTTTTTTTTCAGGGTGGTTATAGTTCAGCCCGAGGATTATAACGGAGCGCACCCCTTCCAACATCAATGACGGGTCGAGCCGCTTTGCCTTGCTCCTCTCCATCCATTCCATTTTGCCGTGGTATCCTTGCGCCAGCCAGTGGGAAAAATGCTCTTCGGCATTGGGAATAACATCCGGAGAAGTAATTCCACAAAGATCGAATCCAACCACGTGCGCCAAATGTTTGACGAGAGCAGACGTCAGCATACCGAACGTAATACAATGTTGCCCCTAAAGACAAGAGCGGTCAGCCAAAATTCCAGAAAGCTTTCGCCCCTTCGCAACTTCTTGCCCGTTCCCCCGTATTGTAAGACTGAAACAACAGAAAAAGAAAACAAGGGAGAGAATTCATGGTCACCAAGATAACTGCTTTTGTGCTCTTTTCATTTGTTGCCCTCCTCTGTGCCCGTTCCGCTGAAGCGGGGAACTGGTTCAGTCGTACTTTCGGCAGCAAGAAAGTCAGAGGGTCCGGGGTTATGGAGACGGAGATCCGCACTCTCAAGCCATTCAACCGCATTGAGGTCGACGGAGCGTTTGACCTCTCCGTCAGTGTCGGACCAGCCCAGGAAGTGCTGATAACTTTCGATGACAACCTCCTCCCCCTCATTTCCACCGAAGTGGTCGGAAAAACGCTGGAGATTTCCGCGCTGGAACCCTACGACTCGCGAAAGACCTGCCGAATCGAAATCTCCGTCCCATCCCTCGTTGAAGTCATTTCCTATGGCTCAAGTGACATTTCCATAGAAGACGTAGAGGGAGAACATTTCGAATGTTACACCAAAGGCTCCGGTGACATCGTCATTAACGGCATCGTTTGCGACGATATCGAGTGTTCGATTAAAGGCTCAGGAGACATTTCCTTAAAACAGGTCAAAAGCCGGTTCCTCGAATGCAAAATCAACGGCTCAGGTGATTTCAGTGCATCCGGGAAAACGGAAGAGCTGGAGGCAAATATCCACGGTTCCGGCGACGTCGATACCCGCAAGCTTAAAGCGAAAGTCGTCTCCGTGACCATCAAAGGCTCAGGTGACGCCCGAGTGGCTGTTGAAGAAAGCCTTGATGCCGCGGTGTACGGCAGCGGCGACATCGCTTACTACGGCGAGCCTCACCATATATCCAGACATATTTCCGGCTCCGGGGAAATTACCCGCCGTTAGAGAGACCAAAAAAAGACGCTGATTGCAGGAGAAAAAAGGCGGGGAAATTCCCCCGCCGGAGAGCACCATGAGTGATGCTGTGATGTACTTTTTGATCCGCAACACCTTTTTGCTGCTACATACCCCATAAATGGCGCTCGATAAAGCGCGCAATGTCCGCCGTCGTGGGGTACATCGTTTTTTTCCGTCCCCGCGGTTTTCGA
This sequence comes from uncultured Ignavibacteriales bacterium, assembly GCA_964489705.1. Lineage (GTDB taxonomy): Bacteria > Zixibacteria > MSB-5A5 > GN15 > FEB-12 > CAZAZQ01. Next base: position 25,062 of record CAZAZQ010000006.1, read on the forward strand.
CGCTGATCTTTCAGGGCATAGCCGTTGACAATCACGGTAGGAGATGAAACCGGTTGTTCCGACTCGACAATATGTGCCAAGATACCTCGTTCCTTGACGAACTTCTTGACAAAGTCTCTTGCTTTGGTTTGTTGTGGATCTTTACTTGAATATATGAGGCCAATTTCCATTTTTGACCTACCCTCACTTTCTTCATTAATTATACCGGGAACGAAGCGATGTGGTCAACTAAAAATGTGAAAAAGTTATCCTCACGGAACTATCGCTACTTCGGGCTACGAATAGTCAAAAAAGTAGGGAATATCTGGAACGGATCTGCCATTCCCTTTTCCATATTTGGCTTTCCCTAATCCACTCAATGAGACACCCTTAGGGTGCCACCGCAAGCGGTGGGGCACCCCAAGCACAAAGATGCTGAGGTTGCAAGCTAGAGCTGTTATTACGATTCCTGTTGCGTTTGCTGCTCGGATGAAGACGGTTCGTTCTGCGTCGGTGCCGGCTCCGCGTGCGGTTGAGGCTTAGCCGGTTGGCGCAGGGACTCAATAATTCCGTTCAACTTCATCAATTCCTCGCGGGCACGCTGAGCAAAATCATTCTCACGGGAAGCATACAGCACCGAGCGGGACACATTGATGACGGCAAGCTTGCGGAAATTGTCCGTCCCGGCAAGAGCAGCTTTTTCCAGGGAGCCTCCTTGCGCGCCCACTCCCGGAATCAACAACGGCATGTCGCCCGCAATTTGCCGGATTTCCGCCAACTGCTCGGGCACCGTCGCGCCCACCACCAAACCGCAGTTATGGTCTTTATTCCAATAGAGGACTTTTTCCGCTACGATGCGATACAGCGGCTTTCCCTCGAAGGTCAATTGTTGGAAGTCCCGCGCCCCGGGATTCGAGGTCAAACAGAGGACAAAAACGCCTTTGTCTTTGTATTCCAAAAAGGGACGCATGGAGTCATAGCCCATGTACGGGTTCAACGTCACCCAGTCCGCTTTCAGTTTGCCGAACAAAGCATCGGCGTAGTGGGCAGCGGTGTTGCCGATGTCGCCGCGTTTGCCGTCGAGAATAACCGGGATGTCATTGGGAATCCGCGCCACTATTTGCTTGAGGAGGGAGATACCTTCGGCGCCCAAGCTCTCGTAAAAAGCGAGGTTCGGCTTATAAGCACAGACCTTGTCCGAAGTCGCCTCGATAATCTGGACGGCAAAGTCAAACATGCCTTTGGTTGTTTTCGTATAATCGGGAGGCATTCGTTTGACATCGAGATCGAGCCCCAAGCAAATGATAGAATTGTTCTTCTGCTGTATTTTCTGCAAATCTTTTACCGCACTCATTGGTACTTCCTCACTTTACCTACCAGCTCATCAACGGAAGCGATGCCTTTTCTTTTCAAGTATGCTTTCAGCTCCCGCACCATTTTCACCGGACCTTCCGGATCGACAAACAGCGCCGTCCCGACCTGCACCGCACTCGCCCCGCACAGAAGAAATTCCACAACGTCCTCATAGGAACGAATGCCGCCGATGCCGATAATCGGTAACCGGCATCCCGAATGGACGGCGTCTACCTTTGCCAGCGCAATCGGTTTGATGGCAGGCCCGCTAAGCCCCCCCTTGTTGTTGGTCAAACGCGGCTGCCACGTTTCGATATCCACCGCCATACCGACCACCGTGTTAATCAGCGAGAGCACATCCGCTCCGCCGTTTTCCGCGGCGCGAGCAATTTCGACAATGTCCGTCACATTGGGAGACAGCTTGGCGATCACCGGACGGGAAAAGACTTTTTTTACCGCCGCGACGGTTTTCTCCGTCGCCTCGGGACGAGAACCGAATTCCATTCCTCCGGCATCGACATTAGGACAACTGATGTTCACTTCGAGCATATCCACCCGGGGACAATCGTTCAAACGCGCGCTGACTTCAATATATTCTTGAAGGGTCGAACCGGCAACGTTGACAATCACTTTCGTTTTCTGTTTCTCCAAAAAAGGAATCTTTTCCGCTATAAAGCGGTCAATGCCGACGTTTGCCAAGCCGATGGCGTTCAACATGCCGCTTGCCGTCTCGGCGGTACGCGGCGGCGGGTGCCCTAACCGCGGTTTCAAGGTCACAGATTTCGTCACCAGCGCCCCCAGTTTGGAAAGCGGAAATACCCGCGATAATTCCTCCCCGTAGCCGCTACAACCAGATGCCGTCATTATCGGGTTGGCGAAGGTCACACCGGCGAGAGTCACTGTCACATCGGGAGTCATAATCTCACCTCGCCGATATTAAAAACCGGTCCCTCGACACACACACGAGCGTTGCCGCCTCCGGTGAGAGGAACCACACAGCCCAAACATAATCCCATCCCGCACGGCATCGGCGCCTCAAGAGAAAGCTGCCCGTCGAGCCGGTAACGCCTGCCCAGCTCATCGACGGCTTTTAACATTCCCGGCGGTCCGCAGGCATAGAGCTTCAACGAAGAATCTTCCTCCCACCGCCGGATATACTCCTCGACCGCCGTGGTAACCAACCCCGCTTCGCCGAGGGAACCGTCCTCCGTCACCGGTTGAAAGCGGACACCGAGCTTTTTGATGCGGCTCCGCTCAAGGATATCGGTTGCCGTCTTGCCGCCGTAGAACAGCACGATGCGCTTCGGAGAATGTCCCCGTGCCATCATGGTGCTCATAAAAAAATACAAGGGCGGAAAGCCGATTCCTCCCGCCACGACAAGAGCCGTCGTCTTTTTCGAAGGCAACAAAAAAGGATTCCCCAGCGGACCCATGACATTCAGCCGCGCTCCTTTGGAAAGACGGGACAATTGGGAGGTTCCCCTGCCGACGACCTTGAGGATAATCTCTATCTCATGCTCAGACGGAACCGAAGCGACGGAAAACGCTCGGCGAAAAAAGACTTCCGCCTCGGGAAGTTTGAGGTGGATGAATTGCCCCGGTTTGAAAGCCGCTGCTTTGGAAAACGGTCCCAGGGTCAAGGAGAAGTACCCGTTCGAAAGATTTCGTTTTTGTATTATAAACGTGTCTTCACACGACAGTCGTCTCATCGTAAATGACTCGGCAAAGTTACCCTAAATTTGTACACAAACCACACTCCCTGGACTTCCGGACTCAACTGGCTGACATCAAAGGTAGTCGAAAGCAGAGTCAATTCCGCTCGTCGATCGATTTCTTCGATGCCGGAGCTGATTTTCAGCACATGATCGATAACTTCACCGGTAAAATCAAGTAAGATTTGAAAAATCACATCCCCCTGCCACGCCTCAGCGTACGCTTCCGTCGGATACTCGAACTCTTCCCGCACTTCGATCGGCTTGACGTAGTACGGCAAATCGTAGGCTTGCTCACCGTTCGGAGCAATGTAAAGCGCTTTGTAGGGATCGACATACGTGGAGGTATCTTCCTCGTTGCCCTCGGTGGAGGCAACCATTTCCCCGGGGCTTACCGCCGTGGTATCTTCCTGCTCTTCTATGGTTCTCCTTTTCGGCGGGGTATAGTGAGTGCGCTTTCCCGCTTCGGTCGCCCAGATGGTCCCCGGGAAGGAATCGGCAAATTCTTTATATGCGAAAACGAGTGACGAATCGCCGGGACTTTCGAAGGTATCCTGCAACCAAATCAAAGCAAAGCGCGCCTGCAGGTAATATTTCGAGTCGGGGAAATTATCCACGATGTATTGGTAATATGCTTTGGCGGAATCGATATTGTTTTCGTCGACCCAAAAGTCTTCCGCTTTCTCGAGATAGAGCTTCGCATACCCGGTATCCGCATCCGTGCCGCGCAACCCGAGAAGCTCCAGCGCTTCCGGGATAAAATCGGAGTGAGGATACTTCACCAGCACTTCCCGCAATAGGGAATCGGCTTTGGCGGTATCTCCCTCGTATTCCCGAATCATTTGCGAAAGAGCTATCATTCCCTTGGGAGCGTCATAAGCGGTGGGAAAAGAATCCACCAGGTATTGCATTTCAACAATCGCCGAATCCGGCTTGTTGAGTTTGAACCAGTACAATTCCGCCAACTGGTACTGGGTGTACCCGGCGTCGTCAATCATCTCCTGGGTAGTGGTGGAATCAATCTCCACCGTTCGAGCCAAAGTCACCAGCTTCCCGATGTCCGAAGAATGCTGCAGGGCGTCTTTGCCGATTTCGGAAGTCCGGCTGAGTTCGACGACTTTGTCATAGTATTCTTTCGCTTTTTGCAAATCGTCATAGTCATACTGGTATATCAGCGCCAAGTTGTAATACGCCTCCGCCGCCACGTGTCGGTTCTTTATCTCGGTGGCAACTTCCTGATAAATCGCCTCCGCTTGGTCAAGGTCGTCTTCGTACTCGTATCCCTCCGCCAGCTTCAACTTCAACACGCCGAGGGAATCAAAGTACATCTCATCGTCGATAAGGGTGTGCAAGTAATCCAAGCCGTCTCGGATTCGCTGCATCCGGTAAGAGCAAATAGCCGCTTGGTAGAGGGCATGGTATTTTTCCGAGGCATCGGGGTCCATCCCGAGAATCTGGAGATAGGCTCCCAAAGCATCCTTGAAGCGGAACATCTCAAAGTAACTATCCGCAATATAGCGCTGGGCAATTTTTTTCTCCTGGTCGTTGCCCAGTGAATCCCGAACGGAACGAAAATACCGCTCCGCTTCCTGATAGCGCTTATCCTCAAAGTGATACGTTCCCAACGCCATTGCCGCCTCGGTCTTATATTCCCGGTTGACCTTGTCGCTATGGAAAAGCTCCGAGAAAATCTCCATGGCGTCATCGACTTCGTTTTGCGCCAGTTTGGCTTTGGCAAGATACAGCTTGGCATCCAGGGCATATTTCGAATCGGGATAGTTGGCGAGAATCTCCCGGCAACGCCGTTCCGACTTGACATACTGTTTGGTGTAATAGTACGAAACCGCCAAGACGTAGACCGCGTCGTCGTACCATTTCGAGTTGGGGTAATTTTCGACGACTTTCAGCGATTTCTCGATTGCTTTCTTATACTCGGTGGTGTTGATATGCGGGCGCCCGTATTTGCTCTCCTTGCGAGTCTTCTCCGCTTTGTTGAAGGCTTGACGGGCATTGAAAAAGGTATTGTAATAAACACACCCCGCCGCAATACTCATCAAGAGCACAAGCAAAAGCACCGGCGGAAAATGTCGTCGGTATCGTTTCATCTGAACGCCTCGAAACCTCATCTCTGCTTTCTTATACCCGTAAATCGGAAAAGCTCTTCGCTCTCTTACCGGTCGGCACCATTTTGTTTGAGCTTTTCCATCAATTGTGGCAGAAATTCGCCGGATTTGGCACGAACAGTATAATCGGCAATATCGCTCAAAGGAGTCTCTTCGGGATTTATCTCGACCAGAACCGCTCCGTACCGCTTCGCCGTAAACGGAAGACTCGCCGCCGGATGCACAATAGCGGAGGTCCCAATGGAAAAGAACAGCTCGGCTCTTTCCGACACCTCGAAGGCTTTGTTGATTATGTGAGGGTCGAGCATCTCACCGAACCAGACCACGTCGGGGCGGATTTTGCCGCCGCATTTCGGGCAGGTGGGGATATTGTCAGGGTCGATGTCTATCTCTTCTTCGAAACGGTAATTGCACTCCACGCATTTGTTGCGGTAGATATTGCCGTGCAACTCGAGGATATTCTCGGAGCCTGCCGCGCGATGCAAACCGTCGACGTTCTGCGTTACCAACGTGAACGAATCGAACCACTGTTCCATCTCCCGGAGGGCGTAGTGTCCCGGGTTGGGACTGACCTCGCCGATGACCTGCCGTCGCCAATTGTACCATTCCCACACCAACTTCGGGTTGGACAAAAACGCCGACATTGTCGCCAGCTCTTCCGGCTTGAATTTGTTCCACAAACCGTCATCCCCACGAAAGGTCGGGACGCCGGATTCCGCCGAAATTCCCGCGCCGGTCAGCACGACACACGAACGGCTCTTTTTCATTACGGCAACAATTTCATCAATCATACTACGAAGATACGAAACTCCCACCAAAAAACAACCGCTGCTCCTGTTTCTTTTTGTAGATTAGCTTTACCATTCCAACTCGTATAGCAAAAGCGAATAGAGGTAGCCGTCGTAAAACTCGCCGTCGTAAAAGAAGTGGTTGCGTAATACCCCGTCGCGTGAAAAACGAAGCTTTTCCAGCAAGGCGATAGCCGCCTCGTTTGACTCTACGGTGTGGAGGTATACCTTGTTCAAACCGCGATACCGGAACAAATAGCGCGTCAGCACCTGCAACGCTTCTTTTCCCAGCCCTTTTCGGCGTTCGTCGGGGTCAATAAGTATCTCAATTTCGGCGGAACGGTTCAGCGGATTGAAGTTGAAAAAACCGACCATCCCTACCAACATCTTGTCTTCCTTTCTGACCACGGCAAACTTCTGCCAGGCTGGGGATTTTTCTCGGTTTTTGAACGCTTCGACCGCTTCCGACGGAGTGCGAAACGAGGGTGGTTCGCAGCTCAACAGCTCCGGATCGCTCTGCAACATCCACAATTCAATGTCGGCGACATCCTGCGGCGTGAGCGGACGTAGATAAATTTTCTCCCCCACCAACGAGGGCAAGGTCGCATACACCTCTTTTTCGCCTTTCATACTCTCTTTCCTTCCCTATCTCTTTCCGGTTCAAAAGACACATCGTTTCAAAGCTATTTCTGGTTAAAGATGAAAATCTCCGGCTGACAAAAAAAGATTTAATTCAGTGAATCTTAGCTATTATGTTACCAAAGTAAACTCATTTGATAGGATATAAGCAATGAAACCACTATCCATACTTTTACTCACAGCTATTTTCATAGCGGCAAGCACCCTGGGAGTGGAGGATACTGCTTCTCACCTCGAAAGAAGCACATTTGCCGAAGAAAACACCAGAGTGACCCGTTTCATTGTCACCGGCGATACCCGGGGCAGTGTCAACGGCATCAACGTCGCAATCCTGACCGAAATGGTCGATGCTATCCTTAACGAGGATGTCGACTTCGTCTTGGTACCGGGCGATTTGGTAAACGGTTCTTCCGACCCTGCCGTTTTGAAATCCCAGCTCCTAGCCTGGCGTAACGTTATGCAGCCGCTCTACGATGCCGGAATCGGCGTCTATCCCTGCCGGGGAAATCATGACGCGTATGATAAGTCGGTGTGGGATGAAATCTTCTCGGGGCTTTATACTCTGCCGGCAAACGGTCCCGCGGGCGAAGAAAACGTTACGTATGCCTTTACGTACAACAACATTCTTTTTGTCGCTCTTGATCAATACATCCAATCCCACCGCATCAATCAAGTCTGGCTGAACCAACAGCTCGCCGCTCATCCCTACCCGCACCTTTTCGTCTTCGGTCATGAGCCCGCATTCAAAGTCCGCCACACATCATACTTGGGGCTGTACCCGGTCCAGCGGAATAACTTCTGGAACAGCCTGAGTGCTCACGGCGGCAAGACGTACTTTTGTGGCCATGACCATTTTTACGACCATGCTCGCCTGGATGACGGTGATGGAGACACGACCAACGACCTCCATCAACTCATCGTCGGCACCGCCGGTGCTCCGTTAGCAGGTGACGGAGCGTACGACGGCAATAATGGAACGTGGACGCCCCTGCGGGTGCATCACGAAGCCAACTACGGGTACCTCTTGGTTGAAGTTTCGGGCTTGGAAGTGACGATGACATGGAAGCATCGCGTGGCGCCGAACACGTTCGTGGACGGAGGGGACACGTGGAGTTACACGGCGGAATACACTCCCTGTTGTGTTGACATTCGCGGAAATGTCGACGGCGATCCTGCCGAGAAAGTTGATACTTCCGACCTCAACTTTATGGCGGCTTACCTGTTTCTCTCCGGCTCGATTCCTCCCTGCCCGGAAGAAGCCGACGTCAATGGCGACGGAAGTATAAACGTATCGGACATAGCATCTTTGGTCGGCTTTCTGTACCACGGTGACGAGCCGCCGGTAGCGTGCGACAAAAAGAAGTAACCGGCTCTACCGAAGAAAAATAGAGGGAATTTCGCCATCTGTCGGCAACTTCTTCTAACGGAAGAGAACCTCTCTTAGCAGCTTGCTGTCCTGAGAGATTGGGTGGGGCTTGTAATTCTACAAAGGGAAAAATCAATTGCAAAAACGCAAGACATAAAAATTGCTTCATTGCAAGATTGCAATTTCTTCTGTCAAAAAAACTTAAAATCACTCGTCGAACGACCAGCTTGTGGAAGCATATCGCCTTGTAAATCATTACGTTAGAAAAAGGTTGCAACTAAAAAATCAATTCCGGCATCCTGTTTGCTTTTCCTTTGGTCAAAACAAAGAAAGCGAAAGGAGAAATCATGATAGGTCTTGACAGATTGATGGAAATCAAAGGGGTCGTCGGCGCCGGTCAATTTACCAGCGACGGGAAAGTCATTCGTACCGTCGGGGAGTTACCGGAGGATATGATGCAAGCCGCCCACTTGTGTATGCGTCAAAACCAGCGTTCGGAAGAACTCCTGCAAGTCCTTGATTCATCGTCCCCCCGCAAGTGGTTGCCGCTCATGGGCTGGGCGGTGTGGGGCGGCGATTATGCCGTCGTCGTTGTCGGAAATACCCGGGTTTTCGTGGAGATAAAGTATGCGGATTTCAACCAGCTTTTGGTTGATCTCATCGGTTCGGAAGCTACGGGACCAAAACCCATGAACTATTAACATGAACATAAATTCATAACAAATTGGAGGTTCGGTATGTCTGAACAAAACCAAAAGAAAACCATCGGCGAAGGGATTGTCCATCCCAGCGCCCGCCCCATGAAGGTGTATGTCGACGAAAACGGGGTGATGTATCTTTGCGATAAAGATATTGATCCGACCAAGCCGTTGAAAGACCAAGCGTGTTGGACCTGTGACCAAGTTCTCTTCACGCGTGGCAGTTGAGGTGAGTCTCAACAACTATTGATTGCTTCCTCCTCATGTAGCAATCAACATTCTGGCAGTCGCTCCGGGAACTTTTTGCCGGGGCGGCTGTTTTTGTTGATATTATGAGCTTCTTGAACAAATTATTTGGGAAACCTCCCAAATCGGCGATAAACCTCGGGCGGAATGAACCGTGCTGGTGCGGCAGCGGGAAGAAGTATAAAAAATGCCATTACGACGCCGACCAACGGTATTTCAACAATAAAATAATGGACGCCGCCTGCAAATCCGGGTGAAGTCGTTAAGTTCGAGGTGAGGCTCACCTCTTCCAGTAAAATCACTACACAACTCTTAGAGAATCCGCCTACAAAAGAATAAGCTAGAGGAATGGTAAGAGCGATCGGGAATCCCTTCCCGACCAAATTTTCCCAAAAAGGGGGATACTGACCGTCAGGGAAGGATTCCTGACAGCGCGTCGAATATACCTGTTACCTATCTCCCCGGTCTATTCTGTTACCTATCTGACCGGTTTATACCTGAGGTGCCCCACCGCTTGTGGTGGGAAAAGGTAGACATCAGAAAAGTGGGGAAGTTCTCGAAGAGATCTGCCGAGATGAAGAAACGGAGATCCGTTCCGGATCTTCCCTACTCCTATGAACACCACTTACCCTGAATGTTATTTAGTGTTTTTTAGGAGGGGAAACCCTGCCTGATGGGCTTGAGCACACGGGAGGGGGACAGGCAGGGTTTCTTGGGGGCTTTTCTTTAACTGTCTAAACTTATAAACAAATTCCCTGATTTGTCAACAGAAAAATGAAAAATCCCAACAAAAATTTTTCATGCCGAAGCCGCTCACACGATAAAGAGAAGCCCCAAAAAAAGATATGCCGTGACATACGTTGAGGCTGCGGACAGGGATAATTTTGTTACCGTTACCAACAGCCAATGATGAGTGTAATGCGATGCCGAGAAGAAAAAGCGAGAACTTGCACTTTTCGGAGGAGCAATGATAAGGGTTAGGGAAATAACACGCAAAAACGGCAGGAGAGTACTCTCCTGCCGGTGGATTTTCCTTGGTGCGGACGGATTATTCTTCCGACGCTTCTTTCTTCTCTTCTTGCTTTTTCGCTTTGGGAGTTGAAGCGTTGTTTTTCTTGTTCGTGTCGGAAAATTCCTCTTTGATGCGTGCCGACTTGCCGGTCAAACCGCGCAAGTAATAGAGCTTCTTCCGGCGGACCGCCCCCGAACGAACCTTCTCGATTTTGTGTATATTGGGAGAATAGAGAGGGAAAATCCGCTCGACCCCGATACCGGACGATATCTTGCGGACGGTAAATGTCGCACCAGTGCCGCTTCCGCGGCGGCTGATTACCGTTCCCTGAAAGACCTGAATACGTTCTTTGTCGCCTTCTTTTATTTTCACGTGAACACGAAGCGTATCCCCGGAACTGAATTCAGGGTAATCATCCCGCATATAGCTCTGTTCGATTTGGGCTATGCGTTTCATTGTCTATCCTTTCAGATTCAATCACTCTCAAACGTCGGATCGATTTGCTTTATATATTCTTTCTCTTCATCTGTCAAGTCCGCATTTCTCAATAAATCGGGGCGATTGCGCACGCACTTTTCAATCGCCGCCCGCCGTCGATATGCTTTAATCTCCCGGTGGTTGCCCGACAGCAAGACATCGGGTACTTTCAACCCCTCATAATCCGCCGGCTTGGTATAACACGGGGCGCCGACGATTTGTTCCATATGCGAATCTTCCAGCGCCGACTCGAAATTTCCCAGCACGCCCGGCTGCAGCCGGGCCACGGCGTCGACGATAACCAACGCCGCCGGCTCACCGCCGCTGAGGACAAAGTCCCCGATGGATATTTCGTCAATCGGATACAAATCCAAAATCCTTTCATCGACGCCGAGATAGTGTCCGCAAATAATCGTCACGCGGCTACAGAGGGAATACGCGATGGCTTTCTTCTGCGTGAATTTCTCCCCCGCTGCCGAGGTCAGGATAATCCGCTCCTTCCGCTCCGCCGATCTATCAGCATCACCACGGGGATACCCCAACGACGCCAAGCACCTGTCCAACGGCTCGACTTTCATCACCATCCCGCCGCCCCCGCCAAAAGGGGGAGCATCGACGGTACGATGCTTATCGAGGGCGAAGTCCCGGAGATTAATGATATCGATGTCAAAGAGCTTCTTTTCCAGCGCCTTTCCTACCAGCGACTGCCGGAGAGGCTGGTGAAAGTAATCCGGAAAAAGCGTAATAACCTCAAATTTCATCTATCAGACCACGTTAGGTCGCATCTTCTTCAAACAATCCACCGGTCAGAATACGAATGGTCCGTCCTTGGATATCCACCTCTTTGATAAACTGTTTGACCGCCGCACAGCGCAATTTCCTCCCGGCGGCATCCTCGATGACATACACGTCATTCGCCGGGTAGCGCTCCACATCCACCAAAAGCCCGACGACTTTTCCCGATCCTTCTTCCACCACCAGACAACCGAGCAGGTCAAACACGTAGTACGTATCTTTCGGCAGTGCCACCACCTGGCTTTTCAGCACCGCCAGGTCCCGGTTGGTCAACCGGGCGGCTGCCTCGGGTGACGTGACTCCTTCAAAACGAAGAACCGGTCGTCCGGAAACCATCCGAGAGGACAAAAGGCGTCGCTTCTCCCAGTGGTTTCTGACCCGGACGAATATTTCTTTCAAACCGAGAAAGCGTTCGGGGAAATCCGTTTCCACCGTGACATACATTTCTCCCGAGACGCCTCGCGGCTTGCCCAATTTGCCTACGATAACATACTCTTCAGACGCCACGGACTATTCGAGAATTTCCAAAACCGCGCGTTTCCCTTTACGGGCTGCGGCGGCTGCCAGAAGAGTCCGAATCGATTTCGCCGTTTGGCCGTTCTTTCCGATTACTTTACCGAGGTCACCGGGAGCGACGTGCAATTCGTAGACTGTGGTGCGACTTCCAATGACTTCAACCACCTCTACCTGATCAGGGTTGTCAACCAAGGCCTTGACGATAAATTCGACAAATTCCTTCATCTCAACATTCCTTTCTGTTTGTCGTTTTCGTATTCGAAACAGTGTTTTCATCAAGAATCACCAATACTCATGTAACGCGGTGTTCTGCAGGGCCGGAAGCGGTGTCATTCGGATTGGTCGGCGGCTTCAGCCTGCTCAACCGGAGCCTCCTCAGCACCGGCTACGGCCGCTTTCTTCATTTTCCTCGTCTTTTTCGGACGTTCTCGAATTACGGTCTTCAGGCTTATGTTCGAAGTATCTTCGCCGCGTTTGGCTTTATGATACTTCTCGGTGAAACCTGTCTGGGTCAACAACGATCTCACAGTGTCGGAAGGTTTGGCACCCAGATCCAGCCATTTGGCTAACCTTTCTTCGAACAGGTGCACTTCCGCCGGTTTCGTAATCGGATTGTAGGTTCCCAGCACTTCCAAGAACCGACCGTCACGAGCCCGACGCGAATCCGCTGCCACTATCCGATAAAAAGGCCGCTTCTTGGCGCCCATTCGGCGAAGTCGAATGTGTACAGACAATAAACAAATCCTCCATTTCTTAACGGTTACATAAACGGCATCATCCCTTTGGGAATGCCTTTGAATTTCCCTTTATTCAAACTATGGAACATCTTTTGCATGGCAAAGAACTGCTTGAGCAACTGGTTGACGGCTTGCACGGAGTTACCCGAGCCTTGGGCGATCCGCCGCTTGCGCGAACCGTCGATAATCGAAGGGTTACGCTGCTCCTCGACAGTCATCGACTTGATAATCGCCACCATCCGTTCCATATCTTTTTCGTCGACCGTCACCCCTTTGAGGGCTTTGCCCATACCCGGAATCATCTTCATAATCGATTCCAGCGGTCCCATCTTTTTCAACTGGTCCATCTGCTGGAGAAAATCCTCGAAGTTGAACTGCGCTTTCAGCAGTTTCTTCTGCATCTTCTCGGCTTGCTTGAGGTCGATGGACTCCTGGGCTTTTTCCACCAGCGTAACGATATCCCCCATGCCGAGAATGCGTGATGCCATTCGATCCGGGTGGAACGGTTCCAACTCGGAAAGTTTCTCCCCCGTCGAGGCAAGCTTGATCGGTCTGCCGGTTACCGAGCGAATGGACAAAGCCGCTCCGCCGCGGGCATCCCCGTCCAGCTTGGAAAGCACCACCCCGGTGATACCCAACCGTTCGTGAAATTGCTTGGCGACATTCACCGCATCCTGACCGGTCATGCTGTCGGCGACTAAGAGGATTTCATCCGGTTCGATACGTTCTTTGATAACCTCCAGTTCCGCCATCATCTCGTCGTCAATATGCAAGCGACCGGCCGTATCCAAAATCACTAGGTCGATAAAATTCTTTTTCGCATACGCCACGGCTTCTTTGCAGATCTCCGGCGGTTTTTTCCCGTCTCGGGAGAAATGTTCCACCCCGATAGAATCCGCCAATACCTTCAACTGCTTCACAGCAGCCGGGCGATAAATATCCGCTGCCACCAACAGCGGCTTTTTGTTTTTCCGCTTGGTCATCAGGGCAAGCTTACCGCACAAAGTGGTTTTGCCCGACCCTTGAAGCCCGCAGACCATGTACACGGTCGGGGTTTTGTCGACCGGCGCCAGCGGCTCGGTTTTGCCGCCAAGCAGATTGACCAGCTCATCGTGAACGATTTTGACGACCTGCTGACCGGGCTCTATCGACTCCAACACTTCGGTGCCGATCGCTTTTTCCTGCACCGCCTTGACAAAATCACGAGCGACCTTATAGTTCACGTCGGCTTCCAACAACGCCTGCCGGACTTCGCGCATCGAGTCCTTGATGTTCTTCTCCGTCAACTTCCCGGCGCCGCGAAGTTTCTTGAAAACCGACTCTAATTTGTCACTCAGGTTGGCAAACATTCTTCGCCACTATCCCATCAAAAAAACAATCCAACTCTTATACCCGGCATCTCCGCCTTTTCTTTTTCTCCCGCAGCTACTTATACATACTCAGGTACAACACCTTTCAGTAAAGCCCTACGGGGATTCAAAAGCCTTAAAGTATAATAAAATCGAGCAAAATGGCAAGAGAATTTCGCCGCAAAAAATTTTTCCCGCAAAAAGGGCTCTCTTTTCTCCACCGGGTTTATTTTGCTCTTACTCTTTGTCTTTTAACATATTATTGACGATTAAGGATTTTTTACTATATTATTCTTTGAGATTGTTACACCTAAGTCTTCTAACCGCCCGTAGATGTAACGAATCGCACATGACAAGAGACGTTACAAGAGATTCTGTGAATTGGAGGTTCGAGTGAAAAAAGTTCAAGTAAGTTTTATACTCGTTTGCTCACTGCTCACCTTTTCTGTAGCCTCCGCCGTTGACCCACCCAGCAGTTTTGACCTGCGCAATGTCGGTGGGGTAAATTATGTGACTTCGGTAAAAGACCAACAAGGCGGAACCTGTTGGACGCACGGCGCTATGGCAGCGATGGAAGGAAACCTGCTGATGACCGGCAACTGGGCGGCGGCAGGCGACACCGGCGAGCCGAACTTAGCCGAATATCACCTCGACTGGTGGAACGGCTTTAATGATTTCAACAACGACGACCGGATTCCGCCCTCGGGAGGAGGAATCGAAGTCCACTACGGCGGCGATTACCTCGTCACGGCGGCATACCTCAGCCGAGGTGAAGGAGCGGTGCGCGATATCGACGGTCAATCGTACAGCGATCCCCCGGAAAGGAACTTGCCCAGCTATCATCACTACTACCCCCGAGATATCGAATGGTACGTTGCCGGGCCGGACTTGAGCAATATCAATACCATAAAAAACAAGATAATGACGGAAGGGGTCATCGGCACCTGTATGTGCTACTCTGGTTCTTTCATGTCCGGTTATACCCATTATCAACCGCCGTCTGATCCGACTCCACCGAACCATGCTGTCGCCATTGTCGGCTGGGACGACAACAAAGTCACCCAAGCACCGCAACCCGGCGCCTGGCTGTGCAAAAACAGTTGGGGAAGCGGCTGGGGATACGGCGGTTACTTCTGGATTTCGTATTACGACAAACACTGCTGCCAGCATCCCGAGATGGGGGCGATTTCTTTTCAAGATGTGGAACTGATGCCGTATGACAAAGTCTATTACCACGATTACCACGGCTGGCGCGACACCAAAACCGATTGCAGCGAAGCTTTCAATGTCTTCCCCAAAGGCGGCGGTGAAGAGCTCAAAGCGGTCAGTTTCTTCACAGCGGTCGACAGCGTCGATTACACGGTCAAGATTTACGATACTTTTGAGAACGGTGTGCTCTCGGATGAGCTGGCATCCGTTTCCGGAACCATCGAGTACAAGGGATTCCATACTGTCGACTTGAATCCGTCGCTCATTCTCACCCAAACCGGCGAGGACGACAATATCTACGTCTACCTCCAAGTCTCCGACGGCGGACAAGCCTTTGACCGCACCTCGGAAGTGCCGGTCTTGTTGGGGGCAAAGTATCGCGCCACGGTCGTTTCCGCTTCTCATCCGGGTGAAAGCTATTACTGGGACGGTGCGGAATGGCGCGATTTATATGACGACGACAATACGGCGAACTTCTGCATCAAAGCGCTTTCCAACTACGGCGTCACCATTGATGCCGATACAACCGTCGGGTGGGCACCGTTTGACGTTTCTTTCACCGGTTGGTCACCGTTGGATGTGCAAATCTGGCAATGGGACTTCGGCGACGGTGATTCGGCGTTTGTCCAATCGCCGACCCATACCTATAAAGACCGCGGACTTTACAACGTGACGCTTGAAGTCAACGCCAACGGTGATGTGCGCCGTTTGACGAAGTATAAATACATCGCCGTCTTAGCCGATTCCCTCTATGCCCTCAATACCGAAGGAAGAGCCTACACCACCGTGGAAGTGCGCATCTACGGAACCAACACCGTTCCGGTACAAAAGCTCTTGGTGCCGTTCGAATTCTTCGGCAGCATCGGGATGGACTACGACTCTTTCTCTACCGTTGGTTGCCGCACCGAAGCGTTTGAAACGCAGTCGTACTCCCATTTCGATCCGGGGAACAATCGGTATACCGTCAAGCTGGAAGGCGACACGGCGGAAATGCCGCCCGGCGACGGCATTGTTCTCAAGCTGTATTTCCGCCTTCCGTGGAGTGCGACCGAAGGGCAACAGGACACTATTCTCGTCGACGGGTACACCTCGCCCGATTTCCACCCGACCTTCGAAGGGCCTATCGCAACCTACGAGCCAATCCCGATGTTAGGGACGGTTACGGTCGGCTGCTGCCAGAACCGCGGCAATGTCGACGGGATTATACACCTCGAAGGACCTGTGGACGTGGCGGACCTGACCTACATGGTGAATTTCCTCTTCAAAGGCGGTCCTGTGCCTCCGTGTGAAGCGGAAGGAGACGTCGACGGCAGCGGCAGCATCAACGTCGCCGATCTGACGTACCTGGTCAATTATCTCTTCAAGAGCGGTCCGGAGCCGCCTCCATGCTGACGATATAAGCGAATGAAAACAATAAAAGACCCGCCTTTGAATGGGCGGGTCTTTTCATTTATCTTACAAACACTCTCGATTTACTCAGTTGTACTGACGACCAGGTCTATCTCGGTGCCGACATCAAGCTCCGTCCCTTCCGGTTCCGACTGCTCGAGCACCGTTTCGGGGAGATAATTTTCGTCGGTGCGGTAGGTGATGACACCGATTTTCAACGCTTTGTCTTCTATCCGCTTACGGGCTTCATCCAAAGTCAAGCCGATGACCTTCGGCATGTACGTAAAGTTCGAGGCACGCCCGCGGTTGACCATCAAATTGACCGGCGACCCGAGCGGAACCTCCATTCCCGCCGCCGGATATGAGAAAACCACCACCCTTTCCGGCAAGGTATCTGAAAACGCCCACGCTATTTCTCCAAGCACCAGCCCCGCCGTTTCCAAATCGAGCATCGCTTGCCGGACGGATTTCCCGCTGACATCGGGAATCGGCACTTGCTTCTCCCCCAACGAAACGACAAACTTTATCTTCCGACCGGCTTTCACTTTCGTCCCGGGAACGGGGAACTGATTGAGGATGACGCCTTTTTCTTTTCCCGGCGCATACTCGTGCGAAGCGACTTCATACGACAAATCGAGCTCATTAAGCTCTATTTGTGCTTCCACCAGTTTCTTGTCGGTAAAATCAGGCAGCGGAAACTCGGTACCGTGGCGGGTAATCACCATCATGATGACATTGTCGGTAATCCAATAAAGGAAAAAAAGCACCAGCAACGGCAAGACTAACCACATGACAATCTTCCGCTTCGTACTGCCGTACGGGAAGGTGCGGCTCCACCATCCCTTGCGTTTGTATTGCCGTTGATGGAAGCGCGAGGCTCGTAATTGGCTCATTTATACAACGTCTCGACCTTGGGTTCGTCATCCTTTTCTCACCGGCACGGACTTTCCCTGTCGGCGATTTTTCCTTCTTACTTTGTTTATATGTAAGAACGCCCCGTAAGTGTCAAGTTAAACTCACGAAGGAAAAGGTAAGGGGCGGTTATTGAGGAATGATAAGCGCCAAGAAATCTTGGAAAAAATGAGCGATGACGCTGGGCCAAATGCTTTTGGTCTTCAGGTACAACAGCGCCAAGAGAGCTCCGTAAATGGAAATAAGAATTAGTCCCGGAATCCCCTGATAGCTGTGACAAGCGCCGAAGACGACGGAAGAAATGACAACCGGCGCCACCCACGATTTGAGATTTCCCAACAAGCGTATGCGCGTCATGAGATACCCTCGGAACGCCGCTTCTTCGCAGACACCGGCGGTGATAGAAACAAATACCCAGACAATCCGTCCGGCCGTTTCGGTTGGAACCAGCAAAGAGATTTCCCCCGGCATCGGCAATCCCACTTGCGCCAGCAGCCATGCTACTCCCGCCAAGAGCAAGTAAGCAACCGGTAAAAAAGCCCCCGCCCATGCGAAATCGATACCGCGAAGTTTTCTGAAGCCCAAACCCCGTAAGCCGGTGTTTTCACGGTAGGCGGTGATATACAGCAGAAGGAAAACACACCACTGAATAATAATGGTGGTAATGAGAAGGAAAAGCAGCATCCCCTGGCTCAAGTCTTTGAACATGACCGACGGATCTTCGGCAAAAAGCAGTGATTGCGCCGGGTACAACACCATCAAGAAAAAGAGGGTAAAATACGTCAAACGGGAACGGCGGAATCCTTCATTCCCCCAGCGGTGGAGAAATTCCTGCTGAGCATCCGGCTCGACCTGCTGGGTATATACGGGGATGCGCTCAAAATCACTCAACGTTTTCTTATCCTTCGCTTAAGCCGTAGTATTTTCGAACCGACGGTTTACCTATTGTTTTTCGGTCGTTTTTCCCAAGCTGTTTATTTTTTTATACACCACAAGAAAAGAAAGAGGTGCCGAGCCGTTCTCTAAGACAATAGTGGGTTAGTTTTCTTCCCTCAGGTAACACCTAAAAATCCCTTCACGCATTCGACCGCTTTCATAGCGTCATAACAATAGGCGTCGGCACCGATTTCCCGGGCATACCCCGCCGACAAAGGTGCTCCTCCCACCAAGATTTTCACTTTGCCGTACAGCCCACGGTTTTTTACCAACTCTATCACCTTCTTCATCGTCGGCATAGTGGTTGTCAACAGAGCGGACATGCCGATGACCTGCGCCTGATGTTGCTGCGCTGCCTCGACAAACGTCTCCGGCGAAACATCTTTTCCCAAATCGACAATCTCAAATCCCGCCCCTTTTAGCATAATACCAACCAAATTCTTCCCGATATCGTGAAGGTCACCCTGGACGGTCCCGAGCACGACCTTTCCCAAGGTGGGTACCTCACCGGCGATAAGAAGCGGTTTCAACAAGTCCAAACCGGCATACATCGCCTTTGCCGCCAGCAAGACATCCGGCAGGAAAATCTCGTGCGCTTTGAACTTCTCCCCCACTACCGCCATTCCGACAATCAAGCCATTATCCAAAATAGTTTTGGCATCCAGTTTTTGCTCGATAGCTTCCCGCGTGAGACGAGAGACTTCTTCCGCCTCTCCCTTTTGCAATGCCTCTGAAATTTGTGTAAGAATGTCCATAGCACGTTCCTCTCCGCTCAATCACTTCTCTTTTCGTATAACGCCGCTATTCGCTCTCGGCAGGTATGTGTTTCACAATCGGCACAGAAAGGATAAATCTCGTCGAAATCGAAAATCTCCCTTCGTCCGGCAACTAACACGCCGCTGACGGATTTTAACGGCTCCATCAGGCAGCTTTCCGTCAAAGTCACTCCAATCTCTTCCGGATTGAGCATCTCAAATAGCTTGCGTTGAGCACTCACATGCCAACCGCAATACCCGGGGCTGAACGGAAGTACCCCGAACGAATCAGGCAACCGTCCCCTTTCTTGCAGGCTTGTTCTCCAGCGTTCTTCCACCAGCACCGCTGCCCGTTCGCACCCTTCCGACGCTGCCGTATCAAGCAGCGCTCCCAAAGCAAAGTCGTTGGCACGGAACAAATCGTCAATGCGACATGAAATCTCCTTGCCGAGAGTCACGACATACAAAGCCAAGCTATCCGCAGAGGGGTAAATATCCCCCAGCGGGGTGCTCTCATCATTATGTCCTTCACCGTAATAGACAGTGGAAAACTCCTCGAGAGAAATATCACCCAATACCCCTTTCGGCTCTGCCGTCTCTTCAAATATCTCCAAGGCACGGTGGGCAAGCTCGACCAGATGCGGCGCCGGTTGCTTCTTGGAAGGAAACCCCTGTCCTTTGAAGACACTTTCCATGGAAGGAACCACCTCGCGGGGAGTAAAACGAAAAAGCCGCCTCATGCCTGCCTTTCCGGGAGCTGTTCCATCCCAAAGCGACGAGCTTCTGCCATCATAAGCCGGTCTAACGTTTTTCTCGTCTCCTCCGCAAGAGGGATGGGCTCATACTCGGCAATGAATCGTTCTACCTCCCGCCGGGCTCGTTCCTTGAGCGTCAGGCTGCCTTCTTCCTCCCAACGGGCACGGTTGGCGCGGTCGATAACGGCGGACGGGAAATAAAGCTCCTCCTTGAGATAACGACGGGTATGCTCGGATATCAAGAGATGCCCTTCGTTGAGGAGTTCCTTGAAACGGTCAATGGAAGGGAAGTCCTCTTTCGGGATGATGCCTTCTATTAAGCGATAAGTCATGCCGCAGATTTCGTTATCGAGCACCAACTTTTCCAGGCTGAAGCAACTTTCAAAATCCAGCATCCCCGGACCGGCGATATTGTTGATGCCCGCCAATGCCGCCAAAGTCGCTCCCATCGAACTTTCCAGCCCGGCTTGGGCATCGAGAAGTTTGGCGTCGCTCAAGCCGATATACGCTTGCGTAGGCAAACCAAGAGACTTGCCGATTTCATGGTACGCGCAATCCATCATCATCGTGCCGATATCCCCCATCGGGGTCGTCTCGTAGCGGATATCGAAAGTCGCCGGTGAGCCGCCGTACAACACCGGCGCGCCGGGCTTGGTCATCTGGGCAAGGACAATTCCGCTCAGCGTTTCGGCGGTGTGTTGGATAAGAGAGCCGACCAACGTCACGGGAGCAATAAATCCCGACAACGGCATGGCTATCAGCTCCACGGGAATAGAATATGCGGCACAGTCCATCAGGTTCTGCGACGTGACCTTGCTCCACTTGAGCGGAGAAGTCGGACAGCAAGAAAAAATCGTCAACGGCTTTGCCGCCAGCTCTTCTTCCGAGCCGCGGATAGCAACCTGTAAGTCTTTCATTATCTCGAACGCTTCGATAGTGAAAGCGCCGGTCACCACCGGCTTCTCACAGTACTGCAGGCTCAGGTACAAACGATAGCTGTCGGAAATGCGCTCATGTACGTCCGCCGGTATCATCGCCGTCGACTGCGAGGCGATGTGCTCCATCTTACGCATCAGCTTGACATAGGCGACATAATCCGCCGTGGTCGGTTGGCGCACTTCATCGCTTTTGCCGTCCAGAAAACGAATCGCCGCCGAACCGGGAGTGTAATTCACCGTGAGTCCCGACAGGCGTACCGCCTCGTTGCCGAACGAATCAAACAACGAAAACGACGACGGAGCCATCTTGAGGCTTTTGTCGATGAGGTCGACAGGGAAATAGGCTCGCTTGGTGGAAGCATCGATACGGGCGCCGTTATCGCCAAGCAAGGCAAGAGCCCGCTCGTTTTGAATCTCCACCCCAATCGCTTGGAGCAGGTCATAGGCTTCGGCAATGATTTTCTCTCTGAGGCTGCCTTCCAGAAATCGCATCGTCGGTCTCATCAACCACGCTCCCTTCGTCTTGACGTCCCGTGCCGGAACGCTCGTTGTGTTCTTCTCGGAATGTGTGACGATGCTACCCCCTTGTCAAGTGCTTGGGAAACAACAGGCAATGAAGCCGAAAAAATAAAAAATTGCTTTTGCCGCCAAGGGAGACATAATTGGAAAAGATATATTATAGGGACAGGAACGTATAAGATATAGAGAGAGGAGGAAAGCATGACCTCGATTGACGCCATCGTCAACCGTCAGCTCCTGAAGTGGGAACTGGAGAGGAAAAAATCGCTGGAAGAAAAGAAAGAAAAACCGGCTCCTCCCCGAATCGTGACCGTCAGCCGCCAATTGGGCAGCCGCGGATCGTACTTTGCGGAGAAACTTGCCGAGCGGTTGGGGTTTCAGAACCTGCACCGGGAAGTCATCGACGCCATTTGCAAATCGTCGGGGTACCGCAAGCGGATTATCGAATCGCTGGACGAAAAATACCGCAGTGACATCGATCTCTTCGTCGAGTCGTTTTTCACCGGTCAAGCCATCGAACTTCACGATTACTACCGCCACCTCTTTGAAGTGGTTTTGTCGATGTCCCGTTTGGGCGGGGTAGTGCTGGTAGGACGAGCGGGGAACTTCATCATAGGACCCGACCGAGGGTTCCACCTCCGTTTTGTCGCTCCTCGGAAGAAACGAATCGAAAACCTTGTCAAGTACACCCGTATCACCGAAGCAGAGGCGGAAGCCAAAATCGACGCCTCCGACGCCGAACGTAAGGAGCTCATCGCCAAGCTCTTCCATGCCAACAACGACGACCCGCAGTACTATGATCTCATCATCAACACCGGTTACATCGACGTTGACGATGTCATTGAATCGACTGTCAAGCTCATTGAAACCAAGTTCGAACTTCTGGCGTCGCAAACGCAGGCATAAGCCGCGATAACTCAAGGGAGGAAAAGCCTCACACTATCGGCAGGATGTCGTTGGGATCGAATTTCGCTTTGACTTTACGGGAGTAGACCGCATCGGTCGCAGTGTTGGAGGAACGTAAACCGTCAAGGAACCGTTCCCGGTCGATTTCTTTCATCTTCATAGCGCTCAGCTCCTCGGCGCTGGGGGCAGGCATCACTCGAAACGTCGCCGACACGATGAGCCCCAGCACCCCCCAGGAGTGAGCAAAAATTTTAACGATATCATATCCCGAAACCGACTTGAAACAAATCGACCCGGGGGTGATTATCTCTCCTTCGGGAGTGACAATTTCGGCTTTGATGAAATACTTTTTCAGAGGGATTTCTTTGCCGTTTAGCTCGGCGCTCAACCCCACCGCAATCGCTCCGCCCACCGAGCCGACATACGGCAGCGACGCATGAGGCAGCGCCAGCTTCATCGGTTCCAACTGGAGGCTGATTTGCCGCAAAGGGTAACCGGCGCCGACGGTGATGTAGTAATCCTGCGGGGCGATATCTATGAGAGTGTTCAGCCGGTCGGTTTGGACGGCAAGCAACTCGGTAAACGGCTCGCCCACCGGCTCGATATTGTTGCCGAAACCGGCGATGTAGAGCTTTTGTTTGTGACGGTTGGCGAGGGTAAAGAGCTTTGCCGCTTCTTCGGCGGATTCCGGGTGAAAAGTCGGGACACCTTTTTGGTAAGTGAGCCGATCGTTCGGAAACTCCGCATGTATAATCGAAATGAACGAATCTTTCGCAGCCATAAGGCGAAAGATAGAGATATTTTCCCCTCTGTCAACGGGGAGAACTTCTTTTGTTTTCGTTTCCTCCGAAAACCGCTTGACATTTGAACGGCGGTTGCTTATTTGATTTTTTGAAAATGCGCCCATAGCTCAATTGGATAGAGCGTCTGGCTACGGACCAGAAGGTTGGGGGTTCAACTCCTCCTGGGCGTGTTTTTTTATAAAAAATTCTTTACTATGCCCGCCTGAAACCTTATCCGAGCCTACAACAAAACAAACGACAGACAAAAACGCATAGCAAAAGGAAGCATGGTATCGCATGAGCATCGACAATGATTTTTTGCTGGTACTCAAATCGTCGGGAATAGGGGAAGGAGAAATTGACTTATCCGAAAAGCTGATGAAATCGTACTTGCAGGTTCTGGTCTCTTCCGAGCGGCTGCCCGCCCGCATCATCTGCCTCAACCGCGGTGTCTACCTCACCACGGAGGGTTCACCGGTGGCGGAGATAATGAAGGAGTTCGAAGCGAAGGGAGTGCGGATTCTTTCGTGTTCGACGTGTCTGGAGTATTACGAACGGCAGGAAAAACTTTTCGTCGGCGAAGCCACCAACATGGGCGAGACCGTCAACGCCATGCTCACCTTCAAAAAAGTCCTCTCACCGTAGGGAAGGTCTGGTACAGACCTGCCACTCCTTCAAGTCTGGGCTAAGGATGCTCTATAGAGCTCGCAGGGAAAGCCCGGAACGGATTTGCCTTTCACTGACTGCGGTACTTCACCCGGAAGGTCTCTACGAGACCTTCCCTGTTTCCTAAGTTTAGCGCTTTTCTATCTTCAGGGCAGCTGTTGGCAAATCTGTTCATGACTCACAAATTATCAGCAAAATTTGGGGTGCCCCATAGCTTGCTATGGGGTTAGTTAGAATAGAAAAACCGAACAGCCAACTCTCCTACTCTTCATTTTGCACGGTGGCACCTTTATCGCCTTCCTCTCACACCCTCCCGTGGCAGTGTTTGTATTTCTTGCCGCTGCCGCAGGGGCAGGGGTCGTTTCTGCCGACTTTGGGCATCTTGCGCCGATAGGTGCGGTTCTGCTTGCCCGCCTGTGAGGCTTCCGCCATCGGATTGTTTGCCGGAGCGGCGCTTTCGGGTCCCTGCACGGCGGTCGCCAAGCCCATCCCCGTCGTGTCAGCATGCGACGTCACCAGCGACGGTTCGCGACGTCGATCGGCACGGGATTTCTCCGGGATGTTGACCTGCAGCTTGAACACCAGATTGACGATTTCGCGGTCGATGGCCGTTATCATTTCCTCGAAAATCTTGAAGGCTTCCTGCTTGTAAATGTCAATCGGCTTGCCCATGCCGCCGTGGTACGCTCGCAACCCGATACCCGCCCGCAACTCGTCCATTTCCGCCAAGTGGTCGCGCCAGTGCTGGTCGATGGTGGACAGTACCGCATAGCGCTCCAACTGGCGCATGATTTCCTCACCGTAGGCGGCTTCTTTTTGGTTGTAGATGTGCATGATGGCGCCGTGCACCTGCTTCTTGAGCTCTTCGCGGGTAAGGCCGGGAATGTCCTCCGGTTTGAATTGGAGATTCAGTAAATAAATTTTGCGCAGTTCCTCGGTGAAACCGCTGAGGTTCCAGTTTTCAGGGTACTCTTTCTCCGGGCAGTAGGTATCGATGAGGTCGTCCAGTACCTGCTCGATAAGCTCGACCACTTCATCCTTGATGGACTCGCGCTCCAGTGCCGCCAGACGGCGTTCGTAAATCCACTTCCGCTGGACGTTCATCACGTCGTCGTATTCGAGGGTATGTTTGCGGATAGCGTAGTTTTGGGCTTCGACCTTTTTCTGTGCCCGCTCGATCGCCCGGGTCACCATCTTGTGCGTGATGACTTCGTCTTCCTTGACGCCGAGCTTGTCCATCACGGAGCCCAACCGCTCCCCGCCGAAAAGGCGCATCAGGTCGTCTTCGAGGGAAAGGTAAAAAATCGAGGAACCGGGATCGCCCTGCCGACCCGACCGTCCGCGAAGCTGGCGGTCGATGCGCCGGGATTCGTGACGCTCGGTGCCGATAATGTGCAACCCCCCCAACTCGACCACGCCTTCGCCGAGCCGGATGTCCGTACCGCGTCCCGCCATGTTGGTCGCAATCGTAACCGCACCGCGCTCCCCGGCGTGGGCGATGATTTCCGCTTCCCGCTGGTGATGCTTGGCGTTGAGGACATTGTGCGGCACCCCGGCGCGCTTGAGCATCCGGGAAAGCGTTTCCGACACCTCGACAGAAACCGTCCCCACCAAGACCGGTTGTCCCTTCTTGTGTTTCTCGACAATCTCGTTGATAATCGCCTTGTACTTCTCGCGGCGGGTGCGGTAAATCTGGTCGTCATGGTCAACGCGGATCACCGGCTTGTTGGTCGGGATGACCATCACGTCCATTTTGTAAATGTCCCAAAATTCCTGCGCCTCCGTCTCCGCCGTACCGGTCATACCGGCGAGCTTTTCGTACATGCGGAAGTAATTCTGGAGGGTAATCGTCGCCAAGGTTTGGGATTCGGCTTCGATACGCACCCCCTCTTTGGCTTCAATCGCCTGATGCAAACCGTCCGAATAGCGTCTGCCGGGGAGAATACGACCGGTGAACTCGTCGACGATCATCACCTTGCCGTCCTGCACCACGTACTCGACATCCTTTTCATACAGCGAATACGCCCGCAACAACTGGTTGATGGCGTGCACCTTTTCCGAACGTTCGCTGTGAATGCGGTAAATCTCGTCGGTCTTTTTCTGCCGCTCTTCCGGTGAAAGCGAGGTGTCGCCTTCCAACTCGGAAAGCATCGTCGAAATATCGGGAATCTCGAACAGCTTCTGGTCTTCCCGGCTGAGCTGCGCCGTTCCCTTGTCGGTCAAGACGATAGAGTGCTCCCGCTCGTCGATGTAATAGTAGAGACGGTCGTCGACTTCGTGGAGCTTTTTATCACGCATGAACGCCGATTCGACGTCGGTAACCAGCTTTTTCATGCCCGGTTCTTTGAGCACTTTCAACAAGCGTTTGTTCTTCGGCGCTCCTCGGGACGCCGCCAACAGTAAGATGCCAGCTTCGAACTCATCGTCGGAATTGCCCGACGCCAACAGCTTTTCCGCCTTGGCAATCATATCGTTGACCAACATGGTCTGCTTGCGCACCAACGCCTCGACGGTCGGTTTCATCTGCCGGTAGCGGTCGTGGACGTTTGATTCTACTTGTCCGGAAATAATCAACGGCGTTCGAGCTTCATCGATAAGGATGGAATCAACCTCGTCGATAATGGCGTAGTAGAAATTGCGATGGACCCTATCTTCCACCCGTTGCGCCATATTATCCCGGAGGTAGTCGAACCCGAATTCGTTGGCGGTACCGAACGTAATGTCACACTCGTACATTTCGCGGCGCTCGGCGTTGGTCATCTGGTTCTGGATAACGCCGACTGTCAAACCGAGGAACTCGTAGATTTTTCCCATCCACTCCCGGTCACGGCGGGCGAGGTAATCGTTGACGGTGACGATATGCACGCCCTTGCCGGTGAGAGCATTGAGGTAGGTCGGCATGGTCGCCACCAGCGTTTTTCCTTCCCCGGTCGCCATCTCAGCGATTTTCCCTTGATGAAGCGCAATTGCGCCGATCAACTGGACGTCAAAGGGAATCATGTTCCACTCGGTTTCCTGTCCGACGACCTCCCATCTCTTCCCCACATGACGGCGGCAGGTTTCCTTGACCACCGCAAAGGCTTCCGTCATAATGTCGTCGAGGGTTTCTCCACCCGCCAAGCGCTCCTTGAACTCGTCCGTCTTGGCGCGAAGCTGCTCGTCGGTCAAGGAATGAAACTGCTCGTAGTATTCGTTTATTTCCGCCACCAACGGTCTGAGCTTTTTGACATCCCGCTCGTGCTTGGTACCGAAAATTTTCTCAATCAAATTTTTCATAGGTAGTACCTAATTCTCAAAAGTATTTGTCGAACTTTGGTTGTGTGAAAAGTCCACGACCTTTCCTATCGGGCACAACGCCGTGGTTGCCCGTCATTCTTTCTATTGCCGAACGATACGAAAAATTCACCTTTATTGCAATCAGTTCAACTTTTTTTACCCTCTACCTTCCCGACGGAACCTTTTTACGAATGTTTCCCCTCTATCCCCCGCAAAAAGTGAGCCATACATTTCGGCATATCCGCCGAATAGCCTCCTTCCAAAACTGCAAACATCGGCACCCCCAAAGAACGAAGAAGGGCACCGATTTTCCCGAAGGTCTCTTGTTCCAGCGCCAAGCCAGTGAGCGGGTCGAGCTTGTATGCGTCAAAGCCCGCCGAGACGGCAATCAAAGCAGGATCAAACCGCTCCACATCGGCGAGAGCTTGAGAGAGAACCTCAAGATACCGGGCTTCGTCGGTGCCTGCCGGCAAAGGATAGTTGCGGCAGTTCTTTTCTGAAGTCAAACCGGTGCCGGGGTACCACGGGCTTTGGTGAAGCGAAACGTACAAGACTTCCTCCCGCCCGAGAAAGATATCCTGCGTGCCGTTGCCGTGGTGGCAGTCGAAATCGATGATGGCAACCCTGGGGACGTGTTCCAACGCTTTGGCAACGGCAATGGCAACATTGTTGAAGTAACAAAACCCGCCGAGAAAATCCCTCCCGGCATGGTGCCCTGGCGGACGCATCAACGAAAAAGCAACCTCTCCTTCCAAAGCAATTTGACACGCCGTCAGCGCCGCCGAGACGGAAGCAAAAGCGTACGAAAATATCTGCGGAAAATTCGGGGTATCGGCATCATAAAACGACTCCGCTTTCACTGCGGCAACCAGCTCAGACGAATGGACCGTAAGGAGCACGGATTCGTCATCCTGCTGCGGGGCAACAAAGTCAAAATCTTGTTTCAAAAATTCATACGATGCCCGCACCCGCTCCGGGGACTCCGGATGACCGGGTTGGGAATAGTCCAAGCATCTCTTTGAAAAAACGATTTTCATCTCTCTCCTCCCGCTGTTGAATCTATTTATCTATCCCGACAGTATCCGACCGTTTATTTCTTACTTCAGATATGACCACAAAAGCGACCGGATATCGAAAACGGCGCGGGGATCGTCAATTTCTTTCATAAAATCGCACAGCCGCTCTTGCAGGAAAGGACTCCGAGAAATCCGACGCGCCACGAAGTCGTTCAACCAGCGCCGGGAAAGCCATTTCTCCGCCGTTTTATAACTTTCGTACCGAGGGGACAACCGGGAAAACAGCATGTCGGCGTATTTGCCCAAGCGGGAACTGTCGCCGCTCTGGAGCGCTTCGTCGATAACCTCGGCAGCAAGCAAACCGGACTCCATCGCCTTGCCGATGCCCTCGCCCGTAAAAGGATAGGTTGTTCCGATCGCTTCCCCTACCGCCAGAAGATTTCCTTTGACCAGCTGGGAGGAGTTCGATAAGCCGCACTTCAACGGCGCCCCCTCCAGACGGGTTATGATTTCCCCTTCCTCCAACAGCTCCTTTGCAAAGGAAAACTCCTTGAGAAAGACAGGGAAAATTGCTTTCAAATTGACCTTCCCATTTTTGATATGACGATACGATGTCCCGCAACCGACGTTATATATCCAAAACCCTTCCTCGTCCTTCCCAAGGGGGATGACCCAGCCATAACCGGGCAAAATAGCACGATGATATGCAATAACTACCTTTTCCAATCGTTGACGAGAACGGACATAGCAACGCACCGCTACCGAAGAAGGAGCTTTCTCCGTCGTGATACCGCACGAGTACGGAAGTATCCCTCCTCCTCCGACGGCAAGAACCACAATTTTCGCAGAAAGATGCTCCTCAGTCTCATGAAAGTTTACCCGTACTTTTTGTCGGGACGGCTCATTCTGAACAGAAGCAACCGCACCACGCACAAAAACAGCTCCTGTCTTATGGGCATGATGAGCCAACTCAAAATCGAACAACTCACGCTTGAGCGTCAAATACCGCCCCGGAATATCAAAACCGTACCGAGCAGGGCTTTCCACATAAATGGAAGAAACCGGGAGAGCACGCTTGTGAACCGATTCGTATACCCCGATTTGTTTCAAGACGGATATGGAATCGACAACCAGCAAATCACCGCACACTTTGTTTCGGGGAAATTGCTTTCTATCTACAAGTAAGACGGCATAACCGCGAGACGCTAACGACCACGCCGTTACCGCTCCTGCCGGACCGGCGCCGATAACACAGACATCCCATTCTGTTTGAAAAATCTCAGCAGTTGGCGACAAAATCTGAAAAGAAGAAACCGGAGCATTCATACCTACGATTTAACAGCATTTCATATCTCAGGTCAAGTCCCCTGTTTTTCCTCGCACCGACAAAAGTCCTTTTGGAATCCTTTCCCGCCACCCTACGGATGACACCCTCGGGGTGACTTATACCCTTACGAAAGGAAATAACACATCCTGAAATTTTAGTAAGGCATGGTCTGGTACAGACCTGCCACTTTACTTAACTCTCGGCAGGTCTCTTCGAGACCTTCTCTTCGAGACCTTCCCTACTTTTCACTTGACTCTTAAGACGGTATCTACTTTTCCCTGCATACCGCGAGAACTTCTTCACGCTTACCGAGCGCGAACGAGAAACTTTTTTTCCTACTTGTGCGCAAGAAAAGAAAACCGTATAATCTTTTTGTGTATAACAAAAAGAAACTCTTCTCCATTCTCAGGTAAATTTCACAACGGCACAAACAACGTAGAGAACAAAAAGGAGCAAACGTAAGGAGTAAGCATGGACAACGAACAAGAACGCGGCACAGTGGTTGCCACGAAAGGACGTTTTTTTATCGTTCGAATGGAGAACGGTGAGCGGCTTCAGTGTGAAGTGCGCAAAAAAGTGAAGTTAGCCAGCGACGGTTCACCGGTGGTGGTCGGTGACGACGTGCTTGTCACCAGAAGCGGCGAAGGACAAGGAATTATCGAAGCCGTCATGGAAAGACGCACCGCTTTTTTCCGGCCTATGGTTGGGGTCAAGGACCAGAAACAAGTTTTGGTCGCCAACATCGATCGCCTTGCCGTCGTGTGTTCCGTAAAGTCCCCCCCTTTGAAAACCGGTTTGATTGACCGGCTGCTCATTGCCGCCCAGGTGGGAAATATGGAGCCGATTATCGTCATCAACAAGATTGACTTGGGACTACCGGAAAACTTTTCCGAAATCGTCGAAGCATACCAAGCCGTCACCGACGGGGTGTTCCCCGTCTCTGCCGTCACCGGTGAGGGAATGGAGAAGTTGAAAGAGTATTTGGCATCCCACCGCACTCTTTTCGCCGGACATTCCGGGGTAGGAAAGTCGACCATTCTTAACATCTTAATCCCCGGCATAAACTTGAAAACCAGCGAAGTCTCGAGCGCTACCAACCGCGGCAAACACACCACCAGCACTATCGAACTGTTTGAGCTTCCCTCCGGCGGGTACGCTATTGACTCGCCGGGGCTGAAAGTGATGGGGCTCTGGCAAGTGGAAAAAGAAGAACTGCCGTACTTTTATCCGGAGTTTCGAGAATACGAGGCTCACTGCCGCTTCCAACCGTGCACTCACCTCCACGAGCCCGACTGTGCCGTAAAGAAGGCGGTGGAAGAAGGAAAAATCCCTGCTTTCCGATACGATAACTATCTTGCCATCGCCGATTCGCTTACGACGAATGGTTAAGAGAAATATTTAACTTCATATGGGATTTATCCGATACTAAAGAAAGAATTATGGCATCAAAAAATATAGAATTTCGAGTCGGCGTTATTATCCTCATCGGCTTGGTAATCCTTTTTGGATCACTGTATTGGCTGCAAGGATACAAACTGGAGCGAAACTCCCAACTGATACGGGTGCGCTTCGATGATGTGGGTACACTCTCGGTCGGCGACAGGGTCACCGTTTCGGGGGTCCACAAAGGAAAAGTGAACCGTCTGAGGCTGACCGAAGACGGCGTGGAAGTGGAGTTGTTGATCTACCGGGACGTCGTGCTCAAACGGGATGCGAGGTTCGTTATCAAGAACTTTGGCTTGATGGGGGAACGTTTTATCGCCGTCTCGCCGGGGAAAGACAGCGTCCGGTTCGACCCTTCCCACGTAGCGATCGGAGAGTATGACACCGGCTTGCCGGAAGTGATGGGACTGCTCGGAGAGATGATTACCGACCTCCGGAATCTGGTCTTTTCATTCAAACAAAGCATCGGCTCGGACTCGTCGTTGGCGAAATTCAATCGTACCCTCCAGAATCTGGAGCAGGTTTCCCAATCGCTGGCGGCGTATATGAATCGAAACGAAAAGAAGCTGGACGCCACGGCACAAAATTTCCTCCAAGCGTCCCGCGATCTCAAGAAACTGCTGGAGAAAAACTCGTCGCTGGTTGACTCCTCGATGCAACGCCTCGATCGCTCTACGGTCATGCTGGAGCAATTCGTCAACCGGCTCGACACCCTTTCGCAGTCGGCGCGGGAGTTTGCCGACGCCCTCAACAATCCCGACGGCACGATGCACTTGCTCTTGGAAGACCGACGACTGTATGACGATTTGCGGCAAACGGTCGATAATATAGATGACCTGGTAAACGATATTCGCGCCAACCCGCGCAAGTACATCAACCTCACGGTGGAGTTGTTTTAAGCTATGGCAAAGTTCAAACTGGCGTTCGGTATTCACAATCACCAACCGGTGGGAAATTTTCAAGCGGTGTTCGAGGAAGCACACCAGAAAGCTTACCTTCCGTTTCTCCGTTTGTTGAAACGGTTTCCTTCCCTCCGCATCTCGCTGCACCAATCCGGCATTCTCTGGAAATGGCAGGAAGAGAGCCATCCCGATTACTTCGAGCTGGTCGGTCAGTTGGTTGACCGAGGCCAAATTGAGCTGATGACCGGCGGTTTCTATGAACCGATTTTGACTTCGATTCCCGAGCGGGATGTGTTCGGGCAGATTGCCATGCTGAATGCCTACCTCGCCGACCATTTCGAAGTCACTCCGCACGGGCTTTGGCTGACCGAACGAATCTGGGAGCCTCATCTTCCGAAAATACTGGCAAACGCCAAAGTGAAATACCTGCCGGTCGACGACACCCACTTTATTTATGCCGGTTGGGAACATCACCAGTTGACGGGACCGTTTATCACCGAGCATGAAAACCACCGGGTCGTGTTACTGCCGATTCAAAAAAGGTTGCGCTACCTTATCCCGTTCGGAACTATCGAAGAGGTCTTCGAAGAGCTGAAAAAACAAGCCGACCGCAACGCCGAAGGGCTTGCCGTCTATGCCGACGACGGGGAAAAATTCGGCGTTTGGCCCCAGACCTATGAACATTGTTACGGAGACAAGTGGCTGGAACAGTTCTTCGAAGCGTTGGAGAAAAACTCCGACTGGCTGGAGGTCATTCCTCTTCACCAAGCCGCCGAACAACCGGTGGTGGGAAGAGCGTACCTTCCCTCCGCATCATATGCCGAGATGCTCCACTGGGCGCTGCCGCCGCAGGCGTATTTGGAATACGAAGGTTTCGAACACTGGCTCAAAGAAGAAGAGCAATGGGAACGGTACCACCGCTTTGTGCGGGGGGGCCATTGGCGAGGGTTCCTCAGCAAGTACGAAGAGTCGAACTTGATGCACAAACGGATGCTCGCTGTTTCTGAAAAGCTGGCAGCGTTCGAGCAAAAACACCCGGAGCGAGTTGCCGATGCCGACACCGCCCGCGATCGGCTTTACGCCGGACAGTGCAACTGCCCTTATTGGCACGGCGTCTTTGGCGGCTTGTATCTCCCCCACATCCGACAAGCGGTACACTCCAGCTTGATTGAAGCCGATGCCCGCTTGAATGCTCTTTTGGGCAACACCGACTACAATGTCCAAGTCACCGACTACGATACCGACGGAGCGGAGGAAATTATCTGCTCTGACAAGACTTTCACGGCAGTCTTCAAACCCAACCGCGGCGCGACGCTGGTGCAGTTTGCCCTGAACAAACAGTACTTTGACATCACCGACACCCTCACCCGCCGAAAAGAAGGCTACCATCTGAAGCTCGACCAAGCGGTGGCTCCGGGCAGCGCCCAAAAGACCGCTTCCATTCACGACCTGATTCTGGCGAAAGAAGCGGGATTGAAAGAGCTGCTTATTGAAGACTGGTACCTGAAACGCTGTTTTATCGACCACTTTTTTACCGGCGATGTCGATTTCGAGCGCTTCCGTTCCGGAAGATACGGCGAAGAAGGCGATTTCATTCTTGAGCCGTTCACCTATGACATTGAGCGGGAACAGAAACGAGTTACGATGAAACGAGACGGACACTTATGGCGGCCGGAAGGAGTCATCCCTCTTCAGGTTACAAAACGATTTACCTTCGAATCCGACCGGCAGATGCTGAAAGTCGAGTACGAGATAAAAACCCTCAATGGGCACCGAACCTGGGCAAATTTCGCTTTGGAAAACAATTTCAATTTTCAAGCGGGACATGCCGAAGACCGCTTCATTATGGTCGATAATCGCCGCAACGAAAATTCATTCCTCGATTCTCTCGGGCAGTACGGCCATGCTTCCTCCTACGTGGTGACCGATCAATATCGGAACATTGCCGTAGCCTTGATTTCCGACCGACCGGCGGAAATCTGGCATCTGCCGATTTATACGGTTTCCCTTTCGGAAGGTGGTTTCGAAAAGGTCTACCAAGGAACGACGCTGGTGAATCTTTTCCGGATTGAAGTCTCCGAAGAACCGGTGACGATACGCTTTTCCCTTTTGGCAGGCGATATTCCGACGGTTACCAATCACATCCGGCAGCAGTCCATGCTGAGTTCGTCGTAGACTGTGGTGTGCCGCTTTCTTTACGATGGAGTAGGCTCTGCTCCCTCATCCTTTGCGGCACTGTCAGGTGAGATGTCCGACCACTCGAAAAGAGAGCGCCTTCGTGAATAAGTCACTGAAAGCCGGAGTATAACTCTACAGAGATTGGAGGCAAAAGAATGGATGCCAAAAATATTTTCATTGCTCTGGCGGCTCTTGGTGTAATCTGGAATGTGGTCACCACCGTGATAATCTATGACTCCCTCAAGAAGCGCGGCATGCCGGTGAGTTTTCTCTGGTTAAAGGCAATGGCTCCAAAATACGCCTATCAGTACAAGAAAATTACGGAAGCGGAGAAGGGAAAAGCGGGCACGTTGTTTTACCACTGGCTAATATCAATCAATCTTGCACTCGTATTCGCGATTCTTGCGATACTCAGCACGATATAACGAATCAGTTAAGAAAACGGCAGGTCTGTACCAGACCATGCCCTACTAAAATTTCAGGATGTATTATTTCCTTTCGTAAGGTTATAAGTCACCCTGAGGGTGTCACCCTTAGGGCGTCGGCAATACGTGTTCTCACCAGGGAAAGTAGGGAAGGTCTCGAAGAGACCTGCCAAGTGTTAAGCAAATGGCAGGTCTGTACCAGACCATGCCCTACTAAAATTTCAGGATGTATTATTTCCTTTCGTAAGGTTATAAGTCACCCTGAGGATGTCACCCGTAGGGTGTCGGCAATACGTGTTCTCGCCAGCCTTTGCGTAAAATCCGACACTGAATGTGTGAAAAAACCTGACTGTTTCGAATTCTCAACCATCGACAGCCTTCTATTTATCAAAAACAGGAAAAGAGAAAATAACCGACGGTTTGGTGAGTATAAGAAGAGACTTGCCCGTTGGCGGGAAAGTATGTTATATTTTGGGTTGAACTTGAATCGGAGAAGGTGAAAGAAAGAATGTTGATTACCGTTCTCAAATCAAAAATTCATCGGGCGACTATTACCGATGCCGACCTGCATTACGTCGGCTCCATTACTATAGATGCCGAGCTGATGCGCTTGGCAAATCTCGTGCCGGGGGAAAAAGTCCAGGTGGCGAATATTACCAACGGGGAACGCTTCGAAACCTACGTCATTGAAGGCGAACCGGGCAGCGGAACTATCGGACTCAACGGCGCCGCCGCCCGCAAGGGTTCTATCGGCGACTTGATAATTATCCTCGCCTACGGTCACATGGAACCGGAAGAAGCCATGAAATTCAAGCCTGCCGTGGTGCATGTCGATAATCGGAACAAACCGGTAAACGGGTAAATTAGACTCTTTCTAAACAATCTATCAAGAAGGGACGAAAAGCCTATGCCCCCACAACGTGCCGCTGTTATCCTCGCCGCCGGAAAAGGAAAACGGATGAAATCCGACCTCCCGAAGGTCTTACATCAAATCCATAACCGCTCAATGATTTCCATTCTCATGGACACCCTGACCCGGCTCGATTTCTCCCGGCTGGTCGTCGTCATCGGACATAAAGGAGAACTGGTCAAAACGGAGTTGGCATCGTACCCGGTTTCGTTCGTGTGGCAGCGGGAGCAACTCGGCACCGGTCACGCCGTCCAAATGGCAAAAGAGATGCTTGAGGATTTCACCGGCACCACGTTGGTTGCTCTGGGAGATGTCCCGTTTCTTTCCGCCAAGTCTATTGAACGATTGTTCGCCGTCCACGAAAAGACCGGCGCCGCCGCCACCTGCCTATCGGCAATTGTCGATAATCCTACCGGTTACGGACGAATTATCCGGGAGCGCGACAGCGACACGTTGGTGGACATTATCGAAGAGAAAGACGCCTCCGAGGAAGTCCGGAAAATAAAAGAGATAAATACCGGCACTTTTTGTTTCAACACGTCAGAGCTCTTCTCCGCTCTGGAGGAAATCGACAATCAAAACGCTCAGGGGGAATATTATCTGACTGACACGGTAAAGGTTATGCGCCGCAAGGGGCTGCGAGTCTCGGTGGTCGCCGCCGAGAATCCCGACGAAGTTTTGGGGGTCAATTCCGCCGAGCAGTTGGAGCTTTTAGCCCGCAAGTTCATGCCGAACATGAAATAATTATTTTTTTGCATCTTCTTTGTACTGAAAACGTTATAATGATATAAGTGGGAAGGAAAGGTACCGATATACCGAAAGGTGGAAAGAAATTTTAGTATTGACGCTTTTGGGAATAATCATTACATTAGGGCAAGAAGGATATGAAACAGGTAGGTATAACTATAATCGTAGCAGTGCTTTTAAGCACTGGGGCGTTGGCACAATCGATTGACAAAGCAAAACTTCAATCCCTTGACCAACTGAACACGTTAGGAATCAAACCGGCGTCTCATCCTTTTTCCTTGATTGACCTCTCTCGCCTGAGATGGTCGCACAGTTATTCCCTTTCCTACTTTTCCGGCAACGGCGGCTCTGGCTCGGTCGGATTGCTCAACTCGATGCTGATGTACGATATTTCGTCCAAGCTGACGTTGGGGGTAAATTTAAGCATGGCTCACAACCTCGCCGGAAGCTGGAACACCGCCACCGGCACCCAGTCTGTAACCTTCTACCCCGGTTTTTGGCTGGACTATCACCCCTCGGAGAAATTCAAAATGAGCATTCAAGTGCAAAAGGTTCCGGCGACGATGATGCCGTATCGAATGGTGCCGAGCCCATGATAATGTTAAGCCCATAGTGAGGAATTTGAACTGTCCGTGCACACTCTTTCCCTTTTCACAAACAGCTTTCATGATCAACCATACCGCATCTCGAAAATAGTCGAAAGACAATGAGAGACACCGTATTTCCATGAAACGAGCGAAGCTGATAACATACCTCGGCATTGGGGTAAGCGTCCCGATTATTGTTATAATCGGCTACTTCCTTTGGGGAACGGTGCGCACCGCCCGCGGGGTCTCGAAGACAGCCGATGCCCCCACCTATCTTATTCGTCTTCAGGTGGTTAACGGCACCGACACACCCGCAGTGGCAGCCGAGGTCACCCGCGCTTTGTCTCATTACGCCGATTCGGTGCTGGAAATACAAATTGCCGGAACAATGGATTTTGACTTGAAAAAAGTTGAGAAATCGTTCATTATATCCCGCGAAAAAGACGAATCGGCGGCAAAAGAACTGGCGAAGCTGTTAGGGCTTGATCCCTCGGAAACAATGTATAAGCCTCTGGAGTTTAACGAAAAGCATATTACCGTGACGTTAGTGTTGGGGGAAGATGCCCCCTCGTTGAAATTACCGAACAAAGAGCAAAAAAATAAGGAGAGATAGTACCACGCTTTGAAAAAACTGTCAGCCCTTGCCCTCGCACGAAAAGCCGGACTGCTGGCTCTTTCTAAAAAAGGTTTTGAAGTCAAGATTTTGAAAGTCAAAGAGCTTTCGTCGGTATGCGACTATTTCGTTATCGTTTCGGGAGGTGCTGATATTCACGTCAAAGCCATCGCCGAAGCGATCGACGAGGGATTGAAAGAACTCGGATATGCCCCGAATCATCGGGAAGGAGTCACCGAAGGAAATTGGATTCTCTTGGATTACATAGACGTGGTGGTTCATGTTTTTTACGAACCGACCCGGCGCTTTTACGCGCTGGAAAAACTCTGGGGTGATGCCCCGGTGGAAGAATTAACGGAACAATAACAATGGGAATGAGGACATCGGTGAAGGCACACACACAAGACATAGGATGGGTTGAGTAAATGGAACTAGCAGAACTGAAATCAAAAACAATCGCAGAGCTCCTCAAGATAGCGGAAGATCGTGATATTCCCGGTGTGTCCGGGCTTCGCAAATCGGAGCTCATCTACAAAATCATGGAATCGCAATCGTCGGCGAACGGGATTATCCTCGCCGAAGGGGTGTTGGAAATCCTCGACGAAGGCTACGGTTTTCTCCGCTCGCCCGACTATAACTACCTGCCCGGGCAGGACGATATTTACGTCTCCCCCTCGCAAATCAAGCGCTTCGACTTGCGCACCGGCGACATCATCGCAGGGCAGGTACGTCCGCCCAAGGATAACGAACGCTATTTCGCTTTACTGAAAATCGAATCGGTGAATTTCACCGACCCGGAAATCGCCAAACATACCCCGCTTTTCGATAATCTGACCCCTCTGTATCCGAATGAACCGTTTCGTCTCGAAGTGAGCAGCGACGAGCTGACCACCCGCATTATCGACTTGATGTGTCCCATCGGAAAAGGACAGCGGGCGTTGATTACCTCTCCCCCCAAGGCGGGGAAAACGATTATCCTGCAAAGAATCGCCCAATCGATTACGACCAACCACCCGGAAGTCATTCTCATCGTGCTGCTCATCGACGAACGACCGGAAGAAGTGACCGATATGAAACGCTCCGTTAAAGGCGAAGTCGTTTCCTCGACGTTCGACGAACCCGCCGAACGCCACGTCCAAGTGGCGCACATGGTGCTGGAAAAAGCCAAGCGCCTGACCGAACATGGTCACGACGTGGTCATCCTGTTGGATTCGATTACCCGTCTGGCGCGGGCGCACAACGCTGTTGTCCCGCACTCCGGGAAGATCCTCTCCGGCGGTGTTGACTCCAACGCCTTGCACAAACCGAAGCGCTTTTTCGGAGCGGCGCGGAATATCGAAGAAGGCGGCTCGTTGACGGTCATCGCCACGGCGCTTATCGAGACCGGCTCGCGGATGGACGAGGTGATTTTCGAAGAGTTCAAGGGAACCGGCAACATGGAAATGGTGCTCGATCGGCGATTGGCGGATCGGCGGATTTTCCCGGCAATGGACATCAACCGCTCTTCGACCCGAAAGGAAGAATTGCTCCAAGACCCGGAAACCCTGAACAAGATATGGATTCTCCGGAAATTCTTGGCGGAAATGAACCCCATCGAAGCGATGGAATTTCTCATCGACCGGTTGAAAAAGACCAAGAACAACCAGCGTTTCCTCGCCTCGATGAAAGACTAATATATCCCGGAAGGTTCGAACATTGCCCCGAAAGGAGATGATAACCCAAGAAAGAGACCTCCGAAAGTAACCTGAGCGTTTACTTTCGCATATCCGGATGTTTTTTGCCGAGGTAGTAGTTGTGTCTTGCTTCTGCCTCCTCAAGAAACATAAGACGATAAAAAAGTAACCCGTAGGAGGTTATGATGCAAGGCAGTAAGCTGTATGTGGGAAATTTGAACTACTCGGTGACCAACGAACAATTGGAAGAGCTGTTTTCCGGTCACGGCGAAGTGAAGAGCGTCAACGTCATCGAAGGGCGCGGGTTCGGGTTTGTCGAAATGGCAAGTTCGGAGGAAGCCGAAAGCGCTAAAGATGCCCTCAACGGCACCGACTTCAAAGGACGCACCCTGAGAATCGACGAAGCCCGTCCGCCCAAGAGCGGCGGCAGGACTCCTCGCCGAAACGATCGCCGCTACTAAAAGCAGTATCCAAAAGCGGAGGGAACCGCCGACAGGCAACGGCAAACAAGCGTTATCAAGAGCAACCGTTCTCCGGCGGAGGTTCCGAAAGCAGAGGACACCATGTGATTGACAACGATTCGTGTGGAGGGTAGAAAGCACAAAATCTTCACTATACCTGACAAAGATACGTCCGGTTCTTTCCCGAGAGGGTATTTATCCCCATTTTCCCCGATGGAAGTAAACCGGGAAACGATAGTCAAGGAAACGACAGGAGGTTCTCCTGTCGTTTCTTTTTTGTTCGGACACTGTTAATACAAGCGGTACTAAAGCGGACATTTCCCCTTTCCTCAAATTTTCGTTGACGAAACGACTCCGACATCCCTTCTTCCAAAGAACGACAACATTTAGCGACTCAAAATTTCTTAGCTTCAGTGGGAGGTACGTTATGGTTCATTCGAAGATTATGAAAAGTATGTGCATGACCCTGCTGCTCTTCGTCATGGCTGGAAGTGCGGCATCTGCTGACATCGAAGAAACTCTCACCTATCAAGGGAACAAAGCCCGCATCACTGTGGGGACCATCAAACCGAAAGCCGACCAGTGCAGCTATGAGATGGCGGCGGCAATCGGGGAAATGCTCTCCACTGCCCTCACGAACACGGGGAAATTTATCGTTTTGGCAAGCCAAGAAGAAGTGGCGGAGCTTGCCGATGAAATCGATCTGGCGCAGTCGGGCTACGTGGAAGAAGGAAAAGGTCCCGAGAAGGGGCTCATGGAAGGAGCGGATATCCTCATCACCGGTGCGGTGACGGCATTCGAACCCAACGCCGGTGGCGGCGGGGGCGTACTGGGCGGGTTCAAGAAAAAAGCGTTCGGCGCGGTTGGCGTGAAATCGAAAACCGCCAAAATCATCATGGATATCAAGCTCATCGACATTCGCACCCGACGGGTGCTCAAAGCCAAGTCGCTGGAAGCCAAATCAAAAAGCTGGAAAACCGGCATCGGGGGCGGCGGCTGGGTGAAAGATATGGCGCTGGCGGGAGCGTTAGGGGTTTACTCCAACGAACCGATGGAAAAAGCCATCCGCGCCGTCCTTGCCAAAGCGGTGGAAACTATCTCCAAGGAAGTGCCGGAAGAATATTACCGCTACCAAGGGAAAGGGCAGTACACCAAAGAATACGGCAGCACCACAGCACCTGCCGCAGCTACGGCGACCACCCCTTCATCTCCTTCAGCAAGTGCCGCGACACCGACGGCTCCGGCAGCCGAGGATATGAAACTGTACACGAAATACGATTTCATTCCGGGCAACAAGGTTATTTTCTATGACGACATGAAAGACGAAGAAGAGGGAGAGTTTCCCTACCGGTGGAATTTGGACCGTGGTGTTTTTGAAGTGGTGCGGTTGGGGAAAGAGTTTTGGATTATGTGCACCGACGAAGGCTCTATCCGTCCCAAGCTCCCCGACAACCCCCTACCGGAAAAGTACACGGTGGAACTCGAAATATACAACAACGGTCAGGACAAATCGGGGCATTACTACTACATCAATTGGGTTGACAACCAAGGGAAAGATATTGGCTATTTTAATGTCTACTCGAACAATGGCACCCAAGTTTCCCTGCAGGGAAAGACCTTGGCAAGCAAAAGCCTTCCTCAAAATCTGACCAAAGGACCTCACACCGTGCGCATCATGGCGACCAAACGCTCCATCAAATGCTACCTTGACCAAACCCGAGTGGCAAACATTCCCAAAGTCGAGAACTTTAACCCCGTCGGCTTCCGCATTTATGTCGACCCCTACGTTGAATCTGACAATCCCTGTCTCTTCCGAGGCTTCCGTTTCGCCGAAGGCGGCAAAAGCATGCGCCAACAACTTGAAGAAGAAGGGAAAATTGTCACTCACGGGATACTCTTCGACCCGGATTCCTACGTTATCAAAGCCGAATCGTACAAGACGCTCAAAGAAATCGCCCGCCTGCTCGAAGACGACCCCTCTCTCCGCCTCTCCATCGAAGGGCACACTGACAGCGACGGCTCGGAAGAGCACAATATGACTCTCTCGCAGAACCGTGCCAATTCCGTAAGAAACTACCTTATCTCGACATACGGCATTGATGCGGGCAGGCTGGAAGCAAAAGGGTGGGGAGAATCCAAACCGATAGACACCAACGACACTCCCGAAGGCAAAGCCAACAATCGGCGGGTGGAATTGATAAAGCTGTAATCCTTATAGTAAGAGGGTGCGGAGAATCCCTTCGCACCCTTTTCGTTACTTCAATTCCGCGCTTCCCTTGACAAAAAAGGACAAAATGGTATATTGTTTCAAAAGTTAAAGCTCTCAACAACACCATACGTCAACAATGGAACATCGCCCCTTCGAACGCTACGGCGCCGTTATCAGAAAGTTTTTGCACAACCCCCGGCACCAAAGGGCATTTAGCGATTTCTTTGACCTCTGCTTTCGACACACCAAATCCTACCTCCGCTGCCTCCACGGCAGAGGGTATCAACTTCCGATTGAGCATAAGGAAAACACCGACCCGTTCAAGGATTTGACCTTCGATATTTTGGGCTTTTTCCTTGCCAGTCCCGGCGGGGAGCCGTTTCCGCTCATCTTTACCTACTTTGAAAAGGAATGCCCCGCAACGGATAGGGAGGAACCGGAAAACATATACCACCGTTTTACGAACCTGCTTACCGGCTTTATTCACCAACAACTCAGCAAACTTTCCGGCAGCTCCAATCCCCAGCTTCACTACCTCAAACGCCGGTTCAAGGACATCATCACCTCTTCGTCAGAATACACGACGGTGCTCGAACAAAAAACAAAGTACGTGTTCCTCACCAAGAATCGGGACAACGTGCGCTCCGACCAGCCGCTCATCCCGTACGAGAGACTTCAAAATCTCGCCGTGGAAGCATATTTTGAGAGCGCCACGCGGGCAGGTTGGTGCCGCAAGATATTCGAGTTGCTCGATGAAATGACCGAATACCAAAACCGTCTTGCCAAGCACGAACTATTGGCTGCCGTCATAACCGCCAACTCTTTATATGTGAACGATTTTCTTTCTCCGTTCCGTTCACCTCTCACGCCGGAAGAAGTATTCGAATTGACGAGATTCGAAACAGCCATCGAACATACCGCCGAGCGGCTCCAATCGGACGTGGTGCAGAAGTTCGTAAAAAAAGAGAAAATAACCGCTGTGGAGGCGAAAAAATTCGTGACCGCGGCAAAAACCTATCTTTCCGACATGGTCTTCAGCGGCGAAACCGACCCTCTCCCCCACTATTTCCGGGAAGTAACGCCGCCTTCCTCCCACCAGCGATATGCCGCCGAGTACAAATACGTTTTTGAGACAATTATCTCCAAAGCGGTTAACATTTTCGGAGAGGAAATAAAAAAATAAATCGAGAAAAAGCAAAAGTGGTTCCTATATTATAGCATTGAGAGGAGAAAAGGACTCAAAACGTGCATCTTTCTAAAGAGACATTGCTCCAATTCCTCGACGGAAGCCTGTCAGGGTCGGATGCCCAAGAGGTGGAAGAGCATCTTGCCATATGCGAACTCTGCCGGGAAAGCCTTGCCGATTATGAAGAATTCTTCGCCGGGCTCGCCCATGAGGAAAAAGTACCCCTTCCGAGCGAAGCGGAGCAATGGAAAGCCCGCTTGTTCCGGCAAGCGGTGGCGGGGATGAACATCCCGCTTACCCCCTTGGAAGAAGCCCCCAGTGCGGAGCTCATCAAGTCGTTAGCCGCCCACGGAGAGAAAGAAATCACCTTGCCGGTACGGAATTTGAGCACTTTTTGCTCGGAAGAGCCGGAAATCGTCTTGAGAATAATGCGGGATATGGAACAAGGATATGACTATCTCCAACTTATCAGCGACGATCCGGCTTTTTTCTCCCACGTGTTGGTTCGGGTGCCGGAATTAGACCAAGAATTTCTCACCGATGAAAACGGGAAAGTCGTATTGACGGAACCGGCACCGAAACAAGCTGAATCTTTGAATTGGCAGGTGAAGTTACCCGATGCGGTGTTTTCTCTCCATCCGTTCGAATACAATCCGGACAAGACGGAATATCAAGAAGACATCACCCTCGAAACCGAAAAGCACGACAGAATAAAAGTCTCTTTCGAGGGAAAAACCGAAGGAAAACTCATCTCTATTACCGTGCTCGAACTGAACGGAAAATCGGAATTCGGAGCGGTCAAAGTCGCTCTTTCACAACAAGAAAAATCCACCAGCAAAGTCATTCAAAAGCAAGAACCTATTTCGTTCGAACTGACTGACACCGAAAATAAAATCAACATTCGACTTTTTCTCTACGACGACCGGTAAAGCGAACAAAACAGTAACCCCGTTATAAAAAAAGCAGAAACTCAACCGAGCTCCTGCTTTTGTTCTCTCTTGGGAAGGAGTACGCTTACTATTTCTTGACTTCTTCCATCAAATACTTGTGCATGGCGCGGGCGGCTTTCTTGCCGGCACCGGCAGCCAAAATCACCGTGGCACCGCCGGTGACGATATCACCGCCGGCATACACGCCTTTTCGTGAGGTCTGCATCGTCTCTTCATCGACGACAATATTCCCCCACTTGTTGCATTTCAAACCGGGGGTGGTTTTGGGGATAAGCGGGTTGGACGAGTTGCCGATAGCCACCACGACCAAGTCAACTTCCATTACGTAGTTGGAGCCTTCAATCGGGATAGGCCGACGACGGCCGGAAGCGTCAGGTTCGCCGAGCTCCATCTTGATGCATTCCATCGCTTTTACTCTGCCCTGGTCGTCTCCGATGAACTTAATCGGCGCAGTCAGCAAGTGGAACTGCACCCCTTCTTCTTTGGCGTGGTGGATTTCTTCGTCACGAGCCGGCATTTCTTTGTCGCTCCGGCGGTAGACGATGTAAGCATTCTCAGCGCCCAATCGCAGCGCCGTCCGCACCGCATCCATGGCGGTATTCCCGCCGCCCAATACGGCGACGTTCTTACCGCGAATGATGGGGGTGTCGTTATTCGGGAAGTCATACGCCCGCATGAGATTGGAACGGGTCAAATACTCGTTGGCAGAGTAAATGCCGATGAGATTCTCTCCCGGGATACCCATAAAATTCGGCAATCCGGCACCGGTTCCGATAAAGACGGCGTCATAACCCATTTCGAACAGCTCGTCGATGGTATCCATCTTGCCGATAACAGTCGACGTTTGGAATTCCACCCCCATGCGCGCCAAGAAATCACACTCGGCTTGTACGATGCTCTTGGGGAGACGAAATTCCGGAATACCGTAGACCAGCACTCCGCCCGGCTTATGCAGCGCTTCGAAAATCGTGACCTGGTGTCCCAGCTTTATCAAATCGCCCGCCACCGTCAAACCGGCAGGACCGGAGCCGACAATCGCCACCCGTCGACCGGTCGGCGGAGCGATTTCCGGAAGCTCCATCAGGTTGTTTTCCCGCTCGTAATCGGCGACAAACCGTTCGAGGTAACCGATATGGACAGCGCCCTTCTTCTGCATCACGCAGACAATCTCACATTGCTCTTCCTGCGGGCAGACTCGACCGCAAATTGCCGGAAGAGAGTTGGTCTCTTTGATTTTCCGGGCGGCTTCCGCAAATTTTCTTTCTTGCACCAGCTTGATAAAACCGGGGATGTCAACTTCCACCGGGCACCCTTTGACACACGGCATCTTCGGGCAATCCAAACACCGGTTCGCTTCGATTACCGCTTGCTCTTCCGTCAAACCGAAAGGCACTTCTTTGAAATTCTTTATGCGCTCTTTAGGATCCTGCTCGGGCATTTTCTGCCGAGGGATCTTCATTCTCTCTTTAGGTTTCAGTTTTTCAGCCACGATTAACTCCGTTCATAG
This sequence comes from uncultured Ignavibacteriales bacterium, assembly GCA_964489705.1. GTDB lineage: Bacteria > Zixibacteria > MSB-5A5 > GN15 > FEB-12 > CAZAZQ01. The sequence continues at coordinate 70,029 of CAZAZQ010000006.1, forward strand.
AATACTCTCGCCTCAGCCCGAACTTATCATCCAGCCCGTTGCTCGTCCGGGTAGGTAAAATTTTCAATTTCCTTCGCCAGCTTGCAGCCGGGATTTTCCAGAAAGCGCTTCATCGCTTCCCGTTCCTGCTCCTTGTAGGCGCTCAAGCGCTTGGTCAGCAGGTCAAAATCGACCTTGTGACCGTCGAAATCAGGACCGTCCACGCAGGCAAACTTGGTCTCATCGCCCACCTGCACGCGGCACCCGCCGCACATGCCGGTACCGTCAATCATCAACGGATTCAGGGAAACCCAAGTCGGGACGTTATACTCCTTGGTCAAGTTACTGACGACTTTCATCATGGGAACGGGACCGATTGCCATGACCATCTTGATATCCACGCCGTCATCCAGCAACTTTTTCAAGACGTCGGAGACAAAACCGTGATGACCGTATGAGCCATCGTCAGTACAGACGTGCAGCTCATCCGCCACGGCTTTGTGCTCTTCTTCGTAGAAGAGGATATTCTTCGAACGCGCCCCGATGATGGTGATAACCTTGTTCCCCGCCTCTTTGTACGCTTGGGCAATGGGATAAATAGGCGCAATGCCTATTCCGCCGCCGATGACACACACCGTTCCCCAGTTCTCGACATGAGAAGGAACCCCCAGGGGACCGACGCAGTCGGCGATTTCTCCACCGGGAGGGACCGTAGTCATCAAGGCGGAAGTTTTTCCCACCACCTGGTAAATAATTGTGAGCACGCCGTTTTCTTTATCCATCCCGGCGATGGACATCGGCACCCGCTCACCGTTTTCATGCACTCGTAGGATAATAAACTGGCCCGCTTTGGCTTTGGCAACCAGCCGCGGAACTTCCACTTTCATCTTCCAGTTCAGCGGGCCTATCTGCACATTTTCCAGAACTTTCGGCATCATACCTCCAAAATCATCAAAAAAACTTTTGCAAGGATAGCAAAAACGCAAAAAAAATCAAGGCGTTTTTTGCCCTAATTGCTTATAAATTCACAGCTTTAGCACCCCCTCTCTAACAAAACCGTATTTGTCCTGATTTTGTTCCATTTTTCGCCGCCATTCCTCTATAAGGGGGTGAACGGGGGACGAAAATCGCCACTGCTTGTGATTCATCGCAGGGTAGTATGAGCTAAGCTAGTCAACCCGATTCAATCTTTTTCAGTGCCTTACCGAAGACCATGCTCAATTTTTGCACAGCTTCCGCCGATATACTGGACTAAGTTGAGGAAATGAAACACGAATAAAGGAGACCAGGTGAAAAAGCCGCTGGTGACCATCGGGGTAACGTGTTATAACAACGAGAAATACGTCAAGACCTGCATTGATTCGATTCTCAATCAAACGTATGAGAATATCGAAGTTATCGTCGTCGACGACTGCTCCACCGACAACTCCGTCCCTCTGCTTTTGGAGTACGGCGATACGCTCACGCTGATCCGACACGAGACCAACACCGGCGGACTGCTGCAAGGGCGGAAAGATGTACTTGCCGCCGCTACCGGCGAATTTGTCCACCATCTGGATGCGGATGATTTCCTCGAGCCGGAATTTGCCGAGCGGCTGGTAGAAGAATTTCTCAAAGACCCTGCCCTCGATTGGGTTGCAAGCAATTTGAACGTTGTCGATGACCAAGGAAAACTCGTTGAGCGGTGGAATTACAAAGACTTCCCTACCGACCCGATGCAAGGCTTGTACCGGGGTTTTCACACCGCTTCGGTACCGGTGCCGAAAAACGGACTGTTTCGGCTTTCCTTCATCAGAAAAAACAACCTCTCATGGTATCAACTGCCGCATACCGCTCAGGGTGAAGATGCCTACACCTGCATCAAGTACCTCGAGTGCAACCCGAAAATCAAACTCATTCCCGACTTCTTGGTGAATTACCGCATCCATGGGCAGAACATGAGCACCAAAGTCGAAGAGCGCGTGAAAATGGTCATCGACCTCAAGGAGTATTACATCAACCACTTCAACGAGATGGTTTACTTGTTCCATCCCGATTTTCTCAAGCTGGATTACCACAGTGACGAATATCTTGCTCTGAAATACTACCTTCTGGCGATGGATTTCCACGCCGCCAAGAAGAACTTTCGTGTGCCTGTCCACCTTGCCGGAGAAAGTACCTCCAAGGAAATTCGAAAATGCCTCCGGCTATTTGACGAACCTATCCGCAAGTATGCCGAGCTTTCCCTGCAACACTCGAAAACGTACGAAAGCCAGTTAGCAGCTCTTTTATCCGAGTTGACCGAAGACAAAGATATGGAACACGAAGAAGTTAGTCGCCTGATTGCGGAAGGACAGCGGAAACTTACCCTGGGCGATTTCAGCGCCGCCAAGGCGTCTTTTACGTCGGCACTGGAAAAGGAACGCCGGTCGGTAGAAGCGCAATGCGGATTGGGAGAAGCATGTTTCGCTCTGGGTGATATCTCACAAGCGGAGAAGCATTTTACCGCTGCTTTACAACACGCGCCTCACCACCCGCAATTATTGAATGACCGGGGAGTGGTATTGTTTGCTCAGGGGAAATATCAGGAGGCAGAGAAAGCTTTCCGGATGACCCTTGCCAACGACCCTGACCACGCCGACGCCCACTTCAACCTCTGTGAGCTATGGGGAAAAACCTGTGTCTCTCGAGCCCCGGAACCACGTTGGAAAGAAGATGTCCTGCGTTCGCTCTCGTGGCTGTCGGAACATGCCCCGGATCCCAATCGCCAAAGCCTTTTGGAGGAAAACCATCGACTGCGCAATAAATTGATGGAAAAATACCACAACCGCTATCACGACACGGAGACAAGAATCCTCTTGCACCGCCCCGGCAATGGCGCCTTAAAATACCTGATGGATAGCTGGCAGGCAGTGCTGACGTACATGGGTATCCCGGCAACAGTCCTTAACTGGGGAAAAAACACCAAAACGGTGTGTGAAACTTTCCGCCCCACGGTTTTCATCACGGTAGCGGATCCGGCATACATCGAACAGCTCGATTATGACTACCTCAAACGCTGCCGCCAAGAGAGCGGACTTCAAATCGGACATATCTCGACATTCGAACACCGTTACGAACCGTGTGATTTTCTTATAACTTTCCATCTCGACCCGCAACGTGACCCGGCAATGGCACGCACCGATCTGCCGCTGCTTTCGCTTCCGTTCGCCGTCAACCCGCTCATACATTACATGCGCCCCGGGGTGGACGTATGGGATTACTTTTTCGTCGGCACCAACTCGCCATTCAAAGCGGAAGAAACCCGACAGTATCTGCTGCCCATCCTTCAAAAACAGCGCGGCATCCTTGCCGGAACAAATTGGGGGTACGGCATCGGAGAGCTCACTGTTGACGAAGCGGCATTGTTTTACAATTTCGCCCGTATCTACCCGAATTACCACGTCCACAGGCAAATGGAAGAATTCAACGAGATAAACGAACGGACGTACATCATTCCTGCCTGCGGCGGTTTTGAGCTGGTAGACAACCCGGTGGCAATGAAAGAGCTGTTTGCGGAAGATGAAATGGCAGTGGCTTCCTCACCCGCTGAGTACCACGAGATGTTTGCCCACTTTCTCCGCCACCCGGAAGAGCGGCTCCCTTATATACGAAACGGGATGCGACGGGTCTATCGGGAGTATACCCTCTTTCACGTTTTGGAACGGTTAGTTCACCATTTGCAACCCCAGCTTTGTTCATAAGACAACGCCCTTTTCATCCTGTTAGTTCCCCTCCAGAACAGTAGCCCAGGTCTCGAAGAGTCCTGAGGAGATGGAAACAGCAAAAGGCAGATTCGCCTAGAGTCTCCCCAACTCCAGATGTTTTTTACGCCACGGGCGTGCCTTTTTGCCGAACGGTTGTTCATTCCCCCTTTGAAGAGAAACTGTCGGGAAGGGTCGGGAAAGGATTCTTGACTGCGCGATAAGCCCACCGCAAGCGGTGGGGCACCCCACACTTTGTTCGCAAAGAGAGAGACGCCGCTCCTCTCCGAAATAGTAGCTCAGGTCTCGAAGAAACCTGATGAGATGGAAACAGCAAAAGGCAGAACAGTAGCTCAGGTCTCGAAGAGACCTGAGGAGATGGAAATAGCAAAAAGGCAGATTCGCCTAGAGTCTCCCCAACTTCAAGGGCTTTACGCCACAGGCGCGTTTTTTTTCAAAAAATCAGCTTGTTGAAAAAAACTCCGCTCAATATACTCTCTCCGGAAAAGAAAAAACCAAAGAAAGAGAGAGAACATAAGATGCAAAAATCAATTTCCCGACAAATGGCGGAATTTGCCGTGAATCTGCGATATGAAGATTTGCCCGAAAATGTCATCCACGAGGTCAAGCGCTTTTTGTATGATTCCATTGGGTGCGCCTACGGCGGCTATCACACCAAGGACGTCAATATCCTACGCGAAATATATACCGAGATGGGAGGCAGCCAAGAAGCGACCCTTATCGGATTCGGTGACAAAATCCCCGCCGTGAACGCTACCCTTGTCAACTCGCTTATGATTCGGGCGCTGGACTTTAACGACATCTACTGGAAAGAAGATCCTTCCCACCCCTCGGATCTCATCCCGGCGGCGCTGGCGGTCGGCGAACTGGTCAACGCCTCTATGAAAGAAGTTATCGTCGCGATTGTTTTGGCGTATGAATTCGAACAACGCCTGTGCGAGTTTGCCGTCCCGGGGATTCGGGAGCGGAAATGGCACCATGCGACGCTGACGCAATTCGTTTCCCCCATCGTAGCCGGGAAACTCCTGGGGCTGACGGTGGAGCAGATGGTCAACGCCATCGGTATCAACGGCTCGCATAACCATACCATCGGCTGCCCGACGGCGGGAAAATTGACCATGATGAAAAACACCGTCGATCCGATGGCGGTACAAACCGGCGTATTTGCCGCTTTGATGGCGCAAAAGGGCTACACCGGCACCGTCGAGGTCTTCGAAGGGAAAGAAGGGCTGATGGATGTTTTCGGTCCCGACTGGGCGGTGGAAAAGCTGACCGGCAAGCTGGGCGAGAGCTTCAAAATTCTCGAATGCGGTATGAAAGCCTTCCCCACAGAAGCGTTGACACACACTCACTTGACGGCAACCCTGAAAGTCGTCAGGGAAAACAACATCAGCTATGACCAAATCGAGGAAGTGACGATTACGACCATTGCCCGGGCGTGCGATATCCTCTTCGATCCCCACAAGTATCGCCCCGAGTCACGGGAAACGGCAGACCATTCTCTCCCCTACTGCATTGCCGTCGCCCTGGTTGACCATCAAATCACGACCCAATCGTTCTCGGAGGAGAAGTTGAAAGATGAGCGGATCTGGCAGGTGATTGACAAGATTAAAGGGGAAGCCTCGGAAGAGTTCGAGAAAATGTTCCCGGAGAAACAGCCCTCGAAAGTGGTAATAAAAACCACCGACGGGAAAGAGTATTCGGAATATTTGGAATATCCCAAAGGTGACCCGCGTGAACCGATGACGATGGAAGACCTGACGGTAAAATTCAACTCTCTTTCCTCGGCATTACTTTCCGAAGCGCGGCAAAAAGAAATCCGAGAAGCGATCTTCTCCTGCGAAAAACTCTCCGCCCGCGAATTGATGGAGAAATTTGTGGTGAAGTAAACCATGAACCTGCGCTTCGACTCCACCCTTGCGGCACCGTATAAAAGCCCGGCGCAGCGCATACGGGTGATGGCGGAAAGATGGCTGGCAGAGGAAATCTATTGTCCCCAATGCGGAGGAGCTCTAACCTCGTTTGAGAGTAACCGACCGGTGGCGGATTTCTTCTGCCGTCACTGCCGTGAAGAGTTCGAGCTGAAAAGCAAAAAAGATCGCTTCGGCAAAAAAGTGGTGGACGGTGCCTATCGGACCATGATAGACCGGATTCGTAGTCGAGCCAATCCGAATTTCTTCTTCTTAACGTATGAGCAACGCCATTTGGAAGTGGTAAACCTCATGATTATTCCAAAGCACTTTTTCATTCCGGACATCATTGAAAAACGAAAACCGCTCTCTCCTCACGCCCGGCGAGCGGGATGGGTGGGCTGCAATATCCTACTGGAGAAAATTCCCTCAAGCGGAAGAATCTTTATGGTTCATGAGGGCAAAACCAAAAAGAAAAGCGAGGTACTTAGCCGCTGGGAGAAAACACTGTTTCTTCGAAAGCAGAAAAACCTTGAAGCCAAAGGATGGCTGCTTGATATAATGAGATGCATCGATGAACTGAGGAAAGAGAAATTTACACTCGAGGAAATGTACCGATTCGAGCATCTTCTGAGGGATAAACACCCGCAGAACAAACACATCAAGGACAAAATCAGACAGCAGTTGCAGGTCTTGCGGGATCGAGGTTATCTTGAGTTCGTCGAGCGAGGAAAGTATCGTTTGAGGTGAAAGAATGAAAACGTATATCTTCTATACTTCCGAAGGGTTTACTTTTGATACACAAGACAACCAGCGAGATAACTGCCAAATTATAGACTGGGCGAAAGGAAACCACCCTCACGAAGCATTTGAAAATCTGAAACGTGAAAATCCATCTCTCCAAGAATTGCCCTTTACGGAAATCATGTGCCAAGAACTTGCGGATGAGAAAGTCTTCTACATTTCACTATCCGCTTCCACATACTAACAGAAGTAAATAGGCAAAAACTCAAGGACCCTACCTCTTGAAAAAGACATACACTGGGCGGAGGCTGAGCAGTACTGCAAAAGTTATCAGCCACCAGAGGGAAATCCCTGTCATTTGCGGGACGAGTTTCACGACGATGAGAGTCAAAAACACTGTCATGAGTTGAATCAACTTGATGTCGAAGAAACTAAGTCGCTTCACCTTCCCGTTCAGAAATTCACGCACCGACATTTTTCCTCCCTTGCTTTCTTACAATACTCCAATGCTTGCGACATATTCAGTCCCCCACAAAAAAGGCAGGTACGAATCACTCATACCTGCCTGAAACGTTATCGTTATCACCGTCAAGAGTGGACGGCTTTCGCTTTCGCCGGGACTACCGGTTCAAAGCGGGCTTGGAAGAAACGGAGCTGCTTCGGTTCGAAAACAAATCTCAAGCCCTGAATTTGGTCGCGCTTTTCATACAGCTTGATGATTCCTTCCGCCGCATAGTCCAGATGGCTTTGCGTATATACTCGGCGCGGGATAGTCAGGCGAACCAGCTCCAGTTTGGGATGGCGGTTCTCTCCGGTTTTCGGGTCACGACCGGCGGAGACGTTTCCCCGTTCCATCGCCCGCACTCCCGTTTCGACATAAATCGCCGCCGCTAAGGCTTGGGCGGGAAACTCATCCTGGTCGATGTGAGGCAAGAACGCTTTGGCATCGAGGAAAATCGCATGACCTCCGTGCGGCACGACGTGCGGCACGCCTGCTTCCGTCAACAAATTGCCGAAATAGTTGGTCTGCTCGACGCGATAGCGGATGTAATCATCCGTTTCCACCGCTTCCCGGATTCCTTGCGCCAGCGCCGCCATATCCCGACCGCTCATACCGCCATAGGTATGCAAGCCTTCATAGACAACCACCATCGCCTTGGCATCAATATAGAAATCCTCGTCGTTCATCGCCAAGAAACCGCCGATGTTGACCAAGCAGTCTTTCTTCGAAGAGCAGGTGCAGCCGTCGGTATAGGAACAAATTTCCTTGACGATTTCCTTGATGGATTTGTTCTTGTAACCTTCTTCCCGTTGCTGAATGAAGTAAGCGTTCTCCACGGTGCGGGTGTTGTCCAGCATAATCTTGATGTTGTATTTGTCGCAAAATTCCCGAAGCTCTTTCAGGTTTGCCATCGATATCGGCTGTCCGCCCGCCATGTTCACGCAGGTCTCGTAGCTGACGTACGGGATTTTCTCCGCCCCGACTTCATCCACCAGCTTTTGCATCTTCTTCAAATCGACGTTTCCTTTGAAGGGATGATTGCTCGTCGGGTCATGAGCTTCGTCGATAATCACGTCGACAAAGGTCCCTCCCGCCAATTCTTGGTGAAGACGAGTGGTCGTAAAGTACATGTTTCCGGGGACGTAATCGCCCGGCTTGATGAGCAACTGCGACATGATATGTTCCGCCGCCCGCCCCTGGTGAGTCGGCACAAAGTATTTGTAGCCGAATACTTCTTGGATGGTCTTCTCCAAGTCATAGAAATTTCGACTGCCCGCATACGCTTCATCACCCAACTGGAGCGCCGCCCACTGGGCGTCACTCATGGCGCTGGTGCCGCTGTCGGTCAGCAAATCGATAAAGACATCTTCGCTTCGCAACAGGAAAGTATTGTACCCGGCTTCTTTGATAGCACGTTCCCGGTATTCCCGGGTCGTCATCTTAATCGGCTCGACGGTCTTTATGCGAAACGGTTCAGGTATATATTTCATTGGTCCTCCACATTCAGCGATTCATTCCGTGGACGGGGAAATGCCCACTTTGCAGCGGCTATCGCTTCTCGTCCACACGTTTACAGCACAAAAAAAGATACACCATCCCGCTTGAGATGTCCAATAGATTGTGCGGGAAGTTTCGCCGACGAAGCGAAAAACTATTTACTTGCGTGCTCCACTCCCTTTTCTTAATACCAAACGAAGAAACCGAGGAGGAAATTATGCCGTTGCTCTTATCCCGAAATGAGGTAATGCAAGTTCTCGATATGCCTGACTGCATGGAGGTGGTCGAAAAAGCGTTTGCGGAATTGGCAAACGGAACAGCGGTGCTGCCGCTGCGGATTAACATCAAGCCCCCCGACGGGTTGGCGCTGTACATGCCGGCATACTTGAAAGAGATGGGGGCGCTGGCGTGTAAAGTGGTGACGGTGTATAAAAACAATCCGCAGAAATACAACCTGCCGACAACTATCGGAAAGGTGCTCCTTCAAGATCCCGCTACCGGTGATGTCATCTGCATCATGGACGGCGGTTACTTGACGGCGGTGCGAACCGGTGCCGCCAGCGGCGTCGCCGCCAAGTACCTCGCCCGCCAAGGGAAAGGAATGGTTGCCGGAATTTTCGGCGCCGGAGTGCAAGCCAAAATGCAACTGTGGGCGGTCGCTGTTGCACGTGAGCTGAGCAAAGCGTACGTCTACGATATTTCCGAAGAAGCGGTGAAGAATTTTATTTCCGAAATGGGCAAGAAATTGAACCTCGAAATTATTTCCGCCGCCTCGCCCGAAGAAGTCCTTGAAAACGCCGACATCATATGCACTGCAACCTCTTCCCCCACTCCTATTTTTGACGGCACCCGCGTTAAAGAAGGCACCCATATCAACGGCATCGGCAGTCATACTCCCAATGCCCGTGAGCTCGACACCGCGATAATCAAACGCTCCACCGTCATTGCCGACTCGTACGAAGCCTGCCTCAACGAAGCGGGCGATATTATGATTCCCATACAAGAAGGCGCCATCGACAAATCTCATCTCCGTGCCGAGTTGGGAGAAATCGTCACCGGGAAAAAACCAGCCCGTTCCTCCGACGGTGAAATCACTCTTTTCAAATCTAACGGCTTGGCAATTCAAGACGTCGCCACGGCAAAGCTTGTGTATGACAAAGCCCGCGCTGCCGGAATCGGTACAAACGTGGAAATATAAGGACAAAAGGGGAAAAATCCCCTCAGGCAGGTCGTCAAAGTGACCTGCCTTTTTCATATTTTTATGGGATTCGTCCGCCGTTTTTGAAGAAAAATCGGCTTCCCCGGGGGAAAACGGCAAATAAAGGGAGAAAAACCGATATTACTTGAATTCTTAGTCGATATCCCATTATTATCCCTCGGATAATGAAATTATTATCAAATCTGTTCGATATAGAAGATATAATTATGGCTCAAAAGACGTTAGTAACATCAACTTCGGGGATTCGGGGTATTATCGGAACCGGCTTGACCCCACAACTGGCGCTCGACTACGCTGCCGCTTTCGGTACTATGCTGAAAAAAGGAAAGGTCGTCGTCGGGCGAGACAGCAGACCGTCGGGTGAGATGATTAACCGGACGGTTATTGCCGGACTGACGGCGGTCGGCATGGACGTGGTCGACATCGGCATCGTCCCAACCCCGACGGTAGAAATCGCCGTCAAAAAGCTCAAAGCGGTGGGGGGAATTTGCGTCACCGCTTCCCATAATCCGGCGCAGTGGAATGCGCTGAAATTCTTCAATGAAAAAGGGGAATTTATTACTCCCGCTCAGTACAAGCGGCTGGACAATCTCTTCCGCTCCAAGAAATTCTCCTTCAAGCCTTACGCCAAACTGGGGAGAGTACAACTTCAGACCAGGTGGGTAGAAGAACACGTCAAACAAGCCCTGGCAGTAAAAACCGTCAACCGGGCAGCCATCAAGAGACGGAAATTCACGGCGGTTGTCGATGCCGTCAACGGCGCCGGCTCGGAAGCGCTGCCGTTGCTTTTGAAGAAACTTGGCGTTAACGTTATCGAACTCAATTGTGAGGGAAACGGAAACTTTGTCCATGAGCCGGAGCCGGTACCGAAAAATCTCACCCAGCTTTGCCGTGCCGTCAAACGGCATCATGCCGATCTGGGGCTGGCGTGTGACCCCGACGCCGACCGGCTTGCCTTAGTTGACGAAACGGGGTGTCCTGTCGGCGAAGAGCTGACTTTGGCGATAGCGGTAAAAGAAGTGCTCAAGAAAGCCAAGGGCGCAACGGTCATCAATTTGTCGACCTCGAACGTGACGGCTGACCTTGCCCGTTCGATGGGTTCGAAGGTTTACTATTCCAAAGTCGGCGAAGCCAACGTCGTGCAGGCAATGCGCACCAGAAAAGCGGTCATCGGCGGAGAAGGCAATGGAGGAGTCATTTATCCGAAATTCCACGCCGGGCGGGATTCGTTGATAGCCGCCGCCTTGGTTTTGAGTTGCCTGGCGGAGGAGAAAACCTCGCTTTCAAGACTTGTGGAAACTTTCCCGAAATATTATATTATAAAATCAAAAGCGGTCCTTCCTCATAACTTTTCTGTTCGCTTACGACGGTTTGAAAAGGAAGCTACGAAGTTGTTGGGAAGAACGAAAATCGACAGGCGTGACGGCTTGCGTTTTGACTTTCTCCATGGTTGGGTACAAATTCGTTCCTCGAACACCGAACCGATTTTCCGGCTCATTGTCGAAACGGATGACCCGGCTCTGACCAAGCGCCTGTCCCAAGAAGTAATGAGATTTTTCACCTGATTGAAGGGCACGGATATGTGTGGAATTGTCGGTTACATTGGTTCTCGAAACGCCAAGCCTATCCTTCTGAAGGGACTCAAACGGCTCGAATATCGCGGCTATGATTCCGCCGGTATCGCCTTGTTGACCGAAGGGGGCTTGATGGTCGCCAAGTCGGCGGGGAAAATCGCCCGCTTGGAAGAAACGCTCGGGAATCAAGAATACGACTGCACTCACGGTATCGCCCACACCCGCTGGGCGACGCATGGGGAACCGACGCAGCTCAATGCGCACCCTCACACCGACGAGATGGGGGAAATCGCTCTCGTCCATAACGGCATCATTGAAAATTTCCGCACCTTGCGCGAATTCTTGGCTCGGCAAGGGTTTACCATTCGCACGGAAACGGATACCGAAATCCTCGTTCACCTCATCCGCTTTAATTACCACGGTTCCCTCACCGAAGCGGTTCGTCACGCCTTGACCCAGGTCGAAGGAACCTACGGCATCGCGGTCATTTCTTCTCTGCATCCGGGGGTCATCGTCGCCGCTCGGATGGGCTCACCGTTGGTCATCGGCGATGGGGACGGAGAAAACTTCGTCGCTTCCGACGTTTCGGCAATGCTGGAGTATACCAACCGGGTAGTCTATCTTGAGGATGGGGAAATCGCCACCATCACCGCAGACAACTATAGCATTACCACGATTCAAAACGTTAAAATCACCCCCCAAATACAGGAAGTGAGTTGGACCCTCGACATGATTGAAAAAGAAGGGTACGACCACTTCATGCTGAAGGAAATCCATGAGCAGTCGACCACCCTCCGCAATGCCTATCGCGGCAGACTCAACTACGAAGAAGGTATCCCGCGCTTAGGCGGGTTGAACCTGCAATACGACGAGCTGCGGGAAATAAAGAGGGTGCTCATCACCGCCTGTGGGACGTCGTGGCACGCCGGACTTATCGGCGAGTATATTATCGAAGAGCTCTCCCGGATTCCGGTGGAGGTGGAGTACGCTTCCGAATTTCGCTACCGTTCTCCCATTTTTTCCGACGACACTATTCTATTCGCCATCAGCCAATCGGGAGAAACGGCTGACACCTTGGCGGCGATGCGGGAAGCGAAGAAACACGGTATTACCACCCTCGGGTTGGTCAACGTGGTTGGCTCGACAATTGCCCGGGAAACGGACGGCGGGGTGTATATCCACGCCGGTCCGGAAATCGGGGTGGCATCGACCAAAGCGTTCACCTCCCAAGTAATGGTGCTGTCCCTCATCGCTGTTCTCCTGGCGCGGATGCGTCAGATGTCGGTACAGCAGGGGCAGGAAATTTTGGATTACATCCAGAAGATACCCGACCAAGTCGACCTCATTCTCAAACATGGCGACCAAATCAAAGAAATCGCCGCCCAGTATTACCAAGCCAACAATTTCTTGTACTTAGGCAGGGGCATTAACTTCCCGGTTGCTTTGGAGGGAGCTCTCAAACTCAAGGAAATCTCCTACATCCATGCCGAAGGATATCCGGCCGCGGAGATGAAACACGGACCCATTGCGTTGATTGACGAAAACATGCCCGTGGTGGTCATTGCTCTGAAAGATCCGGTGTACGATAAAGTTATGTCGAATATCGCCGAAGTACGAGCCCGCAATGGGCGGGTTATCGCCATCGCCACCGAAGGGGACACGGAAATTGCTGAGCGGGTCAATCATGTTATTTACATCCCGCAAACCTACCGGCTGTTGACGCCGTTGCTTTCGATTATTCCGTTGCAACTGTTGGCGTATCATATCGCCGTCATGCGCGGCTGCCCGGTTGACCAACCCCGCAACTTGGCAAAGTCCGTAACGGTGGAATAAGAAAAGAATCTTTTCCCCTTCTGGTTAGCCCTTATATAAAAAACCCTGGCTGCTCAACGCAGCCAGGGTTTTTCCGTTCGAAAATGAAATGGACGTGATTACTTCAGAAGCAACATCTTCTTCGTTTCTACGCCATACGACGTCGTCAGCCGATAGAAGTAGATACCGGAAGCTTGCCCGGAAGCGTTCCAGGTCACGGTGTACCTACCGGCTTCGCGGTACTCGTTCACCAAGACGCTCACCTGCTGACCCAAGACATTGTAAATCTCAAGGGTCACATGGGAAGCACTCGGAAGACTGAACTCGATATCCGTGGTCGGATTGAACGGATTGGGATAGTTCTGCTCGAGGCTGAACTTATCCGGCAGAGCCTCCAGAATCTGCGTGCCGCGGGTGGAGCTTCCGGAAACACCGGAACCACGAAATTCCACTTCGTCGATATAGACATCATCCCAGTTACTGCTGGCGTCACACATAAAGCGGAGCTTGGCATTGGTCGGGAAGTTGTAATCGGCATCGGAAAGGGTGATAATGACGTTATAGAAATAACCATTATAGAAGTCGATGCCCTCAGCAAACGTCGCGACAGTTTGCCACGTGGAGCCATCATAATACTGCACCCAGAAGTCCTCGGAAGAGTTATCCATACTGATAGCAACAAACCAAAATTCTATTTCCAGAGTGCTATACCCGGTCACGTCGTGGCCCACCGTATGGTAGAACGAAGAGGACACACCGCTGTTGTCCTGTATATCAGCGGCATTGCTGCCCTGATGGGCGTAGGTTCCGCCAGTATACAATTTACAATCGGCTCCACCGTCGGTGTAATTTCCCCAACCGCCTTCGAAATCATCATAAGTTATAACGGTCCAGCTGCCGGGCTCCGTGACGGTGATGTAATCCGTCTTGGTTTCGGTGTCACTGCCGTAGGCATTGGTCGCCGTAAGGGTAACGGTGTAAGTTCCGGCCACACTATAGGTATGGGTGGGGTTTTGCTCGGTAGAGGTGCCGCCGTCACCAAAATCCCAACTCCAACTGGTCGGATTCCCGCTGGAATTGTCGGTAAAGGTAACCGCCAACGGCGCTACTCCTGAGGTCGGAGAAGCCGAGAAGTCCGCCACCGGCGGCGCCTCGTTGGAGGTTACGCTGATATCATCGAAGGCAAAGCCGTCATAAGCGGTGGTGTAGTTATCGTACTGTTGGAACTTGATGACGAAGGTGCCGGTCAAGCTCAAGCCAGCCGAAGCGGCGAGCTGGTCAACGTCGAGCAGGAATTCCACCCAGGTGTTGTTGGTATAATCACCGCCGTTGAGATCCTGCACCTTGACGAAGGTGTTGCCGCCGTCATCGGAGAAGTAGATGCCGTCCTCGGCATGCGTCTCGTCGCCGAATTCCTTCCACCAGAAGTTCAGGTCGACATCGGTCTTACCGGACAAGTTCAAATGCAACCATGCTTCCGTCAAGCTGTAATCACTGCCGTCGACCGCATCATACATAAGCAGATGGTACGAACCGGAATGCGGACCGTCAGCCGAGCTGACTTCCACAACCCCTTCGTTGGTCACTTGCGTCGTCCAATACTGGTCGAGGGCACCGCTTTCGAAACCGGTGGAATACGGCAGGGAGGCGTAATTGCCGGTCGGTTCCGTCACGGTAATGTAATCAACTTTGGTCGCCGTATCGGTGCCGCAGGAGTTGGTCGCTATCAACGTCACGGTATACGTACCGGCGGTATTGTAGGTGTAGCTTGGGTTTTGAGCGGTGGAGGTACCGCCGTCACCGAAATCCCAGCTCCAACTGGTGGCACCGGTCGAGGCATCGGTAAAGTTAACGGTGAGAGGAGCATCACCGGAAGTGGGGCTGCCGTTGAAATCCGCCACCGGCGGCGTGCACGTTACGGTGATATAATCCACTTTTGTTTCCGTGTCCGAGCCGCAGGAATTGGTTGCGGTCAGAGTGACGGTGTAGGTTCCCGCCGTGTTATAGGTATAGGTGGGGTTCTGAGCGGTGGACGTGCCGCCATCACCGAAATCCCAGCTCCAACTGGTGGCATCCGTCGACGCATCGGTAAAGGTAACCGTCAACGGCACTTCTCCCGAGGTCGGGCTGCCGCTGAATGCCGCTACCGGGACATCACTGACCGTAATGTAGCCGGTCTTCGTTTCGGTATCGCTACCGTACTCGTTCGTCGCCGTCAGAGTGACGGTATAGGTTCCGGCAGCAGTGTACGTGTGCGACGGATTCTGCAACGTCGAGGTACCGCCGTCACCGAAATCCCAGCTCCAACTAGTGGGGCTATTGGTAGACTGGTCAGTGAAATTCACCGTCAAGGAAACGCATCCCGACGTCGGGCTGCCGGTGAAGTTAGCTACCGGTGCCGCTCCGCCGCCGGCGACAGCGTTCACGGAAGCATAGGCATCCACCAAACCGTAGCCGTAGTACTGATCCCAACCAGCCGCTCCCAGGTCATGAGCGTTGTCGACCAAGTAACTGCGCACCTGATCGGGAGTCAACGAACCGCCGCCGCCCGCCTTGGCGAGAATCAACGCCGCAACGCCCGCCACGTGCGGGGAAGCCATGGAGGTTCCTTGGTAAAAGTAATACCCGAACGTCGTGTAGTCCGGCGGGTCAAACGTCTGTTGCAAAACGCCGTCGCTGTAGCCGTCACCGTTCTGGTCGACATTGATATCTCCCCCGGGGGCACAGATGTCAATCTCGCTCCCGTAGCAGGAATAGTAAGAAAGAGTACTGTCGAAGCGCACCGCCGAAACGGAAATACACTGCGTATACGACGCCGGATACTGCGGAGTGCTGGTGCCGGCGTTCCCCGCCGCACATACGATAGTCACCCCCTTGTTGTAGGCGTAAATCACCGCATCTTCAAGAGTCGTCGAGGGGGTGGAGGAACCGAGACTCATGTTGATAACGTGGGCACCGTTGTCGGCGGCGTAGTAAATCCCGTCGGCAATGTCACTGACGTAGCCGCTGCCGCTGGCATCGAGTACCTTCACCGGCATAATCGAGCAGTTAAACGCCACCCCGGTCACGCCGAGGTTGTTGTTGGTCGTTTGAGCCACCGTCCCGGCGACGTGGGTGCCGTGACCGTTGTCGTCATTCGGGTGGGTGTCGTTATTGACGAAGTCATAGCCCGGCACGAAGTTGGTTCCTGCCAAATCCGGCGCCAAGCCGTAGACATCGTAGTCTTCGTACGCCACTCCGCAGTCGATGACCGCCACGACTACCCCCGAACCGGTCGAAAGATCCCACGCTTGCTCCATGTTAATCATGGGCATATGCCATTGATAGGAATAGTAAGTATCGTTCGGTACCATGAGCGCCTTATAAACATAGTTAGGCTCGGCATACTCGACATTCGGATCGGCTCGGAAAAGTTCCACCATCTCCTCGACGGTTTTCGAGGGAGGGATTTTCACCCGCTTGAAACCGCCTCGCTGACTGGTCGCCACTTCGGTACAGCCGTACTTCTCAAAAATAGACGCCGCCATCGAGGCGCTGACCTTCGCTTTGTACTTTACAATAATCTCTCCGCCGGCAAAGTCTCCCTTACTCTCTCCCAGAAACGTCTTTTTTACTTTGAAATCCGGAGCGCCAAAGGCAAGAGAGGCACTAAAAAGAAACACCAGCGCCATTACCAGGCTTAACATTGCCCGGAAGGTTACATTTTTTCTCATCATTCCTCCTGATTGATTGTGAAGTTGTTATTCCTTACGGAAAAAGGTTATATCTTTTTGCTCTTTTTATCACCTCCTTTTGTTTTTGTGTGGATTAGCGTATCTATTTATAGACAACTCCCCTTTATAGTTTTGAAAAAGAACCACCTTCCGCCTTCTGACAGATTGAAGGTAACAACAATGAGAATGAATAAATGAGATTCTTTCGTGAACGCTATCCCTTGCCTGCCCAGAGAGAGCTTTTGCACCGAATGTAAGCACCTGATACGCACGATAACATGAATATGATACCCTCATGTCAACTCGTGTCAAGTGTTTTTTGACTTATTCACTCTCTATCGACCGGGCAAGAAAATATTCCGCTAAACCGCACCAGGAGTAGATACCACACGACACAGTCAAAACATCAAAACTCCCCCGGAAACTCTTTTCGGAAAGGATCAACAATAACCGTTCGCTTTCCCTGAAAGGCAAGGGGACGAATTTTTACGTACGCATTGTCGCGCCATGCTTGGTCGACATCACGAGTGGTATGAGTTCCGCCTGCGGCACCAATCTGAAAATAGCGATCAAGACAGATAACGACATGGGTAGCGTGTCCTGAGACATCCAAGGTAAAAAGCAAGGTGCCTTCATACGGCGCATCGACGAATTTGGAAATGAACAGACGCATCAAACCGTTGGCGGTGTAATCCTGATGTTCCTCGAGGATACCCGCAGATTTCAAGCACTCGATAACAAAGCCGGAGCAGTCGAACCCTGACGGATCATCCCCGCCCCAAATATACGGCGTACCCAAATACGCCAAAGCCGTTTTCAAAAACCATTTTCGCGCCGATTCTATTTGGTTCATACTGAGGAGTCCAAGGAAGTTTTTACCACAAGGTGTAAGCGGATTTTGCCTTCGTCCCGCAACTTTTGCGACCTGCTCAAGGGAGCCAAAATCTTCCTTGTAAAAAAAGCAAAATTCCCTATATTAGGTACGGATAAAGTTCAAGTCATATATACTTTACTTCTAAGGAGAAAACACCATGAAATCTTGGTCACCGGGTCTCATCGTGGGAACGATTTTCCTGTGCGCGACAATGGCTCTCACCTCTCCGCCACCGCCGCCGAACTATCAAGTCTCCACCTCCTCGCCCGAGCTTCAAAACGAGGAACAAATCTGGGTCTGCCCGACCGACAGTACTGTCGTCATCGCCGACTGGCGGGACTTCCGCCTCGGCTACCGGCAGGTTGGAATAGGCCGTTCGACCGATGGCGGCAACACCTGGACGGATTCCTTGATAAGCGTACCGATGCAAATTTTCAACCGCCAATCCGACCCGACGTTAACGGTCGATAAGAATGGAAATTTTTACATATGTGTTCTGGATTATCAATCCACCGCTTTCCCCGATGACTCTTCGTACATCTCTTTTTATAAGTCTACCGATAAAGGGGTAAGTTGGACAGGTCCTTTCACGGTGGAAGATACCACCGGTCATTACTTTGAAGATAAGCAATATATCATCGCCGACCGGACCAACAGCCCATATGCGAGAAATATCTACGTGGCGTGGGCTCGCTTTCCCAATCCCAACAGGATAATGTTTGCCCGTTCCACTAACGGAGCCGTCAGTTTCGAGGATACGTTAATCGTCGGACCGAACGTAGACGGTAATGCCTGCGGCTGGGGGTGGCTGGACGCCGGACAGTTCGCCTTTCCTTTGGTTGGTAGTGACGGGTCGGTATACGTCTTTTGGGTGGGCGGCGACCTCGATCCCGTTACGTGTGATTATTACAATGCTCTGAAAATCGTCAAATCTACCGATGGCGGCGTGACCTTCACCTCCCCGACCGTCATTCGCCACACCGCAGGGAACTGGGGAACGGTAGATGGAGATGTCAACGTTTACAATGCTCCCATTTGTGCCGCAGACATCAGCGGGGGACCATTTGACGGGAACCTTTATATTGCCTACTCCAATATGGACTACGAGAATAATCCCGACAGTCTCGACTACAACATCGAGTTTATTCGTTCCAGTGACGGCGGCACGACCTGGTCGGAGCCTATCTACATTAACGACGATTACACCGGCGAGGGAGCCGTCATCGACCAGTTCCACCCCTGGCTGTTCTGCAACGAAGAAGGTACCGTTATCGCCATCTGGTACGATCAGCGCACCGACCCGGTCAACCATTACAAGTTCGACGTTTTCGCCGCATACTCCTTCGACGGTGGAGAGACTTTCACTACCAACCACCGCATTTCGGATACTTCCATCGATCCCAGCCAACTTAAAAAATCGCCGCAAAACAAGCCGTCCCAAACTTCCTTTGCGCTCTCTCCGACCGAAGCCCTAACCCCGCTCGCCGGAAAAATCGCCGAGTATATCGGCGTGACGGCATTCAAAGACCATGTCAACGCCGTGTGGACCGACACCCGCAACGGTAATCAGGATGTCTTCGGTGCCAACTGGACGATTCCGCTGTTGGAACCGCGGCTGATATCTCCGCCTGATAGACACGTTGCACCTGACAGTTCCGTCGAATTCAAATGGGCAACGGCGTGGAAAGCGTGGGATGACAGTTACCGCTTCGAGATTGGTTATGATTCGGCGTTCACCAGCCTCGCTTTAACGTTGACCACCACCGAACCTCAGGTAACCGTCGACACCTCCATGCTGGTCATCGCCGACTCTCTCTTCTGGCGGGTGAAAGCGTTCAAAATATCGACCGGAGATTCATCGGAGTATTCGGAACACCGGATGTTCCAATTCAGCGTCTGCTTTGATAGTGATGGTGACGGCTACGGTGATCCGGGACATCCCGGCAATATGTGCCCGGTAGATAATTGCCCGTCCATCTACAACCCAGCTCAGGAAGACAGCGATGCCGACGGCATCGGTGATAGCTGTGATAATTGCATCACTGTATACAACCCTGACCAAGCCGATACGAACGGTGACGGTATCGGTGATGCGTGTTGTTGCGTGACAAGAGGGAACGCTGACGGAATTAACGGGGTCAATGTCGCCGACCTGACGTACCTGGTTGACTACCTTTTCAAGGGCGGGAGTATCCCCCCCTGTCCGGAGGAAGGGGATGTGGATGCCGGCGGCGATATCAATGTGGCTGACCTGACATATTTGGTCAACTACCTGTTCAAAGGCGGGCCGCCGCCGACTGACTGTCCTTCATAGACAGAAAGTACCATCATGAGAATTTTACAAGCCATCCTTCGGGATGAAGGATGGCTTGTTCAGTCCATGGAAACGGCTTTTTCAGCTTTTTCCATTGACAAGAAAAAGGATTTTTACTATAAACGTGCCTGCAAACACAGTGTTTTCTGCGAGAACAGCATCCGGCTGTTTCCAAAGTGACCGTCAATAATTTATTAGGTTAATAAGTGAGGTATCATATATAACGTTAACTCATATAATAAGGAGTCCTTACGATGCGGTATCTAAGACGAGCGTTTTTCCTTGTGGTAGTACTTTCCTTTGTTTTCGTCATCGGGTGTTCCGACGACGAGAGCAGCCCGACCGGGAACAACAATACTTCAGACCAAGCACCAACGTTCAGCATCGACTCGATCACCGTTCCGCCGGCGATGGCACAATCGTCTGACCTTCATGCTCAAATGGCGGTAACGTATATCGCTCTGGCAAACAGCTTCAGTGCTTACGGAATGTGGTTCTATCCTCCTTCCACCTCCCCCAAAGATACTCCTGTCCCCTTTGCCGCCGGAGGTCCGTGGGTTTATACCTGGACGGTCGACA
This sequence comes from uncultured Ignavibacteriales bacterium, assembly GCA_964489705.1. Lineage (GTDB taxonomy): Bacteria > Zixibacteria > MSB-5A5 > GN15 > FEB-12 > CAZAZQ01. Next base: position 90,489 of record CAZAZQ010000006.1, read on the forward strand.
GCCTCACTATCACCCTCACCATAACCGAACAAGGAGACAAGTGGGTCTGGGAGATTACTTTCACCGGTACCGATGACGGCGAGCATTTCAACAACTGGCTGTTTATCCATGCCGAAGCGGCAAAAGATGACAGCACGGGAGTACTCATCGTTTATGAACCCGTTACCACCGACATTGCCGTCCGGTGGACCTGGTCGGTCGACAGCCAAGGAACGCGCCACATCGTTTATGAAGTTCCCGGCGTTGGGGGCACCAAAATCGAAGTCACTGCCTATTCCGACAATTCGGGCGAACTCAAGTACTACGAATACGTCAATGGGCAGTATGTCATGCTTACCCGAATTGTTTGGAACTCCAACGGCAGCGGACAATGGTGGACATATGATTACGACGGTGTTCTGACCGGCAGCGGAAGCTGGTCGTGACGATTGTTCGGTGTTTGTCTGACAGAGAAATCCTTAAGGAGAAGCTAACCGCTTCTCCTTATTTTATTCCCCGAGAATAACTCCACCAAACAAATCGTCAACTTTGCTTGCCCGTAGCGTCGCAAGTTTTAGCTTACCGGGCACATAGCAGGGAAGATTTCCGGTTATCGGTTATTGAAGGAAGTGCTATGAAACGAGCTTTCTTCTCTCTTACATTTTTTGGTTGACAAACGGCAGGGCAAGTTTTTATAAAATCTCCCGTAGCTTACGGGGCAGTCTCAAGACATGCTAAGGACTTCCTCAACGGGGCTAAAAGAAAATAAATACATCGGTAAGGAAGAAACCGAACGGAAGGATTGAACATTCCGACAAGATATTTCGTCAAGAATATAGAGCAGGCATTCCCCAAATTTATGAAAAAAAGTAAAATCGACTGACGTTAGCTGACAGGGGATACCGTTATTATTGGGGAAGTTGATTGAGGGATATCAATGGCATAGCCTTCAAACACACATAAGGACGATTGAGGTTAAGACCAGGGGAGTTACTTATAGCACATTGAGTTGGAGGCTCCAGTGACGAAAGCGGAACGGTTGATTTTTTTAGTAAATATGATTCGAAATCGCGGGTGTGTCTTGGTCAGCGAAATGGCACGAGAATGCGGGGTGTCGCAACGAACCATTTACCGTGACATCAACTCGCTGTTTAAGCTCAATTTCCCACTTTACTACGACAAAGGATACCGATTGGTGCGGGACACCGGTTTTCCGGCGGCAAGCCTGGACGCCGAAGAACTGGAACTGATAAGCTACTCCCTCCATTTCAACCCGCTTGCCGAACATCCTTTTTTCAAAAAGAAATTTAAGATTATCAACCAAAAGCTCTTGTCCAGATACAAAAACCGAAGCAATTCCGGGAAAAACCGCTTCTTTTTGTTCGAACAACAACAAGATGCCCAGACGCAGAAAAGCCACGATACCGATATCATCGCCCGTTTCATCAAAGCCATCCACGAACGCCGAAAAGTTTACCTCACTCTCGACAGCTCCTACCCTCCCGAAGCGCCCCTTATTCCTCTGGCGGTTAAGTTGAAACACGAAGACCCTATCCTTATCGTCGCTAACGACTCGAAAAGCATCTCAGAGATACCTATCCAAAATGTCACCACCGTCCGTCTTTCCAATGAAAAGTTTACGCAGCGGCTCCTCCATCTCTACCAGCGGGATTTCCTGATGAAAAAACCGGTTGACAAAAGGTAAGCCTCGGCTCTTCCTTACCGATGTGAGGAAACTGTCAGCGCGAGAATTGGCGATTGCAGGGTTAATTGCATCCCTTTACACGATTATCAGCTTGGTTTTTCTTCCCATCTCTTTCGGTGTCTATCAAATACGCATCGCCGAAGCGTTGACCGTACTGCCTTTTCTTTTCGGGGCGGCAATTCCGGGACTGTACGTCGGCTGCCTGTTGGCAAACATCTTCGGCGGCATGGGCTGGCTGGACATTCTCTTCGGACCACTGATTACGCTGGTAGCGGCAGGCGGGACATATTATACTCGCTATCTCAATCGCTCGACGAGTAACATTCTGGCGTCCGTTCCTATTTTTCTCATGTGGCTGCTGGCGGTGTATCTTCTAAGTGCTTTCACCCTTGAATTTCAGCCCCTTTTGGGCATCGGCTTATCCGTTGTCGCCACGGCGATTATGGTCATTGCCAGCTCCCGAGCCGGAGATAGGCTTTTCCCTTCTCCTCAAATAATTTTGAGCAAACTCTCGGCGCTTGTTATCGCTTGCCTGGCAGTACGCTATCTCATTGTCACAGAGGAGAAACGTTTCATTTTCATCGGCGCTTTCCTGTTGATAGCCGCTCTAATATTTACCATGTACTACGTTCATTTCCTCCGCCGACATCAAAATTTGAATTTTCTGCTGGCGCCGTTGCCGCCGGTCATCCTCAATGCTTTCGGGGTCTCGCTTTATCTGGCGCCTTTGTTGGAATTCAACTACTGGTTCACCGTCCAAATGATAGGGGTAGGGGAATTGATTGCGTGTTATGCTATCGGGATTCCGTTATTAATCGGGTTGAAACGACGAAAGATTTTTGGTTGACAAAGTCGGACGGTGACCTGTATCATGGGTGAAAAGTATAGCTGGAATCACAGCGTGGCTTAGGAGATTCTATGGAAGCTCTCGGACTGATAGAAACAAAAGGTTTGGTTGCCCTGATCGAAGCAGCGGATGCGATGGTCAAGGCGGCGAAAGTGACTTTAGTAGCGTACGAAAAAATCGGTGGTGGGTTTGTAACCGCCATCGTCCGCGGCGATGTGGCGGCATGTAAAGCGGCGACCGACGCCGGCGCGGCGGCAGCGCAGAAAGTCGGGGAACTGGTTTCAGTCCATGTCATCCCGCGCCCGCATGCCAACGTGCATGATGTTTTTCCCACCAAACTTCCGAGCGAATAATTGAAAATGTCGACGGGAGCTTAGTCTAAGCTCCCGTTTTGTATGGTCATGGCGGATACTGAGAACAACCATGCGGTGGAGGACATTGTCAGGCTTGTCCTCGACGAGATAACCAAACGACAGGGGACAACTCTTGCCACTCCCACCCCTCCCTCCTCCCCGGCGGGACCAGCTTCTCCCTGGATTCCTTCGACGAACGGAAAACCATACGCCGCTCGGGCAAACGAAGATGGCGTCTGTCTGTTTTCGAACCTCGACCAAGCGGTAGAGGCAGCCCGTTTGGCGCAAAGAAAATTCTTAGACCTCTCACTGGAAACTCGCCATCGGATTATTTCGAACATCCGCAATCATGCCCTCAAGAACGCCGAACGGTTGGGTCGGATGGCGGTGGATGAAACCGGCTTAGGGAAAATGCCGGACAAAATGAACAAAATCGTCCTCTGCGCTCAAAAGACCCCGGGCCCGGAAGATATCCGCCCCGAAGCTTTCTCCGGCGACAACGGGTTGACGCTGGTCGAGTCGGCACCGTGGGGAGTGATGGGGATAATTACTCCTTCCACCAATCCCGCTTCGACGGTTTTGAATAATTCTATCTCCATTCTTTCGGCGGGAAACGCCGCCGTCTTCAATCCGCATCCGGCGGCAAAGAACGTCTCAGCGGAAATGGCAAAGCTGGTGCACGATGCTGTGGTAGAAGCCGGCGGTCCGGCAAATCTTATAACGTGCATCAGCAATCCGACTATCGAATCGGCGCAAGCTTTGATGCGGCATAAAAACATCGACCTCTTGCTGGTCACCGGCGGCGGCGGGGTAGTACGGGAAGCCATGTCGGCGGGCAAACGCGCCATTTGCGCCGGTCCGGGGAATCCGCCGTGCGTGGTGGATGAAACGGCAATTATCCCCCAAGCCGCCCAGCATATTGTCACCGGCGCTTCTTTTGACAACAATATTCTTTGTTCCGACGAGAAAGAAATCTTCGTCGTCGACAAAGTCGCCCACCGGCTCAAACGGGAAATGATAGCCAACGGCGCTTACGAGCTGGAAGGAGTGGCAATTGACAAGTTGACGAAAATCCTCGTCGAGTCCGATCCCGACGGTTCCGGCTATCGCCACGTTGCCATCAACCGTCGCTTCGTCGGCAAGTCACCGCAGGAAATCCTCAAGCAAGTCGATATTGTTCCTCCACCGGGAACGAAGCTGGTGATTTTCGAAGCGCCGTGGGATCATCCGCTGGTGATGGCGGAGCAGCTTTTACCGGTCATACCGATGGTGCGTTGCAAGACCGTCGAAGAAGCGATGGAAAAAGCGGTCATCGCCGAGCACCAGTTCAAGCACACCTTTATCATGCACTCGACCTCGATTGTCAATCTTTCCAATATGGCGCAGCTCTGCCGAGCGAACATCTTCGTCAAAAACGGTCCCAACATGGCAGGTTTGGGATACGGCGGAGAAGGATACACCACCATGTCGATTGCCGGTACGACCGGCGAAGGTCTGACGAAAGCCTCGACCTTCACTCGCCCGCGCCGGTGCACGCTGGTCGATTACTTCCGGATTATCTAAGACAGAAAAAAATGGCACTACTCATGTGAGTTCTGCTTCCTTTCGATATAACTCAATGAGATACCCTTAGAATGGTAGGGCATGGTCTGGTACAGACCTGCCTTTTTTGACATTTCTACCCCATCAGGTCTCGGAAAGAGACATGGTGAAAGAAAAACTCTCAAGAGAGGCAAATCCGTTCCGGATTTTCCCTACATGTTCTAACATCCCCCAAAGTAAGTTGAAATTCACCACTCATCAGCTTGCCTTTCTACTATTTCCCAGCAACCTAACTCGGCACCCTACGACTTTGACATTTTCTGGACAACAAAAAATGCCGGAGGCCGGACTCGAACCGGCATGGTATTGCTACCGGGGGATTTTGAGTCCCCTGCGTCTACCAATTTCACCACTCCGGCGTTCGCTTGTAGTGTCATATAACTTATATCAACTCACCCCCTGACGCAAGAGACTTTTTTGGCGAGATGACCTTTGACGACAAAAAAACGGGCGGAAAATAATCCCGCCCGTTGAGTTTCCAAACGAAAAACAGGTATCAGACCACGCCCTGATCCAGCATGGCATCGGCAACCTTGATGAAACCGGCGATGTTAGCGCCGTTCACGTAGTTGCCGGGGGTGCCGTATTCTTCAGCCGCCGCCACACTCGCTTCATGAATGCTCTTCATGATGCCGCGCAGACGGTTGTCGACTTCTTCGCGGCTCCAGCTCAAACGGAGGGTGTTCTGGGACATTTCCAGACCGGAAACCGCCACGCCACCGGCGTTGGCAGCCTTCCCGGGACCGAAGAGAATCTTCTTCTCGAGGAAGATGTCGATAGCTTCCGGCGTGGAGGGCATGTTGGCACCTTCCGACACGCAGATGCACCCGTTCTCGACCAGCGTCTTGGCGTCGTTGCCGTCGAGCTCGTTCTGAGTCGCGCACGGCAGCGCAATGTCGACCTTCACGTTCCAGACGCCATGACTTTCGTAGTACTTGGCACTCGGGAACTTGTCGGCATACTCTTTAATCCGACCGCGGCGGACGTTCTTGAGCTCCACGACAAAGTCCCACTTCTCGCCGGAGATACCTTCTTCGTCGACGATGTAACCGCTCGAATCGGAGAGAGTAATCACTTTGCCGCCGAGTTGGTTGACCTTTTCGGTGGCATACTGAGCGACGTTCCCCGAACCGGAAATCGCCACGCGCTTTCCTTCAAAGGACTCGCCGCGGGTCTTGAGCATTTCTTCAGCAAAGTAGACGCAGCCGTAACCGGTCGCTTCGGGACGAATCAAGCTGCCGCCCCAGTTCAAGCCCTTCCCGGTCAGGACGCCTTCAAAGGCGTTGCGCAGTCTCTTGTACTGCCCGAAAAGGAAGCCGATTTCCCGACCGCCGACCCCGATATCACCAGCCGGTACGTCGGTGTTGGGACCGATATGACGGAACAGCTCGGTCATAAAGCTCTGGCAGAACCGCATCACTTCATTGTCGGACTTGCCCTTGGGGTCGAAATCCGAACCGCCCTTGCCGCCGCCCATGGGGAGGGTCGTCAAACTATTCTTGAACACCTGTTCGAAGCCCAAGAATTTCAAAATTCCCAGGTTCACACTGGGATGGAAGCGCAACCCGCCTTTGTACGGACCGATGGCGCTGTTGAATTCCACCCGGAAACCCCGGTTCACTTGCACTTGTCCTTTGTCGTCAATCCACGGAACACGGAACAAAATCACCCGCTCGGGCTCAACGATGCGCTCAAGAATCTTGGCTTCTTTGTACTCAGGATGTCTTTCGAGGACGGGTTCCAGTGAGGTGATAACCTCTTCCACCGCTTGATGGAATTCAGGCTGAGCCGGATGTTTGGCTTTCAGATCAGCCATGAACGTGTCAACAAAACTCGACATGGACTTCTCCTTAGATGTTTACTTAACATTATAAGTAACAATTAACATTTCCTTTACACCACAATAGTGAAACATTTCACATAGGGCTGGTATATATAAAATCAATGAAAAAAGTCAAGCCCCCAGCGACGTGAAAAGGTATAAAAAAAACCCGGAATTTGAAAAAAATTCCGGGTAATTATGATTTTCTCCGTTAAAACTGGTTTAACAACTGCATCCCCCGCTTCCGCAGCCGGAATTCCCCACCCGGATGCTGAATCCGCTCCCCTGATAGGCGTTTGAAATGTAATCTATAACTACTCCCCCGAATTGTTTCAGCATTTGTTTGAGATTTGGATCAACATACGCCGTAATCCCGTTGGACTCGAGTTTTTCCATCCCGTCCGTTGACTCTTCCAGAGCCAGTCCCAAAGAGGGACCCGCTCAGCCGAAGCCTTGGAAATAGACAACCAACTCTTTCCCCTTCGCCATATCGGAAGCTAAAACCTTACGTATTTCCTGACTTGCCGTATCTGAAACTTGAAGCATTACACTCACCTCTCACTTTATTTCTCCTCGTTCTTCCCTAAGGTAGCATATTTTGGGAAAAAGTCCAGAGAAGAACAGTATCATTTACCTACCTTTTCCCAGTATATGCGTTTTATAACGACAAATACCCTCCTCTTTGTTCCGCTCAAACTTCTAAAATGTACGTAAAATTGAGAGATTTTGCCTATTTTGCGTTTTCCTGCCCGAAGATGGGGTATCGACCAAGCAAATTAAACCCTCAAAAAAACAACGGTTGTCTCAACTGAAATACTTGTTGCGATTCCGGCTGGCTCGTGGCATTTTTCCTTACCTCTAAGCATGACGATACACCAGCCGATATAACCTGTAGTCGGCTAACAAGGAGTGAAACTTTTGACTATTTGCATTTACGAAGACACGTCGTTTCGGAATTTCTTCCCGTTGACCCTCCTCCGTCCCGTGTACCTGCTCCGAGCCGGTATTTTGCCTTTATACAAGAAGATAGCGGGGAATTTTTCCTCCTCCGGTTACGTCAGCCTCATTGCCCGCGACCAGCTTGCACCGCTGGTTTCGGAAAAGGTAAGTGAGTTTCCCGTGAACATTATCAAGCGAAATGACGGAGAAGATGTCCTCTTCGTCAACGGAAGACTGCGAACGGCAGGTAACTTGCCGACGCTTGTCGAGCAGGCACAAATCTCCACGACTTATGTCAATGCCGGTGAGGTGGTGGCGGTGCTTTTCAAAGAAGAACTGCTCAAGTCCTTCCCTTCCATCGCTACGCAAAAGGAATTTCAGGAGTTGTATGAATCGTTCCTGCGTAATTCGCAAGCCCCGGTGAGCGAGACAACCGCCACCCTGTATCATTATAGTTGGGACCTCATCGCCGATATTGAACCGGCGATCGAAACCGACGTCGAACTTCTCAAGCCGACGCTCACCGGAAGCGAGCAGGTTACAATCCATCCGGGAGCGTTTCTCGTCAATGAAACACACATCATTCTAAGAAATAACGTGGAAATTTTCCCCGGCGCGGTTATCGACGCTTCCCACGGTCCCGTCTACATAGAGGACAATGCCCGCATCGAGCCTCATGCCGCGGTGATAGGTCCCTGTTACATCGGCGCCGACTCGATTGTTTTGGCGGGGAAAATCACCGGTTCATCTATCGGCTCGACCTGCCGAGTCGGCGGCGAAGTGGAAGAGTCCGTCTTTCATGCCTTCGTTAACAAGTACCACGCCGGTTTTATCGGACATAGCTACGTCGCCCCGTGGGTGAATTTCGGTGCCATGACCACCAACTCGGATTTGAAAAACAACTACTCTTCCATCCGCCTGACTTTGAACGGTACGTCGATCGATTCCGGCTCCATCAAAGTCGGCTCGTTTATCGGCGACCACACCAAGTTCGGTATCGGCACCTTGTTGAATACCGGCATCAACATCGGGGTGTGCTGCAATATCTTCGGAGGCACCTTGATAACCGACAAGGAGGTCCCCTCTTTCAGTTGGGGAAATTCGAGCGGATACGTCAAATACGATTTCGACAAAGCTATAGATACGGCGCAAAAGGTCGCCCAGCGACGCAACCAACGTATTTCCGACCGGGAAGTGGGCATGTTGCAGGCAATCAGCAACGACACGCTGGTTGCCCAAGGAGTGATGGAATTTGAGCTCTCGTGAGGAATCGGCGGTCTGGTTGACAAGAGTTGATGAGAATGGTATAATTTCGTAACAGCACTGGAGAGAAGATGCCTGAATTGAGAAAAGATCCGGTCATCGGTCGGTGGGTCATCATTTCGACCGAACGAGGCAAACGACCCAGCTCGTTTACCTCGGTGGCGAAAGCTTCCTCGCCTAAGCTGTGCCCTTTCTGCCCGGGACACGAGGACAACACCCCGCCGGAAATTCTGGCGTATCGGCAGCCGGGCACCGAGCCGAACAAGCCGGGCTGGACACTCCGTGTTTTTCCTAACAAGTATCCCGCTTTGATGGTCGAAGGCGAACTGACCCGCGAACCGCACGGACTTTACGACAAGATGAACGGCATCGGCGCTCATGAAGTCATTGTCGAGACCAACCAGCACGGCAAGGACATGGTCGACATGAGCGAGGAAGAAGTCCGGAACGTTTTCTGGGCGTACCGGGAACGGATGCTTGACTTGGAACGAGACCAGCGCTTCCAGTACATTATCGTTTTCAAAAATCATGGCGAAGCCGCCGGTGCTTCTTTGGAACATTCCCATAGCCAGCTTATTGCCACGCCTATCATTCCCAAACGGGTAGTGGAAGAAATCAACGGCGCCAAGCGGTACTATGAATTCAAAGAACGGTGTGTCTACTGTGATATCGTCCGTCAGGAGTTGAAAGACAAAGAGCGGATGGTTATGGATTACGACTCATTCATCACCATCGAGCCGTTTGCTCCCCGCTTTCCCTTTGAGACCTGGCTCCTCCCCAAAACCCACCAGTCAAGTTACCTGGAGATGAGCGAGCACGATTTTACTATTCTGGCGCGAAGTTTTCGCGACACGCTGGGACGGTTGAAAGTTGCGCTAAACAATCCGCCGTTCAACTTTGTGCTCCATACCCGTCCTATTCCCAAGCAGCACCATGAGTACTATCACTGGCATTTCGAAATCATTCCCAAGTTGACCAAGGTCGCCGGTTTCGAGTGGGGCTCGGGATTCTATATCAACCCGACCACCCCGGAGGAAGCCGCCGCATACCTTCGCGAGATTAACCCCTTCGCCCCGGTGCAGGTAGTGGAAACAGACCCGGTAGAGGAAAACGTCTGAGATGAAAATTCTGTTCGTCACCCCCGAAATGGCACCTTTTCTCAAAACCGGCGGCTTGGGGGACGTTGCCGGAGCGTTGCCGCAGACATTCGCCGCCCTGGGACACGACGTCAAAACCTTCATGCCGTGGTATGGGGTCCTCGATGAGTACGCATACCCGATTCGGACCGTCGACTGGTCAGCGACCGTACCGGTGGGGAAAAAAAATGTCTCCTTCTCGGTGGGTACCGCTTTCGGTTTACATTCCTCGTTGAAGCATTTTTTCATCGACAATGAACATTACTTCGAAAGAAGCGCTCCTTACCTCGACCCCTCGACCGGCAAAGACTACCCCGATAACGACGAACGCTTCATCTTCTTTACCCGCGCCGTGTTGGAGACCGTCAAGCACTTGGATTGGCAGCCGGATATCATTCATGTTCACGACTGGCAGAGCGGATTGATTCCCGCTTATTTGAAGACTGTCTACGCCGACGATCCCTTTTTCGCCCGGACAAAAACTGTTTTGACCATTCATAATCTCGCTTATCAAGGAGTATTCGAGAAAGAACGCTTCGCCAACCTTAACCTACCGGACGAGTTGTTCCTTCCGACGGCGCCGTTTGAATTTTACGGGAAGGTGAACTTTCTCAAAGCGGCAATCGCCTTTGCCGACAAGATTACGACCGTTTCCCCCACCTATGCGCACGAAATACAAACGGAAGAACTCGGCTGTGGCTTGCACGGGGTTTTGCGCAATCGTGCCGATGACCTCGTCGGCATCCTCAACGGGGTGGATTATTCGATTTGGTCGCCGTCGCGGGACACGCACATTCCATTTCGCTATCATATCAACAATCTCTCCGGCAAGCGTATGAACAAAGTGGAACTGCTGGGGAAAGCAGGCTTGCCGATCCGAGAGAAAGTACCCCTTTTCGGCGTCATATCTCGGTTGGTTGACCAAAAAGGATTCGACTTGCTCCAGGAGATAGCGGATGACTTCTTCGCGGAGAATTTACAGATGGTACTCCTCGGCACCGGAGAGAAAACGTATCACCAATTCTTCATCGAGTTGGAAAAACACTATCCCGACAAGCTCCGCGTTTATTTGACCTTCGACGAATCGCTGGCGCATTTCATCGAAGCGGGAGCGGATGTGTTCTTGATGCCGTCTCGTTTTGAACCGTGCGGGCTGAATCAGATGTATTCGTTGAAATACGGCACTGTTCCTTTAGTGCGAAAAGTGGGCGGACTGGCGGACACGGTCATTGACTACGATGTGGAAACGGGCGAAGGAACCGGTTTTGTCTTTGAAGAGTATTCACCCGAAGCGCTCCTCACAACGGTAAAACGGGCGGTCAACCTCTACCCCAAACGACGAGCGTGGACAAAACTGATGAAAGCGGGGATGCGTCAAGACTTCTCATGGGAACGCTCCGCCCGCAAGTACCTCCAACTTTTCGAGGCTCTGACCGGTGCGTGATTCAGGCTTTATCTCAAAAAAAAACCTCATAACAACCGTACTCTTTCTTCCGGCAATCGGTATATATTCATACTTGTGCTACCACTTAAATTTCGTACAGGATGATGCCTACATTTCCTATCGATATATTGCCAATTTTCTCAACGGCTACGGTTTAGTTTACAATATTGGAGAAAGAATCGAAGGATTTACCAACTTCGGCTGGGTTATCTATCTGATCTTGTGGGGAGCACTTGGTTTTAATTACATCTTGGTTTCTAAAATAACCGGCTTTCTGTTAGGGGCAGGTATCATTATTCTTACTTATTTCATCTCCAAAGAAATTTTCACAAAAAACGGTATCTGGTTCTCTCTCCTTGCTGTTTATCTAGTTGGAATAAACCAGTCTTTAGCCTACTGGTCATCCGCCGGTTTGGAAACCGCCGCTTTTGCTTTCTTTGTTATGTTATCATTCTATTTCTACCTGAAACAAAGCTGGGGGCTGATAGCCACTCTTGTCCTTGTCGTATGGATAAGACCCGAGGGTGCTCTTGTTGCAGGACTGCTGATAATTACTGAGGCAATTACAAGAAGAAAATTACCGTATTACTCTTTTTCATGTGCCGCTATAGCTTTCTTACTGTCTCTGCCTTACGTGATTTTCAAACTTACCTATTATGGTTCAATCTTTCCCAATCCCTTCTACGCAAAAACAGGATGGAACATAGAACAACTCAGTAGCGGCTTCGAATATGTCACCAGGTTTTTCTCCCACTATGGCTTTTGGGGAATCGGTTTTATTTTGCCGCTTGCATTCTATCGTACCTTGCCAAAAGCGGCAAAAGCCATGTGGGTTTTCACCACTCTCTACATTTTCTATATCCTCTTCGTGGGTGGAGACGTCCTGAAAGTACATCGCTTCTTCGTACCCCTTTTCGGCAACGTTGCTATTCTTCTTGCAGTTGGGATTTGGATGGTCAGCGAAAAACTAAACAATAAACTTAAGCCGATATTTCTCATTGTTATATCAATTTTATGTCTGACTCTAACCTACTCCCTCCCCAGAAAATTTGTTCGCCGATATTATATTCTTGAAACCGCTTTGACTCAAAAAATGAGTTTTCTCGCTTCCCAAATGAAAACCTACGACAAAAGAAATTTCTCGGTAGCCATTCCCACCATAGGTATTTTTGGGTATAGCTTACTTGAACATGAAATCATTGATATGTTGGGGCTCACGGATAGCACCATTGCCCGTCATTCCGAAGCTCCCATTCCCGGTATGTCCTCAACGTGGAAGGAGAGAAAACACAATTCCCGTTACCTCTTGAGCAAGAAGCCGGATTACATTGTGTTTTCAACAGGAAATAAACCTTCTGCTCCTGCCGAAAGAGCCCTACTGGTATACGATCAGTTTTTGAAAGCCTACCGTATTATCGGTTGGAAGTACAAAGCGACAAAATATTCTCCCGAAATTATCGTGCCGGTGTTCAAAAAATTTCATAAAATTACCGGAGAAATTGTTCCCAAGTATCCTATCCAATATGTCCAATGGTACACAGAAGCGTTAAACTATTCTTCGGCGGGAAATTACAAAAGGGCGATACTACTTCTCAACAAAGCTCTGAAGGTAACGCCTCCTCCTCCGAATCTTTCTCTGTTATGTGATAAAGCATATTGTTATACCATGCTTGGCCAACACGACTCGGCAATGACTATTTTAAGCGATGTCTTGGCGGTAGACTCATTTGTCTTTCAAGCCCATAAAGATTTATACGTGTATGCTCAATTACTCCATGACAACGAAAAGCTTCGTCTCCACCAGCGTTGGTTAAACAAACTCACCCCTTGGTACCTTAAACAAGAAGCAGCTCAAAACAATCCTCTACAATGAGCTAAGGAACACAGCTCTTCACTTCTTCTTGCTGAAAGAATGTATTATTTCTATATTCCTGCCATGAAAACAGTTAAGGCAATAGTGACGGCGGTAGTGCTGATGCTGGGGTGGGGGTGGTCTGGTACAGGAGAAGCAGGAGTGAAAGCTGCCGGCTCTTCTGCTGAGCAAAAGGACCGAAATGGCTTTCTAGTCATTGAACGGAACAATGCCATCTTCCATGTGATGTCCACCCGCTACCTCGACATTGCAGACTCCATTCTTGCGGCAACCAAAAGACGTCTCTTTGAGCTTACGCATGATACTCTTCCGTACAAACCGGCGGTATACATTGTGGAAAATGCCCAGGTTTTCGACCGGCTGCTTCGAGGACATTTCCCCGATTGGGGCGCAGCAGCGGCTCTGCCGGAACGGGAAGCGATTGTTATTAAATCACCTGCTGTTTTCAACCTTGGGAAGTCCCTGCCGGAACTGCTCGCCCACGAATACACCCATTTGGTTATCGCTCATCGCTGCGGTTTTTACGCCGCTCCGCGGTGGTTCGACGAAGGCATGGCAATGCTGATGTCAACGGAGTGGAGTTGGTCGGACAATCTCGCTATGGGCAAGGCGGCGATTTTTCAGGAGTTCATCCCCCTCAAGGAAATCAAGAACGTCAATCGCTTCAACGAAAGTAAAGCGCAAATCGCTTACGCCCAATCGTACTTGGCGGTGGACTACTTGATTCACGAATACGGAAAAGAGGCAATTGACAGATTTCTCACTCAAATCGCTCAGGGAAAATCCGTTGATGATGCCCTTGTCGCCGCCAGCGGGGCAAACTACCGCGAGTTTCAACAAGAATTTGAAAATTATCTCAATACCCGATATAACGCCAAAACTATCTTGTGGGATACTATGTACTTTTGGGTGGCATTAGCGATAATCGTTGTCATTGCGGGATTGCTCCGGTATCGAAAGCGACGGCAGTACTACAAAAAGTGGGCGATGGAAGAGCAGCTTCAGTCCACCGACTTCGACTACGGTGACCCGGAGCATCCGGAAAAAATCGATGACGAAGACGAACCATGGCGCGAATAAGCCATACGATAGAATACTGGTTCACTCTTTTGGGAGTCAAGCTCGTCGGCATGATGTCAGCCCGGCAGGCGGACTCGTTCGGCTCATGGTTGGGACGGGTAGCATATGTGCTGCTTCCTTCCCGACGGCGAATTGCTTATGACAACCTCTCCCGCGCCCTCGGCAATACCCTGTCGGAGGAACAAATTCAAGAAATTATCAAGCGGGTTTTTCAAAATATCGGGCGTACCCTGGTGGAGTTTGCCCGTTTCGGGAAAATCAAGTTGGAAGGAACGCGAAAAATCACTGTTCCCGATGGGTTGGAGCATTTTCAGAAGGTCTACGAAGAAGGAAAAGGAGCTTTGGTCGTCACGGCGCACTTCGGCAACTGGGAGCTTCTGGGAAGCTGGGTAGCGGCAAGCGGGTTCCCAATCGATTTTTTGGTCGGCGAACAACACAACAAAAAAGTCGACAAGCTCCTCAACGACTTTCGCAAAGAGATGGGGGTAGGTATCATTCCCCTTCGCACTAGCCTTCGCGGCGCCTTCAAGAGTCTGAAGGCAAACCGTTTCGCCGGACTCGTGTCCGACCAGCACGCCCCTTCGGGTGGAGTGATTTTGGACTTTTTCGGGCGCAAAGCCTCGACTCCGAAAGGTCCCGCTGCCATCGCCATCAAAGTCGGCTGTCCACTCATCCCGTTTTTGCTTCGACGGGAGCGGTACGATCGGCATGTTGTTATGACCGGTAAGCCTATCTATCCGCCGAACAGCGGGGATGTGGAAAAAGATATCGAGACGATGACGAAAGCATATACCAAATTTTTCGAAGACCATATCCGCCGCTATCCCGACCAATGGATGTGGACGCATCGCCGCTGGAAAGTGAAGGAAGAACCTGAATAAAACTTTTTGCCCAAAGGTAGTAGGAAAAAGGCACGGAAGGCATTATCGTAAGGAAAGAACGTAAGCAAGGGAAATGTTATCATGCCAGTGAAGGTTATTATTCGTACTCCGAATCACCTGGGAGACTGCGTCATGGCTCTCCCCATGATAAGCGAGACCCGCGAAGCTTATCCCGGCGCCGCCGTAACGCTTCTGACACCGGAGCCGTACGCCGAGCTTTTTGCCCAAAACCCAGCCGTCGACCATATTATCCGCATCCCTTCCGAGCATGTGCACGGGCTTATTGCGGTCGTCAAGATTCGTGACCTCATATCAAAAGAAGGATGTGACATCGGGTATATTCTTCCTCCTTCGTTCGGTGCGGCGGCAGCGTTCAAACTGGCGGGAGTGAAAGAACGAATCGGCTACATTGCCGACGGTAGACGGCTGCTCCTTTCCCGCCCACTTGCTCTCCCGGAACCGCTCAACTCCACCCACCGGAGTGAGCTGTACTTCAACTTGCTTCGTCGGGGAGCCGGGGTCGACCTTGAGTTTACCAAACCGAAGCTGTTTCTCAACGACGAGGATATCCACCGCGGGGTAAAGATACTTTCCGATTTCGGCTTGACGGAAATCGAACCATACGCCGCTATCGCCTTTCGTGCCGTTGCCGAATCCCGTCGCTGGGGTCGTGAAAACTACATCAAATTGACTAAGTTGCTGGTTACGAAACACCACTTGAAAGTTGTGCTCATCGGCTCCGCCGACGAACAACCGGACGGCGATGCTATCGCCACCGCCGCCGGGGCCAAAGAAGTCATCAATTTGGCGGGGAAAACCACTATCCGAGAAACGGCGGCGATTCTTTCCCAAGCGCTGTTTTTCGTCGGCAATGATTCGGGTCCCGCTCACCTTGCCGCCGCCGTCGGCATTCCGTTGGTCGTTCTCTCCGGCGCCGACGACCCGAAGTCCACCTCCCCCCTCTCATCCCGAAAACGGCTTATTTACCTTGAGCATCTGGACTGCATAAGCTGTGTGAAAAACAAGTGTCCGCTGAAGGGTGAAAAGTACATGCAATGTATGAAGGGCATCACGGTAGAAATGGTTCTCGAAGCCATCGAGCAGATACTTTCGGAAGGAAAGTAACCCGGAGCGGTCGCCGGTCGGAAGAGGAAAAAAACTCCCCAAGAATTTGTGGCTGAATAACTTTTTTAATTGCTCTTGAGCCGTTTGCGAAGTAAACTTAAGCCAATTTGTTACGATATTGACAGTAGTGGCTGCCTGATGGCGGAAGAGGATGACACGGAACAAAAAAGGATGAAGTTTGGGATTTTTTGACCTCTTATCAAACGATATCGGCATAGACCTTGGCACGGCAAACACGCTCGTGTACGTGCGCAACCAGGGGATCGTTCTCAACGAGCCCTCGGTAGTGGCAGTTGAGAAGTCAAGCGGGAAAGTGCTGGCGGTCGGCGCCGCCGCCAAAGAAATGACCGGACGCACTCCCGGGGGGATTGCCGCCATCCGACCGTTGAAGGACGGGGTCATCGCCGACTTTGAAATCTCGGAAAAGCTCATCGCCGACTTTATCCGACGGGTAGTCAAACATAAGTACTTGATGAAACCCCGTGTCGTTATCTCTGTCCCTTCCGGCATCACGGAGGTGGAGAAGCGCGCCGTCCGCGACTCGGCGGAAAATGCCGGGGCGCGGGAAGTATATTTGCTCCAAGAACCGATGGCGGCGGCAATCGGAGTGGGACTGCCGGTCGACCAACCTTCGGGCAGCATGATAATCGATATCGGCGGCGGTACCTCGGAAATCGCCGTTATCGCTCTGAACGGAATCGTCAACGACATCTCCATCCGCGTCGCCGGTGACGAGCTCAACGAAGCCATCATCATGTACCTGAAAAAGAACTACAACCTCCTCATCGGCGAATTGACGGCGGAAGATATCAAAATCAAAATCGGCTCCGCTTTCCAACTGGAGAAAGAGCTCTCAATGGAAATCCGCGGACGAGATCTGGTGGCGGGAGTACCGAAAAACTTGATGCTCTCGTCGGTACAAGTACGGGAAGCCTTGTCCGAGACGATTGACATCATCATCGAAGCTGTCCGCCAAGCGTTGGAACGGACGCCCCCGGAGTTGGCATCGGACATTCTGGAGCGAGGAATAATCCTTACCGGCGGCGGCGCCTTGTTGCGAGGCTTGGACAAACGACTCCGAGAAGAAACCAACCTGCCCGTAAACGTTGCCGAAGACCCCTTGACGTGCGTGGTGCGCGGCACCGGCAAGGTACTGGAAGACTTTACCCAGTATTCCAAAGTGCTCGAAAAAAGCCGCAAAGACTAAGCTGCCCGTATACGTCCAACTTCTCAAAAAACAGCCGGTTACCTGCCGATACTCAGAAGGAACGGGCAGACCTTTTTTGCAATGCTTGAGGCCGGCAATGAGGGAATGTTTTTTCCCGGCTCTTTCTTTTTTTGGTTGTTTTACCCGGTTGGGTAATTACATTTTCTCTCTATCATTTATGGTGAGAAAAAGTGTTCCACGATATATACAGGAGTAAAAAGCCATGACCAAGACCAGGGAAGATGTGCTACGGCTCATCGATGAAGCAGGTGTCCGATACATCCGGCTGTGCTTCACCGATATCTTAGGGAAAACCAAGGGCATGTCCATTACCCGCTCGGAAATCGAACAAGTTCTCGATGAAGGGCAAGGATTTGACGGCTCTTCGGTGGAAGGTTTTGCCCGTATTGAAGAGTCGGACTTGATGGCGGTGCCTGACCCGCTGACTTTCCGGATTATTCCGTGGGAAATCTCCGGCGAAAAAGTCGCTATGATGTTCTGCGACATCACTCACCCCGATGGCACTCCTTACGAAGGCGACCCCCGCTGGGTGCTCAAGCGCAACCTTGCCAAGCTCCATGATAAAGGATGGACGCTTTTTGTGGGACCAGAGATAGAATACTTTTACTTCGAAAACGAACAAGAACCTAACATCCTTGACCAAGACGGTTACTTCGATTACGGTTCGGTCGACATCGGCGCCCAGGTGCGCAAAGCGTCGGTGAATGCCCTCGAAGCGATCGACGTTCCGGTCGAGTGCTCGCACCATGAGGTCGCTCCCAGTCAGCACGAAATTGACTTGAAGTATCAGGAAGCCCTGGTGATGGCGGACTTTGCCCAGGTATATCGTTTTATCATCAAGCAAGTGGCAATGCAGCATGACATTTATGCGACCTTCATGCCGAAACCGATTTACGGCGTCAACGGCAGCGGCATGCACTGCCACATGTCCATATTCAAAGGGGAGAAGAATGTCTTCTTTGATCCGAAGAACGAGTACAACCTCTCGAAAATCGGACAGCAATTTACCGCCGGTATTCTGAACCACATTAAAGAAATCACACTGGTATTGAATCAATGGGTGAACTCGTACAAACGGTTGGTGCCGGGGTACGAGGCGCCGGTCTACATCAGTTGGGGACGGCGGAACCGTTCGAGCATGATTCGCGTGCCGATGTACCGCCCCGGCAAAGAGCGCGCCACCCGAATTGAATTGCGCTCCCCCGACCCGGCGGCGAATCCGTACTTGGCGTTTGCCTGCATCCTGGCGGCGGGGCTGAAAGGTATCGAGAAAAAGTACAAACTCCCGGATCCCATCGAAGAGAACATCTTCCACATGTCGGAGAAAGAGAAAGAGCGCCTGAAAATCGAGACGCTCCCAAGCTCACTTGAAAACGCAATTAACGAATTGGAGAAATCCGAACTGGCGCGGGAAGCTCTCGGCGACCACGTATTCGAGAAGCTGATAGCGAACAAACGCATCGAATGGGATCAATACCGCATCCACGTGGGCCAATACGAACGCGAAAAGTATCTGCCTATGTTGTAGGGGCATAAGAAGTTACGGCAATTAGGCGGTTTTTACCGTAAATGGACTTATATGTACATTATGCCCACGGTAACACTAATGTAACGCAATGACTGCCAATATCTTACAGAATCTGAGTTTTTGTTTTTCTAAAAATGTTTGTGTTTATCCATTTTTTTGGCTTGGGGTGGTGACATGTGTGTGTTTAAGGGTATCCGCGCTCAAGTGGGTGTTTTTGGGGCACTTAAGGCACAAGTGGGGAAAAGAATAGGAAAATTGTACTTTTTTTCTCAAAAATTTGTTGACAGGAACTCACACGGTATTATACTTCTGTTGCTTCAAGTGAAGCCGCTGATGGTTATTAATTTTTAGGCAGGAAGAGTGATATTTTATGATAGATTCATGAATTATGAAGTAGGGTGATGTATTATTTACGGAAGGGTCACGCATGAGGCGGGAGTCGACGTTCCTGTTGATATTCCTATTTTCCATCGGCGGAATAGGAATAACAGTAAAAGCGCAGGGGCTCAAAAGCAACTCTGGTGAACAACAAAGAATAGTTGTAACAAGACAAGAAGATTATGAAAGTGCGCCTATAATTGTAAGCCTGAACGTAAATAAGTCAGGTGATTTTTTTTGTTATAAATACACCAAAAGCCGACGTATCTTGTCGGCTTTATCCTTTCTTCTCAACAACATAGTAAAATTATCAGCTTTTACTGTCGACGATATTAGTAGAATAAGGTACAACAGAGAGGAGGAAGGGGTATATCTCGGTCCTCCCAGCTATCAAGAAAGAAGTAACTGCTGGCCATGGCTTGCCCCTATTGGAGATGACGGGGGCTGGAATCATGATGATGATTAAAGGCTAGAGGGAAACAATGAAAAAAGATTCAATTTCTATGAGAATAAGCGAAGCAGAAGCCTCCATCAAGGGAAAAAATTATGCTCGTGCCCGTAAGGCGCTAATTGACATAAACCCTGATAATGTGGAAAGCCCGTTGGAAAGATCAAGATATCACCAAACATTTGCGAAGTATTACAGAGGAATAGGGAACTATCGAAAGGCAGCCGAAGAAATTAAGGAAGCACTTCACCTCTCATACCCCAGCAATAATCTCTCACTAATATCTGATCAGAAACATCTTCAGGGTTTGATATACATGATGCTTGGGAAAATACAGGAAGCAATTCAATCTTTTATTGAAGCTTACGCTTTCAGGATAACTTCTAATGAGGCTCCAGGTAAAATTTGTAGCTCACTATCAAACTTGGCTTACGCCCATTATGTCAGGGGCAACTTGCAAATGGCAGAGGTAAACATAAAAAAAGCGTTAAAATATGCTCAGGAATACAACCTCATTGATAAAATAATAAAATGTCAGACAAATCAGTCACGTATTATGACATATCAAGGCCATTTCACGAAGGCACGGGAAATCTTATCACAAACAGAAGAGCAATATTCTCAAGACATTACAGAAGCAGACAAAGCTTTCATACTTCAGTCAATCGGTAGACTTAATACATTCCAGCTGGAGTATATAGAAGCAAAAAACAACTTGGAGCAATCTTTAAAGATTTTTGAAGCTCAAAAAATGTGGCAAGAGATAATAGTAAGTCGCGAATATCTCGGTCTTAACGAATACAACCAAGGGAATTTTGAAAAAGCAAAAAAGTATTACGAAGAGATTCTTAAAGAGAAAGAAATCACTGCTTCAGCTAAGGCTCAAACTTTACGGATGTTAGCAGAAGTATATCTCATTGAAGGTAACCTCAAAAAGGCGTTGAAAACAGCAAATGAGGCAGAAAAAGCGATCGACAAAATCAACGAACTTATAGAGATGGGTGCTCTGCAGCGAGTCTATGGGCTGATATATGCTCAAAAGCAACAAAAGGATAGTGTCAACTACTTTGAAAGCTCAATATCTTTGCTTGAGGAACTTGGTGCCCGCTATGAATTGGCACTCACTTACTTAGCGTGCAGCCTCTCAAACGTATTTTCTTTGAAAGAACGTAATGAATATAAGACAAAAGCGAAGTCTCTCTTTGAAGAGATGGAAGTTCCGTTTTCCAAACTTCCCATCTTCAACATAGCAAAAAGAATCGAAGCCGGTACATTACTCTCTTCACCGCAAGTATCGAAACCCAAAAAGCCAAGAATATCATTCGTTGGGCTACCTCTTCTCGCAGTGCTTATAGGAACAGGCTTACTTAGTGTAGTATATATGAAAGGAACACTTACAGGTTTCATTGTATTCCTGGGCAACGGCATACTTGCGTATCAAACAATAATAATGATGATAAAAAGAAATAAGAAAAAGAAAATAACAAGCAATGTTGCCTAATGAACCCTGTGTTTTCTGTGTTCCTTTCTTTCCTTAAAGAACCTCCGGCGTGGTTTATCTTTCTTATCAGCGCGGTAGTAGTAGCACACTTCTTCGCTTTCTTGATTAAATTTCTCTCCCTATCGAAAAAAATTTTCTCCCTGCCAATTGACATTAATAAATTACACTTCTTCATCACCAACATAATCATGCTCTTCTTTGGTGCCTTTGTAATCATACATCAGATATTAGAACCTGCTCTCAGAGAAGAAAATTCTAAAAAATGGTTTGAGCACCCGCTGTTTCTTCTGACATATTTTGTATTTTACGCGTGGGTGACATCAAAAATAAATCGTCCTAAATAACACAGGAAAAAACCGAAAAGACCTTTGTTTCAACAACCACACTTAGTTTATGTCGAATAGGTTCACCGTAGTAAAGTGGAATTAAGGAACCCAATAACAACCCAAGTTCCAACACGATAGACAAATTGAGTTTTTAACTTCATTATTATGGCGTTGTATATCCTTGAAAAGAGTATCATGAGCAACGCTTTATTTGTTTAAGCTACAAGAAGAAAGAAAATTCGCGAATTAATTTTAAGCTCCCCCTTGCAGGGATCCAGTCCGGTACTCTTTATAGAGTAGGTATTTTTGTGAGGGAAAAAATATGAAGCTAGCCTGAATCCACAGTTACAATCCAATTAACCTCAAAAAAAGAAAGGGTGAAGTAATGAAGAGGTAATTTACTTTGCTTGCCGTTTTCGTGTTGAGCTTTGTCGTTCTCAACGCGGTAACGGCGCTCGCAAGCAACGCTCCCGTTGTCAAGGGGCAACAAACGGAAACATCCGTGCCTCCTGTCAAAAGCGACTTTCAGATGTCTTACATCCCAAGCAGCATCACAACTCTTTTCCATCTCACCTTTGGAAAACTCATCATCCTTCCAATCTACCCCGACAACAATCAAAAGAGCAACCCCGAGCTCTATCTTGGACCGCCAAGCTCTAATGAAGAAAATTCTTCGTGCCCATGGTTAGCCCCTCTCTATGATAATGGTTGGAACCATTCCAAATAGCTCAAGATTGTCACATTGATAGAGCTAAGTTTGTACTTTGATAAAATAAAGCACTCTCCCTAAAAAAGCTGGCGGTTTTCCGATTTTTATCGTATAAAACAACCAGAAAAAAACGAACCACCCCGGTTAGATGAAGACCGGGGTTTTCGTGTTGGAAAGAATGAGGCAAATGGCGGAAAGCGGTATGCGGACAGAGACTTCCTCAGCGCAAAGGAAAACAACGTCGAAGCTGGACGCTATCATCGAGCGGTGGCGGAACTACCAGCCGGTTGCCGACCTCTGCCAAGCACTGTCGACCGCTCACGACGAAAGCGTCACTATCACCGGCTTGGCGGGGTCGTCCGAAGCGTTCCTCGTCCGTGCTCTCTCGGAAAACTGCCATACCCCCATTCTCATTATTACCGAATCCTCCGAGCATGCCAACGACCTCTATGACGATTTGAGCTTCCTGATGGGAGACGATGCCGTCTGCCACTACCCTGCCCGGCAGATCCTCCCCTACGACTTCCGTGCCCCCGTCGGCGAAATCATGGGGCGGCGGATTATGACTCTGTCGCGCTTGACGGACAAGGCTCCCAGCGTCGTCATCAGCCCCATCCGCGCCCTGCTGGAACCGACCATCGACCAGGAATTCCTCCGCAACAGCAGAGTCATCCTCCGACAGGGTGAAGAAGCCGACCTCGATGATCTGGTGCGACGGTTGGTGCTCCTGGGATTCAAACGTGTGCCGGTCGTCGAAGAAGTCGGAGACTTTACCCTTCGCGGCGGGCTGGTCGATTTCTTCTCTCCCGGCTCGGCGGCGCCGGTGCGGGTGGAGTTCTTCGGTGATGAAATCGACACCATCCGGGAATTCGATGTCTCCACTCAACGGACGATACGAAAAATTTCCTCCGTGTCGCTTCTGCCCAAGCGGGAGGTTCCCATCACCCAAGAAACCCTCGAAAGCTATCTGGATGCTCTTCCCGAAGAGGACGCCGACTACATCCGCAGCCGCTATTTGAACGACCCGGAATTGCCGGGGTTGGAGTGGCTCTCGGTCTTGTTCGGTATCCCTCGCGGGTTTTTCCTGGACTACTTTCCGTCTGGGAGTATTGTCATACTTGAAGGCGAAGGCAGTCTGCGCGATGAAGCCAAAGCGATTCTTGACGAAGCGACCGGCTTGTACGAACGTCTCCGCTCCCGTCTGACCCGCCTCCCGACACCAGAGGAATATTACTTTCCCGTTGAAGAAGTCTTCCGAAGAATAAAAGCCTTCAAAAGCATCGACAAAGTCCCTTTCCGCGGCGGGCGTAAGCAAATCATCGACTTTGCCTGTCGGGCTCATCCCTCCTTCGGCTCGCGGTTGGATATGCTCATCAAGGAGACGAACGACTACGTCTCTTCCGACATCGAGTACCTCATCGCCACCGACACTGAAAGCCAAGCTACCCGCCTGCGTGAACTGCTTGCCGAACGAGAAGAGCTGACGCACCCGTTGCCCATCGAAGTTGCCGATCTCAAGAGCGGTTTTGTGTGCCGCGCCGGAGGCTTTGCGGTTCTGACCGACCATGAAATTTTCTCCCGCCACCATCGTCGTATCCGTCGGAAACGATTCAAAGAAGGGGTCGCCATCTCCGACTACTCGAATTTGACCAAAGGCGACTATGTTGTCCATACCAACTACGGCATTGCCCGGTATCTCGGATTGGAGACCATCACGGTTGACGGCTGCAATCGAGATTGTCTGCTGTTGCAGTATGCCGAGAACGATCGTTTGTATGTGCCGTTAGAGGAATTCAACCAGGTCTCCAAGTACTCCGGTAAAGACACCGCTCCCGCTCTCACCCGCCTGGGCGGTCCCGGCTGGGAAAAGCTCAAAAAGAAGACGAAAAAAGCCATCACCGACATGGCGGCAGACCTCATCAAGCTGTATGCGGAAAGAAAAGTGCGAGGCGGCTACGCCTTCGGGGAAGACACCGTCTGGCTCAAACAGCTTGAAGCTTCTTTCCCCTATGAAGAGACCCCCGACCAGTTGAAGGCGATTAACGACGTTAAACGCGATATGCAGGACAACAAGCCGATGGACAGGCTGATTTGCGGCGATGTCGGGTACGGCAAGACCGAAGTAGCGGTCCGGGCGGCATTCAAAGCCATTGAAGACGGCAAGCAGGTTGCTATCCTGGTGCCGACGACCGTCTTGGCACAACAGCATTACCACACTTTCAGCGAACGCTTGAAAAATTTCCCGGTGCGTATCGAGATGCTCTCCCGCTTCAGGACACGAAAGCAACAGCTTGAAATAGTCAAAGACCTCGCCGAGGGGAAAGTTGATTTGGTCATCGGTACTCATCGCCTGCTCTCGAAGGACGTGGTCTTTCACGACCTGGGATTGCTTGTCATCGATGAGGAGCATCGCTTTGGCGTCCGGCACAAGGAAAAGCTCCGCCGTCTCAAGGCGACGGTGGACACCCTTTCGATGTCGGCGACGCCTATCCCCCGCACCCTGCAAATGTCCTTGATAGGAGTGCGGGATATGAGCCTGATTCATACCTCGCCAAAAGACCGGCTCCCCATCATCACGGAAATCGTCGAGTTCGACCCGGCCGTCATTGCCACGGCGATTCTGCGGGAGATTGACCGCGGCGGGCAGGTTTTCTTCGTCCACAATCGAGTGCAGACCATCGAATCGATGTATCGCTATTTGAAAAAAATCGTCCCCCAAGCCGAGATTGCCGTGGCTCACGGGCAGATGCACGAGCGGTCGCTGGAAGGGATAATGCTGGCGTTCTTAGCCGGTCGGTTCAATGTCCTGTTGTGCACAGCGATTATCGAGTCCGGCTTGGACATTCCCTCGGTCAATACTATCATCATCAACCGCGCCGACCGCTTCGGCTTGGCGCAGCTCTACCAGTTGCGGGGACGGGTGGGACGAAGCGCCACGAGAGCGTATGCGTACCTCTTGACGCCGCCGATGAAAAGTATGACAGCCGATGCCATCAAACGGCTGCGCGCCTTGGAAGCTCACTCGGATTTGGGTGCCGGCTTTGCCCTGGCGATGCGCGACTTGGAAATTCGGGGAGCGGGAACCATCCTCGGCTCGAAGCAATCGGGCTTTATCGAACAACTGGGGTATGACCTCTACAACAAGCTCCTTGAAGAAGCGGTGGCGGAGCTCAAAGGGGAAGAGATAAGACGCCTGCCTGAAACAAAGTTGGAAACCGATATCGAAACCCACCTCAGCGACCATTATGTCCCCGATCGCCAGCAAAAGGTCGACATCTATCGCCGTTTGGCGAATGCTGCTTCCTTGAACGAAGTGGAAAAAATTCGAGATGAAGTCCTCGACCGTTTCGGGAAGATGCCGCCTTCCGCGGTCAACCTATTCGACGCCGCGGCGGTGAGAATTTCCGCAGCCTTGTTAGGCATAGAAAAAGTAAAACTGCGCGAAGGTATCCTCAATCTCTTCTTCAAAGAAGATCGAAAGCTCACCCGACAAGAGGTCGAAGCACTACGGAAAGCGACCACGTGTCCGCTGGAGTTTTCTTTTATCGGACGCGCGCAGATTATTATCGATCTGTCGTCCCTTCCTCCCGAACAGCGTCTTCCCCATGCGCGGGGCGTGTTGGGGAAGTTGTAATTCTCAGGAAGTAGGGAAACGGTCTGGGACAAACCTGCCATTTTCTCAACTCTTGGCAGGTCTTTTCCGAGACCTTCCCTACGCATACTGTTCTTTAGTATTGTAAGCTGCATCCTTCCCACGGCAAGCCATGGGGCACCCCTTAAGTAGTGCCGTCCCATTTGCCAATGACAACTGTTGTTATCTATGCTCCACCATCACGGCGTGATGGTGAGTTTCAGTAGGGCATGGTCTGGGACAGACCTGCCACTTTCTTAACTCTTGGCAGGTCTCTTCGAGACCTTCCCTACTTTGCTCT
>CAZAZQ010000006.1:116687-160860 GCA_964489705.1 uncultured Ignavibacteriales bacterium
CTACCGATGATAAGGCTAATCCTCTTTCGCCACCCGGGCGACGTCGGTAACGACATCACCTTTCTTGAGCGAGATCAGCCGCACACCTTGGGTGTTTCTCCCGATGACCTTGATATCCTTGACCGCTTGGCGATTGGCAATACCGTTCTTGGTGATGAGAATAAGCTCATCGTCATCGAGCACTTCCTTGATAGCAACCACTTCACCGTTGCGTTCGGACGTTTTTACGTTGATGACACCCTTGCCGCCGCGGTTGGTTATCCGATAGTCATCAATCGAAGTACGTTTCCCGTAGCCGTTCTCCGTCACGACCAACAAGGAACTATCCCGCTTGACCACCACCATTCCGATGACGTAGTCATCCTTGGCAAGGTTGATGCCCTTGACACCGTAAGCGGAACGTCCCATCGGCCGGACTTTATCTTCGGAAAAACGAATTGCCATCCCCTTGCGGGTCGCCAGGACGATTTCGTAGGTTCCGTCCGTCAACGCCGCTTCGATAAGCTCATCGTCCTTCGGCAAATTCATGGCATTGACGCCCGTCACCCGCGGGTTGGCAAAGGCATCGAGCGACGTCTTCTTCACTATCCCCTTGCGGGTCGCCATCACGACGTACCTATCCGGCGAGAAATGACGGACTTTGCAAAAAGCGGTTATCTGCTCGCCTTTTTCCATCCGGCACATGTTGACGATAGGTTTCCCCTTCGCCAGTCTGCCGCCGGTCGGGATTTCGTGCACCTTTACCCAGTAACAGCGTCCTTTACTGGAGAAGAAAAGAATGTAATCATGCGTCGAGGCGATGAAGAGGTGCTCGGCGAAGTCGTCCTCTTTTGTCTCGATGCCGATGACACCCTTGCCACCGCGTTGCTGACGACGATAGGCGGAAACGGAAAGCCGCTTGACATATCCGAGATGAGAAATGGTAATCACCATCTCCTCTTCCGCTATCAAGTCTTCCACCGTTAGCTCTTCCGCTTCTTCTTGAATTTCAGTGCGGCGTTCGTCACCGTATTTTCGCTCCATCTCCAGAATCTCGTCTTTGATAATTTGCATCCGGAGCTGCTTGGAATCGAGAATCGCCTTGTACTCGCTGATTTTTTTCAGCAGTTCTTCGTATTCTTCCTGAATCTTCTTCCGCTCCAAACCGGTCAAACGCTGGAGACGCATTTCCAAAATCGCCGTCGCCTGTTTGTCGGAGAGTTTGAATCTCTTCATCAAGCCGGCATGCGCCGTCGGGGTATCCTTGGACTTCTTTATAAGAGCGATGACTTCGTCAATATGGTCAAGGGCGATGCGATACCCTTCGAGAATATGAGCACGCTCTTCAGCTTTCCGCAAATCGTAGGTCGTCCGGCGGACGACGACTTCATGGCGATGGTCGATGAAAGCTTGAATCAGTTGCTTCAGAGTCATCAATTTCGGCACGCCGTGGTCCAATCCAAGCATATTCACCGAAAACGTTGTCTGCATGGTGGTATGTTTGTACAACTGGTTCAGCACGATTTCCGCTTGCTGGTCCCGCTTGAGTTCGATAACGATACGCATCCCGTCGCGGTCGGACTCGTCCCGCAAGTCCGAAATGCCTTCGATTTTTTTATCACGAACCAACTCGGCAATTTTTTCCAGCAGGTTGGATTTGTTCACCTGGAACGGAATCTCGGTCACGATAATCGCCTCTTTGCCGTTTTTCATCCGCTCCACGACCGCCTTCGCCCGGACGGAGATATGCCCCTTCCCGGTCGTGTAGGCTTTGTGAATCCCAGCCCGTCCGTTGATGATACCGCCGGTGGGAAAATCCGGTCCGGGGACTAACTCGATAAGATCCTCGTTGGTACATTCCGGGTCTTCAATCACCCGCACGATAGCCTGGGCGATTTCCCGCAGATTGTGCGGAGGGATATTCGTCGCCATCCCGACGGCAATCCCCGAGGTGCCGTTGCACAGCAGGTTGGGAAACTTGCCGGGGAGCACTTTGGGTTCGTTGCGGGTGGCATCGTAGTTGGGCATATAGTCGACGGTTTCTTTTTCAAGATCGGCAAGCATTTCCACAGCGATGTTGGTCAAGCGCGCTTCCGTGTACCGCATCGCCGCCGCCGCATCCCCGTCAATGGAACCGAAATTCCCCTGCCCGTCCACCAAGGGATAGCGCATGTTGAAATCCTGCGCCATGCGCACCAAGGTCGGGTAGACGACTTGTTCGCCGTGGGGATGGTAATTCCCCGAGGTATCACCCGCAATCTTGGCGCACTTTCGATGCGGTCGTCCCGGCGTCAGTCGCAGGTCGTTCATGGCAACCAAAATGCGCCGGTTGGAGGGCTTCAATCCGTCACGGATATCGGGAAGCGCCCGATTGGTAATGACCGACATCGAGTAATCCAAGTACGAGGACTTCATTTCCTCTTCGAGAAATATCGTTTCTATCTTCTGTCTTTCCAAAGCCATGTCTGGGTTTGTTCCTTACGCTTTATAAGTGCTTGTATTCCCAATTACTTATCATCATTTATACCCCGAAAGGTACGGAGTTACACAACCAAACGCAACAAAAAATCCCTCAATCCGGAGATTTATTATATTGTCAGACAACACGTTACGAGAAGCCCGCCCACGGAAGACGGGAAACATTCCATCGTTGTCACCAACAAAAAAACGAATAAGATTTTTCACTGAGGAGTATATATTGTGTCGTATGGAAATCGATATCGGAAAGGGTGCTGATGATTGAAGTCAAAAACCTGTCGCGTTCGTTCGGTTCTCTTTGAGCGGTCGACAATCTCTCGTTCCGAGTCCAAAGCGGAGAAATATTCGCCCTCCTCGGTCCCAACGGTGCCGGGAAAACCACAACCATCAAAATGATTTTAGGGATGCTCAAACCGGATAATGGGATGATTTCTTTCCGGGGGAAAGAAATCGTCTTCGGCGATGACGGCTACAAAGCCGCCATCGGCTACGTTCCCGAAAGCTGTGCTTTGTACGAGAACTTGACGGGACGGGAATACCTCGAATTCATCGGGCATCTCCATCACCTCGAGCCCACCGAGATTTCGTCCAAGGTAAAGCGACTGCTCGATCTGGTGGGAATAGACCGTTCCGCCGACAATTTGATCCGGGAATACTCCAAGGGAATGAAACAAAAAATCCTCATCATCTCCGCTTTGATGCACGATCCCGACTTGATTATTTTGGACGAGCCGTTTTCCGGGTTGGACGCCAACACCGTGTCGGTTTTCAAGGAAATCCTGCGTGAGTCCGCCAAACACGGCAAGGCGGTTATTTTTTGCTCTCATGTCTTGGAGGTGGTGGAACGGCTGGTCGACCGGCTTATGATTATCAAGCAGGGGAAAGAGCTGGCAACCGGTACACCGGACGAGATAATCGCTCAAACAGGGCACCAGGCCCTCGACCGCGCGTTCAACGAGCTGACCGGCAGCGGGGATATCGATTCGCAAGCCCAGCAAATAGTTGAGATTATCTCTCATCCGACGAACCGGCAAAACCGAAAAGAAGATGGCTAAACAGCGACAAGTCATAGATTGGGAGCAGGTCAGGCTCATGGTGCGAATGAGCCTGAAGATGGACTGGCGGGGTTCGCGGAATCCTTGGGGAGGAATCCATCAAGCAAAAAAGAGCAAATTCCCCCCTCTTATGCTTGTCATCTTCACGAACTTCTTTTTCTCGTTAGTCTTGTCCATCCCCTTTGCTTTGGGGCAGGAACTTTTCTTCGCCTTAGTTATCTCTTCTCTCGGGGGAATGTTTTTCCTCACTCTTCAAATGCTGCTGGAATTCAACAACCTTATCATAACCCCGACCGACTATCTGGTCATCTCGCCGCACCCGGTCAACTCCAGAACATTCTATACCGCCAAGCTGATACATCTTTCGGTGTACGTTGGGATTCTCACGGCAGCTTTGGCGTTTTTGCCAGCTCTCGCCGCCGCCGTGAAATACCACTCGCTCTTAGCTGCGGTGGGAACGCTGGTGACATTTTCCCTCGGTAATCTTTTTGCCGCTTTTTTCGTTGTCAACCTTTACGTTTTCATTATCAAGAAACTCAAACGTTCGAGCATGGAGAAAGTACTCGGATACCTCCAACTGCTGTTGATGTTTCTCTCCTATCTGAGTCTTATTTCCATGAGTCAGATAATAGCAAAAGCGGGCGCTTTCGATTTTTCCCGTCTCACGTGGCTTTTCCTCTCCCCTTCTTACTGGTTTGCCGCCTGGGTCAAGATGTGGTCACAGGGATGGAACCCTACCGATTTCGGCACCGGGATGTTTGGAATTGCCGTGCTTGTTCTCGCGTATCAATTCGGCGCTTCGTACTTATCTCTCACCTATGCGGAGAGTCTTGCCAAACCGGATGACAGTAAATCCTCCGCTTCCCGCGGGAGAATTTATTCCCTGCTCTCCCGCTTTCTCAATTCTGAGGAAAAAGCCGTTCTCTTATTGATACGAGCCCAGTTCCAACACGACACCAAGTTTCGCTTAACCCTCATGTGGCTCTTTGGGATAATGATCGCTTACCTCGTCTACGGAAGCCTCAACAACATGGTCGTCCGCAACCCTTTC
This sequence comes from uncultured Ignavibacteriales bacterium, assembly GCA_964489705.1. Lineage (GTDB taxonomy): Bacteria > Zixibacteria > MSB-5A5 > GN15 > FEB-12 > CAZAZQ01. The sequence continues at coordinate 121,251 of CAZAZQ010000006.1, forward strand.
AATTTGGCGGCTTCGGGAAGCAGTGAGGGGAATTTCCTCTTTTCCCTTGCCTTGGCATATCTTCCTATCTTCGTCGGCGATGCGGTGAAGTACTCCCCTTCTTTCCGGGCGGCGTGGGTTTTCTACGCTACTCCCCTCGACCGTCTCAAGCTGGTACTGGCAGTGAAAAAAGTTATGATTCTTTTCTTTGTCGTTCCTTTCTCCCTCTTCCTCTGCGCCGTGTTTCTCTACTATTTTCACAATATCGTCCATGCCCTGTTACATACTTTCTTCCTCGTCCTGTTGACGATTCTGGTGTTGTCCGTCTACTTTATGTTTCAAGCCGACGTTCCTTTTTCCAAAGAACGCACCGCCGGGCAAACCTCCGCTTCCATGATAGGTATGCTTCTTCTGGCTTCCGTAATTTCTATCCTCCCCATAATCCTGCTTAGCTTTCTGGGATACGGCGGCTACGGGTGGTATACGTTTTTTGTCGTGTGCCTTATCGGGATAAACCTGTTTCTCACCAACCGGCAACGCCGCTCGTTTGCCAAGCGTATCAGGACGTGGGAATTCGAAGCATAAAGCCTCACCGGGCTTTACATACGGACAGGACGGGGTGAGATTCGCTCTTCCTCCGGAAGGGAAGAAGCTTCGTCAGTTGAAGGAAAACGGTGCTCTCGGGATAATAGTCGGTAAAGGCGGATCCATTTTGCGGTCACTCGAGAGGGGGAAAACCGTTCGGCGCTCCGGCGGGCTTCGACCGAGAGCTTTTGCACCAAAGCGGGGGTCTCGATAATTTCGATAATCCTATCAGCCAACTGTACCGGGTCGCATGACCAGAGCAGTAACCCGTTGTGACTTTCCTTGACCACCTCCGCAATTCCTCCCGCCGCCGTCGTAACGACCGGCAGTCCCGCTGCCAGCGCTTCCAGCAGAGACTGAGGCAAACCGTCGACCGAGGAGGAGTTGATATAGAGATCGCTTTCCAGAAAGAGGCGGGTATATTCGCTGGCAGAGCGCGGAGTGACAAAGGAAACGCCGCTCAACCGCCGCTGAGAAACAATCTCTCTGAGCACCGCTTGTTTGCTCCCCTGTCCGGCAATTATCAACTCGGTGCGGGGGTATTTTTGCTTGACCAAACGAAACGCCTCCAGCGCTCCGGCGATATTGTTGCGCTCCTCCAGCGAACGCACCAACACCATCTTCGGCTGGACACTCTCAACGACTCGGGGTTGGGAAAAAGTACCCATGACTATTGGGGGAATGACCTCAGGGTGGAATTGGTATTGACGGAAAAAGTTGGCATGGAAGGTGGACGGGACAACGATTTGTTGACACAACCGCAAAAAAGGAAAGAGTCGCCACCGAAACCGCTCGAAATCCGTTTCCACTTGATTCCGCTGATAACTGAGCACGATCGGCTTCCCGAAGAACCTGCTCAAAAGCAGAACCGGCACGACATCGCGCCAAAAGCTCATCTGACCGGTATAGAGGATATGGACTATATCATGCCGGACGACCAAACGAGCCAATTTCCTCAACAAGGGGAAAAACTCGGAGAGCTTGTTTGCCGTATGAATTTCGGAAACACCATTCTGGCTTGCCAGGTCTCCGATGGAGGAGACAAGCGCCTCAGCGAAAGGGTCAAATCCCTTCTTCCGAACAAAGAGGATTCGAGGAATTAGAGCTTGTCGTTCGGCTCTGTGGGATTGTTCTCTTTCTATCGTCCGTAAGGCTGACATTTTTCTCTCTGCTTCTGCAGGCTCACATACTTCATACCTTGTACCCTCAAGAGGGAAGATAGTTTAGAGGGAGAGAAGGTTTTTATTGTTTTGGGAACCGGAATAAGTTATGATAAGTAGAAGGTATTACAAAGTAATAACAATTTGAGGTATTATAAAGTATTTTGACATATTTACGGCAACTTTGTTATGAGAAAAAAATCGGAAGTCATTACGTTCAAGGCAGATAAGCAGCTCATCGACGCGATTAAAGGGATTGAAAACCGCTCCAAGTTTATTCGGGAAGCCTTGCTGGCGGCGTTGGACAATGTCTGCCCGCTGTGTCATGGAACCGGTATTCTATCCGTCAATCAAAAAGTTCACTGGGATGATTTTATCAAGCATCACAGTATGAAAGAATGCGACGAATGTCATGAGCAGTACTTGGTGTGCAATATCGAAGCGGAGGAACATTCTTCCGCCTCCCAAAAGCCACACGAATGAGGGAAGTAGGATGAAAAGGAATCGATTCGGGCGGAGCAACTTCATTAGAGGGGTCGGGCTGACAGCAGCGGTGCTGTTTGTATTTTTGGCGGGGGTTGTATACGCTACCGGAGCAGAGAAAAAGCTCGACGTTTTCGTCAGCATCCCTCCGCAGGCATACTTTGTGGAGCGGATCGGCAACCCGCATGTAACGGTACATGTCCTTGTCAAGCCGGGGCAATCACCGGCGACGTTCGAGCCGACCCCCAAGCAAATGGCGCAACTGTCACAGGCGGACGTTTACTTTCGTATCGGGCTCCCGTTTGAAAGCAAGCTGTTGTCGAAGATTCAAGCAACCGTCGGGGGACTGAGAATTGTCGACATCCGAAAAGGCGTCCCTCTCCGTCACGTCGAAGGCTCCCATGGGAAAGGTACGGTCGATCCGCACATCTGGCTTTCGCCAAAGCTGGCAAAAAAGCAGGCGGAGACTATCTGCGAAGAGTTATGCCGACTCGATTCGGAACACGAAGCGGAGTACCAAAAGAATCTTGCCGCTTTGCACCACGCCCTGGATTCGCTCGACAGCGCCATCGCTCGGGCGTTGGCTCCCTTGAAAGGGAGGAAGTTTTACGTTTTTCATCCGTCTTACGGCTACTTCGCCGATGCTTACGGCTTGAAGCAGGTAGCGGTTGAAGTTGAAGGAAAAGAACCCAGCGCTCGTCAGTTGGCGCACTTGATTGAGCAAGCGCAAGCGGACGGTGTCAAAGTGGTCTTCGTTCAACCGCAATTTTCGTCGAAAAGCGCTCAGGCGCTGGCGGAAGCGATCGGCGGGGTGGTGGTGCCGTTGGATCCTTTGGCATACGATTACCTTGAGAACTTGAGAGAGATGGCAGACAAAATTTCGCGGGGATTGCAACCGTGAATGAAAAGAGTGACAGAATCTTTTTCAAGGAGGCGGCATGGCAGCCAAAGAAGTGATTACTATCGAAAATCTTTCTTTCAAATACAATTCCGTGCCGGTCTTGGAGAACGCGTCGCTGACCATCAACGAAAAAGATTTTGTTTGGGTGGTCGGTCCCAACGGCGGTGGGAAGACCACCCTTTTGAAACTCATCCTGGGACTCCTTCGTCCCGAAACGGGAACCATCCGGGTGTTGGGGAAATCACCCTTGCAAGCCCGCACCCGTCTTGGGTATATGCCTCAATATGCCCACCTCGACCCGCAGTTTCCCGTCAACGCCATGGACATCGTCCTGATGGGGCGCTTGGGAGACGGAAACCGGTGGGGACCTTTCCGCAAAAGCGACAAGGAAGCGGCGGAACGGGCGCTTCGCGACGTCGGCTTGTGGGACATGAGAGACAAGTCGTTTGCAACACTTTCCGGAGGACAACAACGACGACTGCTTATCGCTCGTGCCCTGGCGTGCGAACCGGAAATTTTGCTTCTCGACGAACCGACCGCCAATCTCGACTTAACGGTGGAACGGGAACTGTACGAACTCTTGCGCCGGTTGAACAAGAAGCTCACCATCGTCATGGTGTCCCACGACCCGGCGTTTGTCTCTCAGTTTGTCGAGCGGGTGGTCTGCGTCAATCGGAAAGTCGCCGTTCATCCTACCTGCGAAATGGAAGGTGAATATATGAAAGAACTATACGGGCGGCAGGTACGTTTGGTCCGCCACGACCAACATAACACCGAACAGGACGAGCGATGCCATGACTGAGTTCTTTCAAGCGGTTTTTCACCATCGTTTCTTGTTCAACGCCCTGATAACCGGTTTACTTGCCAGCATCTCCTGCGGGGTAATCGGCACCTACGTTGTCACACGGCGTATTACCTACCTTGCCGGAGGGATTGCTCACAGTGTGCTGGGAGGAATGGGCGTGGCTTATTATCTCGCCCAAGTCCACCATATCCGGTGGCTGCATCCGATGTTTGGCGCCATCGTCGCCGCCTTGGCCTCGGCAATTATCATCGGTTGGGTCAGTTTGCATGCCCGCCAACGGGAAGATACCGTCATCGGAGCGGTCTGGGCGGTCGGCATGGCAGTCGGGGTGATTTTTATCTCCCTTACCCCCGGTTACAACGATGACTTGATGAGCTACCTGTTCGGCAATATCCTCCTCGTTTCCACCAGCGACCTGTGGCTTGTTGTCGGGCTGGATGCGTTGGTGATTATCTTGGGATTGCTTTTTTACAACCAATTCATGGCAGTCTGTTTCGACGAAGAATTCGCCCGTGTCCGAGGAATCAAAGTAGAGCTCTACTATCTCCTCCTCTTGAGTTTGACGGCGCTCACGGTTGTCATCTTGGTCACGGTGGTTGGCATTGTGATGGTCATCGCCTTGTTGACGCTGCCGGCGGCGATCGCCGGACACTTCAGCAAGACTATGTGGCGAGTGATGGGGCTTGCGTCACTTTTCAGCATCTTTTTCACTACCTTCGGCTTGGCGATCAGCTACTCATCCGACCTTCCTGCCGGAGCTACGATTATCGTTTTAGCTGGGATTATTTACCTGTTGGTCGCAACCGTATCCCGCTTGAGGGGGATGAGAAAATGGTAGCACACGTTTGAGCACCGTCAGCAGGGAAGCTCCGGAACGGATCTGCCGTCTCTAACATCTCGGCAGGTCTCTTCGAGACCTTCCCCACTCACTTACCGCTATTTGCTCTTCTCTTTCTCTTTGTTATGCTCGGTGCCGATTATCTTCAACATCTGAAAGCCGTACGCCGAATCCACTTGGAACAGCCTCTCGAGGATAGAATCCGCCTGCGGAGTTAAATCATCCAAGGCGTAGGAAGCCCCAAGCAAGATCCAGCCGGGATAATAGTTCGAGTCGATCGCCACAACCCGCCGAGCCTGCTCTGCCGCTTCCGGGAAACGATGCTGATAGAGATACAACATGCCCAACGATTGGAGGCAATCTCGGTGACGAGGGTTGCGTTTCAACGCCTGCTTGAAATTTTCCTCCGCTTCGTCGACCTTTCCCAGACGGTTTTTTACGGTCCCAAGGAAGTAAAACAACTGCGGGCTCTCCCCACCGGCGGCGGCGCTTTTTTCATAATAAAATTCGGCGCTGTCGAGGTTGTTGGTCGAGGCAAAGCAGTTTCCGAGAGAAAACAAAATCATGGGGTGGTCGGGCTTCAACGCCAACGCCTTCCGCAAAGTCGGCAAGGCTTTGCTCACCCGACTGATTTTTAAGTATTCCTGCCCCAGGTTCTCCAAATAAAGTGCCTTGCTGCTGTCGAGGCCAACCGCTTTCTCGAAGTATCGGATAGCCTCCGTCGGCTTGCCTTCATTGCTGTAAATAACGCCCAAATTGTTGCAAACCTCCGGGTCATCCGGCCTGACGGCGTAAGCTTTCAAAAAGTAACTCTTGGCCTTTTTCTGATCTCCCAAAGCGGAAGAAGCAACGCCGATGTTCCGCAACGCTTCCACGTTCAGCGAATCCAACCGCAAAACGTTCTCGTAATATGAAATTGCTTTGGTATATTTCCCCTGGGAAAGCTGTCTTCCCCCCTTTTGCAGGTAAATGCGCAGTGAATCCTGCGCTGAAGATATTCCTGAGAAAAGAATACCGAAACAAAGCAGCCCGCACGTAAGTTTATATTTGATATTCATACTTTTCCTTTCTCGGCTCCTCTCTTTTGTCCTTATATGCTTCCGCCCGCCGGATATTCCAAAATTTTGACGGGCACATCAAGACTCTTCCCTCTGACGACGGGAGCGATAGTCTTCAATGGCGGCTCGAATTGCATCCGGTGCCAAGTTGGAACATGCCATCTTCTTCGGCGGCAGCCCGTGTAAAGCGGCTGCCACTTCCTCACGGGTCAACCGTGTCGCTTCGTCGAGCGTCTTTCCCTTGACCAACTCACTTGCCATCGAACTACAGGCAATCGCCGCTGCGCAGCCGAACGTTTTGCACTTGATGTCGGCAATCCGGTTATCGGTAATCTTGAGATACACCTTCATAACATCCCCGCAGGCGGGGTTCCCGACTGCGCCGACGCCGTCGGCATCGGGAATCTCTCCCACGTTCCGGGGGTTTTGAAAATGCTCCAATACAATTTCGTTGTACATGGGCATAAGGTACACAACTTTTGCTCTCAAGGCAATCGCCCCATCCCACAAAAAAACAGCGGAGCATCCTTGCTCCGCCGTATACAGTGGGCACAGTGGGTTGCGGTTTTTAACTCACCATCCTAATCACCAAAGGAGGTTCACTTATTATACGCCTTGAGCAGTTCTCGGTTCAAAAAAATCGCACCTGTATAAGACAGGGAAAGGTGAGAAGTTTGTTGTGTTCGAGGGAAAAACGCCGATATATTCTCTCCATGCAAACCGCTTTTCACATACTGGCGCTTACCGCCGAATTGAACGAACACCTCCCTGGCGGAACCGTCACGACGACGGACTTCTACAAAAAAGCCCGCGCCCTTTACCTACATGTCAAACATAAAAAGACAGCGTGGGTGGTCGGCTTTCTCTATCATCCGACAGCGGCGGGAATGTTCCTCATTCCCAAAAAGGAACTGAAACTCCAAACGTCCGAAAAGCCGAGACAGGTGTTCGAGTTGACCGGAATGGTTATCAAAGAGGTCGCTCAAATACAGTTCGATAGAATCGTCCGTTTTCGGTTGTCCTCTCCGAAACACGAACGTTTTCTCGTTTTCGAAGCCATGGGACCGAACGGAAACGTGTGGCTTCTTGACGAACACCAAGGACGTATAAGCAGTTTGCGGAGACGTTCCTTTGAAGTACACTCCACGTATTCTCCACCTTCTCTTCCGGAAAAACTCCTTCCTCACATCGTAACCGCAGACACATTACGGGAAAAAATCCTTACCCTGAATACGGAAGAGATTTCCGTCGTTCCCTTCCTGCAAAAAAATATCATCGGTTTCGACAAGACACTTTCAGAAGAAATAGCAAAGCGCACTGGAATTGAATCTCTGCCGACCAAGGACCCTGACCAACGCACTCTCGAAGTCATTGCTCGTGAAATCACCGAGCTGACGTCCTCCTTTGAAAAACCGCAACGAGGATATTTGTATTTTCCTGAGAGCTCACCTGTGGCTTATCCCTTCACCCTGGCTTCGGTTTCGGAGACACCAACTACGTATCCTTCACTTTCGTCAGCGGCGTTTGCCGCTATCAACCGCAAGAGAGAGCTTTTGGCGAAAACGGAAGAAAAGAAACAAACCGTCGATGCCGTCAAACGTGCCATAAAACGCCTGGAACTGCGGCTGGAAAAAATAAACCAAGACATCGAAGATTCGTCGCACTACGAAGAATACAAAAAAATGGGAGAGCTGCTTCAAATCAATTTCGACAAACTGAAAAAAGGTCTGAGCGAAATAACAGTTGAAAATGTTTTCGCCCCCTCTCCCGAGCATATAACCATCTCCCTGGAACCTTCTCTCTCGCCCACAGAAAACATCGAAAGTTTCTTCAAAAAATATCGCAAGGGGAAGCAAGGGCTGGAACTTCTCAAACAACGGAAGAAAGTCACCCTCTCGGAGATACAACGGCTTCGAGAAATTCTTTCCGACTTGGAGAAAGATTTTGAGACCGCTTTCCCTTCATACCGTCAAGAAATCGAAACGTTACTTCCTCGTTCGGGAACGAAAAAGCAATCGCTTGAACGTCTCCCCTACCGAGAATACCGACTGTCGACGGGAATAAAAGTCTTGGTAGGACGCGGCGGCAACGACAACGACGAGACGACCTTCAAGTATGCCAAGCCGTACGAGCTGTGGTTCCATACTCAACAATGTCCGGGGTCGCACGTCGTTATGAAGTTCCCGCACAAATCGTACGAACCTTCCAAGCACGAGATAGAAGAAGCGGCAGCCATCGCAGCTTTCTTCAGCAAAGCCCGCCATGATAATCTTGTCCCTGTACTGTATACGTATCGTCGGTACGTACGAAAGCCCCGCAAAGCCAAAGCCGGTTTGGTAACGGTCGAGCGGGAAAAGTCTGTCCTCGTCTCACCCCGTAAGCCGAACGAGTAAACGACGTTCAACAAGGATGTGACAATCTATGACACTCTAATTGCGATAACGCTTCGGTATCTTCGTTATCCGAATGGACGATCACTTTATCTTCCTTTCATACGCAGGAGAAAATCGGCGGACAACGTCATTTTTCACTTGTATTTTTTTACAAAAATCATATATTGTCCTCAAAGCCACCAAAGGAGTGTGTGGTCGATAACCTTCGTAAAAAATCGGAAGAGGGAAGAAGTATTCTTACAAAAGCAACAAGTAGTAGAAAATCAATTTTTACAGTACCATTAAGCTCTAAGACGAAAAATTATTGTACATAATGTGGGAAGGGTTCGAATGCCTGCAGGAAGCCACCAACCTGCGTTTCCGGCAATGCTGTTTTCGATGAGCGGAAACAACAATCCCGACGGTAAGGAATGAATGTACAAAACCAACCAACAAAATAAAACACAAACCTTCTAATGAAAGGAGTAACCATGAAAGGGATGGTTGCAGTCACAGTCTTTGCTGTGGTTTTAGTCTTGGCATTGGGAGCCACGGCTGAAGTACCACAGGTCATCAACTACCAGGGACGGCTGACCGACGCCAGCGGGACACCGGTCACCAACGGGACCTATCTCATCAAGTTCAAAATTTACGGTTCCGCAACCGGCAACGACTCATTATGGAGCAGTGGTTTTCGAGGGGTTACCGTTACCAACGGTTTGTTTAATTATTTGCTTGGCGATACAGTCGCTTTGCCGGATACCCTCTTTTCCGGAGATACGACCCGTTATTTGGGCATTACAGTCGGTGGTGACCCGGAACTTTCGCCGCGCACGAAACTGACCACTGTCGCCTACGCGTACCACACTTTACGGGCGGACACGGCAGACTTTGCGTGGACGATAGCGAACGACTCGGTAACCAACGCAAAGATAGCAAATGATGCGGTGACCAGCGCCAAGATTCTCGACGGCACCATCCAATTTGCCGATATCGGGCAAAACGGTGCCGCTACTGGCCAAGTGATGAAATGGAATGGGACAGCTTGGGTTGCCGCCAATGATAACACTGGTTCAGGCAGTGGTGGTTGGACTGACGCTGGTACTGTAGTCCATCTGTCCACAACTACAGATTCTGTCGGCATCGGTACGACTACACCCGCTGCTAAGCTTGACGTGGTAGGAGATCTCTTAGTAAGCGACAAAGCAACTATAGGACCGGGGCATACCAATACAGGGAATTGGGCTTTCACTGCCGGAAGCAGCAACTGGTCAACAGGTTCTTACAGCACAGCCTTAGGTGCCGGTAACATGGCTACAGGCAATTATTCAGGTACTCTATCCGGTGGCATTAACCGAGCCCGAGGACATTATTCGGTCATCTGTGGAGGTGGTGGTACCTGGCCTGCAGATTCAAATGCAACTTTGGCTGACTTGGCAGCTATCGTCGGCGGTTCTCGCAATATTGCTGGTGGATTGTATTCCTTTGTGGGCGGGGGGTATAACAATAATGCGGCTGCTGACACAACAACCATAGGAGGCGGTAGAGATAACGTTGCGAGCGGCATTGGCAGTACCGTTGGAGGAGGTTGTGCTAATTCTGCAACATGGAACCAGGCAACAGTCGGAGGAGGACTTTCAAACAGTGCTGCCGCCGGATATGCTACTGTGGGAGGCGGATTCCAAAATAATGCCAGTGGAGGGTCCGCAACAGTAGGTGGCGGTTCCCAGAACAACTCATCAGGGAATTGGGCTACAATCGGAGGCGGTCAAAGTAACATAGCTGCCAAACAAAGTGCCACTATTGCGGGTGGAGAACTGAACAACGTCGATGCTAATTACGGCTTTGTAGGCGGGGGATTAAATAACGCTATCGTTGGACCCTGCGATTGGAGTGTAATTACCGGTGGGCAAGACAACAACATCCCTAACGGCACTCACAATGTCATTAGCGGTGGTTTACAAAACTTAATTGACGGTATTTTCTGTGCCATTCCTGGAGGTGATCAAAACACTATCACCACAGGCGTCGATCACTCTATGGTATTTGGCTTCCAGGTAAACTGCCAAACGCCATACGAGGTTGTTCTCTTTGACTCATTATACCCCGGCATGTTGCGTCTCAATCGTGACGATCTGGATGGTCCCGCCCTGGGAATCATCACCGTCGGCACCAACCCCACAAACGGAAACGGCGCTTTCCTCAGTCCCGGTGGGGTATGGGTCAACGGCTCCAGTCGGGAATTCAAAGAACACTTCCAGCCAGTTGATGGGAAAGAGCTTCTGGAAAAGGTCTCCCGTATGAAAATTCAATCGTGGGACTACAAGAATACCGACGAGCACCATATCGGTCCGGTTGCCGAAGATTTCGTGGCGGCGTTTGATGTCGGTCCTATGAACCCCGACGGTACCCGTCACAACAAGCACCTTGCCGCTGCCGACGTGGCGGGAGTTGCGCTTATCGGAGTCCAAGAGCTTTATAAAATCACGCAAGAGCTGGAAGAAAAAACCAAGGAAATCGAACAACTCAAAGTGGAAATGGCACAACTCCAAGCGCTGGTGGAAACTCTGCTTGCCCAACAAAAGAGCACCAACCACGGCAGTGATAAACTTGCCTCAAGCAAATAACCGCAAGGAGGATATATTATGAACAGCTTCAAGCTGATTATCACCGCGGTTACCGCGTCACTCCTGCTGGTTATGGGGATGTCGGCACTTCACCAGACGGCAACAGCCGAAGAAGCCTCCGGTGAAGTTATCAACTGGCAGGTGCTTTCCTCCGGCGGAACGAACGGCTCTTCGACAAACTTTCAGCTTACCGGAACAGTGGCACAGACAGCGGTCAGTGAAGGAAACTCAACCAACTTCATTGTAAAGCACGGTTACTGGCAAACGTTCGGGGCAGTCACATGCTGTAACCATGACGGGATACGTGGTGATGCAAACTATGACCTGGCATTAAATGTTGCCGACTTAACCTACTTGGTGAACTACCTGTTCAAAGGAGGTGCCGCTCCTCCTTGCCCGGAAGAAGGGGACGTTGACGGGGGCGGCTCCATTAATGTCGCCGACCTGACCTACTTAGTAAACTACTTGTTCAAGGGCGGTCCTTCTCCGGCGTCATGTTAAACACATCACTCACCAAAATGCGAAACGAGCCGTTTTCCAACGGCTCGTTTCTTTATGAGAAACTTTCCTATCGGATAACTGCAAGATCTCTCGCCCCCTCCACAGTTCGGTCTTAACCTTTTTTGCCCTCTTTCAAAAGTTCCTTCTGTCGTTGGACAAGCTTTCGAGCTAATCCGTAACGGGGACGGATAATCTGAAAGACAATAAAAGAAAAGAAAACAAACACCACCGTTTCCGTGAAGCGACCCGTCAAGAAGTAGTAGAGAAACCCGTATCCTGAGATAAACGCAATAAGCACAAAAACCGGCTTGGAGACCTTCAAAAAACCGGCGATGAGGTCTTCTTCAAAGGTTTCCTCGGAGGTTACCATCAGCCGTCTGAGCCTGACCGTCCGCCACCAAAGAGAAAGCGCCGCTTGCGCTACGGCAAGTACCGCAAAAATGTAAAAAAGCGGATTGGCGAAATCTCCGATGAGATTTTCACGCATCGAGTTTATATGGAGATAGTAACAAACCAGTATCCCTGCCATGGGGATGAGAATATTTATCATCAATCCCCAATAGAGCGGCTTAATAATGAATTGTCCAAGTTCGTATTTTTCTTCGTTCATTGATATCCCTCGAGACTCTTCTGAAATTTCTCCCACGAGGATTGGCGAGGCCAATGAATGGCTGACCATATAACTCCCAGCGGGTAGAAATACCACATCTTTTCTATATCTCCGGAAATCAAGTAGATGACAAATCCATACAAATAGATAGACTCGATAAACGCATACTTGATAATACTCATCGACGTAAACAACTGCCCGGGGCTCATCCCTTGCGAAGCCGAACTTCGATAACTTCGTATTTGAAACTGTCCCATCACCGGAAGGATTGCCGGCTGGAAAAGCGCCAAAACGAAAAGAATGTAAAACACCATCTCGGTTTCCCCATCCCCCTGCCGGGAAGGGTGAATAAGAAAGGCGATAAGCAAATAAACCACCGGAGCAAGAACCAACAACAGAAAGGCAATGAGTTTTGTCTTTCTCAGCTCTTTTGCTTCATGTCCTTCTCTCATATCAATGTACCCTTCTTTTTTCGTGACGAATTTGTTGAAAGAAGCTCTGCATGAGCTCCAAAATTTCTTCCTTCATGATACCGCTGACGACGGTGATCCGATGGTTAAACCGCTCTTCGGCTGGGATGTTCAAAATAGAGCCGCAGGCGCCGAATTTCGGGTCGGGGATGCCGTACACGATAGTCTCGATACGCGACAACATAGCTGCCCCCGCACACATGGGACACGGCTCCAAAGTCGAAAAGAGGGTACATTGTTGCAAGCGCCAGTCGTTGAAGTGATTGTACGCTGCCGAGAGAGCGATGATTTCGGCATGAGCGGTGGCGTCATGCAACCCGTGCGTCCGGTTATGCCCTTTTCCGATAACCGTATCTTCGAATACCACGACCGCCCCTACCGGCACTTCGCCTTGTTCGAAAGCAAGACGCGCTTCCTGAAAAGCGATGCTCATAAAGTGTTGATATTTTTCTCGCTCCATGGTTGTAATATAGAATCAACAAATCAAGTCGACAATTTCTTTTTTCCCCGACCCTCAATAGCTAAAAAAAATGCGAGGAGAATATTCTCCTCGCACTTCCACCAAAAGGCAAATACTTTCCTCAGCACGGCGGCGGAGCATCACCTCCCCTAAACAGAAAGTTGACCAGATACGTCAAATCGGCAACATTGGTCGCCCCGCTGGCGTCGACATCGCCTTCTTCCTCACAAGGCGGCAAGTCTCCTCCTTTGAACAGGAAATTCACCATAAAAGTCAAATCGGCAACATTCACCGGCATTATCCCATCCGCATTCCCGCGCTCAACACAACACGAAAGACCATGGCCGAGGGTGATAAGCGAGCCTTCATCAGCGACGTACACAAAACCGTTCTGCACGTCTACATTTTTTGCGTTTCCCGGCGTATCGTAGCTGCCGGCATATGCAGGGGAGGCCGGGTTACTGACGTTGAATACCATGACTCCTTCCGGACCACAACCGACATATGCAAAACTGTCGACCAACACGATACTTTGCGGCAAGCCGATGGAATCATAGCTGCCTATGATAAGCGGGGTGGCCGGGTTGCTGACATCAAGTACCTGCAAACCGAATTCAAAATCGGCAAGGTATGCCAGCGTATCACGGACGGCAACATCGAACGTAAACCCGGTCGGGTAATAGAAACGGCCGACAATCTGCGGAAGAGTCGGATTGGCAACATTAACGATTTGCATGCCGCTGTCACCGTCGGCGACATAGAGAAGCGTATCCTGCAAGCAGAGATTCCACGAGAGGTCGGGGGTGGTATACATCCCCAAGTACTGCGGGCTCAGCGGGTTGCTCACATCGACAATCTCCACCCCTAACGGCGCCGAAGCAATGTAGGCTTTGTTGTCCGCCACGAGCACGTTGGTGGCAAAACCCATAACGGCATACGTACCGAGAAGGGTGGGATGCGCCGGATCGCTCACTTTGATGATGTGCATCCCCGCGGTGCCGTCGGCAACGTAGACTATCGTATCTTCCACAAACAGTCCCAGGGCCTGGTCGGGAGTATCATATTGCCCCACCAAAGAGGGATGCGCCGAGTCACTCACGTTATAAATAAGCAACCCGGAGACGTTCGCTGCCACGTACGCCATTTCTCCGACTACTTTGACATCATTCACCGTACTGAATGTCGAATACAAGCCAATCTGAGTAGGGACAGCAGGATCGTTCACGTCAATGAGATATAACCCGTCGGTTCCGTCTGCAAGATAAACAGTCGAGTTGTCAACGGTCAACGCCTTCGAATTCGAAGGCACGTCGTAACCAGCCAACGAATCGGGATAAGCCGGATCGCTGACGTCGATAATTTGCAACCCACCCATGAAATCGGCGATATACGCTTCCGTACCGACCACCTGAATGCCATACGCATACCACGGTGTATTGCATGCACCCACAAACCCCGGACTGGTCGGGTCGACAACCTCGATGATGTGCATTCCGTAACTATTAACGGCGACATAGGCATAATCCCCATGGACATCCACCTGACGAGGATAATCAAGGATAGTATACTCACCAAGCGAATCCGGATTTGCCGGATCGGTGACGTTCACAAGCACAACCGCTTTGGTGTCGCCACCAGTGAAAGTTACATAGGCGACACTATCCTGCACCGTAACATACGAGGCAAGGACGTTGGGGATGGTATAACTCCCGACCAAATAGGGTGCGGCAAGATTGCCCACGTTGATTATCTGCAGTCCCGCATAAAAATCGGCGACATACGCCATATTGTCCAAGACATAGACATCGACGGCTCTATCGGAAGTCGGACAGTTCCCGACGAACACCGGCGCGAGCGGATCGGCAACGTTCAACAAAGTCAAGCCGTTCGTCCCTTCCGCCAGATAGATAATCGAGTCCATCTTGAACAGAGCGTTGCAGCCTCCTTGTAGGTAATACGACGCCACCGTGTCCGGCGAAGAGGGAACGGAAATATCAATGACCAGCAATCCGTTGGTTGCCGAACAGTAGGCGTAATTTCCATCTACCACCACGTCGTTGATATTCGTCCAGGCACAACTGCCGATAAATTGAAAAGCGGAATCGCTCGTCGGCAGATGTTGCGTTCCTGAAGATGCAAGACGAGCGAAGCGATCAGGATAGCGAGTATTTTTGGGGACAACCCCTTCCTCCGCAATTCCCACGAAAGAAAACAGCCCTAAAAGCACAAAAAACGCCAAACCCATGAACCTTTTCTTCATGTGTGAACCTCCGAAGATGTTGGAATGTTAGTTTCCCATATCGTTGTCTTTGTCTCTTTAGAGGACAAATGGCATGAACAATTGCAAATAATATACAAAAATACCCTTATTTGTCAATCTCTTTCCCTTTCTCTCTTTTATGACGAACAAAAATGACAAAAAAGACAAGGGTATGAAAAAAATTTTTCTCAACAGGGTGGTGGCGCCTCCCCGCCTTTGAACAAAAAATTGATGAGATACGTCAAGTCGGCAACATTGGTCGCCCCGCTGGCGTCGACATCGCCTTCTTCCTCACAAGGCGGCAAGTCTCCTCCTTTGAACAGGAAATTCACCATATACGTCAAATCCGCCACATTCACCGGGGCAATGCCGTCAGCATTGCCTCGGGCAACACAACAGCCGGCATGAAAACGGCTTTGATACCATTGCCGTGCCTTGTCGGCTTCCCCTAGGAAATCTTGCTGAGAGCCATCCTGAATTGTTACCAAGGCGATGACATAGGTGTACGTATCCGCCGGTGTCAGCGTCATCCCCGTATCAAAAGATACCAAGGTATGCAAATCGACCAACTGGGAATCGGGATGGGAAGAGCTGTAGAGAGAGTACCCTCCCTCCCCCAATCGCATAAACGTTTCAGTCGGCATGAGCCTCCCGGAGGGGTACACGTATGTTGCGTTGTCACTTGTCGAAGCACCAAACCATAAGCCCCCTAACGAAGATTGGTTGTGAAGACGGTCAAGAAAAACGACTCCGCCGAAACGGCGGTCGTTCTCCTGACATTCCGTCGAATCATCCTGGTTATATTCCCCGCCGTACTGATAAATTACCAAACGGCTCGTATCGTAACCAGAACCGTTATCGGCGCCGGAATCGGATGGTATATCCCAATCGAGCAGCGCACCGAAACGAAGCTGAGTGATGGTCGTATCACGATTCAACGTAAAACTTATCCGGCTGATGAGAAAATGACAACTGTCGCTTGTTACCGGTGCATACCAACTCATCGACAACGCCACCAGAGAATCGTGGGTGATAAACGTTCCGCTCTCCACTGTGAGACAACCGCCGGTGTCGACTTCAAGAGGCGTACCCTCAAGTGGGATAAACCCATCGGCATCGGTAAAGGAGGTCTGGTAAACGGAAAAGGAGCTCATTGTATCGGTTCCTTTGACCCATGAAACAATCGGCGAACCGTCATAGAGATAGACCCGGGCGTTGGTATCACAATCCCCGGCATTAACGTAATCCATGTTGACGCTTCCTATCCCTTGATGCCCCATATTGCCGGTGTTGCTGACGGTCAATGCTTGACAGAGAGTGGAAAACGTGTCCCATGCGGGGACGAACAAGGTGTCCGTTATCCAATGGCGAATGCTCAACGTATCGGGTGAAGAGGATGCATTCGAAGTGAAAATGATTCGCCCGCTCAAACCGATAGTACTCCCCGGGCTGTTGATGATGCCGCCCGCATTAAGCACTATCGTGCCGGTATCCTTATTGTGCAGCCCGGCGGCAAGAGTACCGCTCAAACCCGTGCAGTCAAGCCAACCCGGAGGACCGGTTTCTTCCTCGACGGTAACGGTATAGTTCAAAACGGCGTTGCCGTCGTTCTCAAGAAAGAGCGCAACAGGGTACTCCAGGCCGTGCTTCGACCAACTGGGATAGTCAATCGTCTGCGGAGAAATACTTAGACGCGGCTCGGCAATCGGCTCGACACACGCCAAGCGGAACCACTTGACCTCCGCCTGCGCCCAATAGCCCTCGTTTTTTGCAATCGCTCCGGCACTGTGATCGGTGAGGTATTGAACATCGAGATAATACGTACCCGGATCACTGCTGCCGCTCGGTACGACAATCTCGGCAGCACTGAAATCTCCAGCGTAATCGGTACCGTACTCCGCCACGGAGGGCCAACCGTCACTCTCGCACGCCCCACCGACGCCTCCCGTCGAATCGCAACCGGGAGTACGGGAGTTGGTCAGGTTGCGAGCTTCATCCCAGGTAACGCCTCCGTCATTTGAAATGGTAACATACAAATCCCCGTTTGCCGCCCCGTTCGGGTAGCCGGGATTGGATGAAGACGCACAATCACTCTCGATACCGTGCGGAAGGTCGTTGAACTGAACAAAGACCACGTAGAATTTCCCGTCACATTCTGAGATGCTTACTTTTGCCGCCGTCAGTTGCCACTCCCCACCATTGCAGGTTGTTTGTCCCCAGTTGAAGTCATGCACCGTGCGGAGGTACGGATTGTCTTCCGACCAGTGGAAGATACGTCCTCCCAAAAAGTCGGGACTGACCTCAGATGACCACCGGCGGGCGCACCAGACGATATGCAAGTTACCGGAGAATGAAAACAACGCCGAAATATCGACAAAAGGACGAAAACCGTCCGAGCCGTCTTCGTTTTTCGTAATGTTCAGACGCGGTTGCCAGCTCATTCCGCCGTCGTAGGAGATTTGACAATACACATCATTATCGGCTTTGGGCTGGTCTCGGCATTCATAACCGGAACAGGTGTCGCACGGATCGCCGGGACAAGGCAAATCGGCAACCCAGACGAGGGCGACCTCACCGTTATTACCCACCGCTAGGTCGTATCCTTCAATATAAACCGTATCGACTATGCGAGGCGGGTTGTCCCAACTTCCCGATGCGTCGCCACCAACTTTCCGAAAGTAGTAAAGACCCAGCGGCTCGTTTTCGTATTCCGACGCTTTGAGCGCCAGCACATGAAGAACGGTCTCGGCAGCTCCTTCATAATAGCGGAACTTGGGCCAAATGACCTGTTGCGCTTCCTCTCCCTCATACTCCGCCAAAGCTCGCGGAACCTGCGCTTGAATAGAAAAATCGGAGCACCCAGGGCAGGCATCCCAATAAAAATGACAATCGGTCATACCGTCGCCTATTTCCCAGTTCTGTCCCCCTATTACCGCTCGTCCGTCATCGGTAGCGTCAATCTCCACAAAACCGCCAAAATCATCCAGCGACTGCAGCGCTGCCTCCGTCCCGAAACTCCCCTCGGCGGCATTCCAACTGTCGTAGCGATAATGCCGCCCAAACATGGCGGGGCTCGGCATCCCCGTCCAACTGAAATGGACGATAAGGGTATCGGGATTGCCGAAACGGCTCCACGTAATCATTCGCCCCATTGAGCCGAAGTGCTGGGCGTCGTACCAGGTCGTTCCGATAACGGTGCCGGGAGACAAAGAAGCAACCCTTCCTCCCTTTCGCCAAGAATTTGCTTGCTTCCCAAAGGGATACGCCGAACCCGCCGTCGGCAGTGCGCCAATTTTACCTTCAGGGGAAGACTTGGCGTGAAGTGTTGAGAGGGACAGGGCAAACGTCACCAAGAACGGCAAAAAACGAGAAAAATTTGACATAATCTTCAATCCTGCCACAACGATTCGCAGGGAGATCGATCTTGAAACTTATTGGACAACATAAGGTTTTGTGGCAAACTTTGTCAAGTATAACTTTTTCGAACCCGTAGTCTTGTTAAGGTGTAAGATAGAACGAAAAAAGTTGACAAATCAAAATAGAAATATATAATTATTACGGTAAAGCGGGAATAGCTCAGTTGGTAGAGCACCACCTTGCCAAGGTGGCTGTCGCGAGTTCGAGCCTCGTTTCCCGCTTTTTTTCAAGGCGGCATAGCCAAGTGGTAAGGCAGAGGTCTGCAAAACCTTTATTCCCCGGTTCGAATCCGGGTGCCGCCTCATCTTCGCAGGCGGCACCCCAAAGTGAAAAGTCTCCCATAAGATAGAAACTCAGAAAGAGAGAGGAGACTTGTGCTCTCTTCCCCTGTTTTCCTAAATTGTTCGCCCCTTTCTTCTCATTTCATTATCATGCAGAGAGCACATTTCCCCCCTTCCCTTCGAAAAAACATGACAAAGTTCCCCATAAACTCTTGCTTTTTTCAGAAAGTTCCTTCTCGGGACAAATACTGCCTTCTTTATCCATAAAATAACTTGACAATCATATTGTCCGATATATATTTGTAAAGAGAGAGTAGCAGTAGAACATTCTTTTTTCACATAGTTCTTTTCTATACACGCGAAGGTGTAAACATAGCTTTCGGACTTCTGATCGCGCAAAACATGCAAGTAGGAGGACCGATTTAGTCAAATCAACATATCACCGTGTCATGTAGGAGGTAGTATGGGTAGCAGAACGTTACCGTCAGTAATTATCGTGGGGCTTCTTTTCCTGATGACAGCCGTCCTTGTGGCTGACAGCCAAAACAAGCCCAACGCAATGTCCCCGCGAAGGGAAGCACGAATGCGGGCATTGGAAAACTCTCCCTATCTTCCCGTCCAACAAACCGCCGCCAAAACAGGGCAAGCTTTCCGAGCCTCTTCCGCCACCACTTTTACCGTTACCAATACCGCCGACTCCGGTCCGGGGAGTCTCCGGGATGCGATTCTAAACGCCAACAGCAATCCCGGCACGGACACGATTGTTTTCAATATTCCCGCTGCAGGAGTGCAAACCATCTTTCCCCTCTCGCAACTTCCTCCTCTCACCGATCCCTCCGGCGTGGTTATTGATGGCCTCTCCCAACCGGGAGCGACCTGCGGAGCAAACCCGCCTTCATCGGCTATATTGCTCATCCAAATCAGCGGCACGATGGCAGGTGCCGCACACGGCTTATGGGTCACTTCCAATGGGAATGAAATCCGCGGTTTGATTATCAACGACTTCGAACAAGACGGCATTTGCATCGAAGGGGGAATTTACAACGAGCAAGCAAGCTTCAACTGGGTCCACTGCAACTTCATCGGCACCGATTCCACCGGAACCGTCGACGTCGGCAACGGGCGAAACCTCGCCAGCCTGTGGGCGGGGGTGATGATTAAACAGGTGGAGGGGGGATACGCCTTTGAAAACATGATCGAGGAAAACCTTATTTCTGGGAATTATGCCGAAGGGATAGCTGTTTGGGGACCTGTACTTCCCGGTGATGTCTACCAAAACCACTTGAACCGAAATTACATCGGCACCGACATTACTGGAACCGTCGACCTCGGCAATGACCACGAAGGAATCTGTCTCTGTGAAGGGACACATGACAACGATGCCAATGAAAATCTTATCTCCGGTAATGACTATGATGGGGTCGGCATTCAAGGGTACAATAATATTCCGTATGGACCGCCGATTCAAACCTCCCGCAATGTTATTGCCTACAACACCATTGGCCTCGATATCAACCTGAACCCGCTTCCGAATTCGATGGCGGGGGTAACTATTGGCGAATACGGACCAAGCCAGTGGGGATGCGCCGATTATAACGTCGTCGCTAATAATACCATCGCCTCCAACAACGGCGACGGGGTCTCCGTGTGGGAAGACGGGGTGAATAATACAAACGCCGACCAAAACATTATCACACAAAACGCTATATATAACAACGGTGGTCTCGGCATTGACTTGGACAACGACGGTGTCTCGATGAACGACCCCTCTGATCCCGATTCTACCGCCAACCAGCGGTTGAACTTCCCCGTTATCGACAGTGCAATTTACAACACCGCCACCAGCACCACGACCGTGTACGGCACTATCGACATCGATACGCCTCCACAGAATGCGACCGTAGAAGTTTTCAAAGCCTCGCCCGACCCCTCTGGGTATGGCGAAGGGCAACAGTATCTCGGCTCTACCACCCCCAACAATATCGGTCAGTGGACTTATGTTGACGCCACTCTGGCGGTTGGGGACAACATCACCGCAACAACGACCGACCAAAACAGCAACACTTCTGAGTTCGCCGCTGTGGTGACGGTTACCGAACAACAACCGGAGCCCGATACGTGCGAATATTACAAGCCGGGCTATGTCGATTTCTGTCCCAACGGCATGCCCGATTTCGACCAAAAGCAAGACCAATGGGTCTCTCCGATAACCGGCAACTGGAGCTGGTGCGGACCGGTGGCTCTGGCGAATTGCATCTGGTGGTTCGACTCGAAATTCGAGCCCTCTCCGCTCGATCCCCGACCTTTCTTCCCCGGTCCCGGTAACCCTCCGCTGAATGACGGTTATCCGTTGATACCAACGTTTGATCCGAACGGGGTGTGGGACGACCATGACACTAACAACGTCATGCCCTTTATCCAAGCTCTTATGCCAATGTGTAACACCGACGTTACAGTACCGGGAACGTTACCTATTGACCTTCAGAATGGCTTCCAGAGCTGGCTGGCTTCCGTCGGACTGACCGGGCAGTACACGACGTATCTCATTGAGGGACCGGAATTCGAAGAAATTCGGGATTCCATCTTATCCTGCCAAGATGTTATTTTGCTGCTCGGTTTCTATGAGCTCCTCGATGAAGAGCCGTTCTGCCAGTGGATCGGCGGACACTATGTCACAGCGGCTGGGGTCTGCACTACCACGACTGATATTTGCATTTCCGACCCGTACTTTGACAAGAATGAAGGAGAACCGCCGGCAGGCTCCGCACATGGCTCCTCGGTGCACAACGACGCATCGCTTGTTTCCGGTCCACATGGCAGTATCCACCATGACAGGTACAATCTGCAGCCGAACACCAGCGGTTGCCCCTCCCCGGCAAAATGGATGTTCACCAACTATCCGAACAACTGGGCGGATATCTGGGTGTTTGAAAACGAAAATCCCCTGGTGCCGATGCCGGGACCGGTCACATACACCGGCGGACCAATCGTTGTGCTGTTGGATGCCGCGCTGATTATCTGCCCGGTCGAACCTCAACCGCAAGACACGTGCGAATATTACAAGTCGCCGTATGAAGACTACTCACCCTACGGAGTGCCTGATTTCGATCAGAAACAAGACGGGTGGCGAGGAATACCATTCAACGGATGGTCATATTGCGGTCCGGTGGCGCTGGCGAACTGCTTCTGGTGGATGGACTCCCGCTTCGACTCGTTGCAGAATCCTCCTCCGACCGTCAGCGACGCGTATCCGCTGGTGCAGAGCTACGTTGGCGCCGCAGTTGACGACCACAGCCCGTCAAATGTCATCCCGTTTGTCGACTCGCTGGCGGCATACTCGAATTGCAACCCCGGCACAGCCGGTACGTGGATTATGGACTTGTATAACGGCGCCCAAGCCTGGATTGCCAGCCGTGGTTTGAATGCGGTCAACAACGACCTGCAGGTCAAGCTTATTCCGTCACCAACCTTTGACACCATTAAATCCGAGCTGATGGATTGTGAGGATGTCATCCTCCTCCTCGGCTTCTACGAAGACCAAGGCGGTGGTGAGTGTTGCCGTTTGGGTGGTCACTATGTGACGGTCGCCGGTGTCTGTACGACAGACGTGCGTATCTGCATTTCGGATCCGTACTTTGACAAGAACGAAGGCGAACCGCCGGCAGGCTCAGCGCACGGTTCAGCGGTACACAACGATGCGCAGTACATTTCAGGACCGCACGGGCAAATCCAGCACGATCCATACAACATCGGTCCTAACCCGATGGGATGCGCTCACCCGCAACCACCGGCTATCGAGTTGACCGACTATCCCGACAACTGGAACGACATCAGCAACTTCGCTGAGATGAACCAAACCGAACCGGCAATGCCATACTGCCCGTATGGAAACGGAACAATCTATACCTTGGTCGACTATGCGCTGGTCATCTCGCCGTGCTGCAAAGTCCGCGGTGACGCCGATCATTCTTCGAGCATTAACGTTGCCGACCTGA
Source organism: uncultured Ignavibacteriales bacterium (assembly GCA_964489705.1). Lineage (GTDB taxonomy): Bacteria > Zixibacteria > MSB-5A5 > GN15 > FEB-12 > CAZAZQ01. The sequence goes on from CAZAZQ010000006.1 coordinate 144,053, forward strand.
CCTTCCTGGTCAACTACCTGTTCAAGGGCGGTCCGCCGCCACCATGCATTGAAGAAGGTGATGCCGACTCCAGCGGCGGCATCAACGTTGCCGACCTGACTTACTTGGTAGCGTACCTCTTCAAAGGCGGTCCGGCACCGCAACCGTGCCCGTAAAAAAGAAAGGATTTAACCTTACTTACGGTCGCCCCTCGTAAAAGGGGCGACCGTTATTTTTTCACCCGAAAGTTCTCCCGGCCGCATCCGTCAACAAAAGAAGAAAATTCACCAAATTAAAATCGAACTTCCGACCCCAAAGAGAGTTTTAACAAGAAGAGGAAGGACGGAATATATGTGTCGGTCATCCAAGCGATTAGACACAAGAATTTCGTAAAATTCTCTTGTGCTCCGCTTGATTCCGTACCTATATTACCGCCCGAACTGAAGCAACGAACCGGCAAACTGATATGGAGGAAATTGCCATGGCTATGTTCATTACCGATGAGTGCACAGCCTGCGGGCTCTGCCTGCCGGAATGTCCCACCGAATCGATCAGTGAGGGAGATATTTATGTCATCAATCCGGACACCTGCAATGAGTGTGAGGATCAACCTGACGGTCCCCAATGCGTTGCCGTCTGTCCTATTGATAACTGCATTATAAAAGCAGAATAAAAACATCCCTTTTATGGAAAAAAGCCGCTCACTGAGCGGCTTTTTTTATATCGGACATTTTTACTACGGGATTTTTTTCACAAAAATAAAGAGGGTGCATCTCTGGTTGGGTAGAGGGGGCTAGGAAACTACCCAGGGACAGCAGAGAGTCACCCTCACTACAAATCTTTGCTACAATAATTGCAAAACTTGCTGCTTTTGTCAAGCATTTTCTTCACTCTTTTTCGGCAGGTTGCACAAAAATATTTAGTATTTCACGATTTTTATTGGGATAGTCAGGATAGTCGTGTCGGAACCTTTGTTTTTCTCGATGTACAGGGTGAGATTCGTCAGGTACGTCCCTTTTTTCAGTCCCGAAGCGGGCTGGATTTCCAGCTCAAGCTGCTGCCCCTTTTTGGCTTTTTCTTTTAAGACATTGACAGTAAAGGTGTTGTCAAACGGCTCCTGCCCGGCAAGAGTAATTTCTTTATAACCGGGGTTTGGGATAGTAACTTTTTTCGCCGCATTACCGGGGAGGAAAAACAAGGAAAAGGGCTGAGGCTTGATGCCGTCAGGCCATTGCCCCACAATAGATTGGCAGTAAAAACTCACCTCCGGCAACTTTGGATTGTCGGTATAGACGGTAAAATACTTTTGGGTCGGTCCGAAGAAGTTTTTACTGTTGAATTTCAATCGGAAAGCCGCCGTATCGCCGGGAGCGATTATCGAATCCAATGCAATCGCTTCGCAACAATCGCAAGAAACAGTGATTTTCTCAATTTTCATCGGCTTGTCGAAGGTGTTGACAAGGTGGTAGGTATGGAGAACATCGAAGTCAATGCCCATTCGACCGAAGTCGAACATGTGCTCTTCGGCGGAAAAGGGCGGAACGCTGGCTTTCTCCTCCTCGGCTCCGGCTGAGAGGTAACCTCCGATTACTACGAGCAGGGGTAGAATAACAATTACAGCAACGTGAGCGGTTGTTTTCATAAGGGTGTCTCAACCTCCTCCTTCGAAGATAAAAAGCCGTGTTTTTTCATCCATTCATCATTATAACATTTACTCAAGTAACGGATACCTGCATCTCCAAAGATCCCGACTATCAAGGCATCTCTCCCCGCCTGAGCGGCGACCTGTTCCATGGCATACGCGACCGCCCCGGACGAACCGCCGCCTGAGATTCCTTCCGTCCGAGCAATCAGCCGAGCCCGGTGAAAGGCATCCCTGTCGGAGACGGTAATAACCTCGTCGACCAACTCCGGGTGGAGGGCATCCGTCACGACATCCGAACCTATCCCTTCCACCAAGTATTCATACCCTTGTACTTCCTGGTGGGTTCGAATATATTCCGCAAAAACCGAGCCCTCGGGGTCGACAGCAATTGCTTTGATATTTGGGTTCTGTTCCTTGAGAAAACGAGCCGCTCCGGAAAACGTCCCTCCGGTGCCGATGCCCGCAACAAAATGGGTTATCTTGCCGTCGGTATCCTCCCATATCTCAGGACCGGTCGTCAGGTAATGCGCCTCGACATTGTCTTGACTGTTGTACTGATCCAAATCGAAATAACCGTGCTGCTGAGCCAACTTCCGGGCAACCATGAAAAACCCTTCCGGGTCGTCATGGGTTGCCGTAGTCGGAGTAACGATAACCTCGGCACCGAATGACTTGATAAGATCGACCTTCTCTTTGCTGGTCTTCTCCGGAGTGGTCAGAATCGCTTTCAAACCGAATTGAGCCGCTACCATCGCCAACGCCGAGCCGGTGTTGCCGGAAGTATTGTCGACCACGGTGTCGCCGGGTTTCAATCTTCCTTCCGCCATCGCTTTTTTCAAAATATGATACACCATTCGGTCCTTCAACGAACCGGTCGGGTTCATGAACTCCAACTTCACGTACGCCTTCGGACCGTCGGGAGGGATTCCGGTTTTCAAGCGAACGAGGGGGGTTTTTCCAATTAAGTCAAGAATACTTTCATACACTCGCATAGCAGTTCCTTAGCAGTATCACCAGCGTAGGATACACAACCCTTATACAATATTCAACAAGTATTATTTTCAAAATTCCCTTCTTCTTTTGGTTGACAACCACAGGAGAGGGTGTGTTAATATGATACCACAAGCATGAGAAAAGCGAGGCAACGAAAAGTGCAAGTGAAAAATATATAATGGCGTTGAGGAGGTAAGATGTATTACTGGAGATTATTAGTGCTGGCGGGAATGCTGGCGATGCTGGTGCTGGGCTGCTCTCGGAAAAAGGAGCAAGCGGCAAAACTGGAGCAAGAGATGATGCAAGGAGAAACTACCGCCGTCGATACATCCGCCGTTTCTCCTGCCGAATCACCGGAAACGGAAGCTACGGAAACAACCCCCGCTCAAGAAATGGACGCAACCGCCATTCCAGCCGAAGAAGAAACGGCAATCACCCCCCAGACGGAAGAAGCCGCCGGGTATGTCCTCCAACTGGCAGCGTGCGAGTCGCTCGATTACGCTCAATACTTGGTGGAGAAATTTACCAAGCGCGGGTATTCTCCCTACCTGACGACCGCTACCGTCAACGGTCAAACGTACTACCGAGTTCGCATCGGCGGATTCGAAACGCTGGAAGAAGCCAAGCAGCTCCAAGCGGAACTGGCGGACAAGTACTCCATCAAGGGATGGATTGATATCGCCGAATAACCCTTCTTTTAAGAAAAAGAAAATCAGAAATGTTTGCCCGCCCCGTCTCAAGCAGGCGGGGCATAATGGTGAAAGCGGCACGGGAATATTTTCCGGCACCGCTTTCTTGACACACGCCCAAGCTTTTTACCCCCATTATCTCATTATCTCAAAGATGAGAGAAACCTCCTCACGTTTTCGCCCGCCCGCCGGGTTTTAACCCTTCGTCGGTAATGTACCAACTCACCAGTTCGTACGGTGTCACATCAAAGGCGGGGGAATAGACCTTGATCCCTTTTGGAGCCGTCCGTCGACCGAACCCTTCGGTGACTTCTTCCGGGGAACGCTCCTCGATCGGGATTTTGTCGCCGGATTCGATAACGGTATCGAACGTCGAGTACGGCGCCGCCACGTAGAACGGAACGCCATGTTCTTTCGCCAACACCGCCACCGAATACGTTCCGATTTTATTGGCGACATCGCCGTTTTTGGCAATCCTATCAGCGCCGACAATAACATGGTCAATCTTTCCCTGTCGCATGAGCATCCCTGCCATGTTGTCACAAATAAGAGTGACGTCTATGTTCTCCTGCTGTAGCTCCCACGCCGTCAAGCGGGCTCCCTGTAAAAGAGGACGGGTTTCGTCGGCGTAGACGCGGATCTTCTTACCTTGGTTGTGGCAGGTGTAAATCACTCCCAGAGCCGTACCGATGCCTCCGGTCGCCAACGCTCCGGCATTGCAATGGGTGAGGATGGTGTCCCCATCGTTGATAAGTTCCGCTCCGTGCTTACCCATCCGCTCGCACAGCTGACGATCTTCCTCATGGATTGCCGCCGCCTCCGCCCACATCAAGGGCAACGCTGCCTCCAAGGTCTCAGGGACATCGTCGATAAGTTTGTGCAACACTCTGTCAACCGCCCACGCCAAATTCACCGCCGTCGGGCGGGCGTTCTTGATTTCGTCCGCTACCGTGTGAATAAACTCTTCGTCAAAACGACGAGCTTTTTCCACCGCCAGCACCAGCGCATACGCCGCCGCAATACCGATAGCAGGGGCACCGCGGACTTTCAATTGCTTAATGGCGTCAATAACTTCACGGTAATCGTCAATATCGATATACTTTACCTCAAGCGGCAGCTTGGTCTGGTCCAACAACCGCAGCTTGTTGCCGACTCGCTCCAGCGTTTTGAAATTCATAGGTGCGCTCACTCTCCGATAAGTTGCAATACTATCCTCCTCTGGCGAGGACGGTTGTCAAATTCCAAAAAGACCACTTGTTGCCATGTTCCACAGGTCAGTTTTCCCCCGACAAACGGCACCGTAATATCCGGACCTATCAAAGCGGCACGGAGATGAGAGAAGCCGTTACCGTCGTGCCAGGTATGGTCGTGCTCGTACGGTCGATCGGATGGGATGAGCTTTTCCATCAACTCCGGTAAATCCTTCAGCAGTCCCGGTTCGTACTCAATCGTCGTCAAACCGCCCGTTGAACCCGGAACAAACGCCGTAATCGTACCGGCATTCATACCCGACGTACGAACCGCTTTCTCCATCTCACCGGTGATATCGATAATATCCCCGGCGCCGCGGGTTTCCAGTTTGATCTCATCGGTTTTGACCATACGTCAGCCGCTCCGTTTGTTGTTCTACCGTCAACACTTCCGCATAAAAAAACATTCTCACCACAAAAAAGCAAGGAGTCAACCACGGTTGCTTGGAAAGAAGATGATATAAAATATTAGAGGGATAATGACTACGTATACAAGAAGCGCTTGACCTTTTTGGTCGAGGTTTTTTCCAGCTCTTCCAACCGCACCTCGAAAGCCACTATCTTTTTGTATGCCGCCATCTGGGCGTTGGTCTCTTTTACCGCCTCGTCGATTCTCCGGCGTATCCGGGAGAGCTCGGCATTCGGAGGAAAGTCTTCCGCTTTCGCCAAGTATTCCAGGTCGGGAACAATCAAGGCACACACTTCTTCGCCGTGCTTACCGCTCTTCTTTCGTCCGTAAACCACCGCCTCAAGAATAGCCGGCGATTCGTGTAACTTCTCTTCCAGCTCTTCGGGATAGATATTTTTCCCCGCCGCCGTAATAATAACATTTTTCTTTCTCCCGACAATCCACAAATGCCCCTGCTGTAGCTTTCCCAGATCACCCGTATGGAGCCAGCCATCAACAAGCACTTCATCCGTCATAGCCGGATTGTTACGATACCCGGCGGTCACGCTTTCCCCTCTCACCAGGATTTCGCCGACGCCGTCGGCGTCGGGATGCGCTATTCTTACCTCCAGGTTCGGAAGCGGCGGACCGACTGAGCCGAACTTGATATTGTCGTGGCGGTTGGTGGATATAACCGGTGAGCATTCCGTCATGCCGTACCCTTGCAAAAAATCAAAACCGAGTAAATTAAAGAAGCGATCGATGCGGGGCGGAATCGCCGCTCCGCCGGAGACAAACGTATGAATCGTTCCCAGACCGGCTTTCTCACGAAGGCGGCGAAAAAGCCCTTTTCCCCATTTGAAACCCAAAAGCCATCCTCCCCATGAAAGAAAATACAGAATACGAAAGAGGGTGCGTCGGAAAAAGGAAGCCGCGGCAATCCCCCGGCGGAGGGAAAGATACATCTTTTCAAAAAGCAGCGGAACGCCGCACATGAGCGTGATGTTGTTGCGGGCGATATCTTCCAAAATTTCTTTTGACTTCAAGGAACGAGCATAGACAACCGATGCCCCCGACGCCAGCGGCGTGAGAAACCCGCAGGTCGCTTCGAAGGTATGATGCAGCGGCAGTACCGACAAAAAAGAATCGGAGGGGTCAAAGGCAAGCGCTTCGGTAATCCCGACAAGATTGGCGAGAATGTTCCGATGAGTCAACTCGACCGCCTTGGGTTTGCCGGTCGTCCCGGAGGTGTATATCAAAACGGCGACCTCGTCGTTTCGAGCGAGGGAACTATGGTACTCCTCTTCAGGAAACCGGAGCCAATAATGAGGCGAGTTTTCTTCAAAGCTCAAAAGGGTCAAAGGCAAATCCAACGCCGATAACATCTCTTCAAAACGCCCGGAAGTGAAAACGATGCGAACCCCGGCGTCACTCAGAATAAAAGCAATCTCATCCCGCTTCAGATTGGCATCGACCGGCACCACTGTTTTCCCCGCCGCCAGAATGGACAAATACGCAATGCCCCACTCGGGACGGTTTTCCGAAAGAATGCCCACTTCTTTTGCCTGAGCGAACGAAGAACTCGTTAAAAGAGCCGCTATGTTCTTGGTAAGAGAATCTATTTCCCGATATGTGAAACTTTTTCCGCCTCCACCATCACCTTTCAATGCCTCCCGCTCCGGGTACAGGCGGGCTGCTTTCTCAAAAGCGGAATAAATCGTCCGGTGTATTTCTATATGTGAAACTGCCTTAACCACATCGAAAAGGTAACACAACTTCGTCCTACCGGCAAAGGGAAAACCTTCCTCCGAACGAAAGCTTTTTGAAGGGAAAAAGGGGACTCCAGACGTATTACGTGAATCCAATTTCCCATATTTTGGGACAGAAAAAAGTAGATACTTTTTCGAAAAAAAATATCATTTTTTTTGATTCCAGACTTGACCGCCTATTTCTCAGGGATATATTTGCGCCAATTTTATGAGAAGGCATGTTATGATAAACTGCTTCACATGACGGAAGAACCGCATTCTAAGAAGAAGGCTGGGTTCTTCTCACAGCCTGCAAACTTCGTCATTCTGAAACTGATGGCGATTGCGGGTCTGCTTTACCTTTTTATTCTCTCCATAGCACTATTAGGGGTCGCCGCCAAGCTGCTCGGCAGCGATTTTGCCCGGGCGCTTTTTCAAGCCACCTCCAATCCGATCGTCGGATTGTGCATCGGAGTGGTTTCCACCTCACTCATTCAATCTTCTTCTACAACCACCTCTATTATTGTCGGGCTGGTCGGCTCCGGTATCCTCTCTCTCGAATCCGCCATTCCCATGGTGATGGGCGCCAACATCGGCACTTCCGTGACCAACACCATCGTTTCGCTGGCACACATCTCCCGAACTGAGGAATTCAAGCGAGCTTTTGCCGGTTCGACGGTGCATGATTTCTTCAACATCTTCTCGGTGCTCGCCTTGATGCCTTTGCAAATCTCATTCAATCTCATTGGGTGGACGGCACATCACGTCGAAACCTTCTTTGCAGGCTTCGGCGGATTGAAGCTCACGTCGCCTTTGGCGGTTATCACCAAACCGGTTGCCAAGTCAATCGCTCACCAGTTCGGCGATACTGCCTGGATTGCCATCGTTATTGCTTTGTTTATGCTTTTTGTTGCTCTCCGATACATCGTCAAACTGCTGAAATCGCTGGTGCTTGCTCGGGTGGAAAGATTCTTCCAGCGCTACATTTTCCGAACCCCTGCTTTGGGTTTTGTCCTCGGCATTGCGTTGACGGTTCTGGTGCAGTCATCCTCCATTACGACCTCTGTTGTCATTCCCTTAATCGGAGCGGGGGTTATCACCATCGTTCAAATTTACCCGTACGTTCTCGGCGCCAACATCGGGACGACCATTACCGCTTTTCTGGCGTCTTTCGCCACCGGCTCGCAGGAGGCGGTGGGGGTAGCGTTTGCCCACTTAATTTTCAATGCTTACGGAACGACCATTTTCTGGCCGCTCAAGAAAATTCCTATTTGGTGTGCGACAAAACTGGCGCAAGCCACTCAACGATCCAAAATTATTCCGATATTGTATATTATTATAGTGTTTTTTATAATACCGTTGACGTTAATATTCCTTTTGGAATAAAGATGGAGATTAAAAATGTTTGATAAGTTCAAGGAACTTTTCAGTTCGGAAAATTTGCTCGACACGGCTTTCAATACCACTCTGACCATGCTGGAATTTGACTACAAAATGTTTTTAGCCTCCAGTGAAACGTTGCGGGAAAAAGACACTGCCGAACTGCCGTTCAACATTCACCAAACCGACCGCAAGATTAACAAGTACGAGCGCGAAGTTCGCCGCAATGTCCTGACGCACCTCTCGATTGCGGGAACGCAAAACATCGTCCCGGGGCTGGTGCTGGTATCAATCGTTATTGACGTGGAACGGATCGGCGACTATACCAAAAATATTGCGGAACTTGCCGCCAAACATCCCAACCGGCTCGAAGCAGGAAAATTCGAGCACGAACTATCCGAGATCGAAGAAACCATCCGTGACCATTTCCCAAAAGTCATCAAGGTATTGGCGGAACAGGACAAGGAACTGGGCAGAAAAATTCTCCAGCGCGAGGATACCATCGCCAAAAAGAGCGATCATATTGTCTCCGATATTATTTGTTACGAAAACAATGATTCGAAGCTTACCACCTGTGACGTCGTGGTGCTTGCCCTTTACGCTCGCTTTCTGAAACGCATCAACGCCCACTTGACCAACATCGCCAGCGCCATTGTTAACCCCTTCCCCCGCATCGGGTTCAGAGAAAAGCGGCAAAACTCGTAAGGAGCTTCACCGCTTCGCATAATTTCTCTTTCTACCGACAAACGACCGAAGAGTCTACCCTCCTTCCGCCTGACGGATTTTCTCCAAGCGCCGAACGTGTCGTCCCCCTTCAAACTCGGTGGTAAGGAACGTCTTGACAATTTCCTCCAGCTTGTCTTCCGGCGTGTACTTTGCCGCCAAGGTGAGGACGTTCGCATTGTTGTGCCGACGGGTCAGGTACGCCATTTCCACGCTGAGCGCCAGCCCCGCCCGGACGCCTTTAACCTTGTTGGCGGCGATAGTCATGCCGTTGCCCGTCCAGCAGATGGCAATGCCGTAATCGGCATCGCCGGACGCCACTGCCTGGGCGACTTTCAAGCCGAAATCGGGGTAATCGACCGACTCCATCGAATCGGTGCCGAAATCAATCACCTCATGCCCCAATTGCCGTAGGATGGCTTTAACTTTCTCTTTGAATTCAAATCCCTTGTGGTCAGCCCCAACGGCGATTTTCATTTACTTGGCAACCTCCTTGAATTCCGGAATCGGGGTCAACCAGCCGTACTTGTCTACAACTTTCCCGCTCACGATATCGAAAAACGCCGCCTGGAGCTTCTTGGTGACCGGTCCGGCTTTCCCTTTACCGATAACGATATTGTCAATTTTGGAAATCGGGGTGATTTCCGCTGCCGAACCGGTAAAGAAAACCTCATCGGCAAGATACAATGCTTCGCGGGGGATATTCTGTTCGATAACTTTAATCCCCAGATCTTCCGCCAGCCGTATCACGGAGCTCCGGGTAATCCCCGGCAGAATCGAAGCGGCAAAGGTGGGCGTAATCAAAGTGCCTTTGCGAACCATGAAAATATTTTCCGCCGAGCCTTCGGAGACATGACCGAAAATATCCAGGGCGATTCCTTCCTCGTAGTTATGTTCTTTCGCTTCGAGCTTGACCAGTTGGCTGTTCATATAATTGGCGCCCGCTTTCGCCATAGCCGGCATGGTATTGGGGGCTATCCGATGCCACGAGGAGAAACATACCGACACCCCGTTTTCCATCGCTTCTTCACCGAGGTACTTCCCCCAGGGCCAGGTAGCAATAGCGACATCAACCGGGCACGCCGACGGATCAACCCCCAAGCTGCCGTAACCGCGATAGACGATGGGGCGAACGTAGCATTCTTCGAGCTTGTTGGCGCTGACGGTTTCCAAAATAGCGTTGTCGATTTCTTCGATGGTAAAGGGAATCGGCATCCGGTAGATTTTTGCCGAGTTAAACAAACGCTGAGTGTGGTCTCGCAGGCGGAAAGCGGCTGAACCGTTGGCGGTTTTGTAGACGCGCATACCTTCGAAGACCGACGAGCCGTAGTGAATAACATGGGAGCAGATGTGGATTTTGGCGTCATCCCACTTTACCAGTTTTCCGTTCATCCAGATATATTCGGTTGGAGTCACTGTTTTTCCTCCTTGCTAAAAGATTCACCATTCTTTCCACGGCAATGATACAAGAATCCCCGGCGAAATTCAATCGGAATTATGAGAAATGAGAGGAGGATAATATGTCGGAAGGTGCGCGAGAGAATTCCACCGAAGTGTGGCTTTAGAGTAGCATTTCTACTCCGGATACGTCCTACGATTTCTGACGGCAAGTTCCTCATTGCCCAACTTTAGACACAGGTTACACTTTAGACCGGGGACATGGGTAACAGAAGAGACCAAGGAGATAAGTAACAAGCGTATGAGCGGTACAGAATTCAAGGAGGTGCACCGTTGCTACTTCCCACGGAAGCCGTGGCGCACAGCTTCAACTGTCTTATCATCTCATGTGAGTTCTGCTTCCTTTCGGCAGTTTAATAATAGGACACCCCTGGGGCGTCGGGAAGGGATTCACATCCGCGTAAAAATCGGGTGCTGTGATTTGTTGTGATGCCTATTTTTTTCTTCTTTTCTTTCGTGCTGCCTGTGATGCTTCTGCTGCTTGCTGGTAAATAGACTTTTCCCATGAGTTAGGAAGATTGTCATAGCCCGCCTGTTTTAGGGATCTGTAGACTTTGGGTTTCACATGGGTATCAAACATGATGTGGCAAGACGGACAAAGCATTAACAGATTGTCTCCTCTCTTCTTACCTTCTGCAACAATGTGTGCTTTTTGTCTATGTTTTACATAGTGGCCGCACATTTCACACAATCCTTCGGATGATTTTGTTGACATATTTTTCCTCTTAACTTTTTTCGGTACCACTCCCGCTCGTTGTGAATTATTGCCTTAATGCTACTAGATGAAACATTGACCGTCAAGAAAAACAGAAATGTAGATAGTCAGGAAGGTCTCGAAGAGACCCGCCAAAGATAAAAGGCTGAAAAGTAGGCAGGTCTCGAGGAGAGACCTGCCTTGTCTTATGTCATCTTAGGGTGACACGTCTGTTCCAAACGCTCCCTACGACTCTATCTATTGCATAGCTTCCAGCTCTTTCAAAAGCTCCCGGGCGATGACGAGGCGTTGGATTTCAGAGGTGCCTTCGCCGATTTCGCAGAGCTTCGCATCGCGCCAGATCCGTTCGGCTGGGTACTTGCCGCTCAAATAGCCGACACCGCCCAAGATGCCGATGGCTTTGTATGCCGTGCGGGTTGCCACTTCAGATGCGTAGAGCTTGCACATGGCGGAGTATTTCGTATAGCGCACACCGGAGTCTTTCATCATCGAGGTTTCGTATATCATCAGCCGCGCCGCTTCAATCTCCGTCGTCATATCCGCCAGGGTATGCGCAATCGCCTGGTGGTGGATAATCGGCTTACCGAACTGTACCCGGTCGGCAGCGTATTTCAAGGCACAATCAAGCGCACCCTGCGCCAAACCAAGCGCCATCGCCCCGATGGAAATGCGTCCGCCGTCGAGCGTGATCAACATCTGCTTGAAGCCGTGCCCGTACTCGCCGAGCTGATTCTCAGCAGGCACTTTGACGTCGTCAAAATGCAAAAACGCCGTGTCGGAACCGCGCAGCCCCAGCTTGTTCTCTTTTTTTCCGACCGAATAGCCTTCCCACTCTTTTTCCAGTATGAACGAGGTGATGGTTCTGTCTTTCGGGTCTTCGCTGGTGCGGGCGGTGGCTATGGTGGCAAAGGCATGAGAAGCGGAGGTGATAAAACACTTGGTGCCGTTCAATATCCAGTGGTCGCCTTCCTTGCGGGCATACGACTTCGTTCCACCGGCATCGGAACCGGCATCCGGCTCGGTCAAGCCGAACGCCATCAATTCACCCGCTGCCGCACGGGGGAGGTACTTTTTCTTCTGCTCCTCGTTGCCGAATGCGACGACCGGGTAGGTGCCGAGGGAATTGTGCGCCGCTATCGTAATACCGGTCGAGCCGCAGACCCGCGAGAGTTCCTCCACCGCAATAGAGTAACTCACCGTATCGACGGGATGACCTCCGTACTCCTCGGGGATAAGCATACCCATAAGCCCCATCTCCGCCAACGGCTTGATGTGCTCGCTGAGAAAACGCTGCTCGCGATCGAGCGTCTCCGCCAAAGGAGCGATTTTCTCCAAGGCGAAGGCACGGATTTTTTCGCGAAATTCGTGATGTTTCTTTTCTAACAAGGCTTACTCCTTTAGTATATCCCGCGAGATGACCATCTTCTGCGCTTCCGTCGTCCCTTCGTAAATCTCCGTTACCCGGGCGTCACGGAAGTAGCGCTCCACCGCATATTCTTTCATGTAGCCGTAGCCGCCGTGGATCTGCACCGCCTCGTTGCAAACGTAGTTGGCCGTCTGTGAACAAAACAGCTTCGCCATCGACGATTCGCGGTGGCACGGCTTGCCGGCATCCTTCAGCATCGCAGCACGGTATCCCAGCAACCGTCCGGCGTCAATGCGCGTCGCCATGTCCGCCAGTTTGAACTGGATGGCTTGGAAGTTGGCGATCGGTTGTCCGAACTGCTTCCGTTCTTTCGCATATTTGACCGCTTCGTTCAACGCCGCTTGGGCGATGCCGATGGACTGGAACGACACGCCTATTCGGCCCGAATTGAGAATCGAAACCGCCATGCGGAAGCCTTCCCCCGGCTTGCCGAGCATGTTTTCCTTCGGCACCTTCACATCTGAAAAATTGATTTCACGGGTGTCGGAGGCTTTCATACCGCACTTCTTCTCCGATTTGCCGAGGGTGATACCTTCCGCATCCTTGTCCACGACGAAACAGCTAATCCCTTTCCGCCCGGCGTCCGGGTCGGTTTTGGCAAAAACAATCAACACTCCGGCATACCCGGCGTTGGTCACGAAGGTCTTGGTTCCGTTCAAAACGTAATAGTCGCCTTTATCTTCTGCGGTCGTGGAAAGGGATGCCACGTCGGTACCGGCATTCGGCTCCGTAATGCAGTAGGCGCCGATTTTTTCGCCTGCCGCCATCGAAGGGAGATACTTCTTCTTCAGTTCTTCCGAACCGAACACTTTGATGATTTCACAGCAGAGAGAGTTATGCACCGACAGCATAATGCCGAACCCGGCACAGGCAGCACAGATTTCCTCCAGCACCCCCATAAAAGTCACCGTGCCCAATCCCGAGCCGCCGTACTCTTCCGGAACGGTAAAACCGAAATAGCCCAACTCGGCACACTCTTGAATCAGTTCGGGAGGGGTGATGCCCTTTTCATCGAACTCTTCGGCGCGCGGATACAACCGCTTCTCGGCAAAATCCCGCGCCATTGCCTTGAAATCCAGATCCTCTTCAGACAGATTGAAATCCATTCCTTCTCTCCTTATGAGCTGTAATCATAAAAACCACGGCCGCTCTTCCGCCCCAAGTAACCCGCTTGCACCATCTTGCGCAGCAGGGGACACGGACGATATTTCGGATCTCCCAGCCCTTCGTGCATCACTTCCAAAATCGCCAGGCACACGTCCAAGCCGATGAAATCCGCCAGCGTCAACGGACCCATGGGATGCGCCGCTCCGAGTTTCATCACTTCGTCTATCGCTTCCACCGTGGCGACCCCTTCCATGTGAGCATAAATCGCCTCGTTAATCATGGGCATGAGAATCCGGTTGGCGACAAAGCCGGGGTAGTCGTTTACTTCCACCGGCGTTTTGCCCAATTTTAAGGAAGTGTCACGCACCAGCGCATAGGTGTCGTCCGAGGTGGCAATGCCGCGAATCACTTCGATAAGCTTCATCATCGGAACCGGATTCATGAAGTGCATCCCGATAAACTTGTCGGGGCGTTTGGTTGCCGCCGCCAACTGGGTGATGGGAAGAGAAGAGGTATTCGACGCAAAAATCGTATCGGGCGGGCAAAGCTCTTCCAGCTTTTTGAAGATGTCCAGCTTGATGTCAAGATCTTCCGTTACCGCTTCCACCACCAACTGAGAGTCTTTCGCTACCGTCAGGTCAGTGGAAGTGTGGATGCGTCCCAAGGTCGCAGTTTTGTCGGCTTCGGATATTTTTTCCTTTTTCAACAACCGATCCAAGCTCTTGGTAATCGTACCCACCGCCCGATCGAGAAACTCTTGCTTAATGTCAACGAGATTGACCTCATAGCCCGTCATGGCAAATACCTGGGCAATACCGTTACCCATCGTACCGCTGCCGACGACGGTCACCTTTTTAATGTCTTCTGCTGTCATCGCCTAACTCCTATTTTTTATCGTTACGAACTCTTTTATCAACTCCATTCACCCAAGGGAACTACCGCTCCTTCCCGTGGGCGGCATATTGTTCTGAGGCTTGGGCAAAATACTTCTTCGTCGGTTCGACTTTCTCGCGATGGGGAGACTGTTCCGGCAATGTAGTTCTCCTTACCCGCTTGGTTCGGACGAGCTGGCTATGCAACGCCCGTCCTTGCCATCGGTTTACACCATCTCAATCGCCATTGCGACCGCATTCCCGCCGCCGAGGCAGAGAGTCGCCATTCCTTTTTTCAAACCTCGGTCTTTCAGCGCATATATCAACGTCACCAGCACCCGCGTACCGGACGCTCCAATGGGGTGTCCCAGGGCAACTGCGCCGCCGTGGACGTTGACCCGCTCCCAGTCCCAGCCGAGATGCTTCCCGTCAGCCAAGGCTTGGACGGAAAAGGCTTCGTTGGCTTCGATGAGATCCCAATAGTTGATATCTACGTTCATTTTCTTCATCAGCTTTTGTACGGCGTAAATGGGAGCATAGAAGAGGTCCTCCGGTTTGGTGCCGGCAACGGCGTAGTCAACGATTTTCGCCAAAGGCGTGAGACCCTTTTCCTTCATATAGGTTTCCGACACCACCACGGTTGCAGCACTGCCGTCGTTGAGCCCTGGGGCGTTCCCCGCCGTCACGGTACCGTCTTTCTCGAAAGCGGGACGGAGCTTTGCCAACGATTCCAATGAAATATTGGGGCGCGGTCCCTCGTCTTTGTTGAACGGTTTGGGGTCGCCCTTACGCTGGGGAACTTCAATGGTAAAAATCTCTTCGTTGAACTTTCCCGCCTCCTGAGCGGCAAGAGCCTTTTTGTGCGAATTGAAAGCGTACTCGTCTTGCTCTTCACGGGTGATGCCTTCTTTTCTCCCCGTCAATTCCGCCGCACTGCCCATGTGAAAGTTATTGAAGCTGTCCCAGAGACCGTCGGTAATCATAATATCGAGCAGCTTTTGATGTCCGAACTTGAAACCGGTCTTGGCGCCATGTAACGCCAGCGGCGTTTGGGACATCGACTCCATGCCGCCCGCAACGATGACATTCTGGTCACCGGCACGGATGGACTGCGCCGCCAGCATGACTGCCTTCAAGCCTGACCCGCACACTTTGTTAATCGTCATCGCTGCCGCTTCCGGCGGTACGCCGCCGTGAATCGCCGCCTGGCGAGCGGGAGCCTGCCCGCATCCCCCTTGCACCACTTGTCCCATGATGACTTCGTCGATATCCTTGGGGTCGATACCGGCACGTTTTATCGCTTCTTTCACCGCCAATGCTCCCAACTGCGGAGCCGTCATCGTACCCAGCCCGCCATGCAGCACGCCGATGGCACTGCGACAGGCGGAAACAATATATGCATCTGGTCTGTCAGCCATTATCTCATTCCTCCAAAAACTATCGTTTAAGCCTTTTCTTTTGGAGCTATATATATAAAATCGCACCCGAAATCAAGTGAAGGAATTCACAAATCTTCCCATCAGGCAATATCTTAGCCAAAAAAGTCCGTCGGATTTTTACTCCTTTTCCGAGGCACCGAGTGAAGCGCCAAATTCCACAGCAGGAAGAGACAAGCCGGAGAAAATTACCCTTGTCACATTCAAAGAAAGCGTATTTTTTCTGTAGGGCGTGACTGTTAAGAAGGTGAACAGCTATGCCGACATAACACAGTGACAATGCGAAACCTTTGCATAAGGAGAATCACATGAAGAAGTTGCTTTTCACCACTCTGTTCGTACTCGTTTTCGCCCTGGGCGCGATGGCGCAGATTCCGTCGCCGTTCAGCTTCTATGCGGGCGGAGCGCTGAGTTTGCCGAACAATCCCGACGGCTTCAAAGACACTCACAAAACCGGCTTCCACGGTATGGTCGGGATGGGATACAAAGTCGGTCCCGGTTTCCAGATGGTTGGGAAAGCGGAATACCACAAGTTCCCTTTCAACTTTGAAGGGCTCGACGGCGTCAGCGGCGGTTCGGCGAATATGTGGCTGTTCGGCGCCGACGGCAGATTTGCCCTCGGTCTTCCCGCTGCCCCGGTCAAGCCGTTTGTTTTTGCCGGAGCGGGACTTGCCAGTGTGAAGCAATCCGATTTCACCGGAAACATTTCGTTGGTCAGCTCATTGAGCGTCCCGTTGAGCGAAGATCAAAACAAAATGTATTACAACGTTGGAGCGGGTGTGGAATTCAAAAGCGGTCCCGGCTTCAGCTTTTTCGCACAAGCGAGATACGTCAATGTCGCCACCGACGTCGAACACACCGTCTTTATCCCCATCACGTTTGGGATAAAGTTCTTCTAAGCAATCAGTACATCCGAAAGCCGAAGTGTTAGCGCTTCGGCTTTTTTTATGCGCAAGCACTCTCACACACTACCCACCGCAAGCGGTGGGGCACCCCAAA
>CAZAZQ010000007.1:0-40871 GCA_964489705.1 uncultured Ignavibacteriales bacterium
CTACAAATACAAGTATTTTATGCCAACAGAAATCAATCAGAATTGGGTGATTTCGGACAATAAACTACATAAGAAAATCGAAACGGTTTCCCTTAGACTGGGTGAGCTGAACTCCTTTGCCAAGTTTGTACCCAACATTGATCTGTTTATCCAGTCATATGTGATGAAAGAAGCGGTTACCTCAAGTCGGATTGAGGGAACGAAAACAAATATTGAAGAAGCCTTTTCCGAAGAGCTCGACATCAACCCGGAGCATCGGAATGACTGGATAAAAACAAACAGGTATGTCGAGGCGATGAACTTTGCCCTCGATAAGCTAAAAAAGCTTCCGCTTTCCAATCGCCTAATCTGTACTAGCCACTATTTAACCTGACAGTGGATAGTTGTCGGTACGTTATGATTCAACATTTTTTCTTTTGCCAATGGTATAGCATCAACAAACGTTTGCATCGGTGTTTTCCCAAAACAATACTTACCGCTGTGTGGTCGTTGTTCGTTATACTCTCGCATCCATATATCGACATCAGTCTGCAATTCGTCAATAGAGGTATAGACTTTTTTTCGAAAAGCAACCCGATAGAATTCATTGAGAACAGTTTTGTGGAACCTCTCACAGATACCGTTGGTTTGGGGGCTTCGGGCTCTGGTTCTGGTGTGATCGATCTCCTCAAGGTCCAGGTAGAGTTGGTACTCATGATGTTCCCGTTTGCCACAGTATTCAGTGCCACGATCGGTTAAAATACGCAGCAACGGAATCTCATGATCTTCAAAGAAGGGGATGACCCGATCATTGAGCAGATCGGCCGCCACCAGAGCGTTCTTGCGGTCGTACAGTTTGGCAAAGGCGACCTTACTGTAGGTGTCGATGAAGGTCTGCTGGTAGATACGCCCAACCCCCTTGAGAGTGCCGACATAGAACGTGTCCTGAGCGCCCAGATACCCTGGATGCTCCGTTTCTATCTCGCCGCATGCTTCTTGCTCCTGTTTAGCTTTCTCCAGGGCCGTCAACTGTGCTTCGGTGAGGATCCGGTTCTCCTGAGCCATCTTCGCTTCTAGTGCCTTCAGGCGTTTCTTGAACGTCTCCAGATCATGGCGCAACCATACACTGCGTACCCCTCCCGGCTAAACAAACATCCCCTGCTTCTTCAACTCATTGCTCACCCGCAACTGACCATAAGCCGGCTGATCAAAAGCCATCGCTACGACCGCTTCCTCAATCTCCGGATCTACCCGGTTCTTCACATTCGGCTTCTTGCGACTGATCTCCTGCAATGCAGCTTCGCCACCGGTCTCATAAAGCTCTTTAAATCGATAGAAACTGTCACGGGAATATCCCATCACTTTGCATGCCTGGCTGACATTCCCTAACTGACGAGCCAACTCTAACAACCCAAGGAAACTAGATGATGACTGTCGAGTTCTTAATGACATCGAGTGAAGATATGAGCCTCTGTAATCCTCTGGATTGAAGTTACAGGGTGTTGTTTTCATTTTTTGACATACATTTTTCTAACAGCGAACTTCACGGAGGTTAATGCACCTTGACGGAACTTGATGCAACTTAACTCAGCTTAACGATAAGAAAACCAATAAAAAGCAGCTCTTTTATACTTCTTCAGAGAAGCCCCTTTACCAGCGGATCCGTGAGGTACACTGTGTGGTTATCCGGCAACTTCGCGCTGAGGGACGCTGCAATCATCCTTTTAACTGGGCAGCGTTTATTGCCGTGGGGGATTGGAGGTGATCTCCTCACCTCTTGCCCGCAGTCTTTTCAGTAAAAAATTGCTCCTTTTAAGCCGCTTTTCCGAAAATACCTTTTCCGGTTCGTTGGTTGAATAGAACATCAAAGGAATCTCTATAACTTATGGGAGGATAACATGGAAAGAAGACTCTTTCCTCTCTTGTTTGGTGGAGACTTGTTAGACGACGTGTTGTTGCAATTTATTATAATATCGGGAGTTACAAGGAGAAGTAGGGTGAAGGGGAGTAAAATATTTCTGTGTTTGTATCCATCTTTATTGTTTAGCAAGTTTCATTGAGGAGGAGAAATGGAAGCCCTTAAACCGAGCCAGGTATTTATTATAGGAACCGCTGGAAAGCATTTTACCTCAGCGTTTTACATTGTAGCTTATCCGGTTTTCCTATGGCATTACCTTGCTGAAAGTGTACAAATAAATTTAGCATATCTCACTATACCGGCTATTCTCACTATTAAATTTCTCCTTGAGTTCTTCTTCGATATTTTATCGAGTTATCATGCTGATTACAAAATGAATGTGGGTGAAAGAAGGAGAAAGATATTCCTAGTCGGCTATTATTGTATGGTCGCCGTTTATATAATCTTGTTTGTACTGGCTTCTCTGCTTTTTTTCGGTGTAGGATTAAGTCAGGCTCTGGTTTTTGTTTTCCTTTTGGGGACAGAATTCTTTCGTACTTTTGGTAATGCCTTTGAATCAGGAGCCTTTGACGGCTGGGCGTTATCTGCCGAATTGAAACGTAATCCAAAATTTAACAAAGCGGATATGTTTGCTGCAGCTCAGTTTTACAGACGGTTATTTCTTCTTCTCGGAGCCATCACCGCAACTCTTCTCGTTATCCTTTCGAGGCAAGGGGAACCCGGGAAACCGGAATTGTATTGGATGGTAATTTGGGGGCTCGCTGCATTATTTCAAGCTATACTGGCTTTCCTTCTCCGGAAACTTTCCGAGCATATCGGGGATTTTGGTGATTCCCGAGAGGAGACGATCAAGGCACGTACAAAGATAATTTTGTCCTCTGCCTTTAAGAAATCATCTTTCCCCGTGTGGGTATTACTGGCAAGTTTATATGCTATGGGAATGATTATAACTTTTACGTGGCCGGTTGTAATTGGCAAGGGGCTTTTCGGTAAAGAGGCTTGGAGATATATCACCCCCTTGTGTCTTATTTTTGTCGGACTACTTGGTGCCTCTCTGGCGCGAAGGTATGCAAATAAAAATTTAGACGTAACCAAACTCGTTGCTTACGGCAAAGTGGGAACATTAGTTGTTGCCTTGGCATTGGCAGGAGCCGGATTGTTGCTTGTGTTCACCCCAAGCTATGGTGATCAGTATTACCAACTTCCTTTAACGGCTATTGGGTTTCTTTTAATAACACGCTTTTTTCGTTTTTTCTCAGCACCTTTTGTAGATTCTCTTGTCCACAGCTACATTGAAGATGAAAGGATCAGGGCAACCGTTGTTTCTATTCGGACTGCTGGTTCTAATTTTTTCGCTTTTCTTGTCTTCAGTGCTATTACGGTGCTTGGTTTCATAAAAAGGGGCAAAGAGAGTCAGCCTATTGATGCAATAGGGTGGGTTTTCGTTTTCCTTTCGATAGTTGTAATTATGTTAATAATTCTCATTCGTGTTTATGGAAGAAAAAAAGGATGAGGATAATCAAGATGGAGCTTTTCTCGTTTATCAAGCAGACTCTGAAAGCTATTTTCAACTTGCTCCGTTTTGTAGAATATATCAAAAAGATAGCAGCAACGTTAAGAGATGTTTATAACGCGATCGAAGAGAAAGCAGGAAAAGCGGTTGCTTCTCTTGCAGTTGGTATTGTTGTTTTGTCAGTTTCTCTTGTTGCAATAATTGTCATTGTTATCTTAAATCCCATGCTTTCCCCACAAGATACTGCGAAGAAAATAACATTTGTTGCTTTTGCCCCTGACAGCGTTGGGGGCAAGTTTTGGGAAGAATTGAAAAAGGACATAGGATCTGATGTGGAAGTAGTGTCAAGAGATAGTCCCAAGTATATTCTGGAGGAACTAAGAGGCGGTTCGTTATCGAAAGGTGACATTTATGTGTTTAACGTAGATGTCGTAGATTCTATAATCGAGAATAATAGCGTTTACTATCTTGCACAATTAAGAGAAGTATCGCCATCACTGGGAATCGTGTGTTACTCAAAAGTTCTCTCGTTAAGTTCACATTTATTTACGTCTTGTAATAATGAACAAGAGCTCCGTACAGCTATAAAAGTTATGTTGAATGAAAGAAAAACTTCGAAACCATAATGAAATCGAAGTATAAGGGTGATAGAGATTATGATACTTGTTTGGTATCATAAGAAACTTGTCGCAGGCGCAAGAAACAAGACAGTACTGCAAGCCGGTGGCAGATAGGTTAAGTGAAGAAAAACGGTAGGGATTCCTGTATACTGGGAGGATGGTTTATACGAGAGTTGCCTCCAGAATGGTAATTGTTTTTTCCCCTTTCTCTCAGTTTGTGAAACTAAGACGTGTGCCGCTGTAATTTAATATGACGCGGGGTGGAAACAGGTAATAAAGTAATTAAAACTTCTAACCGGTAAATGGCTATTAGAGTACCTTTCGGTTGATAACATGTTACCAGTCATGAAGGAACTAATTCCATTCCTATCAAAAAAACTACAGCTAATTTTCGAAGACGACAAAGCCCGCCCATGTGTAGGGATGGTCGACTTGGTGGGCCTGTCGAAGCTGTTTGAGCATGTCAAGCTGGAGAGCCCGCCAAGATTCAGAGAGGGGTAGAGTAGGTTGGTAATTGTCATACAAGCGTGAAAAGAGTGTTTGAGTCGATTGATCGGAGATTGACCACAGAGTACTCATCACGGTTTTTGCTCCCGCCATTTGAAACGCCCGACGCAAGCCGAATATCCCTTCGCCGGTGTGTACTTTTCCCAGTCCCGTTTTGCAAGCGGAAAGAACTACTAATTCCACCCCCCGTAAGTCTAAAGCCGAGACTTCACAGGCGGTGAGGATTCCGTCGTCGATAGGAACAGCCGTGTTTTCCAGTGGCACGTTTGCTCCCGCTAAGAAGAGTCCGGTGAGTAGAAGCGGGTTTTCTTCAAGGTGTTCTTTCTTGGTTAAAGGAGCTTCCTGTCCTTTTTCAAAAAGGCACGTTCCCTCCAGAAAGTAACCGTGGGTCGCCACGTGAATGACTCGTTTCCCGGGAGCGGTTACCTTGAAATTGTCTTCTGTTGCCCGATACCCTAAAAACATTTCAAGCGGTTCTCTTTGATGCTTTCGCCAACTCTCCGCTACCAGCTCGATTTCATGCCTTGTCCCCGGTAGAGAGGTTAGTTCAATTTCTTGAAGTTCTCCGCAAGCGGAGCGGATAGCGCCGAGGTCGACTTGAACGTATTCTTTCCTTTCGTAAGTGGGTTGTCGACCATCCACTCTCTCGGCAATGGTAGCGTTGTAATCCGGATCTCCCAGAGCCAACAGCCCCTTTCCGCTCAGGGAGGTGGTGGTATGGCGGGCAAAGTCGCCGGCGGAAGAATAATAATGGATGGCGTACCGCTCTATCAGGTACTTTCTTTCTTTGTTGAGAAGACCGGCGAAGGAGATGTAGTTCAGTGCCCCGTCCGGTGAGATAAATACTTCCGTTATACCTTTCCCGAGATGCTTTTCGACGGGGTTCCAAAGGTAGGTTACCAAGTCGTCATTTATCAGAAGGTACTCCTTCTTGTCTGTTTGCGTGGGGGTGCCGCCAAACATGGCGATGCGAGACATATGCTGGCGGTATTCGTCAATCAGATTTTCAATTTCTCCCGCTGTTCCCAAGTATTCGATAATCGGATATTTCCCTTTCTTTAAGACTACCGCAAGATAACGATTGTCGATGGGGAAGCCATCGGTTTGGTAATAACGGTAGCTGTAGTATTCTATGAAGACCCCATCTTCCGGCAGAGCCGTCAAGAGGGAATCATACGTAAACTCTTCTTTCAATCGTTCGTCGTTCGTAACACCATATATTGCCAGTTCTTTTTCCAATTCCTCGGTGGTTCTCTCCAGAGCTGCTATTTTTGTTTTGTAGGCGACCAGGTTAGCTTGAGGTCCGGCAACAAAAATTCTCGAGAGCTGATACTTTACGGATTTCAGAGAATCAAGCAAAATGGTAACGTCCGGGCTTTTGTTTGCCAGTAACATTTGCTGGCGTTTGTATATGACGTCCGAAATATGCCCTTTATTGTGCAGAATTGAATTGACCAAGTTTGACATAACGTCGTCGTCGATCCATGAATAGTCTAAGTAGGTGGAAATCAAAATATCCACGTCTTGCCGATTTGCTTGGGAGTACGTCAGGGCGTCTTTTTCCGACATGGTCAGCATATTTTCGTGCAGGAGCCGAGCGCTCACGTTCACCGCGCGGGTAGCGTAGCGGAAGGCATTCACAGAGTCGCCGGAAGCACGGTAGAAGTTTCTCATTGTCCGCAACATTTCGATAGTCATATAAGAGTCGGTGCCGAACAGGTCTTCCCGAATTGCCAAGGCTTTTTTTAGGTAGAGAGCGGCTTTATCGAATTTGTGCCAAGCCGTATACAGTTGCCCTAAAAGCCCCATGATGTTTGCCGTATAGGGGTTATTTTCTCCCAGGTACTTCCTTTTATTTTCAAGGGCACGGAGAAGAAGAGGCTCGGCTTTTTCGTATTTGCCCATCTTCAGGTACAATTTCCCTAACTGTCTGACATTGTCAATGACGTCAAGATGGTCGGGTCCGAGCTTTTTCTCTCTGGCTTGGAGAGCCTCCTTGATTAGTACTTCGGCGGTATCAAGCTTGCCTACTTTTATAAAGAAATCTCCGAAGAAGCTTTTTGCTTGGGCGATAAACAAATCATTGCTTTCCAGAGAGTCGTCTAAAATATCGAGACACGTTTCATAGTAGTTTTGAGCTTTGTCGGCAAGTTCCTGTCTTAAGGCTACATCTGCCATGTCTAAAAGAGTATGACCCGTTATGGGGCTGCGGGGACCGAAAGTTCTTTTGCGATGTTCATATATATGATGGAATATGGTATCGGCTTCGAAATATTTTCCGTCCATCATCAACACCGTGGCGAGATTTCTCAGGCACCGGTAAGTTTCTTCACTCTCTTGTCCGTAATATCTCGTAAGTATTTCCAGAGCACGGTGGAACTGTTGCACGGACAGACGAAACTTTCCAATGTTTTTGTTGATTAAGGCGATGTTATGGAGAATTGAAGCGTAAAATGCTTCTTCTTCCGGTAACAGATTTTCTGTGAGGTCTCGTGCTTTGTTATAATATGTTAATGCCTTATTAACTAATCCCCGCCGGTTATTCGTAAACCCCAATTTATAATAGAGAGTAGCGACGGCCGGGTGCTTTTCACCGAAAAGGGGTATGGCGGTGTTGAGGGCTTGCAAGTAGCATGACTCTGCTTCGGAATAATTGTAGTTTGCATCATAAAGGCTGCCCAAACGGAATAGGATTATAATGACAGCGGTGTCTTGCTGCCCGGACGCAGCTCGGATGCTCTTCAAAGTATTGTTGTATATAGTAAGGGCGGAATCAAAGTCCTTATGGTACTTGTAGAGAGAGTCGGCTTTGTCAAGCTGCCGTTGCCAGCCGCTGACTTTTCCTTCACAGTAGGAAAGTGGGAAGAAGAGCAATATTACAAATAGCAAATAGACCCTTCTCATTGTTACTCATCTTTTTTGTGTTTCGTTCCTTAACTATATGGAGAAAGCATCAGTAAGCCACCATGCCGACATGGTAAATATAACCATTTTCATCTTTTTAGCAAGTGTTATCTTTGCCTGAGGATAAATCTTTTTCTCGTGAGGGATCTTTCCCAAAGAAAATGGTATATCGACTGTAAGAAATCGCTCCTTTCGGAGATTCTGATAATAGAAAGCATCAGAAAAGCAGCATGCCACGGTGCATAGCAAGCGAACTTTGCCTATGAAAAGAATCAGAAGTCAACAGTAACAAACGGAGGTGAGAAAAGAATACGTATAGCATGTTGCTACAGTTAAAGAGTAAGGTGTCTTTTGCTTCACCGGAAAGATCAACCAAAGCGATAGCTCCATAGTTGTTAGGTGGGCTTTACGAAGAGACGCCAAACCGTCTGTGCAACGACTTAAGCAACACAAACTCTCCGACTCTGAGAGGAGGTGATTCACGGGACAAATACGAATCTAACGAAGCAGGAAATTAAGTTAAGAGTAACTACTTAGACCGGAGGTGAATTTGTATGCGAACGACGTTTGTTTTATGTCGGCGGAGGAAAGGGGTTGGATGGGCTTTTTGCCCTTGAGAAGACGCATAGAAGGGGGTATTGAATAGATTTACCTTATTCTTAAGGCAGATCAAAGCTTAATCATATATGTTGACTGAATCCTTAAAAACAAGAATTGAAAATTTCAAAGAAAGGAAGTATCCATGAAAGCGATAACAAAAACATGTTTGGTGATGTTGCTACCCATTGTAGTAATTTCACAAGCACTTGCAGGCACAATACAAGTGAATTTATTTCATGTTATTGACCCTCAGCCCAATCCGGAAATATGGAACTATACTGTTTTTGATGCTCAGGGTAATGAAACGGAGTACACTGACTTTGGGATAGAGATTCCTACTGACGAAAACTCTTGGCAAGTGCAGTTTCCACCGTTCCTTAGTGCCGGAACTCAGTTCAGTTTTGTCGATGAATATTATTTTGACGGATTTGGATGGGTCCACTCTGCCACTTATACTAATACATCAGTACTCATAAGCTATATTGGAAAGTACAGATACGACGTCTACTATATAGGTTCTGAGGGAAGTGAAACGTTTGAGGTCTACAATCCCGTGACTACATATGGAAATAATAGCGTTGGGAGTGTTCTCCAATTTCGTTGGAATGCCAGTGCAGGAGTCACAGGCCCGGATGGAAACGCAGCTCAATTAACTATTAAAATAAGACGTGACGGGGGAGAGTGGGAGACTATAGCTTCGGGAATACCATATAATAACAATCCGGTCGAGTATGACTATACCTACGACTGGACGGTGACGGAACCTATAGCAAACAGCTGCGATACAAGATATGAGTTGACCGATTATGCAGGCAATTTTGCTACTGACGAGAGACTAAACAACTTTTCTATTACTCCTAATACTACTGATACGGATGGTGACGGTGTGTACGATTCAGATGACAATTGCATTTCAATACCGAACCCTGGACAAGAAGATTTTGACGGTGACGGTATTGGTGATGTATGCGATCCTTGTACCGATACTGATGGTGATGGATTTGGCAATCCTGGCTTCTCTGCCAATACGTGTCCTCCAGATCAGTGCGAGGGCTACGATGACAACATAGATACCGATGAAGATGGTATTCCAGATGGGTGCGATAACTGTCCGTCAGTAGCTAATCCCGACCAAATGGATTGTAATGCCAATGGTATTGGCGATGTCTGTGAATCGTCGAGCGGTTGTTCCGATCCGACTAACTGGACGGCAACATATGGCGGTGTAGATGTTGATGAGGCGGTGTTTGTAGAACCACTGTATGACACCACCTGGACCTCTGAGGTAACAAGTGTAGCTACGACTATTGATCAGGGCCCTAAGTCGAGGACGATTCCCGTAAATCAGACAATACACTATAATTTAACGTACGGTACAGATGATTACCCATGCTATGCACAAATTAAACTCAATGACGTGGTCATGGACAGAATTGACAATGACGGAAGTCATAATAATGATATCGATAACACTGTTTCTGGGACATTTGAAGCATCTAGTGGTGACGTTGTTACCGTAGAAGTGGTGGATTTGTCTCAGTCATCTGGAAAAGAGGTCATCCGTTCTAAAGCTACCGTGGCCTATACAACGGCACAATTTGAATACGAAACACCTGTCGCTGAAATTGCTTTCAATAGCTATCTGTTTGTCGGAACCAAAACGAATGAAACGAAAGACTTTTTCATAGCCCGTACTGACGAGTGTGGGGCTATCATCGATTCTATATCGATAGGCACTGATGCGGACGACATCGCCAAAGGAGCTTGCTTGGCGGCGGCAGGTCATGTTGTCGTCGCTGGGTATTCACAAACTGATAATGACATAAGCATGTATGTAGTTAGATGTCGTATAGATGATAATGGAACCTTTGCCCTTCGGTGGGACAAGACGCTTAATTATTCCGAAGATGATCGCGCACAGTCAATTCTCGATGCAGGCAGTTCTTATTTTATTCTCGGTACTACGAAAGTAGGAGACTACGACAATATCACTCTCATAAACGTAGATAGCTTTAGTAATTTTCACTGGCAGAAGACTTACACGACCGGAACCGATGATTTAGCCGGTGAGATAATCCGCGGTGACTTAGCGGGCACGTACTACATTGTTGGAACGGTGGGCGGTCCCCATCAAGCCGACTATGATGTTCGCCTCTTGAAAGTCGATGGCTATGGTAATGTTTTGGAGAAGGGAACCTTTGGAGAGCCGGGATACTATGAAATCGGTCGTACCATAGCTCTTACCGATAACAACGATATAATTATCGGTGGACAGTCAAACCGAAATGGTACTTCTGATATGCTGCTCATGAAAATCAACCAATGGGGACACTTGGTGTGGTCTAAGTTCATTGGTGGCGATGGGTATGAGAATTGCTATGATCTCCTCGTAAATGGCTCCGACGGGTATATCCTTGTCGGAAGAACTTCGCCTCCTCCCCCCAGCTATTGGGACTGTTACTATGTGATGACAGATCCTGATGGTAACGTGGTATATGAAAACACGTACGGAGAAGCTAACGATGATGTCGCTTTTTCGATTAACCCCACATTTGATAATAATGGATATATAATGGCGGGGTATTCCGTAGGCAATTGTTCCTATGATTGCTATCTCAAGAAGTTTACGTCCAATTATCCCGCTGCCCCGGAGTTGGTTAGTCCAATATCGGGAGAGCTGTTCTATGACGTAGAACCTCCATATTTAAACTGGAATGATGTTTCCGGTGCCGACGCGTACACTGTGCAGATAGACAACGATCCTGATTTTAGCTCACCACGACTGGAAGAAAGTGGAATAACTACCTCGGGATTTCAGATTCCCTATATGTCGTTAAAGGAGGCAACCTACTATTGGCGTGTCAGAGGGTATAATTCAACCGCAGGTCATGGTTTCTGGTCATCTTCAGGAACTTTCAATATTAAATACGGCAAACCTGTACTCACTTCACCTCAGGATGGGGCTACGGTAGTGACTCACAAGACGACTCGCTTTACGTGGGATAAGCTTGAAGGTACTACAGAAGGATATAATATCCAGATAGCTGCCGACAAAGCCTTTACGAACCTTGTTGTTGACGAGACAACGAACAATTGTCCCGACGGTTACTGTAGTTATTCCACCGCTTTTTCCAGTTCGGGTACTTATTTCTGGCGAGTACGGTTGATGCGTTACAATTTCTATTGGTCAGATGTTAGAAAGGTCGTTGTTGAGGATATTGCCCCTTCTTGCCCCGTACTGTATAGTTTTAATGGGGAAGATTTTGTTCAAGAGAATCCCTTGCTGACAGCTTGCGAAGAAAGCGGGTATACCGATATTGTCACTGACTACTATCAGGTTACTTCAACCGTTGTTCCGCAAGGCGACAACGTTATCTTCCAACTGAGAGAAATGGAAGACGAAATCACCTATCTCAACGACGTAGAACTGATAACGGTTGATCACAGCACTGAGACCAAAGTGGGCTGTAGTGTTGACGGGCATATCTTTACCTATCTGTCATCGGTTAGCCCCATTTCTGCCGTGGATCAAAACGGCGTTGACTGGGCTGCGGTGCTCAGCGAACGTGACGATGAGGTTTTCTCCTCAGAAGGAGCAGGCTCCCTCGTGCTTACTTTCCCTAACAAAGGCGGTGAAAGCGGAATCAGCCTTAGCGCTCCTGCAAAAGGGGACTGCACCAGCAGCGACCCGACCAGTGATAAGTCGAGTGGAACTACTCCGGAAGTGGAGAAGAAGAGGCTTACCGTCGAGCAGTTGGCCGACAATGGTGAGTGGGTGACGCTGCCGGCGGTGCCGACCCGGGTGAATGCTACGGCGGAGTTTATCATGGGCAGCCAAATCACCACCGAGTCGGATGTTATCACCTTCCGCATCTCGTGGGAGGATGGATTTACTGCCGATGAAATCCGTCAGTATGTACCTTCCGATGAAACACCGGAGGTCGAAACCTGGAAAATCGCTACCCATCGCCTTTCATCTGAAAATGCCAGTGCCAAAGTGTGGTCAGGGTTCACCGGCACCAAACCGCTGATTCTGAAGAAGGGCGATATCTTCGAATTCAGCTTTGCGGTTGACAAAACCATCGAAAAGGGTATGACCAGAGATTATATCATCAAGGCGACCGGGCGCTATCAGCCTGACTACTCCGTCTACAGCCATTTGACGCCGGATGATTTCCACCTGTTTGACAATTACCCGAACCCGTTTAACCCGACCACGACCATCAGCTACAACCTCCCGGCAAAAACCCACGTGAAGCTGGTGATTTTCAATATCCTCGGTCAAGAAGTCGCTACGCTGGTTGATGAGGTTCAAGATGCCGGTTACCATCAAATAGAATGGGATTCCAAAGACAATAACGGCAATACCGTCTCCAGTGGTATCTTCTTCTACAAGTTGATAACGGAGGATTATGTGAACTCCAAGAAGATGATTCTCTTGAAGTAATCAGCGCATCTGAGTTCACGTGAATGGGGTAGGAAGAAAAACCTACCCCATTTTTTTCTCGGGTAAGCTCCTTCAACCTGTTGATGCCCCAACACTTAGACAATTTGCTAAATTGTCCTTGTCAAATCATTATTAAAGAATAACTTCCCTTTTGCTGTCACATAATGAATCATATAGATTGTGGTCTCAGGATGTCGATTGATCAACTTTGGGAAAAAGCGGTCGGGGGAGACAAAGATGCGGAAGAAAAGATATTTCAGCATCTTCTTGATAGATTTAAGGTGCTGGCAAGATTAGTAGTATGTAAGGAAGATGCGCAAGATGTAGCTCATGAGGCATGCCTGGAAGTAATAAAGGGATATAAAGCCGTCAGGGAACCGTTTGAGTATAACGCATGGGCTCAGCAAATCTTGAAGCATAAAATTGCAGACTATTATAAGAAAAAGTCGATGGAAAACAATGTATTTACAACGCAAGGGAATACTCAACAATATGAGAGAAATCGAGGTTCGGGGGATGACCCTGAGGTGATGCGTATTCTGATTGACTGCTTGCGGAAATTGATAGTGGGGTATCCGCGTTATGCTCGTGCCCTCAACTTGGTTCAACTTGGGTACAAGACAGAGGAGATCTGCGAGAAAATGAATATCAAACGAGCGAATCTCTATGTCATTCTCAATCGGGGACGTTCCTTGCTGAAAAACTGTATGTATGGGAGTACCAAGTAAGCTATGAGTCAGCGATGCACAAATACGGAACTCGGAAAACTGCTTCATGCGTACGAACTGGGGTTGTTGGATGAAAAAGAGAAAGATCTCTTTGAAACGCATCTGCTTTCTTGTGACTTTTGTTTCGAGGAGCTGAAGAAATTCATGCCGCAAGCAGCCTTATTGCGTTCGTCACCGGAAGTCGGAAAAGAGCTTTCAGAAGGCTTAAGTGAAGGTGATGATTCTCTATCGCTTGGCGGTAAGTTGAAAAAGTATCTTTTACCTGAGGTTCCGATGATTTTCAAACCGGCGTTTCTCTACCTTGTTATTTTACTTGTCATTGGCTCATCATTTGTGATGTTTCATCAGTCCAAAAACGGAAGTTCCGCTATTCGACCATTTCAAATGATTGTCTTTATGACAACCCGCTCGGTTTCAACGCCAGTGTTTTCAACGGACCGGAAAATAGACGGAGCGATTTTTTTCCGGTGCCCGCAGGTTATTGCGGGCAAAGAGTATCGATTGGAAATCCTTTCAGATGACACTCAGGACGTTGTTTTTCTCAATGAGCATTTCCGTGATTTCGACGACAATCAGACCGCTCGTTTGATCTATCCCTACCCTCTCATGGAAAAGGGAGAATACACCCTTTTCGTAAAGGATGACAAGCAGAAGGAATTGTGTCGTTACGGATTTAGAATAGAATAAGATAACGACGAAACTTTATGGAGTGGCAGAAGCCACCGTGCAGGAGTTCGATCTCTCGCTTTTCAAGTAAGGTTTCGTGGGATATTGCTGAATCATGGGGAAAAAGGGCTAGGTGTTGCCTCACTTTTCGCTTGGTGGCAGGGGGGTTGGCATTACCTTGGGGGTAGGAACAAGGATAACAACAGCGTCTGACGCGAGGGCATAAGAGGTCGGTATGACCGGCGGATTTGAATCTATCAATCTTTCCATCACCTGCCCGGAAAAGCGTACCCTTGAGGTTGCCGTCAAAGACGAGGGCGGCAATACCATCGCACACCACAGCGCTCCTCCTCTGGCTGGTCAGTTTGTTTTTCTCCCTGCGGGTCTTCAAGACGAGAAAATATCACTACCATAGCAACTCACCCGACGAGGCTAAAGAGACTTTCAACCACATCGCCGCTTTTAAGCACCGGCAGTTGAACTGCGCGTACGCCGTCTTTTGCATCGGCTTTCTTGTTGCCCTGGCGGCAATCGGCTACTGGCTGGCTCCCTGACGTATCACCGTCCACCGTACCCGTCTCTGTTGTCGGAGGTGCTTGCGGGGAATAGCGTTAGGGGCGTTTCGAGACTTTCCTTTAGGGACTTTATTATACATTTTCCTGCCGAAATTATACTCATTCTTTTTCGATTTTTTGTGATTTTCTCTTGACGAACCCAAAAAACTTTGTTATTTTTTTCACGAGCTACCGACGGAAGTCGGAAAACGTGCCGGTCGGCGGCTGGGATAGCGAGCGAGCTCGTTAACATATTTTGGGGTAATATATGCAAGTTATCTGCATATCCCGCGGGAGTCAGAGTCGAGGTGAAGAGTTTGCCGAAAAGCTCGCGGCAAATCTTGGCTACGAATGTATCAGCCGGGAACAACTGGTCGAAGAAGCAATCCGCCAAAAAATTCCCATCGGCAAGCTGGAAACCGCCATCATCAAGCCGCATATCTTCACCGAAGAATTAGCCCTCGAACTGGAACACTACAAAGCGCTGGTCACTTCCATCCTCTGTGAAAAAGCCCTCAAAAACAGCATCGTCTACCACGGACGCACCGGACACCTCTTGTTGAAAGGAATCGACCACGTCTTCAAAATTCGGGTCGAGTCCGACTTGACCTACCGCATCCCGTACGTGATGAAAGCGCTCAACATCTCCCGGCAGAAAGCCGAACGCTATATCGAGCAAATCGAAGAAGACCGCCGAAAATGGGTCAAACAGTTCTACAACGTCGAGTGGAACGTCTTCACGCTCTATGACTTGGTGCTCAACCTGACGCAGATGAGCGTCGACAATGCCGCTGCCGCCGTCTGTCACATGGCGCAACTGCCGGAGTTCCAAGCTACCCCCGCTTCCATCAGCAAGCTCAAGGATTTGTACCTGGCGTCGCAAGCGCGGTTGATTCTGGCGACCAACCCGAAATCCCGCCGGATGAATATCCAGGTAAAAGCGATGAACGGTGTCGTCCATCTTACCTATTTGGGCCATGAGGTAAAGCAGTGCTCCATGCTGACTGACGCCCTCAAAGAGCTGGAGGGAGTGCGGGAAATCGTCTGTACCAAAGCCGACACCACCATCCTGTGGATTCAAGAGCGGTTTGACGACGATGACGAATCGTACAAGCACGTTCTTTCGCTGGCGCGTACTTGGGGGGCGGCGGTGGAGCTTATCAAAATTATTCCCTGCGAAGAATCAGACCTGGTGATAGAGCGGAAAAGTGAAGAGAGTCGTCCTTCTTCGTACCCTTGGCACGACGACACGGTCGTTATCGATAATACGGAGCGGGAAGAGCAGGAGCCGATGGAGCGTTTGCCCGAAGATGTGGCAATGATTTACGAGAAGTTGATTCGGGACGGCAAAGCGGGAGGAGCGCGAGTGGTGTCTTGCAATCTCAAGGCGCTGTTGAACTCCATCGACCGGTCGGTGAACTACCGTCTGATTATTCTCGACAAAATCTTTTTGGAAAAAGGCGAGGCGCTGCAAAGACGGCTCACTCAAGAGTGGGCGAACTTCCTGTCCGATTCTCTGAAAACGCCGGTTATTACCCTGGAAGAGCTGATTTCGAGGTATCATTTCGGACCGAAGCAAGCCGTCCGGCTGGCGGTCTTTTCCGCCTTAACCGCCTTGATAATATTCGTCCTTTTCCACTTCGACACCGAAATAATCTCGTTTCTCTCCAAAAGCGGCACCTCGTGGCGGATTATCGAAACCCTGTGTATTGTCACGTTCGTCCCGTTTTTTGCTTTCACCTACAGTACCGTCACCGGTCTGGTGTTGAAGCTGATCAAGCTGGATTAAAAGAAGGGAAGAATGTCTATGGGAGAGTTGTTTATATCGCTTTCAACGGCGGATTGTCTGCAAATAGTTCTGATTGGTTTCATCGGCGGGGTGCTGAGTGGCTTCATTGGGAGCGGGGGGGCGTTTTTCATGACGCCCGGCATGATGAATATCGGCGTACAAGGGGTCATCGCTGTCGGCTCCAACATCACTCATAAATTCGGTAAGGCGATGGTCGGCTCGCGGAAGCACGGGGAAATGGGGCACGTAGACAAAAAACTGGGTATTTTCATGCTCATCACCTCGTTGGTTGGTATCTGGCTTGCGGTGCTGGTTTCCACTCACCTTTTCGGTATCAAAGGTTCCCACGGGGCGAAAGGAGCGGCGGCAAACCTGTATATCAGCCTTGTCTTTGTAGTGATTCTCTTGATAGTGTCCTTGTCGATGCTTCGAGATTTGTTGCGAAAAGACCGAACCGACGAAGGAGGACCGTCCAAGAGCATCGCCCAGTATTTGGCGAAGCTCAATCTCTGCCCGGTGATTTACTTCCCCGTGGCGGATGTGAAAATTTCCCTCTGGGTACTGATGACGGTCGGGCTTGCCACCGGGTATCTCGCCGGAACGATCGGGGTTGGCGGCTTTATCGGCGTCCCGGCGATGATTTATATCTTCGGCGTTCCGACGGCGGTGGCGGCGGGAACGGAACTGTTTCTGGCGATGTTCATGGGGGCGTTCGGCGCCATCAACTATGCCCTGAAGGGATTTGTCGACATCCGGCTGGTGGTTCTTCTGTACTTGGGATCGCTCATGGGTATCTATATCGGCGCTTATGGGACGAAGGTGGTGAAAGAAAAGACCATCCGCTTGGTTACGGGTGTTATCATTCTTCTCTGTGTCATCAGTCGGGCTATCGCTATCCCTATCTACCTCGACCAACTGGACGTGGTTCATTGGGTAGATCCTTCCCAGTACGAGCTTCTTAACGGTATCAGCAAGGGGGTGCTGTATGCCAGCGGGATAAGCGGGGTGTTGATTATTTTAGTCAATGTCGCCAAGGCGTACGTCAAGAAGAGGCAGGTGCATGCCTCGATTGTGACGAAGACATAGAGAGACAACAAGGCAAGGTGAGGAGAATGGCAAAACGAGCGTTGGAGATATGTGTCATCGATGATGAGGAGATTGTTTGTAAGCGGTTGAAACAGGTTTTGACAAAAGCGGGGCATAGCGTCGAGACTTTTGTCGACAGCCGCTCGGCGATAACCCGCATTGATGAAAAACACTTTGATGTGGTGGTGACCGATATTCGGATGGACAATATCGACGGGATGGAAGTGTTGGACCGAGTCTTGAAAAAAGGGGAACGGACCAAGGTTATCCTCATCACCGGGTATGCCACCATCGAAATTGCCCGAGAAGCTCAGCTCAAAGGGGCGTACGATTTTATTTCGAAACCGTTCAAGCCCCAAGAACTTCAGAGCGTGATAGAGCAAGCCGCTCGGGATTTAGAGAAAGATGGAGAAAAATAAAGTCAAAGATGTTTCCCTTTCCTCCATCCTCCAGAATGACTTAGGCTCAGCGGAAACAGGTGCATCACCCGGCTTGGCGGAGGAGGAAGTCCGTCAAGCGCTTTTGGAACGTCCCAGCTTTACCGTCAAAGTACGGCTTACCATTATCTTCCTTGTTTTCTTCTTAATCAGTGCCGGCATTTCCATTACCGCTATGCTCATGCTCACCGAGATTGACGACCGTATGGCGTTTGTAACCTTGGCGGACGGCTTTGCGAATGAGATTCAATACGCCCGACGGATTGAAAAGAATTTCTTTCTCTATCACTCCGATTTGTCGGAAATACTTCCGCATCTTTCCAACGCCAAGGTGTTGCTCAATAAAGCGTCTCAAGAGTTAGGACACGTGGTGGGGACGGAAAAAATCAACGATATCCACACGAAGCTTCAGGAGTACCGTCGCTTGGCGGAAGTCTTGATTGCGAAGTCGGGTGACTCTCTTTTTGCTTCGTCGGAGGAGTTTGCCACTACCGCCCACGCCCTCCGGGAATGCGGTTCCAAGATGCTGGCGATGTCGCTTGATATGTCCCGGAAGGAACGCCAAATGATTTCCGCCACCACCCGGCAGGCGAGGAAGATTCATATCTTTCTGTTGGTTATCCTGTTGCTTCTTTCCGTTTTCATTGCGGCGCATATTTATCGTCATATTATTCTCCGCCTGAACCGGCTTTCAAAAGCGGTGCAGCGTTTTGCGGAAGGCAACTTTCTTCCGATTACCCCCAAGCGGAAGTATAAAGATGAGTTCTCCCAGCTTGTTATTGCCATGAACCACATGATGTATGAGCTGAACCGTCGGCAGAACCTGCTGGTCGAATCCCATAAGCTCAGAGCCATCGGTAACTTGACGGCAGGTATCGCCCACGAGTTGAACAATCCCTTGAACAACATTATCCTGACTTCCGAAGTGCTCAAAGACAATTACAAGGAACTCTCCGAAGAAGAGCTCAAAGAAATCGCCAACGATCTTGTTATGCAAGGGGAACGGGCGCAACGAGTGGTGAAAAACCTGCTTGATTTCGCCCGTGAAAGTGAGACAAAGACGGAGTATTTCAAGATAGATGAGCTCATCGACGAAACCCTCCAGTTGGCGAAAAACCAAATCAAGCTGAACAAAATCGAGTTGGTGAAAGAATATGAGCACCCGCTCCCGCCACTCTATGGTGACAGAGAACTGCTCAAACAGGTTTTTCTCAACTTGATTCTTAATGCTATCGATGCCATGCCCCGCGGAGGGACCTTGACAATTACCGTCACGCAAGAAAAGAGCACCGGTTTTTTGACAGTGCGGGTACGGGATACCGGCGAGGGGATACCGGAGCATATTTTAGGCTCGATATTCAATCCTTTCTTCACGACCAAGCCGACGGGCAAAGGCACCGGCTTGGGGTTGGCGGTCTCGAAAGGGATTATCGAAAAGCACGGAGGGCATATCGAAGTTGAAAGCACCGTGGGCAAAGGAGCTACCTTCATTGTTTACCTCCCCATTGTCTCCATCCCTGCCGACGTTTCCGATATTTCCCCCGACGAAAAATAGCGCCGAGCTGGTTTCGCTCGACAGGCTGTTAGGCTTATGGATGGCTCTCTTGAGAGGGAACCTTAAGAGTGTTCTATTTCTCATCGGGAATTTATTGGATGCCCGCCCATTGGATATTGAGAAGTGAGGTAAGGAAGGTCTCGGAGAGGCCTGTCAAGGTGAGGGTTATAGAATGGCAGATCCGTCCCAGATCTGCCCCACGATTCTATTGATTCTTAACAAGTTAAGTTGAAATAACGGCAGTTCGTTTGGATTTGAAAAGAGCCGGGGTTTCTTGAGGTTGTCGTATTTGGAAGTGGAGAGGTTTTGGGGTGGGTCAAATAACCCAATTACTGTGCCAAATGCCCCGCCTCCTTATTTAGACTCTTCATTCTCTGTGTTAAGTAAGTTATTAGTTTGATATTTCAACTTTGATTATGTGTGGTTTTTTGAAGGTCATATTCGCATGTGATTTTATGTTTGTTCTTTTTGCAAAATTTGTCTAAATAAAAATTGCTTCAATGCTTTTAGGATTTTATCATAATCGCAAGTGGAGAAGTTGGGAAAAAATGATACATGAATTTAGAGTAAAGAATTACCTTTCGTTCAAGGATGAGCAATGCTTGAACTTCGAGGCCTCAAAAGACAGGCATTTTGAGGAATATTATTGTGTAGAAGTGAGACCTGGGGTAAAGCTACTCAAATTGGGAGTTATATATGGTGCAAATGCTGCAGGTAAAACTAACTTATTGGTTGCTCTTAACTTTTTACGTGATACTGTCTTAGAGTCAAGGGACAGCAAATCTGAAGAAATTGATTTTGTACCGTTTCTATTTGATGACAAGTGTAAGGATGCTCCTGGAGAGTTCTCACTATCTTTTTTTGTCAATGGGGTAAGATACGTCTACACCCTGCATGTTACAAAAGATAATATTTTGTTTGAAGAGTTGCGTTATTATCCCTGGTCACGTTCGGCATTATTTTTTAGCCGTAAGACGTCAGGAGGAGTAGCTCATGTTACTTTTGGTAAGACATTAGGCTTAAAAAGACAAGATAAACTGACCATACAAGGTAATGCGATAGGAAATACTTCTGTCATTGCATCCTACGCCAAGTCAAATGTTAAATCTGAGGATTTTGAAGCTGTTTATGATTGGTTTAGAAAAAGCCTGAAGAGGATAGTTACTCCTGTAACAGATTTATTTTTCTATACAAGCAAAAAAGTAGAGGATTCGGAAACTTGTAAGAATTTCGTGATTGACTTGTTAAACCTTGCTGATTTTAACATCTCCAATATCAAAATAGAGGAAGAGGAAGTTGAAGTAGATGATAAC
Source organism: uncultured Ignavibacteriales bacterium (assembly GCA_964489705.1). GTDB lineage: Bacteria > Zixibacteria > MSB-5A5 > GN15 > FEB-12 > CAZAZQ01. Next base: position 20,617 of record CAZAZQ010000007.1, read on the forward strand.
TTAATTGCGGAATTGAAAAACTTTCCTATACCTGAGCGTGTTAGAAAGGATATTATTGAAAGAGGAAAATTCACAGCGAAGGATATAAATTTCTTACATCAAGTACAGAATGAGATAAAAGCTTTGCCATATAAACTTGAATCTCAGGGTACGAAACGTTTCTATGGTTTAAGCGGTCTTTTGAATGAGTTGATCCGTGAGCAAATAGTTCTTCTTGTAGATGAAATAGAGAATTCTCTTCATTATGAGTTATTATCCCATTTTTTAAAGGTTTTTTTGTTCAATTCTGATAGGTCGCAATTAATATTTACAACCCACAATATTGAACTGCTCGCGGAAGAATTTATTCGAAGGGATGCTGTTTGGCTTGTAGAGAAAAATACCGAAGGTGCTTCAGAGGTTTATTCTCTTGCCGATTTTGATTTTCCCCTCGAAAAGTCAATTTATGATGCTTACAAAGTGGGTAAGTTTGGTGCTAAGCCGAGGTTGGGTGGTATTTCTCTGAGGAAATATGGTGAGAAAACGAAAAAATAGTAGGAAACCACGGACGCGTATTGCTGTAATAGGAGAAGGAAAGACGGAATGGTGCTATTTTGATTTGTTAAAAAAGGAGAAGGGGAAAGATTTTGCTCTGAGGCCAAGTTTTCCTCAGCATTCTGATTATAAGTCTATTGTAAAAAAAGCAAAGGCACTTATAGATGAGGGATATGATCAGGTATATTGTGTGCTTGACTTAGACACCGTGGTTACCCAGAACAGATTTGAAACTTATCAGAAATTCAAAAGGGATAATTCGAGTAAAGCTCTCATATTTATAGAAAGTATGCCTTGTATTGAATTGTGGTTCCTTATTCACTTTGATACGGGTAGAAAGGTTTATGATAGCTGTAGAAGGTTAATAAAAGACCGCTTGAATTTGTATTTTCCAAACTATGAAAAGGGGGATAAATACTTGCCGGATGTTTATGATAAGCTGAGCCAAAACCTAGATAAGGCCGTTAAGCATGCTAAAGAGTTAGAAAAAAGGAAAGTTGAAGTTGGAGCCGACTCGCGCTCTCCTTATACTCAAGTCTATAAAATTATTGAAGAAATAATACCTCAAAAATAAAGGGGGCTTTGTAGCTGTTTTGCTAACAAAGCTAACCTATAACACTTTCATTTTCTTTTTACCTTTACAGCTTATTTCCGTTTGCTTCTATCAGTCCGTCTTTGAGCTTGATAATCCGCTCTGCCTGTGAGGCGATGGAGAGATCGTGCGTGATGATGACGACGGTTTTGCCGGTTTTCCATAAGTCATGGAACATCCTGATAATTTCGTTCCCCGACTTAGTGTCGAGGTTGCCGGTCGGTTCATCGGCAAGGATGATATCCGGCTCGTTGGCGAGAGCGCGGGCAATGGCGACCCGCTGCATTTCTCCGCCCGACATTTCGGTCGGCTTGTTGTCGGCTTTGTCCGCCAAACCAACTTGAGCAAGGAGTTCGGTGATGCGCTGACGTCGTTTGCGACCGCTGACCTTGGCGAAGAGCAGCGGAACTTCGACGTTTTCGTATGCCGTGGCATACGGCAGCAAGTTGAACGCTTGAAATACAAAGCCAATCTTTTTATTGCGAATGTCCGCCAATTGGTTGGGGGTGAGCTTGAGGATATCTTCCCCCTCCAAGTGATAGCTGCCGGAAGTGGGAATATCCAAGCAGCCGATGATATTCATAAGCGTTGATTTTCCCGACCCCGAAGGTCCGACGACCGCTACCAGTTCCCCTTTCTTGACTTGAAGGTTTATTCCCCGCAGAGCTTGAAATTCGACCGACCCGGTCACATACGTTTTGGTCACTTCCTTCAGATCTATCATCTTCACTCACTCCGATATGTCAAGTTCTCCGACTATATACGTGACAACGTTCATTTCGTTTCATTAGCGATACCGGCTTTATTTACTTTTTCCTTTATATTCGTCCGGCTGCCGTATCTGTCCTTTCAGGTAGTCAATTGCTTTCGTCAGTGCGGCATCGGTGCCGGAGCGGAGGTCATCGACTGTCGGAGCCGCCGGTATGTCCGGTTGAATGCCGATGCCGACAAATTCCGTGCCGTCCGGGTAGGTGCATCGTTTGGTGCAGACCCGTCCTCGAATACCGCCCGGCAAGGAGAAAAGCAGCGGTTGTCCGGTACTCCCCGCCGTGGGTTCCCCGATAAGAACGCCGCAGTTCATCACATCAAAAGCGACCACGAAATCTTCTGCCGCCGAGCCGGTAGCGGGGCCGATGAGAACCACTACCGGACCTTGAAAGTAATTGCTGCCATCTGCCGGATGAGTCCAATCTTCGACGTGCCATTTGTCCCGCAATCCGTTCAAACGTCGCTGTGCCGTGTAAACCCGGCTGCGACACTGGAGACATGCAAAGGAAGTGTCGGTTAAGTATTCCAAAATTTTCCATCCGACGCCGGAATTCCCGCCGCCGTTTTTCCGCACGTCCAGAATGAGGGCATCGGCAGTACGGATTTGTTCAAAAAGAGAATCAAAAGTCCGGGCAACCTCATTGTTTCCGAAGGTGTTGAGCGCCACGTAGGCGATGTTCCCCTCGACGATGCGAAAGATGACGTCCTTCTCCCTGCGGTGCAGGCTGCTCCACTCGCGCCGCTTCAGCGTGACATCAAAGTTTTTCCCCTGGGTGTCTTGAAGGGTGAGAACCACGGGAGAGCGAAGCGAACCGGAAAAAAGGAAGATGCTGTAAGCGTTGTATCTCTTTGCTTGCGCCGTGGAGGCAGTCAAAAACGGCATTATGCTGTCCTGAACATATAGGGTTACCGGCAGACCGTTCACATGGGTAATTTCCACTCCCGGGACGATACCTTTCTGAATGAGAGCGGTATCGTTTACCTTCCGAACATACACCTTGCCGTCAATGTAGATAGTGCCGATGGGGAGGTTTGCCCACAATTCCTCGTACAGTTCCGGCGGGGGGATAACGGAAGTGTGAGCGTCATGCAAATGGGCGCACATCTCTTTCAACAGGCGGTAATATGCCAAGGTGCTTTTGGTTTGTTTTACCTTGGGCAAGTATGCCATATAGAGGCTGTCCCAATTCAGATTCGGCAGACGGTCGAAGAAAACGAAGTTGCTTTTTATCTCTGCCCACAGTTTCGAAAGCCCGGCGATTTTCTCGTCTTCACTGATGTTTTCCCGGTAATCCGTCCCGATAAATTTATTGTCCCAGAAGGTGCTCCATGCTTTGGCTTCTGCCAGCAGGAGCTTGAACTTCTCCGTAGAACGCAGCGCCTCCAGATCGCTGTCTTCCATGAGATGGGCATAATCAGCATAGCCTTGCTTGATGGCATGTTCAAGGTGAGTCAGCGCTTTTGTCGTATCTCCCACCAGTGAATAGCAACAGGCGAGGTTGTATTCTATCCCTATCAGCTCTCGGTTCATATCTGGCTGATGTCTGACTATCGGCAGAAGCTCCTCCAAGAGCGCAATGGCGTCATGGTATTTCCCTTCTTGATAGAGTTGCGTCCATTGCTGCCATTTTTCTGTGAATAGAGCAGTCCCTTCCTCCTGAGCGAAGACCGGTGCCAGCGTCATACCCGCCATGATGAGCACCAGCCCGATACGGACAAGATGAGTAAGAGGTTTTCCCCCGGTGGGTTTGTTCATGTCGTGACCTTTCTCACGGGTTTGAAAGTGTTTCTCACCTTTACTCATACCGGAGTGATTCCACCGGACTTACCGAAGCGGCTCGCATCGCAGGGAAAAGCCCCGAAAGAATCCCCATAACGCTGAGGATGACAACTACAATGACGCCGATTTCGAAAGAAAGGGTCGGCCGCCCGAGGAAATTGAAAACGTCCGATTGGAGAGGTACCCGTTTGAAGCTTTCGGTCAGCACGTAACTTATCGCAATCCCTCCGGCGCCGCCCAAAAAGGTGATGAGCAGGGCTTCCATGAGAAATTGATACAAGATGTATGAGCGCCGGGCGCCGACAGCCATTTTGACCCCTATTTCGCGGGTTCGTTCTTTGATAGAGACGTACATTATGTTGGCGACTCCGACGCCCGCAATCAAAAGGGTCAAGAAGCCGATAATGCCCAAAAAAATCTGGATGCCGATAAGGACTTTATTGAACTGTTTCTGGCTCTCGACGACGTCCCACAGCCACAGGGCTTGTTTGTCATTGGGGTCGAACTTGTATTTGCTTCCCAACACTTCGTAGACCCGTCTTTCGATGGCTTTCATGTTATCGTAGGAGCGGGGCTTGTATATTATCAGGTTCAGATACCGGTAGCCAAAGACAGTGGCAAAAGTCGTCGCCGGGATGGAGGCTTTGTTTTCATCCATGCCGCCGTAGGAGTTCATTTGCATTTTGTGGCGCATGACGCCGACTACGGTAAAAGGCACGGAGTTGATAAAAACCCGCTTGCCGACGGCATCTTCGTCGCCGAAGAGACGTTTTTTCAAATCGTCGCCCAGAAAAACCACCCGGCGGCGGAGTTTCATGTCGAGTTCGTTTATCATCCGCCCGCCCATTTCGGGGATATGAGCGCGCAGAAATTCATGTTCCGGGTAGATACCGGTGACGTGTTCGCTCACCACGTTATCCCGGTACCGGATTTTGACTCCCCACCGGGAATATTCGCCGACCACGTATTCCAGTTCGGGCAATCGCTTTTTCAGGTAGTCGACGTCTTCTTGGGTAAGGTTGATGGAGCGTCCTTTACCCAGCCCTTTGAAGGGAATGGAGGTGTTGCCGCCCCATACGATGACCATTCCTTCTCCGAAACCGCGCCGGTTTTTCGTGAGCTGTTGTTTTAGTCCTTCTCCGAATCCGAGCAGCAACATAATGGAAATGGTTCCCCATCCCAGAGCGACCAACGTAAGCGTTATCCGCTTGCGCTGTTTGCGGAAGTCGCGGACGAACATGTTGAAAATAATTGATGGTTTCATCGTCTTAAAACAGTTTCAACGCTTGCACCGGTTGGAGATTCGCCGCTCGTCGAGCCGGGAAAATACCCGCCACGAAGCCGACGATTCCCAGCAGCACGGTGACGATAATGCCTCCCCAGATATTCACTTCCGGGGTTCCGATGTACTCTTCCAAGTTGAGCAGCGGAAAGACCGTCACGACACCATAGGCGAAGAGAAACCCCAAGATTCCTCCGACCGCCGTTACGATGAACGTTTCAAAAATAAATTGCATCAGAATGGTGCTCTTGCGGGCGCCGAGCGCCATCTTGATGCCGATTTCTTTGGTACGTTCTTCCAGGACCACGTTCATGATGTTCGAGACGCCGATGCCGCCGGTAATCAACGTGGCGACGCCGATGCCCACCAGGAACATTTGAAAGGCGAGGAAAAACTTTTTCAGAAAGTTGACTCCTTCGCTGACGTCCCATACCGAGAGGGCTTCCCGGTCGGTGGGGTCGAAACGGTAGCGGGCGCCGAGGATTTCAAACACTTCCTTTTGACCCTGTTGGGATGAGTAACGCGGGTCGACCTGAACCACAAAATCGTTGAGGTATCGGCGGGAAAACATCGTTTGGAACGTGCTGGCGGGAATAAAGGCTTTCCGGCTGTCTCTCCCGTTGTATGAGCTGTCTTGTTTTTTCTTTTTCATGACGCCGATGACGTGGAAAGGCACATTGTTGACCAGAATCGTCTGCCCGACCGCTTCCTCAGAGCCGAAGAGGTCTTTCTTCAAGCCGTCCCCGATGAAAATCACCCGCCGCCGTTCGCGCATATCGCGTTCGTTCAAAAAGCGGGAACCGGCTTCCGGAATCAGGTTGCGCATCTCACCGAACTCAGGCCAGACCCCGACCACACTTCGGGTAGTGGAGTTTTTGCCGTGCTTGAACAGGATATTCCATCTGGAGTACTCAGGGGAGACATGTGCCAGGGTATGGGCTTTCTTTTTGATGAGAACGACGTCGTCTTCGGTAAAGAAAATTCTCCTCCCTTGCGGCAAGCCGTGAAATTTCTTCGAGGTTACCCCGGGCCAAAAGATGATGATATTTTCTCCCAGTCCTTTTTGCGCTTCTATTTGAGACTCTCTGATTCCCTGACCGAAGGCGAAAAGCAACACGATAGAACAGGTACCCCAAAAGATGCCGAACATCGTCAACAAGCTCCGCAGCTTCTGCCGCCGGATATCGTTGAAGAACTGTTTTATCGTCATTAAAGGTATCATAGACGTACCGATGTTTCTGGCTTCTCCGAAGTTACCGTTTTCTTTCCTGTCGATTAGTCGCCGGTGATTTCCTTCGGCGGGCGTTCGACCAGCAGTTCTCCTTCTTCCAGCCCTTCCACTACTTCAATGTTTATGCCGTCAGATAAGCCGGTGGTCACTTCCCGTGTTGTAATGGTACCGGCGGAGTCCGCCACTTCGACGGTGGCGACCGAGTCTTTCATCTTGACCAGCCGCTCCGGAATCAGCAGAATATCTTCTTTCTTGGTAATGATGATGTCGGCGTTGGCGCTGTAACCGGCGCGGAGCATTTTCCCCCCGGTGTTGTCGATGCTGATTTCCACCTCGAATAACGTCGAGCCTTCTTCTTTGTGGGCTTTGGGAGAGATTTGGGTAAGGACGCCCGAAATTTTCTCGTTCGGCAAAGCCCCCACTTCGATTTCGACCGGCATCCCTTCTTTGAGCTTGCCGACGTCGATTTCGTCCACGTTCCCGCGGAATATCAAATCATCCATTTGCGCCAGCGTCATCAAATCGGTGCCTGCTTGGTAGGAAGTCAACGGCACCACCGGATCGCCTTCTTCGACCAGCAGCGAAAGAACCGTCCCATCGATGGGAGACTTGATAACGTTGTTGACTTTGTAGTCGGCGATTTCCGTTTTACCCGACTCGATGAGGGAGAGCTTCTCCTGCGCCAATTTCAAACGAAGCTCGGCTTCTTCGAAATCGGCTCGGGCTCGTTCGTATTCTTGGTGGGAAATCAGTTGCTTGTCCCGCAATGCCTTGGTTCGCTCGAACTCTCTTTTGGCGTTTTCATACGCCACTTGGCTGATTTCCACCTGCCGCTTGGCTTCGGTGAACTCCAACGGAGTCGGATCGGGGGAGATGTCGAGGAGCGGGTCGCCTTTTTTCACCTTATCGCCGATGTCCACGTAGATTTTTTTGACGATGCCGGAAATTTTCGACTTGATGGAGATTTCCTTTCTCGGGACTATTCGCCCAACCGCCAATGCCTTATCGATGATTTCTCCGCGCTCGACGGGAAAGGTTTTATAGCCGTCTTCTTTTTTGGCTGACCCGTCAATGGCAAAAAAGAGAACGCTTCCGACAATGATAACGATAAATGCAATCAGGATAATCTTTTTCAGCATCCGCTCTATCTCCTCTTAACTCCCATTATTTTTTCATACTCATGTTCTACGAAGGGTAAATCAAAATGTTTCTTTTGCCGCCGTTCATTTTACAACAGAAGAGGACGGATGTCAACCGGGCGGGCGGCAGGGAAGAGGGGTGGCACCCGGCACAAAGAGGTGAAGAGCACCCCTTGCAAAAAGCAAAAGGGTTACCCACGGCTCTTTTTTTTACTTGTTCCCGGAGAGAAATACCTCTAATTTCTTCCCCACGGACAGCCGAATACTTCAGTAAGGTACAACTTTTTGGGAGGTATCATGTCAACAAAGATTTTCCTGTCAGCGGTCGTTTTTGTCGTTGCTTTCAGTTTCTTGTTTCTTTTGCCGGGGGGAGGATACGCTGCGGCGTTGGTCGCCGACCATCATGCCGTTGGGCTGTTCGAACTGATACCGACCTCGGTTATAGAGCAGGTCAAGTCGGAATTTCATATTTGGTATATGCACACCTCACACGGCAGCCAGATTCTTTCGGGCATGGAAAGTTTGGAAGACAGCAACAGCATTTACAGCTTCAACAACGGAGCGGGGAGTGTCATTATTGAGGAGTACAGCGATGACCTGGGGCATAACGGCGATACCTCGTGGGTGCCGATTACCCGCCAGCGTTTGGATGCTCCGGACGGTGACAGCATCAATATCGTCATGTGGTCGTGGTGCGGCGGCGTTTCCGACAACAGCGAGGAAGGAATCAACACCTATCTCCATGCCGTCTCCCAATTGGAGCAGGATTATCCCAACGTGACGTTTATTTACATGACCGGCCACCTCGACGGCAGCGGTCCTACCGGCAATCTCTATATTCGGAACAACCAAATCCGCGCCTATTGCGACAGCACCGACAAGGTGTTGTTCGACTTTGCCGACATCGAAAGCTACGACCCCGACGGTAACTACTATCCGGATGCCAGTGATGCCTGTGAGTGGTGCGTGACGTGGTGTTCGTCGAATCCCTGCCCGCCGTGTGCTCCCATCCGCGGCTGTTCCCACTCGAATTGTTTCAATTGCTTTAACAAAGGAAAAGCCTTCTGGTGGCTGCTGGCAAGCCTGACAGGGTGGAGCTCAGGGATGGACGTCGACTCCGACACCGAGGGACTTCTTGCCGGTTCGTTTACTCTGAAGCAAAACTATCCCAATCCCTTCAACCCGGTGACTGAAATCAGCTTTACCCTGCCGGTTGCCTCGCATACCCGCCTGGATATTTACAATATTATGGGACAAAAAGTCGTGACCTTGGTTGACCGGCGACTTTCCGCAGGGGACCATACGGTCAAATGGAACGGCCTCGACGAGAAGGGTGAGCCGGTGGCATCGGGAATTTACCTGTACCATTTGCAGGCTGATGATTTTACCGCTTCCAAGAAGATGGTTCTTTTGAAGTAGGGTTTTGTTTGTCGGGTAAAGCAGAAGGGTGAAGCGTTTATTGAAACGCTCCACCCTTTTCTCTGCCAAAAAGACTTTCGGTTAAGCCGCTGTCTTTTCTTACAAAAGCTCGATTTTGTTGCGGTGCCGCTTGACCATCTTGGTGGCGTGACGGGTGTCGAACACCGCCTTGGAGTTGTCGACAATCCACTGGTAGTCGTACAAGCTATGGTCGGTCAGAATGACCGTCGCATCCGCACGGCTGAGCAGGCTTTTGGTGAGTTTCCGCGACCGGTGTTTCGATTTGTTCCAGTCGATTTCCGGCACGTACGGGTCGTTGTAATATATTTTCGCGCCTTTATCTTCCAGCAGTTTGATGACATCAAGCGCCGGGGATTCGCGAACATCCTTGATGTCTTTTTTGTATGCCACTCCCAAAACGACGATATGGGATTTGTTCAGCGCTTTGGCGAAGCGGCGGTTGAGCATGTTGGTAATGCGGTCAACGACGTATTCCGGCATCCGGCTGTTGATGTCACCGGCAAGCTCGATGAAACGGGCGTAATAGTTCAACGACTTGAGCTTCCACGACAGGTAGTGCGGATCGATGGGAATGCAATGCCCGCCCAGCCCCGGCCCGGGATAGAACGGCATGAATCCGAACGGCTTGGTTGCCGCCGCATCGATGATTTCCCATACGTCCAAGTTCAACCGGTCACACATCAACGCTACCTCGTTGACCAAACCGATATTGACGGAGCGGAAGGTATTTTCCAGAAGCTTGACCATTTCCGCCGCCCGCGTGGAAGAAACCGGATGAATATGCGGCAGCGACTGCTCGTAAAAAATCTTCGCCACCCGGGTGCAGGTAGGAGTGATACCGCCCACAACGCGGGGGGTGTTCTTGGTCGTATACTCGGTGTTGCCGGGGTCGACCCGTTCGGGTGAGAACGCCAAGAAGAAATCCTTCCCCGCTTTCATTCCCTTTTCTTCAAGGAGTGGGAGGATGAGGTCTTCCGTGGTTCCCGGATAGGTGGTAGACTCCAGCACCACCAACGTTCCTTTTTTCATATACGTTTTAACCTGGTTGACGGCGTCGAGGATGTAACTGACGTCGGGATCCTTGGTTTTGGAAAGGGGGGTCGGGACGCAAATCGAGATGGTATCCATCCGGGCAATCTGCCGGAAGTCCAACGTCGCTTTGAAACGCCCGGCGTCTATCATATTTTTGACGATGTCGTTTGAGATGTCGTCGATGTCCGACTTACCGGAGTTCAGCAAACGAACCTTTTTCTTCGAGATATCGAACCCGGTCACTTTGAAACCGGCTTTTGCCAGCTCCATCGACAAGGGCAACCCGACATAGCCCAAACCGATGACGCCGACCTTGGCCGTTCGGTCTTTGATTTTTTCAATGAGTTGACGATAGGTCTTTTCTTTGCCGGAGCTTTTCTTTGCCATAGTGTATATCTCCCGCTCATCGCCGCCGTGAGGCAGACGATAGGCTGTAAATTTTTTCTCTCCAGAAATCCAACGTGTCCTTTAAGGTCTCTTTCAAACTATATCGGGCGTTGTATCCTAACTCTTGAACTGCTCGGCGGTTATCCCCTCTCAGGATGGGAATATCGCTTTTGCGCAGCCGCGATTTGTCGACTTTGACGGTAATTTTTTTCGTCGCCAGCTTCAGCAACGTATCCAACACCGTCCGGATGGCGACCGACTTCCCGGAACTGAAATGGTACACTCGTCCGTTCACACCCTTTTCCGCCAACAGCCGATAGCCTCTGACAATGTCGCGAACATCCGAGAGGTCCCGCTTGGCGGAGAGGTCTCCGACGTAAAGCACCGGTTTTTTCAGCCCCGCTTCTATCTCGGCGATTTGCTTGGAGAAAGCCGGGATGACGAAGTTTTCGTTCTGCCTCGGACCGCTGTGGTTGAACGCTCGGGCGACACTCACCGGCAGTTGGTAGTGCCGAAAATAGTAGAGGCAGAGCCGTTCGGCAGCCGCTTTGGAAATGCCGTACGGGGAAATGGGGTTGAGCGGGTCGTTTTCGGTCAGCGTCTTGTTCTTCGGAGTGAACGTTCCGTAGCAGTCGGCGGAACTGACGAAGACCAGGCGCTTCAGCGATCGCAAAGAAGTCGCCGCTTCCAAGACATTAAAAGTCCCTTCCAGATTCACCCGAATGGTCAGCCGCTCATTGGAAAACGACTTTCCCACCGAAGAGAAAGCCGCCAAGTGAAAAAGATACTGAGGTTTGACCGAACGAATTGCCGCCACCGTTTTCTGCTCTTTGACGATGTCCAAGGTGACAAGCGTGATGTCATTCTTGATGGCGGCAAGGTTTTCTCGTGATTCCCCGGGGTAAACACTTCCGTAAACGCGGTAGCCGTGCTCAAGCAGTTCCTCCGCCAGGTACGAGCCGGCAAATCCGCTGATACCGGTAATAAAGGCTGTCGGTTTTCGCATCCGTGCTGCTTTGTATTTTCCTATTGTTGCTTCGAGTACCGTTCAAGGTCGGCATCGACCATCATCTTCACCAATTCTTCAAACGTAACGCTTGGCTCCCAGCCCAGCTTCTTCTTAGCATAGCTGGGATCGCCCAACAGTAAGTCGACTTCCGCCGGGCGGACGAAGCGGGGATCGGTCACCACGTAATCTTTATAGTCCAGGTCGACGTGGCGGAAAGCAATTTCCACAAAGTCCTTGACGGAATGAGTACGTCCCGTTGCCACGACGTAGTTGTCAGGTTCGTCCTGCTGGAGCATAAGCCACATTGCCTTGACATAATCGCCGGCAAACCCCCAATCCCGCTTGGCGTCAAGGTTCCCCAGGGCAAGTTTGTCCGCCAATCCCAGCTTAATGCGGGCAACGCCGTCAGAGATTTTCCGCGTCACAAACTCCAGCCCTCGCCGGGGAGACTCGTGGTTGAAAAGAATTCCCGAACTGGCGTGGATACCGTAGCTCTCGCGGTAGTTCACGGTTATCCAATGGCCATAAACTTTGGCGACACCGTACGGCGAGCGTGGGTAAAACGGGGTTTTTTCCGTTTGAGGAACTTCTTGCGCCTTCCCGAACATTTCCGAAGAAGAGGCTTGGTAGAAACGGATTTTCCGGTCGACAAGTTTGATGGCTTCCAGAATCTTGGTTACCCCGATGGCGTCGAATTGCGCCGTCAGCACCGGTTGTTCCCAACTGGTCGGGACAAACGATTGCGCTGCGAGGTTGTACACTTCCGACGGACGATACTGGTCGATGATGTTGATAAGGGAGAGCTGGTCGAGCAAGTCGGCTTGGACGAACGTCAGTTTATCGCGGATGTGCTCAATTCGCTCGAACGATTCCGTCGAGGAACGACGTACCATGCCGATGACCTCATATCCCTTTTCAAGCAACAACTCCGCCAGATAGGAGCCGTCTTGTCCCGTGATGCCGGTGATTAATGCACGCATAGCTTTACTTTTGATAATTACATCCTTTGAAACAGGTACTCATTTGGCGCTGGTATCCCAACACCGTGACTTACAATTTTTTATCGGCAGAATATACGAGTCTCCCAGCCTGCGGTCAAATGGAATTGCGTCGGACGCTTATTTCTTTTTCCGATTGCCCGACGATGTAGCGGCGCCTATATTTATTTCCATGAATAGGAAAGAGATTGGACGAGTTTTTCTTGCTTTTATAGCCCTACCGGTAATCGGAAACCCTCTTAGAGCGATGTTTCCCCAACAGAAAGGACTGTTGTGATTCAGCCGGAGGTAACCGCCGCTTCTCTTTTACAGCAAGCCGACGAAACATTTCAATCGCGCGCTTATGAGAAAGCCCTTCACGAATACCGCTTAGCCTACGAGAAGGCGAGAGAGGAGTTCAATCGCTCCGTGGAAGTGGAAGCGCTCTCACAAATGGCGCGGATGCACCTTATTTTGGAGAGAAAAGAGCAAGGGCGGGAATACCTTCACCAAGCTGAGCAGCGCGCCGTCGAGAGCGATCCGATGGGCTGGTCGCGGTTTCTTGGAGTCCGAGGGCGATTTGAATGGAAAGATGACGATTTGGAGTCGGCGTATAAGACTTTCGAAGAGATGTACGCCTATTGCCGGACTCATCGCTTGTGGGGAAGGGCAATCGATGCGGCTCATATGATAGCCATTGTCGCTAAGACGCCGGAAGAACAAATCGAATGGGGGAAAAGGGGAATCCAAGCGGCAAAAGAGGGAGGAATGGAAAATTGGCTAGGGACGTTGTGGAACAATCTCGCCGCAACGTATTACGATATCAGGCAGTTCGACTCGGCGCTGGAGTGTTATCTCAAAGCCCGTGAATACCACTGGCGTTTTAGCGACGAGACGGCAAAGCTGTTTGCCGACTATCAGGTCGGGATGACCTATCGTCAGTTGGGGAAGAACGAGGAAGCCCTCACATGGCTTCGGCCGGTGTTGGCGTGGGCGGAACGGCTGGGCAATCATTCCGCTATCGGGCAGGCGTGCGAAGATTTAGGTGAAATAGCCGTGGCGCAAGGGAAAGTAACCGAAGGGCTTGAGCTGCTCAAGCGGGCTCGATCCGAGTACCGCCTGGCAGGCTTTGATACTTCTTGGGTAGAAGTCTGGCGGCATATCAACGAGCGCATCACGGAAGTGGAAAAGAATCGATAAGACATATATAAGAGAGAGGGTACTTCCTTCTTTTTTAAGGAGCCCCCGGCGGCAGGGTGTCGTTTCTCCCCGAAGGTTTAGGGAAATTTCTTTTAGTTATTTGTGTATTATTAAGGGAAAGGCTTGACAAACGATATTTGAAGCCTATATTTGTCGTCTAAGTTCGCGGGGTGGAGCAGCCCGGTAGCTCGTCAGGCTCATAACCTGAAAGTCGGAGGTTCAAATCCTCCCCCCGCCACCAAGTTTTTCCCCTACAGGAGCTTAAGGGTAAAACATGCAGGTTGAAGGTTTCTCAAAAGTGGAAGCGTTTGTGGATGACTCATAATCCGCCTGAGGCGGATCGGAGGTTCAAATCATCCCCCCGCCACCAAATTTTGTTTCCCTTTTTTATCCCAAAGTCAACGCTTACAAATCCGATACTTATCAATAGGGACGAAAATATGAAAACTCTTGATGATTGATTCCCGCCGGAGTACGGAAGTTTGGTGGAATGGTTAAGGAAGGAAAGTAGACAAGGAGAGTCCCTTTACCCTTGACATTTTGCGAGTAGTTCTTATCTTGTAAAAAACCTTAACGACCTTCGCTTTCACCTCGTTTCTCTCCTGAGATTCGTTAGGAGTTAGTGTCAGAAGGACTTCAGAAGTAGATGTCTTTAACGGCATCTTAGGATTATAAGCACGTAATAACACACGTTCGTGACATTGGGAGGAAAAGTTCCATGAAACAAGCAACACCGATTATCATTGGAATAACTCTTATAATGCTGATGCTTGCGGCGATTGCGCAGGCGGAGGTTCCCCAATTGATTACCGTCCAGGGGCGGTTGACCGATGCTTCCGGCGCGCCGGTGACCGACGGTCCGTACCTTATCAAATTCAAAATTTACGGCAGCGCTGACGGAAGTGATTCGTTGTGGTCGAGCGGCTTCCAGACTGTCACTCTCAGCAAGGGGTTGTTTACGTACCAGCTCGGTTCATCTGAGCCGTTGCCGGAGGATTTGTTTACCGACACCCTGCGCTGGCTTGGCATCACGGTGGGTACCGATGCGGAAATTACCCCTCGGACCCGGTTGACTTCGCAAGCGTATGCCAGCCAATCGTTGCGTGCCGACACCAGCCGAATTTCTGCGACGGTCTATGAGAACGCCATTACCGGCGCCGAAATTCTTGACGGCACTATCATGGATGCCGATATCAGCAGTACCGCCGAGATAGCGCCTTCCAAAATTTCCGGTACCGTCGCTACTCTCAGCGGCGTCAACCACTTTACGGCTGATAACTACATTGATTCCGGAGCGACCTTCTACATCGGTGAGAATACCTTGCGGGCAGACAACAATGGCATTATCGTAGGCAACACTTATAACCCGCCTTCGCCTGGATATCTCTTCACTCTTTCTCGGTTTTATGATACAAGCAGTTCCTGTTTTGGGTTGAAAAACTTCGTCGCTAACTCTGATACTGGTGACGTGTACGCTTGTTACATATCTGCCGGTTATAGTTCCTCCCAGGGAGATGGGTCTGTGTATGGGATTCGAACATCTGTCGGGTACAGCAGTGGCGGGAACGGCACGGTGTACGGTTTCTATGGGAATGTGAATAACAATCTTTCCAGCAGTTCGTCTCGCTATGGCGCCTATATTTCCAGCGGTTCCTCGAGTAATACAGCTGGATATTCTTATGGTGTGAGAGCAAGTGCCTATGGAGGGTTGGGTACCTATGCTGTCTATGGCTATGCGAAATATGGTGTGAACTCAAACTATGCAGGTTATTTTAATGGAGATGTGCATGTAACCGGCACCATGAGCAAAGCGGGTGGCTCTTTTAAGATTGACCACCCTCTTGATCCTGAGCATAAGTACCTCCAACATAGTTTCGTTGAGTCGCCGGATATGATGAACATCTATAATGGGAATGTGATTCTCGATGCTGCCGGGGAAGCGACCGTGGTGCTGCCCGACTATTTCGAAGCTCTCAATATGGATTTCCGCTACCAGTTGACGGCTATCGGTGCTCCCGGACCGAATCTTTATGTTGCGGAGGAGATCTCCGGCAACCGCTTCCGCATCGCCGGGGGAGAGCCGGGTATGAAAGTCAGTTGGCAGGTAACTGGCATCCGCCATGACAAGTGGGCGGAAGCGCACCGTGTTCAGGTGGAAGTCGACAAACGTCCTGAAGAGATAGGCAAATACATACATCCGGAAGAATGGGGACAACCGATAGAGAGAAGTGTTGACTATGACAACATCAAAGAGGATCTCGAAGCTGCGGAAGAAAGGGCAAGGGATAACTTCGAAGCGCCGTAAATAAATGGCTTTTGAGATGCGACGTAGGTAAAAACCACCTGACGAAGGGCGCTTAGAGTAACCGGACGATTGCTGTTACGGTAATATTGCTTGACGATATAGACTGTTTGAGCTATATTAAGCGTGAAGAAGCATCTTGGTGTGCCTCCGGGTCAAACTTACGTAACGATCGTCTTCGGAAGGAGGGAAGTATGTCTTTCTCACGCTTTACCGCATTTTTGAGTGTTCTTATCTTTGTTATCGTAGCTGCGATTCCGGCTCATTCGCAATTTATCTGTGGAGATGCCGATAGCAGCGGCGCTGTTAATGTCGCTGATTTGACCTATCTGGTTAACTTTCTTTTTCAAGGAGGAGCATCGCCGAAGCCGTTGCTTGCCGGTGATTGTGACGGCAACGGAAGCGTCGAGGTCTCTGACGTAACGTGTCTTGTCGAATACCTTTTTCGCAACGGACTGGAGCCATGCGATACCCCCTTTGGCTCGCTTACGTGGTACAGTGACTGTAAAGACTACAGCTGGGCACGGGATAGTGTCCCACTCGATCAGGATTGTATCGAGTATAGTTATGACGGTGCAAGCACGTTAAGGTTGACGCATGTCAATGCCGGTTTCAATTGTTGCCCGGCAGAGATTCTTGTCGACATCAGTATTGAAGGGAACGTAATTACCATTACGGAGAATGAAACTTTTGACGCGGGAGGACCGTGCGCTTGTTTGTGCCTCTTTGATGTGGAGATGCGAATCTATCACCTCCGCCACGGGCAATATACGATACGAGTGAATGAATTGTATGTTCCCGAAGGTGATGAGCCTTTGGAATTTATAATTGATTTGCCGTCAGCGCCGGATACGGGCAGTTATTGTGTTGACCGCACCGACTATCCGTGGGGATACTGGTAAAATCTGCCTTTGAAGCAAAGGGAGAATTATTTATGGATAAGGTCGGCGGAGTGAAGAATCTCTTGCCGGGGAGAAGCGAATCGGTTATTCTCCTCTTATGCAAAGAGAAAATAGCCATGCTCGACGGATAGAGGAATTTATCAAATCGCAACGCCTTGCTGTCGTAGGAGTTTCAAAGCGGAAGTTCGGCGGCACCATCTACAAGGCTCTCAAGAAACGAGGCTATGAAGTTTACCCTGTGCATCCCACGATGGAGACGTTCGATGGCGACCGGTGCTATTCAACTCTTGCTCAGCTTCCCAAGAAAATCGACGCGGCAATCATTGCCGTCTCGCCTGCTAATGCGGCAGTGGTGCTGAAAGATATTCGAGAAACGGGCATTACAAAGCTCTGGTTTCAGCAGGGAGCGGATTTCTCGAACGTCATAGCGAAAATAGATTCCGACTCACTGCAAATTATCAGTGGTAAGTGTATCCTCATGTATGCCCCGCCGGTGACGGGGATTCATTCGGTTCATCGCTTTTTTGCCCGCTTGTTCGGCTCTCTGTAGAAGTGGGTAGTTCAATCGCGCGTATATAATATAGAAAAGCCGGGCTACCATGATGGTAACCCGACTATTCCAATTCCCCCACAACTGCCTCTACTTGAGCAGTGTTGTTACTTTTGCGACTTCATTTCCTTCTTATGTATGACAGCTCGTTCAACTTCACCTGTTTATATAGCCCCCAACTTTTGTTTTTGTAGATTTTGAGTGCGATTTTTTGGGAAAATTTTTGAGAGGCTATTTGTTCTTATAGAAATAGATACCGGCGGCAGGGTAGTGGACGATGGAATCGCCGTAGTAAACGATAGTATTGGCAAGGAGGGAATCCAGAAGGCGTTGCGAGTCGGTTATTCTTTTTCGGTGCACCTTCATGAGGTAATCATTGAAAAGGTCGAGTTGCCCATCGGCGAAGTAATTATTGATGGGAATAAAGTTACTATCGAGTATGTACCCTATATGAGGTAACCCTTTTTTGTAGAAAGAGACGGTTTCGCCGTCAATGAAAATGCCCGAACCCTCAACGGTTGAAATATGAAAGGTGTGAGCGGTTGAATCCCACAGAATTTCCTCTACATAATTTCGTACTTCTTCCTCTTGTGATAACTCAGTTTCCGGAAAAGCGACATAGTACAACTGGCTTCCTTTTGCCATACCTGAGACTTGAAAAAGCTCGTTGTCGTAAGGCGGACTGACGCCGTAAAGGTTTTTGGGGTCAAGCACGCACAAGACGGCTCGACTCATGCGGTTGTTGGTTGCTTTGACGTATACTTCAGGCTCACCGTCTCCGTCCCGGTCCATGACGCGGGTACCAGAGGGCCAGGGTGCCCCGGTGTGGAGATAGGGACCTGAAACGATGTTCCCAGCAGTGTCAAACAGCAAAAACTGATGCCTCACGGGCGGAGACCACTCAGCTCTGGTCATGACAAAGATGTTACTATCCTTGTCAATAATAGGAATAATCTCTTGTACCCCGTAGCTCATATTTGCGGTTATGTCTTTATAATCTACGTCACCGGGATATCCTGTTTTTACGAAAGCCTGCTTTTTCCATCGTTGAGCTCCCTTGTCCGAATAGAACAATAGCATCCCTCTCAAGCCCCCTGGCCACAAGTTGAAAAATAGTTCATCACGCCCGTTACCATCCGTATCGATTGCCCACCATGTTCTTCTCCGGTGGGTCCTAACAAGGTCATACCATCCGGGGTTCAATGGTTCGCTAAACTCTTCCGATACCCATAATTCCTGACCTAGTGAGTTCAAAGTTCGGAAGCGGTTGCCGAGAACCTCTATTCTAGCGATATGCCAATCAAACCAGGGATTGAACTTTTTGGGGAAGAGCAGAGCAAGGAAGAGCCAGATGAGCACCGCCAAGAAAGGAAGCTGAATGGTCGTCATGCGGCTGTACTTGTAAGCCTTGCGGACGACGAACTGTCCGATACAGACCTTCTCGGGGCGGATGATGTTATGATTTTCAATGAGCTCGCTGAGATGCTCCGCCGTAATCAGGTGCAGTCGTCGGTTAGGAAAGCGGCGCTTCAATTCGCCTACGCATTCTCGCGCTTTGCTAGCGTTAGCTTCAGGGAGCACAAGGTATCTGACATGGGAAAAGAACGCCCGTTCGACTTTGATGGCGAGGGTCTCCTCGTTGACCGGGGTCAGCTTCCCATCGGAGGTCACTCCGCCGGTGAAAGTAACATCCCCCGCCAACAACCGTTCTTGGCGCATAACTTCCGGTTTGAGGAGCTGGGTGTAGGCAATCAAGCCGAAAGCAATACCGATGGAGTCGCCGGTAAACGAATGTCCCCTGTCATCAATGGAAAAGTGGGCGTCGTAGTATGACTCGGCTTGTTTTTTCAGTCCTTCCCCTTTGAATATGCGGCGAACCGCTTTGAGAGAATCGAACGCCACTCCAATAAACGGATCATCCGGTGATTTTATTTGGTTTTCAAAAGCGATTTTGTCGGTCTTTGCCGTTTTTTTCAAACATTCAACTTCGCCGCGTAGAACTCTCATGCGACCGCGCCATGAGGATGAAGCTCCTGTGCGTGGTGAAGGAAGATGGACGGGATAGTATGGCACTACTTTTTCGACAAAAAGGCAATGAGCGCAATCGTACGAGTTGGTCGTGCGGGCGATTTCCCATTTGTGCGAAATCTCCTCAAGGAGTCGACGTGCAGCAGGGGCTTTCTCTCGTATTTCCACACATACCCTTTGGAAAGCCGTAAGTTCGTTTTCATATTCGTGGTGGGATTGCTTTCGAGGAAGTTTGTCGGTCTCGTGTGTCAACTCAGCGATAAGGGTGAGCCCTTTTTCAACTTCTCCCACGTAAAAATACGATGTAGCCAGATGCGTGACCGCTGCATGGAGCGTTTCTTGGATTGCCGCTTTATAGCGGGTGTCGGGGTATAAAGCCATTTCGCGTAAGGGCGGCAATATCCCTTCCAATTCGTCCAGCGTCAGATCGTTGAGGTTGTCTTCGGTGACGCTTTGGATGACAAGCGGGAAATACTCCTCAAAGTAGCTCTGGTACGCTTTCCCCTCACGGTAATTACGAAGCAGATACCAAAAATCGACAGTCGTCAGCAGTGCGAGGTCGGAGGCGGTTTGCCGCATGAGGGCGGACTTGAGCTTGGCAAATTCTTTGGCTATCTGGAGCGGTGAGGTATTCATACGCAATAAATAGTAACCGAAACACTGCGTTGTCGATAATCTACTTTCAAAAGGTACGCCCTTTTGGTGTGCCAAGCAAGAGAGGAGATGTTTTTTTGATTGTGTTGAGCAGGTGTCAACGGCGCCGGTAGTTAACAGTCCGATAGGAAAACTCCAGGGGAATTTGCCGTTTCGATGCTTTCGCTTTGGCAGGTCTCTTGCGAGACCTTTCCCTAAGACGGTATCTACCTGTAAAAAGGGTTTTAGTAGGGCAGGGTCTGGGACAGACCGCCATTTTTCCTGTGTTGTCGATAATTCCATAAGGCGAGATGTACATTTTGAACGTGTCCGACAAGAGAGATGAATTGGAACCGTTTGGAAACTTCTTCTGAGCTGTTCTTATCGGCGTTGGGAAAAGAGAGAACGTCTTTACAGAACAAAAAAACGCCTGCCGGTTGTTCGGCAGGCGTCCGCGTTTTTGGTAGCG
>CAZAZQ010000007.1:40971-155206 GCA_964489705.1 uncultured Ignavibacteriales bacterium
CAGAACAAAAAAACGCCTGCCGGTTGTTCGGCAGGCGTCCGCGTTTTTGGTAGCGGTACGGGGAATCGAACCCCGGTTTGATGGCTGAGAACCACCTGTCCTAACCCCTAGACGATACCGCCATCGCAATGCGCAATGCTAAGAAAGCAACAGCGACGAAATATATCAATTCCCTATTTCTTGTCAAGTGATGCGACGGTTCTGATTCGGAAATAAAGAAAATTATTTTTTTGTCCCGAAATTCATTAGCAACCAGCCAAAATGGCTGCTAATATGCCAAAGTGACCGTAGCGTTACTTCTTCTTGCCCATAAACTTACCACCTCCGCTCACTTTTTTCCAGCTTCTCTTTGTCAAGCAGTAACCGCCGAAAAACCGACAGAAAAATGCTTTTTTATTGTATTCTCTAAGAATTACTCCTATATACTACGTCAATAGATTGGAATGCGAACGGAGGTGTTATGCCGAGGAAAAAACAAAGCACGCTGAAACGGCCAAAGGAACTAACCGGAAAAGATTTATCATACCAAATTACTTTTCAACCCAAAGGGGTGACATCGACAGATGACATTTCGCCCTGTTCGGGAGTAATCGGACAAAAACGGGCTATTGAAGCGGTCAAAACCGGTTTGAACGTCAAAAGTTCCGGCTACAATATATTCATCACCGGTCCGACCGGCACAGGACGGACCGCATCCATTCGCCATCTTCTCGAACAGCTCAACCGCGAAAAGCCGAATTTGCTCGATATTTGTTACGTCAACAACTTCAAGAACGAAGACAGCCCGCGCGTGTTGACCTTTCAAGCGGGAGACGGGCGTCGCTTCAAAAAGGATATGAACTATCTTATCACGTCCGTGCGAAAAGCGGTGCCGAAGATTTTTCTCTCCGAGGATTACAAAGACAGATACAGCCGTATTGTTCGGGAGTTTGAAGGACGACAGAAGAAGCTCATCCGGGCGTTTGAAGAAAAGCTGACCAAGGCGGGCTTTGTAATGGTGCAGGTACAGACCGGCTTGGGCGTTCGCAACGAAATCCAGCCGCTCATCGACGAGGAACCGGTTTCATTGGAAAAACTGGAACGGTTGTCCAAAGAGGGGAAATTTTCCTTGGCACGACTCGATGAGCTCCGCCGTCTGTGGGACAGCTTGCGGCGCGATTTCGACAACACCACCGTTGAGTCGAAGAAGCTTTCCAACAAAATGGAAGATGCTCTCGAGAAGCTCAATTATTCGATGATAGCCCCACTCATTACGGAGAAAATCAACGTCTTGAAAAAGCGCTATCCGGATGAAAAGGTTGTCGGGTATCTGGAAGAAG
Source organism: uncultured Ignavibacteriales bacterium (assembly GCA_964489705.1). Taxonomy (GTDB): domain Bacteria; phylum Zixibacteria; class MSB-5A5; order GN15; family FEB-12; genus CAZAZQ01. The sequence goes on from CAZAZQ010000007.1 coordinate 42,291, forward strand.
TGGAAGAAGCGCTGCTGAGCGATCTGGATAGATTTCGGGAAGCACAGCCGCGTCGCGGTGAAGAAGAACCGCCGCCCTACCGGAAGCGGGAACCGTTCGAAGAATTTTCCGTCAATCTCATCCTCGACAACGCCGAAACGGACAAAACCCCCGTCATTTTGGAGAAATCTCCGTCATATAAGAACCTGTTCGGTTCCTTGGAGCGGGTGGTCGACCGGTTTGGATACTGGCGTACCGATTTCACCCGTATCTTTTCCGGTTCGTTGTTGCGGGCGTCGGGCGGTTTCTTAATCGCTCGCGCGATGGATGTTCTTTTGGAACCGGGGGTGTGGGTGCATCTCAAGCGGGCGCTACGCAACCGGGAAATTGAAATCGCCGGTTACGATCCGTTTTACATGATGGCGGGTTCGGGCATCAAGCCGGAGCCGATTCCGCTCGATGTGAAGGTTGTCTTGGTCGGGGAACCGGAAGTGTACAACTTGTTGTGGCGGCTCGATGAAGATTTCAAGAAGGTGTTCAAGGTAAAAGCGGAATTTGACAGCGTCATGCCGGCAAATCAGGCAAATATGCGAAGCTACTACGAGTTTACCCGCCGTATGGTCGATGAGGAGCATTTGATTCCGTTTGATATTAGCGGTATGCAGGCGGTAGTCGAATACGGCAAGCGGTTGTCGGGACGGCGTGACAAGCTGACCACTCGTTTTTCGGCTATTTCGGATATTATCCGGGAGAGTGCCTTTTGCGCCCAACAGAAGAAAGCATCCCGTGTTACCCGTAAAGATGTCTATACCGCCATCAACCGGAAACGAATGCGTATTAATCTCGTCGAGGAAAAGATTCAAGAACTTTTCGATGAGAATATTCTGCTTATTTCCACATCCGGCACGGCGGTGGGGCAGATAAACGGTTTGTCGGTGTATTCCATCGGGGAGTATTCCTTCGGACGTCCCACCCGCATTACCGCCAGTACCTCGTTGGGACGAGCCGGTATTATCAATATCGAGCGGGAAGCCGACCTCTCCGGACCTATTCATAACAAAGGGGTGCTGGTATTGACAGGGTACCTCCGCCACATGTTTGCCCAGGACAAACCGTTGGTTATGTCGGCGTCGTTGACCTTTGAGCAATCCTACAGCGGGGTGGACGGTGATTCGGCATCGTCAGCAGAGATTTATGTTATTTTGTCCTCCTTGGGGAATATTCCCATCAGGCAAAACATTGCCGTTACCGGCTCGGTCAACCAGAAAGGAGAAATCCAACCCATCGGGGGAGTGAACGAGAAGGTAGAAGGCTTTTACGATGTCTGCAAAAGCCGACGATTGACGGGCGACCAGGGTGTTATCATCCCTCACCAAAACGTCAAGGACTTGCTGCTCCGTCCCGATGTCATCGAAGCGGTGGAAAAAGGGAAGTTTCATATCTATCCCATCAAGACCATCAACGAAGGGATAGAAATCCTCACCGGGATGCCCGCCGGAAAACGCTTGGCAAACGGCAAATTTACCCCCGGTTCGGTTTTGGCGATTGTCGATGAGAAGTTGCGTGAGATGGCGCTGACTCTCCAACGTTTCGGGCGGGACAAACAAGACGATAACGACGCCGGTGGGAAGCAAGAGAAACAATTGAAAGGTGTTTCGAAGAAAAAAGAGTAACTTTTCTTATTCCTTTTGTTTGAACCCAAACACGAAGATATATACAGGTGGGAAGAAAGTGAGAAAAATCTTCCCACTTTTTTATTGAAGATGTCATGGTGCTGTCCGCAACCACGGTCGGTTTCCGTGTGGCATCCGTCGATTCTCTTTGAGAAGGAAGGGAGGACGGTTTTGTCCGCTACTGAGGAGTATCGTGCCAATAAAATGTGAGATGACGTCTTTTCCATCTTTCGTTGAAAGGAGGTGAGGGTCGTTCGAACGGTTGACGGTATCATGGATACACGTTAACGGGGTTAAATTTTTTTTTGACACATCATAGGTATACATTCATTTTTTTCTTGACAATGTTTTAATAAAAGGGTTGTTTGTTGAAGTATCCAATACTAAGATGGAGGATCGTTAATGCGCAAGGCTAAGAAAGCAACGAAAAAAACTGCGAAGAAAAAAGCAGTAGCGAAGAAAGTTCGCTGTGCGGCGAAGACCAAAGATGGGAAGCGTTGCAAGCGCTATACGGACGGAAAGAGCAAATACTGCTCGCTCCATAAGAAACGTAGATAAGAAGACAGTATCTTGTGAACGCGGTCGTGACATGTGCATGACCGCGTTTTTTTATGTCAAAATCGAGGGGAAAAGGTCGTTAAAAGTCCGCCCCGAACGAGAAGTAATGGGTCGGTTTGTCGGAGACGTCATAAAAGTTCGTTGTCCATGCCAAGTCGTAGCGAAGGACGATGAACCCGAGATTGGCGCGCATCCCGAACCCGAACCCGAAGTGAATATCCCGCAGCCGCTTTTTCCCACCCTCGGAGGTACCGCCTTTGAAATTGTTGTCGTACCATGCCGAGCCGATGTCGGTGAAGACGGCTCCCACCACCCGGGAGATCGTCAAGGGAAGGGGGTAGCGCATGGCGAAGTATTCTATCATGGGAAAACGAAATTCCCAGTTAATCAGTCCGTACCGATTCCCCGACAGTTCATAATACGGTACTCCTCTCAGCGGGGTGACGACATCGGCGAAGTAAAGGTTTTCCACTTCGTACACCTTGGCGTCGAGGGTACGATTGCCTATCCAGTTGGTTGTTCCGCCGAGGAAATACAGTTTCGGAGTTTTTCCGAACGAAGCCCCGCCGGCAAGGCGGAACGCCATCGTAAACGTTTTCTTGAAGTGCCAGTACTTCCGGTAGTCGAGGTCAAAAGCGGTAAATTCGATGTCATTCGCATCGAAGAGGTTCACTCCGCCCGATAGCGCCAATCGAGCGCGTCGTCCGTTGACCGGTCCGGTGATGCCCCAGATGATGTTGTCGGTCACGTATGCCAGTTCGCTCGTTGTCACTTTGGAGCTCCGGTTGGAGGGAACATGGTAGGTTTGTCGCTCGTATTCGGTCACATGGTACTCCCGGTCGATAAAGTACTGCGACCCGGCAAACTCCACCCGTGAAAAAGTCGAGAAAGGATAGTTGAGGAACAACTGAAAACCGTAGAAACGGTCGGAGAAGAGAACGTTGTAGTAATCAAGGTAGTAATTCTTGGTGTGGAAGATACCGGTGCCGATGTTGGTGCGTTTCCGGTTATAGAAATAGTACGCTTGAATGAACGACTGGTCGATGGTATTGACCAGGTCGGTGGCAATGTATATTTGATGATTCCCCAAGTAATCCGAGAAAATGAAGTACGACTGTCCCCGCATTCCGAAGTAGGTGTCGTAGGCAAACCCGCCGCCGATAAAATCGGGGGTGAATTTCACTTTGTATTTCTTTATTTCATAGTCGCCGCTCGGCGAAGGGGGAGGAATGGAATCGAACGAAGGGGGTTCCGTTTGCCCGTAGCTATATGTAAAGAGGCTGTCTCCCGGAATTTCTATCATGAACGTGTCCAGAGCGTCGTGTTCCTCCGTATCGCCGATAAAAACATACTCCCCGTCATAAATGCCGGTTTCGGAGATGACGGTATCTGTGGGTTGTTCTTCTTCCTTCGGTTGGGCGGAGGTCGTATCTCTCACCGCAAGAGCCGTACTGTCGGCGGTTTGCAATGAGTCCCCCGACGCTTCAACAGCGCTCGAATCCTTGCGGGCGCTGAGCTTTTGATGTGCCGAGAGGGTGGCTTTGGCATGGAGTTTCGGCAGCACATCGTATTTCCCCTTCATAAAGTCGGTCAGCGCCAAGACTCCATCGTCTCCAGCGGGAACGATGTCTTTCAAAATGAAAACGTCGTACCCGCCCTTGTTGAATGCCGAAAAGGCGATTTTCTGTCCGTCCGGTGACCATGACAGCCAGCGAACCCCCGTCAGGATATCCGTTACCGCAATGCACCGGGAACTGTCAAGGTAGCTCACATAGATGTTGTCGATACCGTTGCGGTTTGAAATGAAGGCGATTTTGGTACCGTCGGGGCTGACAGCGGGAGTCTTGTTGAGTCCCGGTCCGACCTTCAGCGGGGTAACTTCCAAGCTGGCAAGATCGATGGTGAACAGGTTGGTATATCCGTATGAGAAATCCCCCGGTTTATAGGCACCGCTTTCGACGTAGGCATGTTTGGAAAGCCCCGTCGTGTCATTCTCGGGATGAGGCCGGTCGGATGCGAACGCCAAACGCATCGAGTTGGGAAACCAACTGGGGTCGGTGTCGTCGTAGCGGTCGTCGGTAAGCTGGGTGATTTCGTCCGTGGCGAGGTCATACAAGAACAAATCCCGCTTGTGTCCCTTGAGAGCGGAGAAAGCAATCTTTTTCCCATCCGGTGACCAGGCGGGGGAGATGATATTGTAGAAATCCAGTTTTTTCTTCTTGTAGACTTTGCCTTTGGTCAGGTCGTACAGCAAAAGCGCATCCTGCCCCCCCGACTTGGCGACGAAGACGAAACTTTCTCCGTCGGGGGAAAACGATATCCCCGAAACGTACCAATGCAGCGATTCCAGATCGGCGGAACGCTCTCCTTTCACCAACCGCTCGAGAACCTTTCCATCCTCGGTTGAGAGCAAAACAATTTCGGTGTAGTCCCATCGGTCGGTGAAGATTGCCAGCCGTCCGCCATCCGGAGAATAGACGGGCTTTTCGTTGAAAAACGACCCGTCTTTGCGGGCGTGGGTGAGTTGTTGAGCGATTTCGTCCGGTTCTTTCCGCTTGGCGATTTCGGGCCAATAGCGACGTTTCATCTCTTTGGAAAACTCTTCCCAGAACTTCTCTTCGCTTATGCCGAGCGCTTCTTTCAGCGCCCGCTTCATCGTGAGATGAATCTTCCCTTTCCGGAGGATGGTGCCCAGCTTCTCTTCGCCGTACTTGTCGGCGATGAACTTGACCATCGCTTGTCCCTGCTTATACGCCAAGAAGCCGCCGAGGTAGTCCGGCGGGGTGAGATAATTGTTGATTGTAGCGTCGCGGACGTACATATCCGCAAAGTAGTCCCATCCGTGGCGGGATGAATATTCGGCGTACCCTTCGGCGAACCAAAGGGGCAAAGAAAAGAGCCGCTGGCGTGACAACAACGACGCCAGCGAGTTCCCATAGAGCATGTCGTACACCACCGCATGGGTCAGCTCATGGTGCAACACGTGGCGGAAGTCTTCATAGGAGCCGGTAAAAGGAATGACAATACGGTTTTTGAACGCTTCGGTAAATCCGCCCACTCCTTCCGGAATGAGGGAGGAAATGATGTTGGTTTGTTGGAAGTCGTTGTGAGAATTGTAGATGAACACCGGTACCCGTCGTTGGATAAGGTAGTTGAGTTCGTGATGGATTTCCACGTAGGCGGATTCCAAGACGGTGGCGGCGAACTTTGCCGTCGGATAGGCATCTTCGTAAAAGTAAATGTCAAAATGGCGGGTCTGAATGTATTTCCAGTCGAAATCTTTGTAATGAACCTTATTTTTTCCGAAGTAAGTTTCTTGCGCTTCACTGACGAGGCAGGCAAAAACAATGACAAGAAATAAAATAACGCCGACTTTTTTCATTCCGTACATCCTTAAATGACGATTTCACCTCGGGACTGCTTTTCGATCGAAACCGTTTCCCAGCCCCTGAGACCGTTCCCAATCGGCATATTCATTATGCCTTTACTCTTTGTATATCGGCTCCCAAGGAGGATAACTTCTCTTCCAACTTATTATACCCCCTATCAATATGATAGACGCGCAGGACTTCCGACTTCCCGCGGGCTTTCAAGCACGCCAAGACGATACCGGCGCCAGCCCGGATGTCCGACGCCATCACTGCCGCGCCCGTAAGCTCTTTGGCGCCTTGGACGATGGCTTCGTCGCTGGAGACGGTAATATTGGCTCCCAAACGGCGCATTTCCATAGTGTGGGAAAAACGGTCTTCAAAGACGGTCTCTTTGATATACGATGTTCCCGAAGCGTAACATGCTGCCGCCATCAGGCAGGGCTGGAGGTCGGTGGGGAAACCGGGGTAGGGGAAAGTTATGGCGGAAACCGAGGTAAGCCGCTTGGGTCCCTGGAGGGTGATGGATGCTTTGCCGACGGAAATCTCACATCCCATTTCCTTGAGCTTCTGGGTGACCAACGTCAGGTGGGAAGGTTCGAAACCGGTGACCTTGACTTTGCCGCCGGTAATTGCTGCCCCGAAAAGGTACGTCCCCGCCACCAACCGGTCACCGGAGACGGTGTATTCGATATTTTTCAGGCGCTTGACCGGTTCCACAATAATAGTCGGAGTACCGGCGCCACTGATTTTCGCTCCCGCTTTGTTCAAGAACGACGCTACATCAATCACTTCCGGATCGCAGGCGGCGTTAATTATCGTGGTCCGCTTGCGGGCAAAAAGAGCTCCGAAAAGGATGTTTTCCGTGCCGGTATGAGAGGGACGGTCGAAATAAATGACCCCTCCTTCCAGCGGCTTTCCCGAAGCGGCGACATATCCGCCTTTGTCGGTGATGGTTGCGCCCAATGCCGCAAATCCTTTGATATGAAAGTCGACCGGTCGGGCGCCTAAAACGCACCCTCCCGGCAGGGACACCCGAGCTTTTCCCAGGCGGGACAACAACGGTCCCAACACCAGAAAAGATGCCCGCATCTGGCGCATCAGTTCATAGGGAGCGGTGTGTTGGACAATGTCTTCCGCATTGATGGTCATCACCTGTGCGTCGGCATCGTAAGTGATTTTTGCCCCCAGATATTCCATGACTTTCTTGATGGTGTAAATGTCTCGTAACGGAGGGACGTTTTTGATGACCGTTTCCCCTTTTTCCACCAGAAGTGAACCGACGATTATCGGCAGAGCGGCGTTCTTCGAACCTTCTACTTTAATCTCTCCGTTGAGGGTGGCCGGTCCTTTGACAATGAATTTGTCCATGTCGCGCTTTCATTCCTTTTCGGTCGGCGAACCTTCGAGCCTTCATGGTAACGGCGTCCTTGTTGAAGACACGGCGACCTTATCTTTATGACGTTTCATTCACCTTGTGGGATTAATAATGAGAAAAAAAAGGCAAAAAAACAGTTAAAAAAACAGGGAGGTACAGCCTGTTCTTCTGCAAGACATCCGGTTTTTCTTCATAGGCAAAAAGCAGCTTCAAAAGAGCTCAGGAAGCTGCTTTTCGTTATTTCAACAAGGTCATCTTCTTCGCTTGAATCCCGAAAGGAGTCTCCAAGCGATACAAGTAGATACCGCTGGTGACCGGTTGGCGGTTATCGTTTTTTCCGTCCCACGTGTAAGCATATTCCCCGGCGGCGAGCTGTCCGAACGACACCCGAGTGACTCTCTGACCGAGAAGGTTGTAAATACTCAGCGTCACTTCTCCTGCGCGAGCAAGGCTGAACTCGATGGTCGTGGTCGGGTTGAAAGGATTGGGGTAGTTCTGCTTCAAGGAAAACGCCGACGGGAGTAGTTCTTCCGTTTCTCCCACGCCGTAGGCGCATTTTTCGTTATAGTATTCCTTGGTAATTTGACACCATGCCTTGGTGCTGTCCCAGTGAATACCGGAGTCGGCATAGGTGAACTTGGCTTCAAACACAACCCCCGGTGAAGAGATTGGTGTAAATCCCGCTCCGGCGAGAAGGGTAATTCCCTGCACCGAATCGACGTTGTACATCAATCCGCCCCAATGCCAAAAGATAGTAGTGCTGTCGATAAGGAGCGTGTCCAAGACGATTTCATTGGTGTTCCAACTGAAACCCAGCTCGATACCCATTATCGCTCCGCAGTAAAAGTTGACCGAATCGTAAGCGGTCGAATCCAAAATCATGGCCGCAACGATGGTATCTCCCGGGAGAGTGTCGTACGTAAAGCGTACCCAGTGAGCATGAGCGGGTATCGGAACAAGACTCACTCCCACAAGAGCAATGACGGTGAAAAGTATTGATTTCCGAATCATTTTATTTCTCCCAAGGGACGGTGGTAACACCGTCCCTTGTTGTTGGTGGTTTATCTTCCTACTTCAACAGCATCATCTTCTTCGTTTCGGTGAAGTCACCCGTTTCCAAGCGGTAGAGGTAGACTCCGGAAGTCACCGCTACGCCGGCTTCGTTCGTGCCGTCCCATACCACTTCATGGCGTCCGGCTTCGAAGTGACCGGAAGCCAAGGTCTTGACATGCTGCCCCAGGATGTTGAAGACGGTCAGGGTAAGGTCGGTTTCTTTCGGCAAACTGAAGGCGATGTGGGTTTCCGGGTTGAAGGGGTTGGGGTAGTTGTTGGCAAGCTCGTAGTTGCTCGGCAAGACGGTGCCTTTCAAGAGCAGCGAGCCGGGAATATGGGATTCGTTCACGACCAAATTGCTCAGGCTGACGTTGGCATCGTTTTCCACCACTATCCGCAAGGGAAGGGTAGCGGTGCTGGGAGTGGTTCCCGCGGTGGCGACAATCAGCCGATTCTCCTTCCGGTTGACCTGGTACAGCCAACCCTCCCCGCCGGGCAGGACGTGGGCTTTATCCGTCGTGCCGGTGAGCTCGAATTGGAAAGCATACGCCTCGCCGAAATCGGCGGTGATTTCATAGACAGTTTCTTTTTCGTCGGTTTGGAGTACTTTCACCCGGCACAGCTCGCCGATATCCTTGACGGCGATCTTGCCGCCGGTGCTGATGCCCCAGTTCCCCGATACGTCGCCGAGAATGACGGCCTTGAAGTCTTGATTGTACTTGTTATCGACCAAGGGAGAGTAGCAAATCGAGTCTTGCGGACAGAGGCAGTCACGATCGTCTGGACAGCCGGGGCTGTAGATTGCATTCTCGACGAAAAACTCCCAGTTGGTTTTCTCGGCTTCGTGTTTGGGGAAGTAGTCAAATTCACCGACTAGATATTTCAGAATGTGGGAGGCGTCATAGCTGGAAATGCAGCAGTTCCCTGTGACGTCTGCCGCCACTTTCTGACAGCAGTCGAAGTTCAGCATGTTGACCAAGTACCGTAGGATGAGAGAGGCGTCAAAGGCACTGATAGCGTTGTCGTACTCGTCGTCCTTCCACGCTGAGACACAATAGTGATAGCCACCGATAATATCGTTGATGAGATATGCTCCGCGGCAATCGTCTTGGCAGTTGGCGTCACACTGGGTTTGGACAGTTTTGTCCGGAATGTCAGGAGGCGGCGTCACCGTAGTATCGGGCAGATAGTGAAGCGTTACGTCAGCGCCGCAGACCGGAATGCCGTTGCTGCAGTAGTTGATTTTACCTCCGAAGTGGAGAGGTTCACAAACGTTGAATTTCCCTATTGTCCGCGCTTCAGGCCTTCCGGCGTAGTCTTCGTTGTACCAGTAGATGGTAAACGAGTCGACTTCATTGTACTTGAAGTATTCCATCTTGAGTTTCGTGTCATCGGTCGGCGAACCGGTTATCAAAAATCCGACGTAAAGAAGTTCTCGAGGATCGGTGATGTTGTCAATTTGAGCACATGAGTAGTACGCACCTGAAACAACGATTGTACCGAGACTATTATCGATCTCAAAGTAGAGATCAGGCCAATGCCACTGGTTGAGCAGGTCAGCCCCTGTTACCGTCACCGCTTGCATCTTTTGAGGATCCCACTTCAATTTCAGTTCAAACGCACACATTTCCCTGGCGTTCTGGCTGGGCGGAGCCTCATATTGACTGCAGTAGCCCCAATGGGGCCAAAGGGGAACGGTATCGTATTTGAGTGAGTCGGCAATTAGATACTCGTTGTTCGTACACATAGTATCTCGGCTCCACGTGGTCCACTCGATTTTCACCGGCAGATTAATAAAGCCGCCTTGGAACCAGCAGGTATCCGGAGTCGATACCCGTAACCCTTCGACGGTTGCCAAGGCATCGGTTGCCCCGAACACGAAGAGTGATAAAGCTGTTAGAAGAATGGTTTTCGTTAGTAAGGAACGCATAATGTTTCTCCCTACGTTTGATGTTTTCCCTGGTTACCTCATTAACACTATGCCATTGACATACATCTCCCCTTTAAGGTATGTCCGTGACACATAACAAAAAGTTTTATGCCATTTACCACCTCCTTCACATAGTCCGGTTCCCTTACTCAGCCGGTTATGAAGATTCGCGAACTCTTCATAACAACACGCCGAGCATACCGACATTTAGTTATTTGCTGTTTGTCTTACGCCCTGCAACCGGTTTTCTGAAGTCTTTGGCGCCATCCTTCTTCCACCAGGAGCAGATAATCAACAGCCACTTACCAATTTGCCCTGTCGTATGTCATAACGACGAGTTATATATAGGAAAGTGAGAGCGTTTTGTCAATATATTTTGTTAAAAAAAATCAAAGAAAAGCGTTAAATACGGCATTGTAGACATACTATTCTATGAATGAAGCGAGTCGAGAATGGTTCTCGAACGGCATTTACTGACAATTGTTGACATATGCCGAGGGTGAGAAGGTAGGTGGGGAACCAATCGTTTCTTTCTATAATACAATAAGATATCTTTCCGCTACGGTGAGCTGATTTCGGAAGGACGCTCAATGAGTTCAAAGCTGTGACGGACCCGCATGAAAAAGTCAATAGCTTCGTCGTGATAGAAATCAGCGCAGGTCCAGGGGAGGCGAGCAAAGTGATCGCGGGCGTAAATAAGCGCAATTTCGGCATACACGCCGTCTTTTAGATACAAGCGGTGGTTGTATTCCCGGTGGGATGCCATGACGATATTGTCCGGCGTCATGATACCGGGATCGATATTCACCGTCCGAAAGATGAAATCATCAACGTGGTCGGCGAACATCGGCTCGATTTTGTGGCAGATTTTTTTCGCTTCGACCAGGAAGTCACGAGGCACCGGCTTTTCAAAGCAGAAGAAGCGGCGAAAGAGCGGCTCGCCCATCTCCTCTTTATAAAAACCTGCAATGGTGCATGGAATCTCGATGGTTTCATACTCGATTCTTCCGAAGCGCTTCTCCAGCACCTTCAAGGCTTCCGCCAAGGCATCGAAAGACGAGTATATTATCGAGACAATCAGCCGTCCGGGCGGTGGTTTTTGCACACGTGCCATAATGCTGATATTATGGGAAGATTCATGGGGAAAAGACAATAAAAAAAATCGAGGGGAAAAAGAAAAAAGCCGGCGAAGGGATTCGAACCCCCGACAGGCTGATTACAAATCAGCTACTCTACCAACTGAGTTACGCCGGCTTAATCACTCTTGATAAGGCTTCACAATCAAAAGAATTTACTCATAGTGTCAAGCTCTTTTCTTTTGTACGGTACCTTCCGGTCAGAGTTTCCGCTTCCACTTGACGCCTTGCGGGGTGTCCTCGAGAATGATACCTCGCGCTAACAAATCGTCTCGGATTTTGTCGGCTAAAGCGAAGTCTTTGTTCTTTCGGGCTTCCGTTCGCTTGCGGATAAGTTCCTCAATTTCAGCGTCGAGTTCCTCTTGGCTGTAGGTGAAGTTCAAAACGGTGTCAAAGGCGCGAATCGTCTCCAAGGCACGATTGCGCTCTTCGACGGAGAGCTTGTTTTCCGCTTTCAGGCGGTTGATGTCACGAATAAAATCAAAGACAACCCCCAAAGCGGCAGAGATGTTCAAATCGTCGTCGAGCGCTTCTTCAAAACCACTCTTTGCTTTGGCAATAATGCCTTCGGCACTCCCGTCGGAGGTGCCGCCTTGGTAAGCTTCCAAGTTCGAGATAAAATCATTATACCGTTCCAATGCCTTGGCGGCGGCATCCAACCCTTGGAAGGTGAAATTAAGCTGCTGGCGGTAGTGGGTGGAAATGAGCAAATAACGCACCGCCAGACCCGAATACCCTTTTTCGAGCAAGTCGTGGAGGGTGTAAAAGTTGCCCAGCGATTTGGACATCTTTCGCCCTTCCACAATTAGGTGCTCGCTGTGGAGCCAGTAGTTGACGAACTTCTCGCCGGTAGCGCCTTCCGATTGGGCGATTTCGTTTTCGTGGTGTGGGAAAATGTTGTCAACCCCGCCGGTATGGATGTCGAAATGGTTGCCCAAATACTTCATCGACATCGCTGAACACTCGATATGCCACCCGGGACGACCCTTGCCCAGCTCGGTTTCCCAGAAGACATCCCCGTCTTCCGCATCCCAGGCTTTCCAGAGAGCGAAATCGGAGACAGAATCTTTCTCGTATTCGTCGGTGGCTATTCGTGCTCCCGGTTTCAGTCCGGCAAGGTCGAGGTTTGCCAGTTTCCCGTAATCGGGGAATGCCGATATCTTGTAGTAATAGTTGCCGTCGATTTCGTAAGCGATGCCTTTTTCCAGAAGTTTTTTGATTATTGCCACCATTTCGGGGATATGTTCCGTGGCGCGGGGGTATACTTCCGCTCGCTCGATCCCCAGGGTGTCGAGGTCTTTGAAAAAGGCGTCAATGTAGCGCTGGGTGAATTCGTTCAACGAGACGCCTTCCGCTTGAGAATCCCGAATCGTTTTGTCGTCGACGTCGGTCAGGTTCATCACCTGGGTCACTTCGTACCCTTTATATTTCAGATACCGGCGCAGGAGGTCTTCGAAAATGTAGGTGCGGAAATTACCGATGTGAGCGTAGTAGTAAACCGTCGGACCGCAGGTGTACATGCGGACTTTTCCCGCTTCGATGGGATGGAACTCTTCTTTCTGCCGCGTCAACGTATTTCGGAATCTCAATGCCATAGCCTGTTACGCCTCCGTCAAGTCTGCAACCGTCTTCCGGTCGAGTTTTTTTATGACCTCGCTTATCAACTTAATCGTATTATCATAATCGGTGCGATTCAAAATTCCATTATGGCTGTGGATGTAGCGCACCGGCGGACCGATGACCACCGAAGGAACGCCGATATTACTGATGTGAACTCTTCCGCCGTCGGTGCCGCCCCGTTCGTAGTAACTCAAGTGGTACGGAATCTTTTTCTGTTCGGCGGTATCAATCACCAAGTCACGGAGCTTGATATTCGGAATCATCACCGCATCGTAAATCAGAATCGCCGGTCCGCCGCCCAATTTTTCATTTTTCTTGACCCCTTCCGGGGGGACATCTTGCGCCACGGCGACATCGACAATAATGGCGACGTCAGGTTTCACGAGATTGCTCAAGGTTTGTGCTCCGCGCAAGCCGACTTCTTCTTGCACCGTCGCCCCTGCAAACAAAGTGTTGGGGTGGCGAACCCGACGGAGCTTTTTCAGCAATTCGATGACGATGGCACACGAGACCCGATTGTCGAAGGCTTTTGACAGGTACATCTTCCGGTTACCCATGACCGTGAAGGTGCTTTCGGGAACAATCGGGTCACCGACGCGAATGCCGAGCTTCTTTTTGACGTCGAATTTCGCCTGTACCCCCACGTCAATAAACATGTCTTTTATCTCAACGACCTTTTGGCGGTCTTTTTCCTGTAGCAAGTGGGGCGGTTGAGAGCCGACGATACCGAGTACCGGACCGCGTGAGGTGATAATCCGCATTCGCTGCCCGAGAGCGACATGTCCCCACCAGCCGCCAAGGGGAAGAAACTTAATGTATCCGTCTGAGGTAATTTCTTTGACCATGAACCCGACTTCGTCCATGTGTCCCACCACCATGACCTTCGGGCTTTCCGCCGTTCCGGTTTGCTTGCCGATGAGGGAGCCGAGTTTGTCGGAGAGAATTTCATCGACTTGCCCCTCGAATTCCCGAGTCATCAGGCGGCGTATTTCTTCTTCATAACCGGAGACGCCGTTTGCCTCCGTCAGCTCCTTCAGCAAAAGTTCTACTCTATCCACGGTAACTCCACTGGTTAAACGGTGATAATTTTCTCGTGCGTTATGATTTCACCAGGTGTTCAGGTGATGAAGCCGTCATTTGGATAACGTGTAAACATGGCTATCGACTTTCTCTTTTCGCGCCTCTTTACAAGGCGTTGAATATACAACATCAAGGGGAATGTGTCCAATCAAATTCTTTGGTTTTCTCTTTTTCATACCTCTGGGGTGGGTGGAAGGCTCACTGTGAAAAGGAAGTTTTTCCCCGCGCGGTCGGGAGCACCCGACGGGTGATTTATTCCCCTGACGGGCGAAAAGAGCCCCTCAGGGGTTGGTCAGGAAGGGATTCCTAACGGCTCAGAAAAGGAAGTGCTCGGTTCGATTCGGCAGGTCTCTTTCGAGACCCGTCTATTTTCGTGTAGGGCTCAAGTTTTAGGAGGGCACGGTCTGGTACAGACCTGCCGCTTCTTCTGGTACAGCTCTATCGCCTTCATAACTCTGGCAAGTCTCTGCGAGACTTTCCCTACGTGTGAAAAGAGGCGGTGTAGGTTAAGATACGGGATGGATCTGACTTTTTAACAGAGGCCGGTGTGTCAGCGGAAAGAAAATTGTTTGTATAATTCATCCCCAGCCGCAAAGGGATTGGTTTTCCCGGCGATGATGTCGTCGACGATGTGGTTAAACTCGATATTTTCCGGCAGCCGGTTGAGAAATTCCTGCTCGAAACGATTCCGCACGATATTAAGGAGCGCTTTCTTGATTTGTTCCCGCCGGTGACGTTCGAATTGACCGCTTGCTTTGGTGAAAGCGACAAAATCGGCAATGGTACGATGGAGGCTGTCAATATTCTTTTTGTTCAGCGCTTCGGTCGGGATTACCGGAATCTCCCATTGTCCTTCTTGTTTTTTCCTCGTGTCGATGGCTTGCTTGAGCTCGAATGCCACCCGCTTCGAGCCGGGACGGTCGGCTTTGTTAACGCAGAAAACATCGGCTATTTCCATCAAACCGGCTTTCATCGTTTGCACTGCATCTCCCGATTCCGGCACGATAACCACAACAATGACGTCGCAGGCATCGACAATATCCAGCTCCATCTGCCCAACCCCGACCGTTTCAATGATGGTCACGTCAAACCCGAAGGCGTCGTACACAATGGTGACATTATTAGTGGCAACCGCCAAGCCGCCCATGGCGCCGCGGGTTGCCATGGAGCGGAAGTAAACGCTCCCGTTTGGAGGAAACTCGCTCATCCGCACCCGGTCGCCGAGCAGGGCGCCGCCCGTAAAGGGCGAGGTCGGATCGACGGCAATGATGCCGATTTTTTTCTTTTCTTTCAGGAATTCGTGAGTCAGGGCGTTGACCAACGTCGATTTTCCCGCTCCCGGCGGGCCGGTGATACCGATGCGCAGTGCCGTTCCTACTTTGGAGTAGAGTTTGCCGAGCAGCTCTTGGTAGCCGTCGTGCCGGTTCTCCACGAACGAGATGACTTTCGAGAGGGCTCGAATGTCTCCCCGGTAAAAGCGTTCCAGTATATCCATGCCAGCTCTACAGCGTCGCCATCGTTCCCGCCGTCAGACGAATATCCTTCAAGCGGATCTGTTTTCTTGTTATGTTGTTGTAGGTGTTGTATTCCACCACGTAGACAATATCCACCAACGAGCCGCGGGAAGAAATCAAACGCGCCATATCTCCAAAACCGAATCCTATCACGTCAAAAACCGCATCCCCTTTCCGAACCCGCATCTTCAAGTGGTTGTTCCCGACAATATACGGTTGCCCGACCACTTCGCAGTTTCTCGTCAGGAAAATGGGGCGCATGTTTTGGGGGCCGAAGGGAGCAAACGATTCAAGCACTTCCATGAACCTGTCATCGATTTCCGACAACTCGATTTCCAAGTCGATGTGCAGTTTTGGGATGATGTCTTCTTCCGTCAAAAGCCGGTTGGAAACGGCGACGAACTTTTCGCGGAACGCCGGGATGTTCTCCTTCCGAATGGAAAGGCCGGCGGCGTACTTGTGTCCGCCGTACCGAATGAGCAGATGCTCGCATTCTTTGAGCGCTTCGCACAGGTGGAAGCCGGGAATGGAGCGCGCCGAACCTTTGCCTTCATCGTTGTCGATGGAAATCATCACGGTCGGGACGTTGTAGCGTTCCACCAGGCGGCTGGCGACGATACCGATGACGCCCGGATGCCACCCATCGGCGGCAAGCACAATTGCCTTGTCATGGTCAAGGTCGACAGTCTGTTCGATCTGTTCCAAGGCTTCTTTGAGGGTGGTTTCGTCAATTTCTTTGCGGCGTTTGTTTTCGCTGTCCAGTTTTCGGGCGATTTCCGCCGCCACCCGTTCATCCCGCGTTGCCAGCAGGCGGATTGCCTGACGCGCGTCACCAAGCCTGCCGAGAGCATTGATACGCGGCGCCAAGATGAAGACCACCTGCCCGGTGCTGATTTCTTTGCCCATCAATCCCGACACAAAAGTGAGGGATTTCAGCCCCGGTTTGGTGGTGCGGGCGATTTGCTTGATCCCGAACTTGGTCAAAATGCGGCTTTCGCCGACCAACGGGACGATGTCAGCCGCCGTACCCAATGCCACCAAATCGAGGTGTTCTTCCAGTTCCCGTTCGTCCTGATTCAAGGAGCGATACAGGGCTTGGGCAAATTTGAATGCTACCCCCACCCCGGAAAGCTCACCGGGATAATTGCAGTTCGGCTGCTTGGGGTTGATGATAGCATGAGCGCGGGGGAGAGTGATGCCCGCTTCGTGGTGGTCGGTTACGATGACGTCAATACCTTGCGAATTGGCGTATTCCACTTCTTCGACGGCGGAAATACCGGTGTCGACCGTGACAATAAGGCTGGCGCCGAGCATTTTCGCTTCGTCGATACCTTCTTTTGACAGCCCGTACCCTTCTACGAGTCGGTTCGGCAGATAAAAGTCAACCTGAGCGCCGAGTTTGTTCAAGACCAAGTAGAGCAGGGAAGTGGCGGTGATGCCGTCGACGTCGTAGTCGCCGTAGATGACGATTTTTTCGTTGTTGAAAAAAGCTTGCGTGATGCGTTCTATCCCCTCTTTCATCCCCACCATGTCGAAGGGATCCTTGAGATCGGAGAGGTGGGGGTGCAAGAACCCGTTTATTTTTTCCGGCGTGTCCAGATTCCGATTGATGAGAATCTTGACAATGTTGGTAGGCAGCTCGATTTCCGTCGCAAGGTGACTCACCTGGCTCGGTTCCGGTTCAGGAGCAACGACCCATTTCAAGGGTGCTGTCCTTTGAGACAAATTCATCTATGCCTCCGTCTGACTGAAGGCGAAGCAAGCAGGGAATAAGCCGAGTTCTGTATCTCCGCACTGCGGAGCAACAGTCATTTATCTTGACCGATCGGTTGCCCGATGGTTCTGTGCGGCCCACCCGGGAATGGTGACGGAGCGAATCAACTCCTCTTCCCCTATTTGGCCTTGCTCCAGGCGGGGTTTGCCCGTCGACGGTATTACTACCGCCGACCGTAGTCTCTTACACTACGATTTCACCCTTACCCCGACGGAGTCGGGGCGGTATCGTTTCTGTGGCACTTTCCGTCGGATCACTCCGCCCTGGCGTTACCAGGCGCCTTGATTCTTCGGAGCTCGGACTTTCCTCACTTTACGTTACATAAAGCGCGACTGTTCCTCCTGCTTTCTTTGCCTTCACAATTTATAAACCAAAAAACAACTAACTTTCTCATTTTGTTTACAACATGCGCCGATAATTGGGTGCTTCCTTGGTAATCGGGACGGTGTGCGGGTGAGATTCCACTACCCCGGCTTGGGTGATGCGGATAAACTGAGCTTTTTCTTTCAGTTCCTTCAAGTTTGCCGAGCCGCACAGCCCCATCCCGGAGCGCAACCCGCCCACCAATTGGTACACGCTGTCCGCCAGCGGTCCCTTGTACGGGACTCGTCCTTCGATTCCTTCCGGCACCAGCTTGGACGGTTCGTCTTCGTGTTCCTGGAAGTAGCGGTCTTTGCTGCCTTTTTTCATCGCTCCCAAAGAGCCCATGCCGCGGTAGACCTTGAACGACCGTCCTTCGTAGAGCACTGTCTCGCCAGGGGATTCTTCCACTCCGGCAAACAGCGAGCCAATCATCACCGCTTGCGCGCCGCAGGCGAGTGCTTTGCAAATATCCCCCGAGTACCGGATGCCTCCGTCGGCAATAATGGGAATGTTATCCTTTTCCGCCGCTGCGACGGCGTTCATAATCGCCGTCACTTGCGGTACCCCGGCTCCGGTCACGACGCGGGTGGTACAGATGGAGCCGGGTCCGATGCCGATTTTCACTCCGTCCGCTCCGGCGTCTATCAATGCCTTGGTTCCCTCGGTCGTCGCCACGTTTCCGGCGATAACGGGAATGTCGGGGTAATTTTTCTTCAAGTAGCGAACCGCTTGGAGCACTCCTTCGCTATGTCCGTGGGAGCTGTCGACCACCAGGACATCGACTCCCGCTTCCGCCAATTTTTGCGCGCGCTCTTCCAAATCACCGACCCCCACCGCCGCCGCTACCCGGAGCCGCCCCCGGCTGTCCTTGCAGGCGTTGGGGTACTGAATTTTTTTCATGATGTCCTTGACGGTTATCATTCCTTTGAGCATAAAGTTGTCGTCGACAATCAGCAGCTTTTCGATGCGGTGTTTGTGGAGCAGCTCTTGTGCCGTCTCCAAATCGGTGCCTTCTTTGATAGTGATGAGGTTTTCCGAGGTCATCACTTCGGAGATAGGCCGGTTGTGGTCTTTATGAAAGCGCAAGTCCCGGTTGGTCAGGATGCCGACCAGCTTTCCGTTTTTGGTAATCGGGATGCCGGAGATGGAGAATTTCGCCATCGCCGCCAACGCATCACCGATGGTCTTGTGCGGCGGCAGAGTAATCGGATCGACAATCATCCCCGATTCGGAGCGTTTCACTTTGTCGACTTCCGCCGCTTGCGCGTCCGGGGGGAGATTTTTGTGAATCACCCCGATGCCGCCGTGCCGCGCCAGGGCAATCGCCAAACGGGATTCGGTCACGGTGTCCATAGCGGCGGACATAATCGGGATATTCAGCTTGATGTCTGCGGCGATGGTGGTGGAAACGTCCACGTCCCGCGGGAGTACCTTCGAATACGCCGGCAACAGCAGGACGTCGTCAAAGGTGAGGGCAATATTTTCGAGAATCCGAGCCATCTCCTTCCCTTATCTTTATTTTTTAATCCGATAAATTGTCATCCCAATACAAAAGCCGTCCGCAGGCGTCACAGGTGTAAATTTTGTCGCCGCGCCTGATTTCCTGCACCCGTTGGGGAGTCAGGGTGTTATGACAGGCACTGCAGGAACGTTTCTTGACCGCCACGACGACCGTTCCGCCTTTGCCTTTGCGTACCCGTTCGTAAATCGCCAGGGTGGGTCGGGGAATGGAGGAAGTAATCGAGTTGCGCTCGAGTTCTTTCGATGAAATCTTGTCCCCGATGGAGTCGATTTTCTCTTGCAGGATTTTTAGCTGTTTGGAGTCGTTTTCCTGAATGCGTTCGTGCTGTTCCCGGAACTGGGGGATTTCCTCTTCCAGTTGGGTGATGGTTTCCATGACCTTCAGAAGTTCGGTTTCTTTTTCGGAAATGGCGGTTTTGACGGCGTCGATTTCCGCCACCAGGGCATCGTATTCTTTGTTGGTCTTGATGGTCATCATCTGTTTTTGAAATTTCTCCAGTTCGGCTTCTTTGGCGGCGATTTCCACTTCCAAATTCTTTTGCTGAACTTTGGCTTCCTCAAGGGCGGCAATAGCGTTCTCGAGTTTTTCCTGAGCTTCTTTGATTTCTCGGTTCAGGTTTTCCATCATATCAGGGAGGTATTCTTTTGATCGCTCCAACTCTCCTAAATCGTAGTCGATGATTTGAAGCTTCAGAAGCTTCTCGAGATCGCTTTGCATCGAGGCCTCCTTCTGATGTGTCTTAATACTCATGCGCTCTCCATTAAAAAACGCATTCACCGGTTTTCCCGGTCGAATGCGCTCCACAACATTTCCCGCGTCTTTTTTCCCCTGTTTTTCCCCCGGGGAAGAGGAAGAACAAGGGCGTCTGCTGATATATTCCGTCGTTCATTAACGTTTTGTTTTCGTTTTAACATGGGCAATACTGGATTCGAACCAGTGACCTCTCGGATGTGAACCGAACGCTCTAACCAACTGAGCTAATTGCCCGTATTTTTATTTCCTTCTTTCAGTGGGCCCTGCAGGACTCGAACCTGCGACCCGCTGATTATGAGTCAGCTGCTCTAACCAACTGAGCTAAGGGCCCAGTACCTTCAAAGTATAGACCCTCAATGTAGCCAAAATGACCGGCTCAGTCAAGTATTTTATATAACCTCGGCACAGGCGGTTCGGTTCCGCTCGCCGCTCACTTCTCCTTTTTCTTTCATCGGTCGAAACGCCCCTTTTTGCAAGCGCTTAGCGGTATCTTTCCATCGCAAGATTTTTTTTGGGGCTCGCTTGGGAGGAGGCTTGGAGAGCCGGTTTTTATTTCCGCTTCCTTGAAGTGAAAATGACCCCGTTCACCGTGATTTTTTTGCGGTGTTTTCAGGTTGTTGTGTTCCGGGAGTGGAGGTGAGACGGAATTTCTTATGGGTTTCCTGCTTATCGAAATGGGAAAGCTGGAGAGTCGCCCCTATTTTTTCCTCCGACTTTCCTCGGAACCCTTTGGGCAGCGTCGCCATTATATACCATTAACGAAGGGGGTGCCTGAAAAAAAGGGGATTCTCCTTGCCTCATCGGGGATTGTCGCCTATGTTGCGCCCTAAAAAACAAAGAACCGTGTAATCTGAAATTGTACCGACGGCAATGACAGTATCTCTGCGAGCGAAAATTTTTTTTATTCTTCTTTTCACCCTGCTTACGGTCGTTCCCGGCAGCTTTGCCCGCGACGCTTCCGCTGGAAAGGACGATATTCCGACGATACATAACACCGCCTTGGCGCCCTATTGTCTTGCCACCCATACGGTCGGGAAACTGGTGTTTGGGGTGACGAATTTCGGGCGAATCGGCGTCGGTCGGGGGAGGGCGATTTTTATAGACTGTTTTACCGGGATTCGGACTCCGCTGGGAGAATACCCCCGCGGTTCCAATACCACCTACCTCTACAAAGGGGCGCTCTGGATCGGGGCGGTGGTGGGGAAAGATACCCTGGTGTCGACCGGTAATGATTTCAATAACGAAAGTCAAGAAATGCACCCCCTCGAAGAAATGGTGCACCGTTCCACGTTGGACCCGGAGTCGCCCGAGGCTCAGGGGGCTGTTTCGGAACAGGATTTTATTGCCGTCTATGCGGATACGTTTGTGAACGGCGTGCCGAATCCTTCGTTCGACCCGCTGGAAGGCAGGCGGCACAAGCCGCTCTATGTGAAAGTGACGCAACGTTCTTATGCTTGGTCGTACGGACACACCGACGATTTCGTCATTATGGAGTTTGACATGCAGAATATCGGTACCAAGCTGTTGCGTGACGTTTACGTCGGCATTTACTGGGACGGCGATGTTCATTACGGACAGCGGAGCTTGATTATTGCTCCGGATCCCAACGGCGGCAAAGGAGTTACCGACGGCAAAGACGATTTGTGTGGTTACCTTTACAGTTATCCCACTCAAAGGGGAGAGTGTACTTTTCTGGATACGGTGGGCATTGCCTGGACGGCGGACAATGACGGCGATCCCACTCCCACAGGGGAGTTCAAGGTTCCCAACATCGTCGGCATTCGTTTTTTGAACCCGATTTTGTTCAGTTATCCCCCTTCGTTCAACTGGTGGACGTTCAACTACAACCCCCTCTTCGACTACGGACCTCAGCAGCGAAAAAATTACCGCTATATGGGCAACGGACAAGGAACCCCGTACGGCGACCGCAGGAAATATGCCCTCTTGAGCAACGGCGAGGTGGATTTTGACCAAGCTTATTTACTTACCATCGGGCAGTCGGATCCGGTCTGGATGTATCCCAACCAGCGGATGGCGTACAGCGTGGCGCGAGGGCGGGACGTGCAGTACTTGTTGTCGGTGGGACCGTTTGAGCTACAGCCGGGAGGGTCGATTACCCTGCCGATAGCGGTGGTGGGCGGGGAGAAGTTTCACCGTGACCGCACCAACTTCAATCGCCACCTCAGTGGGCACTACCAGCCGGACGTGTACTACGACAACGTCGATTTCTCCGATCTCGTTGCCAACGCCAACCTTGCCGACCGTGTTTATGACATTCCCGGCGTCGATACCGACGATGACGGGTATCGCGGCGAGTACCGGGTCTGTATTTTGGATTCGGTACTTATCGACAGCCAATGGGTGGTTGCCGAAGCGGAAACGACCTACTACCGCGGCGATCGGGTTCCCGATCTTGTTGCCTCGGAGCCGCCGCCGGCGCCGGAAGTATGGCTGACACCGATTAAGAACGGCTTACGGGTACGCTTTAACGGGTATCGTTCCGAAACGACGCGGGATATTTTTTCCGGGAAAAAGGATTTCGAAGGGTATCGAATTTACCTTGCCCGTGACAACCGGGAGACCAGCTACTCGTTGGTAGCCCAGTATGACCGGAAGAATTACGATAAATACGTCTATGTCGTCAAAAAGGGCATCAATCCCTATTTCAGCCGCTTTGACGATCCCTTCACGCTGGAAGAGTTGCGCTGCCTTTACAGTCTTGCCGACGACCCATGTGCCGACAGCTCTTTCGATCCTTTGCTGTATACGCCCGACCGACCATATATCCATCCTCAATGGGAGGATTCGATATTTTACTTTGCCACCCATGATTACAACGAGTCGGAGTGGGGCGTGACCACCCCCATTCGGAAAATCTACCCCAATGCCCCTCCGCCGCCGCGGAGTGGTGACCTTCCGCCGGAGTATTACACCGAAGACGGCTACCTCAAATATTACGAGTACGAGTTTACTATCGAGAACCTCTTACCGAACGTTCCGTACTACGTTGCCGTCACCGCTTTCGATATCGGCTCACCGCAAACCGGGCTGGAACCGCTCGAATCTTCCAAGACGTACTTCTCGAAATATGCCTATCCGAACAACGAGCTCGATGAGAATCCGGACGAGGTGAAAAATGTCTATGTCTTTCCCAATCCGTACCGGAATGACGCTGGATATCGGCAAAACGGTTTCGAAGGACTTGGGCAGGAGGATCGTTCCCGCGACCGGGTGAGAAAAGTCACCTTTGCCAACTTGCCGCCCAAATGCACTATCCGAATTTTCACCCTCGACGGCGACTTGGTGCGGGAAATTCACCATGACTTCAGTCCCGCCGATCCGAATTCTTCGTACCATGAGTGGGATTTGGTTTCCCGGAATGTGCAGTTGGTGGTGTCGGGGCTTTACTACTGGGTGGTGGAGGATGAAAACGGCAACACCCAGATTGGGAAGCTGGTCATTATCTTGTAACCGAAGCACTTACCGGTGAATACCTGCCGTGGGCTTTGTGGATTGAGGATGTCCATATCTTCTTTCTTTCCGGTTGGAAATATGCCGACCCCGCTAAAAACTTTAACGCTAAGTAGGACAGGCGCTTAAAGAAGTTTGCGTGATTACAAAAGAAATGTCGAAGGAGGTTGAGCGCTGAAAAATACGAGCCGAATCCCGAAGAAAATGAAAAAAAGACAAAAACAAAAAATTTCATTGCCCACCGGAAAAGAAAAATTATATTTGCACCACCGTGAGCGTGATGGGAACGAGTAAGAATTCCGATGAGGAAATAACTCACGGGGAAGAAAGTAAGAAGCGGGAGAATGATGGGTTTTCCGCTGAGAGGAATCCCAAGTACATGGAGAAAGGCGAAAGGTAATGCCCTCTGCAAAAATAATAATTATCGGTGCCGGAGTGATGGGTCAAGGGCTCGCTGAGGCGGTCTCGTCGGCTGGGAACGAAGTCATTCTGCTGGACAAAACCACTAAACTTGCCGAACGCGGTTTGAAAGGAATTTCCGAGTCGATTGACCGGGAAATTAACAAGTGGGGATTGACTCCCTCCGATAAGAAAGCGATTCTCTCTCGTATTTATCCCTCGTCCGACTTGTCGCAGGCGGAGGATGCGGAAATTGTGTTGGAAGCGATTCCGGAAGATTTGGCGTTGAAGCAGTCGTTGTTCGAAAAGCTGGATGCCATCTGCAAGCCGGATGCGGTGTTGATTACCAATACCGGGACTCTCTCGATTTCCGAAATCGCCGCCGTCACGGAACGTCCTGAGAAGATTATCGGGATGCACTTTCTCAACCCGGTGACCAAAATCCCCTTGGTGGAGATTGTGAAGGGGTTGAAAACCGACGACGAGACGTTCCAAAAAGCGGTGGAGTTTGCGGAGCTGCTGAACAAGAAATGGATTACCGTTAACGAGTACCCCGGCTATGTCACTACCCGTATTATTGTCCCGCTGTTGAACGAAGCGATGCACGTTCTCATGGAGGGCGTCGCTACCGCCACGGACATCGACGAAGCGATGAGATTGGGTTTCGGGTTCAACGTCGGCCCGCTGACGTTGGCGGACATGATGGGGCTGGACGTGGTGATGTCGTGGATGGAGAATTTGCTCAAGGAGCTTTCGGAGCATAAGTACAATCCCTGTCCGCTGTTGCGCAAACTGGTGCGGGCGGGGCACCTCGGCGTGAAGACGGGGAAAGGCTTCTTTGAATACGATGCCGATGGCAACAGAATCACCCCTCAGGCGAAAGAAGGGGATGAAAAACCCGGGAGCACGGTATGAATATTCTCGTCATCAACTGCGGCTCTTCCTCGGTAAAGTATCAGCTCATAGACACCGACCGGGAGTTGGCGTTGGCGAAGGGGTCGGTCTCGCGGATTGGGATGTCCGCCTCGGTGATGACCCACAAGCCGCACGACCGACCGGAGGTGAAGGTATCGGGAGAAATTCTCGACCATATCGTCGCCATTGAGTACGTTATCTCCATGTTGGTGTCCGAAAATCACGGGGTTATCAAGGATCGCTCCGAGATTCAAGCGGTCGGTCACCGCGTAGTGCACGGGGGAGAAGAGTTTACCGATTCGGTGTTGATTACCCAGGAGTTGATGCAGCGTCTACGGAGTTTGATAGAGCTGGCACCGCTGCATAACCCGCACAACATTCGGGGTATCAACGCTTGCCGGCAGGCGCTCCCCGGTATTCCCCAAGTGGCGGTCTTCGATACCGCCCTGCATCACAAGATGCCGCCGTATGCCTACATCTACGGTATCCCGTACGTTTTATACCGACGCTACAGCATCCGGCGCTACGGTTTCCATGGAATGTCGCACCGGTTCGTCAGCCAGCAGGCGGCGGCGATGGTTGGCAAACCGATTGAAGAATTGAAAATGATTACCTGTCACCTTGGAAACGGCGCCTCGGTAACGGCTTTCAAGAATGGAGTCTCGGTCGACACGTCGATGGGGTTTACTCCTTTGGAAGGACTGCTGATGGGGACGCGTTCGGGTGACCTCGATCCGGCAATTATTCTCCATATCATGGCGCGGGAAGAGCTGAGCTTGCATGAAGCCAACACTCTGCTGAACAAACATTCCGGCTTGGTCGGCATATCCGGGGTCTCTTCCGATATGCGGGAAATTGTCGAGTCGGCGCAGGAAGGCAACACCAACGCCATGCTGGCGCTGGACGTCTACTGTTACCGCTTGAAGAAATATATTGGCGCTTACGCCGCCGCCCTCAACGGGTTAGATGTGTTGGTCTTTACGGCGGGCATCGGGGAAAATTCTCCGGAAGTGCGAAGCCGCACCTGCCGGGATTTGGATTTCCTCGGCATTACGCTGGACGAGGAGAAGAACGAGAAAACGGTGGCGGTTGCCGGGGAAATCTCGACCGACGACAGTAAAGTGAAGGTCTTTGTGGTGCCGACCAACGAAGAGTTGGTCATCGCCCGTGACACCCAGCGGATTGTCGAAGAGCAGCAAAAATAATCAGCATCTCTACCCTAAGAAAAGAGCGGACTTGTTTTTTGCGAGTCTGCTCTTTTTATTTCCTCGTATGAAGTCTTTTCGGTGTAAAGTGAGAGGCATCTCCTTTTGGGGAGCCATAGTCGCAATGGTGCTCCTTCCGGTGATGGGGCACACGGTAAGTAACATAGTGCCTCGTTCTTCGTCTGTCACAACGCCGCCGCTCGATTCCGCCGAAGCGGAGCGGGTACGGGTTTGGCTGCCCGTTGCCCGAACCAACAAGTGTCGAGTCACTATCGATATCCTTGACGATTCCGGTCAGGTTATCCGCCACCTGGTGGATAAGCTGCTCTCGAAGGGGTATCACAATTTTTATTGGGACAAAAAGGACGATTCGGGACGGTGGGTGGAGCCGGGAGAGTACGCCTATGTCATCAATGATTGCGGTAAAAAGCGGTTTGGGCAGGTTACGGCGCTCTTCAAACAATGGGAACGAGAAAGCGAGGTCTTCCCCCCGGAGGAGACATGGTCGACGAAGATACGCTATCTGTTAAAGAAGGATTCGGCGCTGGTCACTTTGCGAGTGTACAACACTCGAGGGAAATTGGTAGAAACGGTGGCGGAGGATTCGTTAATGATGAAAGGTGAGTATGAGTTTCATTGGGAACCGCCGCCTCTCGTCCCGCGGGGAAGGTATACCGTGGAAGTGATTATCGGCGACATGAAACGGGTGGTGGAGATACGCTACCGAAAGGAACGCAAGTGAGCGTTGTCAAACTTCCCGTGCGGCGCTTTGCTCTTCTCGCTGTTCTCTTCGGAGTAGTAGCGCTGCTTCATTGTAGCAAACCGCGTTTTCCCGCCGAGCGGGAGCAAGCGTCCGGGAAGGGTGCGTATGAGTTGGCATGGATAGAACCCCAAATAGTGCTTTCCGATTCTTTGTTTACGCTGATTATCGCGCAACGGATTGACTCGATTCCCCAGGAGCAACCGGTGCCGGAAGTTGCTCCTGCCGTTGTTTTTTGGGTTTCCCGCTTGCATTGTTTTACCGCGGTGAACCTGCTCAATGAAAATGGAACACTCATGACTCCGCTTTTGGCACAGTACCTTTCCGCCGGGTACTACAAGCTGACCCTCAATGAAGCGTGGCTTGCCGAAAAGGGCGGGCTTGGGCGGCACTATTTCCTCAAAGTTCACACCTGTGACACCGCTTTTACTCAGCCGGTGGCGGTGAGAGACCGGCGGAAGAAATGACTTTCCGCAGAGCTCTCCTTGACGATTCTCGATTTTCTTCCCTATCTTGGGAGAAAAGTATAAGGTATGAGAGAAAAGTGACGGCGTTGAAACAAAGACAGATAGGCGTGCTGGCGTTGCAAGGAGACTATCCTCGCCATCGTTACCAGTTGGAGCTGGTGGGGTGCAAGGTAAGGGAAGTACGACTGCCGGAAGACTTGAATGATATCGAAGCGCTGATTTTTCCCGGCGGAGAATCGACGACGATGAATATTCTCATCGACCGTTTCCGGATGCGTGAACCGTTGCTGACGTTCTGCCGTAAGAAGCCGGTTTGGGGAACCTGTGCCGGGATGATTATGCTTTCGAAGCACATCGAAGGCAACTTCGCCGGGGTTGAGCCGTTCGGGGTGCTGGATATTGATGTCCTTCGCAACGGCTACGGTCGGCAGGTTTTTTCTTTCGAAGAAGAGATTTCCGCTGCTTTGGGAGAGCACACCGTTTCGTTGCATGCAACTTTCATTCGTGCTCCGCGGGTCATTCGCACCGGGGCGGCGGTCAAAATTCTTGCGGAATTTCAAGGCAGCCCCGTACTGGTATGCGAAAGGAATATTATGGCAAGCTCGTTCCACACGGAACTTGACGACGATACGACGTTGCTTCGCTATTTTTTGGAGACCTTTGTTGAGAAAGGTCGGGGATGAGTTGTTCTGTTCAATCATTTCACCGAACCGTATAGGAGCCGGCAAACGGATGCTTAAGAAAATAATCATTGCCAAGTATTACGGTTTTTGCATGGGGGTGAAACGAGCCATCAATATCGCTGAAAAAACGGCACAGCAAAAGACGGGGCGGGTGACCATCCTCAACGAAATCGTGCATAATGAAGCGGTGGTGGAGCAATTTCGCCGGAAGAACGTCGGGCAGGCTTTTTCCGTCGATGAGGTTGAGGACGGGACGTTAATCATTTCCGCTCACGGGGTATCCCCGGACGTGAAACAAAAAGCGCAGGCGAAGGGCTTGGAGATTATCGACGCCACGTGTCCGTTGGTCTCGAGAATTTACAATATTATCAATTCGCTGGTACAAAACGGTTATCGGGTAATCCATTACGGAGACGCCACCCACGACGAGACGCGGGGCATCGTCGGGCACGCTCCGGAGAGTATTTTCGTCTTCGGTGATATTTCCGATTTGGAGCGGTTTCCTTCCTGGGAGGACACCAAGTTGGGACTGACGGTTCAAACCACGGCGGAGTTGACCAAGTTCCTTGAGATTGAAAAAGCGGCACGCAAGAAATGGCCCCACATTGAAGTGTTCAACACCATTTGCAACGCCACCACCCAGCGACAGACGGCGATTATGGAACTGGCGCCGCAGGTGGATATGATACTTGTCGTCGGCTCCTCGTTGTCCGCCAACTCCAAGCGATTGGTGAAAATTTCGGAAGCGCTCTGCGGGAGGGGGAAGTTAATCGCTTCGGCTCAGGATATCGAAGAAGACTGGCTGGAGGAAAATCGAGACGTGGAAAGTATCGGCATTTCGGCGGGTGCCTCTACGCCGGATTTTTTGGTTGAGAGCATCATTCGGAAGTTGGTGGAGCTTTCGAACGGTACGGCGGAGGTAGTTATTCCGGAGCAAAACCGCAAACTTCAAAATACTCTTTTGTTGTCCGAGGAAAAGGTGGCTTCCGTGTTGCGTGAAAATAAATCTTCATAAAGGAGAAAGTTTTCCCTCTCGGTGGAGAGCCGTTAGGAAAGGGAAAGGACGGTATGTTGGCTGAAATTCATGAGTATCTATTGCAGGTGACGCCGGAGCGCCCGGCGGTGTTGCAAGAGATGGAGGCGTACGCCAAAAAGCATCAGTTCCCCATTATAGGTCCTTTGACGGGGCGGTTGTTATACCAACTTGCCCGGATGATCAACGCCGAACGGATTTTGGAGTTGGGGTCCGGGTACGGCTATTCGGCGTTTTGGTTTGCGCTGGCGACAGGGGACAAGGGGCGAATTATTTTGACCGACCATGATGAAAGCAATAAACGGTTAGCCCTGCAATTTTTCGAACAAGGAGGGTTATCGGCGCAGTTTGATTTTCGTATCGGTGATGCGTTGGAAGTTCTTCGGCAGGAAGAAGGACCTTTCGACATCATTTTGAACGATGTCGAAAAGGAGGAGTACCCTCGTCTCATCGACGACGTTGCCGAACGGTTGAGGCCGGGAGGCTTGTTCATCACCGACAACCTGCTCTGGTCGGGAAGGGTGATGCAAGACAACAAGGACGCCGAGACAGCCGCCATTGTAGAATTTACCCGCAGGCTGTATCAAGACGAGCGCTTCTTTACGACTATCGTGCCTCTCCGCGACGGGATATCGATCTCCCTTCGGTTATAGAAAAGCAGGAGGTTGAAATCTCGTTTTATTTATAGTTGGGAACTTTTGGAGGGCTCAAACGTTAAGAAAGACGGAGCTCGGGGTTAAGCATCTATTGATAGTATCCGATACTCGGGTTATGGATGTGCTGTCACAGCATTTCTTGAAATAACTACCCCAGGGAAAAAAGAGGACGGAAGGTTCTCCTAAGTACGAATCGTTTTTTCGAGGATGAAAAAAGAGTCGGTGTCTTCCAACAGAGAGAGAAAATATACGGGTTGAAACAACCGTATGAGCTGGAGAGGAGTGTCCCTTTCCCTGACGACTCCATTGAAAGACGGTGACGACAGCTCCCGAGAAACTGGGAACGAAAGCAAAAAAAGCCAAATAAATTGTTGACAAAAACATATGTAATAGGTTTCTATAGTCATTCTTTAAGTCTGTGACCTAAATTGAGACAATAATGTGCTCAATTAACCACTAACAAGCACCCATAGGTCTTTATGAGATCGGGTCACTGAATCAGAACATGGGTAATTTCTGGTTGGAGAGCTATGGGCAAAGGATAAAACATTGATGTATGGAGGTAGTATGGCTCCTAAACGCGCACTATATTACACTTACGGAAACGACCATCTCTGCGAAGAGACACGAAAGTTTATCGAAGAAGCGGGAGTAATGTTGCAGGTGCGTGATATCGAGAAAGAGCCCCTCTCGGAAGAGGAGCTGGCGAACTTAATCGGGAATCTTCAGATTACGCACTTTCTTAACCCTCTCTCGGATTCGTACAAAAAGTACCGCTTGGAAAAGCAACTTCCAAGCCGAGAGGAGTTGATAAAGCTCATCGCAAAAGATTATACGCTGCTTCGTCGTCCGATTGTCAAGTCGTCACGCTTGATTACTATCGGATGCGACAAGCGCAAGATCGCCGAGATGCTCCAATTGACGATGGAGGAAGAACCGGTGCCGGAAGAGGCGAACCAGAATGCCAAGGCGAACAACAACAACAACAATAATTCGTCGTCGGCGAAGAACAACAAAACATCACAGCGACGTCAATCGACAGCCGCAAGTAAGTAGCAGCGATGGTTGAGTGTCACGAAAGAGAGTAAAAAGGGGCAACGCGAGGATACGTAAGGTAATTCGAAGGTAACATACAACAGGTACTTTTCACTACCCGTCATATTTTCAGCAAGAACAGTCTTTTGAGGTGAAAAAGACTGAGGGGAAGGTATTGGCTCAAATCATTTTTGGGCTTGCTGAAGGATGTCCCACAAAAATGAAAAAGCTGTCCCTGCCCGAACAGAAATTCGGTTTTGTGGTGCCACGAGGTGATAGTTCCCTCCTTTTATTAAACCAGCAATGAGAAAGGGGCTTGTTTTCTCTCGGGTTGCTTTGATTGTGATATGAGCCAACTGTCAGGAAAGGATTCCTGACGGCGCGAAAGATGCGATGCTTTGTTTCATCTTTGGTAGCTATACAGAAGGTTCCTCTGCCGCGTGTTCGGATATTCCCGGTATCCCACTACCATTGGGGATATCGAGAATCCTCCCCTTGCCGTGAACCGGAAATCGCTTCGTTGCCCGGTGAGAAAATGATTATATTTTAATGAGGCGAAAAGCCCGGCGGTGGAGTCCAGGTCCCACGTTCTTTCACCTTTATTATTCCCGGGCTTTCG
Organism: uncultured Ignavibacteriales bacterium; assembly: GCA_964489705.1. GTDB lineage: Bacteria > Zixibacteria > MSB-5A5 > GN15 > FEB-12 > CAZAZQ01. The sequence goes on from CAZAZQ010000007.1 coordinate 73,235, forward strand.
CCAAAATTTTTGTCTTCGGTAACGCTGGAGGGGGAAGGGTACAAAAGGGAAAGAGGAGAGAGGATTGGAAGTGAGAGGTGCCGTCTGCAAAGTTTGCGAGAGAAAAGTTTTCCCTCGCTTTTTCCCCAAGAAAACGGTACACTGCCCTATGCCTTGCGAAGGGATTAAGTCTCTCCCCGCCGGTTTTGGTCCTCGCCCCCGCTCGAACGGATGTACCCCACTTCATACCAAACTGCTTTCTATAACGTTACCAAAACGTTACCAATCCTACGCTTTGTTTTCCCTTAATTCAAATTATGTGTGGCAGTTGCACAGGTGTGGGACCCTACTACATTGATAAAATACACTATTTTTAATGCCTGTCAAGAGGTTATCTGTTCGCTTTTGAGAATTACACCTCTTTATCTTTCCTCGGTTGCATTGAGGTCGGAGTGGTTGTATATTCCGCACGAACAGACATGGAGAAAGCGGAGATTCAGGTGAAAAACGAAAGAGCGGAAGCAGTCCTGAACAAGGAATTCAAAGTTCTCGACCACGGTTTTGTTCGCTTGGTCGACTACATGGGCGGGGATGCCGCCATCGTCCAGGCGGCACGGGTCAGTTACGGCGAGGGGACAAAGAAGGTCTCCGAAGACCGCGCCTTAATCCGTTACCTTTTTCGCCATCGGCACACTTCGCCGTTTGAGATGGTCGAGTTCAAGTTTCATGTCAAATTGCCGATTTTTATCGCCCGCCAGTGGATCCGCCACCGTACGGCAAATGTGAACGAATATTCCGGGCGTTACTCGGTGATGAAAAGTGAGTTTTACGTGCCGGAGCCCGAGCATATCCGCTACCAGTCAACCGTCAACAAGCAAGGGAGAGCCGAAGAAGAAATCCCGTCAGCATTGAAAGAGAAATTTCTATCATACCTTCGCGAGTCGCAGCGGGAAGTCTATGCCCATTATGAGGAATTCATATCCGAAGGAGTGGCGCGGGAACTGGCGCGAATAGCCCTGCCTCTCTCGTTGTATACCGAGTGGTACTGGAAGATTGATTTGCACAATTTGTTTCATTTTTTGCGCCTGCGTTTGGACAGCCATGCCCAGCTTGAGATTCGCCAGTATGCCCGGGTGATGGCGGACATCGTCAAGGAAGTGTGCCCCCTTGCCTTTGAAGCTTTTACCGACTATAGCTTACATGCCTATACCTTCTCCGGATTGGAACTGAAGGCGTTGCAAACCGCATTAAAGGATACGGTCTTTTCTCCGGACGAGTTGTCGGCGATGGGGTTCTCGAAGCGGGAAATAAACGAATTTTTGGAAAAGCTGGAGAAAGTGCGAAAGCTGTAGAGCGGTTTTTTCTATTTTTAGCTCCTCGCTCCAATCACAGAAGCGTCCCATCGGGAAAGGATGGTTCTTTGCCGTATCTCCTTGGAAAATTTCGAGTTGCATTCTCTTGGATGCTCTCTGACGGATGACTCGAGGGAGGAACTGAAGAGAAATCATTTAATCCTTGACTAATGGCGTATAAGTATTGAATTTAAGAAAAGGAAAGATGAGCTCAGGTTTTAAGACAAGGAGTTTGCTATGAGGAGACTTATCTTAGCGTGCCTTGTACTTGCTTTGTGTGTTCCCTCTCTTCAAGCGCGAAGGAAAACGGAAAAAGCAGGAGAAATAAAGGATAATGTCTTTACTGATAAGAAGTACGGCTATTCTCTGACCCTCAGCGAAGGATGGAAAAGCAAAGTGCTTCCGAACAAGGGGAATTTCCGGTTGGTATTGACGCAGAAAAATTATGAGACCCCCTCGTACTTTATGAGTGCTCCCGAGTACACCAAAGTCCCCCGCATTATTGTCTACGCTGACACCAGCAGTTATGACCCGATGACGTTTTTGGATTCGCTGATTGACGAGTCGTATTCTTCTCCCCAAAAGAACGAGATTCTCAAAGAGTTTGAAATCCTGAATAACCAGGTGGTGGAAGAAGGAACGGAGCGGGATAAGACCCGTACCCGCAAGCGTCGGACGATTACCGTCGCCGGAGAACGTGCCGCCTACTGGGAAGGGAAAGTGGAATACCGGAAATATGTCAGCACTTCCGCTTCCGCTACGGCAGGAACGCGAGTCTATGGCTCATACGGCGGCGGGGTGGTTGTCGCCAAGCATGGGAATACCGTCGTGGTGTTTCATGTCATCAGCGAGTTGGTCTTTTTCCCTTCCATCATGCAGGAAGCGATGGGCATGATTAAGACCTTGCAATGGACGGACGAAAAAACGAAAGAAAAGAAAAAATAAGGCACATAGTGCGATATCGAAAGACGGGATGTCGACTTTTACCAGTGCCACAAAAGGAAGTTGATGGGAATGATTGAGTGGTATATCGTTGACGAGAGAGGAGGGGGCGTATGTGGGCGTTGAGAGCGATTCTGGTGGCTCTGGTTATCGTGGTGGTGGTAGCGTTTGCCTTGTACAACGTCGGCTCGGGACAGAAAGTTACGGTGGATTTGATTTGGGCGAAGTACGTGGAAGTGCCGCTGATTACGGTTATTTTCTGGGCGTTTGCGGCGGGAGTGTTTGTCTCCTTGTTAATTTTTATTTCCGTCTATATCAAGCTTTCGATGCAGCTCCGCTCGGTCCGCAAACAAGCGCGGGCGTTGGAAAACGAAGTGACGGTGCTTCGTAATCGGCCTATCGAGGAATCCGCCGATCTGTTGATGCGTTCGGACAAACAGGACAAAGATTTCCCTTCACCTTTTGAGAGCGGTGATACGACATGATGGAATACGTTCTTGTTTTCCTGGTGCTCTTGGCGGGGGCGATGGCGTTCTACCTGATTTATGAGCGGTACTTTACCAAGCCGCAAAAATCCGTCTCCACGCTGTATATGGAAGCGTTGCGGAACCTTCTCGACGGCGACCAAGTGGCGGCGTTTTCCAAGCTGCGGCAGGTAGTGGCGGAAGATTCCACCAACATCGACGCGTATCTGCGGTTGGGGCAAATTCTCCGCGAGAACAAAAAGCCGGAGCGGGCGCTCCAGGTGCACAAAGATTTGACCCTTCGCGGCAATTTGTCCGTGCGGGAGAAATCGGCGATTTTGAAACAACTGGCGCTGGATTATATCGCTCTCAAGGACACCGACATGGCGGAAGCGGCGCTGCGGGAACTCATCGAATTGAACCCGCAGAATTTGTGGGCGCATGGGCAACTGCTGGAGTTGCAGAAAAAGGCGGAAAAATGGGAAGACGCTTACGAGACGGCGACAAAAATTTTGAAGTTGGAGTCGAACCGCTCCAAGAAACCGCTGGCGGTGTTCAAGTATCGTCAAGGGGAGCAACTGTTCAAACGGAAAGAGTACCACAAGGCGCGCACCTTGTTCAAGGAAGCCATCAGCCTTGACCCCACGTTTGTTCCGGCGTACTTGGCGATTGGGGATTCATACTGCGAAGAAAAACGGGAAGAGGATGCCGTCAATTTCTGGATAAAGCTGACCGAAGCCGTTCCCGACCAAGGACACCGGGCGATTGACCGCCTCAAGAAGACGCTCTTTGAGTTGGGACGATTCGGAGAGTTGGCGCAGATATGCGAGAACATTTTGAAATCCTCGCCCAAGAATATCGAAGCTCGTTTTACGCTGGCTGAATTCTACGAGAAGAAAGGTGATCTGGCGACAGCGGAGGAAATTCTCACTCAGATTGTCGAGGATTTCCCCGATGATTTGAAGTCGATTATGGAGCTTATTCGTCTTTATTTGGAAAAAGGCGATACGAGAAAGATTAATGAGCTGTTTCGCAGCCTGGAGCAGCGACGGGAAAAGCTGCAACGTCGCGCCCAACATGACCACGTCGAGGCGGGGTTGACGAGCGTCTCTTCGTAAGCGGGCTGCTTTCATTCGATATATACACGCGATGCGGAAGATCTTTATCACACTGCTCGGGATAGTTCTCTGTTGTTCGGCGACAAGCCGCGCCGATACCATTTACTCGCTGATTCGGCAGGGAAAAGTGGAAGAAGCGCGGGATTCCCTTTCGACCGTTTCTACGGCTTCGACGCGGGACGGGAACAAGCTGTTCTACCTGAGCTTGGTGGAACAGAACGGAGAGAAGGCGGCGAAGTTGATGGAAGCGGCATTGCGGGCGTCTGTATCGGCGTCTTATCGGGAAGAGATTTATTACCGGCTGGCGCAGTACTATTTTTTGAAGGGGGATATCAAAAAGCTTGAGAAAATCGTGAATGACTACCGCGCCTTGTGGGAGGTAGGAAAGTATCGCGGGGAGATGTTGCGCTTGTCGATTCTCATCGACGAGATGCTGGATGCCTACGAGTCGGCGCTGCGGCAAGCCGACCGGTACCTGTTGGAATTTTCCCAAGATAACGCCGCCCAGTGGGGGTTAATCGATAAAGCGCGGGTGATGATGGCGTATCGAAAGCACATCGGGGCGGAAAAGTTGTTGCGGAAATTGTCCCGCGAGAAGAAAGGTCCCGGCGTACCGCAGGCATTGTATCTGTTGGCTGATAGAGCCATTCGCAAAAAACGCACCGACGATGCTCTTTTTTATTACAACATCTTGCGCGAAGGTTTTCCGGCGGCAGTCGGGTTGGACGCCTTGGTGGAGCGGATGACGGAGTTAACTGCCCCCGATTCCCATGACGCGACGGCCGAGAAAATCACCGGCACCTACTACTCGGTAAAAGTCGGTGTCTTTTCCAAAAAAGAAAACGCCAAGCGTCAAGCCAAGCTCTTCTCCTCGTACGGGAAGAAAGTGGATATCGAGACCAAGACCATTTCGGATAAAACGTATCGAGTCGTCTACGTCGGTCGTTTTCAGACCTATGAGGAGGCGTTTGCGTTCAAAAAAACGTTGGAGGCGACTCATAACGAAGTGTTCCAAGTCGTTGCTCGATGAATTCCGAGAAAAAGAAATCTTCCGCCTTTACCCCGCTCATGCGGCAGTACTATGCGGTCAAGGAGAAGCATCCCGATAAAATTCTTTTTTTCCGGATGGGGGATTTCTATGAGATGTTCGGCGACGATGCCGTCAAAGCCGCACCCTTGCTGGGTATCGCCTTGACCTCTCGCGCTCACGGCGGCGCCGAGCGGATCCCTCTCGCCGGCGTGCCGTATCATGCGGTCGATAAGTATTTGGCGAAGCTGTTGTCGCATGGTGAGAAAGTCGTCATCGTCGAGCAGGTGGAAGACCCCAAAACCGCCAAGGGAATCGTCAAGCGGGAAATCGTGGAAATCCTGACTCCCGGCACGGCAACGGTGGAGAATCCCGAAAACGAGCGCCAAGCCGTCTGGTTGACGGCAATCGTCGAACCGAACGGCAAAACGATGGGTATGGCGGCGTTGGATTTGTCGACCGGTTCTTTCTTGGTTGACCAAGGACCGCCGGAAGAGGTCACCGAGCGGGTCAAGCTGTTGGAGCCGTCGGAAATTTTGTTTCCCGCCGACTATGACCGGGAATCCCTCAAACAGCGCTTGGGGTTGCTGAACGGTTCGAGCCAATTGACCCCTTTCGAAGAGTGGAACTTTGATTTCAAGACCGCCGAACGGGATTTGACCGACCATTTCGGAACAGCGACATTGGAAGGCTTCGGGGTTGCCGACCAGCGCTTGGCTGTCGCCGCCGCCGGAGCAATCTTTCGCTACCTTCGCGAGAACCATCGTCATCAGTTGGCGCACATCACCAAACTGACCCGTTTCGATAACGAAGAATTTATGACTCTCGAGTACAGCACGGTGCGCAACCTCGAACTGTTGAAAAGCATCGCCACCGGCAGCGAGAAGCACTCTCTTTTTTCGGTCATCAATCTTTGCCATACCGCCGCGGGAGCGCGGCGCCTCCGGCAGGCGTTGGTGCGGCCCTTTAAGACCAAAGCAAAGATAGAGCTCCGACTGTCGGGAGTTGCCGAACTGGTCAAAAATCGTGAGCTGGCGGAAAAGCTCCGTGAATTGACCAAGCCGCTTCCCGATTTGGAAAAACTTGCCGGTCGCCTTGGCATCGGCAAGTTGAACCCCCGCCAAATGGCGGCAATGAAAGAAGCGCTTCGCCTTGCCGCAGAGATTCGAACTGTTTTGCAAGAAGCGCACAGTCCCCACTTGCAAAACATCGCCGCTTCTCTCCCCGATAACGGAGATATAGTTACAACTCTCGACCGGGCGCTCACTGAGGAGCCGCCCCTGACCGCCAATAAGGGGAATATCTTTCGCCGCGGCTACTCCGCCGAACTTGACGCTCTGAACGATTCCATCAAAGAGGCGCGACTCTATATCGGCTCGTTGCAACAGAGTGAACGGGAGCGCACCGGCATCAATAGCTTGAAAGTCGGGTTCAACAAAGTCTTCGGCTATTACATCGAGGTTACCAAAGCGAACCTGGAAGCGGTGCCGAAAGAGTACATTCGGAAGCAAACCCTCGTTAACGCCGAACGCTTCATTACGCCGGAGCTGAAGGAAAAGGAAGAGTTGATTTTGACCGCCGAAGAGAAAATCTTCAAGCTCGAGGAAGAGCTCTACCAGGAGCTGCTCCGGTATCTGAACGAACGGATCGCCACCATCCTGCTCACAGCAGAGCTACTGGCGGAAGTTGATCTGGTCTCCGCTCTCGCCGAAGTGGCGGTGCGGTATCATTACTGCCGCCCGGAAATTTATGAAGACACCCGCTTGGTTATCGTCAACGGTCGCCATCCGGTCATTGAGTCGGTGCTTCCGGCGGGCTCGTTTGTCGCCAACGACACGACCTTTACCCCTCCCGCAGATACCATCCATATTCTGACCGGTCCCAACATGTCGGGCAAATCGACCTATTTGCGCCAAGTCGGTTTGATTGTCATTTTGGCGCAAATCGGTTCGTTCGTTCCTGCCGATAAGGTGGAGCTGGGGTTGGTTGACAGGGTCTTCACGCGGGTAGGAGCGTTGGACAACCTTGCCCAAGGGCAGTCGACTTTCTTGGTCGAGATGGTGGAAACAGCAAACATTCTCCACAACGCCACCGAGCGGTCGTTGGTCTTGCTTGACGAGGTCGGCAGGGGAACTTCTACGTTCGATGGGCTGTCGGTGGCATGGGCGGTGGTGGAGTATCTCAACGAGCACATCAAAGCCCGGACAATTTTCGCCACGCACTACCACGAGTTGACCGGTATGGCGCAGTTGTACGAGCATGTCAGAAACTACCAAGTGGCGGTCAAAAAGTGGGAAGACAGGGTCATCTTTCTCCATCAAATTATTCCCGGCGGGTGTGACGACTCTTACGGCATCGAAGTGGCGAAATTGGCAGGCTTGCCGCGTTCCACCATCAGTCGCGCCAAGCAGATTTTGCGTCTGTTGGAATCGGGGAAGTTTACCCAGAGCGAATTAGGCAAGGGTATTTATCAAGCCAAAGTTCAAACCAACCTCTTTGAACCGAAACCGTCCAAAATCGAAGAGAAATTGAAAGCGCTCGATTTGGATACCATGACGCCGATTGATGCTCTCAATCTGTTGCGGCAATTAAAGGATGAAATCGAAGAAAGTTGAGTGATGGGGACGGGGCTTGTGTGAAGCCGGTGACTAGGTCGTTTCCGCAGCGGGGCAGAGGGAGTTCAAAAAACAATGAGCGCAGTCGGGGCGGCGGGCTTTGCAAAGGGTGCGGCCATGGGCAATCATCAGGTGCGAATAATCAATCCAGTCTTTCTTCGGCACAAGCTGCATCAATTCCTGCTCGATTTTGATGGGTGTTTTTTGCGTGGTAAATCCTAAGCGTTGACTGAGACGGGCGACATGAGTGTCGACAACAATCCCCTCGGCGATACCGTAACCGGCACCCAAGATGACCGATGCCGTTTTACGTCCGACGCCGGGAAGTTTGACCAGCTCGTCTACGTGGCGGGGTATCTTGCCCCGGTAGTGCTCACGTAAGTATTGCGCGGAGTGTTTGATGGCTTTGGCTTTGTTGTTGTGAAAGCCGGTGGCGAAAATATCCCTGCCCAGCTCTTGGAGATCGGCGTCGGCGAAGTCATCGACCGATTTGTATTTTTTGAACAAGGACTTGGTCACCTGATTGACCCGTTCGTCGGTACATTGGGCCGAAAGAATGGTCGCAACCATGAGTTGATGGACGGTTTTGAAATCAAGAGTGCAGGTGGCGCCGGGATAATGGCGCCGCAAAAGGCGAATGACTTTTCGGACCCGTTCGGGGAGGTGGTTATCGTTTGTCATGGTTTTCTTTTTTCTCACAGCCTAAAATGACGATTCGGTCGATGTCGTTCAAGTCCTTCATAATGACGATGGATTGATAGCGCTCGTCGCTTTCGGTCATTTCCGCAGCCTTCTCCGCTTGACGGTAACCGATCTCGAACATCAAGCGTCCCCCGGGAGCGAGATAGTCCGGCGCATGGGACAAAATGTGCCGAATGGCGTCCAGCCCGTCTTCGCCCGCCAACAGAGCGGTGGGCGGATCCGCCAGCACTTCGGGAGGAAGGGTCTCGTATTCCGATTCGCTGATGTAGGGCGGGTTGGAGACGATAAGGTCGAAACGTTCCGTCGGCGTCACACCTGAAAAAAAATCCGACTGTCGGAATCTTATCCGGTTCTCCGCTCCCAAGCGCTCAGCGTTTTTCTTCGCTACGTTCAATGCTTGCGCCGAGATGTCGACTGCCAGGATGTCGGCTCCGGGGAGCTCCTTCGCCAGCGTTATTGCAATGACTCCCGAACCGGTGCCGATATCAAGTATGCGCGGCGAGGCAATCTTCTTCTCTTGAACGAAGCCAATAGCGGTTTCGCAGAGCAGTTCCGTTTCCGGGGTCGGCACCATCACGTCAGGGGTAACGAGAAACGCTCGCCCATAGAACCATGCTTCCCCCAGAATATACTGGAGAGGGTAGCGGGTTACCCGACGCCCGATAAGAGCTTCCAATTGATCTTTGACTTCGTCGGTAAGACGCTCTTGTCCTTCCAGATAAAGGTGTAATCGGTCTACCTTCAACAGGTGGCAGAGCATCAGCTCGATTTCCGCCTTGGCTTGGTCGATACCGGCGCGTTTCAAAATCTCCGCTTTCCGAGCGATGTAGGCCGCCAGCGTTTCCGTCACAAGCGAGTCTTTCATAGCGAGAGCTTATTCTTCAACCGATTTTACTTTTGGGGTTCGGGTGCGAAACCAGCCCACCAAATAAAGCAGAACAAAAAAGCCGATGAAAGAGTAACAAACCGCATAAGTCAACGCCGGAGAGAATTGGATGGAATGGGGAATAAGATAAATGACCAGCATCAAGATAAACGCTCCCACCCCCAACCAGCCTAAGGTCTTCTGTGAGAAAACATCCCGTCCCAGCTTTCCGTTTGTCAAGGAGCCGAAACCGGCAATCGTAATAAACAGCAAGTAAACAAAGAGAAGCTGCGTCTTGTTATCGGTGGCGTCGGTACCGAAGGGGACTCCTTCCCAGATGGTGCCGAAAGCGTAATGGTTCATAGCGAAGCCGATGAGGTAGCCGCCGACAAAAGCGCTGAGGGCGGACAGAAGGAAAAATTTGACCATAGCGTGAGCGTTTCCTTTGCCTGCCAGAAGGGGAATCGCTTTGACGAAGCCTATGACTAAAAAGAAGACCGTCAGCGCCATCAAACTGATATGTCCGACGAGGACGTATAGGGGGACATGCCCGATATATTTCAAAACAAACGGCTTGCCGTTCTTTTGAGTGAAACTTGCCCGGTGCCCGCCGACGTTATCGCGAATTTCAAAGTAGTAGTACAGTTTTTTCCCTATGGAGCCCGCGGTAACCTGGGCGGAGTAGATACCGGCGGTCGAGTCCTCCAGTTGGAGGGGGATGGTTTGATACTTTCTCAACGGCGTATTTTCATCTTGACCGTAACGGGAAGGGCGGAAGAACAGCCTGAGTTCCGGTGTAATATCGCCGGTTATTTTCACCCGAATAGTCGCTTCTTCATTTTCGTATACCTTGGGTACGGTGGTCATCTCGAAAGTGAAGCCGTTCTCCGTATGGGTTACGAACTCCGGACGACCTTCCGAGTTGATTCTTGCCAGATACAACAAACCGGCGGCAAGAACGAGGGCGATGACAACTTGTAAAATTTTCACGGTTACGTTTCCACCTCGGTATTTTGTTTCAGTAAGTTTTCCTGTTCGTGGCGGCGAAGCTCGTCAATCAAAAGATCGAGATTTCCGTGGAGGATCTCGTCGAGCTTATACAGCGTCAAGCCGATGCGGTGGTCGGTGACGCGCGACTGCGGGAAATTGTAGGTTCGGATTTTCGCCGACCGGTCGCCGGTCGAGACCATCGAACGTCGCTCCGCCGCAATTTTCGCCTGTTGCTCGGCGGTCTTCAAGTCATACAAGCGAGCTCGAAGCACCCGCAGAGCCTTGTTCTTATTTTTGAGCTGTGATTTTTCATCCTGACAGGTAACTACCAAGCCGGTGGGCAAATGCGTTATCCGTACCGCCGAGTCGGTGGTGTTGACCGATTGCCCGCCGGGACCGGAAGAGCGGTACACATCGACCTTGATTTCGTTCTCCTTGATTTCGATATCAACCTCTTCCACTTCCGGCAGCACCGCCACCGAGACGGCGGAGGTGTGAATCCGCCCTTGGGCTTCCGTGGCGGGGACGCGTTGCACGCGGTGGACTCCCGATTCAAACTTCATGGTGCCGTACGGTTGGTCTCCTTCGAGCGAGAAGATGATTTCCTTGAAACCGCCCACTTCCGATTCGTGGGAGCTGAGGATTTCCATTTTCCAGCCCTTGGCGTCGGCATAGCGCTGGTACATGCGGAAGATGTCCCCCGCAAACAAGCTCGCTTCATCGCCGCCGGTACCGGCGCGGATTTCGACGATGGCGGCTTTGTCGTCTTCCGGGTCGCGGGGGAGCAGCTTGAGTCGGAGTTCTTTTTCAACCGCTTCGAACTCCGCTTCGTAATTCGCCAGCTCTTCTTTTGCCATGGCGACCAGCTCTTCGTCATCACTTTTTTTGATGATTTCTTGTGCTTCTTCTATGCCGAGCCGAAGCTGTCGGTATTTTCTGCCCACTTCGAGAATGTCTTCCAGGTGGCGACGTTCGCGGTTCAGTTCGATGAGCTTTTTCTGGTTGGAAAGCACCGACGGATCGGTCATCTGTTCATCTATGGTTTTGAGTTTTTCTTCCAGTTTTGCAACTAAGTCCAGCATATTTCTTTATACCTTTACTTCTGAATTATGGTACGGGAAAAGAATGTCCGGAGGCAAGATATATGAGCGTCGCTACGAGGCGGCGACCCGCTTGGCTAAAATTTTCGATTCGGTGATACCGACCGCCGACTCCAACGCCACAATGGCGACCTCCAGTTGTTCGGGGGTGGGTTCACTGGTGGTAATCCGTTGCAGCCACAAACCGGGCTGGATGAGCAGGCGGGTGATTTTGTGGTCGCGGGTTTTGCCGGATAATTTCAACAGTTCATAAGAGCCGCCGGCGACGAACGGCAGCAGGGAAAAGTGGACGGCAAAACGGGTCAACAGGGCGGGAGCATGACCGGTGACGAGAGCGTAAATAGTGTCGGAGACGGCATAGACGAGAATGGCGAACAAAGCCACAATGATGATAAAAGACGTTCCGCACCGGGGATGGAAGCGGGTATGTTTGGCGGCGGCGGCAGGGGTAAGTTCGTCGTTCATTTCGTAGGCGTAAATCGATTTGTGCTCAGCGCCGTGGTATTGGAAAATTTTTTTGAATTCCCCGAAAAGCGAGATAGCCCACACGTAGAGGATAAACAGCGTCAGTCGAATAGCTCCCGCCAGGAGGTTGAAGCCGACCGCGTTCTTGTCGACGTGGAGGAAATCCGATATCGCCAGAGGGATAAAGAAAAAGATGAATATCCCCAGTCCCAATGCCGCGGCAACACTCACCGCCAGCAAAAAGGTATTGGAACGCGGTTCGGCGGAGCCGTCTTCTTTTTTCTTTGCCGCTTCCTGTTTTTCCAATTCTTTCATGGCAACGTCGGCGGAAAAATTCAGGGTCTTGATGCCGATGACGAGCATTTCGACAAAGACGACCGCGCCGCGAATAATCGGCAAGCCGAGCAGTTTGTGACGGGTAGTCAACGACTGATAGTCTTCGGTTTTCACCAAAATGTTGCCGTCGGGAGTCCGCACCGCCGTCGCAACCTTGTCTTTACTGCGCATCATAACACCTTCGATGACAGCTTGTCCGCCAACGTTCAAATCAGCCATAATGCCCGTCGCTTTCTCCCTCGGATGTGTCGGGACGGGATTTCATAATTAAAGCGCTTGTGTTTCTCAAAGCGCTTTACTGTTCTTTTCCGCCGACGAGGGGAAGCAGGAATGTTTACTTGGTCTTCTTTTTCTCTTCGACCAGCTTGTACTTCCGACGGAAGCGGTCGACCCGACCGGCTGTGTCGATAAGTTTTTGTTTGCCGGTGAAGAACGGGTGGCAGGCAGAGCAAATTTCCACCGTGATGTTCTTCCGCGTGGAGCGCGTCGGATAGGTGGCTCCGCAAGCACACGTAATCACCGTTTCGACATATTCCGGATGGATATTCGGTTTCACATCTATCTCCTTATCTTACATAACGTCCGCTCGATAATGAAGGGTTCCCGATAAGGTATCGGAAACCCGTCCGGCAATATAATAATCACCGGAAATTTGGCAAGTATATCTTTTTATTTTCCCTGCCGGGGGAAAGAGGGAAAATCCTTCAATGGGACATTTTTCCCTCCAAAGGACGGTGCCCATTTTCGGAAAAGAGAAACGGGAAAAGCGTATAACTTGGAATAACCCATAAACTTACTTGACTATGGGGAGAAATATGGCTATACCGGTAGGTATGAAAACGACACCGCGTAAAATGCTTAGCCGACTATTTGTACTTGTTGTCGCTGTCACTATCGGCGGTTTGTCGCTTCTCTTTTTGCATCAGGCGCTCTGCCATCTGGATGAGAATGCCTGCCCCATCTGCCAGTTCGCTCATTTTTTGAGTGCTCCGACGTCGGCGTTCAGCCTCGCCTTGTTTGCGACGGTCATTTTCTCTTCTCTTGCGGACGTTTTTTGTGCCTGTCCTTTTTTCTTCTTTTCCGTTGATGCCATTCGCGCTCCTCCGGTTCCTCTCAGCCGTTAACCTCACGGTGACGGCATCCTTCTCAAGCTGACAAGTGTACGAAAAGATCTTGGTCTTGAACCGGTTATGGAGGAGTGTATGTACAGACAAGTTGTATTTATTGTATTCGTGGGGCTTTTTCTTGTTGCCGGGCTTTCCGCCCAGACAACGATTAACCCCGATGTTTCGGTCATCGGCGATATCCACGCTTTCAGTCACAACGACGCAAGCCGAGCGGTGGAAAAAGAAAAGCTCAATCTCGCAACCCCGGAGATGGAGCTCATGGTCGCCGGTTACTTGAACCCGTATGCCCGCGCCGGGGCGGTGGTGGCGTGGCACGGGGAGCATAATGCGGAAGTCGAAGAAATATACGCGACTATCCTTCGCGGTTTGCCGTTGAATATGAACGTGCGGGCGGGAAAGTATCTTCTGGAGTTCGGCAGATTGAATCCCGTCCATCCTCATGCCTGGTCGTTCATGAAACGCCCCCTTCCCCATGAGCATTTCTTCGGGAGTCATGGCTTGTCCGATATGGCGGTGCGGGCGGCGTTTTTGCTACCGACCGGAGATGCCTACACGGAAATTATGGCGGCGCTTTTGAAAGGGGATGCCTTGTTGGGGCACCATCATCATGGGGAAGAAGAGGAACAGGAAGTCTGCCGTGATTCCGTTCACATTACGCCGGGCTTCTTCGGGCGATTGACGACTTCTTTTGCACTGACCGACTTTACCGAACTGGCGTTGGGTATGTCGGTGCTCAATTCAGTGTCTCATCTTCACCTCGATACGACCACCTCCGAAATCAAGCAGTTGCGAAGCTGGGTGGCTGGGGTTGATGCCAAATATAAACATAAACCCTCCCGCTATACCACGCTCCAAATCGAGGCGGAGGGACTCCTGCGTTCCGATGAGCAGGAAGACGGCGACCGGCTGAGTTCCTACGGTGGCTATGGGTACATCGATTATCGCTTTCACAAAATATATAATCTCGGCAGTATTTTTGAGTATGTCCGCCACAAGGAGCATGAAGAGGAAGAAGGCAGCGTGCAAACTCATACGATATGGCGGGCAGGGCTGTTTGCCGGTTTTGCTCCCATCGAGGAGACGAGCCTGGTGCGGTTAATCGGTCACTGGACGAAGCCGAAAGACGCCGACGGTTTTTGGGAGGTCAATGTGCAGTTGGTCTTCAGCTTGGGACCGCATCAACCCCATAACTTTTAGGAGGACGCTATGAAGATGTTGCGATATTTTTTCGTGTTGCTGTTGAGCCTTCTGCCGATGCAGGGATCGGCGAAAGTGAAAGTCGTCGCCTCGACAAGTGATTTGGCGTATTTCGCCAAAGAGGTGGGAGGTGATTTTATCGACGTGAGTTTCATTGCCCCGCCGACGGCGGATATTCATTACATCGAGGTTCGTCCCAGCTACATGATGAAAGTGAAAAGAGCGGATGTCGTGCTCAAAGTCGGCATGGAACTTGATATGTGGATGGATAGAATCATTGATGGTTCACGAAACAATAAGCTGAAAATTGTCGATTGTTCGAAATACATTAAGCGTCTCGAAGTGCCGACCTTCAAAGCCGACGCCCGCTACGGTGACCTGCATCGTTTCGGCAATCCCCATTACTGGCTCAGCCCGAAAAACGTTGAGCCCATTACCAAGGCTATATTGGAGGGGTTGTCGGAAGCCGATCCGGCTCACGCTCGTCAATTCGAACAGAATCGCCAAGCATACTTGGAAGAGCTCCAAAAAGAGCTGGCGCCGTTGGAGAAGAAGCTGGCGCCGCTCAAAGGGCAAGAGATAGTCTACTACCATAATTCTTGGCCCTACTTTGACGAATTTACCGGCTTGGTCGCGGCGGGGTTTATCGAACCGTATCCGGGAGTGCAACCCTCCCCTTCCCACATTGCCGAAATTATCGACCTCATCAAAGGACGGAAAATCAAAGTCATCGGGGTGGAACCGTACTTCGATAAACGAGTCCCGGACAAAATCGCCTCCGCCACCGGCGCCACCGTCGTTACTTTGTATCCGTCGATTGGAGGACGCCACAAGGGGGAAACCTATATCCAATGGCTCGAAGGGAACATTGACGAACTTTTGCGAGTGGTGCAATGAGTACTTATCTAGAGTTTCTTTTTCTGCCTTTTGTCGCCACAATTGTGCTGGTGGGAATACATGTCTATTTCGGCATGCACATCATCAAGCGCGGCATTATCTTCGTCGACCTTTCATTGGCGCAGATTGCCGCCTTGGGGATGACGTTGGCGTTTCTTTTCGGCTTTGCTTTGGACAGCTTTGTGGCGTATTTGTTCTCTCTTGGTTTTGCGCTTCTTGGCGCTACCATTTTTGCTTTGACGCGGAAAATCGAAGGCAAAATTCCCCAAGAAGCCATCATCGGGATTGTCTTCGCCGTCAGTTCCGCCGCCGCCATCTTGGCGGTCAGCCACGCCCCGGAAGGCGCCGAGCATATTCGATATCTTTTAGTTGGAAGTATTCTTACCGTGACGCCGGCGATGGTTCTCAAAACCGCCGGCGTCTATGCTTTGATTGGCGCTTTCCACTACTTGGCGCGGCGGAAATTTCTCGCCCTCACCTTTAATAACGGCGGTGGGGTAACAAAAGCGCGTTGGTGGGATTTCTTATTCTACGCCACATTTGGGATTGTCGTCACCAGCTCGGTGAAAATTTGCGGGGTGTTGCTGGTGTTTATCTTTCTGGTGGTGCCGAGCGTTTTTGCCGCCCTGATGACCGACCGCATCGGCTTGCGCTTGGGGTACGGATGGGTATTCGGGGTGGTCGGCTCGGCGCTGGGAATGGTTCTCTCCTTTCAACTCGACACTCCGCCGGGTGCGACCATTGTCTGCGTGTTCGGGGTGATGCTGTTGCTGTTTGCCGGGCTGCGGGTGCTGAGAAGGAAGGCGAAATAAAAGGAGAAGGTGCCCTTACCTGTTCATCAACTGGCGGAGCTGGTCGCCAATGAGGGAAGGCATGACTTCGATGACGTTGTTGGCGGTGTAGAGTTGGGGAACGATGAGATTTGCGGCAAAGACCCAGCCGAACAGCTCCCGAAAGCGAAAGGGATTGTGGCGAAAAAGATGCTCCAAGGCGATAAGCATCACCGGAAACGACATGGTCAGCATCCGCGAAGAGTCGAAGGCGACGAATAACTGGGCGAACGAGCAGCCAAAAAGAAGGAGCATGGAGTAAACATCCCGTCGTTCCTTCCGTTGCCAGAGGGAGAAGCCCGCCAGTATCGGGAACAGCCACAAGAGCTTGAACACGGAAAAGAAACCAACCCGCAGGCAGGTGAACGACTTGCCGAACCAGTAGAAGGGATTGTGCCGAAGCGGTTCGAGGTAGTAACTCCATGTGAAGCCGACTTCGTAGTGAGAGCTGGCCCACTGTCGAAAGAGAGCATACAGCAGAATGGTGATGCCAAATCCCACTGCGGCGTCACTAGCCAGCTTCATTTTTGAGCCGGAGTGAGGTGCTCTGAGAAGGACAAACCAGGGAATGAGAAACAAAATCGACTCCCGATTGAGCAAGCCCAGGAGGAAAAGGACGTAAAAGAGAAAACGGCGTCGGCGGAATTTCCACATGAGAAAAATAATGAGGTACGTTGCCGAGTCGGTATAGCCGCCGTATCGGAGGGTGGTCAGGGTGACCAGAGAAAACGTTATCACTCCGGCAGCGGCTAGGGCATCTCCGGGACGGGGAGCATGACGGCGAAAATGAAAATAGACCCATCCGATGAGGACAGCGGCAAAAAGAAGGTTGGTTATGATTATCAATTCCCCCCGCAAACCGAGCAGATAGCTGATGAGGGGAGTAAGAATACGATACGCGACAATGTTCTCGTCGTTGAAGTGAAACGGGTGGCTTGCCAGTTGGGCGTATGATTTGCCGAGGACAACGCATTCGATCGCCGGTTCGACATAGAGAGCGGCGGCAACCATGAGAAGAAAGGTCACCGCAATGCCGAACCCGTATCGTCCCCATCGCGCTTCGCCACGAAGGACGAAGTTGTCCATTCGGTTGTATATCGCTTCGCCGTTCATCCTTGATAACCAAAACGGAATATACGAGGGGTCCTCCTATTCAACAAGGAAGATGTCAACGGCGAATCGGAATTGCGTCAGCAAGCGTTGCAAACAGATTTTCTTCCAGGTAGACCACTTGGTCGAGGCGGCGATAGCGCTCCGCCGGTGGGACGGAGAGGATTTCGTCCCACACCGAGGCGGCGACAATAGAGCCGAAAATGAGAAAACCCGAACCGATTTCTTTTGTTTCGAGCAAGCGACATTCCAAATGCGCCCGGCATTCCCGCACGAGGGGAGCGTTGACGGATGAAGCTTTGGCGAGAGTAAAACCGCTCTTGCGGATCCGTTCCTCACCGAACCAGCGGATGCACTCATATACGATTGCCGCCTGTGTCGAGTCGACCGTATTGACGACGAAAGATGAGGTTTGGAGAATGTTGTTCTCCGTCGTGTTGCCCTTGGTGCCGGAAAACATCAGCACCGGCGGATCGAATGAAACCATCTGAAGCCAGCTTTTAGGTGCAATGTTTGCCTGACCTTCGGCATTGTACGTCGAGATCAGCACCACCGCCCCGGGAATAAGGCTGGGGTGCCAGAGTCGTTTGTCGATAGGAAACTCAACTTTTTTCATTAATCCCCACCCGTTTGTCAAAAACAACGGGCGGGAGTGCCATATCCCACCCGTTGCCGTCTCACTTGCGGTTAGTTGTTCTTCCGAAAGTTCTCCATGAAATCCGCCAGTTTCTTTACCCCTTCGAGAGGCATGGCATTATACATGGAAACCCGAATACCGCCGACGCTGCGGTGCCCTTTCAAGCCGACAAAGCCTGCCTCCTTCGCTTCGGCGATGAACTTTTTCTCCAGCTCTTCTGAAGGCAGCCGCATGGTGATATTCATCCAGCTTCGGCTTGCCGGTTCGGCGGTACCGCGGAAGAAATCGGGATGTTGGTCAATCAGAGCGTAGATGATGTCTTTTTTCTCTCGGTTGACTTTTTCCACCGCCGCCAGTCCACCTTGTTTTTTCACCCACTCCAAGACCAGCTTGACCATGTAGACCGGAAATGCCGGGGGAGTGTTGTAGAGAGACTTCTTGTCGGCGTGGGTCTTGTATGAAAACATCGTCGGCAGACCATCCGCGGCACGACTCAACAGGTCGTTACGGATAATAACCACCGTCACCCCTGCCGGACCGAGGTTTTTCTGTGCTCCGGCGTAAATCATGGCGAACTTGGTAAAATCGAGCTGATGGGAGGCAATATCGGAGGACATATCCGCAATCAAAGGAACATCTCCGGTATCGGGGAACTGGTGAAACTGCGTCCCGAAAATCGTGTTGTTCGACGTGACATGGACATACGCCGCATCGGAGGGGATGGTTACTTCCTCAGGAGTGGGAACCCGGGTGTAGTTTTTCTCTTTGGAGGAAAAGACCACTTCGACTTTTCCCATGTTTTTAGCTTCTTTGATGGCTTTGCTTGACCATGCCCCGGTGTCGATGTACGCCGCCGTTTTGTCAGCGGGGAGAAAATTCATCGGTATCAAGGCAAACTGGGTGGATGCGCCGCCGCCAAGAAAGAGAACATGATAATTCTCTCCCAACCCCAAAAGCTCCCGCATAAGGGACATGGCGGTGTTGTTAATTTCTTCATATTCCGGCGAGCGGTGGGAAATTTCCATTACGGACATCCCGGTGCCGCGGTAATCGAGGAGCTCTTCTTGCGCGCGTTGCAGGACTTCCAACGGAAGCGTCGCCGGACCGGGATTGAAATTGTATACTCGATGTGCCATACCTATCACCTCGTTTTACTTGTTTTCGACATATTCTTTAATCAGCCGCTCAATCATCGTTCCGATACGGAGCATGTTTTCCTTGGTCGAGGCGCCGATGTGGGGAGTGAAAATTGTGTTGGGGGCATCGAACAGGGGAGAGTCCTTGGGCGGATCGGAATACCAGACATCGGTGGCAAAGCCGGCAAGTTTGCCGCTTTTGAGCGCTTCGGCGATATCTTCTTCCACGCACACTTTCCCTCTGCCGGTGTTGATGAGGTAGGCGCCGTCTTTGAATTCCGACAGCGTCTTTTTGTTGATAATCCCTTTGGTGTTTTCCACCAGCGGCATGTGCAGTGAAACGAAATCCGACTCGTTGAGCACTTCTTTCATAGTCGGGCGAATTTCGGCGAAATCGGTAAAGTTGACATCGGGATGCCAGCCCAGCACCCGCATTTGGAACGCCCGAGCCCGCACCGCCAGCGACAGCCCTATCCGCCCCAAGCCGAGAATTCCCAAGGTCTTACCGGCGAGCTCGACCCGTTTGAGCTCTTTTTTGAGCCACTTGCCTTCCCGCATCGAGCGATCGGCGCGGGGAATTTCATTGGCAAGGGAAATCATCAAAGCGAACGCCAACTCCGCCACCGCTGTGGTCGACGCCTCAGCGGTATTGTGGACGATGATGCCTTTTTCTCTGGCGTATTCCTGGTCGATGTTGTCCAAGCCGACGCCGCCGCGGATAACCATCTTCAAATTGGGAGCGCTGTCGATATATTCGCGGGTGACTTTGGTCTTGCTGCGCACCAGAACGATTTCCGCTTCCGCCAAACGGGCTTTGTCGTCGGTGACCTCGCCATGCTTGGAGAGAATCTCCGGCAGGCTGGGGTCAAACGCATCCGAAATCAATATCAACATAGGGTTCATCCTTTCATTTGTATATCATCTTCAAGTAAATTGACTACCATCCCGCTTCGAAGTTTCGGCTCGAACCATGTCGATTTGGGAGGCATGACTTCTCCGGCATCGGCGACGGCAAGCAGTTGCGCCACCGTTGCCGGGTACAAAGAAAAAGCTACTTTATATGTATTGCTATCCACCAGTTTCATTAACTCTTCCACCCCTCGGATACCGCCGACGAAATCAATTCTCTGGTCGGTGCGGATGTCTTCGATACCCAAGATGGGGGTGAGGAAGTTGCGGGAAAGAACTGCCGAATCAATCGACTCCGCCGGATGGGTCGCATCGAACGTGCCCTCTTTGGCTACCAGTTCATACCACTTTTTCTCGCAGTATACGCCGAAGTGGTACGGCTGGTCGGGAACTACCGCTTCCGCCCGGGGAGTGACGCTGAATTTCTCGGCGGCTTTTTCCAGCATCTGCTCGCACGTCAAGCCGTTGAGATCTTTCACGACACGGTTGTACGGAAGAATCCGGAGCTCATCGTCGGGGAAGATGACGTTAAGAAAATAATTGTACGGTTCCTCTCCGGTATGCTGCGGATTTTGCTCTTTCATGCGTCGAGCTACTTCTGCCGCCGCTGCGGAGCGGTGGTGACCGTCGGCGATATAGAGAGCTTCGAGAGAAGCAAACGCTTGCATGAGGTCTTTGATTTCGTCGACATCATCGACCACCCAGAGCTGGTGTCGAACCTTGTCGTCGCTGACGAAGTCATACTCCGGCGGGTCAGCGGCGATTTTGTCGAACAGGCGACGAATTTCTCCCTTGGCTCGAAAAATGGAGAAGACAGGACCTACTTGGGCTTGGACGTACATAATATGGTTGGCGCGGTCGTTCACTTTTTCGGGACGAGTGTGTTCGTGTTTCTTGATTTTCCCTTCGTTGTATTCGTCAACCGACGTCAGCGCTACCAAGCCGGTCTGGCTTTTGTCGTTCATCGTCAGGCGATAGAGATAGAAGGCTTCCCTGACATCGTGGCACATGATGCCGCTTTCGATGAGCTGGGTAAGATTTTCTTTTCCCCGCCGGTAGACCTCTTCGCTGTAGAGCGAAACACCCGGCTCGAAATCGACTTCCGGTTTGTTCACCCGCAGGAAAGAATGAGGATTGTTTGTGACCAGCTCACGTGCTTCCTCGCTGCTGAGGACATCATAGGGCGGCGCCGCCACTTGAGCGGCATATTCGGGGCGCGGTCTCAGACCTCTGAAAGGACGAATAATCGACATATCTATTTCTCACTTCTTCCGTTTCTTCTTTTTTGTCGCCGGAATATAAGAAAAATGCCGAATAAGTCCACCCCAATCGGCTGGGGAAGGGGATATATTCCTTATTGACATCTTTCTTCCCGGCAGTGATTTTGAGCGATGAGGTGCTAGAGAGATGAAAAAAGATGACGGTGAAAAGCCGGTAGAATATCCTATCGACGGGACCCTGGATTTGCACATGTTTGCGCCTGCCGATACCAAGGAGGTGGTCGAGGAATACTTGCGGGTCTGTCTGGAAAAGGGCATCTACAAGGTTCGGATTATTCACGGCAAAGGCATCGGGGTAAAGCGGGAAATCGTCCACAGTCTGCTGAAGAAGCATCCCCACGTGGTGAGCTTTCGCCATGAAGCCGGTTCCGGCGGCGGTTGGGGAGCGACGGTAGTCGATTTGGCGCCGTAAGATGCCATCCTCTATTTTCTATTGTTTTTTTCTTTCCGTTCTTTTGATACCACCGGATACACAATCCCGCCAAAAGAAAACCCCGCCGGTGGGGGAGGGCGGGGTTTGGTTCGGTAGGTAAACCTTCATTGGGGGAAGGAGACTACTTCAGAAGGAGCATCTTCTTCGTAGCGGTGAAATCTCCGGCTTGCAGGCGATAGAAATAGACGCCGGATGCGCAGTTACTCGCATCCCACTCAACTTTGATATATCCTGCCTCACTGGTTTGATTCCACCGTTGCACCTCCTGACCAAGGATATTGTAAACAACCAAGTTCCACTCGCACGCAACGGGGAGTGCGAATTCGATAGTGGTCGTTGGATTGAATGGGTTCGGGTAGTTTTGAGACAAGGAGAAATGCTCAGGAAGATCGGTTATCTTCGCCACCATGACGGCGCCGTCGAAACTTCCGGCTTCGATGGTTTTCACCTCCGCCTTGTCATGCAAGTCAAGAATACTTCCCTCTTCGAGGTACGCTTTCCCTTCGAGATCGTAAATCAAAACCCGGGTGTCGGTGCCGTCAAAGTTGTAGCGCAGCTTCATATTGCCAGCGTTTTCCGTCAAAGTCGGGTGGACATTGCCGGCGATAGTCAGATACAGGGCGCCGATGGGGCTGTCCGTCTTGGCGATGGAAAGAATACCGCCCGTCAGCGAGAATTCCGCTTTCGGTTTCTCGGTCGGGTGGGCTTTCGGCATCGGCGGGGTGTCCCCAATGACGACCCGAATCAAGAAGACCAAGTCTCCGACCGTGAGGGTCAAGCCGTCGGCATTGACGTCGGTGGCGGCGATTTGCCCTTCCACGTTAATCGTAAACGCCGACAGACCGTAGATGAAGTAGTTGGTAAAGACCACCGCATCGGCGACTTCGTTCGGCACCCCGTTCAAGTTGATGTCACCGCGGGCGTCGATGGAGTCGGCGCAGACGATGTCGATACCGCCGTTGGTGAAATCGACACAGCGAATCGGCGCCGGTTTACCGGGCCCTCCGCCGATTAAGCACTCATCGGGAGCACCGAAGTAGCCGGGGAGGGAGTAGTTGTAATCGGTAATTTCATTCAGCTCGAAGTCGTACACGCTACGGGAAATCCACAAGGTATCCCCGCTGCGGGAAGAGAAGGAGTTGTCGCCGCAGTCGTTCCAGAAGAAGCGGATAGGCACATACTGGCATTCATACTGCCGATTATCGGACACCAGGAAGTCGAGGCTGGCGAGAGAACCGACCGTGCCGTCGAGGTAGCAGCTCGGATGGTTGGCGCCGTTGTTCATATCGGCAATTCCCACTAGTCGAACGATTCCAGCCCAGAAGAAGTGCGGCTCATAGGAGGGCCAGAACCAAACCCGATGGGTGAAGTATTCCCAGCCGCAGACATCGAAGAGGTCACCGGCGGTCGCTGTTTGGAAATTCAGCGCCGACCGGTCGTAGGCAACCAACAAGTCGAAACCGCCGAGTTCCTTCCCGGAGCCGTTCAAATATATTTCAACGTTTTCATGGTGCCCTTGGTATGAATCGTGGGTCTTTTCAATCATTACATGGATACACTCGTCGATTTCAAGGGTCAGGCAGACCGTGTCGGTCACGGAAGCATGACAGGCATCTTCCGCCGTGACAATCAGGCAGTAGGTACCGGAAGTGTCGGCGGTAAAGCAGACCGATTCCGAACCGCTGTCATACCACCCGAAGGGGCTAACTGTTACGTTCGTCAAGTTTCCGTCGACATCTTCGGGATGAGCGTCAAAGCAGACATCGCCGGGCTCGTCGAGGTAAACGGTGAAGTCCGGCGGCAGCTCGAGAGTCGGCGGCGAGTTGTATGTAATCGTCACCGTGACCGTGTCGTAATCGTCGGCACCGCACGAATCGGTCGCTTTCAGGATAAACTCATAGGTATTGTCGCCCGTCGGCGGGGTGAAGCAGATCTCGTGCGTGCTTGGATTATATGAACCGTCGGGAGAAACCAGCTCGATACTTTGAATATTGCCGTCATCGTCGGTAACACTGGTTTCCCAACAAATCGTCTCCGGCTGACAGAGGAAGTAGGTCTCGTCGGCTCCGGCATCGACCACCGGCGGACTGTTGATTTCAAAACTCACGGTGAAGGAGTCTTCGCACATAGCCCCGCAGGCATCAAGGCACATGATTTTCACCAGCACCGTTTGATCGGCGGTCGGGGTGTAATACCACTTCCCATTGACGATGGAGCCGGGACCGGTGATAATTTCGCAGTGGTCGAAGTTGTTGTCATCGTCCGTTACGTTGATAGGCAAACTCACTTCGGTCGGCGTACACTGGAAGAACGTGGTATCGTTGGGAAGCTCGCAAACCGGGGGAGAATTCAGCGAGACATACACCAGCACCGTGTCCATATCCGCTTCGCCGCAGACGTCGACGGCTCGCAGGATGATAGTGTAGACGCCTGCTGTGTCGGGAGTGAAGCAGATATTGGCGCCGTCGTATGTCCCCACCGACGAGATGATGGAAACACTGTCGAGGTTGCCGTCCGGGTCGCTGATGGTTACGGGCCAACAGAGTTCCTCAGCGTCGCAGAGGAAAACGGTGCGATCATCACCGGCAAAAGCAACCGGCGGTCGATTCAGCGTGACGGAGAAGTCAATCGTATCACTGTCTGTGGCACCACAGGCATCGGTTACTTTGAGGATGAAGCGGTATGTTCCGGCGGTGTCGGGCAGGAAACAGATGGTGTTGGCAGCCGTGTCGATGGTTCCTTGCCCGGAAATAAGTTCCTCTAGTGTTATGTTGTCGTCCGCATCACTTGTCCAGTAATTGACGCACACCGATTCGGGGGCGCACTGGAACGTAGCAAGGTCGGTATCGTGGGCAAGGGTGGGCGGAGAGTTGAGCGTCGCATTGTACGTCATGCTGATGGTGTCCGTCGCACCGCATTCGTCGGCGACTTCCGCCGTGACACTGTATGAAACGGAGCGGTTGGTAGTCGTAAAGCACCACAAGCCGTCAGCGCTGACCGTCCCGTCGCCGCTTAAGCGGTGCCATTCCAAACTGCCGCCGTCAACATCGCTGGCGCTGAATTGATAACAAATCTGGGTATTGGCACAAATGAACGTGTCGATCGGTGAGGGCGGATCATCGGCAACCGGAGGAGAATTGATTGTCACGTCGGCGATAACTTCGCAGGTATCCGAACCGCACGAGGTCGACGCAATAACGGTCAGGACATAATGCCCGCTGGTGTCCGCCATGAAACAAACATTCCCGGCATCGTACCAACCGATCGGTTCGACCGTGACGGTGTCGCCCGGCGTTACGACGGTGATGGGAATGCAAATCGTGTCAGGGCTGCAGATAAATTCGTCTTGCGGAGCGGGACATTCAATATCAGCCGCCGAGCCGATGTCGACATTGAAGACCAGAACACAGGTGTCGGCACCGCAAACCTCGGAGGCAATGACCGTATCAACATACGTACCGGACGTATCGGCATAGAAGCAAACAGTGCCGTTATCGAACGTTCCCAGCGAGACGTCGACCGTGGCGCTACCGGGTTGGATATCCAACAGGTAACAGACCGAGTCTGCCGCACACAAGTAGACGTCGATAGCGCCGGTCGGGCAGTCGATCGTCGCCACTTCTCCAAAGGTGATATTGGCGACGATAGTATCCATTCCGACCGCCAAGCAGGAATCTTCCGCACTGACAACAAATTCATACGTGCCGTCGGAGGTGGGAGTGAAGCAAACCGTGTTGGCGGCAGTATCGATGGTTCCGTAGCCGGAGACCATCCGTTCGGTGATGCCGCTCAAACCGTCGGCATCGCTGACGTTGTAGCTCATACATATTTCTTGCGGAGCGCAGAGCAGCAGGGTGGTATCGTTGCCGAAAGTCACCACCGGGTCGGAATTGATGGTCACGTGAATCGTTACGCTGTCGACCATCTCTTCACCGCAGGCGTCGATAGCTCGCAGGGTGAACAGGTAATCACCGGTCATCACCGGAACAAAACAGATTTGTGAACCGTCATACGTGCCGGGACCGTTGAACAGGCAATCGGTCAAGTTGTTGTCAATATCGCTGCACGACGCTTCCCAGCAGACCGTGGTCACGGAGTCGCACAGGAAGAGCGTCTGGTCAGCTCCGGCGTCGGCGACCGGCGGAGTGTTGAGCGTTACGTCAACGTTGATGGTATCTTGGTCAAATTCGCCGCACTCATCTTCAATACGGATAACAAAAGTATAGGTGCCCGTTTCCGTCGGAGTGAAACAGACCCATGAGCTGTCAAGATCAAGTGTTCCACCTTCCCCGGAGACCAGGGTAATCGTATCGGCGCGAGGTCTATCCGGATCGTTGGCAATGTAGGGCAGACAGATTTCCTCACTGGCGCAGAGGAATATCGAGGTGTCGTTCCCGAAGGCGATGCTGGGGGCGTCATTGATATTGAATTCAACCGTGAATTGCGTTTCACAATAAGCACCGCACGAGTCCTCACAACGCATTGTCACGGTCACCGTCTGGTCGGAGACCGGCGTATAGCACCATTTGCCGTCGATAAGTGAGCCGGGACCGGAGACGATTTGGCAGAAATTCAAGTTGCCGTCGACGTCAGTGCCGTAAGCGGGCAGGCAGACCTCTTCGGCGGTGCATTGGAAAATCGTCGTATCGTTCGGTACCGTACACACGGGAGCGGAGTTAATCGTCACGTCAATTACCGCCGTGTCGCGGTCGGTGGCGCCACAGGCGTCAGTTGCTTCGATGACAAAAGTGTATGTTCCGGTCGCACTGGGAGTAAAGCAGATGTTGCTGCCGTCATACGAACCGGGTCCCTCCACCAAGATACAGTTGGTCAAATTCCCGTCCACATCGCTGCAGGATGCCGACCAGCAAATCTCTTCCGGTTCGCACAGGAAGAGCGTCTGGTCGGCTCCGGCGTCGGCAACCGGCGGAGTGTTGAGCGTGTAATAAATTGCGACCGTGTCGTAACGTTCCACGCCGCAGGCGTCGGTCGCTTTGAGCACGAACTCATAGTTGTACGTTCCGGTCGGGGTAAAGCAAATCTGACTGCCGTCGAAGGTGCCCGGTCCGGTGACAAGCTCCACGCTGATCAGGTTGTCGTCGGGATCGGTAGCGCCAGCCGCCCAGCAGATTTCTTCCACACTGCATTGGAAAATGGTCTGGTCACTGCCGGCATCAACAAGAGGAGCATCGTTGAAGTCGACCGTGACATGGATAGTGTCTATATCCGTGGCGCCGCACGCATCAAAGACCTGAACAATAAGTTCGTACGTTCCTTCATCAAGAGGAGCAAAGCAGACTTCGTGTGCCGCCGTGTCGAGGGTGCCCTCCGCAGATACAAGGATGACAGAATCAATGTTGTTGTCCGCATCGCTGACGGAGTACGGCAGGCATATCGTATCGGGAGTGCACTGGAAAATTGAGGTGTCTTCGCCAAATGCAATGGACGGCGTGCTGTTGATGGTAACATTGTATGTCAGGCTGACCGTGTCGGCGGCGCCGCATGAATCCGAAACGACCGCCTCGACGGAATAGCTGCCGCTGGCATTGGCGTCAAAGCACCATAGACCGTCCGCCGAAACCGTGCCGTTGCCGCTGAGGCGTGACCACACCAGCGTGCCGCCGTCGACATCGGAGGCGTCGAACTGGTAACATATCTGGTCAGCCGCACAGATGAAGGTATCCACCGGCGAAGACGGCTCGACGGCGACCGGATTGGAATTTATCGTCACATCAACCACGATGACGCAGGTGTCGGACCCGCACGTGGTGGTGGCAATCATGGTGATTTCATAGTGTCCGGAAGTATCTGCCGGGAAGCAGACATTTCCCGCACTGTAGCTGCCAATAGGCGACACCTCGACCGTCACATCGGTGCCCAGCACCGACACCGGCACACATATCGTGTCCGCCTCGCAGATGAATTCACTCTGCGGCTGCGGGCAACTGATTTCCGCAGCGGAGCCGATGTCGACGTTAAACGTCAGTTCGCAGGTGTCCGCACCGCACTGCGTTTCCGCCGTAACCGTGATGAGGTACGTTCCCGAGGTGTCGGCAAAGAAGCAGAGCGTGCCGTTTTCGTACGTTCCATACGAGGTCGTCACGGTGGCGGAGTCGGGAGTGATAGTCAACAGTTGGCAAACGGTATCAGCCGAGCAAAGCGACACGTCAATCGGATCGGTCGGGCAGTCGATACTTGCCTGTTCGCCGAAGGTAACGTTTACGATAATAGTATCTTCATCGGTAGCGCCGCAGGAGTCGGTCACGCGCGCGATGAATTCATAAGCGCCCGCTGCTGTCGGCGTAAAGCAAATGGTATTGGCAGCGGTGTCGATAGTGCCGTAGCCGGAAACCATCGCTTCCGTCAGTCCCTGCAATCCTTGTGGATCGCTGACGGTGTAGGCAATGCAGATTTCTTCCGGCACACACTGAAGGAGGCTGGTATCGTTGCCGAAAGCGATATTTGGTGAGCCGTTTACCGTCACGTTATACGTTAAAGTAGTCGTATCAGCCGCTCCGCAGGTGTCAGTGACAACGACGGTGATATTATACGCGCCGGAAGAGGTCGGGGTGAAACACCACAGTCCGTCCACAGTGACCGAACCGGTGCCGCTCAGTTTCTGCCAGGTAAGCGAATCATCGGGCGAATCGCTTGCCTCAAATTGGTAGCATATCTCTTCCGCAACACACAGGAAGGTATCTATAGGGCTTGCCGGGTCGCTTGCCACCGGCGGCGTGTTGACGGTGACATCATAGACAATCGTCGCGGTATCGCTGGCGCCGCACGAGTCGGTCACGACCACCGCCGCACTATAGGTTCCCGACGTAGTCGGCGTGAAGCAGAAATGCCCGTTCGGGGTTATACTCCCCGCGCCGGCAAGGTGGCTCCACGTTAACGTCCCTCCGTTCGGATCGGTGGCGGTGAAGTCATAGCATTGTTCGCTCGCTTCACACATGGCGACGGTCAACGTATCCGGATCGTTCGCCACCGGCGGGTCGTTGGTCTCCACCGTCACAACCACGGTGTCGAAATCTTCTTCGCC
This sequence comes from uncultured Ignavibacteriales bacterium, assembly GCA_964489705.1. GTDB lineage: Bacteria > Zixibacteria > MSB-5A5 > GN15 > FEB-12 > CAZAZQ01. Next base: position 101,788 of record CAZAZQ010000007.1, read on the forward strand.
GCAAGAGTCGACGGCGTGGATGACAAAGGTATACGCTCCTTCCACACTTGGCGTGAAACAGATATTGTCTCCGTTGAGACTGCCCGGTCCGGAGTAGAGTTCGCCGTAATCGAGGTTTCCATCCGGGTCGCTGAAGTCCACCGGGAAGCAGACCTCCTCAAAATCACACATGAAGGCGGTGAAATCGGCTCCCGCGTCGGCGACCGGTGGGCTGTTCAAATTAACTGTGACCAGAGCGGTGTCGGCACCAACATTGCCGCAGGAATCAGTGGCGGTGACGATGATCTCGTACACGCCGGAAGTGTCGACGTCAAAGCAGATATCATCGCTGGTGGAGGAAGGACTGGTGCGGACGGCGACAGCGTCTATTTCAAGATTTTTGTGGCACTTGAGGTCTGCCACGTTTTTGATTTTCAACTGATTGAAGGTAATTCCGTCCGGCAGGTCAATGGTGGCACCGCCTATGCCGGAACCGGCTGAGCCGCTCGGCAATGGTTGACGCATGACATGCACGACGGTGCCGTTATACTTGAATATCAATTTCGCCTCAGCGCCGGAGTTTGAGTTGGTGAATATGACCAAGTCGACGTTGGCGCCATTGCACGTCGTCACCGCTTGGGGGAAGCCGATAATGCACCACTGGTATCGACCGAACGATACCGACCCATCGCCGTCCCCGCCGTCAGGACCGCCGGGTCCCGGGGAAGTGAACGTCAAATCTGTGGGAGGACCCAACAGTTGGTCGGCGGAGTTGGCGGCGGTTCCGCCCGGGAAGGAGCCGTATTTGACAATATGATCGGCAAAAACAAAATTCGGCAGGGTAACCGAGACGCCGGATTGCGAATTGACCGGCGGGACGAAATCGGATGCGGAGGTCAGCACCTTCCCGGGGGCTCCCCCGCCGATTTGCGTCACCGTCCCGCCCAGCGAGAGAATTCGGTCGATTTGGTCGAAATTAGTCATGGTGCCGGTGTAAGTCCCATAATTCGTCGACACGCTGGTGATGTCGCAATCCGGGTCGAAAATGGAAACCGGAATACACACCTCCGCCGGTTCACATAGCGTGAAAGTCGTATCAGGAACCTCAACTTGAGGAACAGAGCCGACGGAGACGTAAATCGTCGCCGTATCGATGGTCACGGCACCCAGTTCATCCTCGGCTCGGAAAACAAATTGGTACAGCCCGCTGTCGGTGGGATAGAAGCAATGGGTCGCCTCAATCGTCGATACACCCGCCAGCGGGGTGAAGGTTCCTTCCCCTTCCAACATTTCCAGCCAGATAGAGTCGGATTCGCAGTTTGGATCATGAGCGACAATATCAAAACAGATAGAATCCGACGCACAAAGGATGACGCTGCTGTCCTTGGGAAGTGTCAGCTCCGGGGCATCATTGGCGAAAGTCACTTTTATCACCAAGTCTTGGTAATCTTCGTCACCCCCGTTGGGCAAATCTTCCCAGCAGATAAGGTACTCATGCGGCACGCCGGTGGAAAAGACCCAAGCATGGTCATACCCGTCCCAGTTGAGAGAGTTTTCCGTCAACCAGGTGTTTGATTCACTGGGAAGGTTGGGCTTCATATAAAAGCCGATGGAGTCGAAATTTTCGAAGGTAAACTCCACCGAGTCTCCCGGTTGGTCACTGGGACCGAAGAGCTGGTAAAAAATAGAGGTGTCACCGGCTTTGTAGTAACCGGAGGTTGCCCACACTGCCGACCCGGCGACTTCAATGACCATGGTTGCGGAGTTGACTCCGTCCAACCCGCAGAAAACTTCCCATCCCAGCTCGTCGTTGGCAACGTCAATGTTATAGCCCAGCGAGTCCAAATACCACTGCAAGGATTCTTCGTTTCCCGCTGCTTTGGTATAAATGGAGTCCGCCCATGACTCTTTGCCTTGAGCGTAAATATTGCCCCCGATGAAAACCGCGATTAACGTAAACAGTAAAACAACCCTACGACAAGTAACTTTTCTCATCACGTATCCTCTTTCTTCCTATTTCAAAACACAACATTTTTTCAATAGTAAAAGCCTTCCGATGGGGTGCCGAAGAGCATCACGTTGTCTACGGCATCAAGACAGATGTACCCCACCGTTCTTTACGGGAGTATTGTGGATATGGATGTCTTTAACGGGAATATACCGAAACTTGAGCAATCGTCCATACGCTACTCCGATTATATCTTATCTTATCGTCCTAAAGACATAGAGGTAAGATTACGCAAGAAAATACCATGTAGTAACCGACTACCTCCAGCTTACTCTAAGTTTATGAAATAATTGCTCTTAAGTCAAGAAAAATCCTTGAGCAAAGCGGTTTTTTTCGGGTCGTCCATCGGAGCGATATAGAAAGTCTGGTGTAATCTGTCTTGTTTGAGGCTGGGGAGGGTGGATAGATATATGATAATAAAGAGAGTAAACATCTATTATTCCACCCAATGAAATAGCGTAACTATTTGAAATACAATTTACTAAAAAGATTTTTCCGGGACTGGACAAATCGTTGAAGAGGTATTACCATATGTCAGGAGCAACAAGCTATCGGTTGAGATGAGAAAATCAGGGTAGGTTAATCTACATTCGGGCATCGCCGATAATAGGTAAAGACTGGTTATGAAAATAAGGGATAATGAATTATGAAATTTCTTATCACCGGCGGCGCCGGTTTTATCGGTTCGAATATTGCGAAGTACTTGGTCGAAAAAGGAGAACAGGTCCGGATTCTCGATAACTTTTCTTCCGGTCGGTGGGAAAATATTGAATCGTTGAAAGACACCGTAGAGTTAATCGATGGCGATGTCCGGGATTATTGGACGGTAACGCAGGCGGTACACGGGGTCGATTACGTGTTGCACCAAGCGGCGCTTCCGTCGGTGCCTCGCTCGGTAAAAAACCCGTTGACGTCCAATTCGGTCAATATCAACGGCACTCTCCACATGCTCGAGGCGGCGAAAAACGCCGGAGTCAAGAAATTTGTCTTTGCCTCCTCCTCCTCGGTCTATGGAGAGTCGGAAGTTTTGCCCAAGCACGAAGAGATGACGCCCAGTCCTCTTTCTCCGTATGCGATAACCAAGCTGACCGGTGAGTATTATTGCAAAGTGTACTGGGAATTGTACCGTTTCCCGACCGTCTCGTTGCGCTATTTCAATATCTTCGGCCCTCACCAAGATCCGGCAAGCGAGTATGCCGCCGTTATCCCGAAGTTCATCACCAGTTTGTTGGAAGGGAAACCGCCGGTCGTCTACGGAGACGGCGAGCAGTCCCGGGACTTTACCTATATCGACAACTGTGTACAGGCGAATATCTTAGCCGCCACTAACGACGATATAGTCGGGACCCATTTCAATGTCGCGTGCGGCGGGCAGTTCACGCTGAACCAGTTGCTCGACAAGTTGCAGCAGATTATCGGCACCGACCTCAAACCGATCTATGACCCTCCCCGTCCCGGCGATATCCGCCATTCTTACGCTGCTATTAACAAACTTACCGCCTTCGGGTACAAGCCGGACGTCAGTTTTGAAGAAGGCTTACGCCGGACGGTGGAGTATTTTCGCTCGACACTTTCCCTTGAGCCGAACTTGACCGGCAAGTAGTCACCGTTCGAGAGCATTTCTCGATTTCTTACTATCCGGACGGAGAAGAAAAGTTTTTCGGCAATGATTTTTTCCGACAGATGGGCGTTGGTTGGGAACAGGCTTACTTCAGAAGGACCATCTTCTTTGATGCGGCAAATGATCCCGCTTCCAGTCGGTAAAAGTACACCCCGCTCGCAACCGTGTGACCTCCGGCGTTGGTGCCGTCCCAATATGTAGTATGTTCGCCGGGGCTTTGCCTGCCATTTACCAAGACGGCGACTTGCTGCCCTAAAATGTTGTACACGGCAATTCGCACCTCGCTGGTCTGCGCCAGGCTGTAGCTGATAACGGTGCGGTTGTTGAACGGGTTCGGATAATTCTGCCGCAGAAGGTAGGTTTCCGGCAGCGTCACAACCGGTTCAGGTACCGGGAGAGTATTTTCATCCAGAAGGTAGATGAAGATAACCCCGCTGTCGGAGGTGACGATAATGTTGTCCTCAACTGCTATCATCGAGCCGGAAAGTCCGCCGCTGTCGATGAGGTATGGCAGCCCTCCCGCCACATCGTAAATGCCGATACCGAGCGCACCAACGGTATACAGACGGTTTTCATACAGGACGGCGTCCGAAACCGGCAAGGGAAGGGTGACGACGGTATCGACGGTTACCGTCTGCGAATCGGTCAGCTCTATGACGGTCATGTCGTTGCCGACGAAAAGCCACAGCCTTCCTTGGTGCCTCAGGGCGGCGCTCGGCGGATCGGAAAAATCCTTGACGGTCATCCAGTCCAATGTCAGCGATTCCGTCAAACGGCAAAACCAGAGCTGGTTTTTGTTCGTCGAGATAAAGACCAGCGAGTCGTACAACCAGCTCGAAAGAATCCTCCCGGTAGACGACCAACTGTCGGCATAGTAAGCCCCCGCCGAGTCGGTGATGCCATAGGAGAAGATGTTGGTGCTGCTGGTGACCAGCAATGGGTAGAGGGTGTCTCTCTTGGTTGACGAGAGGAGAACATCTTGTGCATTGGGATCGGGAAAGGAGACATACCCGCCGAGGTAAAAGGAGTCTGCGTGGGTGGCGTCGAGGATAAACGCTACCCGGTTGATTTTCGGAAACAAAACAAGCAATGAATCGCCGTTGTTTTCGATGGCGGCAATGTTTTTCAACCCTTCGTACATGGTATAGTCAAGATAGGGCGTTCCGCTCGAGTCGAACGCAAAGACATCGACCGGGTTTTGCGCGCCTGCCGTGTAGAGCTTGCCGTTGTGGAGAGAAATGTCGGTAATCGGTCCCGGGCGATATGAATACGCCACCGCTTGAGGAGACGCATCCAGAGAATACAATACCAGCCCGCCGCTCTGCTGTGGGAGAAGGAGGTACTCTTGTGCATGTCTGAAGATATCACCGCTGAGTCGGCAATCGTCGATGGTTCCGGTAGAGAGAAGGTGATAGTCGGATTTATTTATCACGCTCAACGTACGATAGTCGAGAAAGACCAGACGGTCGTCGGTTTGAAAGACGTGCAAGGGACTCCCCGCCAGCGTAATGGTGTCGACGACAACCGGTGGAGAAAAGGCAAAGTCAGCCACCAATACCGTTTGGTTTTTGGTCAGGATAATCACTTGTGAGCTATCCTCCACAAAGGAAGCGGCTTGAAAAGGCAGCCAGAGATAGTCGATGAAGGTGCTCAACTCACCTCCGGAAACGTCGTAGCGGAGAATACCGTTGTATTCGTCGAGGGCAAGAAGGGTGTCGTGGACAATCTCCAGTTGGGTTATCAAAACGCCCACCCGGCTCGAATCGACAAATTGGGCGTGGTCGTAATCGGAGAGAGAAAAATGCCAAATACCTTCGAACCACGCCGAAACATACAGATTTTTTCCACTTATAACATAGTCGTCAAAAGGAATTCCGATATCCGCCGTTCCCAGTACCTGCAGGTGCGGTAAGGTAGTAATATCGACAAAGGTAATTTTGTTGTTGTCGGTTTTGATGAGAAGAAGGCTGTCGTTGTATTTGAGTGCTACCGGGGTGTCATCAAGGAAGCAGTGATTGACCGGTGTGAAAAGCTGGGGCGTCTCCTCGTATTTGTTGACGACCACGGCGTGGGGTGTGATACAGACCGCCAGCGAATCGATTGCCGCCACCGCAAGATAATCGTTCCATAGCAAGGAATAGTCGGGTTTTCCAAGCTGCGAAACAGCACCGGTAGTAAGAGCGATGCAAAAAGTCAGAGCGATGATGACAACAAGTTTCTTCATTTCAACAGCATCATTTTTTTAGTTTGGACCCAATTCCCCGCTTGTAGGCGATAGAAGTACACGCCGCTGGCAAGGTCGGAGCCGTCGAATTTCACCCGGTGTTCGCCGGCAGGGAGCTCTTCGTCGACGAGGGTCGTTACTTTTTGCCCCAGCAGGTTGTAGACGTCAAGGGTCACGTGTGCCTTGGTGGGGAGCGAGAAAGATATCATCGTATGAGGGTTAAAGGGATTGGGGAAGTTCTGGCGCAGTGCAAAGGCAACCGGCAAAGAGCTGCCTGGATAGTCGTTGATACCGGTGGAATTTTCGGAAGGGGGCAGGACGTTGGTATTGTGGTTGTTCATGAGGAATCGCCCCGTATTGCGTCCTTCGTCGACAGAAGCGTCGAAGTTCCAGACCAACAGCTCGTTGGCGTCGCTGATTAACGCCAGTTCCACCAAGCCGTCGTTGTCCACGTCGTCAACCAAGGGAGCAAAGCGGGAGGAGAAAACTTGCCCCCGGCGGGTAGGGGTCGTGATAGGCCAGCCGGGAACCGGTTGAGCCAAGTAATCCAAGATATAAACGCGTTCCGGTCCGGTGTTGGGGAGAATATAGCCGCTGCGGAAAATGATTTCCGGGTGATCGTCTCCCAGGAGGTTGGCGACGATGGGCGTGCCGAAGGTAACCGGCTCCAAGAAGGCTTCTCCCGGCGGTCTACCTTCCCGCACCAGGTACGGAGAGCCGTCCGCTTTGTAGATACACAGAGCGGCGATGTCATACTCGAAAATCGTTACCAGCACTTCGGGAATACCGTCGAGGTCCAGGTCCGCTGCGGTAGGGTAGGAGCCGATCCAGGTGAGTTGCGGCGGAGTCGGCAATTGGACCGGCCAGCCGGGGAGATCTTCCGTCCCGTTGGTTTTTGCCCACATTTTCCACGTGTGGTCGGCATCGGCGCCGCAGGTGATGATTTCCGGAATCCGGTCGCCGTTCAAATCCGCCAACACGGTGCCGAAGACGTTGGGGAACTGTTGAATAATCGGTGACTCTTCGTCGGGAAGATATGGCTCCCCGTTAGCACCTTGAAAAAGCCCGAGGCCGATATACGGATACGGTCCCGTATAGCTGGCGACGACTTCAAAAGTGTGAGGGTCGTTATCCACATTTGCCGCCGTGACAAAAGGAGAAGTTCCTCCTCCGACGCCAAAGGTCTCCGTCAAACGGTCTGCCAAAAGACCGAACAAGCCTCCCTTGGAATAAAAGTAGGAATCGCCGTTGAAACGATAGGCGAAAATTTCCCCTAATTTGTTGATTATCATAATTCCGGAATCGGGGGTGGCGCCGGGAGGCGAACCTTCCCGCAGTTGCACCACGACCGGGTTGGGGAAAGCATATTCATACGGAATCATACCGGTATAACAATAGCGAGGCCAGCCGTCGACAAGGGTACCGTCGGGGTTGAAGACGTAGATGCCGCTGTCGTTGGTGCAGATAATTTCCTCTTCGCCGTCCGCATCGACATCATACAACGCCGGAACCGAGCGCATATCTTGTCCCGTCATCACGGGAAACCCTTCCACAATGCTGCCGTCGTTTCCTCGATAGACTACCAAGCCGTTCCGTGTGCCGACCACCAATTCTTTGATCCCATCATGATCGAGGTCGCCGCAAACGGGGGTGATGGCTCCTTCCGCCCCCAGCGATTGAGGCCAACCGTCGGCGAACGCCGATTTCACCCGAATCGTCACCGAATCGACCATCGTCTCCGTGCTGTAGTATCCGTAGAGGTAAATGGTAAACTCACCGGTGTCGGAGCCGGAGACCGCCCAGTCGTACATCAGGGAATCGAAGAACTCGCCGGTGGAAGAAAACAAATGTTGGGAGCTTTCGCCGTTTTGCATGGCATATATCGACATCGAGTCAAAGGTGATGCCGTAGGTGGAGCCGTAAATCGGGATATTGTAATTCAGCTCCTCGTCGGGGAGCGGAGAGGTTATCTCGGTTTTATTTTGTCTCACATAGGTAATCGTTGTCACTTGGTGAGAGCCGAATTTGTCGGTGACCCGGAAGTTGATGAACCCGTCGGTCAGCGTGTCCTCAAAGGTAAATGCCAGCGAGTCGGCAGGGAGGGTGTCGCCCTGTGCCAGCAACGTCCAATCTTGGGAACCCAATCCACGCGAGTACTCCAACCGCCAATTCCCTTGATATCCGGCGACGGGGGCGATTTTTATCGGTACCGCACCGGTATATCGGTTACGACGGATCGGATCGGCGATGTAAATACCGCCGTTGAGCAGAATGGAAAGGGAGGCGTCGATGTTCAAATATCCCCACCCGGAGAGAGTGTCGGGACCTATCAAGGTATCACCGCGGTTAAGGGGATCGATTAAGTCCGTCGCTCCGAGGCAGAGAATCTCTTCCAGTTCCGGGACAGTTAAGTCAGGACGGAAAGAGAGCATCAACGCCGCCGCTCCGGTGACCATCGGGGTTGCCATCGACGTGCCGTCCGACAAATAGTACAGGCTGTCGATAATCCGCACTCCCGGTTCCAGGCTGGGATATTCGCCGTACATATCGGTTCCGGTCGCCCGCAGGGAGAGGATATCCAATCCCGGCGCCACGAGGTCAATATGCGCTCCGTACGTGGAGAAATCCGTTTCGTAGCCGTCCGAATTGCCCGCGGCGACGACAAAGGTGGAGTCGAACGCTGCCGGATAAAAGCGGGTATTGTCGCCTGAATTTCCGGGGGCGATGCAGACCATTACCCCGTTGTGACGGGCGAAGTCGACAGCCTCTTTCAAAACGCTGGCTTCAAAAGGGGATCCCCAACTGATATTGATAACGTGTGCCCCGGCGTTGACGGCGTAAAGAATACCGGCGGCACCCATAGCGCTCGTGCCGTTGGGGAAGATTTTCACCGCCATGATGTCTACCCAGGGAGCAATCCCTACCACTCCCTTGCCGTCGGCGTTGGCGGCAACGATACCGGCGATGTGCGTTCCGTGTCCATAGGTGTCGGTCGGGTCGTTGTCGCCGGTCGGATTGAAAAAGTCGATGACATCCCCGGAGACATCGTACCCCAGAGTGTCATCGACAAACCCGTTGTGGTCGTCGTCGATACCGTTGCCGGGTATTTCATCCGGGTTTTTCCACAGCCGTCCCTGTAGTTCGGGATGAAGCGGATCAACGCCGGTATCGACGATAGCGACCACAACCTTGGTTGACTCAGAGGGGGGATTTTCATATTGAGATATTATCCGGATATCTTTTCCCGGCGTCCCGCTTTTCAGAACAAGCTCGTCGTTGTACGTGCCCGGTATTCGGTTGATGCCGTAATAATCTTGCCCGGTGTTGTTCAAATACCACTGGTGAGGGAAAAGGGAATCGTCGGGAAAAGCAAAAAGCTCCAGGTAATAATCCGGCTCAATATATTCGATATTGTCGGCGCCTATTAATGAAGTGACTTCCTCCTGAGACAGTGTGTCGGAAGTGCTGGAGAACACGTAGAAACGCTGCCACTTTTTGCTTTCCCGCCAATGGGGGTTTATTTTCAAAGGGGTCAGCCGTTCCAGACGGCTGCCGACGGTGAGGGATTTTCTCAATTGTGTCGGGTCGGCTTTTTTGCTCAGTTTGACAATGTACTTCCCGGGGACGGCTCCACTTCCGGCGTGAACTTCCGACGCTTCACTAAACATCCAAGCGGTGAAACAGAGAAGCGAAAACAGGAGAAATGTTCTTCTCATAAATTTAATCCTATACCTTCCAATTTCTTAGCGTAAACTCGCGGCATGGTATTGATGAAGGGGTACTTACTTAAATAAACGTTTAGCGCCGGTTGATGTTCAACTCTTTCTCGCCTACTTTTAAGATACTTTCGTACAAAGAGTTGTCAAGGCAAACTTGCAAGGAGGAAATGCCGGGCTTCTCGGCTCACCCGATTTACGGCGTGAAATTTCTTTCCCTCCACGGCGCAGAACCTGCCTCTTTCCTTCTTCCGTCCGGTATGGCAATGATTGATGGGAGGAGTTTGTCCCGCTTGGGTGGTGCGCTTCCTCGTTTCGTGCGGCATGTCCGGCTCAATCTCAAGAGGTGTTTTTCTTGTAAAACGAGGACAACTTTGCTGATGTTTATTTTACCTCACCTCTGTATCTTGTTGGTAGTTAAGTTCTTAAACTTGCCGACAAAAAAGTTTTCAGATTTGGCTTGCTAATTCTTTCACAAAGTGATATATTCCTTGCCGTTTTTGAGAAGCTGATGTTATGAAAAGACAAACAAACCGTTCGTAAGAAAATAGGAGAAATAACCAATGGAAGTCGGGTTGCTTGCTGCTCTCATCGGAGTGGTCGGGATTATCTTTGCCCTGATTCTCTTTTTCTGGATCAGAAGCAAACCTACCGGCACAGACGTCATGAAAGAGATTTCCGACGTCATTCATCATGGAGCCATGGTGTTCCTCAGGAGAGAATACTCCATCCTGGTCATTTTTGTCATTGTCGTGTTTGCCTTGCTTGCCTGGCGGATTCAGTTGCAAACCGGGTTTGCCTTTTTGGGTGGGGCGGCGTGCTCGATGCTGGCAGGGTTTATCGGTATGAAAGCCGCCACCCGCGCCAACGTCCGCACCACCGCCGCAGCGAAGGACAGCGGGCAAGCCCAAGCGCTGTCCATCGCATTTTCCGGCGGCGCCGTGATGGGGATGACGGTCGCCTCGCTCGGGCTGATCGGCGTCGGGATTGTCTTTTACTTGTTCGGTGGTGATCCGGAGACGGCATCCACCATCAACGGCTTTGCTATGGGCGCCTCTTCCATTGCCCTCTTTGCCCGTGTCGGCGGCGGGATTTATACCAAGTCAGCCGACGTCGGAGCGGACTTGGTCGGAAAAGTGGAAGCCGGCATTCCCGAAGATGACCCCCGCAACCCTGCGGTGATTGCGGATAACGTGGGCGACAACGTCGGCGACACGGCAGGTATGGGCGCCGACCTGTTCGAGTCGTATGTCGGGTCGGTCATTGCGACCATCGCTATTGCTGCGACCGTCGGTACGAGCACCGAAATTGGAAGAGAGATTGCGGCAGCTCGTGAGTATTACATGCAGCTCCCCTTGCTCATCGTCGCTTTTGGGGCGGTTGCCTCGATGTTGGGGGTGCTCTCGGTGAGAATTTTCTCCGCCATGAACCCGGCGGCGGCGCTTCGTCTGGTTACCTATGTCGGGGCTATTGTTATGCTGGTGGCGTCGTATCTCATTATCGATAGGTTGGGCATTGACCATAAAGTCTTTTGGGCGATTTTGGCGGGTAACTTAGCCGGAATTGTCTTAGGTCTGTTAACCGAATACTATACGGCGGGAGCACCCATCCGCAAAATAGCGGTCGCCTCGGAGACCGGAGCCGCAACCAACATTATCCGCGGGCTCTCAGTCGGAATGGAATCGGTTTTGTTGCCGGTAATTGTTATCTGCATCGCTATTTATACCGGTTACAGCTTTGCCGGCTTGTACGGCATCGGGATTGCCGGCGTCGGCATGTTGGCGACTATCGGGGTAACCATGTCGGTCGACGCCTACGGACCGATTGCTGACAATGCGGGCGGCATCTCCGAAATGGCGGGGCTGGGACCCGAAGTTCGTAAGATTACCGACCGGCTGGATTCGCTCGGCAATACCACCGCTGCTATCGGCAAAGGGTTTGCCATCGGTTCGGCGGCGCTGACGGCGTTGGCGTTGTTCTCGGCGTATTCGAGTGCGGTCGGTCTGGAAGGTATTAATGTATTGAGTGTGAAAGTCGTCATCGGTCTTTTCATCGGCGGTGTGTTGCCGTTCTTTGTGGCGGCGTTGACGATGACGGCGGTCGGGCGAGCGGCTGCGAAAATGGTCAATGAGGTCCGCCGTCAGTTCCGCGAGATTAAAGGGTTGATGGAAGGAAAAGCTAAGCCCGACACGGGACGGTGTGTCGATATTGCCACCAAGGGCGCTTTGCTTGAGATGGTCCTTCCCGGCTTGACGGCTGTTCTGGCACCATTAATTGTCGGCTTGTTGCTCGGCAAGGAGGCGTTGGGCGGCATGTTAGCCGGTGCCACCATGTCCGGTGTCATGTTGGCTTTGATGATGGCGAATGCCGGTGGTGCGTGGGACAATGCCAAAAAGTGGATTGAGGCGGGCGCTTTGGGCGGCAAGGGCTCCGATGCCCACAAGGCGGCTGTGGTCGGCGATACGGTCGGCGATCCGTTCAAAGACACCTCCGGTCCCTCCATGAACATCCTCATTAAGTTGATGGCGATTGTTTCGTTGGTGGTCGGTCCATACCTGTTCTAAATCTGATGTGTTGAGCGATTAAAGTTCGCACCGGGGATATGACCTTGTGAGGGTCATATCCCTGTTTTTTTGTTGGCTCGTTGAATATGGCGTGATATTTTCGGTATATTGAGCAAAAGAAATCACGACCAAATGAAACATTTCGGTGCCGGTTTCGTTAATTGTTGCCATAAAGGAGAAGGTTGATGGAATTGGAAGAAAAGCGCGAAGAAGAAAAACGACTGGATGACAAAGGGGTTTCCCTTCAGGGACTGACCCACGTTTTTTACAAGCCCACCGCATTTTTTACCCGCTTAAAAGACAATCCCAAGCTCTTGGTAATCTACTTGGTCTTAGCGGTGCTGACGTTCGCCTATTGGTGGACAATTAAGGATCTCTTTGTCGAGGAAATTATCAAATCTCAGGCGTTTCAAGAACGCCTGCAAGGGATGGACCTTCCCGAGAGTGCCTACACCCTGATGGGCATCTGGCAGGCGGTGCAAAGCTCGGTGTTTATTTTCGTCGGACCTCTTCTTGCGGCGCTGCTGGCGTGGTTTTGGGGGAAGGTTCTCTATGGACGGCGGGCGACTTTCAAACAGCTCTTTTCCGTGATGATGTACGGCGAGCTTATTTATGTGGTTGGGAACCTGCTGATTCTTCCTCTGGTATTGGCGCGAAAGAGCTTGTACGTCTCGATGTCGCTGGGAGTGCTGGCGCCGGAAAAATCGTTTCAAAGTACGCTTTTTGTCGCTTTGTCCAAGCTCGACCTGTTTCTCATTTGGGAAATTATCGTCATCGGGATAGGTCTTGCCGTGGTCTTCAACATTCCTCGAAGCAGGGGGTATCTCTTGTCCGTTTTGTCGATGGGGTTGCTTTCCATCATTCAGGTGGTATATATGGCTATTGCAAATCAGTTCGTGTAGGAGGAAAAGTTATATGAGGTTGTTTCGGAAATTACTCCTGATAGTCTCTTTTGTTTTTATCGCTCAGGCGGTTCAAGCCGGAGGATTAACGCTGGATGATTGCATTGAGCTGGCGTTGAAAAACCGCTCGTCCATCATCGCCGCCAAAGGGAAAGAAACCTTAGCCAAGTGGAACCAGCGCACGGCATTGGGAGCGTTCCTTCCGTCCGTGAACCTCTCGTATTCATACAACAAGTCCAAAGAGTACGACATTACTTCCGACGTACTGGCGCCGTCGGGATACGACTATCGGATCGATACCTTGGTCATCGGCAGCGATACTTTTCAAGTGGTCGGGCTTTCTCCGACCGGTTACCATCTCGTTTCGACCAGTTTCGGCGATCAGGATAGGACGAGCAAGTCGTTGAACATTACCGGCAATATGTCTTTATTTGATCTTGCCAATGTGTTCAATTACTTCGGCGCCCGAGCCGATCGCGCCAAAGCCCGCTTGGATGTCATCAGTTCGGAGCAGGATTTAATTTATGCCGTCAAGGTTTCCTACTATGCATACTTGGCGTCGGTGGAAAATGTCGCCGTTCAGGAAGAGGCGGTCAAGCGAAGCAAGGAACAGTTGAAGCTCATCCAGTCGAAATTTGAGCTCGGTTCGGCGTCGAAGTCGGAGGTTCTCAAGCAAAAAGTGCAATACGGAAACGACCGTTTGGCGCTTCTTTCCGCTCAGAATCTCGTGACCTCCAACAAGGCGAACCTTGCCTACACCATCGGCTTGGACCCGGCGAAGGAAATAGAATTTTCCACCGATTATCAACCGCGCGAATTTCACGGCTCCTTGGAAGAAGCCCTCGCTTTCGGAGAGACGCACCAACCCGGTCTGCTTGCCGCCTCCAAGGATGTCGACGCCGCCAAGTATGCGGTGCGTTCCCGCTGGGCGGATTACCTCCCAAAACTGTACGGGTATGCTTCCTGGTCGTGGGCGGACGGAACCAGAGGGGATACGGTGACGTACAATTTTTCCTCGAAATCCCGTTCTATCGGGTTTCGGGTGGCGTTCAATATCTTTGACGGTTTCTACCGGGAGAGAAATTTGAACCAAGCGAAAATATATCGCAACAATGCGTGGGCGAGCTTAGCCGAGCAGAAGAACTTGGTGACCTATAACATTAAAACGGCATATTTGGATATCGAGAAGATAAAAGAGCAGAAAAAGGTGGCGCAGGAGAACGTCGAAGCCGCTGAGGAAGATTTGAAAATAACCCAAGAGAAATACAACCTCGGATCGGCGACCATCTTGGATTTATTGGATGCCCAGGTTTCTTTGAAAAGCGCCCAAGTCTCCCTCATTCGGGCGGATTTTGACTTGAACTTGGCGATTGCCAAACTGGAAAACGCCATGGGGAAGATGTAAACGGGCGATGATGGTCTTTCCTGTTGACGAGCCTCGAACGCCATTGTCTGCAGCATGTGAGGAAAAGGTAGAATGAAAAAGATATTGTTGATTGTTTTTATTGTTGTCGTCGTTGTTGGTCTCATCGTTGTCAACTTGAAGATGAACACCACCAACGCCATTCCGGTTCAAGCCGACACCGCCAAAAAACGGGATATTACCGAAACGGTTTCCGCCTCCGGCAGAATCCAACCGCGGACGAAGGTCGACATCACCTCCGAGATAAACGGGGAAATCATCGGGCTCTATGTGAAAGAAGGGGATTACGTCAACGCGGGCGATTTGCTTGTCGTGCTCGACACCGTCCAACTGCGTTCCGACGTGGACCAGGCGCGCTATGCGCTGAACGAAGTGAAAGCCCGGCTCGAAGGCGCCAGAACCTCTTTGGAGCAGGCACAGGAAGAATACGAGCGGCAACAACGGCTCTTTGAGAACAACTTGACTTCTGAGACGATGCTCAACAACGCCAAGTATGCCTATCTGAATGCTAAAGCCTCATACGAAGCCATTCAAGCCCAAGCCAAGCAGACCCAAGCCCGTTTGGAGAAGCAGTTGGATAATTTAAGCAAGGCGAAAATAATCGCCCCCATGTCGGGTATCATCACCTACTTGGATTGCGAGGTGGGTGAGATTGCCGCCGCCCAAACGGCGTTTACCCAGGGAAAAGTGCTTATGACCATCGCCAACCTAGACGTCTTCGAGGTCGAAGTGGAAGTGGACGAAACCGAAATCGTCAAAGTCGAGCTTGGACAGGAAGCGGAAATTGAAATTGACGCTTTCCCCGATACGACGTTCAAGGGAGAGGTTATCGAAATCGGCAACACGGCGATTGTTTCGGGGCTGGGAACGCAAGACCAAGCCACCAACTTCAAGGTGAAAGTGGCGTTCAAGGAACCGAACGTAAAAATCCGCCCCGGCATGTCCGCCACCGTGGATATTACGACGGCGTACCACCCGCAAACCTTGGCGATACCGTACAGCGCGGTAGTGATGCGCTCGGTGAGCGTCGACTCCCTGAGGAAAGCCCGGGCGGAAAAGTCTTCCCACGATGAAGACTCTCTCTCTCGGAGCGATCCCGACAGCGCCGCCGATACCGTAGCCGAAGCGAGCTCTCATGGCTCTTCCTCCGAGGAAGAAATCAAGCGGAAAGAACTCAAAGGGGTGTACGTTATCCGGGAGGGGAAAGCACATTTCGTGGAGATAGAGACCGGCATTGCGGATCAAAAGTTCATTGAAGTGACTTCCGGTCTGGCGGTAGGCGACTCGGTGGTGACGGGACCGTATCGAGTCTTGCGCAATATAAAGGAAGGAGATGCGGTGAAGGTTGAAAAAAAGCGCAAGGGAAGAAGGAAAAGGTAACTTATGCCGTTGATTGAAACCCGCAACTTGTGGAAGACCTACGTGATGGGTGCCGAGGAAGTGCACGCTCTCCGGGGCGTTTCCATCACCATTGAAAAAGGGGAGTATGTTGCCATCATGGGACCTTCCGGCTCCGGGAAGTCGACCTTGATGAACCTTATCGGGTGTCTTGATACGCCGACGAAAGGGGAGTACTTTCTGAACGGCAGAAAAGTAAGCACGATGCTCGACGACGAGCTGGCAAACGTCCGGAACCGGGAAATCGGTTTCGTGTTCCAAACTTTCAATCTTCTGCCGCGAGCGACAGCTTTGCACAACGTCGAGCTGCCGCTGGTGTACAACGGGACGCCGGCGCATGAGCGGAAAGCGAAAGCGGAGGCGGCGTTACGGAAAGTCGATCTGCAGGAGCGGATGTATCACAAGCCGAGCGAACTCTCCGGCGGTCAGCGCCAGCGGGTGGCGTTGGCGCGGGCGTTGGTTAACAACCCTTCTCTTTTGTTGGCGGACGAACCGACCGGCAATCTGGACAGTAAAACGTCCGATGAAATCATGAAGCTGTTCGATCAGCTTCATGCGCAAGGAAACACGATTATCGTCGTAACTCACGAGGTCAGCATCGCCCAACATGCCCATCGTATTCTCTCCATTTTGGACGGTGAGATTGAATCGGATAAACGAATTTAAGCGGAGAGTCTCAACGAGAACCTATGGTAGCCTTTTCTCTGATTAAAATCGCTTTTCACGCCCTTTTGGCAAATAAGCTGCGTTCCGGCTTGACCCTGCTGGGGGTGATTATCGGGGTCACCTCGGTAATGACGATTATTTCCGCCTTGGAGGGTATGATGCAGGGGGTGGAAAACGAGCTTGACCGTTTAGGCCCGGCGACCTTTATCGTCAGCACTATCGGCGGGGTTATCACCTCGCGGGAACAATACCTGGAGATGCTGAAGCGCAAGCCGTTGAAGGTGAAGATGGTCGATTATATCGTGGAGGGATGCGATTTATGCGAAAAGGTGTGTCCTCGGGCGGGTACTCGGGCGCGGGTCAAGTATAAAGATAAATCTTTGCGGAATGTTTCAGTACGGGGCTCGACCTATAATTTAATCGACATCGTCGACATCGAAGTTGCCCAAGGGAGGTTCTACTCGTATGAAGATGACCTTCACCGGCGGCAGGTCGCTTTCATCGGAGATTTTGTTCGTGAGGAGTTCTTTGGAGGAGTCGATCCCATCGGCAAGGATATTCGTATCGGCGGAAAACGGTATACGGTTATCGGCGTTGCCAAAAAGCGCGGCTCGACATTCGGGAACAACGAAGACAATTTTGTTTCCATTCCCTTTTCCACGTTTGTCAAGCAGTTCGGCGAACCACGCCGAAGCCTTCGCTTTATCATCAAGGCGACCTCGGTGGAACATCTTCGAGAAGCTATGGACCAGGTGCGGATGGTACTGCGTTCCCAGCGCCATGTGCCGTACAACAAGCCGGATGATTTTTCGATGCTCACCGCGGACGATATTCTCCAAACGCTCAATTCCGTTACCCGTCTGTTTCGTCTGGCGTTGGTGGGAATTTCCTCCATTTCGTTGGTGGTCGGCGGCATTGTGGTGATGAACATCATGATGGTCTCGGTCACGGAGCGTACCCGCGAGATCGGCATTCGCAAGTCAGTCGGTGCCAAGCGCAAACATATCCTTCTCCAATTCTTGTTTGAAGCCCTGATGACCACGTCCACCGGGGGAATCATCGGCATTGTCTTGGGCTTTCTCATCGCCAAGTCGTTGGTCGGCTTGATTGACATGGAGATATCCCCCTCGATTTTTGCCATTACCGCCGGGCTGGTGATTTCGACCGGCACCGGGCTGATTTTCGGGATTTACCCGGCGCTGAAAGCCGCGCGCATGGATCCGATCAAGGCGTTGAGTTATGAGTAAGGTAAAGCCATGATTCTGACGCCGATTGAAATCAAGGATGCTGTTCTTATCGCTTTGTCGTCACTGCAAGCAAACAAGCTGCGCTCGTGGTTGACGATTCTCGGGGTGATGATCGGAGTGGCGTCGGTGATATGTTTGGCGTCCATCATCAACGGGCTCAACGGGGCGATGAATGAAGAAATCGATCGGCTCGGCTCGAATATCATTTATGTGACACGGTTTCCTTTTGACGCTGAGCGCGACAAACTGACCGAGGAAGAGCGGAATCGGCCGCCAATTACCATCGGAGAGGCGGAGGCAATTTTGAAATACTGTCCCACCGTGGAGGGAGTGTCCCCTCAGAATTATTATTTCAAGCCGGGCGGAAACGAGGTAAAGTACAAAAACCGTAAAGCCAGCCGGGCTTTTGTCATGGGAACCTGGCCTGATTACATCCGGGTGAACAACAGTTCTCTCAAGGTGGGTCGTTTTTTAACGGATATCGACGAGCGGGGGCAGGCGATGGTCTGTGTGTTAGGGCACGATATCGCCGAGGTGCTGTTCGAAGGGGAAGACCCGATCGACAAGGAAATCCGGGTTAATTCCAACAAGATGCGGGTAGTTGGGGTCTTGGAGGAACGAAAATCAAGCTTCGGCAACGACAACGAAAACAGCTATGTCATCATTCCCCTGTCCACTTTTACGAAGTTGTACAAATGGGAAAAGGCGCTCTTTTTGACGGTGCGGGCTCGCAGTTACGACGAAATAGAGCAAGCCAAGGAAGAAATCATCAGCACCTTGCGGGTATATCGAAAAGTGCCGTTCAACAAAGAAAACAACTTTGCCCTCTCCACTCAGGAGACCTTCAAGGAGTTTATCGGTGAAGTGACCAAGTATATCTACTTGGCGATGATTATCATCACCTCGGTGGGTTTGATGGTAGGAGGGATCGGCGTGATGAACATCATGTTGGTGTCCGTCACCGAACGCACCCGTGAAATCGGTATTCGCAAAGCCATCGGCGCCAAACGCTCGAATATCCTTCTCCAATTCCTGACCGAGGCAATGACCCTTTCGGGCACCGGTGGCGTCATCGGCATTATCTTCGGCATTGGGTTGGGGTTGTTTATCAATGCCCAGTTGAACTTTCCTCTGACGATTCCTGTCTTTTGGGTAGTGGTGGGGTTTGTGGTCGCCGTGTCGGTCGGGTTGGTCTCCGGTATTTATCCTGCTGTAAAAGCCGCCCGATTGGATCCTATCGAAGCCCTCCGCTACGAGTAGCACTCTCTAACCCGTGGCACCCAGCCCACCTTGGTTGCTTTATCATTTTGGGAGAGTTCTGTCTCCTTGCGGTCGCTATGAATCACTCTTAGGGTGTGTGTCAGGAACCCCCAGGGGCTTGTTTCGTGTAGGGCGGACATCTTCGTTTACCTCTTTCCCGAAGTGAAGCGGTTCAGAAAATTTGCCACGCATAATTTCGTGGTGATAAGGAATGATGAGTGACTTACGAAATTCTCTTTTGCTCTTCTGGCTGAACTGAGCTAATGCGAGGCATCAGAGTTACGAACCGAGTTATAACTAAACTGATGAAGATAGTACCTAGAATTCCTTGAATCGATGCAATAAGCCGTGCTATTTCAAGAGGTTTAAGATCACCATATCCAATGGTTAGCTGTGTAATAGCGCTGAAGTAATATGCATCAATAGGAGACGATGCATTTTCTATCTTGTCAATAATAACACTATAAACAATGCCGAAGGCAAAGATAATTTCAAAGTAGTTCCATAAAGTTAGCACAAGAGTACGTGTAATTCCTGAAACAGAGTGTCTTCGTGATACACGTAGGTGATCAAACAAGGTCATGTTCACAGTTACTTGAAGGATATTGAAAACATGAAATAGTGGGACGATTAAGCAAATCCTGCTAACAGTTCCTCTTGCATAAGGGGCTATCAGTGCGCAGGTAGCAAGTACTCCAAACCAAGCAAGAATATAGAAATCGATCTGATGACTTCTTTTGATTGTCATTTTTTCTACATCGGCGTCAGATATCTGCCTGTCATGTGCCTCTTTACGTGAGAGAAAAAAGAGGGTTGCTGGTGATAGTAATTGAATAGTAAAGAAGAAACGCTCAATTGCAAATGTCATTGGGCTATAGCGCTTGAGTTCTTGAAGCGGCTCAGTTAATTGGAAAAAGTGCTTCCACCTGTTAAGTAGCCTCATTCTGCCTCCTTACGTTTGCTGTATTTGACGTCTCAGATGCTAATATAGACCTGAAGTATCAAGGTTGTCTATACCATTTTGTAAAAAGCACGTATCCTTGTGTCTGTGCCTTATGTCGAGAGGGCAAGCAGTGGGGCACCCCAAAAGTGCAGGTAAATGTGAGGTGCTCCACGGCTTGCCGCGGGAAAACATAAGTTTTCCTCTCTTCCTGTGAGTTATGGGTGACGAAAGCCGCCGGGAGATCGGCGGCAAGGTTTACATCAGCGAAAAGGCTGCCGGTAAGTAGTCAATCATATCTCCGGCAATGAGCGAGCGTTCCGTGATTTCGTCGGCGGCAATGTCGCCCGCCAAACCGTGGATATACGCCCCTGCCACCGCCGCATCGAGCGCCGAGAGCCCTTGCGCCAGCAACGAGCCGATAATCCCGGAGAGAACATCCCCGGAACCGCCGGTTGCCATACCGTTGTTACCGGTCGGGTTGAGATAGCACGAGCCGCTCGGCTCGGCAATGAGGGTCGGGCTGCCTTTGAGGACGAGAGTGCATTGCAGTTCCGCCGCAGCGGTCAAAGCGGTGGCGATACGCTCATGGATGTCGGATTCGGGCGGCGCGGTTTTTCCGGTCAGACGCTTGAACTCGCCGGGATGGGGGGTAAGAACAAGGCGGTCGGGTGCTTTCAAGTCGTGGAGAAGCTCCGTATGTCCGACCAGAGCGTTCAATCCGTCGGCGTCGATGATTGCCGGTTTGTCGAGTTTGGAGAGAAAGCGTCGTACCAGTTCTTGTGTCTCGTGGTGCGTTCCCAAGCCGGGACCGATGATGACCGCATCATGCTCCGCCGCAACTTTCCGCACTTCTCCCAAGCAGCGCAAAGCCAAAGCGCCTTTTTTGGCAA
Organism: uncultured Ignavibacteriales bacterium; assembly: GCA_964489705.1. Classification (GTDB taxonomy): domain Bacteria; phylum Zixibacteria; class MSB-5A5; order GN15; family FEB-12; genus CAZAZQ01. The sequence continues at coordinate 122,629 of CAZAZQ010000007.1, forward strand.
CGTCGGGGAGCGGCAATGCTGTTGCTTCCATGATTAATGGGGCAATCAAAGGAAGGGTGGTGCGAGGACAGCCGATTTTGACCAAACCGCAGCCGCTGCGGTATGCCGACTTCGCCGCCATGGCAGCCGCACCCGTCAAGCCGGTGGAACCGGCAAGTACGAAGACCTTTCCGAAATCTCCCTTATGTCCGTCGGGCTTTCGTGCCGGGAGTTTGGCGGTAACCAGCGAAAGGGTCGTCAAATCGACCGGCAGGTGGAAGCGTTCGATAATTTCGTCGGGGATGCCGATGGGGACGACGAATACGTCCCCTGCCAGTTCCCGTCCCGGGGAAATGTACAAGCCGTATTTCGGCAATGCCAAGGGGAAAGTATAATTCGCCTGTATCACCGCTCCTTCGGAGGTGCCGGTGTCGGCGTTGAGCCCGGAAGGTAAATCCACCGAGATGACAGTTTTTCCTTCCTGCCGATTGATATATTCAATAATTTCCGCCGCCAACCCACGCGGAGCGCCGCTGAAACCGGTGCCGAAAATGGCATCAATGATATAGTCACATTCCAATTTTTCCGGGAGGGCTTCAAGGGAAGACACTTCCACCAAATTCATGTCCAGCCCCACGGCGCGGTCGAAGTTCAACCGGGCATCAGCAGAAAGCTTTTCCAAAGGACCCATGAAATAAATCGTCACCTCGACACCGGCTTGGAAAAGATATCGACTGACGACGTAACCGTCGCCGCCGTTGTTGCCTTTTCCGCAAAACACGGCGACTTTCCCTTTACCGGAAGATGGCATGATGTGATTCAGGATATGTTCGGCGATGCCTCGCCCGGCGTTCTCCATCAAGTCCGGACCCGACACGTAACCGCCGTCGATGGTAGCGGCGTCCACCTGCCGCATTTGCTCAGCCGTGACTAACTTCATCCGATGAATCCTTTGTCTCTTACTTAGTGTGCGATGTTTTTTTCTTCTTTGCCTTAGGTCGTTTTCCCGATAGGTTCAAGGCAAAAGTGACCGCTTCCAGGGCGTCGGAGAAAAATTTGAGCTTGATGCTCTTTTTGATTTCCGCCGGCAACTCGAGCGTATCTTTACGGTTCTCTTCGGGGAGGATCACGGTATCAATACCGGCGCGGTAAGCGGCGAGCAGTTTTTCCTTCAAGCCGCCGATGGGAAGAATCAACCCGCGCAAGGTAATCTCTCCGGTCATCGCCAAGCGAGGGCGTACCGGTTTGTCGGTCAGCAACGACGCCAAAGCAACCACCATGGTAATACCTGCCGATGGTCCGTCTTTCGGCGTTGCTCCCGAAGGAACGTGAATGTGAATTTCCCGATTCTCGAATGTCTCAGGCGAGATCCCCAAGGCATCGCAGTTGGAGCGGATGAACGAGAGCGCCGCTTGAGCGGATTCTTTCATTACTTCACCAAGGTGTCCCGTCAGGATGAGATCCTTTTTCCCTACCATGGAGGTCGCTTCGATGAAGAGGAGTTCTCCTCCGGCAGCGGTGTAGGCAAGCCCCGGTACAACCCCGACTTGTCCCGCGCGGCTGAGAGCTTCCCGCACAAACTTTTTGGGACCAAGCAGCTTTTCCACTCCTTTGGCGTCGACAACCAGCTTTTTCTTGTTGCCGGTAGCGACTCGACGAGCGGCTTTGCGGGCGATGGAGGCGATTTCCCGCTCCAGATTCCGCAGCCCGGCTTCTCGAGTGTAGCCGTCGATGATGGCTTTGATAGCCGAGTCTTGCAAGACCAGATACTTTTCTGACAAGCCGTGATTTTCAAGTTGTTTGGGAATGAGATGCCGCTTGGCGATGGCGAGTTTTTCCAAATCGGTGTAGCCGGGAATTGGGATAACCTCCATACGGTCGCGCAGAACCGGCGGAATAGGTTCGAGCCAGTTGGCGGTGGTGATAAACATCACCTTCGACAGGTCAAACGGTATCTCCATGTAATGGTCGGAGAAGGAATCGTTCTGTTCCGGATCGAGCACTTCCAACAACGCCGACGAGGGATCGCCGCGGAAATCGGCGCCCAACTTATCGATTTCATCCAGCATAATAACCGGATTGTTGGAGCCGCAACGTTTGAGGGACTGAATCACCCGCCCCGGCATGGCTCCAATGTATGTCCGGCGATGCCCGCGGATTTCAGCTTCATCCCGCATCCCGCCCAGCGAGACCCGAGCGAATTCCCGACCCATGGCACGAGCGATGGATTTTCCCAAAGACGTTTTCCCTACCCCGGGAGGTCCGACGAAGCAGAGAATAGGGCCCTTGATATCGGATTTGAGCTTGCGCACCGCCAGGTATTCCAAAATACGATCTTTTACTTTTTCCAAATCGTAATGGTCTTCATCGAGAATCTTTTTTGCCTTTTTCAGGTCAAGCTTGTCGGTCGTGGATTTACTCCACGGCAAAGAAACCAGCCAATCCAGGTATGTCCGTGAAACGGTGTACTCCGCCGAGGAGGGGTTCATGTGCGACAGCCGGTCTAGTTCTTTACGCGCCGCCTGCTCGGCGTATTCGGGCATTTTTGCTTCGGCGATTTTCTTTTCGAACTCTTCCAGTTCCGAGGTTTCGTCGGCGTCTCCCAGCTCCCGCTTGATGGCTTTCATTTGCTCGCGGAGGATGTAGTCGCGCTGGGACTTGCCGAGCTCGTTGGCGGCTTGGGCTTGTATTTTTTGCGACAGTTGCAACACCTCAACCTCTTTGTTGAGGGCGAGGAAGAGTTTGTTCATGCGCTTGAGGACGTCCCGCTCTTCCAACAGCTCCTGCTTTTGCTCGATGGAGATATTGATGTTGGATGCGACAAAGTCGGCTAATTTCGACGGGGTGTCTTGATTGATGGCGGAAACATGAAACTCTTCGGTCAAATACGGCGCCAGCTCCGCCAGTTTTTTCACCTGCTCGAGGACGTTACGCTCCAGCGCTTCGAGCTTGACGGTTTCTTTGACGATGTCTTCAATCTCTTCCACTTCCGCCATCAACGCCGGGGCATCGGAAATGATGCGTTTGATGCGGATGCGTGCCAGCCCTTGAATCAAGAACCGCACCGTCCCGTCAGGGAAACGCAGCATTTTCAGGATGTTCCCCGAGCAGCCGACTTGATAGAGGTCGTCCGGCGTGGGATTGTTTTGCTTCGGATCCTTTTGCAAAAACAAACCGATGCGTGAACCTCGCATGAGGGCGTCGTCAACCAACCGCGTTTGCTCGATGTCTTGTATCATCAAAGGAACGACGAGGTAGGGAAATACAATCGTCCCTTTCAGCGGAAGGATAGGAAGAATCTGAACCTTGGTCTTCTCGTCTTTTTTCGTTTCGTCTATGACATTCACCACGTTTTTATCACCGTTGTTTGAGAGTGTGAGTAAACTTCTTTCTCCATCTATCTATCGGCATTGGGTATCATCTTTTGAACAAGCAAGACGGACAAAGAGTTCGACAAATCTTTCCTAGTTAGACATTGAAACGAAAGAGTATGACATCCCCGTCCTGCACGACATAATCTTTCCCTTCCAATCGGATTTTTCCCGCTGCTTTCAAGGCGGCGTGGGTTTGATAGGTGACGTAGTCATCGTAGGCGACGGTTTCCGCTCGAATAAAGCCGCGTTCGATATCACTGTGTACCATTCCCGCCGCTTTGCGCGCCACAGTACCGCGTTTGATAGGCCAGGCGCGGACCTCGTTGTCTCCGATAGTGAAAAACGAAATCAAGCCGAGCAAACAGAATGATTTTTGAATCACGAGGTCTACGGCGGGGGTGGCAATATGCAGCTCTTCCAGAAAGGCTCGCCGCTCTTCCGGATCGAGGGAAATAAGTTCCATTTCGATTTTACCGCAGAGAATCGCCAACTCCCGTTTGGCGGGAGTGATAATCTGTTCATGTTCTTTGAAAATCTCCTCGCTTTTCTCCAGGTCGTCTTCGGCGATGTTGAGCACAATCAAGAGCGGCTTCTGGGAGATGAACATATACCCGCGCAACAGCTTGAGGTCATCTTCTGAGAGGTCGAGATCGATGAGAGGTTTTTCCTGTTCCAGTAATTCCAAAGCATGTTTGAGCAGTTCCAGCTCCCGCACTTCGGAGGTGTCACCGGTCAATTTGATTTTTCGTGATTTCTTGCTGATGTTGTTTTCAATCAGCACCTGATCGGCAAGAATCATCTCGTCGATGAGATCTTGAATATCTCGAGCTGGTTGAGCCTTGTCCGAGAAAGCGTCGATGACGACGATAAGAGCGTCGGCTTGGCGCAAATCGGGACTGAGGGAGAAGTCGGTCGCCTCTTTCCCCTTACCGGTAAAGCCGGGGGAATCGAGAAATTCGATTTCCGCATGAGTCACCTTGGGCGGTTTGACCAACTCCGCCAGCCTGTCGAGACGCGGGTCGGGAACCTTGATAATCGCTTTGTGCGCCACTTGGCTGAAATCTCCGACCGTTTCCTGCCTGCCCGCGGCAGCGTTGAAGACCGTCGTTTTCCCGGCTTGTGGTTTTCCGATAATGCCTAATTTCATGGGGATAATAGTAACGTATGATACACCGTGGCGCAAGGAGTATGTTCTCGACGGCATAAACGGAAAACGGGCAAAGCCGACCGGCGGCTTTGCCCGAGAGTATATCCACCCCCTTGCGTGTTTATTTCTCTTCGCCGGAAGCTTTCGACAGTTTCTCCGGATTAACTATCACGTAACAATGAACCCCGTCCCAATCGGGATGAACCGAGCGATGCGCCATCGACCAGAGCCATTCTCCGCCGGGCGGGTAGAAGGTGGAATCGATGCAAAGGTGTTTTCCGTGGAATTGGGTATCGAGCGCTCCTATCTGGACGGCAAAAGCAACTTCGCTGAAGCCGTTGGGGATGCCGCTGCCGTTGACGTTATAGCTCCCGATGCCGAGGGTATCGGCGCCGGAGCCGTCGACGTTTACCGGAGTGAAGAACATATCCTGGTCTATCATTTCTTTCGTAATGGCGCCCGGATTGATGCCGATGACGGTATCCCACGTAACGCTGTCGGGGGAGTAGATGGTAAAGCCATGCGAATAGGCGACAATCGGTTCACCGGTATTGTTCGTCAAACGAATGTAGAAAGTGATTTGCTCTCCCGTTTTGAGACTATCGGACGCATAAAGCCCGTCGATGTGGTCAAGCGTCATTTGCGTTCCCTTGATAGCGGGGGCGGCTTCTTGTTCTTTCGGCGGAGTTTGAGCCTTTTCGGCTTTCTTGCCGCATCCGACCACTAATGCTCCGCACATGAGAGCGATAAGTAATTTTCTCATCCTAAGGTTTCCTCCATGAATCTTTCTTACTTGTTCTCGATGATTGTCATTGCATACTACAAGAGAGAATCTTTTTTGTCAATGTCGTTCCCGATTCTTTTTCGATTTGTTTACTTCAAATTCATGCTCAAAAACTTCACATCCGTCATGTCTTCTATCGCATACCGGATACCTTCCCGTCCCGTTCCGGAGAGCTTCATCCCGCCGTACGGTTGGTGGTCGGCTCGGTAGGTCGGAACATCGTTGATAACCACGCCGCCGCATTCGATATGTTTGAAAGCATAGAAGATATCCTTGATTCGTTGAGTGAAGATACCGGCTTGGAGTCCGTAGTGAGAATTATTGATTTCCGCTACCACTTTCTTGAAGTCCTTATACGGAAACAGCACGGCTAACGGGGCGAAGGCTTCTTTGGAACATACATCCATAGAGGGTTTGACGTTGCCCAGCAAGGTCGGTTCCAACGTCTGCCCGCGGACTTTTCCCCCGGCTAAGATTTTCGCACCGCCTTTTACCGCATCTTTAATAAGGTTGACGGTGTTTTCCAGCGCCTGCCGGTCGACCATCGTGCCCAAATCAGTGGTCGGGTCGAGGGGATCGCCGATTTTGATTTTCTTCATTTTGGTCTTGAAAAGCCGGACGAATCGGTCGTAGATATTTTCATGGACATATATCCGCTGGACGGAAATACACGACTGCCCCGCCACGGCAAACGCTCCCAGCAGGATTCGCTCGGCGGCGAAATCGATATCGGCGTCGTCCGCCACCGCCACCCCGGCGTTGCCGCCCAGCTCCAACACGACTTCTTTGCGCCCGCAATGGCTTTTAATCCACCAGCCAATTTCGGAAGAGCCGGTAAAGGTAATCAGCTTGACCCGCTCGTCTTTCAGCAGCGGCGCGGCATTTGCCGCCGAGCCGGGAAGGATGGAAACCGCTCCCTTGGGATGGTCGGTTTTGTCGATCAACTCTGCCAGCAGAAGGGCGCTGAGCGGAGTTTTCGACGCCGGTTTCAGCACGATGGTGTTTCCGGACGCAATTGCCGGCGCCACTTTGTGGGCTACTAAATTGAGAGGGAAGTTGAACGGTGAAATCCCGGCGATAACTCCTTTGGGGAAGCGGCGCACGATACCGAGGCGTTCTTCCGCTCCGGGAGTCCAATCCAAGTCGATAAGTTCTCCCCCGATGCGCTTGGCTTCTTCGGCGGCGGTTCGGAAGACGCTGATTGCCCGACGGACTTCGCCGTAGCAATCTTTCAAGGCTTTTCCCAATTCCAGCGCCATGGTTCTGGCAAACGTGTCAATCCGTTTTTCCAGCCCTAATGCCACCGCCAAGCAGGTTTGCTCTCGTTTATAGGCGGGGAGTTCCCGGGTAAGGGGGAAGGTCTTTTCGGCGATATCAATGGCGTTTGTGTAATCTTCTTTGGATGCTGCGGAAACTTCAGCGACCACCGAGTTGTCGTACGGGTAGATAACCGTAATTTTCTCCTTACGGCTTACCCACTTGCCGCCCAGATACATTTTATATTTTTTCACCATGATATAACTCCAGTCATGCAAATCCCATATTTATGAGACTACAGTATAAGCGGAGGCAGAGGTTCGTTCAAGCGAAATAACGCCTTTCCGGCGGTTGGAGCATGGCGGATAAGAGCAAGGACGGCAGGACGATTGCCCGATACTGGTATGGGGAAGAGCCAATATGTTATTGGCAGGTGGATACTTTCGGCGCTGTTTTTTTGTCGGGCGTTTTGTAGTTTGAGCGTTCACCTTCCCTGAGCCGGAATAGTTTCGGGCTCTTTATCCGCTGGCTCCCAATAACTTATCGATTGTTCCCGGCGGACGTTTCAGTTTCTCTCTCCAACTGGCACAAGATTTACACAACATTCGGCAAACAAAGGATAGCAGGTATGAAGAATAAAGTGATATCAAATCAGTCCGGTTTAACCTTGCTTGAGGTTATGATTGCAATGGTCATCATGAGCATCTCGTTACTTCTCTTGCTCAATATGGCGATGGTGGCGTTGGATGGCAACGATTGGTCGAACAAAACGACCTTAGCCACCCAGTTGATGCAGGAGAAGTTGGAGCAGCTCAGAAACACCACCATTCCGACCAGTGGGGAAGATACCACCGCCGGGTTTGTTCGAACGTGGACGGTGAGTACCGCTGGCGGTCATCTTCGCAAGGTAAACATCAATGTGACGTGGGAAGACGTCCGGGCAATGACGAAAATGGATTCCATGACAGCGTTCATTAAAACCGATTCGGTGTAGGTGATATTATGAAAAAGCTACTGACAAAAATACGAAGCAGGCAAGGGACATCTTTTTTGGAAGTGATGATCGCCTTGTTGATAATGGGGGTCGTGACAACGTCGATTTTCAAGCTGTACGTGACCCAGCATAAGAATTACATCATTCAGGACGACATCACCTCGATTCAGCAGAACGCTCGCGCCAGCATTGACGAGTTGGCTCGACACATTCGGATGGCAGGGTACAATCTGCCGTTGGGAGTGGCGCCGATTATCGCCTACAATACCGATCCTGATACCTTGATCGTGCAGTATCGCACCGACTCCTGCCAAACGAGCCTGACGGCGAATATGGCGTCGAGTGCCTCGCTCATTCACTGTGATTCGGGGTTAAGCTGTTTTTCCGACAGCCAATGGGTATATATCTTCGAGCCGGATTCCGGCGGAGGGGAGTGGTTCGAAATCAATCATGTTGATGTTGCCGCACAAACCATTTCGCATACGAGTTCACTTTCCAAACCCTACACTCAAGATGCCGTGGTTATTTCGATGGAGCAAGTCAAGTTCTTTTTGGATACCACAACCAATCCTTCCACTCCCTGCCTGATGATTCAATTGCCGGGGCAATCACCGCAGGTCTATGCAGAAAACATCAGCGATTTGCAGTTCCGTTATGAGATGAAAAACGGAATGGTCATCGATACCCCTTCGGTGGTTGCAGATGTCCGGGCGGTAAATATCTCGGTGACGGGACGGTCCGCAATGCCGGACCCTGACTTGGCGGACAACGAGTCTCCGACCGATGAAGACAGCCTTTATCGGCAAAGAGACTTTTCGACCACTGTCTATTTACGAAATGTAGGCATATAGGAGCTCTATTATGAAAAAACGCTATATCATAACTTCCGAACGCGGGATGGCGACGTTAATCGCTCTCATTATGGTGGCGATGTTGACGTTGCTCGGATTGGCGGCATTGCAGACTTCCGATGATGAAGTGACCATTACCGGTAATGAGCTGCAGGAGGTCCGCGCCTTTTACGCTGCCGAAGCGGGCTTGGAAAAAGCCGCCGCCGCTTTGCAGACGGAATACGATTCGACCGGTGTTCCACCGACAGTAATGCCGTCCGGGACGGATACGGTCAATATGTGCTTGGTCACGTATACGACCACTGACAACGGGGCGGCCGTACAGAAAGAGCTGACGACGGGGAATCTGGCGGGGTTGCACGCTTTGGTAAAATCATTTACCATCACCTCTACCGCTACCAGCCCCATCGATAACGTTTCTGTTCAACTCACCCAGACCTTTGAAGCGGCGCTGGTGCCGATTTTTCAGTTTGCCGTTTTTTACGGAAATGATTTGGAGATTGCTCCCGGTCCCTCGATGACTCTCTTGGGGCGCGTGCACTCCAACGGGAATATGTGGATTCAGTCTGGGAACAGCTTAAGGATGGACAGCTATGTGACGGCTTCGGGTCATATCTATCACGGTCGGAAAGGCGCCGGAACCGTGTCACAGGGGGATGTGCTTATCAAGGACGCCAACGGAAATTACCATAACATGAAAGGCGATTTCGGGTGGCTGGATTCTATGCGGCCGTTTTGGTATGACAGTTCCGTAGCGTGGTGGCAGGGGCGAGTGCAAGACTCGACTCACGGGCAAGGACCCTTGAACCTGCCGTTATCAAGCACGGCCAGCGGCGATCCCCATAAAGTCATCGAGCGGGAAACCGGCAATCCCGATTCGTATGAATCGAAAGCGACCCTTAAGTTTATCGATCGTCAAGCCTTTGTGAAAATTGGAGGCGCATGGGTGGATGTAACTGCGGATATGATTTCGAAAGGGATAATCTCATTCAACGACGATAAATTTTACGACGGTCGGGAAGGCAAGTACGTCGACTGCATGGAACTTGATGTTGAGGAGCTCTACGATGAAGGGTATGCTCCTTCCAACGGTGTAATATACTACTCGGATCATACCTCTGATTTCCCCGCGTTACGGGTCCGCAATGCGGAGGAACTCGGGAGCGGTTTGACCATCGCCTGTGAAAACCCCGTTTACACGTTGGGGAATTTCAACTCCGTCAATAAGAAACCGGCGGCGATTATGGCGGATGCGGTGAACTTCCTCTCGGCTAACTGGGACGACAGCAAGAGCGCTCTCTCGGTCAGCAATCGCGTCGCCTGTAACACCACTGTCAATGTGTCCTACCTGACGGGGAATGTCGAGACCACGCCGTGGCACTACAACGGCGGTTTCGAAAACCTCCCCCGCTTCCTCGAAAAATGGTCAGGCAAAACCTTTACCTGGCGCGGCTCGGCGGTCTGTTTGTGGAACTCGACTCAGGCAACGGGAAACTGGAGCTATGGTTCCTACTACACGGCGCCGTATCGGAATTGGCTTTACGACACCGACTTGAACGATCCGAACAAACTCCCGCCGGAAACCCCGGTTGTCCGGGTGTTCCAGCGAACCGGCTGGCAACAGCAATATGTCGGCTATGACGATGATTGATATGTACCCCTGAGATTATGACAGCACCTTTGCCCGCTTCCGGACGGAAGCGGGCATTTTTTTAGGAGAATTTTACACCACCGCTAAGGCATCGATCTCGAGGCGTGCCCCTTTGGGAAGGTGTGCGACAATTGCCGTTGCCCGAGCCGGCGGGGTCTCCGAAAAGAAGGTTGCGTATACCTCGTTCATACCGGCAAAGTCATTGAGGTCAGTCAGGTAAATGGTCGTCTTGACGATATTGTTCATACTTGCCCCGGCTTCCGCAAGAACGGCTTCCAGGTTTTTCATGACGCGATGGGTCTGTTCTTGAATCGTCTCACCGACGATTTCGTTCGTTGCCGGGTCGAGCGGAATTTGCCCGGAGCAAAATATCATGCGGCTGCCGCCGGTGACATCAACGGCTTGAGAATACGGACCAACCGCCGCCGGGGCATGCTCGGTTTGGATTTTTTTCTTTATTATGCTCATCTCACCTCCTGAATTTTGCCGCTTCGGTGTTTCCTTTTCCTCTAATCTTATGAAAAAGAGAGCAATTCAAAAGTGAAAATATGGGTGCAAAAAAATCTAAATATCTGCTTGCCTTGGGGGGGATGGTTTGTTACTCATTGCCTACCTTGAGAACCGGTAACCCTTAAATAAATGAAGGAAGGACGGATGTTCAAACTCACAGCCCTGAAGAAAGCGGAAAAAAAGGCACGTTTTCTCGTAGGTGCTCTGCTCCTCGTGGCGATGGGGACATTTCCCCAAACCGTTGCCGAAGCACGTTCCGAGACCGGCACTCACTCGGCGTTGCAAGGATTGACCTTCGGCAGCTTGGCGTATTTTGACTATTCGTCGGGAGAAAAACCGCTGCCCGACAGCAGCGTTTCTTATAATACTTTTACGTTGACTCGCGGCTATTTTACGGTTGTCAAACAGCTCCGTCCATGGTTGCGGGTGCGGACGACTCTTGATATTCATCAGAGAAGTGACGGAAACTATCAGGTTCGTCAAAAGTACTTGTATGCCGAATTACATCCGGGGGATGTCGGTATCTTTACCGACATGAGAGCGGAGATCGGGCTGGGACATGTTCCGTGGCTGGATTTCGAAGAACATATTAACCCATACCGCTGTCAAGGAACAATGGCGGTGGAGCGGGCGGGAATATTCAACTCCGCCGACTTCGGGGTGAGTCTTCGGGGGTATTTCGGAGGGAAACTTCCTGATGCCAAACAGAAAACGGGGAATAGTCATTACACCGGTCGCTACGGCAGTTGGCATATCGGCGTGTACAACGGTGGCGGTTACCATGCGGTGGAGAAAAACTACGAAAAGGTTGGCGTATTTCGCCTGAGCTGGCGCCCGTTGCCGAGGGTAGTGCCCGGTTTGCAACTGAGCCTGTTCGGGCTTTTCGGGGAAGGGAATACTTCGGTGCAGCCGGATTATACCGCCAATATCGGCATGCTCAGTTATGAACATCCGGCATTGACGTTGACGGCACAGGTTCTTGAGACCCGAGGAAACGCCAAGGGCAGCTTTGTCGATTATACCGGGGCTTCTTTGAAAACCCGGGGCTGGTCGGTATTCGGAAATCTCAAGAGGGGCATTCATCGAAGAGTAGCGCTTTTTGCCCGCTATGATTATTTTGACGTCGATGTGGACAATCGCGTTGCCGAGAAGACCGCCTACACCATGGCTCTCGGCGGCTTGGTTTATAGAATTTATGAAGGGAATTTCCTTCTGCTTGCTTATGAAACCACTGACTATGAGAGTGATTCCGGCGGGAAAGGGATGGCGCCGATTGTTGGAAACAATCTGGGTAAAGATTGGCGGGTGCAGGTGGTATATCAAATAAAGTTTTAGCGGAAGTCACATAAAAAGGAACGCCTGGTCGGATTGATTTGCTCCAGACCTTTTCCGACAAGGCGTAGAATATGCCGGTGCGTTAAGGTGAGTGTAAAATTCTCCGAGCTTTTTTACGCAGCCAATCTTCTGAGTCTGCTGCGGATTCTTCTGGTGCCGGTAATCGGCTATTTTCTCCGGCAAAATACGCCGCAAGCGACGGGGATAAGTCTGGCGCTTTTGGTTGTTGCCGGAATAACCGACGGCTTGGACGGCTACGTCGCTCGCAAGTTTCATCAAGTCAGCCAAACCGGATTGATACTCGATCCGCTGGCAGATAAGTTGTTGGCGGGGGGACTGGTGATACTGTTGGTGCTGATGCGGGAGATGCCGGTATGGCTGGCGGCGGTGATTGTGGGACGAGATCTGCTTATTGTGGGGGGAGGATTGCTGTTGCTTCGCGGTAAGAAAATCGTTGTCCCTTCCAACCTGACCGGCAAGTATGCCTTCGCCGCAATCGCGGTACTGTTGGGCAGTTTTATTATTCGTTTTGACTTCGGGATTACCCTCCTCACCCCTATCGTGGTAGGGTTGAGCGGCTGGTCGTTGGTGAACTACTTCCGCCTTTTCCTCCGGGTGAAAAAGGGAAATCCCATCATCCCCTTTGCCGACCGTCCGATATACCGAGCTCTCCGCATCCTCGTCACTACCGGCATTTCCGTGCTTTTCTTGTATCATTTGTTCCGCTTTTTTTCCCTTTCCTGAGAGCTATTTGGTGCGGGTCCTCTCCACTCAATCACCAAACTTCCCCTCATATTTTTTTCCTCCTGACGGACCGGAACGCACCGGTTGGAAATAGCGGAAAAGAGGAGAAAAAGGGTGCCAGTGAAAAATAACGTAAATAGTTAACCAAAAAGTGCTTGACAAAATTGTTCGTGGATGTTTCTTGAGCCTTCAAAATTTGTGAAAACGGTCACGTATTGCGTAATGTGACGTAACGAGGATGATAGGTAGGAACTATGTCTCAGTATTTGGCTGTTTTGATGTTCATTGTTGCCGGTGCCGGAATCGTCCTGATTACTTTTTTTATCGCTCGATTGATTCGTCCTCACCACCCCTATCCCGAAAAGGATATCAACTACGAATGCGCCGAATTGCCGGTAGGCAGTTCGTGGATTCAGTTTAACAATCGGTTTTATATTTTCGCCTTGATTTTTGTCATTTTCGACGTCGAGGCGATTTTCTTATTCCCGTGGGCGGTCGCTTTTGGGAAGCTGGGGTTGTTTGCCTTGGTAGAAATGGTGATTTTCATCCTCATCCTCTTTTTCGGTTTGTTTTACGCCTGGCGTAAAGGAGCGTTGAAGTGGGTCTTATAAAGAAAGTTCCGGTGTATGCGGAGAAAATCCCCGGGGGCGGCTTGATTGTGACGAGTTTGGAGACGGTGTTGCACCAAGCTCAAGCCAAGTCGCTGTGGTATCTGTTATTCGGAACGGCGTGTTGCGCTATCGAACTGATGTGTACCGGCGCTTCCCGGTTTGATTTCGACCGCTTGGGAATGATTTTCCGTCCCACCCCCCGTCAGGCGGATTTGATTATTGCGGCGGGTACGATTACCAAGAAAATGGCGCCCCGTTTGCGCCGTCTGTATGACCAGATGGCGGAGCCCCGTTATGTCATCGCGATGGGCGGGTGCACTATTAACGGCGGTCCTTTTTACTATGACAGCTATTCGGTGGAGAAGGGGATTGACCATATCGTGCCGGTGGATATTTACATTCCCGGTTGTCCCCCTCGTCCCGAGTCGTTATTGGAAGGGTGTATTCACCTTCAAGAGAAAATAAAGAAGCAAAAGCTGACCGATTGGCAGGAAAAGTAGCGTGACGAAGGATGAACTGAAAGCATACGTGGCGGAGCATTTCGGCGACCGGATGAAGCCGTTGGATACCGGGCGGTACGATCCGATGTTCCAGGTCGAAGCCGACCGGTTGTTGGAAGTGGCGCAGGCGTTACGCGACGACGAAAACCTGAAGTTCGATTACCTGTGCAATTTAGCGGGGGTGGATACGACCGAGCATTTTGAGGTCGTCTACAATATCGCTTCCGTGACCAAGAACCTCCGCTTGGATTTCAAAGTCATCCTTCCGCGCGATAACGCTGAAATCGAGTCGGTACAGAAAATTTGGCCCGCCGCCAACTGGTACGAGCGGGAAATGTGGGAGTTGTTCGGAATTAACGTTCTCAATCACGGCAACTTGAAGCGGTTTTTATTGCCCGATGATTGGGATCAGGGATTCCCGATGCGCAAGGATTGGGATGCGCCCGACTTCAAGCGGATGCCGGAGTTGTAAGCATGGCTGAGTTGAAGACCGAAGAGTTTCTGGTCAATATGGGTCCGCACCACCCCTCGACCCACGGGGTGTGCCGCTTGATATTGACGATGGACGGAGAGAAAGTCGTCAAGATTGAGCCGGTTATCGGGTATCTCCACCGTGCCATCGAGAAGATTTGCGAAAACCGCACGTACGCCCAGTGCATTCCCTTGATGGACCGATTCGAATATGTTACCTCGATGTCGACCAACTATGTCTTCTCCTTGGCGGTGGAGCGGCTGGCGGAAATCGAGGTCCCCGAGCGTGCCGAGTATCTGCGGGTCATTATGTTGGAATTGAACCGCATTGCCTCTCACTTGCTTTTTTACGGCGTCACGGCGATGGACATCGGTGCTTATACGCCGTTCCTTTATGGCTTGCGGGAGCGGGAGCTTATCGTCGACTTGTTCGAAATGACCTGCGGGCAGCGCTTGACCTACAATTATATTCGTATCGGCGGCGTTTCTCGCGACATTCCCAAGGAGTTTATCCCTCAGTGCCGTGAAGCCATCAAGATTATCGGACAGAAGCTCTCGGATTATGAAGGTTTGCTCAACGAGAACCCGATTTGGCTCAAACGGACGAAGGGGTTAGCCGTGCTCCCTGCGGATCTGGCGATTGCCTACGGTGTTTCCGGTCCGGTGTTGCGTGCCTCGGGGGTCAAGTATGACATCCGTCGCAATGATCCGTACGGTATTTACGACAAATTTGACTTCCAAATTCCGGTGCGTTACAACGGTGACTGTTACGACCGGTACTTGCTCCGTTTGGATGAGATAAAGCAGTCGATTCGGATTGTTGAGCAAGCCCTTGACGGACTGCCGGAAGGGGAAGTCAAGAACAAGAAAATCAAAGCGGGTTTCAAACCGCCCGCAGGAGAAGTGTACGCCCGCATTGAAAACTCGCGGGGTGAGATGGGAGTATATCTTGTCTCCGACGGTTCGAAAAAGCCGCTTCGGGTGAAGTTGCGGGGAGGCTCGTATAATCAGCTTCAAGTTTTCCCGGCGTACGGAGCGGATATGCTCATTGCTGATATTGTCGCAAACTTTGCCACCCTTGATATTATTATGCCGGAGGTGGATCGGTGACCTTTTGGACGATAGCGACTTTGGAACTGTATCCGATTTTTCATTGGCTTGGCGAAAAGCTGAACTCTCTCGGTTTGCCCTCGGCATGGGTCGACCCTATCCGGTACGCGATTCTCGGCGCACTGGTCTTTGGGGTGTTGTCGGTGATTGCGCTGTATTTGGTCTGGTGGGAACGGAAAATCGCCGCCCATGTCCAGCAGCGATTCGGTCCGATGCGTCACGGGTGGCACGGCTGGTACCAAACCATTATGGATGCGATAAAGCTTTTGCAGAAAGAAGACATCCGCGTCAAGACCCGCGACAAGGTGGTTTTCTTCTGGGCGCCGGTGGTGTGCTTTGTTGCCGCTTTCCTGGCGTATATTGTCATGCCGTGGGGAAAAAATCTTATCGTGGCAGACCTCAATATCGGCATTTTGTACATTCTGGCGGTGACCACCTTCACCGTCATTTCTCTTCTTATGGCGGGGTGGGGTTCGAACAATAAATATGCTCTCTTGGGCGGGATGCGTTCCGCCGCGCAGGTGGTGAGCTATGAAGTCCCCATGGTCGCGTCCATTTTGACGGTGATTATTTATGTCGGCTCGCTTTCGATGGTAGACATCGTCGAATCGCAGTCCGGGTTGCTCTTCAACTGGTTTATTTTCCGGGTGCCGTTCGGACCGATTGCCTTTTTGACCTACATCACCGCTGCCACTGCGGAGGTGAACCGTACTCCCTTCGACATTCCGGAAGCCGAGCAGGAACTGGTCGCCGGGTATAACATCGAGTATTCTGGAATGAAATTCGCCATGTTCTTCTTGGCGGAATTCGTGAATATGTTTACCGTCTCGGCAATTGCCACCACCCTCTTTTTGGGCGGGTGGAACGGCTGGTCGTTCATCCCTTCGTGGGTATGGTTCTTGGGGAAGACCTTGCTGATGGTCTTGTTGCTCATGTTGTTCCGTTGGACTTACCCGCGCTTGCGGGTCGACCAGTTGATGGAGTTTGCGTGGAAGTTTTTGGTGCCGGTGACGTTCGCCAATCTCATTGTGGCGGGATTGTTCAAGTATTTCGGGTGGTATTGGTAGGATAGGCGGAACTATGAAGGTATTGAAAGACTTGAAAGAACTGGCTCGCGGGCTGACCATTACCGGTAAGCATCTGGGGACGCACGCCATTACCATCCAGTATCCCGAAGAAAAGAGAACGTTGCCGGAGCGTTCCCGCGGCATAGTTGTACTTTTGTCGGACAAGGAAACCGGCGAGCTCAATTGCACGGCGTGCCTCCTGTGTGAAAAAGCCTGCCCCTGCCGAGCGATACAGATTACGGCGCCGCGCAACCCCGAAACGAAAAAACGGGAACTCCAGCAGTTTATCGTTGACCATACCATCTGTTGTTTCTGCGGCTTGTGCGAGGAAGCCTGCAACTTCTCCGCCATCAAGTTGGCAACCAAGTACGAGTTTTCCACGGAGAACAAAGAAGACCTCATCTGGGATATCAAAAAGCTGCAGGAAGTCGGGCTGGATGTTCCGTACGAAGATACCCGCAAAAAGAAACAGCCGGCGGCAGCCAAGTCGGCAGCGGCTGCCAAGCCAGCCGGGGCGAAGCCTGCTGCGGCAGACAAATCGGCTGTGAAAAAGACACCGACGGAAAAAGCTCCTTCCGCCAAAGCCGCCGAATCTCCCGCCGCCAAGGAGGACGCGAAGGACAAACCTCCGGAGAAAAAGGCTCCTGAAACGGAAGCTCCTTCCGGCGGTGAGTCGAAAAAGGCACCGGAAGAGTCAAAGACGGAAAAGCATGATGGTGAGAAGAAGGAGGGTGAGGCGTAGCGATGGAACAGGCAACCGTAGGTCCCGTTTTCTGGATATTGTCGTTTGTGATGCTGGTTTCTGCCTTTATGGTAGTGAGCTTGAAAAATCTTTTTCACTGCGCCTTGTTCCTTATTCTCTGCCTGTTCAGTGTGGCGGGATTGTTCGTTTTGTTAGGCGCCGAGTTTTTGGCGGCGGCACAGGTGCTCATATATATCGGGGCAGTGGCGGTTTTGATGATTTTCGCCATTATGTTGACGCACAACTTGGCGGATAGAAAAATCGTTCAGACCAACGAAAATGCGTTGGTCGCTTTCT
This sequence comes from uncultured Ignavibacteriales bacterium, assembly GCA_964489705.1. Lineage (GTDB taxonomy): Bacteria > Zixibacteria > MSB-5A5 > GN15 > FEB-12 > CAZAZQ01. Next base: position 140,053 of record CAZAZQ010000007.1, read on the forward strand.
TTGTGGCGGTGATGTTCGGATTTACGGCGGTGTTGCTCATCAGCAATACTCATGTCTGGCGGATGGCGGCGGAAGGTCCTCCCGCGGATAATACTTTGCACATCGGACGGTTTCTGATGACGGACTTTATGTTGCCGTTTGAAGTGGTGTCGGTATTGTTGTTGGCAGCCTTAATCGGTGCGATTGTCTTGGCGCGAAAGGAGCGGTCGTAATGTTTTACTATCTGGCTCTGGCGGCGGTGTTGTTCTCAATCGGGTTGTATGGAGTGATTACGCGCCGGAATGCGATCGGTATTTTGATGTCACTGGAGCTGATGTTCAACGCCGCCAATATAAATTTTGTGACGTTCAATAAGTTTATTGTCTCGGACGGCCTCGCCGGGCAGATTTTCGCCGTCTTCATTATTGTCATTGCCGCCGCCGAAGCGACGGTCGGTTTGGCGATTGTGCTGCTGATTTATCGCAACTGGCGAGGGATAAATATGGACCGTATCAATATTATGAAATGGTAGGACGCTCATGACGAAGTATGCTTTTCTCATACCGCTGTTTCCGCTCTTCTCGTTTGTGATGATCGTCTTTTTCCTGCGCTGGAAAGAGAAGCTCTCTTCCTTGTTCTCCATTGCCATGATTTTGGTGTCGTGGGTGATGTCGGTCGTCGTATTGTTTGAGACGATTGCCCGTCATGGAGCGCCGTACGAAGCGTTTTACACCTTTGTCAACCTTCCCAATTTCCACTTGGAAATCGGGATTCTGATAGATTCGCTGGCGGCGATTATGCTGATGGTGGTAACGACCGTCGGCGCCTGCGTGGAGATTTATTCCATCGGCTACATGCACGGCGATCCGCGTTTCAGCCGATTCTTCTCGTACCTGTCCCTCTTCTTGTTCTCCATGTTAGGGCTGGTGGTCGCCAACAATTTCTTTATGATATTCATCTTCTGGGAGCTGGTGGGGCTGACCAGTTACCTCTTAATCGGCTTCTGGTTCGAGAAGGATTCGGCGGCAAACGCCTGTAAGAAAGCGTTTATCACTACCCGGATAGGCGATTTGGGGTTCTTGCTTGGCTTGTTCATGATCGGTGTCTACGTCGGTACCTTCAATTATCACGGCGTCTTTGAGAAAGTGGCGTCAGGGGTGATTCCCGCCGGGATTGTGACGGCGATGGCGATTTTCGTCTTTGCCGGGGCGGTGGGAAAATCGGCTCAATTCCCTTTGCACGTCTGGCTGCCGGATGCGATGGAAGGTCCCACGCCGGTGTCGGCTTTGATTCACGCCGCCACGATGGTCGCCGCCGGGGTTTACTTAGTGGCGCGCTCGATGAACATTTTCATCGCTTCGGCGGATGCCTCGATGGTGGTCGCCGTTATCGGGGTAGTCACCTCGTTCATGGCGGCGTCGATCGGGTTGGTGCAGGTCGATATCAAGCGGGTGCTAGCCTACTCCACCATCAGTCAGTTGGGGTATATGATTATGGCGCTCGGCTTGTACGGGTACGATACCGCTCATCACCACCATTCGGTCGGATATATGGCGGGAACCTTCCACCTCATGACCCACGCTTTCTTCAAAGGGTTACTTTTCTTGGGTGCCGGTTCCGTCATTCATGCCGTCCATACCAACGACATTCGGGAAATGGGCGGGCTCTCGCAGAAAATGAAAATAACGACCATCACCTTTATTATCGCCTCTCTGTCCATCTCCGGCATTTTCCCGCTTTCCGGCTTCTGGTCGAAGGATGAAATTGTTGCCGCCACGGCGCATCATCCTGTCTTTATGTTCTTGACCTTGCTGATTGCTTTTATGACGGCGTTCTACATGTTCCGCCTGTGTTTCATCACTTTCTTCGGTGAGCCGCGTGACCAACATCGCTTCGATCACGCTCATGAATCGCCGAAGGTGATGACGGTACCGCTGATGGTGTTGGCGTTTCTCTCGATTTTCGCCGGGTGGGTCGGACTGCCGTGGATCCATCACGGCTACACCTGGTTCCTCTACCAAGGGGAAGCGCCGGAGCATTCTGCGTCGTGGGTGTTGATGATTGTGTCGACGATTGTGGCGCTGTCGGGGATCGGGCTGGCATACTTGATGTATTACAAAAAATCGATTTCCGCCGAAAAAATCGGACAGACTTTCCGCCCTTTGTATACCCTGCTGTTCAATAAGTATTATTTCGATGAAATCTACGATGCGGTGGTGCTCAAGCCGGTCTTGGCGTTTGCCCGCTTCATGTGGTCGTTTGACGCCCGTCTTATCGACGGTATCGTCAACGGAGTGGGGTGGTTGACGATTCAATGGTCGAATCTGAAGCAGTGGTTCGACAAGTGGATTATTGACGGAGCCGTCAACGGCGCGGCGTGGCTGGTCAAGCAGTTCGGCAACCTGCTGCGGTTTATCCAGAACGGAAAAGTTCAATTTTACACTCTTTTTATAGCGGCGTTTGTGGTTTTATTCGGGGTGTTCAAAATCGAGCTGGCGTCGCCTGAGTACAGTTGGCCAAGAATGACTATCATATTTGTCGGTGGGGTTCTTTTGCTGGGGTTGGTTTCCCGGGTGTACGGGAGCCGAGCGAAAGAACCGCACGATGCGAAACAAGAGAACAGGTTATGAGTTTGGAGGATAGATCTTAATATGGATTTCCCCGTTTTGAGTTCGTTGATATATGTTCCGTTAATCGGAATGGTGGCGGTGATGCTGCTTCCCAAGGATAATTTCAAAGCGATTCGGTGGACCTCCCTCGTGGTAAGTCTCTTCCCGATGTTGATGTCGTTTTGGATTACCTGGGATTACTTCTTCAATCACTCCGCCTCGTCATCGTTGGCGTATGTGGAAGGACCGTATAGTTGGATCCCCTCCCTCAATATCCAGTATTATCTGGGTGTGGACGGCATTTCGGTTCCCATGCTCTTCTTGACCGGCTTGTTGACGACGTTGTCGCTGTTGGCGTCGTTCAACATCGAAAAGCGGGTGAAAGAGTATTTTGCCTTTTTCCTCTTGTTGGAAGCCGGTATGATGGGCGTTTTTGTGGCGCTTGATTTCTTCCTCTTTTATGTCTTCTGGGAAATCATGCTCGTTCCGATGTATTTCCTCATCGGCATCTGGGGCGGTCCCCGCAAAGAATATGCGGCGATTAAGTTCTTCTTGTATACGCTGTTCGGCTCCCTCTTCATGTTGGTGGCGATTCTGATTCTCTACTTCACGTCCGAACCGCATACCTTGAACATGATGACGTTGATTGAATTCGGCCCGACCATGTCACACACATTGCAGATGGTCTGTTTCTCCTTCTTCTTTATCGCCTTTGCGATTAAAGTTCCGGTCTGGCCCTTCCACACGTGGTTGCCCGATGCACACGTGGAAGCGCCGACGGCGGTCTCGGTTATTCTTGCCGGGGTGCTTTTGAAGATGGGAACATACGCCATGCTGCGCATCAGTTGGCCAATGTTCCCCGAAGCCCTGCGCACCTTGTCCTTCTGGATCGCTCTGTTGGGAGTCATCGCCATCATTTACGGCGCCTTGGTCTCGATGGCGCAGAAGGACTTGAAAAAACTGGTGGCGTATTCGTCGGTGTCGCACATGGGCTTTTGCATGATGGCGCTGGGAGCCTTTTCGTCGGTGACGGCTATTACCGGCGTGATGTTCCAGATGGTGTCGCACGGTTTGATTACCGGCGCCCTCTTCCTTTTGGTCGGTGTCCTCTACGATCGAGCTCACACCCGCGAGATTGCCGCCTTCGGCGGTTTGGGAGCGAAACTGCCCGTCTATACGGGAATTATGGTGCTCTTCTCGATGGCGGCGTTGGGTTTGCCGGGCATGTCCGGATTCGTCTCGGAGTTTATGGTCTTCGTCGGTTCGTTTGGCGCTTTGAATAAAGTGTTGGTTGGAATTTCCGTTCTCGGGGTGGTGCTGGGTGCCACCTACATGCTTCGCATGGTGCAGCGGGTATTCCTGGGCGAGTTTGACATGGCGCGGTGGGGCGGGCTGACCGAAATAAACCTCCGCGAAATTATTTCCGTCGCACCCCTGGCGGCGTTGACCATTTTTATCGGGGTCTATCCCAAGCCTCTGGCGATGTTGATGACAGCGACGTTGGAAAACCTTGTTAACCTGATGGCGCGGTAACGGAAAATGGACTGGCAATTGCCTGAATACAACTTACGGATGATGCTCCCGGAGATTTTTCTCTTTCTCTGGGCGCTGGGAATTATCACCTTCGATTTGTTGACGAAGCGGAAAACCGAGAAAGCGGTCGGCTACCTCGCTCTGCTCGGCTTGCTGATTACCGGCTTCATCTTGAGCACAACCGGTTACGGGAGAGGGTTTACCTCGATGTTCTTCAACGACCCGTTGTCGCTGTTTTTCAAGATTATCTTCCTCGGGGCGGCGTTCATGGCGATTGCTAGCTCGTTTGGAATTATCCGCCAGAAAATCGCCAACCATCGCGGGGAGTATTTCGGGCTGATACTCTTTTCCACCGTCGGGATGATGTTTTTGTCTTCCTCGAACGAGCTCTTGTCGTTGTACGTCGGGTTGGAGTTGACGACCATTCCCCTGTTCGTTCTGGCGGCGTTTTTCAAGGATGACAAGTTGTCGGTGGAAGCCGGTATCAAGTATTTCATCGTCGGAGCGTTTTCTTCCGCTATACTGCTTTACGGTATTTCGTTCTTGTACGGGTTGTCGGGAACAACCGACCTGTTGCAGATGAAAATGAACCTTGCCATTACGCATTTGACCTTCAAAAATATCGGGTTGATACTCACTTTAGCGGTCGTTTTGTTGCTTGCCGGAGTGGGATTTAAGTTGGCGTTGCCGCCGTTTCACCAGTGGGCGCCCGATGTCTACGAAGGCTCTCCCACCCCGATTGCGGCGTTTCTCTCGGTCGGTTCGAAGGGTGCCGGAGTGGTTGCCTTTGCCAAAATCTTTCTCAACGGTTTGTCCGCCTTTTACGGACCGGAGATGGCGCCCAACGATTGGGGGAAGTTAGCCGGGGTAGTGGCTATCTTTGCCCTGGTGATAGGAAATGTGCTGGCGATTCGACAGACCAACATCAAACGGATGCTGGCATATTCCTCGATTGCCCATGCCGGTTACATCATGATCGGTATCATTGCCATGAACGAGTTGGGCATTGCGTCGGTCGGGTTCTACCTTTTCGTCTACTTGTTCGCCAACATGGGCGCTTTCGGTGCGGTGGCGATTTTTGAGGACAAGAGCGGCTCGTGTCAGATAGACAGCTATGTCGGTTTGTCGAAGTCTTCGCCATTCTTGTCGATTTCGTTGACCATTTTTCTGCTTTCCTTGGCGGGGATTCCTCCCTTGGCTGGGTTTTTCGGGAAATACTACATCTTTGCCTCGGCGATTAAGCTGGCGGCGGGGAATCCCGGTTACGGATGGGTCTACTGGTTGGTCGGTGTCGGTTTGCTGACCGCCGTTTTCTCGTTGTACTATTATGCGAACGTGATAAAGCAAATGTACTTTTCAGCCGACCCTTCTCCATATAGGATACAATTTTCGGCACCGGCTCTGTCGGTTCTGGTCATAGGCTTGGTCGGCGTTTTCCTCTTCGGGTTATACCCGGAACCGATTTTGAGCTTCGCCTCGCAAATGTCGTCGGTGTTGGGAATTATCCCGCGCTAAGGCGAGGGCTGAAAAAATTTGATTTACACGGAATACGGGCGGGTACTATCTTAAAATATTCATTGCTCAAAGAGGCGTGTGGTGTAGGGTTGTAGGGTATGTCGAGCGCAAGTAATGTCGTGGCTGTCATAAAACGGTATTTTCTTTCCGGCGTTCTGGTTGTTGTTCCCCTCATTTTGACATATATTGTCCTGAAATTTTTATTTGAGGCGATTGACGGTATTCTGCAGCCGTTTATTCACCGGCTGTTGGGGTATTACATCCCCGGGTTGGGGGTGTTTACGACCATTCTCATTATTATCCTCGCCGGTGTTCTCACTCGGAATATTATCGGGGCTCGGGTGTACAACATGGGAGATCGTTTACTCGTCCGGATGCCGATTATTCGTCCGATTTACTCCGCCGCCAAGCAGTTGCTGGAAGCGGTCACGATGCCTTCGACCCGGTCGTTCAAAGAAGTCGCTTTGGTGGAATACCCCCGGCGCGGATCGTATGCGTTAAGTTTTATCGCCAAGCGAATCAAGCTTGACGTGAACGGGAAAATGAGAGATTATGTCATTGTTTTTGTGCCGTCGACTCCGACCCCTGTTTCGGGAGTAGTGGTTATGGTACCGGCGGAGGAAATCGTGCCGGTGGACATGACGGTAGAAGAGGGAGTGAAATTCCTTGTCTCGGGCGGAGTGGCGTCGCCGGACAGAATACAGCGTCGCCCGTCGTATGAGACAAGACAGGAAAAACGAGAGGTAGCCAGTGAAACTTGCTAATCTTTTAATGGAACGCCGCATCAATATCGATTTGAAAGCGCGCACCAAGATTGAAGCGGTGAAAGAATTATTGGAAATGATTAAGCGGGAAGGGGTTTCTTTTGACTACGACGAAGTCATCAAGTGCATTTGGGAACGGGAAGAGATAGAAGACACCTCCTACGGGCGAGGCTTTGCGTTTCCCCATGCCCGTACCGATGCCGTCAAGGAAATGTATATTCTCATCGGCATTTCCAAGCAAGGGTTGGAAGACAAGACTCCCGACGGCATTCCGGTGCATATGGTCTGCCTGTTGCTGACGCCCTCGACCATCGCCAAACTCTACTTGCAAACGCTCTCCGGTTTGGCGGCGTTTGCCCGGATGGAAGGAACGTTAGAAAAACTACTGGCAATAACGAACGAGCGAGATGTCATCAAGTTGATTTCCGACGCCAACGTCACCGTGGACAAGGAGCTCATGGTCAAGGATGTGATGCGCCATGATGTGGCGACCGTGACCCCCGATGACACCCTCAAGGAAGTTGCCAACAAGATGTTTCGCAACCGCCTTTCGGCACTGGCGGTCGTGGATAAGAACAACAAGCTGCTGGGCATTATCAGCGATCGTGACCTCATCAAGGCGGCGCTGCCGGATTATCAATCATTGATATCCAATCTCAATTATTCCTTGGACGTCGAGCCGTTCGAAGAGTTGCTGAAACGGGAAGACAAGATAAAGGTTTCGCAGCTTTACCGTGAGCAATACGAAGTTACCACTCCGGAGACCAGAATTGTCGAAGTGGCGGCAATGATGATTTTTAAGGATGTTAGAAGAGTTTTCGTGACTTCTAACGACAATCTTGTCGGGGTGTTGTTGCGCAAGGATATTGTCAACATGATAATCCGCGGCTGAAACGCACTTTTCCCATTGAAAAGTTCTTTGCTCACTCGAATTCCCCCAGAAAATGTTTGATATTTAAAGACTATCACCGTACTCTACCCCATTGATAACACCGCGTGCCGTGTGAAGCGGGAAAAGTGACGAAGAAGAGAAACGTTATTTAGCTTCGAGAGAATGACATGAGCTCCCCAACCGAAAAGTACGATATCGATCCCTACCTTTATTTTGTCCTTGCTATTGCTTTCTTGGTCAGCCTCCCGGGATTGATAGTGGGGATGAAATCAATCCATCTGACCCCTTTTGTAGGCGCATTGGTGTTCGGGATGGCAGTCTTTGGAGCGGCGTTTATTCTCTCGTGGGCGGCGGAAGCCGCTGAGATAGATATATCCGAGTCATTGGCGGTTGCGATCTTGGCACTGGTCGCGGTTCTGCCGGAGTATGCGGTGGACTTTGTCTTTACGTGGCGGGCGGCGCATGATCCGGTGCAAGCTCATTATGCCATTGCCAATATGACCGGTTCGAATCGTTTGCTGGTCGGACTGGGATGGCCGGTCGTTTTGCTCCTCTATATCTTGGCGAAGAAAAAGAAAGAAATTATCCTCGATAAATCCCAGCGAGTGGAAATCTTCTACTTGGCGATGGCGACGCTCTACTCATTTATTATTCCCCTCAAGGGGAGCCTCACCATCATTGATTCCATCATTTTGGTTTCGTTATTTGTGTTGTATACAAGGCGGCTGACGCAAATGGAAGCCGAGGAACCGGAGCTGGTCGGACCGACCAAAATCATTGCCAATATGCCAACCCTCTGGCGAAGAGCCGCCACGGTTATTATGTTTCTCTTTTCCGGTTTGGTCATCTTCTTTGTGGCAGAGCCGTTTGCCGATTCGCTGATTGGGATGGGGGTGAAATTCGGCATCGATGAATTTTTGCTGGTGCAATGGCTGGCGCCAATTGCGTCGGAGTCACCGGAGTTTATTGTGGCGGCGACGTGGGCGATGCGGGGCTCCGCCGGGGCGGCATTGAAAGCACTTATTTCCTCGAAGGTCAACCAATGGACACTGCTTATCGGAACGATTCCGATTGTTTATGCCATTTCCGGAGGAGCCATCAAGCCGTTTTTGATTGATGATCGCCAAGTTCATGAAATAATACTCACGGCCGCCCAGTCGTTGTTTGCGGTGGCGGTGCTGGTCAATCTCAAGCTGAGTCGGACTGATGGGATACTTTTGTTTGTCCTCTTTGCCAGTCAGCTTATTATAGCAGAAATCCGGATAGAGGTTACCATTATTTACATTATTTTAGCCATCATCTTCCATATCATCCATAGACGTGATTTGCTGCCGGCGGCGCGCGAGGGGCTTGGTTTCAAAGAAAGGTAGTGCCTTTCAACGAGTTAGGACGCCCCTGGGACGCCTCAATATCCTTTTTTCTTGCTGCCCTCTTCTTTGTTAACTTTGAGAATCCGGAGCGAACTCGGAGAATATGGATCCTTGTTTGGAAAAATAGACAATATCTATCCGGCTCTTCCCGCCGAGTAACTCTTTTCTGGCGACTTTAGGATTGTTCAACTTCAACCGAAATAATAAGTCATAAGGTAAGTTATGGCTGAAGAGAGAATTCTGTTCGCAAAAAGCGGGGATTTGGCTTCCGATACTGTCTCCAACCTGCTGAAGACGTTGGGGTATGTTATCGTAGCGGAAATTCCACTTGATGAAAACGTCTCCGCCGCTATTTCCGAGAAAGCACCGGAGGTGGTGTTGCTCGAAATCCGTGGTGAACAAGGCGGACGAGTCTTTGCCAAGGTGGAACAGAGCATGCCCCACGGTGAGATTCCCATCCTGCTGCTTGTCGACGAAAAGGGAGCGGAATTTTTACCGGAAGCAAAAAATATTCCCCGTTACGGCTATCTCAAACTCCCCTGTAATGAGGGAGAGCTTCGCATGGCAATCGAGTCGGAGCTCTATCGCCATACCCTTGAGAAGCAGTTGCGTGAAAGCAAGCGCTGGTTGACGACTATCCTCCGGAGCCTTGGTGATGCGGTCATCGCCACCGACAAACAAGGACGGGTCGTTTTTATGAACCCGGTTGCGGAGAAGTTGACCGGTTGGCATCATCGCGAGGCACAGGGAAAACCGCTCGAGTCGGTGTTTGTGGTTGTCAACGAGAAGACCGGAGCGCGGGAGAAAATTCCCATTCACCAGGTCCTTCAGGGTGGAGAAATCGTTCGCTTACAGGGCGACATCCTTCTGCTCAACAGAGAACAGCGAAAAATCCCCATTGAGGATAGTCTGGCGCCGATAGTCGATGACGACGGTGATACTCAGGGGGTCGCAGTAGTTTTTCGTGACGTCGGGAACCAGCGGGAAATCCGGGCAGCTCTCCGTGAGAGTGAAGAGCGATATCGCACCATCGTGGAAAACAGCAACGATCTTATCATGATGACTCAGCCCGACGGCATCATCAGTTATGTCAGCCCGCGCTTCAAAGAGGTGCTCGGATACGATCCCAGCGAGTTGGTGGGCAAGCAGCCATGGATTATCCATCCGGAAGACCTGGAGCGGGTCAAGAAGATGCACTACCGCGCTTTGGAAGGTGCTACCGGTTCCAACTTGGAATATCGCGTCAGAACGAAAGCAAGAGATATCCGATGGGTTTCCCATTCGTGGGCGCCGATTCGCAAAGAAGAACGATTGTCGTGCATTGTCAGTGTGATTCGCGACGTTACCGAGCAGAAAAAAACCGAAGCGGCTCTGCGGGAAAGCGAAGCCAAGTACCGGACGCTTTTCGACGCTGCCAACGATGCCATCTTTTTGATGGAGCAAGACAAATTTATCGATTGCAACAAAAAGACCTTAAGCATGTTCGGCTGTACCCGGGAGCAAATCATCGGACAGCCGCCGTATCGGTTTTCTCCGGAGAAGCAGCCGGACGGCCGCTCGTCACGAGAGAAGGCGCTGGAGAAAATCAATCGCGCCTTTGCGGGAGAGCCGTTGTTTTTCGAATGGCTCCACTGCCGGTATGACGGGACACCGTTTGATGCTGAGGTCAGCCTGAAACGGGTGGATCTGCCGGGAGGGCAGACCTCGTTACTGGCAATTGTCCGGGATATTACCGAGCGCAAGCAGGCTATCCGCCGACAACAGGAACTCCAACTGGAGCTTGATAGAGCGCGTCGCATGGAATCGGTGGCGGTCTTGGCAGGCGGGGTGGCGCATGATTTGAACAACATCCTCGGACCGGTCGTCGCCTATCCTGAGCTTGTTCTGGAAGAACTTCCCGCCGACAGCCCCGTGCGCCGGGAAATCGAGATGATAGGCAAGGCGGCGCAGCAGGCGGCAAACGTCATCCAAGATTTACTCACCCTGGCGCGGCGGGGGCGCTATGAGATGACGGCGCTCAACCTCAATGACCTTATCCGTGAGTACCTCAATTCCCCCAGTTTCCTCGAACTCAAAGCCCGTTCACCGGAAATCGCCATTGAAACCAAGCTGGACGAGAACCTCGGCAACATCACCGGTTCGGCGCCGCATTTGACCAAGGTGATAATGAATCTTATCATCAACGCCTATGATGCCATGCCGGAAAAAGGGAAGCTGGTTATCGAAACCACACGCCGTCGGCTCGATAAACTCCTTGGCGGGTATACGAATATCACCCCCGGGGAGTATGTGATTCTCAAAGTCCGCGACAGCGGGATGGGCATTGCGCCGCATGATGTCGACAAAATTTTCGAGCCGTACTACTCGAAAAAGAAAATGGGACGAAGCGGCAGCGGCTTGGGTTTGTCGGTCGTCTACGGCATTCTCAAAGACCATAACGGCTATTACGACATTTTCTCCGAGATAGGCGAAGGAACGGAATTTTTGCTCTATTTCCCGGCGACCGGGGAATCCGCCCATCGGGCGGTCAAAAAGGAAGAGAGTTATGCCGGGGATGAAAGTATCCTGATTGTCGACGATGTGAAGGAAGTCCGCGAGATCGGCGCTTTGCTCCTTTCCAGTTTAGGTTATGAAGTGCACACTGCCGCCGGCGGGCGGGAAGCGGTTGCTTTCCTCTCCAAACACCGGGTGGATATCGTGGTGCTTGATATGATTATGGAGCCGGATTTCGACGGATTGGATACCTACCGAGAGATGCTCAAACTCTACCCGCACCAAAAGGCGGTGGTGGTCAGCGGCTTTTCTCCTACCGAACGGGTGAAAGAAATGCAGAAGCTGGGTGCCGGCAAATACGTCAAAAAGCCCTACACCCGGGAAACCTTAGCGAAAGCCATCCGGGATGAGTTGGATAGGGAACCTTCCCGCGCCGTTACGTCTTCTTCATAACAGAGAATCCTCACGCTCTTTTCAACTACCTGCAAAAATAATACCTACTTCGTTGGAGGCTTCGTGCTGCCGGGAAGAAGCGGCTCAAGAGTTTTTCCCAACTTTGTCAGAGTGCTGTCAAGCGACAGGTCGGAAGCAAAGCCGGTAATGGAGACGAAGTACGTTCCCTTGACGAACATCAATTGAGCGTTGGAGAGCGTTCCTTCAATGCCGAGCGCCATCGGTTGTGCTTTCGGGGGGCGAAAGTGTTGGTACAAGCCATAGGCATGGCTGGGATTGTCGAATTGGAAAATGTCAACCGTGATCTCTTGAGAATCGATAGCGTAATCGGCGGTTGCCGCTACTTTGAACCCGTAGGTGTAATATATATCCGCTCCGCCGTCAAGGTACTCCCAGAGAGAATCCCCACGGAAAATGCGGACGTCGCTTGACCGAGTGGCGTTGATTTCTGGGAATGCCTCCCGCAGGAAATGTTCCGGTGAGAGGGAGGAAGGAGAGTGTTTCCGGCTGCTGCAAGCAAACAGAACAAGCAGCATAAGTAAAAACATTGAGACGGCAGTTCTTGTCTTCATCCGGTTTTTCCTTCTGTTATGCCGGAGCGGTTTCTTTGTTCTCGTTTTAGCAAAATTTGATTTTCCACCGAGCGCGACTCCCCGACGGAGGTGACATATATTGCCGCCTTGTCGTTGACCGGGCAGGCAAATTCGCAGGCACCGCAGCCGGTGCACAGATGAGGGTCAACGTACGGGCGTTTGAGAACGATTTCTTTCCCTTCACGGGAAAGAACGGTTTCTTCTTTGAGGTATATTGCCTTGGGAGAGGTGGGGCACCATTCTTCGCACACGATGCAGGGTGTCGCCATTGCCCACGGCAGGCAGCGACCGCGGTTGATGAAAGCGGTTCCAATCCGGTTGGGCGGTGTTTCGCGATCACCCACTTTTTCGGTCAAGGTGAGCTCCGCAATGGCGCCAGTCGGGCAGACCTGCCCGCACAGCGTGCACGACGGCTCGCAATACCCTATCCGGGGGATAAGAATCGGCGTCCAAACACCTTCGAGTCCGGCTTCGAAAAGGGTGGGATGAAGTGCGTTATTGGGACAGACGCGCATACATTGCCCGCAGCGGATGCAACGCGCCAGAAAGTCATCTTCCTCCGCCGCGCCGGGGGGACGGATGAGGGAAGGGTTCGTATTCACCCGGAAACTGTCACTGGTGTGAATGAGCGGCACCAGCGCCATCCCTCCCACGACTGACAGGGTAACTTTACGGCGGGTCACGTCAATGCCTGCCGTTGCGGGTGGATTGGCAGGGCTTGTTTTATGCCGGGGAAAGAACTTGAACGAGAGAGCATTCGTCGGACAGGCAGCTTGGCAGTTCAAACAGAGATGGCACTCGGCTTGATGCCACGGAGAACCGACATCGGGATTGTCGGCACCTTGGCAGGAGAGCAAACAAAGGTTGCAATGGTCGCAGGCGGTTTCGTTCTTCTCCAGTCCGAACAGGGCGAAGCGGGAGAAAATCCCCAACATCGCTCCCAGCGGACAAATCGCCCGGCACCAGAAGCGGGTATACAGTCGGTTGAGCAGCAAAATGACGAGGAAGAGGAAAGCGATGCTGTAAATGGTGTGAAAGTGGTTCAACCGGAAGGGCAAGGCGAATGAAGCGATAGTGTCGTATATTCCTTGAGCAGCGTTGCCGAGCGGTGCGATTCCCCATGATTGAATCCACATGACAAAACCGAATAAGCCGGTGTGAATGGTCGGCAGCACCACCAAGCCGAGCGAGCGTGCCAACAAAGGGAGAGGAGCGAGCAAACCGACTTGCAACATGCCAAGCCCGGCGGCACCGAGAAAAAAGAAAAAAACGTAGTATTTTATCCGCTGGTACGGCTTGTAGCGATTGGAAGCGATGCGACGTTCTCCTTTTCTGCTTTTGCGCTCGGAAGGGATTTCCGAGAGCCACTGGTTCAGAGTGCCCAACGGGCAGACCCAACCGCAAAAGAAACGCCCCAGGAAAATCGTCGGGAGAAGAATCACCAATGACCAGAGCAGCCCCTTGTACAAGGTTCCGTTGGCAAGCAGAGTCATCAAAGCAACCAGCGGGTCGAACTGCAAAGCTATGGAAACGGGGTACGGAAGAAGTATTTCCGATGGGGAGGCGGAGCTGAAGGAAACCTCAAAAGTGGTTTTGATGATGAGCCAGACAAATACGAAGAAAAAGACTGTTTGCGAGATTCTCCGAAGGTTGCGAACGGTTTTGACGGTCACGGTCAGACTTCCTTATATCCTACTGAGCGATAGTCCGTTTTCCCCAAGCCGCTTTTTTCAGCCAAGACGATGTGTCCGATATCTTCGGCGCGCAGTCCTAAAAACTCTACCGCCCGCGCATCCCCCGCCACTTGGTCGGTGGCGCAGATGACCGTGTTCGTAATCGCTACATAATCAAGCGAGCCTCCTTGGGGTCCTCCTTGAAGAAGCACCCGGGTGGCGTCGATGACGGTCAGGGTCGGGCGGCAGAACGACGCCAGCTCGACAATGGATTGGTCTATTTTCTGGTGGAGCCGAAAGCGCTGTCCGCCGAGAATGCCGTAAAAGTTTTTCATCCCCAGCGTACATCCCGAAAGAGAGTGCTCCTTGACGATAGGCATATTGATTAAACGATCGGTGTAGATAAAAGGCTTCAAGACCGGCCAGGTGGTGAGCAACTCGCCATGTAAATCGGTTTGAATGAAATCACTCTCGGCGGGGAGAACGACAGTGGCTCCCGCTTTTTCCGCCGCTTCTTTGATGCCGGAACGAAGCAGACAGCGCCGCGGGTCGTTGCACGACACGTCCGCAACCGTCACTTCCGATGCCCCGGCAAGATAACACAAACGCACCATTTCCCCGACCAGGATAGGGTTGGTGTTTGCCGCTTGCTCGGGGGTGCGGTCCCAGCCGATGTTGGGTTTGATAGTCACCCGTTCGCCGGGATGGACGAACCGCTTGATACCGCCGATAGCGTCAAGAGCGGCATGCAAGGCGGCGATGGGATCATCATGTTTTGATAACGTTACCTGAGGGAAGGAGGCGTTGCCGGGCACGGTAAAGTCGGTTGTCTTTTGGATGATGGGAACATAACGCTCGCTGTGGCGATTGTGAAAGAAAACTCCCACGCCTCCCGACACCGCCGCCAGGGCAAGAGCTTGACCGGTCTTTTTGAGAAATTCTCGGCGTTCCATGATATATTCGTTATACTCCCAAGGTCTGACAAGGAATATAGGGAAACCAAGCAAAAGTTACAAGCTAATCCGTCAGCCACGAACAGACAGAGGGTAGCACGTCTATCCCAGACGTACCCGACAATTTCTATGGCGGCACCCTATGGGTGTCTTATTACCTTACGGCAGGAAATAACGTATCTCTTAATAGGGAAGATTCGGAACGGATTTGCCTTTTTCTTTACTTTGTTTTAGTAAACCGTGGTCTGGTACAGACCTGCCATTTCCTAACTCAAGGGCAGGTCTCTTTCGAGACCTTCCCTACGATTGTACTGAGAGTTTGGGGTG
>CAZAZQ010000008.1:0-150563 GCA_964489705.1 uncultured Ignavibacteriales bacterium
TTTGGCAGGTCTCTTACGAGACCGTCCCTACCCATTCTGTCCTAAATACTTTGGCGGAATCAGTCGGAGAGCTTGTCTTCGATTTTTTTGACCCGTTTGAGCAGTTCCGGCAGCTTGGTCAAAGAAGCCTCTATCCGTTTGGAAAGCATTATTTCCCGCGCCGGTGAGCCAAAATACGTTTTCCCTGCCGGAATGGACTTGGATACGCCCGATTGTGCCCCGACCCGGACACCGTCGCCGATTTCGATATGCCCCACTACCCCTACCTGCCCCGCCAAAATGACCCCGTCGCCGAGCTTCGTCGAACCGGAAATGCCGACCTGTCCGACTAAAATACAATGCTTGCCTATCTCGACGTTGTGGGCGATTTGTACCAGATTGTCAATCTTGGTGCCTTTGCCGATTTTGGTTGCTCCCAAAGCGCCGCGGTCGATGGAGCTGTTGGAGCCGATTTCGACGTCATCTTCAATTTCCACCCAGCCGACTTGCTTGATTTTTTTCAGCCCCTGGGCGGATTCGGCAAAACCGAACCCGTCCGAGCCGATGACGGTTGAGGCGTGGATGATGACGTTATTCCCGATGATGGAGTCATCCATAATGCACACCCCCGGATAGAGCAGGCAATTCTCGCCGATAGTGACGTGACGTCCTATGAACACCGACGAAATCAACTGGGTACCTTTGCCGATCCGAGAGCCGCTGCGAATGTGGCATAACGGACCCACCGCCACGGTGGGGTCCAGCGTTACTTCCGGCTCGATGACGCTGGAGGCATCTACTCCAGCTGGCACTACCGGGGTGTCGGGATAGAGATAGTCTATAATCTGCGCAAAAGCATAGTACGGAGAGGGATGGCGGAGGACAGCCGGATGTGAGCAGGGAGTCTCCGGGTCCAAGACCACCGCCGCCGCCCGGGTGGCGGCAAGGTATTTGAGATACCGCTCGTTGGCGATGAAGCTGATATCGCCCGCTTCGGCGGACTGAATGGGGGCGGCACCGGTGATGACCGTTCCGGCATTCCCCTCCACCGTACCGCCGACTTTCTCAGCCAGTTTCCCTAAGGTAAATTGCGAACTATTCCTCGTACTCTTCAAGGTACTTCAACACCTTGTCCGTTACGTCATACGATTCTTTGATATAGCCGATGGACTGCAACGTGAAAATCACGTCGTAATTTCCTTCCAGCGCCACCGCTTCGATGGCTTTGTTGATTTTTTCCAAGATCGGCTGCATAAGCTGGGTATACTTCTGCTCAGCGGTCCCGCCAGGTCCGAAAATCTGCTTGGTGTACGCATCCAGCGCATCCCGCTTGGCGTTGATTTCCGCTTCTTTTTCTTTGCGCTTCTCTTCGGAGAGGATGAGCTTTTGCTTTTCGTATTCGTTCTGCAGTTCGATGAGCTCTTCCTGTTTCGCTGTAGCTTCTTCGTCCCACGCTCTGCGTTCCAGATCCCATTGTTCCTGCGCTTTGACGACCGCTTGGTACTCTTGGAGGATACGCTCATCGTTGACGTACCCGATTTTCAAACCTTGCGCTTCAACCCGAGGCACGAAAGAAACAAACAGCACCGCCGCTGCCAAAGCGGCTCCCAACCATGATATATTCTTTCTTCCCATCAGCAACTCCTATCTATGCAAAAGGTTCTAAAAGGTTGTTCCAAACTGGAAATGTGGTTTTAGCGAGCGTTTTTGTCCCTCGACGTCGTCCAAAGGATACCCGAAGTCAAACCCTAACGTCCCCATACCGGGCATCCGTATCCGGAAGCCGAACCCGATACCCTTGTACAAACCGGTAAACGGCTTGATGTCGGAGCGATGCAGCCACGAGTTGCCGGCGTCGAAAAAGAGCAAGCCGTAAATCTGATTGGGGACGAGGGGAACTTGAAGCTCGACATTCGTTATCAACATGTATTTCCCCCGCACCCGAGTCGTGTAGCTGGTAAAGGTAGTGTCCAGCGGCGGATCCACCCCGATGACGGCGTTGGTGTCGGCATAGTAAAACGAGGTGTCACGAATGACAATGGAGTCCGGCGTCAGGCTACCGTCGTCGTAGCCGCGGACAATGCCGTCATACGCCGTGCCGCCGGGGGTGAACCGGTCGGTAATGAGAATCCGGTTATCGCCTTTAGGTGAGGTTATCACACCATACTCGACTTTCGCCGCCAAGGCAATATCTCCGATAACGGGGAAAAACTTTGCCACCGTAATATCATGTTTCTGATAATTCCAGAACCCTCCTAAAATCCCGCCGATATTCTCAATCGTGTACGCCACTTTCGTCCCGGAAGTGGCGAACTCCGGCAGGTTTCGCGAGTCGCGAACAACCGTCAACGAGAAGCGCGACGCCGTCAGCCACTGGTCTTCGAACTCCAGCAGCGAGCCGGGGTAGGGGTCGTAATATTTACTGCCGATTAACATATCCCTATTGGGGACATCGTCTCCGCTCGAGGCGTCGTACCAGTAATAAGAGCGATAGGAATTGGACTGAATAAAGGTGTCGTCGAAATCGAAAAAGCGCGTCTGCTCGAGACGGTACGCCGCATATAACCGGAAGTAATTGTCGGGCCAGCGGAGGCGTCGTCCGATCCGTACCGAGCCGCCGCGGCGTCCTTCGGTATAGTCCGTAAACCAGCGCCGATTCATGGCAAAGGCACTCACACCGAACAAGGTGGGACGCCCAAACAGCCAGGGTTCGGTAAAGGAAAGGGAGAACGAATTGCGGCGGCTGCCGATGTCGATATTAAACGAGAGGTTTTGTCCGTTGCCGCGGAAGTTCGGTATCGCCATTCCGATGGTGCCGACCAACTTGTCTTGGCTGTTGTAGCCGGCTCCGGCGGAAATCTGTCCGGTCGGTTTTTCCTTGACCTTGAATTCCAAGTCGACGTCGCCGTTGGGCAACGGCAGCGGGGTCGGCTCGACATTCTCAAAGAAGTTCAACGCCATGACATCACGAATGGAGCGGATCAGCAAAGAGCGATTGAATATCTCTCCCGGCAGCATCGATATCTCCCGGCGGATGACTTTTTCTTTGGTTTTCCGGTTGCCGACGATATTGACCAAGCGAACGTGGGAGGGCAGCCCTTCGGTGATGTCGTAGGTGATGTCGATAATCGAATCAGCCCGGGTGCTTCGCTCGTCCATGATACGGACGTGCAAGTACCCCTGGTCCGAGTAGACGGCATACAGTTGTTCCAACGATTCCGTATACTTTTTGTCGTTGAAGACATCTCCTTCTTTGAACTTCAATTGCTTGCGCAGAAGAGGAGTTTTGATGACCTCGTTGGATTTGAAGTGCGCTTTTCCGAAGTAATAGCGCGGTCCTTCATACACTTCAAGGTAAATCGTCATCCGATTCCGGGTGGTGTCGATGCTCGTCGAATCTGAGACGATATAGGCGTCGATAAATCCCCGCTTGTGGTACTCCTGAACAATCTTTTCCAAATCCTCATCGTAATCTTCTTCGGAAAAATCGGAGCTGCGCAAAAAACCGTGCTTACGATTGCGCATTTTCTTAATGAGTTTCTTTGCCGGAACCCGGACATTCCCGGTGAGGACGACTTTCTCGACTTTTACCTTGGTGTTTTCTTTGATATTGAAAATCAACTCCGCTTCGGTCGAATCGGCGTTGTATTTCAGCTCCGGAGTTATTTTGGCTTGAAAGTACCCCTTCTTGGCGTACATCTCGTGAATTTCGTTGACCTTTTGTTGTATGAGGTAGGGAGAAATATACCCGCCGACTCCCAATCCCAGCTTCCGCTTCAGCTTCTTCGTCTTGAATTTTTTGTTGCCATGAAATTCCAGCCCGCTGAGCTTGGGGAGCTCTTTGACGACAATGTAGACCTTCAGTCCGCCGGTGACTTCTTCCGCCTCAATACTGACGTCGGAAAAGATGCCTAATCCGTAGAGCCTTCGGATGGTCTCCGCCACCAGAGTCGGGGTGAGCGATACGCCTTCTTGAATCGAGGAAACCCCTAAGATAAGGGTATTGCTGGCGATGCGGTTGCCTTCCATTTCCACCGCCACCACTCGGTATCCCTCCCGGGTTTGGGCGGCAAGGGACGCAGACACCCCCAACCACAAAACAAGAAAGAAAAGAGCTCTCCATGCTCTTACGTATCGCATTACCTTCAACTTATCGGTCGTTACGGAGCGACGATTTTGTTAATCTTTATCTCACTGTACAACTGACGATGACCTTGGCGACGGCGGTATTTGGTACGGCGTTTGTACTTGTAGATTTTGATTTTTTCGTCTTTTCCGTTCTCCACAACTTCCGCCTCAATCTTGGCGCCTTCGACGAAGGGCGTCCCGATTATGGTATTGCCGTTGTCCTTAATCATCAACACGTCGTTAATGTCAATCTTGGTGCCTTTGTCCACCTTTTGGAAGGGTACTTTGATCACCGCTCCTTCCTCGACGTTGAACTGGTGCCCGGAAAGTTGGAACACAGCATGCATGGCAACATATCCTCCGAAAGAATTTCCAGCGTTATAGTTCACTTTAAGTTAAGGCGGTAAGGTACGTTATTTCCTTAGGAAGTCAAGGCAATTCTTACGTCTCTCCTTCACCCCAACTCACCTCTTAAACGATTATCCCCCTTGAAGGTTCCAGAAGGCTGAAAACACCTATGGTATTACGGGACAACAATACCACCTTCTTTTTCTTTTTTAGCGGGAATGACCTATCAGGTGAGCTTTGCTTTTCAGCGGTAACCCAATAGACACCCTGAGGGTGATTTATTACCTTATGGCAGGAAATAACGCATCTCATAGTAGGGAAACTCCGGAACGGATCCGCCTTTCTCTCACATTTATCTTGGTAGGGCACGGTCTGGGACAGACCTGCCACTTTCCTAATACCTACGAAGGTTCATTGTTAACGGGGAATAATAAGCCACCCTTTGGGTGCTGCTCAGTTTATGACTCCGGCTGCTCTTTGGCGCGCTTGCGGAAAGAACGGAACTTTTTCAAGTACTCGCCGATTTTAATCTCCCGTCCCGCTTCTTTGGGGTGGTAGTATTCCGTACCGGCAAGCTCGTCGGGGAAATACTCCTGCGTTGTGAGGGCGTCTTCATACTCGTGGGGATAGCGGTAGCCTTTGCCGTAGCCGAGCGCTTTCATCAGCTTGGTGGGGGCATTCCGAATATGGTGCGGCACCGGCAAGGAGCCTTTCTCTTTGGCGTCTTTCAGCGCTTTGTCAAAAGCGACATACGCGGCGTTCGATTTGGGAGCGCAAGCCAGGTAAATGACCAACTGGGCAATCGCCAATTCCCCTTCGGGAGAGCCGAGGAAATGGTAGGCATCACGGGCATTGATGGCGAGGGTCAAAGCGTAGGGATCGGCTAACCCGACATCCTCGGAGGCAAACCGCACCAGCCGCCGGACGATATACAACGGATCCTCTCCGGCATCGAGCATCCGCGCCAACCAGTACAACGAGGCATCCGGATCGCCGCCGCGCAAGCTTTTGTGAAGGGCGGAGATGAGATTGTAGTGTTCTTCTCCCGCTTTGTCGTAGAGAGCAAACCCTTTTTGATGGACTTTGCGAAGAACCTCAAGGGTAATGGTGCCGCCCTTGCCGACATAGGTGGCGGTCATTTCCAAAAGGGTCAAGCCTCGCCGGGCATCTCCGTCAGCCGCCGAGGCGATAAACGCCAAAGCATCTTCCTCAAGCGTCAACTTCATCTTCCCCAAACCTCGTTCGGAATCATGTAACGCCCGCAGGATTAGTGTCTTCAACGCTTCTTCGCTCAAACGCTCCAGAACATACACCCGCACTCTCGACATGAGAGCGGAGATGACTTCAAACGACGGGTTCTCCGTCGTGGCGCCGATAAGAACGATGTCGCCTTTTTCAACATAGGGAAGAAAAGCGTCTTGCTGCGCTTTGTTGAAACGGTGGATCTCGTCGATGAAAACGTAGGTTCGGCGTTTGGAGAGGCGGTAGTAATTCGCGGCTTTGGAAATGACTTCTTTGATTTCTTTGATGCTGGACGTAACGGCGGAAAAAGGAACAAACTGCCCGCGGGTCGATTTGGCGATCAACTCCGCCAGCGTTGTTTTTCCAGTACCCGGCGGTCCCCAAAAAATCAACGAGGAAACAGTGTCGCTCTCGATGGCTTTTCGCAGCGGCGTTCCCGGTCCGACGATTTTTTCCTGACCGACAAATTCGTCGAACGAACGAGGACGCATTCGATCTGCCAACGGCGCATACTCCGGCCGTGTCCCCGCCGATTTTTTCTCGTTGCTGTCATCAAAGAAATCCATAACCGAAATATACGTACATGCAGCAAATCGGACAATCACAAACCCCTCTTGGGTTCAGGCAGTAGTAATCACTGTAGCAGGTCTCTTTCGAGATCTAAGGATCCCACCGTGAGCGGTAGGAGATACCCCAAGCGTTATTTTTCAACTGTAAGGTTATAAATAACCCTTGGGGTGTCGGGAAAGGATTCCCGACCGCGTACACCCTAAGGGTGTTTTACTTTAGTTGTAGGGCATGGTCTGGTACAGACCTGCCACTTTACTTAACTCTTGGCAGGTCTCTTCGAGACAGTCGCTACTAATCTGATCTTACACATGAGATGATGATAAGACGCCTTGGGTGTGCTTCGACCGGGACAGGGATAATCCGTCCGCCTCGGTAAAACTCTTGACATAAGCAGTGGAGGAAGATACCTTGGAGTTAACACCTAATACCATAGGAGGAAACATGAAGCGTCTTTTTATTCCCACCGTCATTTTTTTGCTTGCCCTGGCGACTTCCGTCTCTGCCTTCGACGGCAACCGGAAAGGATTTGTCTTGGGTGGAGGTCTGGGTTTCGGTCCCTCGGCGAAAGTCACTGTCTCCGTGGGGAGTATTTCGGCTTCGGATGAAAACAGCGGCTTGGCGATAGATTTTCTTATCGGCTATGCGTGGGACGAACAGAACATGATTGTCTTCTTGCGGGACGGCATTATCTACAGCGAAGAGATGTCCCACAGCACCACGATTTCCATCGTGCAAGGATTTTCCGGCATCGGCTACTTCCACTACTTTGGTGAGGTAGGCAAATCGTTTTTCATCACCGGTGGTTTGGGACTCCAAGACTGGACCTCCTTGGATGAAAATTACAGTTCCCCCGATCCGGGCGTCGGGCTTCTCCTCGGCGGCGGCTATGAGTTCACCCGACATCTTCAGGTGTATTCAAGCCTGTCTTTCGGCAAGACGAGCGAGGGAAGTTTCAAGAATGACCATTCTCAGTTTATTATTGTAATTTCGGCGGTCGCTTTCTAAGCTCTGCGCTCATATTCCCGTCAAACATCCGGTTGGGAAAAATCACAGGCTGCCGGACGACAAAGAGTCGTTCGGCAGTTTTGTCTTATCGGTTCCCTATATCCTCCGTTCGTATGTTTTTGTTGAAATCCGCCTGCCGGTCGCTATTATGCCGGCATGAAGCGTACCTCTCTTGCCAAACTTGATCTTGTCGACCCGGAAGTTCGAGCGCGGCTCCTCCCGTATTGCCGCCTCAAACCGGGGGACATCTGGCGGGACGAGCGCTCGGGGCACGTCGTCGGATGTGGTGACGCCACCGACGCCGCCTTCGTTCATACCGTCCTGCACGGGCAACCCGCCCGGCTGGCGATACAGGACCCACCGTATAACGTGGCAATGTTCGAAAGACGAGAGGTGTCCGAGTATATTGCCTGGTGCCGGAAGTGGATTGACCTTTCCTACGAGATTCTGGCTGCCGACAGCGCTCTCTATGTCTGGCTGGGAGCCGACCAGAACAACCACTTTCAGCCGTTGCCGCAATTCATGTTGATGATGGCGCAGACGCCGTTTGAAGCACGCTCGTTCATTACCATGCGGAACCAGCGGGGATACGGCACCCAGAAAAACTGGATGGCGATTCGGCAGGAGCTGTTGTACTACACCAAGGGAAACCCGCCTTTCACGGTCCGGTACACCGATATTCCGAAAATTCTCCGAGGGTATTACAAGGACGTGGGAGGAGTACGCACCGAAAATCTCGAACGAAGCAAATCACCCACCATCCGTCCGGGGAACGTCTGGGTGGACATACAGCAGGTTTTTTATCGCTTGGAAGAGCATGTTCGGGGATGCCCGGCGCAAAAGCCGCTGAAAGCAATCAGACGGATAATCGAAGCCTCTTCTCTATCGGGCGACACGGTCGTCGATTTCTTTGCTCACTCGGGAACGACGCTGCTGGCGTGTGAGCTGACGGGACGAAAGAGTATTTCCCTGGAAATCGACCCTCTCTTTGCGGAAATCACTATCCGGCGTCTGGAACATTACCGAGCGACCGGCAAAACCGGCTGGCAGAGAGGGCATCCTTTCGAAAAGGAACTGGAAGTGTCGCTTTCTTCATCGTCAGCCGAGAAGAAGCGGGTACTGACCGCCGTAAACGTTACATGAGTAAGTGAGATGGAAAAGTTGCAAGGGATTGTGCTCAAGTTGGACAATGGCGTGACTCTCGACTCGCTCCTGCCGGCAGGAGAAGAGAACAAGACACAAAGTATCGTCTCTCGACTGATGGAAACGCTTGGCAAAAATCAAACTTACTCCCAAGAGGCGGCTTATATTCTGGTAAGCGGCACGAATTTCGGAGGGGGCGAGAAATATCGGCAAGCGGTCGACGCTCTCAAGTCGTCTTCTGTCGTAGCCGTGGTGGCGGGGAATTTTTCGCGGGCATTTTTCCGACGGGCGCTGAACAACGGGGTGGCGGTCATCGAAAGGGATATCACCGATCTGGTACAGGATGGGGAAACAATCACCATCGACCTTGCCGAAGGCAGGATAGAGCTGGCGCAACAAAAAGTGGCTTTTCCTTCGTATCCGCCGTTTCTTCTCTCTATCCTCGAGAGCGGCGACCTCATTGCTGCGACTAAGAAAGAGTTGGGTCGAGCCTGAGCGGCTTACTTTCCCTTTTCCGACCTAACAACCGCAATTTTTTCAAAAAAAGAGCAACCCGGTGCCATAGTACCGGGTGTTATAATACCGTATGAATAAAGACGAGCTTACCACAAAAGAGGTCGCCCGCTTGGCGGGAGTCAACAGAGAAACGCTGCGCTACTATGAACGGGTCGGATTGCTGCCGGAGCCACCGCGTACCCCTGCCGGCTACCGTCGCTATACGCACGAAGAGGTGAAGCGTCTGCTTTTCATTAAGAATGCAAAGAGCTTGGGATTCAAACTCTCCGAAATCAAAGCGTTGCTCGGTATCGCCGACGGCGACATCAGCGGCTGCCGCGAAGTGCGGAAACTCGCCCAGGCAAACGTCAAGCGCATAGACGAGCAGATTGCTTCGTTGACCAAGTTGCGCGCGGTGCTGAGCGATTTAATTAGTCAATGTACGGGGAGAGGGAAAATAGCCGATTGCCCCATCATAGAAAGCCTTACCCGAAAGGAGGAGAAATCATGAAGGTCGAGTTCTTGTACTTTGGTTCGTGTCCCCATTACCGGCACGCCTTGGAAAGGTTGCAAGAGAGTCTGGAAGAACTATCGCTTCCCGACGAAATCACCTCCATCAAAATCAACAATAACGAGGAAGCCGCCCGCTTTCGCTTTCTGGGATTGCCGTCTATCCGCATCAACGGGAAAGACATCGAAGGAGATGACCCGCCTTTGAACGACTATGCGGTGCGCTGCCGTCGGTATAAAACAGAGAGCGGGTGGGAGGGGGTCCCTTCCAAGGAGATGATAAAAGCCGCTTTGCAGCAAGCCATGGCATAACCAACCTATCAACCCTTTATATCCGGCAGGACGCTCTCGTGGAGACTCTGCCGGCGAGTTAGAGATAGAGAATGGCAGGTCTGTACCAGACCATGCCCTACCAAAACTGCCGTCGGTATAAAACAGAGAGCGGGTGGGAGGGGGTCCCTTCCAAGGAGATGATAAAAGCCGCTTTGCAGCAAGCCATGGCATAACCAACCTATCAACCCTTTATATCCGGCAGGACGCTCTCGTGGAGACTCTGCCGGCGAGTTAGAGATAGAGAATGGCAGGTCTGTACCAGACCATGCCCTACCAAAACTCTGACGGAAGGAAAAAATGGCAGTCATCGGTAGGGAAGCTCGAGAGAGACCTGCCCATAAGATAGGAGAATGGCAGGCCTGTCCCAGACCATGCCCTACCAAGACCAGATGGTCTTCTAAATAAGGAAGAAGCGCCACTTTTACTTTTCGGAGGCGGCGTTGATTTTTGTAAGAAAGGCTTGGACTTTGTGGCGGCGTACATACGACTTGAACACCAGCACCAAAATCACGAGCATTGCGGAAAATCCACCCGCAAAGAGGACATATTTGGAGAGAGTGTTGAGCAACTCATCGGTCTGGTCGGTCGAGGAGATATACCCGAGTTGATGGAGATAGACCGGGATGTCTATCGCCCGGCTGATGACACAGAGCAAAATAATAGCACCGGTAATCAAGCGAATCATTCTTTCTTTACAGACCTTGGTGCCGTAAGCGCCGATGTAAATGCCGGTGAGGGAGCCCAGGTACAGAAGAAAGACCAAACGTAAATCGACAAAACCGCCCATGGCATAGTTGAACGCTCCCCATGCTCCCATAAAGACCGCAAGGAACAATTGGGTACCGGCGGCAACAGCGGTAGGGACGCCGAAAATGTAAATCATGGCGGGAACGCCGATGAGTCCGCCCGCCCCAATAGTACCGGTCAAGTAGCCGTTGAAAAATCCCACCAGAGCAATCGTCCAAAACGACAGGCGCACCTCCGCTACCGGGAAGGAAATCATCGGTGGGATTTTCACCTTGGAAAAAAGCTCCGCCAGCTTGGTGGAGGGACCTTCTCCCGTAACCCGTTTGCGCACGACATCACCCAAAAGGGCAAGAGAAACAAGGGAGAGGATAAGGACGAACACGGCGCTGATATACAAATCTCCCGCTGCCGCCCCGGATTTTATGTCATGTCCGCCCTTCCGCAAGTGGAAGAGGGTCTCGTTTATCCAGAACGCGAGCTTGATGCCGATGAGGGCGGTAATCAGAATAAACATGCCGAGCTTTTTGTCCACGTGCCCCATCTCGCTGTGTTTTTTCGAGCCCATGATGGCTTTGCCGAATTTGTGAGTCAAATTCGAACCGACAGCGATGACACCCGGGATACCCAAATTCATCATACCGGGCGTGATGAAGAACGCCCCGCCGATACCGATAAAACCGCTCAAGACGCCGCCGATGAACCCCAAGGCAATAACTTGAAAAATCATCGAAAGGTCTAATGTTGCGAATCCTTCCACGCCGAGCATGAAATTCTCCTCTAATCAATCCAAAACAATCTGAGCACCTGGCGGGTGAGCGTCCCGTACGAGTAGGCAAAAAGCGGCGTGACAATCATCACTCCAATCGCCGCTATCAACCGGTAGGCTTTGTACTGTTCGCCGGAAAGAAAAGCCAAGACTTCGCGTTGGAAGTGAAACAAGCTTACCAACATCGCCGCAGAGATAAACAAGCCGACGATTATTTTCAGCACTTGCCCAGGTGTAATGCGAAAACGCCGCTGCAACTCTTCCACTTCGACGATGGGAACGTTGATGTTGTCATTGAGGTAATTTTTCAGCTCGTCTTTCAAACGGCGACGGGTGGCTTCCGAGCGATTCCGGAAAAGCTCGCCCAGCACTATGATGTCATACCGGTTCCGGTGAATCCGAGTGACCAACGCTTTTGCGTTGCCACAAAATGCGGAGCTTCCTCCCAAGCAGTTGAGCCGTCGCAACTCCGCCAGGCAGCAGTAATATTCCTTCAGCGAAAAAGGAGAGGGCTCGGCAGGTTTTTTCCGGGAATCCGTCTTCCCCTGCGCCGTATTCTTAGAAGCGGTCAACTCGTCAAGCAGCTCATCCGGCGTCGACAACCTGTCCGAGGGAGCATACCGCATCAATTCCACCGCCGCATCCCACTTTTTCGCTACCTGCGCCACTTCCCGGAAGTTCGAATCATCGCAGGAAAACTCGTCCTGCAAAAATAAAATGCTTCTATCGGCGATAGTCGTATTGACCGCTTTTATCTCCGGCACCCGAGAGAGCACCTCGCTGACATACATCGCTACTTTCGACTCCAGCGGGGGATACGTTACCTGGACGACTCCGTTATCCGCCGAGACCCGTACGTCGGCGATGTTTGTCCGCGGGTCTTTGGTCAACTCGAAATGTGCTTTGCTGGCGAGGTAGAGATTTTTAATCGCTTCTTCGGTTTCTGAGTTCAAAGCGAAATCGGGCAGCTTCGCCAGCGCCTTCAACCCCACCACGGCGTTGTTGAGTCCCATCTGGTCGAGATGGACAACAATATCATAGAGAGCGGGATCGTTCCAATCGACCCCATAGAGAAAGCGTACCCACTTTTCCCGCTCTTCGTCCACTTTGCGGATATATTCTTTTGCTTCTTCCCGACTCAAGCCCATCGTCCGTATAACCGAGGTGATGCGAAACTCCGGATGCGCCAGCACTCGGATGCGGAGAATGTTCGGTATCCCGCACAACAGCATGTGCGCGGCGTGACCGTAATACACAACATCTCCCCGCAATATCTGTTCGGTCAGCAGCATCGTCAGACATGCCAAGTACTGATTGCGCTCGGCTTCCATCTGCCGATAAAACCGCGGCGGCTTGGACATCGCCGCTTCCAACGTATCCGCCGGGACTCCCAACTGTATCGCCTGTTCGATGAGATCTTCCCGACTGATGCAAACGCAGCCCAACTCCCGAGCCAAACGCTCGGCAAGCTCCTTGCCCCCAGCCAAAGTTCCACGGGATACGGTAATTATAGCCATAAATCGATATGCACGAGCCTCATGCGGTTGTTTCAACCGTTTTTGCTTGTTTTTTCCGCCATGATTGCTTCAAAATATGGTATATTTATACCGAAGTGCAAGCGCTTATTGAAATTCGAGTGAGTTTTCGATGACGAAAAAGGAAGACCGCACAATCGAACCGGTGGAGCAGCAGTCCACCGACCGGATTATCTCTTTCAAATTGCTGCAACTTAACGTGCACTATGCTTTAACCCACAGCTTTTACGCCCTTCAGGTAATGGAGGGCTTGCTCCAGCGGGAAAAGAGCACTCCCCTTGACCGGCAGGCTGCCGCCGAAACGGCGGTCGATGTTCATGATGCGATTTCCAAAGCCGCCTTTTACGTCAACGCCATCACGAAGGGAGCACATGTCGATGTGTACTTGAAGCTGGATAAGCTCAAAGAGAAAATCATCACCTTGTTCAAAACCCCCGAGCCCGGCGTGGGCGGTGCATCGTCAAGAGCCTCAACCTCTTCCGACGACGAAACGCTTGCCATGCTGCGCTCGCTCCTTGCGGCGCAGAAAGAAGACACGGCTGCCGCACCCATGACGGTGACGGAACCTCCCGAGACATTGAAACAGTTGCTCTGGTACTGTTTCCACGTGCTGCTCGACGCTTTGCAAGCTCGTCTTCAACCGGTGTTTGATGGAGCCGCACACTCTTCCCTCCGCCACCCCCTTCGGGCTCTCCCTATCGGATATCTTGATAAAGACACGCTCCTTGCCGAGCATGAAGATGCCGATTTCGATGTCACCCCCTACCAAGCTCCGAATGAGGCAACCCAGGCGTTGCTTGCCGGTTTTGAGGAAGTCACTCAGTCACACCTTTATGAGACTCCCTCGCTTGGTACGGTTGAAAAAAATGTGGGTGTGCTTTTGTACTCCAAAGACACCGTGACATTGTACCACCTCACGAGCCGCTTTCGCACCATTATCGTCGCCAACAGCTTCGAAGCGGTCAGCGGCAATTATATTTATTTGCTGGTCGAACCGCTCATGGCGGCGCCGACACGAGAGTTTTACGACTTGATGATAGTGAAGATTCTCTACTGGCTGGATTTTGTGACGTTTCCCTCGCCGAGCGTCACTTTTGCCGGGATAAAGAATCTAACGTATAATGAAATGAAAAGTCACGTGAATATGCTGGGGAAAATGCTTGCCTTTGCCAATGCTCCGACCGTGACCCCGACTACCACGGCGGAGGCGCAACAGCAAGTCGAAGTATTTTGGGAGAGGGTTGTGTAAGCCGGAATGTTGTGGGTGAATAAAAAGAAGCGGCGCGAGCGGGTGCTGGAATTGGAAAAGCGGTTCCGCTGGAAGCTGGAAAATTTACGACACCTGCTGCGTTTGAACAGCTACCTGATGGAAGTGCTCTCCGATGTGCAATCGTTCGTCGGTGAGCGGGTTCCCAACGACGACTACACCTACCACCAGATATCCGATCTCGTGGAGGGGGTGGCGCTGATGATAGAGTGCCTCGACAATCTGACCGACGGCGAGTTCCATGAGTTGTATTATCGGCACCGGCAGATCAGCGGGAAAATCCAGTTTCTCCTGATGCAGAACAAAA
This sequence comes from uncultured Ignavibacteriales bacterium, assembly GCA_964489705.1. Classification (GTDB taxonomy): domain Bacteria; phylum Zixibacteria; class MSB-5A5; order GN15; family FEB-12; genus CAZAZQ01. The sequence continues at coordinate 14,376 of CAZAZQ010000008.1, forward strand.
CCAAGGGGGAGCCGGTCTTTGTCCGTTCGCTTGATGAGGTTTCCCGGAGCGACATCAACGAAGTGGGCGGAAAGGCGGCTCACCTTGGCGAGCTGAGAAAAGTTCTTCCCGACCATGTCCCTCCCGGCTTCGTCGTCACCACCTCGGCGTACCACCGCCTATTGAACGAAAACAACCTCGACGGTCAAATCCGCGCCTTGTATGCCACTATCGAGACGGACGACCTGCCGCACGTCAAGGAAGTCTGTGCGGAGATAAAACGTTACGTGGAGAACAGCCTTATTCCCGAACCGGTCATGGAGGAAATCGAAAAGCACCTTGGAGAAACCTGTCCGCAGCAGGGATGTACCTGGGCGGTACGCTCCAGCGCCGTCGGAGAGGACGGTTCTCTCTCTTTTGCCGGGCAGTTCGAGAGCATTCTCAACGTTCCCCCACCCAAAGTGGCAAATGCGTATGTGAAAGTTCTCGCCAGCCGGTTCAATCCACATGCCGTATTGTACCGCCTCGAGCACAACATCACCGAAGCGGAAAGCTCCATGGCGGTGCTGTTCATTCCGATTATCCGGGCGGCGGTGTCGGGAGTCATTTACACCGTCGACCCGCACCATCCGGAGAGCAACCGGATGGTCATCTCTGCCGTTCCCGGTTTGGCGGCGGAGCTGGTCGGCGGTTCGGCGCAAGCCGACTCGTTTTACCTCAATCGGGAGAGCTTGACAATCGAAGAGCATAAAACTGCGGCGAAAAAGACAAAGCTTGTCACAGCCGAGGAAGGGCTTGCCCAACAGGAAATACCCCAAGACCGGCAAACCGAGCTTTCTCTGACTTCTCGGCAGGCGGCTGAGTTGGGGAAATTGGCGCTGAAAATTGAAGATTACTTCGGTACTGCCAGCGACATTGAATGGGCAATTGACGAGCAGGGGAAGTGCTGGATTTTACAATCCCGCCCTTTGAAACTGCGTCGACAAGAGAGAATCGATTCCGATATTCCCCAGGACAGCAAACTGCTGGCGGAAGGCGGGGTGACCATTTACCCGGGACGGGCGCAAGGACGCTTGCAATACCTCCCCACCCTCGACCAGCTCAATAAAGTCGAGCCGGGAGTCATTTTGTTGGTGCGGGATGCGCTGCCGCAGATCGTTTCCGTCTTCCCGCGCTTGGCAGGCTTGATTACCGAAGTAGGGCATCCCACCGGTCATGCCGCTACCTTGGCGCGCGAATACAACCTGCCGACCATTTTCAACCTCCCCAACGCCTGCGAGGAACTCAAAGAGGTCAGCGAGGTCGGCTTGGATGCTTCCCGGCGGCGCGTCTATGCGGGGCTGCCGTGGCCCGACCTGCCGCAAAAGAGCGTCCGCAGGGAAAAGTCTGCTGCTAAAAAGGAAGGCACCTTGGACGAGTTGCTTTTCCGGTTGAATTTGGTGGACACGGCGGCGGGGAATTTTTCGCCCGAAGGGTGTCAATCGCTGCACGACATGATTCGCTTCATCCATGAGAAAGCGGTGACCGCGCTTTTTGATATCGGAGACGACCAAGTCAAAAATCTGAAAGAAAATCTCCTCCTGTTGGATACCCCTATCCCGCTGCACCTGACGGTGCTCGATATCGGCAGAGCTATCGAGGAACGACTTATCCGTAAGAAGAAAATCCCGCCGGAAGGGATTCAATCCATTCCCTTCCGGGCGTTGTGGCGAGGGATTCGTCATCCCGACCTTCGCTGGGCGGGACGCCAGAGCGTGAGCCTGTCGGGATTGGCGTCGGTAGTCATGTCTTCCATGAATGAGGAAATCCAAGCCGCCCGGCAACTGGGAGCCCGGAATTATCTTATCGTCAGCCGTGACTATCTCAATTTCAACGCCCGCCTGGCGTATCACTATTCTATGATAGATGCTTTGGTGTGCGAACGGTGTGTCAACAATTACATCAGTTTCCGTTTCCGCGGCGGCGGTGCGGCCCGAGCCCGGCGCGGGCTGCGCGCCAAATTTATTGCGGGAGTGTTGTTGTATGAAGGGTTCTCCGTCGATAGGCGGGAAGACCTCGTCACGGCGTGGTACAAGGGGTACAACAAAGAAGAGTGCGAAAAGCGGCTGGAGATGCTCGGCATTCTTATGGGCTGCGCCCGCCAGCTCGATATGCTCTTCGACAGCAAAGCCAAGGTCAAGTTCTACATTGAGCAATTCCTGGAAGGAAACTACCAGGCTTTCCATTAGGTGTAAGGAGGAAAGGTCTCGAAGAGACCTTCCAATAGTTAAGTAAAGTGGCAGGTCTGTCCCAGACCGTGCCCTACCAAGATAAATGTGAGAGAAAGGCGGATCCGTTCCGGATCTTCATTACGATTTTTCACGCCATGTTGTCGACGCGCCGTCAGGAATCCTTTCCTGACGGTCACCATTCTTCCTTTTTGGCAGGGTCGGTCGGGAAGGGGTTCCCGACCGCGCACACCCTGAGGGTGTTTTACTTTAGCAAAGTAGCAGCTCTGTACCGGACCATGCCCTACTCGATAAAACACCCTTAGGGTGCCACCTCAGGCAGCGAGGCACTCCAAGCAAAATAAAGCACCCGTAGAGTGTGTTGCCGGTGCTTTCCCTCTTTCTTTTCTCTCGAGATTTTCCTATACTTTTGCAGTATGAACCAAGTGTGGAGGATAAAGTATGTCGTCTCATATTAACGAAATTTCATCACCGAGCATTGAAAATATATCATTGGGGCAATTACCGGAGCTTCTTATCGGTGCCGATACGGTCGTGCCGACGCTGCACGGCTCGCAACGCTACGTCAACTTCGACAACGCCGCCTCAACACCGACTTTTCAACCTATCGCCGACGCCGTCATGGATTTTCTGAAATGGTATTCCAATGTCCATCGGGGCACCGGCTTCAAATCGCAGCTTTCCAGTTGGGCGTTTGAGCGCTCCCGCGATCTGGTGGCGGAATTCATCAAAGCCGACCTCGACAAGCAGGTGGTTATCTTTACCATGAATTCCACCGAAGCCATCAACAAACTCTCCCGCCGCTTCCCTCTCAAAGAAGACGACATCATTCTGACCACTCTTATGGAGCACCACTCCAACGAGCTGCCGTGGCGGCGGGCGGGAAAGGTGGAGCATGTCGGCTTGGAAATCGACGGCACCATCTCCAAGTATGACTTCCTGTCCAAGATTACCGCTTTCGGCTCGCGCATCAAGCTGGTGGCGATGAGCGGTGCCTCGAACGTGACGGGGTATATCAACGACATTGATTTCTTTGCCGAAAAAGCGCACGAAATCGGAGCGAAAATCTTGGTCGATGCCGCCCAGTTGGCGCCGCACCGTCCTATCGATATGAAGCCGGATGACCCCAAGCACTGTATCGACTTTCTTGTCTTTTCCGCCCATAAGATGTATGCGCCGTTTGGAGTGGGTATCTTGGTGGGTGACAAAGCCATCTTCGAGCAAGGTGACCCGGAGACGGTTGGGGGAGGGGTGGTGGATATTGTAACGCTGGAGGATGCCTACTGGACCGACCTGCCGGAAAAAGAAGAAGCCGGCACGCCGGATATCGTCGGCGTGGTGGCGCTGGGCAAGGCGATCCGTTTGTTCCAATCGCTGGGTTGGGAAGCGGTTATTCAACATGAAGCCGAACTGACCGCTTACGCTCTCGAGCAACTGGAAAAAATACCCGCCGTTACCCTCTACGGCGACACCGACCCGAAAAACGCCGCTCAACGGTTGGGGGTTATTTCTTTCAATATTGTCGGCGTTCCTCACGCTTTGGTGGCGGCGATACTCAGTTACGAAGGAGCCATCGGGGTACGGGCGGGGTGTTTTTGCGCCCATACGTATGTGAAGTCCTTGCTCCATGTTCCCGAGGAAGAATCGAAAGCCATCGAAGAGCAGATTTTGGCGCGCGACCGCTCAAACATTCCCGGGGCGGTGCGAATATCGTTTGGGTTGTACAACACCAAAGAGGAAATCGACCGGCTCATCGAAATGGTGCGCAAAATCGCCGACGGCGACTACAATAGTGAGGACTATATCCTCAACAAAGAAAAAGGTGAGTATACCCACAAGAGTTTTCAGTTTGACTTTGAGAAGTATTTTAGGCTATAATTATTTGTATGAGCAAGTTAAACGAAAAGAAAAAAACCGTCCCTCGCATTGAAGAGCTAAGGGTTCGGAACTACCGAGCTCTTCGTAATCTCAAACTTACAGACCTTACCCCTTTGACTGCTTTTGTTGGTCCCAACGGAAGTGGAAAATCAACGATTTTTGACGTATTTGCTTTTTTATCAGAATGTTTCACCGCTGGCTTGCGGCGAGCGTGGGATAAACGGGGAAGATTCAAGGAGCTTCTTACCCGTGGTGCAGAAGGGGAAGTTGTCATTGAATTGAAATACCGAGAGCGAAAAGACCTACCTCTCCTTACTTATCATCTGGCAATCCATGAGAAAGACAGAGTTCCCTTTGTAGCTGAGGAGTGGTTGGCATGGCGGAGAGGGGCACGGGGAAAGCCATTTCGTTTTTTGGAATTCAAGGAAGGGCAGGGGCGTGTTGTCTCTGGTGAGCAACCCGAAGAAAAGGATGAAAGGATAGACGAGCAACTGGACTCTCCCGAAGCTTTGGCTGTCAATACCCTCGGTCAGTTCACAAAACATCCTCGAGTGAGCGCCCTCCGTCGTTTCATCACTAGTTGGCATCTCTCATACTTCACAGCCGACCATACACGTAAAATTCCCGAGGCAGGCTCTCAAGAACATTTGTCCCAAACAGGAGATAATCTTCCCAATGTCATTCAATACCTTAACGAACAACATCCTCAACGTTTGGAAGAAATCCTCTCTATACTCAAGCAACGTGTCCCGCGACTTGACAAGATTCAAACGGAATTTCTTGCCGATGGAAGATTGCTTCTCCAAATAAAAGACGCTCCATTCGATGAGCCTATTTTGGCAAAGTTTGCTTCGGATGGAACTCTCAAGATGCTTGCCTATCTTACACTCCTCTATGACCCAGATCCTCCCCAGCTCATCGGTATTGAAGAGCCTGAAAATCATCTTCATCCCCGCCTCTTGCCCGAGCTTGCAGAAGAATGCCGGAAAGCTTCCGAACATTCTCAAATTTTGGTCACTACTCATTCCCCTTTCTTCGTAAACGGCTTGCGTCCTGAGGAAGTTTGGTCAATTTACCGAGATAAAAACGGATTCACTCAAGCCCGTAAAGCGTCGGAAATGAAGAGTATTTCAGACCTTATAAATGAGGGAGCGAATTTGGGCTACCTTTGGACAGAAGGTTTTTTTGATTCTGGAGATCCTCTTACTAATGCTGGCGAGCCTTTGGAAGAAGAATAAGTTCCGCTTCAAACTAACATGATGTCTCCAGGAGTAGAACCATTGTTTCTTTCATTTTTCGTTGAGGAGAAGTCAGCGGAAATCACTCTGCGGAATATTATCCCCAAAATGGTAGGGGGTGAGTGCAAATTCAGAATCCTTTCCTTTCAAGGAAAGTATGATTTGTTGAGTAAACTGCCGCATTACTTAAAAAGCTATCCGAAATCACTTCCCGACAATTCGTACATAATAGTTTTGATCGACAGAGACAATGATGATTGTCGGTTACTCAAACAGAAGCTCGAAGCTATAGCTAAAGAAACGGGACTCTTTACAAAGAGCAATCCTGACCCCCACGGACGTTACCAGGTCATCAACCGAATTGTCATTGAAGAACTCGAAGCTTGGTTTTTTGGTGACATTGATGCGATTCAAGCAGCATACCCGAGAATTATCTCCCGGAGGCTTGGTAGGAAGCAGCCCTATAGAGATCCCGATGCTATTTCCGGGGGAACATGGGAAGCTTTAGAGAAAGAACTCAAAAAGGCTGGCTATTACCGTAATGGTATGCCTAAAATTGAAACTGCCCGGAAAATCTCAGAGTATATGCTACCTATACGGAATAGATCAAAGAGCTTTCAAGTTTTCATGAATACCTTGAAGGAGTTGTGCTAAACGTTCAAGTTTGATAAAATACAGGTTCAATAAGAAATGTTATTATCGGATGCTGGTTACGGAGGGAAAAAAGATGGCGATGATACGACGTATCTGGGATGTGACCCTCACCGTCGAAGATCTGCAGAAAGCCGTCGACTTCTATGAAAACATCCTTGGGCTGCAAAAGAAGTATCAATTCAAAGATTATGCGGGTTTCGACTGCGGAGGGGTTGAAATAGGACTGAAGACGTGGGGCGAGCGCGAAAACCCTCGCAAGGGCGAGCCGATGTTCGACCTGTTGGTAGACGATGTCGATGAGATCTATCGCACCCTCAAAGACAAGGGCGTAGAATTCGTCGAGCCGCCCAAAGATACGCAATGGGGCAGTCGAGCGGCGGCGGTGAGCGACCCTGACGGGCATGTCATCGGCTTGATGCAAATATACTGGGACAAGTATTTCCAAGCCTGCGCCCCGAAATAAAGGCATCAACGTAACACATCAAGGGTAATTTTTCAAGATAAGCGTGTAATCGTCGTCGGCAAGGGTGGGGCAGGGTTATTTTCTTTCCTGCTCATGCCGGAAGCGGATACCGCCGTTGTGGAACTCAATCAGGCGGCGAGGCTTGTTTTGTGCCGCCGGGTCGACGCATTGATTGGGCGCTCCGGTACGATTGGGGAAGAGGGCGGTACTGTTGGTCTTTTCCGCACTGTTGCCGTAATAATCAAAAACTTGGGCGGAAATTGCCAAGACGTTTCCCGACATGTTGGCAATCGTGTTGTCGGTGCAGTCCTCCCAGAAGAAAAACACCTGTGCCACCGTATCTGGGATGCGGCGGTACAAGCCGGGGGCAAGGACAAGTTTGACCAGGGAAGCGGGACGTTCGAAGTTGTAACAACGCGGCTTGGCTTTGCCGGGACCTAACTTGGCTAATCCCACCGCTTGCCAGACGGTGCGCGGGTAGTTTTCTTTTTCGGCGGTGTTTATCTGCCGGGCTTTGAAATATTCCCACTCGCAGGAATCGCAAATTTCCCCCGGAAGTACCTCGACAATGTCGAGGTAGGGACTCTCGAGAGCAAACTTCAAGTCGAAAGCGGCTATCGGCTCGCCGAAGGAGTTGAGAGTAATCGCCAAAGTGTCGGTCGGTTTTCCTTCCCTGACCGTACTCCGTTGAATGGAGACGACATAGTGTCCGCTGTCGGCAAAAGCGGCGGAAAAATCGGGCGGAGGAAGTGGTTCGCTCTGTTTTTCACTCAGTCCCGCCAGAGACCACCAGAAGGCAAGCGGAAGTATGAACGGAAGGACGGCACAGCTCATATCCCAAAGGTAGCCGGATTAGCCGTGATGTAAAGGATTTCTTTTCTCTTTCGGGTTCGTTTCCGTTGCCAGTCAACATCTTCGATGCTGCAGCGCGGCTTCCTTTCCGGTCGGATACGCAAAAATGGATAAGAAAAGCAGGCAAAACGAGATTACTCTTGCCTTAACGGAGGAAGATTCCGTATAATAGTCTGGTTGACTTTTTATGTGCAAGGAGCGTTATGTATACCAAACGGCGAGTCATCAAGGGTACGCCTATTTCAAAGGGAATCGTACTCGGCTACGCGCGGGTTATCATTCCCGGCGATGTCGATATCGTTCCCGTCAAAGTGCCTGCCTCTCGGGTCAAGCACGAAATAGCCGCTCTCGAGCACGCCGTTGAAGAAACCATCACCGAGCTTCGCTCCGTTCGGGATTCCGCCACCAAGAAAATCGGCGGTCCGGTTGCCAAAATCTTTGATGCGCAACTGATGATCGCCAGCGATTACGAATTTCTCAAATCCGTCAAAGAAGCCATTGCTGTCCAAAAACAGAATGCCGCTTACGTTTACCACACTCTCATTCAGCAAACCATCCGGAAGCTGAAACACTCGAATGACACTTACCTGCGGCAAATGGCGGTGGACATCGAAGCGGTCGCCAACCGGGTGCTTTCTCATTTGAGCGGCTTGGACTTCAAGGAGCTGAAATTCGACCCCAACACCATCCTTATCGGTAAGTCGTTCACCCCCGGCGACATCGTGGCATATCGTCGGGGCAAAGCGGTGGGATTTTTGACCTCCGAAGGAGGAGGCGACTCCCACATGGCGCTCATCGCCCGCTCCCTTATGGTACCGGTGGTCTTGGTTGAAGATGCGTGGCATCGGATTCCCAACAACTGCCGTTTGATTCTCGACGGCACCACCGGCGAGGTCATTGTCCACCCGACCGATGAGGACTGGGCGGAATACCAAAAACGGCGGAAAAAGCAAGGCTCCGCCATCATTACCCGCATCAAGCGGCTTTCCCCTCTTCCGCCGGTCACGGCTGACGGGCGGGAAGTGCATATTGCGGGCAATCTTTCCCTGCCGGGACCGGCCGACGATATTCTGGCAAGCCGGAATATCCCTATCGGTTTGTACCGGACGGAATTTCTTTACTTAGCCCACGGCTATTTTCCCGATGAAGAAACACAGTTCGAATACTACTCCCAGATTGCCGAAAAATTCGCCGACAGCTATGTCATCTTCCGGACTTTCGACCTCGGATACGACAAGACGATGTCCGACCCCAGTTGGCCCAGGGAAGACAACCCGGCGCTGGGATGGCGGGGAATTCGGGCGATGCTCGACATGAGCCACCTGTTCAAAACGCAAATCCGCGCTCTCTTGCGCGCTTCGGTACGAAAAAATATCAAGATCATGCTTCCGATGATAAGCGAAATGGCGGAACTGGAACGGGCAAAGAAACTTATCTCCCAGGTCAAGTTTCGTCTCCGCAAGGACGGTATCGAGTACGACCGCAACATCCAAATCGGTATTATGGTGGAAGTCCCCGCCGCCGCCATGATTGCCGACAAGCTGGCGGAAGGGGTGGACTTCATGTCCATCGGCACCAACGACCTCACCCAGTACACGCTCGCTGCCGACCGCACCAATCGGAAAGTCTCCCACCTCTACAGCCCCTATCATCCCTCGGTGCTCCAGCTCATCCATATGACGGTGGAAGCATGTAAGAAACATAACAAACCTATATCAATCTGCGGTGAGATGGCTGGTGAAGTGTTAGCCTTACCGCTTTTTGTCGGAATGGAAGTCGATTTGTTGTCCATGAACCCGGCTCGCATTTTCGACCTCTGCCGTGCCGTCAAGAAGATAAACTACAACTTGGTGCGGCATCTGGTCCCTGCCGTTTTGTCAAGTAGTTCGGTTCATGAAGTAATCACCAACCTCCAGAACTACCGGACAGCCCTGGAGAAACAGAAACCTTAACAGGAAAAAGAAGATGGAGACTATGACACTGCTGGATGATGTTGAAAAGATACGGGCAACGGATCCCGATAATATGTACAACCGTATTTTCGATTTCCCGGAACAGATGGCGGAAGCCTTGAAGATTGGCCAACGCTGGGAAGTGAACGGAAACGATTTTGCCGGGATAAAAAATATCGTCGTCATCGGCATGGGCGGCTCGGCGATTGCCGGTGACTTGGTGCGTAGTTTGTTGGCGTCCAAGCTGCTGGTCCCCTTCCAAATCTGCCGCCACTACGTTCTCCCGGAGTTTGTCGACGACGAAACGCTGGTCATCGCCTCTTCTTACAGCGGCAATACCGAAGAAACTTTGGCGGCGCTCGATGATGCCTTGACCCGCAAAGCGATGGTGGCGGCTCTCAGTACCGGCGGACTGTTGAAAGATGTCGCGGAACTGAACGAAATCCCCTTGGCACAGCTTCCCACCGGGTTGCAGCCGCGTGCCGCTTTGGGGTATTCGTTGGTGCCTTTGTTGGTCTTTTTCGAAAAAATCGGGCTGATTAAAAATATCACCAAAGAAATCAAACTGGTCATCGAGAAGCTCTCCGCCTACCGGGAAAAATATATCGAAGACAACCCGACCCTGCACAACCCCGCCAAGAATATCGCGGAAAAAATTTACGGGAGAATCCCGATTATCTACTCCGGGCCGACGCTGACCGACGCGGTGGCGCTGCGATGGAAAGGGCAAATCTGCGAAAACGCCAAAAACCTCGCTTTCGCCAACCACTTCCCTGAGTTCAACCATAATGAGCTGGTCGGCTGGTCCGACACTGTGAAGAAATACAAAGAGTACTTAGCGGTGATTATGCTCCGTGACGCCGACGACCATCCGCAAATCCGGCGGCGTATGAACATCGTCAAAGAAATCATCGAGAAGCAGGAAGTGCCGGTCATCGAAGCCCACTCACGCGGGGAAAGCACCTTGGAGCGGATGTTGAGCCTCGTTCAGTTGGGGGATTTCGTATCGTACTACCTGGCGGTGCTCAACGAAGTCGATCCGACGCCGGTCGAGGTTATCGAATCGCTGAAAAAAGCCTTGAAACAATCCGGCGGGCTGTAATGTTCTCATAGGTATGATTACGGCTGATATCAAAATAGACGAGTTGGTGCGGCAGTATCCCGATGCTGTGAAGTTCCTGATTCAGAAAGGGTTGCCGTGCGTGGTATGCGGCGAGCCTTTTTGGGGAAGTCTGGCGGAGCTGGCGCAGCAAAAGGGGTTTGACGACAGTCAGATCGAGGCGTTGGTCACCGAGTTCAACGAGTTGCACCGCGCCTCGTGAGGTGAGTCCCAAATACCCGGGAACGAAATAAACGAGCTATAAAAAAACGGCAGGAGCAAACAGCTCCTGCCGTTGTTTTTTCTCAACCGAAAACGATTACTTGAACCGCTTGGGACGACGAGCTTCCCATTCCACCACAATCGGGCTGGCAACGAAGATTGAACTGTAGGTTCCGACCACCACCCCCAACATGAGCGCCAAAGCAAAGTAGCGCAGCACCTCTCCGCCGAAGAAGAAGAGAATGGCAACCACCATGAAAGTCGTCAAGGAGGTGATAATCGTCCGCGAGAGCACTTCGTTGATGGAGGTGTTCACGGCTTTGGTAAACTCTCCCTTGGTGCGGAATTTCTTCAGGTTCTCCCGGATGCGGTCGTAGACGACCACCGTATCGGTCAGGGAGTACCCTGCAAGGGTGAGTAACGCCGTCACTATCAACAAGTCGAACTCGAATCCCAAGAGGTAAAAAATGCCCAGCACCGCCAAGACATCATGGAAGGTTGCGATGGTGGCGGCGATACCGGAGCGGAAATCAAAACGGATCCAGATGTAGATGACGATGCCGAAGAGGGAAAGCAAAACCGCCTTTTGGGCATCGCTCCGAAGAGTCTTCCCCACTGCCGGACCGATAATATGCTCGGAAACGATGGTGAAGGTATTGCCGGGGAAGTCTTTTTCAATCGCCTTCTTCAGCTGTTGCAACCGTTCGTTTCCTTCCGCTTCCGATTCGGGACGCTTGGTCTTGATGATGAAGGCGTTCGGTTTTTCGAAATCCCTCAGGTTGGTAATTTCCGCATCGGGAAATTCTTTTGTGATGGCGGCGCGGAGTTCGTCGATACCGACCGGCTTGTCGAAGTACCCGGTAACCATAACGCCGCCGGCGAAGTCGATGCCCAAGTTCGCCTTGCCGGTGGCTATCATGATAAAGCCGACGATACCGAGGATGACCAGAATCGCCGAAAGGAAGAAGGCGATTTTCCGGACGCCGATGAAATCTATATTGGTATCACCAATTATTCTAAACATAGTCGCTCTCTCCTTCTCGTTATATGCTCAGGGTGCGATACCCTTTGCGGATGTCGAAGATTTGCTTGGTTACCACGTACGCCGTGTACAAGGAAATGGTCACACCCCAGAAGAGAGTGACGGCAAATCCCTTAATCGGTCCGGAGCCTAACAGGAACAAGGCTCCCGCCGTAATCAAGGTGGTGACGTGCGAGTCAAAAATGGCGACAAAAGCACGATTGTAACCGGCGTCGATAGCCGCCCGCACCGTTTTTCCGGTTCGCAACTCTTCTCGGATGCGCTCGAAAATCAGTACGTTGGCGTCTACCGACATACCAATGGTGAGGATAATACCTGCAATTCCCGGCATCGTCAAAGTCGCCCCCAGACCTGCCATGACCGCGAGGACGAAGAAGATGTTGAACAGCAAACCGATGTCGGCAATGATGCCGGAAAGGCGGTAGTAGACGCCGATAAACAGAAGCACCAAGCTCAAACCGATAATCGAGGAATAGAATCCCTTCTTGATGGAGTCGGCTCCCAGGGTAGCGCCGACGACGTTCTTCTCGATGATTTCCACCGGCGCCGGCAAAGCACCCGCTTTCAGGACGATTTCCAAGTTGCGGGCGTCTTTAATCGTTGCCGAACCGCCCATGGTAATCTGCCCGCGGCGGCGAATCTTCGAATTGATAAACGGTGCCGATTCGACTTTGTTGTCGATGACGATCGCCAACGGTTTGCCGACGTTGGCGCCGGTAAGCTGAGCGAAACGAGCCGCTCCCTCACCGGAAAGAGAGAAGTTGACAACGTAGGCGCCGTAGCTATCCTGCCCCAAGGCGATATTCTCGAGGAATTTTCCTAAGAACATTACTTTCCGTTTCAGCACGTAGAGCATGTAGACTTCCCTGCCCTTCCGTACCTCGGGGCGGGTCGACCACGCAAACTGCACGTCGATAGGGATGACGCTTTTGACTTGCGGCAGGTTGAGCCACTTGTCGATGAGCTCGCGGTCTTTCTTGTTGACGATAAAGCCGGGCCAGGGAGTGTTCTCCTTGTAAAGAGCAACCTCCAGCCGAGTGGTGAACGGGTTTTCCTCCTCGTCCAATTGTACTTCTTCGTCGTAACCGAACAACTCCGCCGTATCCACTACGCTGTCGCCCATCAACTCCGCCAGCATGTCGATATCTTCTTTTTTCTCGGCGGAGTCGGAAGGAGCTTCCGCACTGCCGGTATCTTCCGCCTTCTCGGTAGCTTTCTCTTCTCCGGCGGCGGTAGTATCGGCTTTCTTCTCTTGCTCGGCGCGGGCTTTCTCATACTCGGCGACCACCGAGTCAATCTTCGCCAGAATGAGCGAAGCGTTGTCGTACGTTTCCAAGAGCTTGAATTCCAGCAAAGCGGTCTGCCCGATGAGTTCCTCGGCGCGCTCGGCGTCGGTATACCCCGGCAGGTCGACGATAATCCTGTCGGTGCCTTGCTTTTGAATGACCGGCTCCGCCACCCCGAGCCCGTCCACACGATTGCGGATAATCTGGATGGCGCGATCGACGGCATCCTCTCGGCTGGCGGGATCCAACTCTTCCATTTTTACCCGCAGGACGACGTGAATACCTCCCTGCAAATCCAAGCCCAAGCGGATGGCTTTTTGCTGGAGGTGCAAAAGCGCGCCGGGATCCCGCTCTTGAAGGGCGGCTTTTTCTTCCTCGCTCATGGTCCACAGTTTGAAAGTGTTCCAAAAGGCGACGCAGGCGAGAATAACCAAAATAATCGTAAGAATGATACGCCAATTATGTCTGGACATACAAAGACCCTTTCCAGTGTCTTAAAATTAATTTCTTGCTTTGGTACTGAATTTCGTCGGATACCTGCAGCATCCGTGCCCCGAAGAGAAAATGCCCCGGCTAACTGGTACCGGACGGCTTGGAGCCAACCAAGGTAAAACGGTGCGCCAAATATGAGGAAATGAGACTTGTCGAAGCCAGAACGATGGAATGATGAGTGGAGGAGAGGGGGAAGTGGTTGGTTTTGCCGGAAACGGCGAAGAAAAGCCTGGTGTGACTATTGCTGTTGTCCGGCTTGAGAAGCGGCGGGAGGACAAGATACGCCAACTGCGAAGAAGCGGGCTTCCCGTCGGTCGCCATGTTTTGGTGAGCAAAGTCGGTAAAGGGGAAAGAATGAAGAGTACCGGTAATTTCCGCCGTCCACCCATGCTCCCCGGTATGGTACGCCTGCAGCTCCGGCAACTCGGTCGCCGTGCTCCGGGGAAGCACCATTAAGATGACGGCAAAAAGATTCAGCATTTGCAGTGTTTACCTCTTCTTACTCACCAAAAAACTTCTCAAAAGAGAGAGCGAATATAGCATATTTTTCCTCTAAGTCAATGCTCTTTTTATGGCTTCGGAGACTGCCCGAGACCGGTTTTTTCTCTCCTCAAGAATTCTTTCCCTTTCCCCTTTGCTACCTTTTGCGGCAAAAAGTTGACTTACCCCTTGAGAAAGGGTAATATCTAATGTATCGAACATACGTGAGAAGATGTTAAGCGATATGAAATAATCGTAAGGAGTACTCATATGAAACATAGAAGCTTCCCCGGCGCCGCCTCCCACGGATGGGTGAGATGGATGACCGCCGTCGTTATCGCTCTTGTGGCGGCACTATCGACCGCCGGAGCGACGGAACGCTACCGTCTCGACAACGGGATGGAGATTATTCTCAAGGAAAACCACAGTTCCCCAATGATAACCAGCATTGTCTTTGTCAAATCCGGCAGCAAGTACGAATCGAAATACGAAAACGGTATCACCCATTTTCTTGAGCACCTGCTGTTCGACGGCACGGCTACTTTGAGTCGGGAAGAATTGGACGCTTCCATTCAGAATTTGGGCGGGATGGTGAATGCTTTTACCCGCAAGGAGCTGACCTCATTTTTTGTCCTCATGCCCAAACAGTACATTGAATACGGCATGACAGCGGAAGCGGACATGCTCTTCAACTCGATTATCCCCGAAGAAGAGCTTCCCAAAGAGCGGAAGGTCGTCATCGAAGAGATTAACCGCGACGCCGACGCGCCCGGGGCGGCGGCACAAGCCTTTTTCACCGAAAAAGCTTACGCCGGTACCCGCTACGATCGCCCCGTCCTTGGTTACAGCGCCTTTATCGAGAATATCCCCCGTGAAGCGGTGATAGATTACTGGAAGCGGTACTACATTCCCAAGAATATGATTGTGCTCATCATCGGCGATTTCGTACCGGAAGAGATGAAAAAGACGGTGGCATCCGTCTTCGGGAAATATCAAAATCCGCCCGATTCCCTCACGGAAGGACGTTCTTCCGAAGCAACCGCAACCGTCCCTCCTCTCACCGGACAAAAAATATACGATACCGTAGCGAACGTTTCCTCAACGTATATCAACTTTTCTTTTGCCGCTCCGCACCATAGCGACAGTCTCTACCTGGCGATGGACTTGTTGAGCCGGTATCTGGGGATGAGCGATATTTCGCCGCTTTCCAAAGCTTTGACCGGCGGCGCCAACCCGCTGGCGACGGATGTCGGCGTCGATTTGGTTACCTACAGCGAATTCTCCCGCCTCGATATTTCCGTCATCACCGATAACCCCGCCAATCGGGACGCTATCATCGCCACCGTTCTTGAGCAACTGAAAGCCATGGAAGACCATGTTGCCGATCCGGAAACCATCGAAGGCATCATTACATCCACCCGGTGCGACGAAATCTACAACAGTGAAAAGCTGTACTATTACGGCTTTCTCATCTCTTCGCGGTTGATGTCGGTGGGATGGGATTTCATCGAGACGTACGGCGACCGGCTGGCAAAATTGACATGGGATAAATGCCGTCAGGCGGCTCGGGAATGGCTTTCCCATCCGAACTACATTGCCACCGTCGTCACTCCGGTGGGCGAGTCGGGTAAAACGCCGTATGTCCCTCACGGTTTGACGAAAGAAGAAGTTATTGCCCACTTCGATTCTACCACCTTTCCGACCTATGATTTAATCACGGGACATAAAATCACCTACCCGCAGACGGACTCTGTCGACTTCGAGCTGGTCGATCACGCCGAGTATCACTTGGAGACGCTCTGTAACGGTATGAACATCATCATCAAATCCGACCCCGGCAGCAAGGTGTTCGCCATGAACATCTTAGGGAAAAACCGCACCGCCAGCGAGCCGCCGGGCAAAGCAGGCATCACCGATTTCGTCAACCGATGTATCGAGAAAGGGACGCTCACGCGAAACGCCCACGAACTGTCCCGCGACTTGGCGAAAATCGGCGCCCAGGTGACACTGTACGACAACCCGTGGATTCCTTTCGACGACCGGTATACCTCGCGGCGGTTTTCTTTCATGAAGTTCGAAACCATCGACGAGTTTGCCGAGAAAGGATTTGCCCTCTTTTCGGAGATGTTTCTCTACCCGGCGTTTGACTCAACGGAAGTGGAGAATGTCCGTCGCGCTATGTTGGGGGCGTTGGCGCGCAAGAGCATGTCCCCCCGGGACGTGGCGCGGAATTTGTTTTATGAAAAACTGTTTGAAGGTACGCCGTACGCCAACCCTATTATGGGAACTCCCGAAACCATTCGTTCCATCACCATTGACGATCTCAAAGACCACCACGCCCACTTTTATTCGCCGGAAAACGTCATCCTGACCATTGTCACCAGCCATAAAACAGACGAAGTCCTGGAGTGGGTAGATCGAACTTTCGGCAGATTGGCGGAAACCGGCTACCTTTCCAAATCGATGCCGAAGCCGCAGCCGATTCAAGAAAGGCGCACCGCTCACCAAGAATTGAATAAAGAGCAAATAACGTTCTATCTGGGCTCCCTCCTGCCGGGCGCTTCCAGCGAGGAAGCGGTGCCGTTAGCGGTGGCTTCGTCCATTCTTTCCACCCGCCTCTATTTGAACCTCCGGGAAAAGCAGGGGTTGTGCTACTCGGTGGGAGCGGGGACGACGTTCGATAAGGACTTCGGCTGGTTCTACGCCTCCATCGGCACGGCTTCCCCCAACTACCAGAAAGCTCTCGACGGCATTCTCCTCCAGATGGATAAATTGAACCTCGACGGTCCCACCGAGGAAGAAGTCAAAAGCGCCCGGAACCGTATCTGGGGCAGTTTGATGCGAGCCAAGCTGGCACGTATTAACCAAGCTTACTACTTGGGATTGGACAAGTATCTCGGCTTCGGACCGGATAGAGATAAGCAGCTTCTTTCCCAGCTTGCGAAGGTGACACCGGCATCCGTCCGTCGGGCGGCGGCAAAATACTTCCGCACCGACACCTATGTCCTCACCAGCGCCGGGAAGAAGCCGTAAGACCTTTTGGTGCCGAGCTTATGATATGCGGAAGGCAGGAGCGAGAAGCTCCTGCCTTTCTTAATGGGAAGAGTCAATCTCAGTGGGGCTCCGTGAGTGGAGCCGTTTTCTCGAAGGGGCGGTTAAGAGACGTTGACGCTGGGGCTTTCAACCGCTATATTCCAGCCCTTAAGAAGAGAAGGAGCAGCCGTGAAAACATCGTTTACGCAGCCCGCCGTGACGCCGGAACTGGTGAAAGTTCATGGCTTGAGTGATGAAGAATACCGGCGGGTAAAAGAAATCTTGGGGCGGGAGCCGAATTACACCGAACTGGGCGTTTTTTCCGTTATGTGGTCGGAGCATTGTTCGTATAAGAACTCCATTGCCCTTTTGAAAACCCTTCCGCGTGAGGGAGAGCACTTGCTGGCGAAAGCCGGGGAAGAAAACGCCGGAGCGGTGGATATTGGCGACGGTTTGGCGGTGGTATTCAAAATAGAATCGCACAACCACCCCTCGGCGGTGGAGCCGTACCAAGGAGCGGCAACCGGGGTGGGGGGGATTTTGCGGGATATTTTCACGATGGGCGCTCGGCCTATCGCCTGTCTCAATTCCTTGCGCTTCGGTTCGCCGGACAACCCACGGGTGCGCTACCTGGTGGACGGCGTGGTGCGCGGTATCGGCGATTACGGCAACTCATTCGGTGTCCCCACGGTGGCGGGGGAAGTTTTTTTCGACGAAGCCTATACCGGTAACCCGCTGGTGAACGCCATGGCAGTGGGTATCGTGAAAAGCGACCGCATCGCTTCCGCTATTGCCACCGGGGAGGGAAATCCCTTGATGATTGTCGGCTCCAAGACCGGGCGGGACGGGATTCACGGGGCGACTTTTGCCTCCGAAGAGCTCAGCGAAGCTTCCGAAGCCAAACGTCCCTCCGTGCAAATCGGCGATCCGTTTACGGAGAAGTTGTTGGTCGAGGCGACCCTTGAGATAATCGAGAAAGACCTCATCGTCGGTATTCAGGACATGGGCGCCGCCGGGATTACCTGCTCCAGCTCGGAGATGTCGGCGAAAGGGAACGCCGGGGTGGTGCTCGACATCGACAAGGTGCCGGTGCGGGAACCGGGGATGACGCCGTATGAGATTCTTCTCTCCGAGTCACAGGAGCGGATGTTGGTCTGTGTGAAAAAGGGGAAGGAAAAGGAAATCAAAGAGGTTTTCGATAAATGGGATCTCGACTCGACCGTTATCGGTTACGTCACTAACGACGGCATGATGAGAGTGCGGTTGAACGGTGAGGTTGTCTCCGAGGTGCCGTCGGAGTCGTTGGTGCTGGGCGGCGGCGCGCCGGTCTACCATCGGGAAACCAAGCGTCCGGCGTACATGGACGAAATCGTCAAGCTCGACCTTGCCGATTACCCCCTCGACAGGAACTGGAGCGAGACTCTCCTGACTATGCTGGCGGCTCCCAATATCTGTAACAAGAGCTGGGTCTTTGACCAGTACGATTCGATGGTGCGCACCAACACGGCGGTTGGTCCCGGCTCGGATGCGGCGGTGTTACGCCTGCGCAAGACCAAGAAGGCGCTCGCCATGACCACCGACTGCAATGCCCGCTATTGTTATATCAACCCTCGCCGGGGCGCTCAGAGTGCGGTGGCGGAAGCGGCGCGGAATATCGTCTGCTCCGGTGGGAAGCCGCTGGCGGTGACCAACTGCTTGAATTTCGGCAATCCCTATAAGCCGGAAATTTACTACGGCTTTGCCGAATCGGTGGCGGGCATGGGAGAAGCCTGCCGGATTTTCAATACGCCGGTGACGGGCGGTAACGTCTCTTTCTATAATGAGGATCCCGAGCGAGCGGTCTTCCCCACGCCGACTATCGGGATGATTGGATTGGTCGAGGATGTGGCACATATCACGACTCAATGGTTCAAGGACGAAGGAGACGTTATCTTCTTGCTGGGGGAAAACAAGGAAGAGCTCGGCGCATCCGAATACCTCCACACGATATTTCACCAGACCAAAGGCGCCGTGCCCGAACTGGATTTAACCTTCGAGCGCCGTCTTCAAGAAGCGTTGCTGGGCGCCATTCAAGCCGGCTTTGTCAAATCCGCTCATGACTGCGCCGAAGGCGGTCTTGCCGTGGCGGTGGCGGAATGCTGCATTTCAAATCGGGAAAATCCGCTCGGAGCCCAAATAACGTTGGAAGACCGTATTCGCTCCGACTGCCTGCTGTTTGGTGAGACGCAGTCACGGGTGGTTATCAGCGTGGCGCCGGAAAATGTCGAGAAGGTGGAAGCGTTTTTCTCCGAAAAGAAGGTGCCGTGCACCCGTATCGGCACCGTCGGCGGAGAGAGATTGACAATAAATTCTCTGGTCGATGTCACCCTTGCGCAGATGTCCGAGGCGTACTTTACTTCCCTGTCGAAGTTGATGGAGTGGATATAGGAGACGGCGTCTCCTTTCTTTACTTGTCACCGGAAGCCTCTGCCTGAGCGTTGAGTTTTTCGGTTCGGCGGAGTTTTCTTTCCGCAAGGGCGCTGTAGAGCACCGGCACCAAGAAGACCGTAATCAAAACCACGCTCATCCCTCCGAATGAAGGAATCGCCATCGGCACCATGATATCAGAGCCGCGTCCCGTCGAGGTGAGAACCGGAATCAAGGCAAGGATAGTGGTTGCGGAGGTCATCAGAGCCGGTCGGATTCTTCGCTTACCGGCAAGGAGGACGGCGCTGTGAATATCTTTGATGGTAGCCGGCCGTTCCATATCGAACACCTGTTTGAGGTAGGTGGAGATAATCACGCCGTTGTCGCTGGCGATGCCGAACAGCGCCAAGAAACCGACCCACACCGCCACCGACAGGTTGAAGGGACGGATCTGGAAAAGCTCCTGCATGTTGACGCCGAAAAGGGAGAAGTTCATGAACCAGTCTTGTCCGTAGAACCACAGCATGAGGAAACCGCCCGCCCACGCCACGAAAATCCCGGAGAACACCAACATCGTGGTAGAGACGGACTTGAATTGGAAGTAGAGAATCAAGAAGATGATAAGCAGCGCAAGCGGGAGCACCACCTTGAGCTTTTTCTCGGAACGGATTTGGTTTTCATAGCTCCCGGCAAAGGTATAGCTCACTCCCGCCGGAATCTTCAGCTCGCCGCTCTTTATTTTGGCTTCCAAATACCGGCGTGCCGCTTCCACGACTTCGACTTCCGCATACTTCGGCTTTTTGTCGAAGATAACATAGCCGGTCAAGAATGTGTCCTCCGATTTGATGACCATCGGACCTCGGACGAACGTGATTTCGGCAACTTCGGTCAACGGCACCTGGGTGCCGTCCGGAGCGGCGATGAGCACTTTGCCCAGCGCTTCGAGGGTGTTGCGGAGCTCCCGCTGGTAGCGGACGCGGACGGGATAACGTTCCCTTCCCTCAACGGTCGTAGTAATTCGTTTGCCCCCCAGTGCCACTTCGATGACATCTTGCACCTGTCTGATATGAATGCCGTAGCGGGAGATGGCTTCCCGGTCGATGTTTATCTCCAAGTACGGCTTTCCGACGATGCGGTCGGCTAAAACCGTGGTCGGCTCGATGGCGGGGACTTCCTTGAGGAAACGCTCGATTTCGTAGCCGACCTGCTCAATGGTTTTCAAGTCCGGACCCTTGATTTTGACGCCCATCGGCGCCCGCATCCCTGATTGCAACATGACCAAGCGGGTGGCAATCGGTTGCAGTTTCGGTGCGGAGGTGGTACCGGTCAGTTTGCCGGCTTTGACGATTTCTTTCCAGATGTCGTCCGGCGATTTGATATGTTCCCGCCATTGGCGGTACGGTTTGCCGTCCGGGTCGGGAGTAAGTTCGCCGTTTTCATCCCGCACGAAGGTATTGTTTTTCTTGTCGAATTTGAAGCGGAGAATTTTTCCGTTTCGGTCGGTGCGGTATTCCGGTTTGTAATTGATGATGGTTTCTATCATCGAAATCGGCGCCGGATCAAGCGGGCTGTCAACCCGTCCCAATTTTCCCACCACCGACTCGATTTCCGGGATGTTGCTGAAGGCTTTGTCTTGAAGCTGCAATACGTCCAGCGCTTCTCCGATGGAAGCGTGGGGCATGGTGGTCGGCATGTACAGGAAGGAACCTTCGTCGAGGCTGGGCATAAATTCTTTCCCCAAGCCGGGGAAAGAGTGATTGAGAGCGGTGTACAAACGGGTCGAACGTATCCAATCCGGCAGGAAACCGGCAAGGCGGTCGAATCCCAGCCAGATAGCGGCGCCGAGCACAATCAGGAAAAGCGGAATAGCCAAAAAGGTCTTCTTATGAAAAAGACACCATCTCAGGATAGGCTCGTAGTATTTGATGAGAAGGTGGATAAGGTAGAGAGTACTTCCCAAAAGCAATGCGGTGAACAGGAAGTTGAGAAATATGCCCGCTTCGATTCCCAGCGGTGACCAATGCGATGCCAAGAAGAATGCCACAATGATGACGATGACATAGTTGATGGCGACAGGCAATTTCACCCGGAAGCTTTCCGGCAGACGATTTTTGAAAATCAGATATGCGGCGATGCCGATAAGAGCAAATCCCGCCCACGTGAACGACCAGAACAACAATGTGATGCCTCCCAGAGTAATACCGAATGCCAGCAGGCGACTGGAGGAAGGGACTTTTATCTTTTTGGTAAAGAGGATGTGAGCCAACGGGGGGATAATTGCCAACGCAACAATAACCGACGCCAAAAGCGCAAAAGTCTTGGTATATGCCAGCGGTTTGAACAGTTTCCCTTCGGCGGCGTGCATGGTGAAGACCGGTAGGAACGATACGACCGTGGTCGCAATAGCGGTCACCACTGCTCCTCCGACCTCGGTGGTGGCGTTGTAGATGATTTCCAGCCGATTCGCTTCCGGCGAACTGGTTCTTAAATGCCGGATGATATTTTCCGTGACGACAATGCCCATATCGACAATCGTTCCGATGGCGATGGCAATGCCTGAGAGCGCCACAATGTTGGCGTCGACTCGGAAGAGCTTCATGGCGATAAAGACCATCAAAACCGTCAAGGGGAGCAAGCCGGAAATGAGCAAGGAGCTCCGAAAGTGCATCACCATGAGAATGACGACGATAATTGTGACCAGAATTTCGTCGATGAGAGCGGTGTTGAGGGTGCCGAGGGTTTCGTAAATCAAATCGGTGCGGTCGTAGAACGGCACTATCTTCACTTGTGATTCGGTACCGTCGGGGAGAGTCTTTTTGGGCAGTCCGGGAGCGATTTCTTTTATTTTTTCTTTGACATGTTTGATAACCGCCAGCGGGTTTTCTCCGTAGCGGACAACCACCACCCCGCCGACCGCTTCCGCGCCGCCTTTATCCAGGGCGCCGCGCCGTAAAGCCGGTCCCAGCGACACCGTGGCGACGTCTTTGATGCGAATGGGAACCCGGTCGTGCTCTTTGACGACGGTGTTTTCAATGTCCCGCAGTTGGCGGATGAATCCCAACCCCCGAATGACATATTCGACTTTGTTTATTTCAATCGTTTTGGCGCCGACATCGACGTTCGACATCCGCACCGCCTGGAAAACGTCGGTGAGTTTCACTCCATAGGCACGCAAAGCATCCGGGTTGACGTCTATTTGGTACTCCCGGACAAAGCCGCCGATGGAGGCGACTTCCGCCACTCCGTCGGCAGACATCAGGGCATAGCGCACCGTCCAGTCTTGAATCGAGCGCAATTCGTCCAAATCCCAGCCGCCGGTCGGGTTGCCGTCCTTGTCTTGCCCTTCCAGTGTGTACCAGAACACCTGCCCCAACGCCGTCGCATCGGGTCCCAATGCCGGTTGGACGCCGTCGGGAAGCGTCCCCGCGGAGAGAGAGTTCAGTTTTTCCAAAATCCGTGAGCGTGACCAGTAAAACTCCACCTCATCTTTGAAAATGACGTAGATGCTCGAAAAACCGAAGAAGGAATAGCTCCGTATCGTCCGCACGCCGGGAATGCCCAAGAGGGCGACGGTCAAAGGATACGTGATTTGGTCTTCGACGTCCTGCGGAGAGCGTCCCATCCACTTGGTGAAGACAATCTGCTGGTTTTCTCCAATGTCGGGGATGGCGTCGACCGGCACCGGATCACGGGGAAGGAAATCCCATCGCCAATCGAACGGAGCGACCGTGATGCCCCAGACGATTAAGGTCAACGTCATCAGGATGATGAGCAGCTTGTTGGTCAGGCAAAAGCGAATAAAGCGGTTGAGCAGGGTTGGCTTGGGCGTGAAGGTCATGGGACTATTTTCCTTCTTTCGAGGGGAGGGTTACTTTCGGTTCCGGGCAGGACGGCATCACTCCGCCCAGAAAAGAGTTGTACATTGTATCGACATCCTGCAGCCATCGGGCGCCTTGGTTGTCTCGGGCGTGCGGGCAGGTGATGAGGTAGTAGGTGGCGCCGCCGGTGTGTCCGAAAGCGTCATGTAACCCGATCGTCGCCTGAGAGAGAGCGTAAAACGCCTCCCGCGCCTCATCGAGGTTTGTTGCCGAAGCTCCTGAACGAGCGGCGGAGGCAATCTCTTCGGAAAGCTCCATCCATTTCATGTGAGCATCGCCGGAAAAGAGCGTCATATCAATCCCCGAGACCACCTCGCCGAGTTTTTCGTATCCCTTTTTCGCTGCCGCCAATTCCTCGGCGCTCAACGCCTTCTGAATCACAAAGTAGCTCTCGTACAAGGGGGTAAGCGCTTCCAGAGCTTGCTGACTCACGGCTTCTTCCGCGGCATCGGTCTTTGCCTTTGCCTCCTTTTTCGGGGGCATGGTCATACTCTCCGAGGGCGTGTCGGTAGGTGCTTGACCGTGCTGGTGGTTCGCCGGAGCTTGCCCGCCTTCCGGGCTCATCATGCTCGGCTTGGCTTGTATTTGCAGTTCGCTGTCAAGTTTGAAGGCGCCCTTGGTGACGACCAGCTCGCCTTCGGCAAGTCCGGAAGTGACGAGGTAGTAATCTCCCGCCTTGGGACCGAGGACGACCTCCCGTCCTTCAAAGAGGACTTCGCCGGTGTCGGGAAGCTGAACGTATACCACAGCCCGCTTGCCGGTAATAAGAGGAGCGGATGCGGGTATGAGCAAGGGCGCCTCCGCCGTTGCATACTCGGTGGTTTCCGTCGGCACCAGCGGCATGCCGCACAACGGACAATCGCCGGGGTTTTCTTCGAGAATCTCCGGGTGCATGGGGCAGGTCCATTTTGTGACCGTTCGTTCGGTGGGCAGCCGGTCGAGGACGTTTCCGTTTTTGTCCAGGTAGGCTTTCACGACGCCGCTGACAAAGATGCCCGGCTTCAGTTTACCGGTCGGATTTTTGGCAACCACGCGTACCTCGACGGTACGGGTTTTTTTGTCAAAAACCGGACTGATAAACGAAACGGTTCCGGAGAACGTTTCGCCCGGAAAGGAAAGGGAAGTGAACTCGACGGTTTGTCCTTCTTTCAACCACGGGAGGTCGGATTCGTACGCTTCGAAAAGCACCCACACTTCCGACAAGTCCGCAATGGTATAGAGTCGGCTGCCGGTGTTGACGTACATCCCTTCTTTGGCGTGTTTCTCCACCACCACGCCGGTAATCGGGGAATAGATGGTCAGGTGGTCGGAGACGGTGCCGGCGGTTTCTATTTTTCTGATTTGTTCCTCCGACAAGCCGTACAGCTCCAGCTTCTTTCGGGTTGCTTCCAAAGTAATGTTTGCCGTTTCGGCTAAGAGAGGATTGGTGCGGAGGTCTTCCGCCGCTTTTTTGGCTTGTACGAGCTCTTCTTGCGCACTGAGCAACTCGGGAGAGTACACCGAGACAATGGGGTCTCCCTTCCGTACGTCCGCCCCGGTGTAGTCGACAAAGAGGCTGTCCAAGCGTCCGGGAACCCATGCCGTGAGGTAGGCGACTTTGGTTTCGTCGTATTCCAACGTGCCCACCAGCCGAATCTCCGCTTGCGCGAAAGAGCGGATGACCGGCGTGACTTGGATGTGCGCCAATTTCTTTGCCGCCTCGCTCATGCGCAACTGACGGGCTTCCACTTCTTGGTCACCGCCGGACTCGAGCGGGATGAGGTCCATAAAGCAGATGGGACATTTCCCCGGTTTGGGGAGCTTGATTTGGGGGTGCATGGAGCACGTCCACAGAGTCGGAGCAGCTTCGGAGGCGGAAGGAGCTGCGGCACTCTCGTCGGGGGCGGCGTACTCCGTCGGCGAAAGCAGCCAGCCGAAAGAGAATGCCACGAACACGATGAGGATGAGGGTTATCCACCCTGTGCGGTTTCGCGGGAGAAAACGAAACCAGTGCGTGTGTTTCTGTTTTGACGTGTTCATGGCATTTTTCCTTTATCTTTCTTCACTCGGTTAGAGACTTCTTACTTGGTTTTCTTTGCTTCCGGGGCGTCCATGGCGGAGAGGAACTTCTGCGGATCCTTGTTGAAAGTGGCAACACACCCTTCGCAACAGAAGTAAATCCGTCGTCCCTCGTAATCGGTGTAGATTTCTTTCTTGTCCAACTCCTTGCCGGAGACCGGACAGGTGGTTTGGACGTTTTCGAACAAAACCCCCGCTTCGGCGGCTTTCTTGAAATAGGTGTCGGGGTCGGCTTTCATTTTCTTGGAACACATGGGACAGCAGAAGTAGACCCGTTGTCCTTGAATGTCGATGTAAGCGGAGGAGTCGATTTCTCCGCCCATGACGGGACAGAGGGTCTGTGGACTCAGCTTCTTTTCTTTGGGTGCGTCTTTCTTCGCCGGTTTCTCCGGTTGAGCCGCAGAGAGGGGAAGTGCCACCATCAGGGAGACGGCAAGCACGGTGATAAGGGAAAGTGACTTTTTCATGAAAAAACTCCTTTAGTTAAAAATTGCCTTTTAGAGGGTTCAATTCTTTGCCGGTCAGCATTTCGACCTCGGCAAGTTTCTTGGCGGCGACAGTGCGCGCCGTTTCCAATTTTAGTTGAAACGCCAGCAGTTGTCGCTGAGCGTCGAGAATGGTCAAAAAATCCGTGGCTCCGGCTTGGTAAGCGGCAAACGAAGCTTTGAGTGACTGTTCGGCTTTGGGCAACAGGTCGGTGGTATAGAGGGTGATGTTCCGGCGGGCGTTTTCGTATTCGTAGACGGTTTGCGCCAAGAAGGTGCGAAGCGAATTGCCGAAATCTTCCTTTTGATACTGCACTTGGCGGTAGCGGGCGGCGGCGGAACGCCGCAAGGCTTTGTTTTTTCCGAACCAGAGCGGGAGATTGACGCTTACGCCGACCAACCAGGGATCCTTGCCGCTTTCCGCCAGAGCGGGATTGAGCGCCTCGCCGGTCTCGATGTAGTTGACGCTGAAGGAAAAGTTCGGGTAGGAGGACTTTTTAGCCAGAGCTATCTCTGCTTTTTCTTTTTCGATGAGGTGACGGATGGCTTCGAGATTCGGGTTGTGTTCCAAAGCGTATGCAACCAGCGAGTCGGGAGCAAGCTCCGGAAGTGGTATTGCCGGCGCCGACGGGGCGGGAAAACGTTCGCCGTCCGAAGCATTCAAAAGCGCTTTCAGGCGCGCAAGCAACGGCGCTTTTTGTTCTCTGAGCTCTTCCAAGCGGTTACGCAGAAGGTCCAGCTCTATTTGAACCTTGAGAACGTCCGGTTGGTGTTTTCTGCCGGTTTTGAAACCGGTCAGGATGATGTTTTCCCACAAGGAAAGCAGCGCGATGTTGTCCTGGGTCAGTTCCGTTTCCCGATGAAGGAGATAATAATCGTAGTAGGCACTCTTCACCGCATACGACACACGCAGCATTTCTTGTCGATATTTTTGATATGCCGCCTGCGCTTTTTCGAAGGCGGCGTCGCCTTTTTTACTGAGGGTACCGAACCACGGAAAAGCCTGCTTGATGCCGACTTTCCAGTTTTGCGGTCCGACCCGCGTTTCCACGTTTTCAATGTAATAGGCATACGTTATCATCGGATCCGGCAACGAATTGACAGAGGGAATTTTCACCAACGCCGCCTTCCAACGATAGAACGCGGCTTTCAAGGCAGGATTGCGGAGATAGGCACGGCGGAGGTAATCGTTGAGAGTGTGCAGGGTGTCTACGGTGGTCGATGCGTGTTCATCGTTACGGAAGGATTCTTCGAGTTGGCCCATCTGTCGGAGGGCATCTTTCCTTTCGGAGCTGAAGCTCGCCGACCCCAATCCGATGACGAGGGCAAAAAGCACTACCGATATGTTGAAGCCTGGTATTCTCATTGCCGAGCTATAGGTCAAAAAGTATGCCAAAAAAGAATTATTGGCGTAACGTCAAGTGTCTCAGTGTGATACGGTATTGTGCGGTTTTTCCTTCGGAACTGGCGGTAAAGAATATTGTTGAATAATAAAGAATATTGCCCAATTTTCTCGATAATGGAAAGAAAGAAGAGAAAATCAAAAAAGGGGCAGCGGAAAGAAAGTCGGTCGCCGGTATACGGTTAGCACGGAGGAACATGTTTAATCCGCCGATGGCATGGAATTTACTAAGATGAAGAGCAGGCAATTATTACGAAAGGTGTTTGTGCCGGAAGAAAAGAAAGTGAAAATCGGGTTGATCGGCGGAATTATCGCCCTCACCCTCGGCATTCATTACGGCGTGGTGCTTGAGCCCATCTTCGGATCTTCCCATTGGATTCATGCCATCCACGGACGATTCTGCTACATTCCGATTGTGATTGCGGCGGCATGGTTCGGTTTGCGGGGAGGGCTGTATGCGGCGACCGTCATTTCCGTCGCGGTGATGCCGTTCATCCTTTCCAAAACGTCTTCCGAGGCGCACGAACTCGCCGGAGAGTTGGTGGAGATTGTGTTTTACTATGCCATTGCCTTTCTCTCCGGCTGGCTGGTTGACCGGGAGATATCCCTTCGCCGCCGACAGGAAGCGACCATGCTGCAATTGGAGCGTTCCCAGCGGTTGTCGATGATGGGGCAATTGGCGGCAGGGGTGGCGCATGAGATAAAAAATCCGCTGGCGTCGATAAAAGGAGCCGTGGAAATTCTCTGTGACCAAGCTACCTCGGGTAAAGACAAGCAGGAGTTCAGCACCATCGTCTCCAAGGAGATAAAGCGAATCGACCGCACCATTACGGACTTCTTGGCGTTTGCCCGCCCGCGGGAGGCGGCATTCGAGCGGCTGGACCTTTCGGCTCTTTTGGAAGAGAGCTTGAGGCAGGTCGAGACTGTGGCGGCAAAGAAAAATATCACGGTCCAATCGGAGTTGGCGGAAGGAGTGGAGATTTACGGCGACGGAGAAAAGATACACCAAGTGGCGCTCAATCTTTTCTTCAATGCCATTGAGGCTATGGAAAGTCTCCGGAAAGAGGGACGTATGACGATAAGACTGTATGAGAACGAAAACGGTGTGAAATTTGTCGTTTCCGACAACGGAGCGGGCATCCCGGCGGCGGAGCGGGAGAAAGTGTTCGAGCCGTTTTATACGACTAAGTCATCCGGTACCGGTTTGGGGTTGGCGATTGTAAAAAGCATCGTCGAAGCCCATCGGGGAACCGTTACTCTGGAGAGTGACTCTCCGGGCGGCACCACCGTTACCGTTACCTTCCCATCATCCAAGGAGGCTTCATGGCGGTAGAGATTCTGCTGGCGGATGACGACGCCGCCCTGCGACGGGTTATCCAGTTCAAGCTCAAACGGAAGGGCTACCAGGTTCATGCCGTCGAGGACGGAGAAAGCGCTCTGGCGGCGTTGCGGGAAAAACGCTTTGACCTCTTGCTGTCCGATATGCGGATGCCGGGCATGGACGGCATCGAGTTGTTGGAGCGAGCCAAGCAGGTGCAGCCGGATATTGAAGTGATTATCGTCACCGCCTACGCTACCATTACCCAAGCGGTACAGGCGGTCAAGCTGGGAGCGACCGATTATTTGACCAAGCCGTTTGAAGACGAGCAGTTGTTCATCGCTATCGAGAAGGCGCTGAAGTTGAAGAAGCTGGAGACGGAAAACAAGGCGCTGAAAGGGCAGTTGCGGGGAAGGGAATTTCTCAGCGGCATTGTAGGGGTTTCCAAGCCGTTCAAGGAGATGATGGCGATGCTGGACAAAATCGCTCCGACTGACGCCACCGTTTTGCTGACGGGAGAGTCCGGCACCGGCAAGGAAATCATCGCGCGGGCGATTCATTACAAGAGTGAGCGGGCGGATAAAGACTTCGTGGCGGTGAACTGTGCCGCCATTCCGAAAGATTTGCTCGAGTCGGAGCTGTTCGGGCATGTGAAAGGTGCTTTCACCGGCGCGGTGCGGGACAAGAAAGGAAAGTTCGAGTTAGCCGAAGGGGGCACCCTTTTTCTGGATGAAATCAGCGAACTGAATATAGAGCTTCAAGCCAAGCTCCTGCGGGTGCTCCAGGAACGGGTGGTGGAACCGGTCGGCAGCGAGAAGAAAATCGATATCGATGTGCGGGTGATTGCCGCTACCAACGTGAATTTGAAAGAGCGGGTCGCCCAAGGGAAATTCCGGGAGGATCTATTCTACCGTTTGAATGTTATCCCTCTCCATTTGCCGAGCTTGCGGGAACGGAAAGAAGATATCCCCGTGCTGGTCGATGCCTTTTTGGCGAAATTCGCCAAGGCGCGGAAAGTCACCGTGGATGAAAAGTTGCTTGCGAGGTTGGAAGAGTATCCGTGGCACGGAAATATCCGGGAGTTGGAGAACCTGATTGAGCGGATGGTGATTTTGCGCAAGACCGATGTGCTGACGGAAGACGATTTGCCGCCGGATTTTCTTTCCCAAGCGACCTCCCCGACGGAAGAAACGCTTTCGTCGGTCGACGGTCATCTCACCTTTCAGGAAGCGGAAAAGAAGCTTATCGTCGACGCCTTGAACCGAACCGGTTGGAACCGCTCACAGGCAGCGAAAGTGCTCAATGTCCCTCGCCATGTGTTGGTCTACCGCATGAAAAAGTACGGGCTTTTCCCCTCCAACACTTCCTCTAAACCGGACGGCAACTGAGCAACGTTGCGTCGCAGTTTCATTACCGTGTAACTTTCCAGACGGAACGATGCGTGCTACGGGAACGACAGACGTTCGTGCCGTACCGCTCCCGAACCGGCAGGGGATTGCTTGTGTGTTCCAAGGTTTGCTTCGGCGGATTCGGTGCCATGAGCAAAAAATGAACAGGAAATGGTACCGAAACACCCCTTAATTACCGCCCGTTCTTTCCGATACAGATAGAGACACAACGATACGACAAAGGAAACACACGGCGACGATGGCAAAAATCGACCAACTGCTCAAAATCGTTAAGGACGCTCACGCCACCGACTTACACCTGGCAGCCGGGAGCGTACCGGTCATCCGCGTCAACGGGCGGCTCGAAAAAACCCGACATAAAGTCCTCACCAGCCAGAATATCAAGCAGCTTATCTATGAGATTCTCACCGACGACCAGATCCGGCAGTTTGAAAAAAACGGTGATATCGACATTGCGTACGGGGTCAAGTCCGTGGCGCGCTTTCGGATAAACGTTTACCGGATGTACGGCGGCATTGGGGCGGCATTTCGACTGATTCCGGATGAAATTCGGGACTTGAGCGAGCTGGGGTTTTCCAAGCCGGTGGCGAAACTTGCCGAAAGCAAGTCCGGGCTGGTCTTGATTACCGGTCCCACCAACTCCGGCAAAACCACGACCTTAGCCGCCATGGTCAACCATATCAATATCAACTTCTCCCGCCACATTATTACTCTGGAAGACCCTATCGAGTATATTCACAGCGACATAAACTCTCTCATCTCCCAACGGCAAATCGGGCTGCATGCCAAATCGTTTGCTTCGGGGTTGCGGGCGGCGTTGCGGGAAGACCCCGATGTGATTCTCGTCGGCGAACTGCGGGACACCGAAACCATTTCTCTGGCTATTACGGCGGCGGAAGTGGGGTTGTTGGTCCTGGGAACGCTGCATACCTGCACCGCTTCTTCCACCGTGGAGCGGATAATCGATGTCTTTCCCCCAGAACAGCAACAGCAGATCCGCATCATGCTCGCCGATACTCTTGCGGGCATCGTCTCCCAGCAGTTGCTCAAGCGTGCCGACGGCTCGGGAAGAGTGGTGGCGTATGAACTGTTATTGCGCACCAGCGCTATCGCCAATCTCATCAGGGAAGGAAAAACGCACCAGATACCGAACTCTATCCAATCGGGCCGAAAGAAAGGAATGCGCCTGTTGGATAACCACTTGAAGGCGCTGGTCGATTCGGGCGTGGTTTCGCCGGAAGAAGCCGTTCGGTTTGCCGTCGATCCGTCACAGTTTTACGAAAAGGTTCAAGATGCAACTCCTGAGCTGGTAGAAACAGTATGACCGCAGACACCAAAAAGTTACGGCTCGACGAAATTCTCGTTCAAGAAGGCATCATCTCCGAGGAGCAGATAAAAGAAGCTCTCATGCGTCAGAAAGCGCATGGAGGGAAGTTCGGCTCACAACTGCTCTACCACCGCTACATCGACGAAGCGGGGTTGGTGAAAGCGCTGGCGACGCAACTGGGATGCGAGGGAGTGGTTTTGGCGAATCTTGACATTCCCAAAACGGTCTTGAAGTTCATCCCGAAGAAAGTGGCGGTGGCGCGCAAAGTCATTCCTTTCGACTACGAGCCGGACACCAACCTACTGAAAATCGCCTGCGAAGACCCGACCGATCCGAATCTCAACGATGAGCTGAAATTCGTCGCCAAAGGGAAAGAAATTAAACTGTATGTTGCCGCCGAGTTGGCGTTGAACACCGCCATCGCCAAGCACTATATGGGCAGGGATATCTCCCTTGATGACAACCTTCTCTTGGAAATACCGGACGAGGCGACGGAAACCGGCAGGGTTCCTATCACCGCCTTGGAAGAAGGCGGGCAAGACCTGAAAGACCCGCGCGGCTCTGTTCTGCTGGTTACGGACGAGGAATACTCGGGACCGTTGCTGCAATCCATTTTGGAACGGGACGAGTATCAAGTTACATTGACGGATTCTGCCGACGACGCCATCGAAATCCTCGGTGACCGCGAGTTTCATACCGTCTTCATCAAGGACACTGTCCCCGGCGATTATATCGACTTGATAGACCGGCTTCGTAAGACGTCGCCGCGCACCTCGGTGCGCTACTACGAATCCGCCTCCGCCTTGCTGCTGAACGAGGATACGCTCACCTCGCACGGAGAACTGCTGATAAAGAGCCTCGATTTGTTTACCTCGCTGTTGGCGTCAAAAACCAAGCAGCCGGTTAACCACAGCGGCATCGTCGGGCATTACGTGGACAAACTGTGCCGAAAAATCGGCTTGCCGGAAAAGGAGCGGCTCACTATCGTCAGCGCCGCCTACCTGCACGATCTGGCGAAATTCTACTACCGCCTCGATGAGACGCAAGATTATCGTGCCACCATCAAACTGACCGTCAAGCTGCTCCAGTCGTTGAATTATTCACCGGTGGTGGTGGAAATGTTGCGCTCGATGTACAAAGACCTTGAAGGGAAATACACCAAACGGCTGCCTATCGAAGTGCTGGGGGGGAACATCCTCACCATCGTGGATGTATTCTGCGATTCCATGCCGCCGGACGGTAAGCTTTCGCTGGATAAATTCGACGCTATCAAGAAAAAATTCCGCCGGGGTATCGGGCGTCTCTTCTTCTCGGAAGTGGTGGAAGCGTTCACCAGCGTGGTGCAAGAGGAAATTCTCCAACTGCAAACCACCGACGTCGCCAGCCAAGTCATGATTTTCGCCAGCGATACCGAAGCGCTCTACTTACTCCAGTTGCGTTTGAAAAACGAGGGGTTCCGTACCGTCGCCGAACGATCGCTGGACGCGTTTGTCGATTTGTTCCAACGCAGCCGTCCCGACATGCTTGCTCTTTTGTT
This sequence comes from uncultured Ignavibacteriales bacterium, assembly GCA_964489705.1. GTDB lineage: Bacteria > Zixibacteria > MSB-5A5 > GN15 > FEB-12 > CAZAZQ01. The sequence continues at coordinate 47,094 of CAZAZQ010000008.1, forward strand.
GCCGGAGAAGCCGTCGGAGATTCTTCGCATCGTGGAGGAGTTGACCATTTACGGTATCGACTTCAAAAAAATTCCAACCTTCATTATCACGGAAGATGCTACCGCCAACGAGTTGACCGAGCTTCTCTCGAGAGGAATAGAAGACATCATCGCCATAGACAGCAACCTCGAATTGCTCGTCGTCAAGATGAACAAAGTCCGCGCCCAGCTTCAAGAGAAAGCCAAAGAGACCAAACCCGACTCTCACAGCAGCGGCTCGCGCGGCAGGCTTTCGGATATGAACCTCATCGACCTCCTGCAGGCGCTCGGTCCCAGTCGGAAGACGGTCCGGATAACCATTGTGCCGCAGGAAAACGAAAGCGACCAATTAGTTATCTACCTCGACCACGGCAATATCTCTTACGCCAAGTATGAGAAAAAGACGGGCGCAGAAGCGGTCTACGAAGGCATCGCGTGGGTGGAAGGAAGCTGGACGGTGGAGCCGGTCGCGGTGGAAAACCTTCCGCAACCGAACAATGACCTTCCCAACGAATCTATTCTGATGGAAGGCTGCCGCCTGTTGGACGAAAAGATGCGCTCCGGGCAGCTCCTTTAGAAAAAATCGTTTCTCCAAAAGTCTTTTTGAATCTGGGACGGGTTGAGAACTTGCCCTTATGAGTCATTCGTTTACCATAAGCGCATGAAGAGGGTACACAGAGCTGTCGCGAGGCTGTGTTGTGCTCTCGTTATTATCCGTGATGGTACAAGGTAACCGTCAACGCTTTTTCTTCAGGCAGGCACTGCAGATGCCGCGGAGTTCGACATACTTGGTGGTAATCTCTCCCCACTGTTTTGTGCCGCGGGGGAGTTTGAGCTTTTCGAAAGCTTCCCACGGAAGGTCGGTGATGCGTTTGCATTGGGTGCAGACAATATGCGCGTGATGCTCGAGGTTGGTGTCGAAGCGTCCCTTGTCGTCCAGAATGTGTACCCGGCTGATTATGCCGTACTTTTCGAAGGTTCTCAAGGTGCGGTAGACGGTATCGAAGGAGATGGTGGGGTGGCGTTTGTGTATCTTCTTGTAGATGTCTTCCGCCGTCGGGTGGTTGGTGTTGCCGGCAAGGATTCGGTAGATAAGAAGGCGTTGCTGGGTGAGGCGGAGCCCATGCTTTTTGCAGGTTTCTTCAAACCGTCGGAGTCTGTCGGCAATTTCTTTTTTCATCTTATTTCTTCTTCTACTTTATAAATACCTCAAGAGGGGAAAGAGTTCGCTTTATTTTTCTTTAATTTCTCCCTGTGTTCTCGGTTTTACCCTTTCACCACCCCTACCGGGCGCATCCGAGCGACTTTTTTGGCGATACCGGATTGGTGGGAAATTTCCACCACTTGGTCAATATCCTTGTAGGCTTCGGGGGCTTCTTCGGCGATGACTTTGCGGCTTTTGGCTCGCAGGTAAATCCCCTGACTTTCCAGCCCGGCAACCACTTTGTCTGCCGGCTGTGCTTTTTTAGCCGCCATGCGGGAGAGCTGTCTTCCCGCTCCGTGGCAGGATGAGCCGAAGGTCTCTTGCATGGCTCGTTCCGTCCCCACCAGGATATAACTTGCCGTACCCATATCCCCCGGGATGAGCACCGGCTGCCCGACGGCTTGATATTTCTGCGGGATGTCGGGATGTCCCGGACCGAAAGCACGGGTGGCGCCTTTTCGGTGGACAAAGAGAGTGCGTTTTTTGCCGTCAACGGTATGCTCTTCTTGCTTGGCAATGTTGTGAGCGATGTCGTAAATCAAGTGCAGTCCCAGCTCCGTCGCCGGTTTTTGGAAGACCGTTTCGAAGGATTCCCGCACCCAGTGGGTTATCAACTGCCGATTTGTCCAGGCGAAGTTGGCGCCGCACTTCATGGCGGAGAAGTACTGCTGTCCTTCTTCGGAGGTGGCGGGAGCACACGAAAGCTCTCGATCGACCAACGGGATGCCGTATTTCTGGTTGGCACGGCGCATAACATCAAGGTAGTCGGTACAAATCTGGTGCCCGCACCCGCGGGAACCGGTATGTATCATCACCGTTACCTGTCCCACGTCGGTGATGCCGAATACCCGCGCCGCCTCGGGGTCGTAAATTTCATCGACTTGTTGCACTTCCAAGAAGTGATTTCCGGCTCCGAGGGTACCTAACTGGGATTTGCCGCGGTCTTTGGCGTTTTTGCTGACCAACGAAGGATCGGCACCGGCGATACACCCGCCTTCTTCCATGTACAGCAAGTCCTCTTCCCAGCCGTAGCCGTTCTCGACCGCCCAGCGTGCCCCCCGCGCCAATACCACGTCGACTTCTTCACGGGAGAGACGGACTTTCCCTTCCGAGCCGACCCCGGAGGGGACATTGGTAAACATGGCGTCGACCAGCGCCTCCAGCCGAGGGCGAATATCGTCCACCGTGAGGTTGGTCGTCAACAGTCGCACGCCGCAGTTGATGTCGTACCCGACGCCGCCGGGAGAAATGATACCGGTGGCGGCATCGAAAGCGGCGACGCCGCCGATGGCGAACCCGTAGCCGTGGTGAATATCCGGCATGGCGATGGAGTAGCCGACAATGCCCGGCAGGGTCGCCACGTGCGCCACTTGCTCGGGAGAATCGTCCCGAAGAATCGCTTCCAGCATGGCGTCGTTGGCATAAATTAGCCCCGGCACCCGCATTTTCAAGCCGTGGCGCTTCATGGCGTTGCTTTCGTAGCTCGGCGGTATTTTGTACCGATACTCGTCTATTTTGTCAATCGGACCGTTCCAAGCCATAGTTACCATCCTCTCCCTTGATATGAATTATCGACTCCGGCAACAAATCCCGGAGAGCCGTATCCTTCGCTTTTCCCTTCCTTTTCCGCTACACGTCGAAGAGCACCTGCACCGATGCCGGGGTGCCTTCTTTCGGAGCCGTGATTTCCATCATGTGGTACGACACTCCCTTGATGGAGACCCCTGACCCGTGCCTGGCGGGATCGAACCGTTCGCCGTGCGCCCGGGCGTGCAAACCGTGGTTGCCGGTGAAGGTAACTACGAAATCCTTCAGCACCAACCGCTCGACTTCGTGGATGACAATCAGGTGCGAAAGAAAATTCACCAGCAATCCTTCCTCGTCGATGGCGTCGATGTCGAACGCCTTCTCTTCCCGCGCTTCTATATCTCCCCCGCCGGTGATGAGATCGAACATGGCATTCGCAGCTTCCGCAAACGCTTCTTCCAGCGTTTCTCCGTACGCTCGAATGGCGATATCCGCGGTATGTTCGATGAGCTCGTAGCGCTTCATTCCGTTGGTGGAACTTCCGTCGAGTCCCGGTTCACTCCGGCTCTGAATCCTTTCAAGAGCCAGGTCTTATCTTTGTACACAAACGTCAGTATAATAGGTCGATTTTTTTGCGCCGTGCTGTCCATCACAAAGCAATCGGCCCGGGCTTTATCGTTGGTGTAGATTATTTCGCAATCCCCGAACCGAGTGAAAGGAAACTCTCCGTCGGGACCGTACACAAACTGCAACAGGGAATCGACCGTGCCGCGCGAGACCATTTCCGAAGTCACCAAAGAATCGAGGGCGGCGGTGTCTTTGGTTTTGACGGCTTCTTGCACCGCATAGATTTGCTTTTTAATGGCGGGAATGTGCTCCCGGCGCGGCGGCTTGTCGCTGCATCCCAGGCTGAGAAGAACTACGCTCAAAAAAGCGAGAACCGCTGCCGTATGTGATTTCTTCATCGTTTCTGCTCCCGTTCCGGTAAACTGTCAAACCGATATTGCCCCGAGCCTCGTCTGGTTATGACGCCCGTGGCTAATAACTTTTTTATCGTGAGGGTGGCGGTCAGGTTCCAAAACCAGTAGCGGTGTCCGTACAAAAGCTTCCGGTGTCCGTACTTGGACGCCAAGTCGAACAGCTGGTAGTACGTTTCGGTCAGCAGGGTGTCGGCACCTTTACCGAGCGCCGCTATCATCGGTTGGACGGCAAGGGTGTCGAGCAGGAACGTTTCCTGACGGAACTTTCGTGCCACCCGCCAACTGACGGGAAGGTTGAGGCGGGCTTTGAGGATGAAATTCTCTCCGCATTCCAGCTCGGGGATGGAATCGCCGAAGACGATGCGGAAGCTGTTCGATTTTTGTGTGTAGGCGAAAAATTGAGTCCCGACAAAAGCGTCGCCGCCGTGGACGGCATACATGAACTGGGGAATGCGGGCGTTGCAGGGGTCGGAGCCGGTGTAGATAAGCAGCGGGGCGGTACGGGTGATGAATTTCCGTCCCAGGTCAAACCACATCACCAATGCCGAGATGAGCGGATAGGGGCGGTACGCCACTCCACCGCCGTCGTAGAAGACGTTGGAATCCCTGTTGACGGCGCCGACGGAGATGAGGCTGTCCAAAGTCGGGCGGTAGGAGACCGTAAAGTTGTGCGCGATAAGGGCCGCCAAAGTGTCCGAAAGAGCCTGCGCCAGTTTCTTGGATTCTTCCGCTTCCTCGGTGGTGATGAACGGAAACATCAACCGGTAGCTGCCGTCTTTCTCTTGCACGTAGGCATTTGACTTGTATGGTTTGATGGCGTCGAGGACAAAGAGTGTGTCGGTCTTTGCCATGGCGGCGATTTCCGCAACGCTCTTTTTTTCGTTGAGCAAAATCGGAAGCAGGCGGGCAAACTCGTTGTCGAAGTCCGGGTGGCGCTCGACCATCGGAGGAAGGTGCACCTTGTCTTCGGTGTACGGGTACAACGCCTCGGGCACATGGAAAGTCAAAATGAACGGCTGCTCGAAGAACTTCTGTCCCGGCAGGAGAGCATCCAGAGTGTCGACGACATCGTAGAGAGAAACGGTAATAGTCGCTCTACCGAAGTTGCCGGGAATGTACACCGGCGGGTTCAAAATTTTCGACTCCATCGGCGGCAACACGTAGTGCGACTCCGTCCGGCGGTTGGGGTTGAGGTAAAGCCCTTTGAATTGAACGTCGGTGACGACGGTAATGAATTTCAGCTCAGGGGTGTTGTTGGTCAGTTCGAAGGTAACCGTTTGTTTCCCCCACCGATGAGAGCGAAGCTCCACCTCCCCGACCGTAAGAGCCGGTTGCGAGAGCTCCTCCGGCGTTTGCGCCGAAAGGGTTCCGCTTCCCACCAGAGCCAGCAGAATCGCCATGAGCAGATTACGAGCGTGCATTTTCAACGTTACTCCTCTTAGAATATTTTCCGGCTAATTGCCCGCAGGCGGCTTCTATGTCGGTGCCTCGGCTTTTCCGCACCATGACGGCGGGAGCGCGAGGATACAACTCCCGCGCAAACCAATCGACCTGCTCGTCGGAGGGACGCTCGTAGGGCAGCCCCGGCACGGGGTTGTACGCCAAGAGATTTATCTTGCAGGGGATTCCCTGCACCAGTCGGCTGAGCGCCAGCACGTCTTCGCGGGTGTCGTTGATACCCTTGAAGATGATGTACTCGAAGGTGACGCGGGTCTTGGTCTGCTCCGTATAGTACTTGACGGCGTCCATCAAGGCTTCGAGCGGATGCGACTCGGCGATAGGCATCAACCGGGCGCGCTTCTCTTGCGTCGCCGCATGGAGCGAAACCGCCAACCGGGTTTTCAAGCCGAGGTCGGCTAACTTTCTAATCTTTTGAGGGATGCCGACGGTGGAGATGGTTATCTTTTTGGCGCTGAGGGAAAGCCCGATTTCACTGGTGAGAATGTCGATGGCATCCAGCATCGCATCGAAGTTGAGCAACGGTTCCCCCATCCCCATCATAACGATGTTGGTGAAGGCGTCGTCGCCGACAGTGTCGCGGAGGTACATCACCTGTCCGACAATTTCCCCCACCGTGAGATTCCGCAAAAATCCCATCTTCCCGGTCGCACAAAAACGGCACCCCAACGCACAGCCGGACTGCAACGACAGGCACACGGTGGTGCGCCCTCGCTCATCGGGGATGAGGACAGTCTCAATCGGGCTGCCGTCGGCGAGGCGAAAAAGGTATTTCCGGGTGCCGTCTCGGGAGACGGCGACGTGGTCGGCATCGAAAATCTCGAAGGTATACTTCTCCTCCAGCGTTCTGCGGAGTTCTTTCGTCAGGTCGGTCATCAAGCTGAAGTCGTACTGACGGGTGGAATAAAGCCATTTGAAGAGCTGTCGTCCTTTGAAGCGTTTCTCTCCCAGCGACGCCATAAGCTCTTCCAACCGGCTGACCGAGTACCCTAAGAGATTTTCCTTTTGCATACTACAATTTAACCGAAAAACGCTCCGGCGCAAGCGATGAGTCTCTTTTCGCTCTTTCGGCGCAACTCCTTTCGTCGTCTTTTATACGCCTTGACAGAAATGTCGATGATGGGTATACTTTGAAACGGTCACGGGGTGTAGCGCAGTCTGGCAGCGCGCTTGCTTTGGGAGCAAGATGTCGGAGGTTCAAATCCTCTCACCCCGATTTTCTCATCTGTGGGGGTACAGCCGGAAAATTCTTCCCGCCCGAGGTCAGTTTACAAAGGTCGCTTTCGCCCGCTTAGAGTTTCTAATATACGGAATCCATATCAAGGCTCCCATCACGGCAGCAAACACGTTCTCAACTGACGGGGGAAGAGAACTGAGAGTAAGGTTCTGCTTGGTAAAAATGTCGATGAACAATCCTGTTACTGTCAACATCACATTCGCCGAGAGAAGGGCGATCAAGAGAGTCGGGAACGCTCGACTCTTCTTCAAATAGGCGATAAACGTCACTGTCAGGTAAAAAGACCAGAACAAAACGATCAGGAAAGCGACCGTATCTTTTTTTCCATACAGGAAGCATAAGAGCCCTATGGCGATGGCAAGCTCGATAAACAAATTGATTCCCAGCAGGAGAAGCCACCCGCGTAAACCGCTTATCGAGTCGGGCGGCTCTTTCGGCAAAGACGGAGAGTACTCGCTCGAGACGCTCCGATCATCTTTTTCCCTTGTGCTTTCGAAGGTGAGCGTTTCCAACGGCTTCAAGGATTTGTAGTCGATAAATTGATCCTTGTCGCACCGGGGACAGGTGACGTCTCCCCGCCAGAGCTCCTTGCACCCGAGAGAAAAGAGGTAGGAACAATGCCGGCAGGTAACCTGGGCGTCTTTTCCCAGGGTGATGACGTATCGAAAGGTATCGATATCCTGGTCGGTGAATCCGCGGGAAAGGAGGATGGCGTGCATCTGTTCGATTTCATCCTTGCTGTAATTTCCGACCTCGAAAGCGACCGTCCGCATGAGGCTCCCATCGTCAAGTTGATTGAGCATCTCTTCGGTGGTCTGGATGACAGGAAACGAGTTCCTGAAATCGATGGTTTGTTTTTTGTCACAGGCTTGGCAATAGAAACTGCCGCTGAGGAGGTTCTTCTTTTTGATTGTTTGCTTTTTCCTGCAGCCGGGACAGGTGGTGACGATATTGTCTTTCGTTTCCAACAAAGCCCGGTACCGTTCAAAATGTTCCTGTTGGAAGCCTCGTTCCGCAGCAACCTGCCGGAGTGCGGTTTGCTCTTCTTCCGTAAAGTCGTCCTTGTTGACGGTCAGAGAAGCGAAAAGGGAGGCGTCGCTTTCCAAACGGAACCCTTCCAGTAATTCGGCTCTCATTATGATCTCCTCTTCTGCAGCCCAACGTCTGCTTGACAAATAATATTACTTCCGGAGGTTGTCAAGATTCATTCTGGTATGGGAACGCCGCCAAGGGCAGACTGTTAGGACACAGCCTGAGCGGCTTATCACGTGAAGAGCTGATTTGCTGTAAATTTCCGGGAGAATAACCCTTCCTCTGCCGTCGGCAAAACTTGAAAGTCGGAACCCGATGATTTTGGTTTTCCGGTTGCTGCCGTGAAGTGGAAAATGCCCGGCGGCTCCGGCTTTTTTCTACGGCTTTGGTGAGCTCTGAGGAAGTCGCTCCAGAAATTGAAAAATCTCCCGGTACGCTTCTTCCTTTTTTGTCGGGAGGGTCTTGATAGTGAGCTTTTCCTTCTGGGAAATCTCCGCCAGGCGGCGTACCGCCGCTTCTTCTTTCATCTCCTCGGAGACGAGCAGGAGGGTGGGTCGGGTAACCGGCTTGAGGTCGTCAATCGTCCGGTAGGGGGCGGCATAGCTGGAGCGTATTCCGTACCACCACCACATGATGGAGCGGAAGAAAGGAAACCAGAACATACGGTACTGTTTTTTCAGGATATCTTGCAGGCGCCGGGTGGTGAGATATGGGTTGATTGCCACCACCGCATCGACGCGCTTTTCTTCCAAGGTCGCCAGCAACCCGGCATCGGCGCCGAGTTTTGTGCCGATGATGATGACCGGGTGGCGGATTCTGCCCCGTAAATCGAGAAAGCGGATAAGTTCCTCCAAGTCAGCCGCTTCCAGTTGTCCTTCACCGCGGTACTTGCCGGTAGAGCGCCCCGACGCCCGTTGGTCGTAGGCAATGACGGCATAGCCGGAGTCGACCATGAGTTTTGCCAGGGTCGCCATACTGTCACGGTCGGCGCCGTCACTATGAAGCAGGAAAACCGTTCCTTTCGGCTGCTCCCAGGTTAGGGAATCGGGAAGAAGGTACAAACATGCCAGCGTCGTCCAACCGTCGGCTTCGATTCGGAAGGTGTCGGGAGCCAGCCCCAGCTCGGTGTATACCGTAACGTCGTTGGGGGGAAGAGAATCCGCTTGGTAGGTATCGAAATCGGCGCGCCCCATAGTCGCTTTGACTCTGTTCAGCGGGTAAATGACATACACAAAAACGAGAGCCGCAACAATAAGCAATACCGCAACGGTTTGAATTATTTCCTTGGTCTGCCTTGAAAGACGTGGCATCGTTCTTTTCACCTCTATGATTAAGATATGTCTTCTTTTTTGTTTAGAAGTATTAAAAGCGGTGAGCGGGAGAAGTCAACTCTAAAATCTACGGTGTATCTTCTCATCCGGCAAAACGTTAGAGGGCATTGGAGCAACTTTCTCCGAAAGGTGAACGAAGGCGAACGGTTAAAAATGGACAATATGAGTACGGTATTAGTTCGTTTCTTTAACAAAGAGGCGTCCGGTTGTTATGAAATCGCCGGAATGTCCGATATTCATTGGCAGTAGTGCTGAAGTAGAGGGTAAAAGGACTACCGAAAAGGATGGGGGCTCAAAATGGGTGCAACGATCATAGCAATGCAGTGAGAACGGGGGAGGTATCATGAAGCACACCGACACAGCTCCGGCGACCTTGACTGAGAAGGAGGCTCCTTTCGATGCTCGGGGAACCGAACGCCGCCAAGAGGAATTGCCTCGGTATGACGAAGTTCTGGAAAGTTTGTTTTCCAACACTCCCCACAGCATCTTTTGGAAAGACTGCGACTTGGTCTACCGGGGGTGCAATGCTAACTTTGCGCGCATCGCCGGGTTGTCTTCCCCTGCGGAGATCGTCGGGAAAACCGATTCCGACCTGGCATGGACGGCGGAGGAAACGGAAGCCATCAGGGAAAGCGATCGCACGGTCATCGCGAACGGAAAGCTGGTACACGATATCGAAGAGCACCATCTCCTCTCCGATGGAAAAAACGCCATTCTGCTGACCACGAAGGTTCCCTTAAAAAATGCCGCCGGGAAGGTCATCGGATTGCTCGGGGTCCATGCGGATATTACCAATTGGCGCGCGGCGGAGGAAGCGCTTCGGGAAACCACCGAGAAGCTCCGTATTATCACCGGTTCCGCCAAAGATGCCATCATCATGATGGATGACGAAGGGAAAGTCACCTTCTGGAACAATGCGGCAAAGGAGATTTTCGGTTACTCGGAGGAAGAAGCGATTGGACAGGATTGTCATGTCTTGATTATGCCGGAAGACTATACCGAGCTCTTCCAACAAGGTTTTCAATCATTCAAGGAAACCGGCACCGGTTTTGCGATCGGCAAGACCGTCGAGTTGGAAGCAAAACGAAAAAGCGGCGGTACTTTCCCAGTCGAAATTTCCCTCTCAGCGATTAACGTACAGGGGCATTGGCATACGGTCGGTATTGTCCGGGATATTACCAAACGCAAGCAGAGCGAACAGCTTTTCCAACGGGATGTCTCCCGCTATATGGCGATGATCGACACCGTCCCGGCGATGGTGTATCTCAAGGACATCGACCACCGCTACCTGGTCGCCAACAAGGCGTTTTGCAAGACGGTCGGGAAGGAGCTGAGGGAAATCGTCGGAAAAACCGATTACGATATTTTTCCGTGGGAGAAAGCCGACCTTAATCACAAAGCGGACAAAATCGTCATGGACGAGGACCGCAAGGTCATTGACCACGAGATGTCGATAGTCGATGCCAACGGCGAGACGCGCTGGATTTCGACGACCAAAGTGCCGTTGCATGACAATCAGGGGCTGGTGACCGGTATCGTCGGGCTGGTACAGGATATAACCGAGTACCATCGGAGCCGGGAACAACTGGTGCAGGCGGACAAGCTGGCGGCTATCGGTACGTTGGCGGCAGGCGTGGCGCACGAGATCAACAACCCGATCGGGTTTATCAGCTCCAACCTCAATACGATGAAGAAATACTTGAATAAGATAAAACGATTTATTGAGGAGCTGGAAGAGGGTGCGGACAAAGACGACAAGGAAATCATCCTTGAGATTTTGGAAGACTTCGGCGATGCGATTGACGAATCCATTGAAGGAGCGACAAGGGTGAAGGACATCGTCGCCGACTTGAAGAGTTTCTCCCGCGTCGACAAGGCGGAAAAAGAGTATGCCAACATTAACGAGGGGATTGAGAGTACCTTGAACATCGTCTGGAACGAGCTGAAGTACCACTGCAAAGTGGAAAAAGAGTTCGGCGATATTCCGGACATTTACTGTATCCCCAATCAACTGAACCAGGTGTTTATGAACCTGCTGGTGAATGCCGCCCATGCGACCAAAGGAAAGTCGGGGCTTATTACCATCAAGACCTGGTGTGATGAGAAGAATGTCTACGCCTCGTTCAAAGACAACGGGGTCGGCATACCGCAGGAAAATTTGAAGAAAATCTTCGAGCCGTTTTTCACGACCAAAGATGTCGGCAAGGGCACCGGTTTGGGCTTGAGCCTTGCCTACGATATTATCAAAAAGCACGACGGTTCCATCGAAGTGAAGAGCGAGGTAGGGAAAGGGACGGAGTTCATTATCACCTTACCGCAAAAGGGGCTGGAGAATGGGGACGAAACGGCAAACCCTTCTGATAGTCGATGATGAAAAGAATGTTTTGAAGTCGCTCAAGCGGCTGCTGTTCGATACCGACTACAAAGTGCTCACGGCGGAGTCGGGTGAAGCAGGACTTGAGATACTGAAAAAGCATGAGGTGCATTTGGTCATCTCCGATTTCCGGATGCCCGGCATGGACGGGGTGGAGTTCCTTTCGAAAGTCAAAGAGGAGTATCCCGAGACCATCCGTATGATTTTGAGCGGGTATGCCGATGTCGGTTCCATCGTCGCCGCCATCAACAACGGTCACATATACAAGTTCATCGCCAAGCCGTGGAACGACCAGGAGTTGTTGACGACGATTATGCGCTCGTTCGAGCAGTATTCCCTCCAGCAGGAAAATACCACCCTCAACAAGCAGTTGCAGCAGCGGAACAAGGAGCTGGAAGAGCTGACCAAGTCACTGGAGCAAAAAGTACAGGAACGGACGCGGATTTTGGAGATGAAAAACCGGGCCTTGCGGGCGGCGCAGAACATCCTCAACCTTCTGCCGGTCGGAGTCATTGGAGTAGACTCGGAAGAGATGGTGGTCTATATCAACGAGGAAGCGCAGCGGTTTGTCAACACCCCCGGCATGAGTTTGGGGTTGTCGGCACGGGATATTGTCCCGCCCGAAATTTTCAAAACCATGATGGAAGCCATCGAACGGGAAGAAGTGTTGGTGGCGCCGCTGCCGGAGGGGCAGGCAGGCAAGGTGATTTGCAAACCGTTGCCGGACAAGGTGGGCGTAATCGGGCTCATCAACACCTTTGATTCGACCGCCGAGGAAGCGAAACAAAATAATGAGCTGGAAAGCACACCGGAAGGGAGATGACTCTTCCGCAATGAGAAAAGGAAGGGAACGACCATGAGTGACATCGTAAAGCAAACAATCCTTCTGGTTGACGATGATGAGGGGGTGCTCAAAGCGCTCCGGCGGTTGTTGGCGGAGCTGGACGTGAAAGTCATCACCGCCACCAGCGGCGAAGAAGGGCTGAACGTTCTCAAGCAACAGCCGGTGGCGGTGATTATTTCCGACCAGCGAATGCCTCACATGACGGGGGTGGAGTTCCTCCAGCGCTCGCAGGAAATATCGCCGGAGAGCATTCGCGTTCTGTTGACGGGGTATGCCGATATCGACGTAACGGTCGACGCCATCAACAAGGGATGTGTCAAATATTACTTCAATAAACCCTGGGACGATGAATTCCTCCTCAGCCGCATCAAAGAGTCGCTGGAAATGCAGGCGATGCAGCAAGAGAACAAACGGCTGATGGAGCTGACTCAACAACAGAACGAGCAACTCAAACAGTTGAACGCTTCCTTGGAGCAACGCGTTGCCGAGCAGACGGCGGAAATCAAAGCCCGACACGAGGAGCTGAAGCGCAGCTTCATGGAGACGATTAAAGCTTTCTCGACTATTGTTGAGTTGCGCTTTCAAGAGGTAGGCAGCCACTCGCAACGGGTAGGGGCGCTGGTGAGAAAAATCTTGAAATCGTTCGACCTGAGCCCGCAGGAGTACCAGGACATCGTGGTGGCGGCATTTTTGCATGATATCGGGAAAATCAGTATTCCCGACAAAGTCCTTGCCAAGAAACCGGAGCAGTATACCTCCAAGGACAGAGAACTGATAGCCCGTCATCCGATTTTGGGGCAGAGTTGTGTCTATCATATCAACGGCTTCGAGGAGGTGGGCGTGCTCATACGCAATCACCATGAAAATTTCGACGGTTCCGGCTATCCGGACGGTCTGGTGGAAATGCAGATTCCCTTGGGCGCGCGCCTGATTCGAATTGCCGATTCTTTCGACCATCATGCCTTTGCCAAGGGATATCCCAACATGGATGCCCTCAACGCCGCCTCGGCGCACTTGGTTCGTCATGCCGGTTCGAAGTTCGATCCCAAGCTGGTGCGCAAGTTCATCGAGTGCGATGCGGCGAAAGAATTTTTCCTCAAAGAGTCGTCGGATGTGGTCATTCTGGAGCCGGCGGAACTGAAAGAAGAGATGGTCATTGCGGCGGATGTCTACACCCAGCACGGGATGTTCTTGGTTCCCAAGGGCGCCAAGCTGACCAAGGGGATGATTAACCGGATTCGGAAGATTCATGAAGTGGATCCGGTAATAAACGGCGTCCAGATTTTCAACCAGACGCGTCAGAAGAGAGGGAGTGAGGCGTATGTCGAAATATAAAATTTTGTTGGTTGACGATTCGGAGAACGTGGTCAAGGCGTTGCGACGCACTTTCCTGCCGGAAGGCTTCCGGATTCTGACCGCCGCCTCGGCTCAAGAGGCGATGGCGATTCTCGAACGAGAAGAAGTCGATGTCGTCATCAGCGACGAGAACATGCCGGGACTGTCGGGAACCGATTTCCTTCGCATGGTCAAGATGCGCTGCCCGGAGACGGTTCGGATTATGTTGACGGGGGTGACGGATCTCGAAGTCGTCAAAAGCGCCATCAATACCGGCGAGGTATACAAATTTTTCAACAAGCCGTGGGACGACTTCGAGTTGGTCATGGCGGTCAAACATGCCTTACATCAAAAGATGATTGAGCGGGAGAACAAGCGTTTGCATTCGATTATCGAAGCCCAGCAAGAAGTGCTACGGAAGCTGGAGCAGCAGTATCCCGGCATCACTAAGAAAAATGTCGATGCCGACGGTTCTCTCATCATTGAGAAGGAAGAGTAGGGGGACTGGTGAACAACGGTGAAAGAAGCGAAAACGAAAGGACCGAACCCATGAGTGAGATGCAAGAAATGGCAACAAGTTTTGAGCAGTATCTCGAACGGTGTCTTTCAATGGTGCTTCATTACGACGAGGTACAGGAAATCGCTGACGTGGTAAAGAAAGTGCAGAGAGAAAATCAACCGTCAACAGCCACGAGCGAAAGGGGGAACAATGGAAGGCGTGAAAACTAACATCGATCGTTTGTTGGATCTTCCCTCGATTCCCGTTGTTATTCAAAAGCTGCAGGAGCTCATTGCCAAGACGGATGTCAGCAGTCACGAAGTCGCCAAGGTGGTGGAGGCGGATCCTCCCTTTGTGGCTCGTTTGTTGAAAGTGGTTAACTCTCCTTTTTACGGGTTTCGCCGCAAAATCGCCTCGGTGGAAGAAGCGGTGACTATTTTAGGCTTGAATGCCGTTCATCAATTGTTGTTGGCGACTTCGTTGGTGTCGACGTTCGGAACCAACCAGCGGGCGGTCAATGTCAGCGACTTTTGGCAGCATTCCTTCGGGGTGGGGGCGATTGCCAAACGGCTGTTGTATCGAGCCAGCAACGATACCCAAAGTGAAGTGTTTGTCTGCGGCATCCTCCATGACATCGGCAGATTGGTTTTTGCCCGCAACGAGCCGGACAAGTTTTGCGCCATCTACTGCGACCGCGAACAGGTCACCGATTTGACGGAGGAAGAAGAGTTTTTCGGTATCGACCATCAAAAGTTAGGGGAACGGTTGGCGCAAAAATGGAACTTCCCGGAAAGCGTGATTACGGCGATTGCCAATCACCATACGCCGATGGAAACTCCGGAGTCGTATCGAAAATTGACTTCAGCTGTCCATATTGCCGACTTGCTCACTCATGCCTTGCATATCGGCAACAGCGGCATCGAGTATGTTGTGATGTTCTCTCCGGAAGCCTGGCACCTCCTGGAGCTGAGCCTGACGGAACTGGAGGAGACCCTCCGAGCCTCGCTGAAAGATATCGAGCAGGTGAAAAAGATGCTTAATGACATCGGGTAGCCGTTCCGGCTGCCGTTGGATGGTGATATGCTCACGGGAGGAACTCCGCTTTTCGAGGAGTTCCTTCCATCCCTTTCAATCCGGACTTATTCTACCCATATCCCCCCTCCCCCCCAAAGAAAAAACATACTCCTTTGAAGGAGAAGCACTTCGTTCTTGGAGCACTATCTTCAGGCGGGAATTCGGGATCCCGACTTCGGAAAAAGGACGGTTCCAGAACAAAGGGGAACAATAAACGCTTGATTAATCTCCCGGGTTTGGGTATATTTTGGCATAGTTAACTGCGCACATGTCACGTCGTATACATGTCGTGTTTATCCTAAGGGAGGAATCATGTTCAGAAAAGTATTTTCTCTTTTCGTGACGATGGCGATTTCTGCGTCGGGGTGGGGTGCGGTTATTCATGTCCCCGACGACTCCGTCACGATCCAAGCAGGGATTAGCGGTGCTCAAGACGGCGATACCGTTCTGGTGGCGAGCGGCACCTACACCGGCTTCGGCAATCGTGCCATTAACCTTCTCGGCAAGCGGATTCTGGTGCTTTCGGACAGCGGAGCGGAAATGACTACTATCGATTTGTCGGGAACTATCGGGGCACCAGGGTTTACCTTATCAAGTGGTGAAGATTCGCTCTCCGTTATCGATGGCTTTACCATAACCGGAGCAGTCGACACCACCTATACGTTTGGTGCGGTTGTGTGCAACGGAGCTTCCCCCACTTTTCGGAATTGCATTATCACCGAAAACGACTGTATCGGGTTTTACGGGTATCAATCATCGGCAATCCTTGAAAATTGTGTGATTTCAAACAACAGCCAATCGGGGATTTATTCCTTTCACGGTACTCCGCTTCGCCTTCGCAACTGCGTGATTTCCGACAACGGCTATACCGGGGTTTCTATCGCTTGGGGCAGCAGTGGCTTGGAGATGGTGAATTGTCTGGTGAAAGACAATGCCGAACAAGGGCTGGCGATATATACGATGATAGAAAACTATTTCGTCGCCAACAATACGTTTGTCGGCAACCGCATCGGGATGGAATTCTGGTTTGTCTACCCGAAAAGAACTTTGAGAGAGCCTGCTTTTGACAGTGTTGCGATAATGAACAATATCTTCGCCTACAATACTGACCGGGGGTTAGAAACAGACATTTCTTTCGATATCGCTGCCATTGTCCGCTGTAACGACTCCTACGGCAATCCCGGCGGAAATTATATCCACGGCACCCTCGATACGAATATTTGCTTTGGGAATATCTCCTTGCCGCCGCTCTTCTGCAACAGGGAGGAAGGTGATTTCCATATCGCCGAGGAGTCACCTTGTGCCCCCCCGAACAATTCCTGCGGCGTTTTGATGGGAGCCTTCGAGGTCGGATGTACCTGCTGTGTCGTGCGGGGGGATGTCGATCGGGATTTTGCCGTGACGATTGGCGACGTGACATACTTGGTGAACTACTTCTTCAAAGGCGGGCCGCCGCCGCCCTGCCCCCCGGAAGCTGACGTTGACGCTTCCGGCGTTGTCAACGTAGCCGACTTGACCTACTTGGTGGACTATCTGTTCGGAGGCGGTCCTTCCCCCTTCCCGTGCCCGTAGTGGTAAAGCAAAAGTGTGCCGTTTGATAATAGCTCCTCTCTCTCGAAAAGGGAGAGAGGGGTTCTTATTTTAGCTGAAAGGAACCGGCTCGCCGCGAATTTTTTTGCGAAAAGCGCCGATCTCTTGTCCGGCTAAGTCATCGACTATGTCGGTCACCCAAACTTTCGTCACTCGTTGGTCACGGTCGACTTGAAGAATGACCTGTTCCGCCAGGTAGTAGCTCTGCACCTCGTCGGCTTCGGTGAAGGAGAGACAGAGGATAGTTTGTTTGGAGGTGGTCAGCAGATTCGGGGTGGTGATGTCTTCCCGAAAGTTGAGCCAGCGGATATCCGCCGCTTCGACGATTTCCGGCGGCTGAAGCCGGGGAACCACCTGCCAACGGCGGCGGGGGACGTTTACTTCGATGAAAATGAGCCGTCCTTCCTTGTCGAAGTCCAGGCGCAGGTGAGGAGATTCCAAGTAGGAAAAGAAACGCCGCTCTTTTGAAAAAGGTCCCACTTGAACGTACAGAGCGTCCTCTTCAAGCTGGTAAAAACCCCGACCGGGCTGGATGGGCTCGGTCGGGGTGGAAACTCGCACCTTCAATACGTCGAGAGCCATGACGGTTACTTGAGTTCTTTGAGCCGATCTTTTGCTTGTTCCGCTTCCAACGTTTCGGGGTATTCGTCAATCAGCTTCTTGAAAATGTCTTTGGCTTTCTTAATCTTTCCGAGTTCCTGTTGGGAGCGACCCAACTTATACAAGGCGCTGCTCGCCTTGGGGGAAGAAGGGAAATGGGCGACGAGGTAATCAAACTGGTCGATGGCTTGGTTGTACTTTTCCAGCGAGTAGTAGCATTCGCCCATCCAGTAGTAGGCATCTTCCACCGAGGTGTGTTTGGGGCAGAGTTCGAAATACCGTTGGAAACTTTCGATGGCTTTTTCGTAGTCGGTCTGTCGGGTCAGGATGAACGCTGCATCGTAGAGGGAGTCGCAGTCAACGGCGGGGGCTTCTTGCGGAGGTTCTCCCGCGGGAGGAGTAGCCGGTTGCGCCCCAGGCGAACTCTTGATGACTTCTACGTATGCCGGTTGTTGCGCCAGCTTGTCGATGCGTTGGAGCAGGTCGTTGTAATTCTCAAGCAAAACGTCAATTTGCTTTTGCAGATCCGCCATCGTCATCGACATGTCGTTGCGCAGCCGTTTGTTGGCTTCCATGTCCTCCGTCAGGAGGGAATCGATCCGGTTCACCTTTTGTCGAGTGGCTTGATTTTGACGGTCGAGGTCGGTCAACTGCGCTTTGACTTCGTCAATCATCCGAGGCGTACAACACCCCGATAGGAAAGAACTCATAGACAAAACCGCCATGATGAAAATGGCGGTTAAGATGGGTAATTTTTGGGTCGACATGGGTTCCCCCACCAATTAGGGTGTTTATTGGGAGATTACCTTGAATTCCGCACGACGATTTTTTGCCCAGGCTTCTTCGTTGTGACGGGGATCGACCGGCCGTTCTTTCCCGTAACTGATAATCGTAATCCGGTTCGGGGAGATGCCTAAGCCGATAAGATAATCCCGCGCCGCTTTCGCGCGCTTTTCTCCTAAGGACAGGTTGTACTCGACCGTTCCCCGTTCGTCGCAGTGCCCTTCAATCTTGATGATAGCGTTGGGGAATTTCTTCAGCAGTTCGTAGTTGGCGTCAAGGGCGGCTTTGGCGTCCGGGCGCAAGTTGTACTTGTCGAAATCGAAGTACACCGTCTTGAACTGAGATTCTTTCAGTTGAGGCGGTGGTGGAGGGGGTTCTTCTTTGACGACCGGGGTGGTATCAACCGGAGGAGGAGGGGGGGTTGTATCGATGACCGGGACTTCTTCCGCTACTTTTTTCTTCCCGCACGAAATGCCGGCAAGAGAAAAAGCGACCACACCAATGATAAGAAGGAAAAAGAGTTTCTTCATATGCTTTATAACCTCCGCTCAGGGAAATTGACTTTCATTTCTTTTCTTTCGTGTTTACCAATCTAATCGATACCCCCATAGGGGTCAATATAAAAAAGAGATTTTTCTCCCATCGTTGTCGTTTATACACCGCTCCGGTGACTTTGGTTACATTTCAAAGACCGACAAGAGAACATTTTCGTTCAATAGTGTCCTATCTCAAGAGAAGAAAAACATAGGCAGGGGAAAATGACTTTTTCATGACGCATCATAAGGTTGGGAATACTTGACGTTTTTCTTAATAGCTGGAACAGTTTGGGTTCTTTGTTGTCACGGATAATTAGGTGAAAGTGTTCTCGTCGTCTCCCGTATCGGGTGTTCCGGTTGTCCTCCGTCTGCCGTACTCAAACGCAGAGAATGTGCTCCATGAATATGTCGGAGAGCAAAAAAAACCGATTTTTTTTCCGGCTTTTTGCGGATTTCTTCTTTACAAGCGGAATTTTTTTCTTATTTTGAGAAAAATATGCAGGGGTGTGGTGTGCCTCACGAGCATTCCGTGTAACTAATTGCCAATCAAGCAGGTGGAAAACGGAAGATTTTTCCGAAATGGGAACTTTTTTATTGACAACCGATTGTTGAAGGTATAGAATCACTCTCGGTATAGAAATAGGCGGGAAACAGGACAGAATTTCACTAAGTAAAATTGCTCAGTTTTCCGACAATGTGAGTGGTCGTGCCTCGAAAATGAGCACAATCAAATAATTACTTGCGGCAGCGCAGCTTAGGCGGCGCAGGATGATTGGGTAGGATATGGATGTTCAATTTGTCACCACGTTACCGCGGACGAGAATCTCTTTTCGGAATTGTTCTTACATCTTTTCTCTCCTCAGGCACGGTCGGTTGACGGCAACCGCTGATGTACCAAAGCCTTACCGTTCTATGCCTTTTCCGATCATGGACTTAATTCGCCACGGGATAGAATGCCTTCTTGGCATCTCTCTTGCATTCTCTAAAGGTGAACCCATTGATTGGAAAAGAGGGAACTATGAGGCATAAGACACTCAATCGTATCATTCTGGGGTGGATACTCCTGGTCATCTTCGTGGCGTTGTTTGGAAAGGTTTCGTTGGCGGCTTCCGATGCCGGTCGGACGGCGGCTGATTTCTTGCTCATCGGGTTGGGTGCGAAAGCGTCGGCGATGGGAAATGCGTATACGGCGGTTTCGAATGATGCTCTGGCTTCCTATTGGAATCCGGCAGGCTTGGCGGAAATCGAAGGGGGCGAAGTCGCCTTGGGACATTTCTCCTGGCTGCAGGATATTACCCTCGAGCATGGCTCGGTGGCGTACCAGGTGTCGGAAAAGGCGACCCTCGGCTTTTCCGTCACGTATCTCAATTACGGCGACATCGAAGGGTATGACGACAACGGTCCGACCGGCGAGCTGAGCGCCTACGATTTTTGCAGCGCCGTCTCGGTGGGCGTCAAAACCGGTTATAACCTCTCCTTCGGTTTTACCGGCAAGGTCATCAATCAAAAGTTGGACGATCTCAGCGCCACAGCGTTTGCCGTCGACGTGGGGGCGAAATACCGCGCCCAGCTTTTTCAGGTGGCGGCGGTGCTTGCCAACGTCGGCGCCGATATGGGCTTTGAAGGTATTAAAGAACGATTGCCGATGGTGGCGCGTTTCGGGGTGGTCTTTTTCCCCTTTGACGAACGGTTGACCGCTTCGTTTGAGATTGACAAGAATATCTACGGAGGGACGGTGTATCGGAACGGGTATGAGTTCAATTTCTCCGAGCAATATTTCTTGCGCACCGGTTACAGCTTTTATCCGTCCCAGAATCGTAGCTTGGGGCAAGGCGTTTCTTTCGGCGGCGGGATTCGCCTCTCGTGGGGAGAAATCAACTATGCCTTCACCCCTAAAGAACAGTATTCCTCCGAGACGCTGCATCGCCTCTCGGTGATTTTCGCATTCGGTAAGTAACTTGTGTTTCTCCGGCTTGGGAGGTAGTGTCCTCTTTTCCCGAGCCCGATAAAAGATGACCTCGGCATGACCGTCACTGGCGGTGCCGGGGTCTTTTTTTTGTTTTTTTTTCGAATTATTTCACCGTGTGAAAACGGGACATTCAAGAAAACCTTGAAAAAATGGGGTTTTTGGGGGAAGAAAGTCTGTTTTTCCGCTTTCAGCAAGGGAAAACAGGCTTTTCATTCGGTGAAAAAGACCGTTTTTTTCTCCTTTTTCAGACATATTTACGCAACCGCTTGCAACTATTCTGTACATGAAGGTACTCATTTACAGCCGAGTATCGGATTTTTCCCATTAGGGTAATTTCTCTAAGCGCGAAAGCCGGGCTTTGGCTCTGTAACAGATTGACTTTCAATGTGTTGGCGGCGCTATATAGATAAATATATCTATTTAATCCACATAAAACCTTTTTGGCAACGCATTTGCTAAGCATTGGGTTAATAAGTCAACAGACTGCTGTATTTTTGGGAGAAATTAAGTGAAGAACAACATCACCAATCGAGCGAACTTCACGAGTGAAAATGCCGCTGCGGTGTCGGCTCGGCAGTTTACGTACGGCATCGCCACACCGGCTGAAGTTTCCGCTCCGTCTCCTTCTACAGCGGCAACGATCAGTTTTCTCGAGCAACTTCGATATTTCTATTGCGAACATATCCGGGGAATGTTATTCCTTGCAATGTCGTTGGTTTTTATATTCGCGGTGCCGGTAGCGCTTACGAAGCCGGAGAAATTACGGGCTATGGTTAACAGGTTTGCCAAGCGGTCTCTTGATATCGTCGGGGCGGTGGTCGGGTTACTCTTGACCTCTCCGCTTTTTATCATCTTGCCCATCTTGATTAAGCTGGACTCCAAGGGACCGGTGTTCTATACCCAGCTTCGCGTCGGCGAGAATCGCCGGAAACGTGACCGACGCTACTACCTGCAGGGCGGGGTAACACGGGACAAACGGAGCCGCGAGCGGCGTCGGGAAGATGCCATGGGCAGGACGTTCAAGGTCATCAAGTTCCGGACGATGGTGCCGGATGCCGAGAAAAACTCCGGTCCGGTCTGGGCGACCAAGAACGACCCGCGGGTGACCCGCTTGGGGAATTTCCTGCGCAAGACCCGACTGGATGAGATTCCCCAGTTCATCAACGTGCTGAAAGGGGATATGTCGCTGGTGGGACCGCGTCCCGAGCGCCCCAACTTCGTCCGCGACCTCTCCACCAAAATCAAAGGGTACGAGAGACGCCTGGAGGTCAAGCCGGGACTGACGGGGCTGGCTCAAATTGAAAACGGGTATGACACCTCGCTGGCGTCGGTGGCGCGAAAAGTCAAGCTGGACGTGGAATATATCGAGAACTGGTCTCTGTGGACCGACATCAAGATCTTGTTGAAGACCGTCATTGTGGTCTTTACAGGCAAAGGCGCCCATTGAGCGCCCGGGAAAGAAGCAGGAAAAATCTGCGGCTGTGGCAACCGAAGCCACAGCCGTTCTTTTTTAATTATGACTTGTCTTGGCTGGACGTTTGTAGTATTCTTCCGATAATGCTGAAAAAGACGAACCCGTAAAGTTCAATAGAGGACAAAGAGCGTTGAAAAGGATTTTAGCGGCTGTCCTGATGGCAGCAGTGGTGTCACCCGTCGGGTGGGCACAAGGAGGCGCCAGAGGAGAGGTGACAATACACTCGGTTCCGGAAGGAGCCCAGGTAACCCTTACCGGCGATATGGTCGTGTCGGGGATTACTCCCGTTCAGTTCCATCAACCGTTGATGGGGGTCTATACGTTGGAGGTAACCTGTCCGGGGTACGAAAAGTATACCAGTCGGATCATTTTGGATCCGACTCGGCCGATTGACATCTCCGTCAAACTCTCCCCGCGGACTCGCTTCAAAGCGC
This sequence comes from uncultured Ignavibacteriales bacterium, assembly GCA_964489705.1. Classification (GTDB taxonomy): domain Bacteria; phylum Zixibacteria; class MSB-5A5; order GN15; family FEB-12; genus CAZAZQ01. The sequence goes on from CAZAZQ010000008.1 coordinate 69,393, forward strand.
TGGCACGCTCGCTGCTTGTTCCCGGTTGGGGGCAACGGTATTCCGAACAAGGCACCAAGGGATATCTGTTCGGACTCATGGCGGTCGGCTCGGTGGTGGCGTATCTGATTGCCGACGATAAATTCGACGAAAAGTACGATACCTACCTTTCCCGGCAACGGGAGTATGATTCTCTTCTGGTGCACGGCAGCATCGCCGAGGTGCGGCGGTTGAAGTCCTCACTCGATGCGGCGCAAGCCGACGCCTACGATGCGGAGAATGTCCGCCGCTTCACCATCGGGACGGTGATTGCGGTTTGGGGAGTCAATATCTTGGATGTGCTCTTTTTCTTTCCGGAGAGACGCCCGATTGTGTCGGTCAAGGGGATAACCCTTCGTCCCACGGCGGAACCGAAGATGGTCGGGTTGACTCTTTCCAAGCGGTTTTAGAGGAGGCGGCGCGATGAAAGTGAACAGATGGTGGTGGCTGAGGCGGCTTGTCCTCGTGGTACTTATGATGGTCATGGCGGCTGGTTGCAGCCGATATATCGAGTCGCGCAATCCCTTGCATTCTCTGCCGCAGGGAGGTGTGGTTCCCGAAAACGTCAGGGCATACATTGAAAACGGTGCCGTGACGTTGAGATGGGAAGTCGCCGATACGGCGAATGTCGAACGCTTCCGGGTCTATGTTTCCGATTCGGCGACGACCGGCTTTTCGTTGCTCGATTCGACCGTGGAAAACAGTATTACCCTCGAAGGGTTGACCGTCAACAAGAGATACTACTTCCGGGTCGCGGCGGTCTTGAGTACCGGCTTGGAGTGGGAACCGTCCGAGACGGTCTCGGCGCGGGTGCTGTACCTTTCCATGATGATTCAAAACGACGAGGAATATACCAACAGTCGGTATGTACAGGTGCGCATCAATACTTCTTCCGAAGCTACCTACCTCCGCCTTTCGGAGGATTCCACCTTTGCCGACGCCGAGTTTGTCCCCTACGACAGCCCGCAACGGAGCTTCACGCTCTCCGAGGGTGACGGGGTGAAAGTCGTCTATGCGCAAGTGCAGTTTGCCGACGGGGCGATGACCGGAGAGGTCCTCTCGGACGACATTATCTTGGATACCCACGTACGAATCGATTCGGTGTACTTTATGCCGACCGGAACGACCTTTGCCCCCGGCGACACTGTTACTTTCGGGATGGTGACCGGCGAAACCGGCGGGGAAGCCTCCGTCGGCTTTACCGGGGTCGGCGGTATTCCGCTGTATGACGACGGCACCAACGGTGACCAGGTTGCGGAAGACGGCACCTACACCGGGATATGGGTTGTACCGGCTGGGTTTACCTTGTTGGACGGGAGCGTCGGCGGATCGTTTACCGACGCCGCCGGCAACCGCGCCACACCGGTGTCCTCCTTGCAGTTGTTGAACGTCAATACCCCTCCCGAACCGGTGGAGCTGTTAATCATCGCCGACACCTCCGATACGGTCGAGTTTTACTGGACGGAAAGCAACGACGACAACTTTGCTTCGTACCGGTTGTACCGGGATGTCTCCTCTGAGGTGAGCACCTCGGACGAATTGGTGGCGGTGGAAACCAGCCGGGGAACCTTGCACCTTACCCATATCCTCCCCGATGTCGGCATCCGCTATTACTTCCGCCTTTTCGTCTATGACGAACATGGCGCTTTCGCCGGTTCCAACGTCGTGAAAGTGCACTGACGGAGGTACGGATGGATTTTGTCGTCCGGCTGAACAGATTTATCGCCTTGTTTGTCGATTCCCTCAAGCAGTTCGGTCGGGGACGGCTCTGGCTGATCCTCCTGTCGTATTTCTTGCTCAACTGGCTGGTGCTGTATGCGCACTATGATTTCGTCTCACCGCTCTTTTACGGTGTCGTCAAAGCCTGGACGGAGTTGTTCGGAAAACAGCAGGCGGTCGGTTTTACCCACTATCCGGGGCATTTTCTCCTGTTGCCGTATTTCTTCGGGTGGGCGAAGTTCTACCTCGGCTTGCTCGTGGAAGGAGCGGTGCTGGGAGCGATTGCCGTCATCTTTTATGACGCTTTTTTGGATACCCCCAAGGAAGAGCGTATTCCCTTGAAGTCGCTTTTCCCTCTCTGGATACACTTGGTGTTGGGGTGGGTGTTGATTAACGGGGTGGTGCTGCTTATCAACATCGAGCTTCCCCGTCTTCTGGAGCCGTGGTTAGCCGGTTCGCCGAGGCGGATTAAAGTCTTCGAGTATCTTCTGCTGCCGGGATTGTATATGTTTGTTTTGGCGCTTTGGTACTATACTATCCCGCGCATAGCCATCTACCGGGAGAAGTTTCACCGGGCGGTGGCGGGGTCGCTGCGGATGTTTTTCCGCCGTCCGATAACCACCTTGTTCTTGGCGTTTTTCGTTTCGTTTATTCCCATCTACCTCTCGGTAATTACCAGCAAGACCGGCGAAATCGTCGACAAGTTCAAGCCGGAGTTGGTCTACTGGCTCTTGCTGGTCGGCTTGGTGGCGGATATGTTTTTCTTTTTTTTCTGGATGGGCACCTCGGTACGGTTCTTGCTGGAGGAAGAGGAAGAAGAATAATCCCGTGATGAGAGGCGTCCTCTTTGTCCTCTCTTCCTCATAGAGAAAAAAGTCCGGAAAATTGCAGTTTTTGGCGGGATTTCCCGCATTTTCCCGCTTTATAAATCCCGACTTTCGCCGATAATATCGATATACTACCGAAGGTGTATTGTATGAAGAATATATTGTTGGTCGATGATGATAAAGATTTGTCGCAGTCGCTGGCAAATCTCTTTGATACGGAGAAGTTCAAATTTCAGTTCCTGGAAGATGGAACCGAAGTCACGGACTTCATTCGGCAGAATGCCGACCTCGACTTGGTGATGTTGGATGTCAACCTGCCGAGCATGTCCGGGTTGGAAGTGCTCAAGCGAATCAAAGAGGTCAAGAACGATTTGCCGGTGATTGTGATTTCCGGATTTGTTTCGACGGAGGATGCGATTGAGGCGATGCGGGAAGGGGCGTACGAGTACCTGACCAAGCCGTTCCAGATCGACAAACTCATCGATACCGTCAACAAGGCGTGCGGGTACTCGACCGCGACCAAGAAGTCACCCTCGCTTCCTTCCCATGATTCACAGACGCACGACATCAACGAAATCATCGGGCAGTCTCCCGAAATCGTCGAGATAGCCAAGCTCATCGGACAGGTGGCAAAGACTGATGCGGCGGTGCTTATTTTCGGGGAGTCGGGCACCGGGAAGGAGTTGGTTGCCCGCGCTATCCACCGCAACTCCAAGCGTCGTGCCAACAGCTTCTTGTCGGTCAATTGCGCCGCCCTCCATGAAACCTTGCTGGAGTCGGAACTGTTCGGACACGAGAAGGGCGCTTTCACCGGCGCTTATTTCAAACGCATCGGCAAGTTCGAGCAAGCCGACAAAGGAACCTTGTTCCTCGACGAGATCGGCGATATGTCGATGCTGACTCAGTCCAAGTTACTGCGGGTGTTGCAGGAAAAAGTGTTCGAGCGGGTCGGCGGCAATGAGCCGATCAGTGTCGACGTTCGCATTATCGCCGCGACCAACAAGTCGTTGGTGCAGGGGATGAAGGAAGGTTCCTTCCGGGTTGATCTGTTTTACCGTTTGAAAGTTTTCTCAATCTATATTCCACCCCTTCGGGAGCGGCGCAGTGATATTCCGTTGTTGGTGGAACACTTCTGCAAGAAGTTCGCCGAACAGCTCGGTCAGCCGGTGAAGACCGTTTCCAAGAAAGCGATGCAGATGCTGATGAAGTACCATTGGCCCGGCAATGTCCGAGAGTTGGAAAACAATGTCCACACAGCGCTGGTGATGTCGAAGAACGATACCCTCCAGCCGGAAGATTTCCCGGTCTTCTCCGAGGAAAACAACCATGAGAAGATAAACCTCGACGAGCTGAAAGACGACTATACCGACTCCTTCAAGAAAATCATCGAGCCGGTCATGCCCAAACTTATCGCCAGCTCGCCGGGACAGATTTTCCATTTCCTGGAGTCCGCCTTTGAACGTGCCGTTATCTCGTCGTGCCTGAAGCATTTCAACGGCAATCAAGTTAAGACCTCGGAGACGTTGGGCATCTCGCGCAACACCCTCCGCGACCGTATCTCCCGGTACAATATCTACTGACCGACCGCGCCTCGGAAAACCGCAGGTCCTTCCCACCCTCTCCGAGAAAAGCGGCTATTTGTTTTTGTGGTGCCTGAGGTCTACTTTATAGAACGTACCTTCCCTGTCGGGAAAGTCGGGATGTGCATTATGAAGCGGGACGGCGTCGGGGTCACCCTCGGGTGTCGGGACGACGGCGTTGACCGCTTCGTACTCGGTCGGGTAGAAAACGGCGGTGATGATATGATCCCAGCTTTGCGCCAACGCCGGGGTGGGGTTTTCCGCCCGTCCTTCCATACGGAAGGTGTACGTCCCGGCGCTCTTGTGGTAGGTACGGGTGACGTAGACCGGGAAGTAATTTATGCCGGTGTTGACGTATCCGCTCAATCCCGCCAGCACGTAATACGGATAGTTGGAAGGACCTCCTTCGTTCTCGTCGATCTGCACCAGGGCTCGATTGGGTCCGGTGGTGCCGCTGAGCAGGAGGTAGCACTTGCCGTGGACGACGATATAGCCGTCGGTGGGGATGGTGATTTTGATGGTGATAAGATCGGTCATTTCGTCGGTGATGAGGGTTTTCAAAGCAGGGCTGACGCTGACTGCAATACCCGGTTCGTTGAGCATCTCATCGGCGTTGACGGAAGAGTCGGGGAGGATCACGGCTTCGTCGCCGCCGATGCCGCCGCGCAGACGGATATCTTCCGCTCCGCTGTAATCGAAAACCGATATTTGATGGCTGTCGGCATAGGTCTTGACGGCAGGTGAGTCGTTTCCGTCCGTTACGCTCAACCCGGCAGCGCTCAGGGCATAGGGCGCATATGAAAGTTTCGTGCGCGGGAGGACCGTTTCTCCCGATACCGTAATTTCAAGGAAGAGTCGAGAGTTGTTCTGAAAGAGGGAAAGCGGCAGAGGAGTGTTCTCCCCGAGCAGATGGGTGAACAAACCGTCGTGGGTGTTCACCGTTGCCGTTTCTTCCCAGAGAGAAGTTCCCCCGACCGAGTCGGCAAAGAGAGCGAAGAGCACCGAGTAGCTCGAATCCGCAACCGGTATGTTCAGTGAGTCGGTTAGCCTTCCTTGGTAAGAAATGGTCGGGGAAACGGCGAAAAGAGCACTTGTCCAAAGAAGGGCTATAGAAAAAAAGAAGGGGGCGGTTTTCCGTAGGGTATACGTTCTCAGCATATTTTGGCTCTCCTTTCTTGCACGCCTGATATGACCGCTTTCCGAGCAAACGGCATATATAAGAAATTTCGGCAGGAACGTCGTTTTTGTTTTCCCTTTAATATCGTGATTTTTCCTGATTTTGCAACCACTCTTCAGGACTGACCGCTTGCCGGTGGGAGCCCGGAAGAGATGAGATTGAAAAAGCGATGGGATTAGAGATCGAGGAAAATCTGCTTAAGGGAGTATTCGTATTCGTAGTTCATGAGTTCGTCGGGCGGTTCGAAAGTGACGAAGAAACATTCGCTCCCCAGCGAAACGTAATACAGCTTGTCCGGCTCCACTTCGTAGACGCCCTTCTCCCGAACGAGCTCTTTGCCGGGAATCAAGGGAAAGACATCCAGAATCTCGGGAAGGTTTTTGTAGAAGAAGCCGAACGATTTCTTGAATTGCTTGAGAGCTTTCTTGTTGTGGAAAGTGCCGTCGGGATCGAGATGGTAGACATGCTTGAACCCTTCGAGAGAATTCAACCGCTGGCGGATGATGATTTTCTTGTTGGTTGCCGCTTGTTCGTCGGCGGTCTTGAGTTTGTTTTCCGCCATGTCCTTGTTGATGAGGGCGAGCACTTCGTTGTGCTGTTGTTTCATTGCCGCTTCGATGGCGTTTTGCTCCTCCAGCGATTCCACCACATGGTCAAGCCGACGGGCGATTTTGTGGATAATCTGCCCGTTGTTCAAGACGGAGGTGGTAATCCGGGGATAGGGGCGGGGAGCGTACTCCGTTTGTACCTGGAGGGCAAGGTCTCCTTTTTTGACCAAAGAGGTTCGTCCGACGGGTATGTAAGTTGCGGCTGCCATAAAAAGAAGCTGGCTACTCTCTTTCTTTGCTGTGTCGTTTCGTTGGTGCCTTCACCCCATTTTGTTTTTGACCGGGGAAACAGCCGAAAAACCGTCCGGTTATTTCCCAATCTTTTACAGTATCGATCAAAAAACACCTCAATTTTAGCTTCTTCTTCTATTCTTTTTATCGGACGGCATCAGCAGTTGGAATAGCCGCAAGAAGGGCAGGTAAAGCAGCCGCTGTCGAACGCCATCGCTCCGCCGCACTCGGGGCAGATTTCGCTGTAGCTGTTCTCAGCAGAGCGAGTCTCGGACTTCTTCGAACCGAAGTGCCTGTCCAAAATTTGCGCAATGGCGTCCGGCACCGAGAAGATTTTGGCGCCGCCGGAAAAGACCGGGGTCGAGCCGCCGATACCCCGCAATTGACGGATAACCTGCTCGACCGGTACGTTGGAGCGCAGAGCAAGCGAGATCAGGCGGCAGATGGCTTCCGTGTCCGCCATGGTGGTAAAGCCGGATTTCCCGATATGGGCGAAGACTTCAAACGGTTTGCCGTCCTTGGTGTTGACGGTGACGTACAGATTACCGTAGCCGGTTTTGATTTTTTCCGTAAAGCCGGTCAGCACCGCCGGGCGTTCCTGGACGCGGATTTCGGAGGGCGGGGAGGTCGTCTTTGGTGCTTTGGCTCGTCCGGTCGAGAGAACCTGCGACGGGCGGGAATGGTCGCGATAGACGGTCACGCCTTTGCATCCCAGCTCGTACGCCAGCTCGAATGCCTTGCGGACATCATCCCGCGTGGCGCTTTCCGGGAAGTTGATGGTTTTGGAGACCGACGAGTCACAATACTTTTGAAACGCCGCCTGCATCCGGATATGCTCTTCGGGCGTGATGTCGGCAGCCGTCAGGAAGATTCTTTTGAGCGAATCCGGTACTTCCTTGATATTTTTCAGCGAACGCTCACCGCTCAGTCGTTTCATGAGCTTTTCCGAGTAACAGCCCAAGCGCTCCGCTTCCTGTTTGAACCACGGGTTGACCTCGACCAGTTTGGTGCCGTCAAGGATGTGCCGCTCGAAGGCGATGGCGTAGTACGGCTCGATACCGGAAGAGCACCCTGCGATGATGGAAATCGAACCGGTCGGCGCGATGGTGGTCAAGGCGGCGTTGCGCATGGCGATGTTGGCTTCTTTGTAGATGGAGCCTTCCCAGTTGGGGAACTTGCCGCGGCGCTTGGCTAACTCCGAGGAATGGTTGCGCGCTTCGGTTTCGATGAATTCCATCACCCGTTCCGCCAGGGCGAACGCTTCCTCAGCGTTATATGGGAGGTGCAGCCGGACAAGCATATCCGCCCAGCCCATGACTCCTAAGCCGATGCGGCGGTTTTTCTTGGTTTGGCGCTCGATGACTTCGAGGGGGTAACGGTTTTGGTCGATGACGTTGTCGAGGAAATGCACCGCCGTCCGTACAACCGCCCCCAGCCGTTCCCAGTCGATTCCCTTGGCGGGGTCGGTGGTGGTATAGTCGGAGGGAAGCGGTGTCTTGACGAATTTGCTCAGATTTATCGAGCCCAAGTTGCACGAGTCATAAGGCGGAAGGGGTTGCTCGCCGCACGGGTTGGTCGCCTCGATGGTCTCGGAAGGATAAGTCGGGTTCAGGCGGTTCATCCGGTCGATAAAAATCACTCCCGGCTCGCCGCTGCGCCACGCATGTTCCACAATTTGTTCGAAGACCTCGCGGGCGTCCAGGTAGACTTCTTTCCCGTCCACCTGGTGGATTTTTTGGGTGTGAGGATTGTACAGCGGGTATGACGTTCCCTTTTTGAGCGCTTCCATAAAGGCGTCGGTCACGGCAACGGAGATATTGAAATTGGTGAATTCACCCGGTTCGTCTTTGCAGGAGATAAATTCGAGGATATCGGGGTGGTCGACGCGGAGGATGCCCATATTGGCGCCCCGCCGCGTGCCTCCTTGCTTGACCGCTTCGGTGGCGGCGTTGAAAACCCGCATGAACGAAACGGGTCCCGACGCCACCCCCGACGTCGAGGCGACGATGGAATTGCGCGGGCGCAGACGGGAAAACGAAAAGCCGGTGCCGCCGCCGGATTTGTGGATAAGGGCGGCGTACTTGTTGGCTTCGAAAATCTCCTCCATCGAGTCGCCCACCGGCAGGACAAAACAGGCGGAAAGCTGTCCCAAAGGACGACCGGCGTTCATCAGAGTCGGGGAGTTGGGAAGAAATTCCAAATCGGTCATAACGTCGAAAAAGCGCTGGGCGGTCTTTTGCACCTCTTCGTCGGTCGCGCCGTAGTTCTTGTCGGCTTCAGCGATGAAGGTTGCCACTCGGATGAAGAGTTCTTTGGGCGTTTCAATGACCTGACCGTCCTTGTCTTTGAGGAGATAACGCCGTTTCAACACGACCAAGGCGTTGTCGGATAATTGAATGTCCTTTTCCATCCGCATGAGTGTTTTGTCCTTTCTCTTTATATTATCGACGTTATGGAGCGCTTATATATTATAACATTAATCTGCGCCGGGATTGCTCACTTTTTGCCGTTTTGCCGGAAAAACCCCTCGCCCTGACCTTCGGGTTATGAGTTTGCTCGATGGTCTGTACAGCTTGCGATCGCAGATTATTGGCACGATTTGTTAATGCCCCGCGTTATCCGATGTTCTCAGCTTTGAAAAGTGAGTGTTACTACAGCGGCATTTCGACGATACGGTAGCGTTTGTAGACTTTGGCGCCCAGTTGCTCGACCCCGCGGCGCATACGCTCGTTGGTTTCCAATATCCACGACAGTTCCGCCCACCTGTACCCCCGCTCGACCCCGCGGCGGTACGTGGAGACGTACAGCACCGAGTCAATCCCGCGGTTACGAAATTCCGGCAGAATGCCGAGCATGATAATCCGGCAGCCGTCGATAGACTTTTTGATTTTCGTGTGCCACAGCAGCTTGGCTAAACCGAGTGGGAACAGCTTACCGTTCATGCGGATGAGGACCTGGTTGATATCCGGCAAGGCGAGAGAAAAACCGACCGCTTCGCCGTTATACTCGGCAATCAACGCCAACTCGGGGTCGACTATCTGTTTGAGTTGCGCCGCCATGTAGTCGAACTCCTCTTTGGTCATGGGGACGAATCCCCAGTTTTTCTCCCACGCGTTGCGGTAGATGTGGCTGATTTTCTTGACCTCGTTGTCGAAATCGGATAGGCGGAGGCTCCGCAGCGTGATTTTCGCCCGTTTTTGCATTGTCTCGGCAATACGGAGAATCCGGTCAGGGATGGGCGTCTCGTCGGTCAACTTATACGCCAGCAAATCCATCGCCTTTTTCAAACCGAATTGCTCCGCCAGCTTGGGTAAATACGGTTGGTTGTACGGCATCATCACTACCGGCGGGCTGTCGAACCCTTCCACCAAGAAGCCGCATTCATGGTTGGTGGAGAAGTTCATCGGTCCCCGCATCTTGTCCATGCCTTCTTTTTTCAGCGTAATCATCGCTACTTTGAGCAACACCGAGGCGATGTCGAAATCATCGGGACAATCGAAAAAGCCGAAAAAGCCGGTCTGCTCCTCGTGGAATTCATTATGATTAAAGTTCACACAGGTAGCGATACGCCCCACCACCTCGCTGCCCTTCATTGCCAGAAACAGCTTTACTTTTGCGGAGCGGTAAAAGGGATTTTTTTTCGTATCGAAAAATTCTTTGCGCTCAATTTTCAACGGCGGGACGTAGTTCGGGTCGCCCTTGTAGAGCTTGTTCGGATAGTCGATGAATTGACCGAGTTGCGAGGCTGATTCCACCTCAACTACTTCTACTGTGGACATAGAGCCCTGCACGTCCTTCTCAGATAAGCCCTTTTTCCCGACTCACTTTGGCGACCACTTCCACGATGCGATCCAGATGTTCATCGGTGTGGGTGGCGGTATAAGAAGTGCGAATCATCGCTTGGCCGGGCGGTACCGCCGGGGAGATGACGGGGTTGGTGAAAATGCCGTTATCGAAGAGAGCTTTCCAGAAGGCGAAGGCGTCGAGGTCTTCCCCGACGACAATCGGCACAATCGGCGTTTCCGTGTTTCCGATGTTCAGTCCGAGATTGCGGAATTCGTTGCGCATCCGTTCGGCGTTTTTCCACAGGCGTTCCCGGCGCTCCGGTTCGGCTTCGATAATATCGAGCGCTGCCAGCACCGCCGCCGCATTGGATGGAGGTATGGAAGCCGAGAAAATAAGCGCCCGAGCGCGATGTTTGATGTATTCTATCACTTCTTTTTTCCCGGCAATGACCCCGCCCAAGGAGGCAAACGACTTGGAGAACGTCCCCATTTGCAGGTCGACCTCGTCAATCAAACCGAAGTGCTCCGGGGTACCGGTACCATGCTCGCCAAGGACGCCGATGGCGTGAGCGTCGTCTACCAGAACCCGCGCTCCGTACTGCTTGGCGATTTCCACGACGCGGGGAAGGTTGATGATATCCCCTTCCATCGAAAAAACGCCGTCGACGGCAACCAAGACGCCGCCGCGGGTGTTGTTGGTGCGGACGTTGGCGATGACCCGCTCGAAGTCGTCCATATCGTTGTGAGCGAACTTGTACACTTTGCCGTATGAGAGTCGGGCGCCGTCGACAATGCAAGCATGAACCTGCCGGTCGATGATGACCGCATCCCCTTTGCTCACCAAGCTGGAGATGGCGCCGAGGTTGGTTTGGAAGCCGGTCGAGAAAACCAGCGCCGCTTCCCGCCGGAGAAACTTGGCGAGGCGGTATTCCAACTCGAGGTGCAGATCCAGTGTCCCGTTGAGGAAACGGGAACCGGTGCAGCCGGAGCCGAACTTTTTCGCCGCTTCCGCAGCCGCTTCTTTCACTTTGGGATGGTTGACCAGCCCGAGGTAATTGTTCGAGCCCGCCATGATGACTTTTTTCCCGTCCACCACCACTTCATCACCGGGAGGAGATTGAAGGGGATGAAAGTAGGGGTAGATTCCCAACTGACGAACCTTCTCCGGCTCGTCATACTGAAAACATCTTTCAAAAAGATCGGTAAAAGCGACGTCTGTTTTGTTTTCTGCTTGCAATACCTGCTCCTTGAGTAGCGCGTCGGTTGCCGTATTTTTCCGTTACAAACGTTGATAAAACCAATTTTCCAGTCCTTTGTCAAGAAAATAGCTTTTTATTTGTAAGAGGAAAAATGAGCCCGAAAGGGAAAATCGATTGGGAAAACCTATTGCAGCTTGCCTTGTATAATCAAAGAACAACCTTGACGGCAGCACTGATTTTGGATATACTGGAGTTTACTGGTTAAAACGGACGACCGAAGGATTTTGAAAGAAATAACGTTATGAGACACATACTTCTGATTCTCGGATGCTGGTTGTTGTTGTCAACGGCGGTGTTTTCCCAGCCCCGTCTGGAGGTTCCGAATGCCACCTTTGAGTTCGGATATGCCCCCAAAAACTCCACTCTTATCCATCAATTCTGGTTCAAATCGACCGGCACCGATACGGTCGTGATTGACGAAATAAAAACCGGCTGTTCCTGTGCCGTGATGCCATTGAAGACGAAACGGCTGGCGCCGGGCGACAGTATGTTGGTGACCATCTACTGGAAAACCCAAAAGTCGCGAGGGAAAATATATCGTTTCCCGCGGATTTTTACCAACGCCGGACCCGATGCAGTGCGGCTGTATCTTTCCACCTGGGTGCCGATTTATCCCGATTCCTTGCGGCCCGTGACGGCAAATCCCTACAAGTTCATTTTCGGAAAGACTCCGCAGTTGGATGTCGACAGCCTTGGTCTTACCTTGACCAACCATTCCAACCGTACGTTGGCGGTGAAAATGGTGAACAAGATTGGGGAAGAATACGAGTTTGTTCTTCCCGATACGGTATATCCCAACAGCTCAAGCAGCGGCTACGTGAAACTAAAGCCAGAGTTTGTCGACTCGGAGTTTGAGGGGAATTTTACCATTGAGTTTTCCGATCCGGATAATATGCGCATAACTTTTCCGGTGGTGCGGAAGTTTTATGGGATAGAGAAGAGGGAAGAGAAAAGTAAATAAATATAAGGCGAGTGTAATACAGGTAATAGCGTAAGAGGAAAGGATAGTGATTGGCGTATGAAGAGAACGGTATTATTTCTTGTTGCAGTGCTGGTCTTTCTGGGTACGACTTCGGTTTTCGGCGCTCCGAGACTGACTATCCCGGAATCTATCTTTGACTTCGGGATTGTTCCGCAGAACTCATCCATCAGCCATGTCTTTTGGTTGCATTCCACCGGTGATGATACGCTCAGAATTATCAACGTAAAGCCTGGGTGAGGCTGTACAAAAGCACCGTTGGAGAAAAAGGTGCTTGCTGTCGGTGACAGCACAAAGCTCGAGATTATTTTCCATACCAAGCGGTATAAAGGAAGAATTACCAAGCGGCCGAAAATTCAGACCAATGAAGGTCCGCCCGATAAGCATGTCCAGATTGTCAGTCAGGTGACCGATCGTCCGGATTCGACCTATCCGGTGGTCATTCAGCCGTACAAGCTGGATTTGTCCCAGTTCGGCGAAAAGATGGTAAAAGAGAAGAAGTTTATCATCAACAACGTCTCGGACCAGGATGTAAAAATCGAGGTGATTTGCTCGGCTGATGACTACTTCAAAGTTGAGCTTCCCGGTAAGATAAAAGCCGGTAAAGGCGGCAAAGCCAAGCTGAAACTGAAAAAGGAAAGTATTGACGATTCTTTCGAAAAGTCGTTTACCTTTGAAGCGACTACCGTTGAGGACGGAAAAGTCACGCGGTTTACGGTTCCGGTCAAGCGTACCATCAACGTTCCCGGTACCGAGCCGAAGGCAAAGACACCTCCCGAGAAAAAGGGGCATTAAGGGCAGATAAAAGTTGGGCATGAAAAGAGGAGCCGCCGAAAGCGGCTCCTCTTTATTTTTGGCTATGATGTGTTCCTTCGCTTTTTCTACGGGACGGGGAAAAGCCGAGAAGATAGTCGCTCTATTCGTCGGTTTCCGCAGGCAGTATCCCCGTGTTGATGACATCCTGCCATGCCGGGTCGTACACTTCACCGTACACGTTCGAGTGGACGAGCCGGTAATCATGGGTGCCGTTTTTATCCTCAAAGACGAAGACTTTCCCTTCCTTGACAGCGCGGTAGTACCAGATTTGGTACGGATTGCCGACTTTCGGGGTCTGGACATCGTCGATTTCATCCCAGGGTCCGTAAGTCATGTATATCCGTCCCCGGTCGGTCGCCCAGCCGTTGGTTTTGGCTTCGTTTGTGGAGAAGAAACGATTGCAATACTCCAAGCGCTTGACCATTTCGTATCGTTTTTCGTTGACGGCGGTGGCGGGATTTTCGTCGTGTTCTTCCCAGAACTGCTTGAGGAAGTTAATCTTTCCTTCTTTTGAGAGCCGTTTGAGGGTGTTTTGTTCCTCCGGCGTCAGAAGGTAATGCACCAAATGCAACTTCTCTTCCAGTCGCAGGGTATCGTACGAGTCAAAGCCGCCGGGACGGGTGAGGGCTTGCATCACTTCTTTGCGGGGCAGGATGGTCATTTGCAGGGAGGCGGTATCCGCCGTCTTGGTCGAACCGTCTTTGGCGATGACTTCCAATCGGTACCGTCCGGCAGGCCAGAGGGTAATATCATACACCTTGACAAAGACCGCCGTGCTCCCGGGCTTGGTGACCGTTCGCGTGTCGGAAAATTGGAGAGTGCCGTCATTCTCTCGGTAGGCGGTGAATAAGAGAGAGTACTTGGATTTTTTCCCTTCTCGGTAAGCGAGGTTATAAACTTCACCATAGAGATAGCATTTCTTATCCTCCTTGCTCCAGACGGCAAGAGGGTTGGGGATGATTTGGTAGCCGTTTTTGATCAGTTGGGCGTTTCGATATACCGGGTCGTCCCCGACGTAGTCGATGGCATACGCAAGCGACAATCCGCCGATGTGGATTCGGTCGGTTACGAGAGGATCGACGGTGAACGGCTCAAACGATACTTCCCCTTTCCGTTTGCTGAAAGCGTCAACCACGGTCACGTGAGCGGTATAGGTCCCCGGCTTGACGAGGAGGGTGATGCGGTTGAAGACGCGAAGTCCTTTTCTGCCGATGTCGTTTTTGTTGTCGACTTGGACGGGGAAAAGAATGGAGTTGGAGTCGACGGGAGCGCCGCTCGTGTCGAAAAGGTTGACCTGGGCGACAAGAAAGGCGTACCAACGGGTATCGGAAGAGTCGAGCGGTTGGAAGCGAAGCTCGTGGCGATTGAGGGAAAAGGGAAACTCGACCAGGACAACGGAATCGTAGTCGGGATTGGGGTAGGTACTCTTGCCGACGTAAAGGGTAAGAGTGGAGTCGAGGGATTGGGTATACCCTGCCGTCCCACCGAAAATACAGCCGGTGAGGAGCGCCATGATTGCTATAAGTCGTCGGATAGACATACCTTCTCTTCCTTTAATATCCGGGTCGTTGGTTCAGCCCGTCGTACGGGTACACCAGCCGATAATCGCCGTCGTTGAATTCATCGACGAACGTAAACTTCCGATAGGGACCGTGACTGTAGTAGTGCCACTGCTGGTACGGTCTGCCAAAGTCGCTCAGGGGAAAATCATCGATGCGATCCGGCTCGCCGTATTGAATAAATATCCGCCCCCGGTCGGTGCGCCAACCTTCTTTGCCCATGACCGAGAACTGTTCGTTGGCAATGGAAATCCGCCGGTAGAATTCCCGTTTGAGTTCGTTTTCAGCCGTACCGGGAGTGGGGTCGTGTTTGCGCCAGAAGTCGTTGAACGCCTTGAGGCGCTCTTCGTGGGAGGTGATTTTTTTCAGTTCTTTGATGTCGTCTTTGTCGGCAATGTATGACAACTGTTCCACGGCGGCTTTATAGTCGTATTGCAGCATCGCTTCCGCCGTCCACCGGATGGAGAAACTCGTCTTTTTCTGGTCTATCTCTTTGTTGCGTCGTCCCTTCAGGACAACTTCCAAGTCGTACTTCCCCGGCATGAAGCTTTTGAGGGAAATCTGCCTCAGTTGACGGGTGACCGGTGCGGTCAATTGCGCCGTCGCGGAGTCCCGGTATACCATTTTGCCGCTCTTGTTCCGGAGGATGGTCTCGACCCGAATTTTGTCCATGTTTTTGGAGCCGCGGTAAATCTCTTGATAGTAGAGCAAATTGCCGTTACTGTCTCCGCCGTAGCTTCGAGTCACCGACGGGACGATAGTCAAATTCCCTTTGGTGAAATCCTCGGCGCCTTCCTGTTTTTGCGTGGCGTACTGCGCCAGTTCGATATCCGACAAACGCGGTAGTTTCCCGCCGTAGGGTTCCAACTTCACTTTGAGTTGTCGATTGACGACTGATTTGGCGTTCTTATCGCGGAGGGTGAAATCGATGGTGTATTTGCCCGGTTCCAGCTCGAAATTGACCTGCTTGGTGCGGTAAATCGTATGGGCGGTGGCTTGTTGTTCGTTTTTAGCGGTTATTTTCCCTTCTTTGGAGAAGGAGGCGAACAGCTTCCCTTTCTTGTTTTTGGCGGTGACGGAAATTTCATAGTGTGCCTGAAGGAGGTTGCTGACCTTTTGGAACTGGAGAACATTGTTTGAAATCTGGTAATACAGCTCCAGCCGCAGCAGGTGGGTGCTGTCTGAAGAAAAGACGGCATAGTCGACCGGCAGCTTATCGGGTGTCCGAGTCCGCTTTGCCGGGTATTGTCCGAACACCGGCGGGGGCATAGCCGCTCCGCCTATGATGAAGCAGAGAACAAGTATGAGAGCTGTTTTTTTTATCATCATATCCGTACCTTAAACATTATCGGACAATCCTTAGTTTCAATGTATGGACGGATTTCCCCCTCCGCAATAGCAAAAAAATTTGAGTCGGCGATAGATAATACGGCTGAAGAAAAAGCCGGATGTTGAGCGATAACGTCTTGCTCGGAAGATGAACGTGGCAGAGCAGCGAGGAACATGAAATCAGGTGGGATAAAAAGAGTGTTCTCGAGGGAGCAAGACGGGACTTTTCTTACGGGGTCGGATATTTCAGAGGAATACAATTTCGCAATGAGTTAAACAGACTTTTTCCCTCATTTAATTGTTGACAAGCCGGTTAAAAAATGTCATAATAGATACAAGAATGGGATAATCAGAACAATCACTTGTCCGTGAGGTAAATCATGAGAAAGAAGACAATACTGTGGCTCGGGGTATTGCTCTGTGCGGGAATAGGGATGCTCATGGCAGCGGAAACACCATGGTTCGATGCGCAAAATTGCGATTTCTGCCGGCACCTCCTGACCGATCCGCATTTGATGCAAAATATGACCTGGGAAACTCACGACCTTTCCAACGGCGTTCTCATTCTCACCGCCGTCAAACCGGAGTTTAGGGAGTCATACGAGAAAGCCAAAAAGGAAATGGCTGAACTGGAAAAAGGGCTGGCAAGCGGGAAAATCAATGTAAAAGACTTGAAGCTGTGCGGGCATTGTCAGTTTTACGGCATGCTCCACGCCTCCGGGGCGAAGTTCGAACACATCGAGAGCGACATCGCCGACATTGAGCTGATTACTTCCGATAACCCCGACATTCTCAAGCTCATCAAAGAGTATGGGGAAAGGAATCGGAAGGAGTTGGCGGCAATGGAAAAGAAAGAGAAAAAGTAACTCCTTGGGGTGATTTTCTCCGCCGCCGGAGGAGAGTGGTTTTTAGGAGCAAGAGGGTATTGACATCAGCGAAGAGAATTCAAATCAAGGGGATTCCTTTCATGTGGTGAGAAAGTATTATTTTTGCCGCGTGCGGAGAGTTCTTCCCCAGCCGTCGTGTCGGGTGACAAAAGAGTCTTGCTCTTTTTCGCAGGATTGAGTATTATTATGAGGTAAGAAGATAAACAGTTCCGTTGGGGGTGGCGCAAAAACAACGCCTGAGAATAAACCCCCATGACCTGATCCGGGTAATGCCGGCGTAGGGAAACGGAGATGTTTGCAGCATCCCCTGTGCCTGTTTTCGGGCACTCCTACCAATTCAGGACGGAACCTTGCAAAACGTTAACCTGTTTCTTTGATGCGAGGTTACTGTCATGAAACATGTTCACATTATTTTAGCGGTTGTGCTGGTGTGCGCCTCCGTGGCGGGGAGCACCGAGCTGACGGGGGTGGTCGTTAATCCCCAGGGCGAGCCGCTGGCAGGTGTTTCCGTCGTGACCAACGTCGCAGGGGTCGGCACGACGACGCAAGACGCCGGGGACTTTCGGCTCGTTTGCACGGATACCGTCAAATGGGTGACCTTTTCCTCGGTGGGCTACCACTCGCGGCAGTTTTCGTTAGGGACTCTACCCGATACGGTGGTGCTCGAGCCGTTGTACTACCGGACAGACAGGATTTTGGTCACTGCCGACCGGGCGGAGTCCGGGGTTACGCCCATTGCTTTCGACAATGTCTCGCAGGAAGAAATCAAGCGGGATTATCTGGTCGGAGAGTTTCCTCTCCTGCTGAAAACGACCCCCAACCTCTACACCTACTCCGATGCCGGGTCGGTATTGGGATACTCGTCGGTAAAAATCCGCGGCTTCGACGACAAGCGGGTTGCCACCTATATCAACGGCGTGCCCTTGAACGACCCGGAAGAGCAAGCCACGTACTTTGTCGACCTGCCCGATTTTGCGGCGAACATCACCGACATCCAAGTGCAGCGCGGGGTCGGTAATTCTCTTTATGGTGACGCTTCATTCGGCGGGGTATTGAATATCGTGACGAAGGATGTAATTCAACCGCGCCGAACGGTGCTGACCGCCGGATACGGCGGCTATACCGCCGACGGCAAGAACGTCAGCGATATTTACAAACAAAGTGTGGAGTACTCGTCCGGCTTGATAGAAGGACGGTGGCATTTTACCGGCAGATTCTCCAAACAGAAAACCGGCGGCTATCGTCATGACAGTTGGTACCACGGCTGGGCGTACTATTTTTCCATCGCCCGCTTGACGCCGCGGATGACGACGGAGTTGTACCTGTACGGCGGCCCGATGCGGATGCACTTAGCCTATTACGGCATCAGCCGGGAAGATATCGCCCGTGACCGTCGTTGGAATCCCCTGACGTACCCCAACGCCACCGATAATTTCAATCAGCCTCATTACCAGCTTCATAATACCTATCGCCTGAATGAAAACATGATGCTTTCCAACACCCTGTACTATATCCGCGGGAAAGGGTATTACGAGCAGTACAAAAAAGACCGCAGCTATGTCGAGTATAACCTGACTAACTATTCCGACAGCGCCAGCGGCGACTTGGTACGGCAGAAATGGGTGACCAAAAATCAGGTCGGATGGAATCCGCACTTGACCGTGGAGCATTCCAAAGGCCGCTTTGTGGTCGGCGGGTCGTTTTATACGTTCAGCTCTCACCACTGGGGGCAGGTTGTCTCGGCGGAGTTTCTCCAGGGTACGGTCGACCCGACCCACCGCTATTACACCTATTATGGGAAGAAGAAGGTCGGCTCGCTCTATGCGCAGGAGTTGTATCATCTGACGGATAAACTCAGTCTGCACACGGCGGCGCAGCTTCGATACATTCACTATAATTTCAATCAGGAAAAGATAGGGGCATTCAAAGGATACCGGTATTCGCTCGACTGGTTGTTCTTTTCTCCTCGAATAGGCGTCAGTTACGCTGTTACTCCCAAATTGAGTCTCCATACCAACTTTGCTATCTCTTCGCGCTCGCCGACCGATGATGCCATCTATGACGCCGACGACCCGTGGCTGTTGCCCTCGCTGCAGATTAAGTCCTTGCAGCTTTCCACGGCAGGGGATGACACCCTGGCGATTGAGTTCGGCGATCCGACGGCAAAGCCGGAGCGGGTGTATGATATCGAACTCGGCGGCGAGTATCGTGCGTCACGGTTTCGCGGCGGAGTCAATCTGTTCTGGATGGATTTCCGCAATGAAATCCTCCCGTACGGCGGTCTCAACGACAACGGCGTGCCGATTACCACCAACGCCGACCGGTCGCTTCATTCGGGTGTTGAGTTAACCGCGTCGGTACGGCTTCACCGGGATTTCGAGCTGAGCGGCAATTTCTCGTACAACTACAACCGGGTGAAAAAATTCGTCGCCGATGTGGACGGCTTTCAGGTCGATTTCAAAGACAAGCACCTCACCGGTTATCCGGAATACTTGGGGAACCTCATTGCCGACTATACTTTCCGCGGGCTGCGTCTGACCGGCTATGCTCGCTTCATCGGAAAGCAATATATGGAGTTGTATAACATAGATTCCTTGGCTATCAGTCCGTATGCGGTCTTTTCCCTCGCCGCTTCGTGGACGCTTGCCGATTTCGCCAGTTTGGGAAATCTGGTCTTCTCGCTGCGGGTGGATAATCTCTTCGACAAGAAGTATATTTCCTCCGGCTACGGGGGGAATTTTGCTTACGAAGAGAACGGCAAGCGGGTCGTCGACGGCTGGGCGGAATATTTTCCGGCGGCGGAGCGCTCGTATTTCGGTCAGGTGAAGCTTGAGATTTTTTAGTTTGGCATGCATGCCGTCGATTATGCGTTAGTTATCGTTTACGTTGTCATCCTGTTGCTGCTGGGATTGAAGAAGCGGCTGCGGGGCGACAGTACCACCAGCGAGTTAATTGTCGGCGGGCGGGTACTTACGGTACCCGCCTTTGTCGCCAGCTTGGTCTCGACGTGGTACGGGGGCATCTTGGGGGTGGGGGAGTACAGCTACAAGCACGGGCTGTCCAACTGGTTAGTGTTCGGTTTGCCGTACTATGTGGCGGCATTTTTGTTTGCCATGTTTTTGGCGCGCCGCGCCCGCGCGGCTCAGGTTCTGACCATTCCCGATCGCTTGGCACAGGCGTACGGCACCAAAACAGCCGTCGCCGGTTCCTTGATTATCTTCCTGATGACTGTTCCGGCGGCATATATCCTGATGCTGGGGGTACTGGGGCAGCAGTTGTTCGGGATGCCTTTCTGGGTGGGGATTTTGGCGGGCACGGTTTTTTCCGTCGCGTATGTCTATTTCGGCGGCTTTGCTTCGGTAGTACGTACCGACTTGGTTCAGTTTCTCCTCATGTTTGTCGGGTTCGCATTTCTCCTTGGTATTCTCGTGACATCCTATGGGGGACTGGGTTTCCTTCGGGAAGCGGCTCCCGCCGAGCATTTCACCTGGCATGGCGGGAATTCCCCCTGGTATATCACGACCTGGTATTTCATTGCGCTGGCGACCCTCATCGAGCCAGCGTTTTACCAGCGATGCTATGCCGCCAAAGATGCCCGCACCGCTCGGCTGGGCATTCTCATTTCCATTTGCTGTTGGGCGGTGTTCGACTTTATGACCACTTTCACCGGTATCTACGCCCGGGCGCTGCTTCCTTCGCTTACCGATCCTTTGGCATCGTATCCCGCCTTGGCGATGAAAGTGCTCCCGGCGGGACTGTTGGGGCTTTTCGTCTTGGCGTTGTTGTCCACGGTGATGTCTACGGTCGACTCCTATTCGTTTATTGCCGCCACGACGTTCGGCAACGATATTTTCGGACGCTTGCTCAACCTCAAGGCGCAAGGGATTCTTTTTTATACCCGGTTGGGGTTGGTCTTTTCGACGGGGCTGGCGGTGGTGGTGGCGTTGTTCTTCCGCTCGGTGGTCGATATCTGGCATGCTTTTGGGTCAATCGGTACCCCGGCGCTGCTGATTCCGGTATTGTATGCTTTTTTCAGCTCCCGCCGTCTGCCCTCCCGGTATGCTCTTTTATCCATAACGCTCAGCGGCGGCGTGTCACTGGTATGGTTTTTGTCACAGTATGTGAGTGAAAGTCACACCTACTGGGGGAACATCCAGCCGATTTTCCCCGGGTTGGTATGCTCGGTGATTATCTTTTTGTATTATCGAAAAAGATACAATGTCCCCTTGCCTGAGAAGCGGGCATAGGTTATTTTACTATCATGAGTGAGCCGATTTACATATCGAAAGAGGGCTTGCGCAAGTTGGAAGCGGAGCTCAAGCGGTTGAAGTTCGAGGAACGCCCCAAGCTGGTAGCGGAAATCAAGCGTGCCCGTGAGTTGGGGGATTTGTCCGAAAATGCCGAGTATCACGCCGCCAAGGAAGCCCAGGCGCACCTTGAACGCAAAATTGCGGAGTTGGAGTACAAGCTTTCGCGGGTGCAGACTATCGACACCGACCAGATTCCCGACGACAAGGTCTACTTGTTCGCCAAGGTGTTGGTGAAAGACCTGCGTGACGGCGAAGAGATAGAGTATACCATCGTTCCGCCGGACGAAACCGACGTGGATAACGATATTATCTCGGTGAAATCGCCTATCGGTGCCGCTATGTTGGGAAAGGCGGTCGGGGATGTGGTGGAAATCAACGTCCCTGCGGGAGTTATCAAATACGAAATCCTTAAAATCACGCGGGAATAAACGGTCGGCTTTACCTTCCGGGCGGTGTTCCGTTTTTGAGGGGGAAAGAGAAGCGTTCTATTTCTCACCTTGTCGGGGAAAGAAATCGTCGACCGCTCCTCTGAGAGCCGCGATGTGTTCAGGGGTCGTGCCGCAACAGCCGCCGATGATGTTGACGCCGAGCTCCAAGAGAAGGGTGCTTTTTTCCGCCATGAACTGCGGCGTTTCGAGGTAAACGAAGCTGTCTCCCTGCAAAACGGGCAGCCCGGCGTTGGCTTGAACGAGGAGAGGGTGTGAGGTATGGCGGCGGAACTCACCGGCAATGCGAACCATGTTCTCGATGCCGTTGCCGCAGTTGGAGCCGATAATATCAGCCCCGGCGTCAAGCAAGCCCTTGACGGCGTCTTCGATGCCGATTCCCATCACCGTGAAGAATCCTTTCGAGGTCGCATCGAAAGTCATGGTTGCCGCTACCGGTAGATCGGGGGCAACTTTCTTGGCGGCACGGACGGCGAGAGTTGCTTCGGTCAGATCGGTCATCGTCTCGATACATATCATGTCCACCCCTGCCGAAACCAGGGCTCGTATTTGCCGCTCGAAGCTCTCCTGCATTTCCTCCGGCTCAGTGTCGCCGTACGGTTTCAACAGCCGTCCGCTCGGACCGCAGGAAGCGCTGAGGTAGGCGTTCTGCCCGATGGCACGGCGCACGGCGTGCACGGCGGCGGTGTTTATTTCTTCCGTTTTCTCTTCAAGGTGGTACTGGGCGAGTTTCAAGGGAGAGCCGCCGAAAGTGTTGGTTTGCACGATGTCCGCTCCCGCTTCGAGGTAGGCGACGGCTATCTTTTGGAGAATGTCTGGATGCTCTATGTTCCATCGCTCGGGGCAGTCGCCGGGTGGGAGTCCTTCTTTTTGGAGCATGGTGCCCATGGCACCGTCGGCGACGAGAACGGTGCCGTTGTTTATTTTTTCGAGCAGCGAACTCATGGGAAAAGTATAAGATATTGCTTGGGTTTCGCCAAGCGGTAAGTTTTTGAGAATTATGCCCAAAGGGAGGAGCGTATCCTTTGGTTGACATGGTACCGTTACCGTTCTTTATTTACGCCTATGGGAAAGCCGCCGGACAAAATTGTCGCCGAATACGAAAAGCTGAAAGAAGAAATCAATTATCATAATCGGCGCTACTACGTCGAGGACAATCCCACCATCTCCGACGCCGAGTATGACAAGCTCTTCGATCGCTTACTCGAAATCGAAAAGCACTATCCGCAGTTGGTCACCCCTGATTCGCCCAGCCAGCGGGTGGGGTTCGCCCCCTCGAAGAAATTCGAGCCGGTGCCGCACCGGGTACCGATGCTCTCTTTGCAAAAAGTCGTCAGCGAAGAGGAATTTATCGAGTTTGACCGGCGGGTGCGGGAGGGTTTGGAAACGGAAGAAGAAATCGAGTACGTGACCGAGCCGAAGTTGGATGGGTTGGCGGTCGAGTTGGTCTATGAGCGGGGGATGTTCGTGCGCGGCTCCACACGCGGTGACGGCTACGTCGGCGAAGATATTACTCCCAATTTGAAAACGATTCGTAACCTTCCCCTCAGTCTCTCGAAGCAAGCGGCTGAGCGCTACCCGTTGATTGAAGTGCGGGGGGAGGTGATAATGCGCCGCTCGGCATTTGAGAAATTGAATGAGGAGTTGATAAAGCAAGGACAAGCCCCTCTGGCGAATCCTCGCAACGGCGCCGCCGGTTCCCTTCGGCAGCTCGACCCTTCGATTACCGCGTCCCGCCCCTTGATTTTTTACGCGTATGGGATTTCTGATACCCGCCTGGCGGAGCTGGAGACGCAAAAAGCCGTCATCGATTTCTTGCGCTCCGAGCATTTCCTCGTCAGTGACCTGATTCGCGTGGTGCGGGGAGTCCGAGGGGTGGCAAAGTCTTTTGCGGAATTAGAGCGGCTTCGCCCGGATTTGGATTACGACATTGACGGCATGGTAGTCAAAGTCAACCGTTTCGATGCTCAAGAGATTTTGGGGCAGATCGCCCGCGCTCCCCGCTGGGCGGTAGCGTGGAAATTCGCCGCCGAGCTGGCGCAGACAGTGCTTCAGGATGTCGAGTTTTCCGTCGGACGTACCGGGATTGTCACTCCGGTTGCCAAGCTCAAACCGGTTGCTGTCGGAGGAGTGACGGTGTCCAATGCCTCGCTGCATAACGAGGATGAAATCAACAAGCTCGACGTTCGTCTTGGCGATACGGTGGTAGTCAGGCGGGCGGGAGATGTCATCCCGGAGATTGTGGAAGTCGTCCGGGACCTTCGCCCCAAGAATGTCGCCAAGATCCGTTTCCCTGAAAAGTGTCCTTCCTGCGGGGGACCGCTGGTGCGTCCGCCCGGTGAAGCGGCGCATCGGTGCGTCAACGCCGCCTGCCCGGCGCAGGTGGAGCGGCGGTTGTTTCATTTTGCTTCCAAAGCCGGTTTTGATATTGAAGGGCTGGGAGCGAAACTTGCCCGTCAACTTATTGCCCGCGGGTTGGTCAAAAATCCGGCGGATTTGTTTTTCTTGAGAAAAGAAGACCTCCTTCCCTTGGAACTGATGGCGGATAAAAAGGCTCAAAACCTGCTTGACGCTATCGACCGCTCCCGTGCGACCCCGCTCCCCAAACTCATTTACGCCCTCGGCATTCTCGGTGTCGGGGAGGCGGCGGCAAAACTGCTTGCCGAGCGATTCGGCACCTTTGAAAAGCTCCAGAACGCTTCTCTCGAAGAATTGGAGAACATTGAAGGCATCGGTCCCATCATTGCCCGTAACATCCGCGATTTCTTCGATAACGAAGGCAACCGGGAAATGCTGGAGAAAATGCGTCGGGGCGGAGTGGTCTTTCCTCCCTATCAAACGGAAGGCGGCGAGAAAGGCAAGAAGCTGGTAGGTAAAACCTTTGTCATTACCGGTACCCTTTCCAAACCCCGCAATTACTTCAAGAATCTTATCGAGCAGCATGGGGGGCGGGTAGCAAGCGCTGTGTCTTCCAAAACCGACTACCTCCTTTGCGGAGAAAACCCCGGCTCCAAGCTCGACAAGGCGAAAAAATTGGGGGTTTCCGTTATCGGTGAAGCGGAGTTGGAGACTTTGCTGTCTCAGTAGAAAAGGCGGAAATTGTCCTTGACAAACGGAGCCGGCGAGGGTTTTTTACAAAAAACGTTAGGGTTGTAACAATAAATCCTTTCTAAGAGTGAGGGTTTTTCAATGAGACATTACACAATGTGGGTTGCTGTAATGTTGGTGCTTGTCATCGGTTGCAGCGAACCGGAACGGGTAACCGCTCCCCCGGTAGAAAGAGGAGTAGCGGAACTTTTCAACGGCAATTGGACAGGAACGGTGACGATACTGAAAACCGGCAGTTGCTTGGTAGGAGGGAGTGATTCCACGGGCGGAGATGTGACCATGACGTGGCACGTCAACCAACAAGGGGATATCACTATCGACGAAAGTTTCTTCCCGTGCACCTGGAGCGGAACGATAAATTCCAAAGATTGGAGCGTCACGCTCACCAAGATTGTCATCTGGAGCAAAGACAGTACGATGTCGGAAGATGCATGCAACGAAAGCGAGGTCGTGGATACCATTCAGTTTACCGGCACGATTTACGAGAAAGTCGGTGGCGGCAAGTTCTGGCTGGATATAAAAGCGGAAGAAAACTGGTGTCCGGATTGGGGGTGTACCTATCTGGTGAAATACCACATCGAAAAGTAGAACCCCTTTCCTTTTGCATCGTCAGGACGCTTCGTGGGTAACTTATTTCCGGCGTCGCCCGGGGTGGGGAGCTGTTTGGTCGATTGCTTCTTTCCTGTCTAACGTATGCGTCGGGGAATGTCGGTGGTGTCGGCTCTTTTTCCGTAATTGACCCTAATGGCTGCCCACCGACGATGAATCTTTCTCGCTGTCGGCAGGGGCTGCCAGCGGCTCTGCCGTCGGCTTATGCCGGAAGACAAAAAGAGTGAGGAGGAGAAAAACTATCGAGCAGCTTATCGCCGCATCGGCGACGTTGAACGTCCACCACCGTTCCAGATGGTAACCGAAGAGATTGATATCGAAAAAGTCGACATCGAGAAAATCGATAACTTTCCCTAAGCGAATGCGATCGATTATGTTCCCGATGGCTCCCCCCGCGGTAAACGCCAGGGGATACGCTATATGCGGCACCCGGGTGTTGACGACAAGATAGTACAGCACGAAGCCGAGAATGAGCAGGGACGATATGAGATAGTACGTTGACGAACCCAAGCTGGTACCCATCGCTCCCCCCTCGTTGTAGACCAAGGTCAGCATGAAAAAACGCCCCAACACTTCCACGGACGTTTTGTCCGCCAGATACTGCACCGCCCACATTTTGGTGAGCTGGTCGACGGCTACCGTCGCTACAATAATCAGGAAAAGCCGACGGAGGGTTGTGGTCTTAGGCGCGTCCAGCTTTATTTTCCTCTTCCGCCGATTTACAAGCGATACATAACCGCGCATGGGGAACGGCATTCAGTCGGGCGGTGCTGATGGGTTTGCCGCATTTGAGGCACTTGCCGTACTCCCCCTTCTTAATCCGCCGCAGCGCCTCATCGATGTGGTAGACCAGCCGCCCGGATTTCGAGGCGAACATAAACGCCAGCTCCCGTTCCATAGCGTCGGTACCTTGGTCAGCCATGTGAAACGAATAGGAGGAAATATCGCCGGTGGATTCCCGGATAGTGGTGGAAACCCGGTCCTTCATCGTCGCCGCCATCTCTTCCAAGAGAGACTTCTTTTTTTCCAGCAGCATCTTCTCGTATTTTTTCAAATCGGACTTTCGCGTAACAACCTCCGATTGTTATACTTTCGCAACCGCAATGATTGCCTTCTCGCCGTTGATGTTCCACTCTTTGGCGTTGTTGCTGTTGAGTGAATCCGGTGAGGTAAATTCGATAGCGTTCGCCAACGTCTCCCGTCGGATAAATTCGTCGAACTGCTGCGCCGCCGATTTCAGCCGCTCCGAAGAACTCACCCGCACGTAAATATGATCGGTCACTTCAAAGCCGGAGCTCTTGCGCATGTTTTGAATTTTGTTGACCATTTCGCGCGCAAATCCTTCGTTAATCAACGCTTCATCCAAGGTCGTTTCCAGCGCCACCGTAATCGTCCCGTCACTCTCGACGGCGTAGCCTTCCTTTTCTTCTTTGACGAGCTCCACCTCTTCGTCGGTGAGCGTATATTTTTTACCGTCGAGCTCCACGATGAGCTCTTTCTTCTCGGCAAACTCTTTCAACCGGTCAGAGGTCAAATTGCCCAGATATTCCGCCGCTTTCTTTACCGCCGCGCCCAGCTTCGGTCCGGCGTGCTTGTAATTCAAACGAGCGGAGAGAGTCACGTAGTCGTCCACTTTCGGGCTGACGATCACCTCTTTGATGTTGAGCTCTTCTCTGACGATGTCAAAATATCCTTCCAATTGTTCGGCATCGACATATTTAGGCACGCCGATTAATATACGCGGCAAGGGCTGGCGGACTTTGAGATTTTTTCGAGAGCGCGCCGCCCGCCCCAACGAGACGACCCGTTCCACCAAACCCATCATCTCTTCCAATTTGGTGTCGATGAGGCTCTCATCGGCGGTCGGGAAGTCGGTCAAATGAACCGAGAGGGGCAAGCCGTGCTTTTCTCGATTTTCACCCGTCAACTCGGTGTACAGCAGCTCCGAAAGGAAAGGCGACACCGGCGCTGTCAAGCGGCAGATGCCGAGCAAAATACGATAGAGGGTGAGGTACGCCCGCATCTTGGAGGGGTCGTCTTCCTTCGCCCAGAAGCGGCGGCGGTTGTTTCGCACGTACCAGTTGGAAAGTTCATCGATAACAAAGTGCTGGATCGCTCGTACCGGCCGGGTGATTTCGTACTTGTCGAAATGGGCGGTAACGTTCTTCACCAAGCTGTTGTACCGGGAAACAATCCAGCGGTCAAACCGCTCCGGCTCGCCCGCTTTTTGTTCCAAGAAGGCTTCGACGGTCATATCGGCATCTTCCGCCCGCCGGGCAATATCGTCGATATTGGCATAGAGGGCGAAGAAGGAATAGGTATTGCGGAGGGTGTCGAAGTACTTGCGCACCACTTCCGCCAAGCCGTCCGGATCAAACCGGGTCGGCAGCCAGGGGTTGGAGGTCGAGACCAGATACCAGCGCACCGCATCGGCACCGTAGGTATCTACCGTCACGAAGGGGTCCACCACGTTCCCGCGGCTCTTGGACATTTTCTTCCCTTCTTTGTCCAAGATGAGCTCGAAGACAACGACGTTCTTGAACGGCGGTTTGTCATACAATAACGTTGAGATAGCCAAGAGGGAGTAAAACCAGCCGCGGGTCTGGTCGACCGCCTCGGAAATGAAATCCGCCGGGTATTTCTTGGCAAATTCTTCTTGATTTTCAAAGGGATAATGCCACTGCGCATACGGCATGGCGCCGGAATCGAACCAGACATCCAACACCTCCGGCACCCGGCTCATGTTGCTGCCGCACTCGCAGGTGAGTTTGATTTCGTCCATCATCGGCTTGTGGAGGTCGAGTTCCTCGGGGACGTTCACTCCTTCTTTGCGCAACTGCTCGATAGAGCCGACCGCCCGGACGGCGCCGCAGCGTTCGTCGTCGCAGACCCAAAACGGCAACGGCGTCCCCCAGAAGCGTTCCCGCGAAAGCGCCCAATCGACGTTGTTTTCCAGCCAGTCGAGCATCCTGCCGGTGCGGATTTCGTCGGGATACCAGTTGATGGCGTTGTTGTTTTCTATCAGCTTGTCTTTGTACTCGGTTGTTTTCAAATACCACGACTGCCGGGCGATGTAAATAAGCGGCGAATCGCAGCGCCAGCAGAAGGGGTAGTTATGCTCGTAGGTTTCCTTTTTCAAGAGCTTCCCGGCAGCTTTTAGATCTTTGATGATAACCGGATCGGCGTCTTTGATGAACATGCCGTTATACGGAGTAGCGAAATCTTTGAAAATGCCGTTTGCCTCAATTGCCTGAAAAACCGGCAAACCGTATTTTTTGCCCACTTCGTAGTCGTCGGCGCCGAAGCCGGGAGCGATGTGGACGATACCCGTCCCGTCTTCCAACGTTACAAAATCAGCGTTCACAACGAAGAAGGCTTTGTCGGCATAGTCGGCGTAGATGTCAAAAAGCGGTTCATAGCGGCGTTTGAGGAAATCAGAACCCTTGTAGCGAGCCAGAACTTCTTTGTATTCCCCGAAGACTTTCCCCACCAACGCTTCCGCCAACACGAGCTTTTCTCCGTCGTGCTCGACCATCACGTAATCGGCATCCGCTTTCATGCACAAAGCGGCATTGGACGGCAACGTCCACGGCGTCGTTGTCCAAACGAGGTAGGAGAAATCATCGTCGGCGGCTTTCATTTTGACGTAAATCGAAGGATCTTTGACCAAACTGTATCCCTGCGCCACCTCGTGACTGGAAAGTCCCGTCCCGCAGCGCGGGCAAAACGGTACCGTTTTGTATCCTTTGTAAATAAGCCCCCGATCGAAGAACTCTTTCAAAATCCACCAGACCGATTCGATGTATTCATTGGTCAACGTGACATACGCATCGTTGAGATCCAGCCAGTAGCCGATGCGGCGGGTGAGTTCATTCCAATCGTTCAGGTATTTGAAAACCGATTCGCGGCATTTTTTATTGAATTTGTCAATGCCGTACTCGATGACTTTCGCTTTGTTTTCAAGGTTCAATTCCCGCTCGACCGTGATTTCGACCGGCAAGCCGTGGGTATCCCACCCCGCTTTGCGGTCGACCCGAAAGCCCCGCATGGTCTTGTAGCGGCATACTAAGTCCTTGATAGTGCGGGCGATAACATGATGAATACCCGGTCGTCCATTGGCGGTCGGCGGTCCTTCATAAAAGACAAAATGAGGGCGGTCGTGGGAGGCTTCTTTTACCTTCTCGAAAACTCTATGCGTATCCCAAAACGAAAGGATTTTCTTTTCGGCTTTGGGGAAAGAGAAGTTGTCTTTCAGCGTATCAAATTTCATCGGTTTTTTTACTCACTCGTTCAGTATGTTATGTCTCCGGTACAGCCCGTTAATCTACTTTATTCGGCAAATCTTGTAAAGACTTTTCGAGGCAAAATCGGTTTTCGGCGCTCTCCCCGCAATCGTTTCATAGCCAATTAGAAGGAGAAAACGGAGAATCGGGGGCTGGTTGACAAGCCGAATTTCACGGCGCGTTGACCCATCGCATGATAGAACACCTAAGGGACACGCAAAAACGACACATCTTTGAGGGAAAAAGCAACCGCCTCTCCTTTGGAAAAAAAAGGAGAACTATGGTACGGTCAAAAAAGATCGCCACAGAGCTTGTTCGCTTTCCCAAAACCTACTCGCCACTGGCAGCCAAAGCCCGCCAAAGTGAGAAAAAGCCGTTTCTTACTTCCGAAGCGCTGCAATCAATGCTCCGGCTCTCCGCCCACGACATTCGTTCCGGCCGGTACAAAATTCTCCTGTACCGCTTCCTCACCGACAACATTCCCATTGTCAACGCCTGCATCTGGACCTGGGTGCGCTTGGCGGCAACCGATGGCGAGTACAAAATCGAAGGTAAACTCGACTCCGCGACGGCGGAAAAGGTCACCGAACGCCTGGAAAAACTCACCCGCCGTCTGGGAACAAACGAAGCGGGCGCCACCGGCGGGTTGGTCACCTTTTTAACCGCGCTGTTCACGTCGCTTTTTCGTGACGGCGTTTTCGGCGGCTTCGTCACCGTCACTCCCGACGCCTCCGGGGTGGATAGGTTTATCCCGGTCGATGCGACGGCATTGAGCTGGGAAGAGGAAGGCGACAAAAGGGGAGTGGTGCTCGATACGGAGCACGGAAAACTCCGGTTGGAGCGGCAGGATTTTTACTACATTCCGTTGAATACCAGCCTGACCGAACCGCTGGGACGCTCCATTCTCAAAGCGGTGCCGTTTGTCGCCTACATTGAACAGCAGTTGGTCGACGACATGCGCCGTGCCAGCCATAACTCCGGCTTCCACCGCCTCCACGTCAAAATCACACCGCCGGAACGCCACAGCGGCGAATCCGACAGCGCTTATATCGAGCGGATAAACAGCTACTTCGACTCGACGGTCGCTATGATACAATCGTGCGACGTGGACGACAACCCGGTGACCTGGGATAACGTCACCATCGAGCATATCGGTCCCGGTGCGACACGCAGCGTCACCAACAGTTGGTTCTTCAACCATCGCGCCATGATTGAAGATATCTGTGCCGGAACGAATCTCTCACCTTTCCTGCTGGGGTATTCGTATGGCGCCACCACGACCTGGTCGGCGTTCAAGTTCGACATCGTCATGCGGCAGGTCAAATCAATCCAAGCCGAAGTGGCGCATTTCTTGGAATGGTTGGCGCGAATCGACTTGGCGCTGGCGGGGTATGATGTCCCGTGTCGCTTTGTTTTCGACAATACCTTTGCCTACCAAGCCGCCGATAAAGCCGCTATCGACTCGCAATCGGTCGAGAACATTTTGAAACTGTTCCATGCCGGCTTGCTCGACAAGGAAACCGCCCGCCGCAAAGCCGAGGAGTTGATATAATTGCGTATCCGTCTCTCGACTGGCGACGGGGATTGGAGGATCCCGTTTACTTTGCCCGTGCCGTCTTAGGCGTTGAGCCGCACCGGGGGCAAGAAAAGTGGCTCCGACAGTCCGGCAAGCGGGAAAATCTCCTCGTGACCGGCAACCGCTGGGGTAAGTCGTTCGTCTCGGCGATAAAAATACTCCACCACGCCCTCTATCGACCCCGACCGCTGAAATTTGATTTCTCGGGCAAGTATCACATCGTCACCGCTTCGATAACACAAGAGCAAGCCAACATCATCTTCAACCAGGTGCTGCGCTTCGTTCACCGTTCCCCTTTCTTGGAATCGTTGGTGCGGTCCCATACCAAGAGCCCCTACCCTCGTCTGGAGTTCGGTAACGGTGCCGTCGTCGAAGCCCGCTCGACCCAAAACCGCGGTGAGTATCTTCTCGGACACGATTACGACCTCTTCATTTTTGACGAAGTTGCCTTTGAGACCGACCCGGAATACGTCGTCGAAGAAGTCATCCTCATGCGGTTGGCAGACCGAGAAGGCAGACTCGATCTGGTCTCCACTCCGAACGGCAAGAACTGGTTCTATCGGCGGGCAAGAGAAATCCTCACTCACCGCCGCCCCGGCTATTTCCAGTCCGGCGACACCAGGGAGAATACCTACATTTCTCAGGCGTTTGTGGAAGAACGGTTGAAGTACTTCTCGGAAAAGCGCATCAAACAAAACATCATGGGACAATTCGTCGATACCGGCGGCGAGATTCTCAAAGGAGCATACATCGACACCGCCTTGGCGCAGTATGAACCTTTCCGCCGCCTGATTGACGACGCGCAAAAGAAAGTCTACTTCACCGGCTGGGACCTGGCGCGGAAGAGAACCGCTACCGTCGGGGTTACGGTCGCCGTCGCCGATGGGAAAGCCTGCGTCGTGGCGCTGGAGCGGTTTCGTAAATTCGATTGGAACGTCATCATCGAGAAAATCAAGCAACGCCAACGAACCTTCCCCGGTCGGCTCGTCGTCGACGCTACCGGCTTGGGTGATGTCATTGTCGAGCAGCTCAAAGAGTTCAACCCTACTCCCGTCGTTTTCACTCCGGCAACCAAGGCGGAGCTTTTAACCAACGTGGAACTGCTCCACGCCAAAGGCGAAATAGCCTACCAACGCTGGGAGCTTCCCGACGGGGCGGGGAAGATATGGTCGTTGGAGGACGAGCTCCGCGCCGCGCGGTGGGACGATAACAACGAGTGTGATGCCCTGATGGCGCTGGCGTTGGCGCTGTGGCTCTTACGCAAGAGAAGCACCCCCGCACCGAAGCCGAGAGTGGGAAAAGTCTGAAGAAGCCGTTAACGAACGTCAGCCTTTACAACTCCAGGATAAACCCGCCGACGAACATGCGCCAGTTTTGGTATATCGTTCCCGTGGTGCCGTTGTTGTAATACCGATACGTCCACTCGTTGGCGGTATTGAGAAGGTTTTCAATTTCCAGATACATCACCAGATTCCACTTGTCGAAAAACCATCGCTGGAGAAGCATTACATCCAACCGGCTGTAAGGCTTCATGCGAGCGGAGTTGATAGGTTGATTTTCGTCCAAAAGCCAGCGCCGGAGTTCCGGGTGGTAGGTCAGCGGAGTGTAGGGTCTTCCACCCAGATACCGCCAGCGGAAGGAATATTCCGACTCATCCGCCGGGAGAAAAGGAAAAATGACATACCACCAGCGGCGCTTGAGCTTTTCGTACCACCAGAGACCGCTGAACTCCTTTCGATACCCGACGATAGCCGTCACCGTATGTCGATAGTCGAACGCCCAGCTATACATGACGCCGGGATACCGAGGGTCTTCGGCTAAGGCGACAAAATGCGAATAGCTCAGCGTTCCCCACAGGTTGTTCTTGATTTTCTTTTGCAGAAAGAAATCCACTCCCCGCACGTACCCTTTTCCGGTGCTGACGTAGTCGGCATCCCAATCGTTGGGATTCGGGGTCAAACTTGAGTACGTTTGGGGAACGTCGCGATACCGTTTGTAATACGCTTCCACCGTTCCCTTGAGATCGGCGGAAAAAAGATGTTCCGCCCCCACCACCAGTTGATCGGTGTATTTGTAACGCAGCTCCCTTCCCGTCTCTCCATATCCCAACTGGTACAATTCCGGCGGTTGATGGTGCCGCCCGTATGCCAGATGCCCGCTCGTCGTCTCGCTGAAACGGAGGGTAAGTCCCAGCCGGGGGGAGAGATACGTTCGGTTGACGTAACCATGCCACCCGAAGCGAAGACCGCTTGTGACGGTAAGGTAACGGCTGATATTCCGTCGGTATTGAAGGTAGCTCCCGTACTTCCAAAACCGCTCTCTCGTGTCGACATCCAAGAAAGAAACGTACCTCGCCCAGCCGGTATCCTCATGAACGTACAGCGTGTCCGGCTCCAGCCAGACATCGAAATCGTACCATTGGCTTTTCAAGTAGGCGCCCATCGACAGCTCCCACCGTTCCGACGGCATCAGGGTCAGGTCGACTTTCGCCGCTTCCTCTCCTTCGGTGGCATAATTGTGATATATCTCCCTCCCGCTGCCGGACAAGAGTTCATGGTCCCACAGGTTTGTGACCCGGGAAACGGTGAAGCGGCAATATCCTTTCTTCATCAACGCCTGCACCGTCGCTCCGAGCACCGATTGATGCGAAAACGCCCACACGCTTTGGTTCGAACGAACGTAAAAGTTGTTGTGTTCGTTCTCCATATGGATCCAATCCTCCGCGTAGATACCCAAGAGGGTCAGCCGTACCCGGGGAGAAAGACGGAAGGCGGTTTTCCCTTGCATATCCCAAAAGATAGGTATCGCCGTCAGCCCTAAGCTGGAGCGAAGCAAGGAGAGAAAGCTCCGCCGCGCCGAAAACATGAACGTCCCGTACGGCATCGGTCCTTCGATACTTCCGCCCGCCCCCGCCATCCCGACATTGAGCTTGACGCCGTGCTTGTTTTGAGAACCTTCCCGCAACGTCACCTCCAACACCGACGACACTTTTCCGCCGTAAGCGGCGGGAAACGCTCCCGCCATGAAATCCACACTTTGCACGAAGTCGGTGTTGACGATGTTGATCGGTCCGCCGCCCGTTCCCTGCCAAGCGAAATGATTGGGATTGGGAATTTCGACGTTGTCGATGATGAACAAATTCTCCCCGTAATCGCCGCCGCGGACGATGATTTCGTTATTCTGGTCACTGCCGGAGACGACCGATGGCAACGCCTGAACGGCACGCTGGATATCGTATCCCGCCCCCGGTTGGGAAACGATTTCTTCCATTTCCATGCTCTGAGAAGAGACCGGCGCTTCATCGGCGGTTTCGAAAAAACTCGGTTTTACCGTCATTCCCTTGAGGCGGAAGTATTCCCGTTCCAACTCCACCTGCAGCACCGTCGTTTTGCCCGGCTTGATGACGACGCGATTTTTGATAAGCGTTTTGTACCCGATGGAGGAGATGCGCACCATGTGACTGCCGGGGGTGAGGTTGGAGAGGGTAAACGTTCCGGCGCTATCCGTGGCGGTGCCGATGCTCGTCCCCGTCACGACCACACTCGCTCCCACCAACGGCAGCCGGGTGGTTTTGTCCACCACCGTGCCGGTGAGAGAACCGGTCTTCGCCTCAAGCTGCGACGTTCCCCCTGCCAACACGAGGATGAACCAGACGACGGCAATACGCTTCATTGTTTTTCCCCTCATTGTCGGAATGCTTGCGGTATCACGGTTCCTCCTCACACTCTCTTCACGTTCATCCCATGTGAAACGTTCACTCCCACTGCGAATATAAAACATTCACACCGGAGAGAAAATCCCTTTCCCTTCAAAAGGGAGTGAAAATTGCCCGCCCGTGACCGATAATAACACCAGAAGTGAAAAAGTACGTGGTGGCTTGCCGTCACTGAGAAGGAAAGACCTGTGCCGGTATCGCAAAAAGTGAAAGACGCCGTCCTCACCGAGCTCCAAAAGAGCGAGCCGTTGATGGATGTCGAAGCGATAAAAAAAGAGTTTCTCGAGTGGTTGGCATCTCTTCCGTTGCCGTCCTCTTCGTCGGTAAAGCAATGGGAAGAGTGTTTACGCCTCTACCCTTCGACGCCGGAAGAACGACACTTGACCTCCGGGGTGCGGGTACGTTTGTCGTTGCCGCTGTACACACATACCAACAAATATCTCATCGTCATAATGGAATCGCTCACTCCCGCCAGCCGCGGCATCTATTTCCTCAGCGCTCACGTCAATTGGCAGGAAAAAGAGTGGCGCAGGCATAAAGCCTTGGAAGAACTTTATCACGGCAAAAGCGAAGATTCGCTGAAAGCCATTCATACCATCTGGGCGCAAACCTTCCGTCAAGGAGAACTTGCCGAAGCGCTCAACGACTGCGCCAAGGCGATGTTGGGGCACGAGCTGGTCGGGAAACCGTGCGAAGAAGAAGCGACCGCTTCCCCGGTGACGAATATCATGCCCCAACCGCTGACGCTGCCGGAAAACGACGATAAGAAACATTCCTCGTGAGCAAGAAAACAAAATAAGGCGAGAAAAGCGTGTTTTTTTTAGTTGCCTGAAAAAATGAAACGTGATGTTTTTCAATAAAGCCAGGTTATTAACGAAAGGAGTTGTATGAAAAAAGGAATCGTGTTACTGCTTTTTGTTCTGATAGGGATGCTCATCCTGTCAGGATGCAGCAAGGATGAAGAAACCAAAGTGGTAAGTACGGTCTGCCCCAAGCTTTTGGCGACCGCTTGGGTGGGTATGTACCCCGAACTGGACTTTGAAGTTGACTTCCAGGCACTTTCTTACCCCACTCTTCACGTCGATTCGGTCATTTTCACCGACCGGAAGTGTGAGCCGCATGAAAGCTACTGGTGGCTTTACGGTGACGATGCCTATGAGTGGTTTGAGTACTATGTCGAAAATGACTCACTGAGATACGATCCCGGTGACACTGTCGAAGTGAAAATATACTCCAACGGCACGACGATCACTTCCCGTTTGCCGCTGCTTGGCTATTATGAGGATACCATCGTGTATATTGTCCCCAATCGCTATGATACCGTTACCTTTGGCCAGAGCATCGCGCTTGTGTGGAACAAGGTCGCCCGCGCGGAATGGTACGGTATAGCCTACTACTACTACTATGACTCCTCCGGAACGTCGAGCTATCGCTACGGGTATGTCGCCACGAAAGATACGGCCTACACCATTCCCGGTCTTTCCAACACGTTCGAGGGATACTACAATATTTACGTCATCTCTGTGACCGGTCCTTATCCTGGGGTAGATGCGTTCAATATTTCTGGTAGGGATGTCGTCGGAACCTTCTTCTCCAATAGTGCCGGTGCCCCTGTAAGAGTCTATGTTATTCCGGCTGGGAGTGCTCCCGGTGTCTTGCCCCCCGACGATAATTTCACCGAACCGACGGGTCTCGAGATTTTGAAGATTCTCAGCGGCAGGATGAATCCCCCCGAGAGAAGCACCATTGAAATCGTGCCGCCGTCAGGTGGCTGACGGAAAAGTACCAGTGTCATCGAACCAAAACTTTGATGAGGTAATTTTATGAAAAAAGGACTTGTTTTAATAATACTTATTGCTCTCATGGTAGGAGTGCTCCTGTCGGGGTGCAGCAAGGATGAAGAAGCCAAAGTGATAAGCACGGTATGTCCCAAATTACTGGCAACCGCGATGGTCAAGATACGTCCGTACTTGGACTTTGACATCGACTTGCAACCGCTTTCCTATCCAGTGACCCGGGTCGATTCGGTTATTTTTACCGACCGAAAGTGCGAGGGGGAGAGAAGCTACTGGTGGGTTTACGGCGACGAATTGTACGACTGGTTCGGCTACTCTGATAAGAGCGATTCCCTTCGGTATCACGCCGGTGATACCGTGGAAATGAAGATATACGTGAACGGCTCTGTCGTCACCACTCGTCTCCGAACCGTCGGTTACTATCAGGATACGGTTTTGTATATCGTTCCCCAACCGAATGACACGGTCTCGTTCGGCCAAAACATCGCGATCGTGTGGAATAAGGTGGCTCGGGCGGAATGGTACGGAATAAAATTGTATTATTACTATGATTCCTCGGGAACGTGGAATTCTCGAAGAACCTACATCGCCACGAAAGATACGGCGTACACTATCCCCGGTCTCTCCACGGCTTTCGACGGTTACTATCGAATCTATATCGTCAGTGCTGTCGGTCCCTACCCGGCGACGGACGCGTTCAACATCTCCGGCGGCGGAATTACCGGTGCTTTCTTCAGCAGGAGCAAAACGGCATACGTTAGAGTCTATGTCAAGCCGGGAGGCGGCTCCTCGGTGGCGTCGTATCCCGAGGAAGAAGAACCTCTCGAAGCTTCGAGCGACGAGATATTGAAAGTGCTCATCGGAGCAAAAGAACCGCCCACGGGAAGTACGGTTGAAATTATCACGCCCGCGACGGCTATGAAGTAAGCTCACCCCTCAGGGCAATAAATAAAAGGCAGGTCTTGGCGACCTGCCTTTTTTGCTGCTAAGACTGAAACGCCTTCTAAGGGGAGGTGAACTTACAAGGCGTTTCGAAAAGGGAGAGAGGGTTGGGACGCTAAATGTTTTTCGCTTTTCTCTGGCGTATCAGCCGGAGCGCCCCGTAACCGGCGGCAAACAGCAATAACGTCGTCGGCTCCGGAACTTGGGGAGGGGTGGTCGGGTCATCGGGAGCAGCGGGGCGGTCATCAACCGGGTAATAATTTCTATCCAGATGATAATTGTACCAATCGGGCATGTTTGAACCGGAATAGCCGTGGCTCGACCCGGTCGCGGGAGGGATGCCTAATCCGTAGACACTATCAAAGGTGACGGTCAGAACGAGGAGGAAGAGAACAAGTCCGAGAACCCACTTAAGCCAGTGTTTCTTCTCTCTCTGGTAGATTGTCATTTCTTCACCTTTCTCAAAACAGTAAACTCAGCAAAATGTACACTTTCTTGAAAAGCAAGAGCCGTGCCTAAGCGGCAGGGAAAGAGCACGTCCACTTAAGATTGTGTCAGCCAATAGGTTGGGAAAAATCGACGTCCGCAAAACAGGCAAGAAAAAGCAATCAAAGGCGCAAATTTTTGCGCAAATAAACATGTCTTCCCGTGGTAAATGCCTTGCCGCTCTCCTGAGGGAAACTAAAGAGAGGAGGCAGCATGAGCGCCAGTTTGGGCAGAATAACGGCACGGCTGATACAACCGGCAATTCTTCCGGAGACCGCCGAGCTTATTGAATTAATAAACAAAAACATCAATCCTCCCACCCCTCTTCGTGCCGAGGAGGTCTACATCGGAGTGATGCGCTTGGTTTCCGACGAAGTCAATAGCTTCGGCGGGCGCTTTCCCGCCGAAGAGCATGAGCGCCTTGCCCGTCTGCTGGTCGATTCCCCGGTGTTGGCGGCTCACCGCAAAGACACCCTTCCTGTGGCTCGTACCTTCCACGCCGAGGTGGAACAACACGACGGAAAAAGCTGGGTGAAGAGCTATTTTTATTGGCTGAAGAACTCCGACGAGGCGGAAACCCTCAAGCGGAACATCGACGGCGGCATCTACAAGGAATGCTCCATCGGCTTCACCTTCCGATTTCCGGAATGCTCTCTCTGCGGGCAGGACATCCGTACCTGTCCCCATGAACCGCTGCGGAAATATCCCGTCGGCACCGGCGGGGAAGAGAAAATCGCATACTTCAATTACCGGCAGATAGAGCGGGTTTTGGAAACATCGCTCGTCTACCGGGGCGCCAACCCGGACACGTCCATCCGGCGTATCCTTTCTTTTGCCCGCCACTTGTCTCCCGAGCCCATCCTGCAGACGCCGCCGGAAAACACTCTCCAGCCGGATGCGGAATATCTCGTCGTTCCCTACTACGACGCCCTGCCGGTCATACTTACGTTCCACCGAGGGAGCGTCTCCCTTCGGCGAATGAACGGCGAATCACTGTCCTCCGATATAGGCAGCCGTTTTTCCGCTCCTCTTACCGCCATGCCGGTACATGCGTACGGACATCTGGTCGGTTACCGCGGGAAAGAGCGTTGCTCGCTGGCTCAACTGGAGCGCTATCTTGCCGGAGAAAGCAGCTCGGTCACCCGTTTGGAAGCGAAGCTCTTTCCTCCGTCGGGGATATTGGTGACAAAAGACACCCGTACGCCGCCGCCGTATCGGATGCGTCTCATCCGTCATCGCATCGTCGCGGGAAAATCCCTTCCTGCCGCAGCGCGGACTCTCGCTACCCGCCGGGGAGTCCGCTACTGGCGTCTCGGCAGCGACCCTCTTACCTCGCCGGGACATCGGTATATGCTTCCGTCTGAGCCTGTAGAGAGAAAGCCTCGCTACCGCTTGACATACCCTCCTCACAGCGCTCACGCCTTCCTCTCTTTCAACGACGGGGAAAGAGACATGACTCTCCTCATCCGGCAGTTCCACCTCCCCCGCCTGATGA
This sequence comes from uncultured Ignavibacteriales bacterium, assembly GCA_964489705.1. Taxonomy (GTDB): domain Bacteria; phylum Zixibacteria; class MSB-5A5; order GN15; family FEB-12; genus CAZAZQ01. The sequence continues at coordinate 108,933 of CAZAZQ010000008.1, forward strand.
AAGGGGGCAGGTTTATCGCAGATGTGGTTGAAAAGACTCCTTCCGGTGCTGCCCGTGGAGCGTTGAACGGTGTCGTTACCTCCTTTACCCGGCAGGATGAAGGGAGGATCCTGACCCTTACCGGCGCGTTATCGGGGACATTTCATCTCCAGCCGGTCAAGCTCGACGACCGCACCCGGTATTTGTTTTACCGGCGGAAAGATGGATAACGATATGCCTCTGCCCGCCTTTTCGTGTCTGTCGGGTGCACTCGGGTCAATTCATATCGGTCAGGCTCAAGGTCCGGCGCAGCGCTCCGCCGCGAAGAGTGAGTTTCACCAAGCCGCGGTCGGGGGAATAGTATTCGGAGACCTGAACCAGGGGAATCGTGTCGCCCGACGCCACGAAGAGCTCGGTATCGAAGCGATAGGTGGCAAAAGAGCCGGCGGGAAGCAGAACCGTGACGGTGTCGACCAAGTGCTTTTCGAAAAAGAAACCGAAATAGGAATAGTAAAACAGATACGCGATATCCCCGTCGCCGTCGTTAAAGAACGGTGTGAAGCCGCTCCACTCCGGTTGCGAGGACAACGAGCGCGGCATGACCACGACCGGTTCGGAAAAGTAAATCAAGGAATCGTTTCCGTCAATTTTGCGCCAGTAGCCGGTTTGGATGACCGCTTCGTCGGTCAACTTGAGATTGAGAATCGCCTGGCTGTCGCTGCGGACAATCCAGTCGTTCCCTCCTCCCGACAGAGTGATGGTCTTCACCGAAGTGGTGACCGTAACATGGTAGGCGGAGTCAATGGTGATGACCGAATCGACCTGCAGATAGCTCAGCGTCCGGTTGTCTTGCAACCCCAACAGCGCGGCGCCGTCAAGCTGTTCGAGAGGAGGGGTGAGCAGGGGGGTGTCCTCGCTGCAGCCGTGACCGAAGAACCCGGCAAACAACCCAATGATGACTATGAGTGTTATTCTCGTCCCCATGTCTCCATGATAGGAAAAACAAAAACGGCAATTCAACAAAAAAATAAAAGAGGAATATCCCCATGACCTCTCAACATGGAAACGGCGGTCTTCACCTCAGCGCTCCGGTGGTCAACCTGCTGACCCTTCTTTTGGGAATGGCGGCGGCGTATTTTTTGACCATCCAGTCGCTGAAGTTGGAGTTGGAAGCCAAAGCGGAGAGCGCCGTTGTGGAAGCGCTCGACAAAAAACTTGCCTCTTTTGAGGTGATTTTGAAAGAGGGCGTTATCAGTAGAGAACAATTTTTTCAATTCTCGAAAGATATCGAAGCCCGTTTGACCAGAATTGAACAATACTTAAAAGACCAATCGAGGGAAGACCTTGGAAAACCGTAACACTCATCATGCCTACCCGAAAGAGCTGGTCGAAGCTTTGACGGAGGACACTATGTCCCTGGTGGACTTCGACCGGCTGAAAGAATGGCTGAAACACTCAGCCCGTTTGGCGGAAGAGGTCGAACATCTGCGCACCGAGATGACAGTCTTGCGGCAGGACTACCTCCAGCGTATCGGCGGTATGGTCAAAGCGATTGCGGCAACGGAACGCCGCCCCGAATCGTGGGAAAGTGCTTTGGCATACCTGGAGGGGCTGCCCACCCTGTCGGCGGAGGAACTGATTGGCGCTTACCGGAAAGTGTCGGCACGTTTTCGCGATGCTTTCCCCGCCAGTTTCGGATTGCTCCGCGGGGACAGGCACCACGAGCGAAAGGCGCGGAAGGACCTCACCACCTTGACGTAATTCCCGGGGGATTTTCATCCCGACCGAGCATGGACTTGGTCGCTTTCATCAAACGGTCGGATGGCGTCGTTTTACGCCCTCACGGACAAAAGAAAAGCGTTCCTTCGTTCGGAACCACGGGGAGCACCGCCATCGGCCGAAAAAACAGCGTCACCCATTTTCAAAGGAGACAATATGACGGTTCGAGATCAAAATCTTGAAGCCCTTGCCCCCTTGTTGGCAACGTTTGAAATCAGCCAGACCGGCGGCGTCGACGATTTGAAGGACGCCAACATCGGTGAGCCGGTACAACTGACCGGCAACAACCAGGTCGGTCCCATCACCAACGGCGGACAACTCTTGGGGAAGCTGATTTCCCTGACCCTCACCGACAACGACGACGGCAAACGTTTGGCGACCGTCCAGGTTGGTGGGATTTGCCGTTTGGCAATCTCCGCCACCTACCCGCAAGTCGGCAACCGCGTGGTGGGCGGCACGGCCGGAACGGTCAAGCAAGCTCCCTCCGTCGCTTCGGATCCGGCTGGAGGGAACATCGCCCGCGGTACCGTCCTGGCTGTAAACGGTACCACCGATTGTGTCATTCTGCTCAATTAGAAAGGAACCCGTATGGATTTCAATACGTTCTTACATTCCGCCGCTTTTGCCGGTTTGACGCGGCAGACGGACGACAAAATCTCCGGCTCACTCGACTTAAGTCGCACGGCGGCGATTGAAGTGAACAAAGAGCTTTACCTGGAAGCTGAGGCGCGCGGCTTGAGCCTTTCGGAGTTGCTCGAGCTGGACGAGTACGATCCTTCCCCGCCCGACAGCCCTCTCGACGCTTTTGAGCGCCAGTTGGCGTTGGCGGGAATTCGTTTTGGCGGGAAATCCCCCACCACCGTGGAGCAATTCTTCCAGCAAGCACCGGCGTTGATGCCGGAGTTCATGTTGCGGGAAATCAAGAAAGGGATGGCGATGCGTCCGGAGCTCAACCGCTTGGTAGCAAACACCACCACCGTCGCCAGCAACAGCTACACGCCCTTTTTCATCGACACTTCCGACGACACGAAGTTCTCCCTGCGCCCCATCGGTGACGGTGCCGACATCCCGCAACTGCTGGTCACCGAACAGACCCATGCCGTCAAAGTCACCGACTACGGTCTGGCGTTGAAGACTAGTTACAAGGCGCTCCGGTATCGCACCACTTCGCAATTCCGGGTGCTGCTGTGGTACATCGGCTTCAAAATCCAGACCGACAAAATCGGGATGCTGGTCGATACCATCATCAACGGTGACGGCAACGACAACGCCGCCTCCGTCGTCAACACCGCCGCCAGCGGAACGCTTACCTACGACGACTTGATAACCCTCTGGTCGCAGTTCAGCCCTTTCGAGATGAACACCATCATCTGCCATGTCAATCGGATGAAAGACATCCTTACCCTCGACGAATTCAAAGACCCGTTGGCAGGGTACCGTTTCCAACAAACCGGCGAGCTGTTCAATCCCTTGGGTGCTACCCTGGTGCGCTCCGACGAAGTCGACACCGACCTCATCATTGGGTTAGACCATCGCTTTGCGGTCGAAGAAGTCATCACCCAACCGTTGATGGTGGAATACGACAAAGTCATCGAGCAGCGCTTTGAAGAAGCGGTCATCTCGGAATCGGTCACCTATGCCAAGGTCATCAAGGACGCCTCGGTGGTGCTGGATACCGTCTGGACGTAAAGGAACCGAGGGGAGCTATACGCTCCCCTCTTTCGAAGAGAGGAGATATGGAAAAGAAAATAACCGCAACAACCGGCAGCTTCGGTCTGGGACATCCTCCCGGCACCAAACTGTTCAAGGTTCCGTCGGGTGAGTACGCCGGACGCATGCTCGCTCTCATGCAGACCGCTGCCGCTGAGCTTGCGTATGCCTACGCCGACGCTCCGTACACCTCGTGGTCGTCACCGGTCACCATTGCCGCCGACAGCGCCGATCTCCCCTTCGACGGAGTCATGGACGGCGACGGAAACGTCCACCTTGTCTACTCCGAGCAGACCACCGAATACCTCGTCAGCCGCAAGTTAACGTTTACCGGCGGAGTCTGGAACGTCGGTTCGAAAGTGACCGTGTACAACGGCGGCATCTCCCGCTATCCGTCGCTGACGAGGGAAAGCGGCGGGACGTTGTGGGTGAGTTGGACTCGGGTCAACGGAAGTTTGCACTACGTTCACGCCAAGTCGTCCACCGACGGCGGCACGACCTGGGGCGGCGGCGCTTCCGACAGCGGCGAGCAGCTCACCAGCGGCGGCTCATCGGCATATTCGAAAATCCTCATCCGACAAACCAATGTGTCGGTCGTATACACCAACGGCGGCTTGAATCTTTCGCACCGTTCCCGACCGCTTTCCGGTGGGAGTTGGACGGCGGAAGAAACCATCGTCGACAGCACCGGTTTGGATTTCCACTTCGATGCCGCCTGCGCTTCCAACGGCATACTTGGGGTTGTCTTCGATGACGGAGAGCTGAAATATCGGGAGCATGACGGCACCTCGTGGGGGTCGCTCGTCACTCTCGATGCCGACGGCGGCGATTCTCCCCAACTGCTTTTCAACGATAGCGTCCCGGCGGTCGTCTACCTCTCATCGTTGGCGTCGGAGCAAAACCTGTTCAAGTACACCACCCGCGAAAGCGGCAGTTTCTCCACCCCGGAGGAACTCGATTCCGCCGCCAAACAGTTCGACGCCGTTTTACTGTACCATGCCACCACGGCGACGTATGCCGACCTGACCACGGCTGCCGGAGACGCTTCCACCGCCGATGTTTACCATCCCGACAGCAATGCTCTGGCACGCGACAGCCATGATGTCGTCTACCTTGGCATGGAACATCCTTTCCGTCATATCACGTGGCGCCTCTCCACCGCGGGAAGCGGCGGGACGGTGGTGTACAGCTATTGGGACGGCACCAACTGGCAGGCGTTCACTCCCGCCGGAGGGAATTACCACCTCGACGCTACCGAGAAGCAACTTCTCTTGTGGGAAGACGATGCTGCTCTCCCCAATGACTGGCAGAAGAAAACCATCGACGGTAAGACGCTTTTCTGGGTGAAGGTGGAAGTCGACACCGCTTTCGGCACGGCGCCCGTCGGCAGCCGGATAACGGCTTGCACCAACCGAAAAGCCGTCAGCCTCAGGAGGTAACGTATGGCATATACGAATGTGGAGCTGCTCCGTCACACCCTGACGACCCCGGTACCCATCCAAGAGAAGGTCACCGACCAAGCGGTAATCTTGGGAAGCGACTACGTCACCTTTTTCAACGGACCCGTCGAGCATGCCTCCGTCACCGTCAAGTCGATACAGAGCACCTCGCCTGTTCGTACAACTCTCACCCTCACTCACCAGCGGACTTCGATTGTCGCTGCTCCGTTGGTGCGCGGGTCGGTTGTAGTAGCTTCGGACAGCTCCCTTGGGAGTCTCTATACCGAGAATGTCGACTATATCGTTGACTATACCGAAGGCGATGTCCTCATCAAAGAGGGCGGCAGCCTCGCCCTCGGTCAAACGGTGACCGTCTGGTATGTCGCCTATATCACATACCAGGAGGGAAGCGATTACCTTCTTGACGCGACCAACGGCAGGCTCAAACGTACCGCCGGAGGCGATATTGCCGTCGGTGAGACCGTTTGGCTCGACTACCAACCGGTCTATGCGAGCATCGACGAGGAGCTGTTGACCAAGGCGGTAACGGAAGCCAACGGACTCATCGAGCGCGAGGTCGACCCGGACGGGCAGTTCGGCGCCGATCCGACGCTGCAGGCAAGCGCCACCTACCGAGCCTTGGAAATCGTTTGCCATGCCGCTGCGGCGCGGGAACTTTCCAGCCTGCGAGGCGAAGACCGCACCGCTCTGGCGTGGATCCGGCTTGCCGAGAAGTATGCGGCACGCTCCGAGCGGTTGTTGCGCTCCTTCCGCGCTCCCTATGCCAACCCCAACGCCCCCACTCACGGATAAGAAGGAGGAAAAACGATGTATCCTGCTTTGGCACAGGTCACCGCCCGACGTTGTTGGTTTGTTCCCGGCTTTGTCGTCTGGGGATTGCCCTCGTGGGAGGAAGTCGATTGTCTGTTGCTCGAACAAGGGGAAGCAACGAAAACCATTCTGTTTGCTTCTTTCTCACTGGGGGACGCTACCCAGCACGTTGCCTTCGCCGACTTGACCGATCATCGCGGCAATCAGCTTCCGGCGAACATCGCCTCGCCACGGGTGATCGTTCGTCCCCGCAGTGAAGAGACGGCATTTATCGTCGGGGAGGAGTCGAACAGTTCGTTCACGATCGCCCGACGTGCCGAGACGCCGTCGCCGGTCACGGTGGATTTGCTTATCGTTGAAATGGATTAGAGTATGACCGACCGAAAACCGGTTTCTCCGTCGTCACCGGAGGCACTGCGCCTGTTGGATGATCTCATCCGGCGGTACTATCGCGAACTTTTGAAGAATCTAAGCGAGAACGTCAAATTGGGAGACTTTATCAAGATGATAGAACTACGACGCAAACTGGCTCCGGCGGATGCCGCGCAGAAAGAATTCTGGAAGATGTTGGAAAAAATCCGCCAGGAAGCGCTTACGGCAGGCGAAGAAAAACCATCCTCGGACAAACAGTCCCTCTCACCACGGAAGGGCAACACATGAGTTACCGACAGTTTTTCTCCCGGCTTTTTCTTCCGGCGGTGTTGGGGGTAAGTCTGCTTCTTGCCGCTGACGGCACCGCCGCGGTCGACACGCTCAAAGGAACCGCCGTCATCGAAGACGGCACCATCTATTCATGGGAGGACTGTAATGCGGAAATCGTCGGGGAAGATTGTCGCCGGTACAACGCCGGGGGCACGACCCACCTGCAGGTCGGCTCTTCCGCCGCCGGGCGGGATCGGCGGGCGCTCTTCCGGCTGCCGGGATGGAACGGAGTCGTCCCGGATTCTTCCCACCTGCTGCTCTATTGCAAAGCGGAAACCGACACGCTCGACCGAAAGATATTCCTTTACCCGCTGACCCGTCAATTCATAGAAGGCACCGAATTGGCATACAACATTGGCGACTACCCCTCCCCCGACAGCGGCGTCACCTGGTTCCATGCTTGGTTGGATGTCGGCGACGGGGACTCCTTGAACTGGAGCTCTGCAGGCGGGGATTATACCACCGCCGTCGCCTGTACCATCACCGTCAGCGGCGTCGACCGGTACGTGAGTTGCACCACGTTCAACCGCATTCTCACCTACTGGGACACCTCAGGGCAGGCGTACGGGTTTATCCTTGTCAACCAAAACGCCTTCCCCGCCAATACGTCAATGAAAACCTTCGGCTCCACCGAAGGCAGCAGCTCGCAAGTGCCGATGGTGGTGCTCTATTTCGGTTCGTCGATAGACCCGCGCCGCTGCCGGATAATCCAGCAGCAACGCTACCGCTGAGCAGATGAGAACTCACCATCCAGATAAGGAGGACAGCATCGCATGAAACTTTTCACGCGCGGCGCATTCGCCATCGCGCTTTTTCTCAGTCTGTTTTTTCTGGCATGGGAAGGCAAGAGTGTCATCGTCAACAACTCAGCCGCCGCTCCCACGTCGGAAGATTCCCTCTCGTTCATCATCTATGCGCTCGACAGCCTCGGCAACGCCACCACGGCGGATTCCCTCTTCGTGTTGGTCGTCAACCCGGATGGCGTCATTGTCTACAAAGATTCGCTTCCCATCTCGGACAGTCGTATCACCGCCACCAGTATTCGCGGGAAGCAGTTTTACACGTTTTGCGAACAGGTTTCGGTTTTGGACGGCGGCGGCATCGAGGGGAATTACGCCGTTACCTTCCTGATGAAAAACAACACCCAAGCCTTGCTGACCCCCAACACCTTTTCTTTTCAGATTATCTCCGAGGAATTGTCCGACCGGTTAGCTATGATAAGCGATTCCGTCTACGCCAAGGGGGGCGTCATTGATTCCAATCGAACGGAAATGGGCGGGTCCGGCGATTCGGCATCTATCGCTCGGTGGGTGTGGAACACTCCTCAGAGCAATCATACCGTCGCGGGCACCTTCGGCAAATTTCTCGATGCGGAAATCTCCGGCATCGGCAGTGGGACGGGAGCGTACTCGTTTACCCTTGTGACGTACGACTCGGCAACGTCGCAGGTCATCCCTCAGGTGGGTGTGGCAGTGCGTAACCTGGCGCAAACGGCGCTCCTTGCTTCCGGCAGAACCGACAATGATGGTACCGTGGCGTTCAATCTGGATGCGGACAGTTATCTCGTCGTCGCCGCCGCCTCCGGCTACGATTTCGCTCCTTCCGATACCATCGAAGTCACCGGAGCGGGGACGGATACGCTTTTCGGCAGCCGGTTTGCCCCCGGCAATCCTTCGCTTACCGGCTTGTGTCGGGTCTACGGCTTCTTGTACAACATAAGCGGCATCCCCGAACCGGAAGCCCTCGTCACCGCTCAGTTACCCTCGGGGGTGGTGCGTTTCTCGTCCGTCATTGTCTCGCCTTTCTCCGTATCAACCACCACCGACAGCAACGGTTACTTCTTTTTCGATCTCATTCCATCCGATTCTCTCATTCCGGCGGGAACGCCGTACGAATTCACCATCAGCCGCACCGATGGAACCATCCTGCGACAGCGTCTCACCGTCCCCGACACCACCCAGTGGCGGCTTACGTGGTAGAGGACGGAGGGGAAAGAGAAGGTATAAGTGAAAGCAAAAATCTGATGTTTACCCGTAATTGGGAGGAAAGAAATGGACAGTATCTTTGGAAATCCCGGCTCGTTTTTGAGTGTGTTGGGTTCGATGGCTCTTTTGGCGGCGGGCTGGCTCGCCAACAAGTACGTCATCCCCTTTCTCCAGGTCGGCAAACGCCAGCGCTACGCCCAGTTTGTCGCCATCATCGCCGACGAAATCACCGACGACTTGAAGAACAAATATCCCGACAAGGAATGGCTCGACTATCTCGACGAGGCGATAGACCAACTTATCGCCATCTGCGGCGTTTCACCCGAGGTCGCCCGTCGGGCAATCAAAGCAGCCGCCGCTCGGAAACAATAGGGAAGCGCCTTTCCACAAAAACCGACGGTTCTCTCATTCCTCTTTTCCACTCATCAAAAAAAACGGCGGTCGGGAAAACTCTCGACCGCCGGTGGGTTTTTCTTTGGAAGGACTTTTAGTAACAGGGAGCTCCGGCTGTGCCGAAGAGATAATTCATATAATAGACGACATCGGCGATATTCACGCTCTGGTCGCAGTTGGCATCCGCCCGCCACGCCCCGCCGACCGGCGGGTCGCCGCCTTGGGTCAAGTAGTGAATCAAATACGTCAAATCGAAGATATTGGCGTTCCCGTCGTTGTCGTAATCGCCGGGGACATACGATTGCGAGCAGTTATAGCGCAACAGGATTGCCGTGCTGCCGGAAAGACCGCTTGCGTCACGTCCAATGGAGCGGAAAAAGGAGGGAGCATCTTCGGTCAATCCGCTCGGCGTCCACGAGAACGACCAGCCGTCGCTGCCGTTCATGTCGGCGCCGATGAGTTGGCGGGTGACATTCCACGTTTTCGCCAGCAACGAAACCATAATCTCCACCCGCTGCCAGGTGCCGTTGTAGTACAGTTCGTTCACGGTGCCGGCATGACGCATTGGCACCGTCAGAAGGGAACCGGTAAGCGGGTCGGAGATGCGGACGAGGTAGCTGCCGTCGCTCTGTTGCCAGTCGCTGAAACCGTCCACCGCCAGCCATGTCGCCGGCAATCCGTTCAGCCCGAGAATGACGGTTCTTTCTTCTTCTTCCAGCCACGTCCGCAAGAGGAAGTAATCCGGGTTCCGGAAATAATCGAAAGCGATTTCGTTCCCGCGAGCTTGCAAGTATTCGTGCAAGCCGATCCAGAGATTCTCGTCGTACGTCCCTAAGTTGTCACGGGTGTGAAACGCCTCCGCCAAACGTTCGACCAGGGTATCAAGTGAGATAATAGAGAAACCTTCTTTCATCACGTTGGTGTAGCCGCGATCGAACCAGACTTTCACCGCCAGTGCCGCTGCCACCGGTCCACAGTAGTAATCGCCGAATTCTCCCCCGGAAGCATGGTTGCCGTCAAGCGGGTTGCCGTTGGCGTCGCCGAAGCTTGACTGATTCAGCACCGGCAAACCGAGCGAAAAGTCAATCTGACCGTCTTTTCGATGTACTTCCACGACGCTTACGTCTTCGTCGTTGCACGTCATCAACAACTGTACCGGGGAGCAGAAGTCGTCTCCCGCATCAGGCGAGACGACCGTCGGCACTGGCGGAGTCGGTTCGAGATAGACCACCACACTGTCCGCCGAACTTCGTCCCAAGGTATCGTAGGCGGTGGCGCGAAGCGTATAGGTGCCTTCCGGTATGGAGGAAAAATCCCACAGCAGGCTGAAGCCGTCGCCGCCGCCGGGGTCGTGCACCCCGTCCCGCAGCGGGCTCATCCCGTCGTAATCCCGTCCGATTTCCGTGTAACCTCCGCCGCTTGAATAGGCGAAAGAGACATAGTCGATAATGCTCGAACCGGAGGTGTCCCACGCCCACAAGTCGACTGAGCCGTACACCGTATCGTTCTTGCCGGGCGCCAGTAACCGGAGAGCGGGCGGAGGTTGATAGCCGCCGCTGCCGCCTTCGATACCGGACGCGTACAACAAGAGGCGTCCCGGGAAATTCCAAAACTGGTTGTTGTTCAAATCAATGAAGCCGATGGAGTCGTTCCAAATGTTGTAGGAGGTACAGTACACGGGGAAGGAATCGCAAATCACCGCCGGACCGACCGACGAATCCAGGGCGTTGGCAATGTAGAACCCGGCAAAGAAGGGTCCATTGACCACGTACGGCGTGTCGAGCGGCACCCAGATTTCGTACAGACCTTGCCCGGGCACCTGCGTCGAATACTCGCTGGAAATCGCCAGGAGATTTCCCGGTACCGGACAAGTCGGATCGGTCGCGTCGACGTCTTCGATATCGACGGACACGTTCAACGGCGTCGGTGCCATAAAATACATCTGCATGGCGATTTCGGTGACGGTAAACGGGTATGGCTGCGGACATGACGCCGCCGGATCCAGGTATTCCTTGTACAATTCGTTACCGATGACCCAGCCGTCGATTTTCCAGACCGCTCCGCTGTCATGACGAACCAAACAGGTGTCAGCCGTCACCAAGCTCTGGCGGAATCTCACTTCCTGAGCCAGGGAATCCCCAATTCTCACTATTCGGGCACTTTTCTTCTCCGCCGCTTGTATATGAGATATGAGAAATATGGTCAGAAACAAGGTGCAATATATCTTCCATGGACGTGGCATGAAGTTTCTCCTCATCCTGTTCAATTTTTGCCTTTTCCTTGATTATCGTTTATTTTCGCATATACTTGATAGGCATGACAGTATTTTACCACCCACCGACGGAAAAGCCGGGAAAAGTTCGTGACAGTCGATAACGCCGACAAACAGCGGAAACCGCCGTGGTTGAAAGTTCGCGCCTTCACGGGAGAAGGGTACACCAGAATTTCCACTCTTCTGAAAGAGTTGCACCTCAACACCGTCTGCCAGGAAGCCAACTGTCCCAACCGGGGCGAATGTTACAACCAAGGGACGGCGACTTTCCTTATTTTGGGAAAGGTCTGTACCCGGAATTGCAAATTTTGTGATATCGCCACCGGGAAACCGGCTCCCCCCGATCCGCTTGAACCTTTCCGGGTGGCGCAAGCCGCTTTTCGGATGAAGCTCAAGCATGTTGTTATTACTTCCGTCGACCGGGATGATCTCCCCGATGGTGGCGCGGCTCATTTCGCTGCGACCATCCGGCAAATCCGGGAGCGTCTTCCCGACGCAACCGTTGAAATCCTGACTCCCGATTTCCGCGGCAACGAAGAGGCGTGGCAAATCGTCCTGGATGCCCAGCCGGACATTTTCAACCACAACGTCGAAACCGTCCCCCGGCTTTATCCGGAAGTTCGTCCCGCCGCCCGGTACCGCCAATCATTGGAGCTTCTCTCGTGGATACGTCGCAACAGCTCGATAACCACCAAATCGGGGCTTATGGTGGGGCTGGGAGAAACCTTCGAAGAACTAAGAGAGGTGTTTGCCGACCTGGCGGCAAGCCGCGTCTCTATCCTGACCATCGGTCAATACCTGGCGCCTTCCCCGAAGCATTATCCGGTAGCCCGGTACCTTTCACCTGAGGAATTTGTCCGCCTGAGAGAAGTTGCCGAAGAGGCAGGCATCCCGATTGTCTTCTCGGCGCCGTTGGTTCGCTCCTCTTATCATGCCCGGGAAGTCTTCTCCCAGGTGTAACTTTTTTTCACAGGGTCAATCTTTATACAAAAACCGTTGGGGCGGTTGTCTTTTCGATAAGCTATCCGATAGAGGGATTGTACGTTAAACCGTGGAAGGATAGCTTTGAAAACAACCAAGAAAACCAATATTCTGGTCGTCGACGACGAGAAATATATCTGCGATATTATCGTCGAAGCCCTCTCGTCGGACGCCTTTCAGATTACCGCTCTTTCCGATGCGCATGAAGCCTTGCGCTTCTTGAAGGAGAATCCGGTCGACTTGGTTCTGACGGATCTTGTCATGGGAGAACATTCCGGGGTGAATATCCTGGATGCTACTCTGAGCAATCATCCCGACGCTATCGTTATCCTGATGACCGCTCACCCCACGGTGCAGACGGCTATTTCCGTCTTGAAAAAAGGCGCCTTCGATTTCTTGGTGAAGCCGTTCAAACTTGATTTGCTTCGGGCTTCCATCAATCGTGGATTGAAACACCAACGCATCATCCGGGAGAACTTGAGTCTCAAAGGGCAAGTCGAATTTTTGAAAATCGCCAACGCGTCCCAAGCCGGTATCGACATCGACAGTATCCTTCAGCTCATTGCGGAAGCCTGTCGAAAAGAGATGTCCGCCAAGGCGGTCGGCATCCTGGAGATTAACCCTAAAACCAAAGAACTGCTCCGTCAGTTCAGCGATTGCGAAGAAGAAGACTACGAGCCGTTTGTTCTTGACGAAACCACTCTCCAACAGTTTGCTTACACCAAAAGCAGCAAACCGGTCATCACCCAAGAAAGCATCACCTCAGACGAGGAAGCCGCCGTGCGAACCTTCATATCGCAGCCGATTTTCATCCGCCGCAAGCTCCACGGTGTCATCAACCTTCTGCTCATTACCCGTTTCGGAAGAATCACGCCGGGGAAACTGGATGTTCTGACCCTGTTGACCAACTCCGCCGCTTCCGCCATCGCCAACCACAAACTGTACGAAGACCTGCAATCTTCATACTTCCAAGCCATCCGCGGTTTGGCAAACGCCATCGAAGCTCGCGACACCTGTACCGCCGGTCATACCGACCGGGTCTCCAAGTTGGCGGAACTGGTGGCTCGTCATCTGGGATGGAGCACGGCACAGATCCACGACCTCAAAATGGGCTGCTCGCTGCACGACATCGGAAAAATCGGCGTCCCCGATTCGGTGTTGAACAAAGCGGACAAGCTCACCGAGAGAGAACGCCGACTGATGAACAGCCATCCCGAAATGGGGTTGAAAATCATCCGCGGCATCGATTTGTTCAAACCGGCGATTCCCTACATTATCGCTCACCACGAGCGTTACGACGGTACCGGCTACCCGCAAGGGCTCAAAGGGGAAGAAATCCCTATCGAGGGACGCCTGTTGGCCGTCGTCGACGCTTTTGACGCCATCATGGCAAACCGTCCTTACCGCAAAGGTGCCAGTCTGGAAGTGGCGGTGTCGGAGTTGCTTGCCTACAAGGGGATTCAGTTTGACCCTGCCATTGTCGATGCCTTTCTGGAAGTGCTCCTGCTCGGACAGGTCGACTTCCGTGCCATGTACGGGAGAGAAGAAGATATCGCCTTTTTGCAGGAGTTGGTCGCTACCGAAAAGGCACCGGTGTAAACGAGAGAATCAAAATTATCATCGCCGCTACCCCCATAATCGTCGCTCCCGTCCCGATGGGGCGAGCGTCGTTCAATGTCGGCGGATGTTTGACGCCGAAAATCAAACCGAATCCGGCAAACAGCCACCACATCATCGAGTGAAAGCCCAACAGGAAAAGCACCACCATGGCAAAGAAGCCCAAGCCGTACTGGTGGCGGCGCCCCAAGCCGTAGAGAATATGCCCGCCGTCCAACTGTCCGATGGGCAGCAAGTTTATCGCAGTGACCAGCAGCCCGACCCATCCGGCGAAAGCGGCTTCGGTCAGTTTGTAGAAGTATCCTTCCGGTGCCGGTCCCACCAGCAGTAACGTTGCCGCTTTCATCAACAGAGACTCTCCCTCCAAGGAGAACCCCATCTCTTTCAGCGTAAACGCATCCATCGGCAAACAAACCGATTGCGAAAGTCCCCACAGCAGCCAAAAGAGCGCGACAATCCACCCGGCGATAGGACCGGAAGCGCCCACTTCAATCAAATCACGCCGGTTCCAAAAAGGAGATTTCGATTTGATGACGGCGCCAAAGGTCCCGATGATATTGGGCGCCGGAATAAAATAGGGCCAGGAGGTGATGATATTGCGCCGCCGACTGGCGATGAAGTGCCCCATCTCATGGACGAACAGAATGGACATCAACGCCAGAGTAAACTCGATGCCGATGCCCCGAGACAGGTCTTGCAGGGTCGCATCGAAGGCGAGAGGAAAAGCGGAAAAGAAAAAATGAAGCTCCGCCCAGAAAGAGTCGGGCAAGGAAACGGTTTGTCGGGCAAGCGAGTCGACGGCGGGGATGATATTGCGCAGGAACACCGGTACGACGTAGACCGAAAAGAGGGTAGCAAAGAAAAGCACGACGTTGACGGTAGGAATCCGCATCCGTTGCTTCGGGTCGACATAGAGGAAAATCCGTCCCCCTTCGTCGGTCAACGTGAAGCGATAGCCTGCCAGCTTGAGGCGGTCTTTGATAAGCTCCACCGATTTTTTATGATTATAAAGCGTGGTCAAGGCGAAGACGATGTTGTCCCGCTGCGGGTAGACGGCTTCGATTTCAAACAGGTCGCTGAGAAGTGCCGAGATATTCTCAACTTCTTTTTCGACATCGGTGTGATTCATGCCGCCATTAAAACGGTTTTTCTCTTATTTGGCAACGATTCAAACGGGAAATTTGCGGATTTTCTCATCGGGAAAACCAGTTGATCTTTTCCTCGAAAAGATGTACTTTGTCCGTAGAAGATGTCACACGGCGGCAGTCGAGGGCACGGGATGATATTGTTATAATGAATCGGAATAACCGGACATACACGAGGATAGTGCTTGTGGCGGTTCTTGCCGTCCTCACGGGAGAATCTCTTGTCCTTTTCTTTTTCAGAGAAGTGTCGTGGAAACTCCCAGTTGCTGTCCTGCTAGCCACGATCGGTAGTTGGTTTCTGATCGGTTGGCTGGGACAACGCGGAATCGGCACCAGAGGATTTCTTGCCGTGGCGGCTCTTATCGGAGTCGTGTTCATTCCGGAACTTTTTCTCCGGGCAATCGACTACCGCTGGGGAGCGCATGTCAGTTATGGAGGTCTGCGACCGGAGGGGAGAGCGTATTTCATACCGGACGATGACTTATTTTGGAAAAATTCCCCCGCTGATCCCGGCATCAACAGCTTGGGGTTTGTGGGATCTGAAGTCGTTACCCCCAAGCCGTCCGGTGTCTATCGGATTATCGTGTTGGGGGATTCATGTGCCGAAGAAGGGTATCCTCGGCTTTTGGAAAACTGTTTGAACGCTTCCCATGCTGCCGATGCCACTCGATTTGAATGCGTCATTTTGGCTGTTGCCGGATACAGCAGTTATCAGGGGAAAGTTATCGCGGAGAAAATAGCTCCTGCCATGCAACCCGATTTAGCCGTCATTTCCTTCGGGTGGAATGATCATTGGCTTGCCTATGGGGCGCAGGACGAGGAGTATGCTCGCCGAAAGAAAATGAGATTTTTAGCCAATCTGCTGGACAAATTGCGGCTGGTTCAATTCTCCCGGATGATATTGGCTTCCCTTTTTGGTTCTCATGGGAATGATGTTATTGATAAGGTGCGGGTTTCCCCTGAGCAATACCGTCGGAATTTGCAGACTATCGTCCGCACTCTTCGGGAGAACGGCGCTACCGTCATGCTGATGACTGCTCCGACTTCGTTTTACCGCTTGGGAGTGCCGGAAGAGTTGGTCACATTGCGGTTGACGACAAGCAAAGAGGCTGCCATACGCCTGCACCGGCAGTACAATGAAATTGTCAGGGAGGTGGCGGCTGATGAAGGGACTCTGTTTTTGGATGTCGAAGCAGAGTTCGACCAGGCTTCGTCAATAGGGCAGCTTTTCTTAGCCGATGGGATTCATTACAGCCGACTCGGACTCCACGTTATAAGTGACCGTTTGTGCTCGGCGATTTTGGATGCTCTTGCGGGAGAGAAAGCCCTTCGTGGGGAGACTGCCCTGCAACTCGATGAGACACCCTTAGAATGGTAGGCATGGTCTCGAAAAAGATCTGCCGAAAGGTAGTGTCAGGTCTGTGCCAGATCTGCTCTACTTGGTGTGGGATAAGAAATGTAAAGAGAAGAGTCTGTACATGACCTGCTTTCCCGTATTCCAACAATCTTTTTGTTGTTCCCGGAGATACCATTGTGTACAATCTCATAACGGTGTACGTTGATATGACAAAGAAACACGCCCATACAACCGAGCAATATCTCTCGTGGATAGGACTGTCGCAGTCGGCACTGCGGCATAACGTTACTTCGCTAGCCCGTCTTGCCGGAAAAAGAAAGATGGCGGTCTCGGTCAAGGCAAATGCGTACGGGCACGGCTTGAACGAGATTGTCTCGCTTTTGACCGGAATGCCGGAAGTCGAGTATCTTACCGTCCACTCTCTCTCGGAAGCTTGGCGGGCACGGCAGGCGGGGTGGGAGCGCAAAATTATGCTCTTGGGTCCCATCGCTCAAAGCAATTTGGATGCGGTCTTCGAATTTGACGTGGAACCGATGATTTTTGACCGGCAGACGCTGACGGGCTTGGGGAAACGTACGGAAAAGTATCACCTCACTTTGAAAACCCACTTGAAACTGGAGACCGGCACCAATCGTCAAGGCATCACCGAAGAGGAGCTCCCGTCTTTTGCCGCGCTTTACAAACGGTATACCGGACTGCGGAAACCGTACGGAGCGGCAATGCACTTTGCCAACATTGAAGATACAACCAACCACGAGTACGCCCGTTTCCAGCTTGCGAATTTCAATCGACTTGTAAAACTGATGAAGAGCCTGGGCATCGCGCCCACCATTCGACATACGGCGTGCTCCGCCGCTTTGATTCTTTTCGAAAAAACCCGTTTTGAGCTGGTACGCCCCGGCATCGCCGTCTACGGTCATTGGCCCTCCAAAGAAACCTACCTTTCCTATCGCCTCCAAGGAGGCGAAAACGACCTTTTTAAGCCGGTTCTCAGCTGGAAAACGAGGATTACCCAGTTGAAGCGGCTCCCCGCCGACGCCTTTGTGGGCTATGGCTGCACCTACCGAACCACCGCCCCCACCAAGTTGGCGGTCTTACCGATCGGGTACTCCGACGGCTACGACCGCGGGCTTTCCAATCGAGCGCATGTACTGATAAAAGGAAAACGGGCGCCGGTGCGCGGTCGGGTATGTATGAACCTTTCCATGGTCGATGTAACCGATATCCGCAAAGTTGCTTTCGGCGAAGAGGTTACGCTTATCGGACAGGATGGAAAGGAAACCGTCTCAGCCGAACTTTTGGCGGAATGGGCTCAGACGATAAATTATGAAATCTTAGCTCGCCTATCACCTTCCCTGCCGAGAGTAATTGTGAACTGAGTGTCTTCTCTTGGAAACGCCTGCGGCAGACAGCGTGTAACCTGTTGTGATACTGTAGATTCTAAATTACAAGGGAATATTTAGCCAAGAAATTAACTTGACACCACTTTGGTGAATTAATATTATATCTTGTGAAGCATTTCACATGGTGGTGGAATAAGATAATTTTTAAGGAGCCGTGAATGAATGTCTCTATGGCGTCTGGTGCCCCGAGAAAGATTTCGGAGTCGACAATACGCCGATTGTCATTGTACTATAGAGCGCTCTCAATACTTGAAAAGGAAAACTACGAAACCATCTCATCAAAAGAGTTGGCAAAAAGAGAAAAGTTGACGCCGGCTCAGGTGCGGAAAGATTTGTCTTTTTTCGGTTCCTTCGGAACCAGGGGGTTAGGGTATCCGGTAACGGAGTTGAAAAACAAAATCGCCTCGATTTTAGGGATAGATAAACCATGGAAAGTCGCCCTTATCGGGGTCGGGAATATCGGTTCGGCGCTGGTAAGTTACAAGGAATTTCAAAAACAGGGCTTCCAAATCGTCAAGCTGTTCGACAACGACCAGCGGAAAATCGGCTCGAACCATAAGGGCATCATTGTTTCCGACATCAAAAATCTTCAAAAAGAATTACGCGAAGAAAACATTGAAATCGTCATTATTACGGTGCCGGCGACGGTCGCCCAATACATCGTCGATGAGGTGGTGAAAGCCGGGGTTCGCTCTATCCTGAATTTTGCGCCCGTCAATCTGAAGGTGCCGGACAATGTGTACCTGAGAAATGAAAACATGGCAATGGAGCTCGAATATCTCTCCTTTGCCATGGTGAACAATCAGCCGGAGAAAAGATCGGCATAATGGTTGTTTGGAAGTATTCGAATATAAGCTTTTAGAAGAAAGCTACAAAGGGGAAATGAACCCGAGCAAGAAAATACGAAGTATGGGGGTTAGAGCTCCAATCACTCCAGAGGTTATGCGCTGGGCAAGAGAGACAGCGAAGCTCACTGTCGAGGAGGCTGCTAGAAAGATTGGGCGGCCTGTATCGGATATTGAGGCTTGGGAAGGTGGCTCACTACAACCTACTATGCCACAGGCGCGAAAGGCAGCTTATGTCTATAAACGACCGCTGGCAGTACTCTATCTCCCTAAACCGCCCAAGGGCTGGCAAGTTCTCAGAGATTTTCGCACTCTTCCGGCCAATGAGCCACGGGAGTACTCTCCAGAACTATCCTACCTTATTCGTGAGACTGTGGCTCGTCAAGAATGGATGAGGGAATTTCTCATAGAAGACGATCAAGAACCTCTTCCTTTCGTTGGTTCAGCCAACACAACTATAGACACCGTAGAACTTGCCGCTACAATCCGAGAAGCGCTTGGCATTAGTACTGATGAACTCCGCCGTTGCAAGACGCGGGATGATACTCTCAACCTGTGGATTCAAAAAGCCGAGCAGATTGGTATCTTCATATTTCGTAATAGCAGTGTTGCCAGCCTTGAAGCACGTGGTTTCGTAATATGTGATGAATATGCACCTTTCATATACTTGAACTCCAACGACGCGAAGGTTGCCCAGATTTTCACCCTTGTTCATGAACTTGTTCACTTATGGGTTAATGAACCGGGCATTTCAAACTTGGAAGCCAAAGGCTCAGCTCTAGATGAATCGTCTGCTATTATCGAAACATTTTGTAATCGTGTGGCAGGCTGCGTAGTCCTTGAGCCATCAGCTTTTGAACAGAAGTGGAATTCACGAGATGCACGTAAGAGTATTGAGGAGAATATAGAATTTCTCGCCTCGTATTTCAAGGTAAGCCGAGAAGCAGTAGCTAGACGGCTCTTAGACATCAAAGAGCTGTCCCAAAAGAAGTACTTAGCCCTAAGGGAACAGTACCGCGAAGAGTGGCTGGCCTATCGAGAGAAAGAAAGAGAGAAGCAGCGGAAATCAGATGGCGGCCCTTCTTACTACCGGGTTCTACTGAACAGGAATGGCAAGGCCTATTCACGCATAATCTTAAGTGCATATTATAGCGGAGCCATTTCCGGCAGAGAGACCAGCGGCCTGCTTAATATAAAGTTGAACAATCTACCCAAACTTGCAGACGAAGCTGGTGTATTTACCGGCGTTTACAAAGGTGATGTGTCGCTATGAACGTATACTGCCTTGACACCGGTGTTCTTATTGAACCTTGGAATAAACACTACTCACCAGAACTTTGCCCGGAATATTGGGACATATTGGATAACCTGGCAAGGAAAGGTGTAGTCTTCTGTACTGTTGAAGTTAAACGAGAACTAGAAAAAGAGGATGACGGATTGTATGCATGGGCAAAGGGAAGACCACATCTATTCAGAGAAGTGACTGATGTCGTGAATGAGAATGTGAAAAAGATAATGGCCTCGCATCCTGCTCTTGTAGACGATAAGAAGGGACGATCACTGGCGGATCCCTGGGTGATAGCCCATGCAATGGCGGAAAAGGCAATAGTAGTAACGACAGAAATGCCTGCATCCAAGAAGATCAAGATACCGGATGTATGCAATGCTTACAATGTTCACTGGATACCGGAGTTCGAGTTCACCAAGAAGATTGGAGTGCGGTTCTCTGCTAAGATTATTACAGATAATAAGTTATAAAAAATAGCCTCCCTTTCACGGATGAAAAGGAGGATACCTCTTTTAGGCGTTTTTCGCGCTTAAAGAAACAGCCTGCGAAAGCAGGCTGTTTTTATGAGGAAAGTTTTACCGACTCAGGTAAAAAATACCCACGAAATGCCGATATGGAAATATGGTTAGTTTTACCGTGGAAAACCGTCGACGGGTTGCACCGGACGGCGTTAAAGGGGGCAAGAGTGCGAATTCTCGTAATAGATGACGAAGAGATGATCCGGAGCCTGGCGGAGCGGATTTTGACCCGCGCCGGATACGAGGTGGTAACCGCCAGCTCGGGTACCGACGGCTATCGGCTGTTCAAGGAGAACGGGGATGAAATAGATCTCGTCCTGCTCGACTTGACAATGGACGGTATGACCGGCGTTGAGGTGTTAAGCTATCTCCGGGAGCTTTCTCCCGATATCCCCTGTATTTTCTCAAGCGGGCAACCGATGGCGGAAGAGGATCTTCCCCCGACGTGTCGGCATAATACCTTTTTCCTGCTCAAACCGTATCGCGCCAACGTTCTGGTCGAAGCGGTCAAACAGTTTCTTCCGATCCCCGATGAGCAAGAAAAAGCAAACTCTCCGTAGCCGAGAGAGGAAAAGCCCCAACCAAAAAAGGCGTGACTCTTTTTCACTGAGGGGGAGAGTCACGCCTTATATTTTTCTTAAAGATTTGTTGTCTGTTTAACCTTTTTTCCCTTTTGCGGCTGCTTTCGTCGGGTGAACTTTGGTTTTCATTTTCTCAAAGTCAAAAGGCTTATAGTTGGGGTTTCCTTCCTTCTTGTGACATTTCACGCAATTGTCTTTCGTAGGATAAATCAACCCCGCTTCGATGGCTTTCTTCTTGTATCCTTCGGGATCGGCAGCCCATTTTTTCTTGCTCATGATTTTCGGCGATTTGTACATCGAACCCGGTCCGTGGCAAGCTTCGCATTGAATCCCTTCCAGAAGGTCACCCTTGGCGGTCTTGCCGGTGATATGACACTGGACACATTCCGGTTTCTTTTTCTCTTCATCGGAAAGAGCATCATACGCATGGGCGTGTTTGGTTTCCAGCCATGCGGCATGTTGGGCTTTGTGACAGGTCTTGCACTTCTTCGCCCCGACGTACTGAGGCTCGGCTTTCTTGGTTGCCGACCAGACCGAACCGGCGCTCACCAGAAGAGCAACAGCAAGAAACATCATCAGGATAGAAAACTTACGCATCATGTAACCTCCATCAGTACTGTTACTTTATTATACCTTAAATTTACGTGTTCGAGTCAAACAAAAGTTACCGCCAAGATATCGTTCCGAGATATTTTGTCAAGTTTAGTTTCGGTTTGATAGAGAATAAAGTTGTCACTACCATGGCATCTTAAAATCGCAACCACTCCGGAACGTTTTTTTCACGAACAGAAAATATATTTCCCGCGTAAACGGAAGAGGTATCGGCACGAGGAAAACTCTCCACCGAGGGGATGGGAAAATAATACCCAGGGTGAGCTAAAAACTTCTTGCCAACCGTCTTAAAAACCGGTAGAATAGAGCACAAGGTTATGAATATTTTAATCATCACGCAACATTTTCCTCCTGAGAAAGGAGCAGTGAGGAGACTATTTGAGTTTTCGCGGTACTTTGCCCGAAAAGGGGAGAACGTATCGATCCTCACGGCGATCCCGAATTACCCGGATGGGATAGTCCCACCCAAGTATCGGGGGCACTTTTTTTATACGGAGGAAATGGACGGGGTAAAAGTATACCGGAGTTACGTGCTGCCGGCGGCGAATCGGTTCCCCGGAAAGCGGATGGTCGGATTCGTCGTTTTCATGATAACGGCGTTGTTAAACTCTTTTCGCATCAAAGGGGACATTGACCTGGTTCTGGCATCCACCCCGCCGGTGACGTCGCCGGTCATCGGGTGGTTGGTGAGTAAGTTTCGACGCGCCAAGTTCGTCATCGAGATTCGGGATTTGCAGCCGGAATCGAGCGAGGAGTTCGGCAATCTGAAGCAGTCGTTTTTCACTCGTTCGCTGAAGAAGTTCATGCACTTTTTGTACCGGAAAGCCGACCACATCGTCTCCGTCACCGATGGGATAACAAGTTATATGGAAAAAGTCGGCCATAACCCTCGAAAACTCACCACCATAAAGTCCGGCGTAAACGATGTCTTTTTCGATGCAAAGTCCAACGGAATCCGTAAGAAATACGGGTGGGAAGATAAATTTCTCGTTCTCTACATCGGCACGCTTGGGTGGGCACATAGTTTGGAAGCGGTCATTGAGGCGGCACGTTATCTGGTCGACCACCCGGATATTTTCTTTGTTTTTGCAGGAGATGGGCAAAAAAGAGGGGCGTTGGAAGGAATGGTGAGGGACTATGGGCTAAAAAATGTCAGCTTCATTGGCATTCAACCATTGGAAGCAGTGCCACAGTTTCTCCAAGCAAGCGATGTGCTCGTTGAAAGCCTTCGAGAGGTTCCCATTACGAAAGGAACTTTTCCGTGTAAGTTGTTTGAGTATATGGCATCGGGGCGTCCTATCGTGTTTGGAGCCCGAGACGGAGAAGCGGTTCGAGAATTGGAGCGAGCAGGAGGAGCATTATGGTTTCCGACTGACGAACCAAAGAAGCTTAGCGAACTCATCGTAAAATTGAAAGAGGGACGGATCAATGGTAACGAGTTAGGGAAACATTACCAAACCCACGCTTACAAAAATCATCGCAGGGAATTGTGGGCGGAGAAGTACATATCACTTATCCGGAGGGTATACGGTCAAAATAAAGATGCTTTTGCATAAGTAAGAAATTTGCGGCTTGAGTAGCGTTTCTTTGCAGGAGGGCAAAGGTGATGGTACCACAAGTAATCACACTAAAGGTGGTACATTCTCAACTAATCTGGCTCCAGGGGGAAACAAGAGGAAAAAGTGGATCTCCACCACGTTCCCCACCTTTTAATTCTTGGTAGAAAATCAACGTCCTTATCTAATAGTTTTTTCAAGTATTACAGAGGAGATATACAATGAAACCGTTTAATTATATAACGAGAGAGTTTCTCGCTGTCATAACAGTACTGATTGCGACAACAACTTCCGTAGATGTTTTCGCCCAGTCAAAAGGCAGTATTCTCGTTTATGTCACTGCAGATGGAGACGGAGAGGGAGACTACCCGGCAGATGCTTTCAACGTTGGGCTGCTAAGCATCTTAACAAACCACGGCTACGATGTTACTCTCACAGATAGGATAGAAACGCCACAAGTTACCAGTACACTTTTGGAAAGTTTTGACCAGTTATGGATCTTATCGACGGATGGGGATACCATTGGGCACTTTAATCAAAGTGAAATAGCTGCTATTAATGGTTTCCGGCAACAAGGTCACGGTTTATTGATTATGGCTGAACATAATAGTTATGGGGCAGATGCAAATCAAATTGCGAACTTGTATGGGGTAAACTTTCATGGCAAAGCGAACCATGGCGAGAATGAACCTATCACTCCGGTGATTCTCCGCGACTATTTCTTTAGAGAAGTGAAAACTATCTTTGGTCACAATAGTGAACCATTAATCTCTTTCCTTTCTGATGAGGTAGTTGGAGTTGCGACATATGGTGGAGACACACTGATCGCTGCCGTAAGCCCTATGTATGTGGGAAGAGTTGTGTTCGATGCCACTTTTACAAGATTTCAGGACTGTTGTATTAACATTGGCGATACCCCTCAGTACGTGAGAAATGTGGCTGATTGGTTGCAACGACTTTACACACCTGTCCCCAGTTATTCCACCTGGAGTTTGATGGCTTTAACTTTGCTATTGCTTCTTGCCGGTACGACACTTATAATCCTCAAGCGACAGCCGGCAAGGCGCTAAGTAGAGCACAAAGATTATCATAGAAAAAGCCCGTCGTCATACCGGCGACGGGCTTCTTTTTTTCGGACCGGCGGATTTTTTGAAACAAAGCCTGCGACGGTGTATAATAAGTGAACAGGTTATAGGAAGACGGTAATCTTCCGATACAAAACATGAGCACGGAATATACCAAAAACCGGCGAGTGTAACTCTTCACAAGGAGTGAGTAGATGATAAAGGAAATCAAAAGGAACACCTGGTCGCGCTTCTGTAAGAAGTTCAACGTCGACAACCAGTTCCGGCAGGCGACGATACAAGTGAAAGACAACCGACAGAATGTCACGGTAAACCAAGAGGTGCCTTTTTTAGGCATCGCCGTCACCAAAAAAGGACGGTTTATCGACAGCATCGACTTGTTTACCGGTCAATACGACCCGGACAAGCTTTCCAAGCCGTTTGTTCGAATCAACCAGCCGGTCAGAATTCTCTTGGAGAAAAAAGAGGACGGGCTCGACAGTTGTTTGTCGGTCGAAAGCAAAGACGGCACTATTGCCCAAATCGAACTGGTCGGACAGAAAGACCCCCAGCAGTACTATACTATCGTTGAAAAAGTCGCCTACTCCATGTACGAACGGCGGGGTTATCAACCCGGCAACGAAGTGAACGATTGGCTGGAAGCCGAACGCAAAGTCAAAGAAGTGGAGCAATTGCTGGTTTCCTAAGCGTTGGTGCACCTTCTTCAAAGTATCAAAATCTGTGACGGTACCTTTCCCCGTCATAAGAGGAAATACACCCTTTTTCATCAGTTGAGAGGCATAAGCTTCCCATAGATCCGACCTCTTAATTTATTTTGTTCACAAGGGAAAGTCCGAGCAGGGAAGGTCTCGAAAGAGATCTGCCGAAAGAAAGTGTATAAGAAAAACTACCGCTGCTGAGCGTGCATATAACGTACGTTGTCTCCAACCTCCTTACGGGAGGCAAAAAAATAGAGAAGTTCACCAATGGTTTTTGACAGAGACAGAGGGGGAAATCCCTGACAAAAGCTCCATTAGCAAACTCCTCGCTACCCTAATATACGAGTCCCCGAGAAAATTGTCAATTTCATTCTTGAAAAAACAAGGGCATCGATGTCCGCAAAAGATTGTCTTTTTACCGGCAAACACAAAGTGTATCTCAAAAAATAGTAACGGATCAAGGCTTTATCTGAGCCCTCAGGAACACCCGACGGGTGACTTATTTCCCCGACGAGTAGAAAGAGCCCCTTAGGGGTCGGTCGGAAAAGGATTTCCGACCGCGCAATAACCGGAATCTCCCCATCACTGCCTGAGACACCGTCGGCTCCTATCGAAAAAGGGAAAATCTGATTTCTCTCTTTTTCTTTTTTGGTTATATTGGAGTGCTATGAGTTATCAGGTGTTCGCGCGAAAATACCGCCCGCAAGTGTTTGAAGATGTCGTTGCTCAAGACCACGTAACCCGTACTTTGAAAAACGCCGTCAAAAACGACCGGGTCGGCTCAGGCTACCTGTTCTGCGGTCCCCGCGGCACCGGGAAAACCACCACCGCCCGGATTCTTGCCAAGGCGCTCAACTGTGTCAACGGACCGACGCCCGAGCCGTGCGGTGAGTGTCCCTCATGCAAAGAGATCGCTTCCGGCGTGTCGTTGGATGTGCTGGAAATCGACGCCGCTTCCAATACGGGTGTCGACGATATCCGCACCCTGCGCGAGAATGTGCGCTACCTGCCGACCCACGGGAAAAAGCGAATCTATATTATCGATGAAATTCACCGCCTCTCGGGAGCGGCGTTTGACGCCCTGCTCAAGACGCTCGAAGAACCGCCGCCGCATGTCATTTTCATCTTTGCCACCACGGAGCCGCTCAAAGTCCCGGAGACGATTCTTTCGCGGACGCAGCGCTTCGACTTCAAGCGGGTGTCGGCAACCGAGCTGGCGAGCCATCTTCAGCGTATCGCCGAGGCGGAGCATATCACGATTGAGGAACCGGCGCTGCACCTGTTAGCCCGAAAAGCCGACGGCTCGGTGCGGGATTCCCTTTCCTTGCTGGACCAGGTCGCCGCGTATGCCGGGGAAACCATCACCGAGCAAGACGTCATCGACGCTCTCGGCTTGGTCGACCGTCAGTTGCTGTTTGAGTACGGCAACGCCGTCGCCGCCAACGACAGCAAGCGGGTGTTGCAGTTGACCGACAAAGTTCTTGCCGCCGGCATCGACGTCGCCGATTTTGTTCACGAATTGTTGGAGCATTTCCGAATTCTTCTGATTCTAACAGTCGATCCGAACGCCTCGGATGTTTTGCAGCTTCCTCAAGAAGATATTGACGCCTATATGGCACAGGCGAAGAATTTTTCCGTCGGCGACGTGGTGCGATTGATGAAAATCATCGGCGATATCAATATCGATTTGAAGCGCGGCCTGGACGAACGGATGGTGCTCGAGGTTGCCGGTGTCAAGATGGCGGAATTGGAATCGACCGTTAAACTGGAAGAGGTCTTGCAGCGGCTCGACAACGGAACGTTTACCGCCGCTTCAGGCGGGTCGGACTTGTTCGGCGGCGACAAAAAAAAAAGTGAGCCGCATCGCTTGAGCCCAACCGCAACCGCGCCTTCTCCCTCGAGCGCTCCCCTTTCCTCTCATCGGGCAAACACGGCGCAACTTCAAGCCGGTTGGGAAGCCTTCCTGGCGTACCTGCGCCAGAAAAGCCAAATGCTTGCCTCCCAGTTGGCAATGGCAGAGGTGGTCGACGTCACCGACAACGAGGTACGCCTGCGCTTCGGCGCCGCCGGGAGCGCTTCCAAGCAGGTGGTCGAACGGGCGGAAAATCATCAGGTCATCCAAACGGCGGCGCGGGAATATTTCAAAGCGCCTCTCCGTTTCACATACGATATTGACTTGACACAGCCGGGAATTGCCATTAAAAGCAATAACACCAACAACATTAAAGAAGAGCTTGCCGCTATCATCAAGCGCTCCCCTCGTTTGCAAGAGCTTTTGGAGAAGGTGAACGGCGAGGTCGTCGGTATAAGAAAAGTAAAATAAAAAACGTGATTTTCGGATAAAGGAGAACAGGATGGGTAAAGGCGGACTGGGAAATATGATGAAGCAAGTTCAGCAGATGCAAGCCAAAATGGAACAGATGCAGGCTGAACTGGAAAAAGCGGAAGTGGAAGCCTCCGCCGGGGGCGGTATGGTTAAGGTGGTCGCCAACGGGAAGCATGAGATTCTCTCCGTGACGATTGACCCGGAAGTGGTGGACAAAGACGACATTGAGATGCTGCAAGACCTCATTGTCGCCGCCATCAACCAAGCACACCAAAAAGTGCAGGAACTCCAAGCCGAGCAGATGTCGAACCTTACGGGCGGGATTAAAATCCCCGGCTTGAACCTCCCCTTTTAAGTGCGAGGACGATGATGTTCAAATCGGCAGCTTCTGTGGAACGGCTCGCCAACCGGTTGGCACGCCTGCCGGGAATCGGGCGAAAGTCCGCGAATCGGTTGGCGTTTCACATCCTCAAACTTACCAAAGAGGAAGCTTATGAGCTTGCCGATGCCATTCGGGAAGTGAAGGAGAAAGTGGGGTTTTGTTCGGTCTGCTATAACATTTCCGAGACCGACCCCTGTCGCATCTGCGCCGATCCTTCACGGGATAAGGGGATTATTTGCGTGGTGGAAGAGACACCGGATGCCGCCGCCATGGACAAAGTCGAAGGCTTCAACGGCGTTTTTCACGTCTTGGGCGGACGGCTATCGCCGCTGGACGGTATCGGTCCCGAAAACTTGCGGATTAAAGAGCTGCTTGCCCGCATTACCGACGAGGTGCGGGAGGTGGTTATCGCCACTAACCCTAACGTGGAAGGAGAAGCAACCGCCATTTATCTCTCGAAGCTGCTCAAGCCGTTAGGGGTGAAAGTCACTCGCATCGCGCGGGGATTACCGGTCGGTTCCGACTTGGAATATGCCGATTCGGTGACCTTGGCGAAGGCGATGGAAGGACGACAGGATTTCTGAATCAGAGATGGGAAACTCTCACGATACAACGGCACGGAATCTTCTTTTCGGCATCGCTGTCGTTTTCGTCGCCGCCCAGCTTTGGGGACACCGGCTGTTCGACAACAACTGGGCGTTTTCGCATTGGCAGTATCTGTCATTCACTCACATTTTTCTCTGGTTGGTGTGGCTGACGGGGCTGGTGGCGCTCTTTTATGTCTGGGGAGATAAAGTGGCGGTGGCACTCGCCACCTATCCAAGGAGCCTGGGCGCTCTTGTCATCCTTTTTGGGGTGTTGGTGTTTTTCCAGTTCGATTCGTTCTTGTACGGCGGCGGCAACTTAAGAATCGCCCAGATCGCCCAAACGGAAACGATTATCCCCCGCTGGTACGAATACGGCACAACGAACATCGTCGCCCGGCTTTTTCACTTCTTCAGTTTGTTCCCCCTCCACTACAACACAGCAGGAGTCTATGCGTGGAAGGCGTTTTCCTTCGGCTCTACCCTTCTCTCGCTGCTCGGCATCGTAAAGCTGGCAAAAATGCTCGCCCCCACGACGGCAACACGGACGTATTTCTTTCTCCTGCTCTTCTTTAGCCCGGCGGTGCTTCTCTTTTTCGGATTCATCGGGGTCGAGCCGGTGGTGGTGGCTGCTTCCGTCTGGTTTTCTTATTTCGCTCTCAAAGCTGCTCGACAAGAGACCGGCGGTGCGATACTTCCGATGTGGCTAGTCGTTCTGGTGGGAACGGTCATGGCCTACACTACGGCTTTTCTCCTCCTGGCGGCGGTGTATGTTACGTTGCGAAGCACGCCGCTGAAAAAAGCCGCTCTTGCCGGAGCGGTGCTGACCTACTTCGCTTTACTGGCGGGGTTGTACTATTATGCCCATCACAACTTGGAGTTTTCCCGCTTCATTCTTTTCCTGACCGGGAAACCGCCTCATTCCGATTACGGTCTCTTTTCCCTGCGACACCTCGGTGATATCGTTCAGCTTCTTTTTGTCGGTTTTCCGCTGATTATTTTCCTCTTTTACCTGCTCTTCCTCACGCGCTCCACACCCAAAGAGGAAAAGGGGATTTTATCCCTCTCGCTGCTGATGGCGCTGGGCGGACTGACTACCGTGCTCGTCTTGGACCCGGTGGATAACATCGTCTTGGACTTCCCGCGTTTCGTTGCCTACCTTTTCCCATTGGCGCTGCTCTTGACGGTTCTATTCCGGCAAATCGCAACGGAAAAGACCCATCCCGCTCTTGCGGTGGCGGCGGCGCTGGCATTAGCTTTTCCGTTCAGCTATCTGCCAAGTTACGTCCGCATCGCCGACGCCGACCCGTATGTGACGGCGTACCTTGACAAACACGAGTCGTTCTACCTGCCGGGTTGTCTGGCGTTTCGCGATGCCTACTTTTACCGGAAGGAATTGGACAAAGCAAATGCGTGGGAACAACTGCTGCCTCGCAAGTCGCTGGACTACCTGAACCTGGAAGGGGT
Source organism: uncultured Ignavibacteriales bacterium (assembly GCA_964489705.1). Taxonomy (GTDB): domain Bacteria; phylum Zixibacteria; class MSB-5A5; order GN15; family FEB-12; genus CAZAZQ01. Next base: position 138,468 of record CAZAZQ010000008.1, read on the forward strand.
GAAAAACCTCTCGTACCAAGGGGATGATGCCGAAGCTCTACGCACCTTGTACAAGATTATCGCACAGAATCCGTACTGGGGCGAAGCCCGCGCTCTTTTCGCCACCATCCAGATGAAACTGGGACGCTACAACCTTGCAAAACCTCAAATTGACACCTGCCTCCTGCTGGATCCCTATAACAAAGAATACCTGCAAAACCTTTACCGTTACTATCGGGACATCCAGAATTACCCCCAAGCGCTGCTCCACATTCAAAATACCCTGAAGCTCTACCCGCACGACAACGACATCAAAACCGATCTTATGATTGTCTACTACCGCAGCGGAGCTCTTCAAACGGCGGACTCGTTGGCGCAGGCACTCCTCAAAGAAGACAGCAGCTTGGCGTATCCTTATTTGATTCGAGGATTTTTGGCTGAGCTGCAAAAGGACACCACGACGGCAATTGCCTTGTACAAAAAGTTCATCTCGCTGGCACCCAACGATCCCGACACGCCCAAAATTCAAGAACGTTTGAACGACCTTCTGTGGGACAGAGAAGAAGAGTAACACTCCCGTCAAAAAAGGATTCTTGATACACACCCTACGGGTGTCTTATTGAATTTTGGTAGGGCATGGTCTGGTACAGACCTGCCATCACCTTTTCCATGTTTGGCAGGTCTCTTCGAGACCTTCCGTACTGTTCCAGGCTTGCTGGGCGGCGGGAGGGAGTTACTTTTTTTCTTCCTCGAAGATGACGGCTTGGAACTTCTGAATCCGTACCTGCTCGGTTTTGTAGGCGTTGGGAGAAAGTCCTGCTTTGCGGCAAGTCTGTCGGAGAAATGTCTCCCTATCCCAACCGTATTCAAGCGCCACTTGGGGCAGCAGCAAGCCGCGTTGGTTCCCCAGCGAAATCATTAAGCCGTCCCTGCCTACGACGATGTCGTCGAGGGACTTGACCGGTTGCAGCGGCGTCAGGACGGAAATTTCAATATGCAGCTCCGGCAGTTCCTCCGGTTTCACGGGAGCGAAGCGGGGATCGGCAACGGCGGCTTGAACAGCGCAAATCGAAACCGTCTTGTACAGCGGTTCCTTAGCGACAGTGTGACCGATGCAGCCGCGCAAAAAGCCGCGCTTTTTCAACGTCACGAACGCCGCCCCCGGTTTGCGGAGGTTGTCGTCGACGTCGAACTCCGGCACGGTTCCGGTGGCGAGATATTGCCGGATAGACTCCCGGGCGATACGCAGCAAGGTTTTCTTTTCCTCGTCGGTGAGAGAAAATTTTGGCGGCAGCTTTTCTTTGGGCATTGCTTCCTCGAATATCGGGCTTTTCGGTTTTTGATTGGGCAGCGCCGCTTTGTACATCACCGCGGCAATATAGCCGACCACCGACGATTTGTCCCCCGAAACATCACCGGAATCGCCGTACTTCAATACTTTTACCCGGTTTGCCCCCTTTTTGACGGCAGCTTTCATCACCGCTGCCACCGGACCGCCGCCGCACGCCTCCACTTTTCCGCTGCGAAGCAGCTTTTCGAGGCGGTCGGCGTCGAGTTTCTCTATGCAGTCGATGCCGAGCGAGTCCATTTTCCACCCTTCCGACGCCGAACGGTAGTGCTGCCAGTCACTCGATGCGATAAAAACCGTCTGACGGTCGAAAGGCAGCTTATCCAACCCGTCGGCAAGGGCGGCGATGGTTTTCTCATCTTGGTATCCCATCACTACCGGCACAATTTCAAAGCTATCGAGCACCGTTTGCAAGAAGGGGAGTTGCACCTCCAAGCTGTGCTCGCGTGCGTGGGCGTCCGGCAGGATGCGAATTTTTTTGTCCGTGTCAAGCAAAGCCTTGCACAAGTCGGTATGGCACGGCACTTTCCCCAGCGGGGTCTGCCAGACGACGTTCGGACCGTACACCGACAGCCCATCGAAACCGTAGTGATGCGAGGGCCCGCAAAGAATGACGTTTTTGATGCCGCTTCCTTCCAAAAGCTTGTAAGCGTAAGCGGCAACCCTCCCGGAGTAGACCAAGCCGGCGTGGGGAACTATCAAAGCGATAATCTCACCTTCGATGGGCGGCAGCTCAGAGACTTGGTCAAGGTAATGCCGTACCGTTTGGGAGAGTTGGTCTTTATCCGCCGGGTAAAAACTGCCTGCCACAGCGGGTTTTCTTACCGTCGCTTCGCTCATCACCGAAGCGGCAGTCGTGAGCGTCAAGACGAGTGCTGCGAAAAGCCGATTGATATTCATCCAAAAATCCTCCGCTTCAGAATAGTCGGTGCGGTGCTTTCCGTCAAGGGGAAAACAGTTTGTCCTTTAAGGGAAAGTGCGTATAATTAATGATATGAGTACGGTGGTGGTGGTCAAATATGCGGGGGCGCAGGCAGGGAAACCTTTTTCTCAATCGGTTTATGCCACCTTGCTGAAGGTGGGGTTGAAAATTCTCTCCGGCAAGAAAGACCTGCGCGCAGCGATACGAACGTTTCTGCCTTCCGGTGTTATCGGGATGAAGACCAACTGCCTGGCGCGTCGTTTCAATTCCACGCCGGTGGCTCTTACCTCCGCCCTCGTTGAGTTGCTCACCGCCAGCGGTTTCGACCAAAACGATATCGTCATCTGGGAGCGTACCAGCGAAGAATTGAAGAAGGGGGGGTATACCCTGAATGCTTCGTCATTCGGCGGTCTCCGCTGTTTCGGGACGGACACTCGCGGCATCGGTTACAGCGATGATTTCTACAGCTACGGGGAAGTGAACTCGTTGGTGAGTCGCATCTTGACGGAGGTGGTCGACTACAATGTGAACCTGCCGGTTCTGAAAGACCATTCCATCGCCGGGCTTTCCGGCGCTTTGAAAAATATGTACGGAGCGATAAACAACCCCAACAAATACCACGACAACAACTGTGATCCTTTTTGTGCTCATATCAACCTGCTTGCTCCCATCAAGAAAAAGAACCGTCTGACGGTGCTGGATGCGGTGAAGGTGCAGTACAACGGCGGTCCCGGCTATGTGGCGCAGTATATTTCGTTCTACTCCGGTATCATTCTTTCGGCTGATGCGGTAGCGGCGGATCGGGTGGGGCTGGAAATTTTGGAGAACGAGCGAAAGAAACACGGTTTACCTCCCCTCGAAAAAGTTGGACGGCAAGTGAAGTATTTGGCAACTGCTCAGAAAGAAGGGCTGGGAACAGCAGATCTGAGTGAGATTGACCTCGTCGTGGTGCGGGTTGACGCCGACGGGAAACAGGCGAAAGGAGAGCTGTTCTGATGGAGAGACGGGATTTCCTTCGCTGTGTGGGATGTGGGGCTGCCATCGTGGCGGCATCGCAAACCTCGTTGTTGCCGGAATTTCTCGGTGGGATTCAAAATGCGGCGGCGTTCGACTTTACGACGAAGCTCTCATCGGTTGAAGCGCGTCATTATAAAAAACTGGAGAAAGGTGGTATCGAGTGCGGTATTTGCCCGCGCCACTGTCAGGTGACCGACTTGGAACGGGGTTACTGCGGGGCGCGGGAGAACCGGAAGGATAAATACTATACCTTGGTTTATGGGCTGCCGTGCGCTTTGAATATCGACCCCATCGAAAAAAAACCGCTTTTTCATTTCTACCCCGGCACCACCGCCCTCTCGCTTGCCACGGCAGGGTGCAACGTCAATTGCAAGTTCTGTCAGAACTGGGAGATTTCGCAGTCACGTCCCGAGCAAACAAACAATCTGCATCTCCCCCCCAAGGAGGTGGTGGATATTTGCCTCAAGCAGAAGGTGCCGACCATCGCCTACACCTATTCCGAGCCGGTAATTTTTTACGAGTACATGTACGATACCGCCGAGCGCGGTCATCGCAAGGGAATCAAATCGGTCATGATTACCGGCGGCTATATCGAGCAGAAGCCGCTGGCGGAATTGATGCCGCACCTTGACGCCATCAAAGTCGACTTGAAAGCCATCCGCCCGGCGTACTATAAGAATATTGTACGGGGGGAACTTCAACCGGTACTGGATAGACTTATCCAAATAAAGAAGGCGGGAATGTGGCTGGAAATTGTCTACTTGGTCGTTCCTACCCTCAACGACAGCGAAGCGGAATTCAAGGAATTGGCGCAGTGGATAAAAAAGTATCTCGGTGCCGACACGCCGCTCCATTTTTCCCGTTTCTATCCGCAGTACCTGCTGAAAAACCTTCCTCCCACGCCCAAGAAGACCCTGGAAACCGCCCACGCCGTCAGCCAAGCGGAAGGGCTGCAATTCGTTTACTTGGGGAATCTGCCGGGGCATCCGGCGGAGTCCACCTATTGTCCGAAGTGCGGGAAGATACTCGTCGAGCGGCGAGGCTACCGGATCTATCAGAACAATCTTTCGGGTAATCGCTGCTCCTTCTGCGGGGCGGTCATCCCGGGGCTGTTTTAAGCGATGAACCAAAAAGCGTTTCTCCTCGGCTTTTTTTCTCTGGGGGCGCAAGCCCTTCTCCTCCGCGAGTTGATAGCCTCGCTTCACGGAGGGGAGTTGTTCATCGGAACGGCTTTGTTCGGGTGGTTGCTTTCGGTGGCGCTGGGAGCGTATGGGGGCGGAAGGTTTTTCCCCCGAGTGGGGGGTGAGGCGTTGTTTTTCGTGGGAGCGGTGCTGCTTCCGCCGGTCCTCGTGGCGGTACGTTTGTCCCCGTTGGTGATTTCCGATGTGACGGGAGAGATAATTCCTTTCAGTCGTGCCGTCTTGATTTCGGCAGGGGCGATGCTTCCTCTCGGCTTGATTTCCGGCGGGCTTTTTACCGCGCTGGCGCGAGAAGGGAGGCACCCTGAAATAAGCATCATGCAGGTCTACCTGTACGAAGGCATCGGCGCTTTTCTCGGCGGGGTGGCGCTGACTTTGCTTACCGGGGGAGTCGCTTCCACGTTGGAAATGGCGGTGATACTCGGCGGGGTGGTGCTTGCCGGAGTGTTGGTTACGGCGGTACATCACCCGTGGCGGTTTGTCGCCGGGGCGGGGGTGGCGCTTCTCGGCATTTCGCTGGTACTCCAACATTCCGTGGCACGCGTGGAGCGGTATATCGAGGAGCGGAAATACCCCGGCTACCACGTAGCCCAGTCGTTCGATACCCACTATGCCCATGAAGTTATCCTGACGCGGGACAGCACGGTTGTCTTGCTTACCGACAACGTCGTCGAAGGGACGTATCCCGACGTGGCAAAAGCCGAAAATATGCTCCTGCCGCCGTTGCTGTATCGTCCCAAAGCGGAACGGGCGCTGGTGGTAGGGCGAGCGGAGTTCGGCGTCATGCAGCTTGCCGAAAAGTTTCCCCGGCTTGCAATCGACGCTCTCGACCCGCGCTATGAGCTTTCCGAAGCGCTGGCGGAATACTTTCCGAGCCGACCGATTACTTTTTACAACACCGATCCGGTGACCTTCTTTTCCCGAACGCCGACCGCCCGGCGGTATGACATTATCATCCTTCCTTCGACGGAGCTGGGAAGCTACAAGGACAGCCGGTTGTTGACGGTTTCGCTCTTGTCCAAGATGAAACGCTTCCTCAACGAAGGCGGCATTATTTGTTATCCCTCCCCCTATGACACAGAGCGCTTTATCACTGACGAGCAGAAGAAGGTTCTTGCGGTGATTGCCGAGACCTTTCGGGCGGCGTTGGCGCACGTAACCGCCTGGCCCGGGGAGATGACACTCTTTTTTGCTTCCGACGATATCCCTTTGACGCTACCGACGGATTCGTTGTCGGCGCGGAGTGCGCGCCTTGAATGCTCACCGCAGTACATTACCGATTATTACTTGTACGATCGGTTGAGCGATTTCCGTCGGCAGCGTCTCGATGAGGCACTGGGCTCGGAAGCGGTTCGCTCTCAAATTACCAAGCCGGTGCTGCCGCACTTTCAGGCGCTGTATCAAGCCAAAGCGACATCGTTCGATAGGCGGCTGCTCTCATTTTTGTTGGAACGTCCCCTCTGGTTGGGAGCAATTCTGTTGCTGGTGGCGGCTTTCTTCGTCCTGAGTCTCCGGCGGCGGAATCGGTACGCCGCTTTCAGCCTGTTTCTTTATTTCACCGCCGGGTTGGTGTCGCTGGCAATGGAGCTGGCGGCGTTCTACCTTTACCAAGCCACGGCGGGTTCCCTCTATTCGGAGTTGGCGGCGTTGATTGGGGCGTTCATGTTCGGGCTGGCGTTCGGGACGTATTATTCCATGCGTTTGAACAAGCCCCATCTGGAGTATCCCGCCTTGGTCATGTTGCTGGTAACGTTGATTGTTTTTCTGGTAACGTTTTCCCATACCAGCCCGGAAACCTTGTTGGGGTATTACGCCGGTTTCCTGTTTGTCCTGGCGGCAGGGACCGGGAGTCTGTTCGTGGCGGCGACTCGTCGCTACTATACCGCTCGGACATACTCCAATCGGGGGTTGGGCTACGCTTGCGAAGTCGGCGGTTCCGCCCTTGCCGCTTTGCTGACGACCACGGTTCTGCTTCCGATTATCGGGTTGTCATGGTTGGTAGTCGGTTTGCTGGCGTTTTTGATACTGGCGCTGGCGGGAGCGATTGTGACCCGCTGACTTTCCCGCTCTGTCGTGCCGCCTTGGTCAGCACCCCAATTTCCTCGCTTTCTTTTACGGGGCTTTCCCATGAGTGGAAGACGAGGACCTGCCTGCGGCACGCCGTGAAGGAGGGCTGAGAGGTTGTGCCTGAAAGGAAACTTTATTATCTTATCATCATGGCAACAGTGTTCGAACGTATCATCAAGCGGGAATTGCCCGCCAAGATCTTCTACGATGACGAAAACGTCATCATTATCGCCGACCACCTCCCCCGGGCGCCGGTGCATTTGCTTATCATCCCGAAAAAGGTAACAAAGAACTTCTATGAAACTCCGCCGGAGACGCTGGACATGCTCAACCGGTACGTCAAAATGGTGGCGGAAAAGCTGCATATCACCGACCATTTCCGGGTCATTATCAACAACGGGTACTGCCAGGAAATCGACCACCTCCATTATCATTTTCTCTCCGACCGGGGGAAGGAACGTTTGACGTTTATCGAATAATTCCTCCATAAAGTGGTAAAAAAATGTAACTCTTTTCGGGAAAAAGAGTATTAATGTATTGACAGGCTGAACGGAATGAGATATTTTCCGAATATACTGGGTGGAATGCCCATAATTTTTTATAAATAAAACGGTGAAAGGAGGTGTTACAATTTGACTGGAGTAAAAGTTCGTGATGACGAATCATTCGAAAAAGCCCTCCGCCGTTTTAATAAGTTCTGCGAGAAGACCGGTATTTTGACTGATATCAAGAAACATCAGCATTACGAGAAACCGTCCGAAGCGCGGAAACGTAAACTGGCTGCGGCACGTCGGAAAGCTCGGCGTTTACGCGAGAAGTTTAGCGATAACTACTGATGTCGTTGATTGACAAGATAAACGAGGATATCAAGCAGGCCCTGAAAGCCGGAGAGAAGGAGAAACTTACCGTGCTTCGGGGCCTGAAGTCTGATTTGAAATACAAGCAGATTGAGAAAGGCGACGACCTGACCGACGACGACGTTATCGCCGTGCTGAGCAGTGTCGCCAAGAAACGGCGGGAGTCAATCGAGCAGTTCCAAAAAGGGGGGCGGGAAGACCTGGTCGAAAAGGAGAAAGCCGAGCTTGCCGTTATCACCTCGTATCTCCCCGAACAACTCAGCGAAGAGCAGCTTCGCGGGCTCATCTCCCAAGCCATCACCGAATCCGGCGCCGACTCTCCCCAGAAAATCGGTTTGGTGATGAAGTTGGTGATGCCGAAAGTCAAGGGCAAAGCCGACGGAAAATTAGTCAATAAATTGGCGATGGAAATCCTTGCCAAAGAAGTTTGAAACTTCCTATAATTAATCAAAGAAACCAATTCCATTCAGACAGGAGTGCCAATATATGAATTGGATTGACGCCATTTTGCTGGTTTTGCTGTTGACCTCGGTGATTATCGGGTCAAAGAAGGGACTCATTCGGGAGCTCATGGCGTTCATTGTCTTTTTCGTGGCGATAATTTTTGCCGTCAATTACGTCGACAACTTCGCCGTCTGGGTGTACGAGCAGTTGGGAGGTTCCCCCTTGGTCTCGGCGTTCCTTTCTTTCGTTATTCTTTTGGCGATAAGTTACGCCGGGTTCAAGCTCGTCGGCATCCTCTTCTACAAGGTTGCCGATTTGAAACGCACCGGCAGGAAGGATCAAATGGGCGGCGCCTTGGTCGGTTTTCTCCGCGGCTGGATGGCGGTCGGCTTTTTGACGTTCGTAACCTTCTTGCTGCCGATGCCGGATCAATTCTACAGCGCTTTCGATTCGTCTTTTTTCGGTTCGGCGGTCGCCAAGACCATTCCCCTCATGTACGAATCCACCTCCGTCATTCATCCCCAACGACCGGATTTCATGCAGCAAATCGAACGCACCCTTCTCATTACCCAGGCGAAAAGTAAAAAGGACAACAACGTCACGGATGAAGAGCGGATCGAAGTCTACAAGGTGTTGCAGCAGATGCGCCGGTTTTTCACCACCGGCTTGGAAAACGACTGAACGGTTTTTACATTGGAATTTTCAGGGTCGGAACTTTCCCTTCCGGCCCTTTTTTCTTTGCCGATTTTCCGAGAAAACAATCCCGTTCCTTGCCCCACGCGGGATAGTGTGTTATCATAGCGAGTAAAAATTCTGGGAGTCAAAGATGGTACGTGCGGTCGGGTTGGACTTGGTCGAAATCGCTCGGATAGAGCGGGACCTGCAAGAGTACGGGGAGCGTTTTCTCCACCGTATTTTGAGTGAGAAGGAGCGGGAGCTCTATGAGCGCCGTCAAGACAAAGCGGCTTTTTTTGCCGGTCGCTTCGCCGCCAAGGAAGCGGTGATTAAAGCCTTGGGTGCCTACTTGCAGGAACGCCCGCCGTACCATGATATTCAAATTCTTCCCGACGCCGCCGGTATCCCCACCCTGACGCTGCCGCCGGAGATAGAGCGGCATACTGGAGGAGCGAAATGTTTCCTCTCCATTACTCACGAGAAGAACTATGCGGCGGCGGTAGCGGTTTTTTCGGAGGAACCATGAATCAAGACGAGTTGCTGACCCTGTTTCAGGAATCCGGAGCGCTTTTGCGAGGTCATTTCAAACTTACCTCCGGGCGTCATTCCGATGTCTACTATGAGAAATTTACCCTGCTGAAGCAGCCGGCTCTGTGCACGAGAATCTGCGAAGAAATGGCGCGGCAGTTGGAGCCATATCACCCTGAAGTCATTGTCGGTCCGACCACCGGCGGCATTATTATCGCGTACGATGTGGCGCGGTATCTGGGAATTGAAGCCATGTACGCCGAACCGGGAGAGACGGGACGCATTTTCAAGCGCGGTTTCTCCCTCAAGCCGGGGCAGCCGGTGGCAATCGTCGACGATGTACTGACGACGGGGCATTCCATTCGAGAGGTCATCACTTTGGTGGAAAGCTATGACGCCAAGATCGTCGGCATCGCCGAGATGCTGGATCGCTCCAACGGGCAGGTGCGTTTCGATTATCCTTTTATCGCTCTGGCGACGGTGAAAGCGGAAAGTTGGGAACCGGAGGCATGTCCTCTGTGTGCGAAAGGAGAGGAGCTAACCCAGCGCGGCAGTCGGAAGTTTTAGCCGTCTGTCGGCGCACGGGCGTTTGGTGGAGAGAGAAAAGATGCGGGCATTGGATGGTTTGGTCGTGGTGATTACCGGCGCCTCACGCGGCATCGGAGCGGAGATGGCGCGTCAGTTTGCCGCTGAGAAGGCAAAGCTGGTCTTGTGCGGACGCAATGAGAAGGCTCTGAACGACGTCGTCGCCTCACTTCCATTGCCGGAGACGGAGCGGATTATCGTCATTGCCGATTTGACGAGCGCCGACGGGATGAAGAAAGTGGTCGACACTGCATATGAGAAGTTCGGTGTCATCGACATCTTCATCAACAACGCTGCCGTCGGAGTGCGCAAAGATATCAGCTTGACTACCGAGGAAGAATATCGTCTCACCTTCGACACCAACGTAAAAGCGGTCTTCCATTCTTTTCAGGAGCTGCTGCCTCGAATGAAAAAACAAGGCGGCGGGCATATCATCAATGTTTCGTCAATGGCGAGCAAACAAGGGGTGCCGGGGATGGCGGTCTATTGCGCCTCGAAAGCGGCGGTAAATATTATGAGCGAAGCGGTGGCGGGGGAAGTCCGCAATGACAACATCAAGGTCTCGGTGCTTATGCCCGGCTCTACGGCAACCGGGTTTATGTCCCATTTGTCCGAGGATTTGAAACCTTCTCCGAAGGACAAGCCGCGTTTGACGGTCCGGCAGGTAGCGGAAGCGGCGGTTTTCCTTGCCAAGCAAGACACTCAAGCATGGACCTCGCTGGTGGACATTCGCCCCTTACGCACGAAAAGCGAAAACTGAAGGAGGAAAACCGGGGGGTTGCTTTAGCGATGAGGGAAAGTTCTACTATGGTAGGAAGATACGTCGCCGATACATGTGCCGGAATAATTTGTTTTCTGCCGGAAAATTTTCAACCCGTCCCTCGAAAGAAAAGCTCTCAGCTCGGAGAGAAAACCGGTGGTTTTCATCTGACATAATTTGTATTTTATGAGGCAAATAAAGCCAACAACAAAGTTCCGCAATAAAGGGTTCTGATTGGTGAGAAAACTACTTGAACAATATCTGAAAAATCTCATTGACACTTCAAAGCACGGCGATGCCCGGGAAGAAAGTTATTACAAACATCTGGATGATTTAATCAGACGGTATGCGGAAATCCGGCAGATCAAAAACATAGATATCACCATCCTACCCAAAAAAACCGAAGCGGGAAATCCCGACTTTCGTATCTGGGATGGGAAAAATCATATTACCGGTTATATCGAAGCCAAAGACCCTTCCGTCACAAATCTGAATAACATCGAAGGTAGTGAACAGTTGGAGCGCTATTTGTCCACCTTCCCCAATGTCATCCTGACGAATTTTTATGAATTTCGGCTTTATCGTGACGGACAGCGTGTCGCCCAAGCAATGATCGGACGTCCCACACTCGCCCGAAAATTAAAAACTCCGCCGCCGCTTGAGAACATCGACGAATTCAAAGAGCTCTTTGACCGGTTCTTTTCTTTTTCATTACCCAGAGTTCAAACCGCAAGTTCGTTGGCGATTGAATTAGCCAAACGCACCCGTTTTTTGCGCGACGAAGTGATTGCCGTTGAAATGGAAAAAAACGGCGGCAAAGGTCGTAAACAAATTATGGGCTTTTTTGAAGCCTTCAAAAAATATCTCATCGGAACCTTAACCGAAGAACAATTCGCCGATCTTTATGCGCAGACCATTACGTATGGTCTGTTTGCCGCCAGGACAAGAGCAAACGGCGAATTTAATCGTAAACTGGCTTTTGATTACATTCCCCATACAATCGGCATTTTGCGCGACGTATTCCGCTACATATCGCTCGAAGAACCGCCCAAGTCTTTGCAAATTATTGTGGATGACATCGCCGAAATTTTAAGCGTCGCCGACGTAAATAAAATCCTGCATGAATATCGCCGCACCGGCAAGGGACGCGATCCGATCGTTCATTTTTATGAAACTTTTCTGGCAACTTACGATCCCGAGATCCGTGAAAGGCGCGGCGTGTATTACACGCCTGAGCCTGTGGTTGGTTATATTGTCCGTTCTATTCATTCTATCTTAAAATCCCATTTTGGTCTGGCGGATGGTCTTGCCAGTGAAGAAGTAAAACTGCTTGATCCGGCGGGCGGCACGCTGACATTCCCGGCAGAAGCGATTCGGCTGGCAGCCGATGAATTTCAAGGAAAATACGGCGCAGGCGCTTTGCATCAATGGATTAAAAAACACATACTCGCCAATTTTTACGCCTTTGAACTGATGATGGCACCGTATGCCATCGGTCACTTAAAGATTGGGTTTATTTTTGAAGAGCTCGGCTATAAAATGGCTGATGACGAACGCTTTAAGCTCTACCTGACCAACACCCTTGAGATGGAGGAAATCCAGCAGGTTGCCATGCCGGGGCTTGCATCCTTGAGCGAAGAAAGCCACCTGGCAGGCAAGGTCAAAAAAGAACAGCCGGTGCTGGTAATTCTCGGTAATCCGCCTTACAGCGGCAT